>NZ_JALBVB010000003.1 GCF_022669155.1 Kineococcus sp. TRM81007 | reverse complement strand
CGCTTCCTTAACACACGTATGCATTTTGCAACCCCTGGCTTTCCGGCATTGCGTTTTACAGCTTTGCTTTCCGGCTATCCTTTCGGCATCCCTTGCGGTTTGCCTTCCGGGATGGAGTGTTTTCAGGACAATGGAGTTAAAGCATTTCTTGCGATTTGCTCCGGCTCATTGCGCAACCTTCAACTTTGCAGCTGATTGGGTTACCGGGAGAAATTAGGGAAACTTTCGTCTCTTTCGTCTTCCCGCCTCACAACTCAACCATTGAAAGAACGACTGGCGTTTTTGTCTGGTCGATAGAACTAATCAGAACTGGTCTTTTCGTTCAACCTCCGTCTCTTCCGATGTGCAGGCCCGAAAGCCTGAGAGATCCGGTTGTTTGATCAGTTAAGAACCATT
>NZ_JALBVB010000060.1:136253-184528 GCF_022669155.1 Kineococcus sp. TRM81007 | reverse complement strand
TGCTGTGGTGGGGGGTGCAGGGCCTTTCACGCGTTGGGGCGCACTTGCTGCACGCCCGGTGCATTCAGCTGGCCTCCTCAGCGCAGGCGGAGCACGGTTCCGGCCAAGGGTTTGGGTTGGAAGGACGTCGACTTGCGTCCCATCGAACCACCGGTGGCCACCGCCGTGACGATGTCGCGCACCTGGGGAGTCGGCAGGAGGATCACGGTGGAACCTCGACGTCGTCGTTCGATGGCGGCTCCGGCGCTGGCTACGTACGACACCAGGTGACCGGGAACGCCCGCGGTCGCCAGGGCCTCGTCCACCCAGGCCGCAGCGCCCCACGCCGAGGACGAGCGTCCTGGCGTGTGCAGCACTGCTGCGGTGCCTCCCTCGATCAAGAGGCAGTCGGGTTCGCGCAGGGAAGCCAGTCGCCGTAGCAGCGTCTCCGCATCCGTCGAGAGGAGGGGGCGCACCTGCTCCGCCCCGGCGAGCGACTTGCCGGAACCCGCCGGGGCCACGCGGTGCAAGGCCGCCACCTCCAGGGGGTGCTCGCCGGGGACGGCGAACGCGGCCAGGACGGCCCTGGAGCCCCGGGGGGCGACGTTCAGCTGCCGAGCAGCGGCCCACCGGTGGTGCCCGTCGCCGATCAGCCACCGCCTCGAACCGACCGCCCACCGGAGTTCGTCCACCGTCGCGCTCGGGTCCAGACGCCACACGTCCACCTGGCCGACGTTGTCGCCCCTCGTGGCGGCGACGTGGTGTCCCTCGAGGACAGCCCTGTGCACCAGTGAGCTCAGTCCTGAGGTGGATCCGGAGGCGTCGCCCGGGCCGGCTTCGGCATCCACCAGGAGCAGGGGCTCGGAATCCACGCGCACCGCCAGCAGTCGCTCCGCCCTGGCGCGAACCGCGTGCTCCATCGTGGCTTCGTGCGGGAGCACCCGATCGTCGTCCTCGGCCCCGACCTCGCCCACCACGAAGCGGTGCGTCCGCCCCCCGCGGCGCTGCTGGAGGACGTACAGGGACGGGGGGTCCTGGGTCAGGGCGCCCCGCTTCAGCCAGTCCACGACTGCAGGTGCCTCACCCGGGCCGCCACCGGAGCGCCCGGGCCGTTCCAGGTGGGTGACCAAGTACGGGTGGGACTCCAGTGCCGCTTCGCGCGTGGACCTGGCGATCTCGGTGTGCGGGGGTGCCAGCACCCCGTGCAGGGACCCCACCACGTCCTCCCGGTACCGCAGTCCGGGAAAGGGACGCAGGAGATCGGTGCGCGCAAGTGACGCACCGGCCGACCCGGGAGCCGGGGCGTCAGCGCGCGCCCCCGTGCGTTCCGGCTCCACCCGGCGCATCCTACGGTCGAGCCCTGCATGCCGAAGGAGGTCCCGCCGTGCCCGATCGACCGGACGCCGCAGCCCCTCGAGGAGACGGCCCGCGGGAACCGGGGCGTCCCCGCGGCAGCACCTACGAGTGGCTGCAGCGGGGTCTCGCTCTGCTCGCCGACGGGGAAGCCGCCGCCGCCGCGACGTTGCTGACCCGCGCGCACGCCCAGGAACCGGCCTCCACGGGGATCCTCGAAGCGCTGGCGCGTGCCCAGTACGACGCGGGGGACATAGCGGCCGCCGCCGAGTCGTTCCGGCGCCTCGCACACGCCCGCCCGGCCGACGACTACGCTCACTTCGGCCTGGGGTTGAGCCTGAGCCGTCTCGGGCGCTTCGGGCTGGCCGCGGAGCACTTGGCGATGGCCCACGTCATGCGCCCGGACCGGCCCGAGTACGCCGACCGTCTGCGACAGGTCCGCGCCACGCTGGCGGCGCGGCAGAACCCGGGGAGTCCTTGAGCACCACCGAGAACGCCATCGACCACGATGTGCCCGCCACGCCCACCGCGGTGCTCCGCGGCAGCAGTCGGCCACTGCGGGCCGAGCACGACGTCCTCCTGCTCGACCTCGACGGTGTCGTCTACGTCGGTCCGCACGCGGTCCCGCACGCCGCGGAGGCCCTGACCCGGGCCGAGGACGCGGGAGCGCGCCTGGCGTACATCACCAACAACGCGTCTCGACCACCGTCCACGGTCTCCGAGCACCTGCGTGCCCTCGGTGCCCCGGCACGGGACGAGGACGTGGTCACGTCGGCGCAGGCCGCCGCCCGTCACCTCGCCGAGCGGCTGCCCAGTGGCTCCCGGGTGCTCCTCGTGGGCGGGGAGGGGCTGCGCGAGGCGCTGGAGGCCAGCGGACTCGAGCCGGTGGAGTCCCTCGCGGACGACCCGGCTGCCGTCGTCCAGGGCTTCTCCCCCGACACCTCGTGGGCTCGGCTGGCCGAGGCCACCCACGCCGTGCGGGCCGGCCTGTGGTGGGTCGCCACCAACCTCGACGCCACCGTGCCCACCCCTGGCGGCCCCGCTCCCGGCAACGGCCTGCTGGTGCAGCTGGTGGCGCGAGCTGCCGGCCGGGAACCGGACGTCGTGTGCGGCAAGCCCGAGCGGGCGCTGTTCGACGAGGCCGTCGCGCGCTCGGGCGCGCGGAACGCCCTCGTGGTCGGCGACCGGCTCGACACCGACCTGCAGGGGGCCCGGGCCGCGGGGCTGCCGGGTCTGCTGGTGCTGACCGGCGTCACCGGTGCCCGCGAGCTGCTGGCAGCGGCCCCGCACGAGCGCCCGCACCTGATCGGCCGCGACCTGCGCTCCCTCGACGACGAGCACCCGGTGCCGGTTCTCGAGCACGGCGGTGACGCGATCGTCGCCCGCTGCCGCGGTGCGGAGGTCGGTGTCGGTTCCGAGGGGGCGTTCGTTCGCTCCGCGGCCGCCGGGCCGGACGGGCTCGACGTGCTGCGGGCGGCCGCCGAAGCGGCCTGGGCGGTGCGGGACGCGCAGACGTACGAGAGCTGGGACGTGGATCTCGGTGAGCTGGCCGAGCTCGTCGCCCACAGCCTGACCACCGACATCGACGTCCCTGGGGACGACGTCCCCGGGGCCGTCGGGAGCGGCTTGTAACCTCACCCGGGTGACGGACCACCCCGCCCCGACGCCGCGGCCGGCGCCGCCCGCCCACACCGCGGCCGGCGTGCCCGGCCCCGAGGACATCGCCGCGGACCGCTCGCTGGAGGCCGCGCTCGCCCGCCTGGACGTCTTGGACGGCCTGGGCGTGCACGAGCACGTCGACGTGTACGACGACGTCGACCGCGCCCTGCGCGAGCGCCTGGCCGGCGCGGAGGGCTGACGTGGCCCGCCGCCTGCGCCTGGACGCCGAGCTCGTGCGCCGAGGGCTGGCGCGCTCCCGCGAGCACGCGAGCGAGCTCGTGGTGACCGGCCGCGTGAAGGTGGCCGGGGCCAGGGCGGGCAAGCCCGCCACCCAGGTGGACCCGGCCGCCGCGATCGTCGTCGAGTCCGGCGAGGAGGAGACCGCGTACGTCAGCCGCGGGGCGCACAAGCTCGTGGGAGCGCTGGACGCCTTCGCCGTCGACGTCACGGATCGCCGCTGCCTCGACGCGGGAGCCAGCACCGGCGGGTTCACCGACGTGCTGCTCCGTCGCGGCGCGGCTCACGTCGTCGCGGTCGACGTCGGGTACGGCCAGCTCGCCTGGCCGCTGCGGCAGGACCCGCGGGTGACGGTGCTGGAGCGCACCAACGTCCGCGCCCTGGAACCGGAGCAGGTGGCGCCCGCCCCCTCGCTCGCCGTGGCCGACCTGTCGTTCATCTCCCTGGCACTCGTCCTGCCCGCGCTGGTGCGGTGCGTCACTCCGGAGGCTGAGCTCGTGCTCATGGTCAAACCGCAGTTCGAGGTGGGCCGGGAGGCCCTGGGATCCGGTGGGGTCGTGCGCAGCGCCGAGCTGCGGGCGGACGCGGTCCGCTCGGTCGCGCGGGCCGCCGCCGGGTGCGGTCTCGGCGTGCGCGGCGTGGCGGCCAGCCCGCTCCCGGGGCCCAGCGGCAACGTCGAGTACTTCCTCCACCTGGCCGCGGGTGCCCCCGGGCTGGAGGAGGAGGCGCTCCGGCGCGCCGTCGCCGAGGGGCCCCAGGCGGGGCTGTCGTGAGCGCCCAGGCCGGCGGCCCCGCGACGGAGGTGCGCACGGTCCTGGTCCTCGCCCACACCGGGCGCGCCGAGGCCGTGGCCGCGCTCACGGACGTCGTCCGCACGCTGCACGCAGCCGGCGTGCGCACCCTCATGACCCCCGACGAGGCCGAGGCCCTCAGCGTCGCCGACCGGCGCCTGGTCCACGAGTGCCAGCTGGACGGTGCCGTCGAGGGCGCCGAGGTGGTCGTCGTCCTCGGCGGTGACGGCACCATCCTGCGCGCCGCCGAGCTGGTCCGCGGCAGCAGCACCGTGCTGCTCGGCGTCAACCTCGGGCACGTCGGCTTCCTCGCGGAGGCCGAGCGCGAAGAGGTCGTCGAGTCGGTCTCCCGGGTCGTGGCCGGCGACTACCGCGTCGAGGAGCGGATGACGCTGGACGTGGAGGTGGTGCTCGACGGCCGGGTGGTGACGCGCTCGTGGGCGGTCAACGAGGTCTCGGTGGAGAAGGGCAACCGGGAACGGATGATCGAGATGGTCGTCGACGTCGACGGCCGTCCCCTGAGCACCTTCGGCGGGGACGGCCTCATCGCGGCCACCCCCACCGGTTCCACCGCCTACGCCTTCTCGGCCGGCGGTCCCGTGGTGTGGCCGGAGGTGGAGGCGCTGCTCGTGGTGCCCATCAGCGCGCACGCGCTCTTCGCGCGTCCGCTGGTCATCGCCCCCACCTCGTGCGTCGGGGTGGAGGTCCTGCCCAGCCTCGACGACGGCGGCGTCGTCTGGTGCGACGGGCGGCGGACCTTCGCCGCTCCCGTGGGGGCGCGCGTCGAGGTGCGGCGCTCGCAGCAGCGGGTGCGGCTGGCCCGGCTGAGCACCGGCGTCTTCACCGACCGGCTCGTCGCGAAGTTCGGCCTGCCCGTGCACGGCTGGCGCGGGCCGCGAGCGGCCGCGGACGGGGGGTGAGCGGTGTGATCGAGGAGATGCGCATCAGGGAGCTCGGGGTCATCCGGGACGCCCGACTGCCGCTGGGGCCGGGCCTCACGGTCATCACCGGTGAGACCGGTGCCGGCAAGACGATGGTCGTCACCGGCCTCGGGCTGCTCATGGGGGAGCGCGCCGACGCGGCCGCCGTGCGCACCGGGGCGGAGTCCGCCTCGGTGGAGGGGCGGCTGTCCGTGGACCCCACCGGCCCCGCAGCCCTGCGGGCACTGGACGCCGGGGGTGAGCTGGAGGGGGGCGAACTGCTCATCGCCCGCACCTTGTCCGCCACCGGGCGCAGTCGCGCCCACGTCGGTGGGCGCAGCGCTCCCGTGGGGGTGCTCGCCGAGCTCGCCGAGCACCTGCTGGCCGTGCACGGGCAGACCGACCAGCTGCGGCTGCGCTCGGCGGTCCAGCAGCTGCGCGTCCTGGACGCCTTCGCCGGGGCGGAGCTCGACGCGGACCGGGTCGCCTACGCGGAACGCTGGGTGCGCTGGCGCCGCCTGGCGGCCGAGCACGACGACCTCGCCGCGCACGCCGCCGACCGCGCCCGCGAGGCGGAGCTGCTGCGGCTCGGGCTGGAGGACGTCGAGCGCGCCGACCCGGGCCCCGGTGAGGACGTCGCGCTGAAGGAGGAGGCCGGCAGGCTCGCCCACGTGGAGGTGCTGCGCACGGCCGCCGCCACCGCTCACCAGGCGCTGACCGGGGAGAGCGCCGGTGCGGAGGAGGGGCCCGCCACCGACGCCGGCGCGGACAGCCTCCTGCAGACCGCCCGGCGCGCCCTGGTGCAGGCCGGGGAGCACGACCCGGCGCTCGCCCAGCTCGCCGGGCGGGCGGGGGAGCTGTCCTACCTCCTGGCCGACCTGTCCGCCGAGATCGCCGAGTACGCGGCCGGGTTGGAGGTCGACCCCGCCCGGCTGGCGGCGGTGGAGGAGCGGCGCGCCCAGCTGACCGCCCTCGTGCGTCGCTACGCACCCGCTCCGGACGGCGACGGGCTCGAGGGCGTCGACGCGGTCCTGGCGTGGGCGCAGCGCTCCGCCGCCCGGTTGCTGGAACTGGACGACGACGGCCGGCTGGAGCGGCTGGCCGGCGAGCGCGACGCCGTGGAGCGGGAGCTGCACGAGATCGCCGGGCGCCTCACCACCGCCCGCACCCGCGCCGCGCGCGAGCTCGAGGAGCGGGTCGCCGCGGAACTGAACGCCCTGGCCATGCCCAGTGCCCGCGTCCGCGTCGACGTCCGCTCCGGCGAGGGGCTCGGGCCGCACGGGTGCGACACCGTGGAGCTGCAGCTCGCCGCGCACTCCGGCGCCGGCTTCCGGCCGCTGGCCAAGGGCGCCTCGGGCGGTGAGCTCTCGCGCGTCATGCTCGCCCTGGAGGTGGTGCTGGCGGGCGCCGACCCCGTACCCACGATGGTCTTCGACGAGGTCGACGCGGGGGTCGGTGGCCGGGCCGCCGTCGAGATCGGTCGGCGGCTGTCCGCGCTCGCGCGCAGCACCCAGGTCGTCGTCGTGACCCACCTGGCGCAGGTGGCCGCGTTCGCCGACGCGCACCTGACCGTGGTCAAGACCGACGACGGCAGCGTCACCGAGTCCGGCGTCGTGCGCCTGGACGACTCCGGCCGGGTGGAGGAGCTGGCCCGCATGCTCTCCGGCCGCGGCTCCGGAACCGCCCGGGCCCACGCCGAGGAGCTGCTGCGCTCCTCCCGCGCCGAAGCGGAGGTCGCCGCCGCGCCGCCACGGGCCCCGTCGAGACGAGCGCGCCAGCCGCGCGTGCGACGATCGACGGCGACCGCCGAGCGCCCCGGCGGCTGAGGCGGGGCGGTGGGTGGCGCAGGAGGTGGATCGAGGGCGGGTGGATCGTCGGGTGAGGGGTGAGCACGTGAGCAGGCGCCGGTGGGGACGCGGGCCCACCCGGGCGGAGGCGCCCGGCGGCGCGTCCCAGGCGCAGGCCAGCACCGTGCAGGGCACCGCACGCGTCGACCGGCGGACCAAGACCCTGACCAAGCGGCTGCGGTCCGGTGAGATCGCCGTCATCGACCACCTCGACCTCGACCGCGTCTCCGCCGAGGCGCTCGTGGCGTGCGGGCCGGCGGCCGTGGTGAACGCCTCCGCGAGCACGTCCGGGCGTTACCCGAACCTGGGCCCGGAGATCCTCGTCGAGGCGGGTGTCCCCGTGCTCGACGCGGTGGGGACCGAGGTCATGACGGCCGTCGCCGAGGGGGCTCGCCTGCAGCTCGTCGGTGACGAGCTGCGCAGCGGTGAGGAGGTCGTGGCTCGCGGCCGGCGCCTGACGCCGGAGCTCGTGGCCGCCGACATGGAGGCGGCCCGCGCCGGGCTGTCCCTGCAGCTGGAGGCCTTCGCGGCCAACACCATGGAGTACCTGCGGCGCGAGCGTGAACTGCTGCTCGACGGCGTCGGGGTCCCCGACGTGCGCACGCGGCTGGAGGGGCGGCACGTCCTCATCGTGGTGCGCGGCTACCACTACAAGGAGGACCTCGTCACGCTGCGCTCCTACGTGCGCGAGTACAAGCCGGTCCTCATCGGCGTCGACGGCGGCGCCGACGCCATCCTCGAGGCCGGCTGGAAGCCCGACATGATCGTCGGTGACATGGACTCCGTCTCCGACGCGGCCCTGCGCAGCGGTGCCGAGGTGGTGGTGCACGCCTACCGCGACGGGCGCGCCCCCGGCCTGGAGCGCGTGCGAGGGCTCGGCATCGACGCCGTCGTGTTCCCCGCCACCGGTACCAGCGAGGACGTCGCGATGCTGCTGGCCGACGACAAGGGCGCCACGCTCATCGCGGCGGTGGGCACCCACGTCACCCTCGTGGAGTTCCTGGACAAGGGGCGTGCGGGGATGGCGAGCACGTTCCTGACGCGGCTGCGCGTGGGCGGCAAGCTCGTCGACGCCAAGGGCGTGTCCCGGCTGTACCAGTCGAGGGTCTCCGACCGGCAGGTCCTCCTGCTCGTGCTGGCGGGTGTGCTGGCCTTCGTGGCCGCGCTCGCGGTGACCCCCACGGGCCAGGCGATCCTGGCGGTGACCGGTGCCCGTCTCGGGGACGCCTGGGCCTTCGCCACCGGTCTCCTCACCGGGGACGGGCCGTGAGGCGCGGGACACCGCCCGGCGCACGGCCCCACCCACGACGACAGGACGAGCAGTGATCGACTTCCGGTACCACGTGATCTCCCTGGTGTCGGTGTTCCTGGCGCTGGCCGTCGGCATCGTCCTCGGTGCCGGTCCGCTCAACGAGGGCATCTCCACCGGGATCACCGACCAGGTGCGCCAGCTGACGGAGGAGAGGGAGCAGTTGCGCGCCGAGCGCGACGAGGCCCTGGCCGTCGGCGAGGCGCAGGACGCGTGGGCCGAGGCCGTCGCCCCGGCCGTGGTGGAGCGCCAGCTGGGTGGGCGCGCCGTGGCCGTCGTGCAGCTGCCGGGTGCCGACGCCAGTACCACGGACGCGGCGGTGGAGGTGCTGCGCGAGGCGGGTGCCACCGTGCCCGCGCTCGTGACCGTGCAGGACGACTGGACCGACGAGGCCCAGGAGACCGCGCGGCAGGAGTTCGCGGCCGACTTCGCGCAGCGGCTCGCCGACGGGGGGACCGCGGCCAGCGGCGAGGTCCCCGAGGTGCTCGCCGCGGCCCTGGCGCGCGCACTGGTGACCGGGGACCTCGCGCAGACCGTCGTCGACGACCCCGCCCGCACCGAGTTGCTCACTGCCCTCGCGGACGCCGGGCTGGTGGAGGTCGACGGGGAGGTGACCCAGCGCTCGACCCTGGCGCTCCTCGTCGCCGGTCCTCCCGACGCCGACGCGAGCGACGCGCAGGCCGAGGCGGACACCGCCGCCTGGGCCGCCCTGGCCGAGCAGCTGGACGAGCGGTCCGCCGGTGCGGTCTTGGCCGGCCCCACGGAATCGGTGGAGACCGACGGCGCCGTGGCCGCAGTGCGTGCGGCCGATGAGATCGCCGAGCAGGTCAGCACCGTCGGCGACCTCGACACGGCCATCGGCCGCGTCAACGTGGTGCTGGCCCTGCGCGAGCAGCTGGCCGACCGCTCCGGCCACTACGGCACGGGTCTCGGCGCCACGTCGGTGAGCCCGCCGCTGCCTTCGGCCCTGGTGAACCCCTCGCCCGCGCCGGTGGAGCAGTGAGCGCGGGGACGGTGGCGCGCACCGCCGCGGCTGCCGCGGTCGCCGCCCGTGCCGGGCACGCGCTGACCCGGTGGCTGCCCCGCCACGTCCCGGGCGGGGCGGGGCGGTGGGACCGCCGCAACCACCGCGGGGATGTCGTCACCCTCCTGGAGGGACCCGCGGTCGCGCTCGCCGCCGGGGCGGGGGCCGCCACCGCCGCGGCACCGTGGGGCCGGGCGGGGGCGACAGCGGTTCTGGCGGCGGCGGTGTTCGGGGCGGTGGACGACCTCGGCGAGCGCCGCGGGGAGCGGGAGTCCGGCGCCCGCGGGCTGGCCGGCCACCTCACCGCACTGCGCCGCGGGCGATTGACCACCGGGGCCCTGAAGGTCCTGGGGCTGGGCGCCACGGGGGTCGCCTGCGCGGCGCTGGTGGCGCCCCGCCCGCCCCGGCGGGCGGGTGAGCTCGCCGACGCCGCGGTGGGGGCCGCACTGGTCGCCGGCAGCGCCAACCTGCTGAACCTGCTGGACCTGCGCCCGGGCCGGGCGGCCAAGGTCGCCGTCGTCGTGGCCGCCTCCCTGGGCACCGGGTCCCCGGGCAGCGCCGGGGCGCTGCGGGCCCGCCCGTTGGCCGCGGCCGGCGCGGGTGCCGCGGTCGCCGTCCTGCCCGGCGACCTCGCGGGGCGCAGCATGCTGGGCGACACCGGTGCCAACGCCCTGGGCGCCCTGCTGGGCGTGGCGTGCCTGGCGCGCTGGGACCGCGCCGGGCGCATCGCCGCGCTGGGGGTCGTCACCGGGCTGACCCTCGCCTCGGAACGGGTCAGCTTCAGCCGCGTCATCGAGGCGTCCCCGCTGCTGCGGGAGCTGGACCGGCTCGGGCGTCCGTGAGGGCGGCGCGGTCGGTCGCCGCCGCCGCCGCCTCGGTCGCCGCGCTGACGATCGCCGCGCGCCTGGCGGGTTTCGGGCGCCTGCTGGCGTTCTCGCAGACGGTGGGCGACAGCTGCCTCGGCACGGTGTACGCGACCGCCAACCAGGTGCCCAACGTCCTGTTCGAGGTCGTGGCCGGCGGCGCGCTGGCGGGGGTGCTGGTCCCCCTGCTCTCGGCGCGGCTGGCCTCGCCGGACCCGGCGGACCGGGCGGCGGCGTCGCGGACCGCGTCGGCCGCCCTGACCTGGAGCGTGCTGGTCCTCACCGCGGTCGCGGTGCTCACGGCCGTGCTGGCGCGGCCGCTGGTGGACCTGCTGCTGCAGGGCACGTCCGCGCAGGAGTGCGGTGGGGACCCGGTCGGCACCGGTGCGCTGATGCTCCTGGTGTTCCTGCCGCAGGTCCCGCTGTACGCGGTGGCGGTCGTCCTGGCCGGTGCGCTGCAGGCCCAGCAGCGCTTCACCGCGCCCGCCGCCGCGCCGCTCGTCTCCAGCCTGGTCGTCGGGGCCACCTACCTGCTGGTGGGGGTCCTGGTGCCCGCTCCCGTGGTGCGCGCCGGCCTGGGGGAGGTGCCCTTCGCCGCGGTGGCGGTGCTCGCCGGCGGGACGACCCTGGGGGTCGTGGCGCTGGTAGCCGCCCACGTCCCCGCGCTGCGCTCGGCGGTGCGGTGGCGCCCCGCCCTGCGCCCCGCGCCGGGCGACTGGCCGCGGCTGCGCTCCCTGGCCCTGTCGGGGCTGGTGGTGCTGCTGGCGCAGCAGGCCGTGGCCGTGGCCGTGATCGTGCTCAGCAACGACGCCGTCCCGGGTGCGGTCAACCGCTGGAGCTACGCCTGGGCGCTGTTCCTGCTGCCGTACGCGGTGCTCGCCGTTCCGGTGGCCACCGCGGTCTTCCCCCGACTGGCCACCGCCGCCGAGGAGGGTGCGCTCGAGGCGTTCGGCCGCCTCCTGGCGCGGGCGGTGCGCACGGTCCTTCTCGTCAGCTCGCTGGGTGCGGCCCTGCTGGCGGCCACCGCCGGGCCCGTCGCCACGGTGTTCGTGGTCGGCCGGGTCGGCTCTGGACGCACCGACGAGCTGTCCGCCGCCCTGGTGATCTTCGCCCCCGGCCTGCTCGGCTACGGGTTGGCGGCGCTGCTGACGCGAGCCCTGTACGCGCTGGGAGCCGGGCGGGCCGCGGCGAGCGCGGCCGTCGCCGGGTGGGCGCTCGTCCTGGTGGGCATGGTCGCCGGCGCGGCGCTGGTGCCGCCGGAACAGGTCGTCACCGCTCTCGCCGCGGCGCACGCCGTGGGGCTGAGCGTCGCCGGCGCGCTGCTGGCGCGCGCGGTGGGCCGGGTGGGTGGTGTCGGTGCGCTGGCCGGCGCGGGCCGGGCCCTCGTGGCGTCCGCGGCGGCCGCCCTGGTGGCCGCCGCGGCCGGGGCGGCTTCGGGTGCCGCGCTGCCCGCCCTGCTGGGGGAGCGTGGGCTGCCGGGGGTGCTGGCCGCCGGGCTCCTGGCCGCGGTGGTCGCGGCGGCGGTGTGGGCAGGCGTCGCGAGGCTGCTGGCGCCGGCCGACGCACGGGTGCTGACCGGGTTCGCCCGACGGGTGCTGAGCCGCTGAGGGCGGCAGGAGGAGGGGACGTGGCCGGGAGCGGTGACGGGGCGGTGGGTGCGGGGGGCGAGCCGGTGGTCCTGGTGCTGGGCACCAGCGCAGGGGGGGTGGGCCGGCACGTCGCGCAGTTGTGCGAGGGGCTGCGGGAGCGCGGTGCGGCGGTGCACGTGGCCGCTCCCGCGGCCACCCTGCAGCGGTTCCGCTTCGCCGCCGCCACCGCGCCCGTGGACATCGGTGCCTCGCTGGACCCGGTCCGCGACCTGCGCGCTGCGGCGCGGCTGCGGCGGGCGCTGCGGGCGCCCTCGGTGCGTGGCGCGGTGGTGCACGCGCACGGCGTGCGGGCGGCCCTGGTGGCCGCGCTCGCGGTGCGGTCGCTGCGGCCGCGACCGGCTCTGGTCGTGACGCTGCACAACGCCGTCCTCGGCACCGGGCCCCGGGCCCGGCTGGGGCGTGCGGTGCAGGACGCCGTGGCCCGTGCCGCCGACGTCGTCCTGGCCGTCTCCGGCGACCTCGTGGGTCAGGCGCGCTCGGCGGGGGCCCGGCGGGTGCGCCGCGCACTGGTGCCGGCCCCGCCGCTGCCCGCGGGTGCACCGGTGCTGCCGCCGGGGGACCCGGTGGTGCTCGTGGTGGCCCGGCTGGCCCCGCAGAAGGGGTTGGACGTGCTCCTGGACGCCGCCGGACTGCTGCGGCACCCGGCGCGGGTGCTGGTGGCCGGCGACGGGCCGTTGCGCGAGGCGCTGGCGGCTCGCGTCGCCGCCGAGCGCCTGCCCGTGCGGCTGCTGGGGGAGCGCGGCGACGTGCCGGGACTGCTGGCCTCGGCGGACGTGGCCGTCAGCGCCAGCGCCTGGGAGGGGCAGCCGGTGTTCGTGCAGGAGGCGCTGCGTGCTGGTGTGCCCGTGGTCGCCACGGACGCCGGCGGCACCGCCGAGGTCACCGGTGACGCCGCCGACCTGGTGCCGGTGGGGGACGCGGTGGCGCTGGCGGCGGCCGTGGACGCCCTGCTGGCGGATCCGGCGCTGCGCGAGGAGCGGTCCGCTCGCGCCAGGCGCCGGGCCGCCGGGCTGCCGGGCGCCGAGGACGCCCTGGCGCAGGTGCTGGGCGAGCACGCCGCGGCGCGGTGCGCGGCCGGCGGCAGGCGCCGGGACGGCGGCACCTCCGACGTCGGGTAACCTCGAAGTCCGTGGCGAACCGCAGCAACCCCGAGTCCCCCACCCAGCACGTCTTCGTCACCGGGGGGGTGGCCTCCTCCCTGGGGAAGGGTCTGACGGCCTCCAGCCTCGGTCGCCTGCTCCGTGCGCGCGGCCTGCGCGTGGCGATGCAGAAGCTCGACCCGTACCTCAACGTGGATCCGGGCACCATGAACCCGTTCCAGCACGGTGAGGTCTTCGTCACCGACGACGGTGCCGAGACCGACCTGGACATCGGCCACTACGAGCGCTTCCTCGACGTGCGCTTCGACGCGTCGGCGAACGTGACCACCGGCCAGGTGTACTCCTCGGTGATCGCCAAGGAACGGCGCGGCGAGTACCTGGGCGACACCGTCCAGGTCATCCCGCACATCACCAACGAGATCGTCGACCGGATGCGCGCGCAGGCGCGCGACGACATCGACGTCATCATCACCGAGGTCGGCGGCACGGTCGGCGACATCGAGTCCCTGCCGTTCCTGGAGGCCGCCCGGCAGGTCCGTCAGCGCCTGGGCCGGGACAACGTGTTCTTCGTGCACGTCTCCCTGGTGCCGTACATCGGCCCCAGCGGCGAGCTGAAGACGAAGCCGACGCAGCACTCGGTGGCGGCGCTGCGCAGCATCGGCATCCAGCCCGACGCGGTCGTGTGCCGCTCCGACCGCGAGATCCCCGAGGGCGTCAAGCGGAAGATCGCGTCCATGTGCGACGTGGACGACGAGGCCGTGGTGGCCTGCGTGGACGCCCCGTCGATCTACGACATCCCCAAGGTCCTGCACCGCGAGGGTCTGGACGCGTACCTCGTGCGCAAGCTGAACCTGTCGTTCCGCGACGTGGACTGGACGACGTGGGACGAGCTGCTGCGGCGCGTGCACTCCCCGCGCCGGCGCGTCGAGGTGGCCCTGGTCGGCAAGTACATCGACCTGCCCGACGCGTACCTGTCGGTCACGGAGGCGCTGCGTGCCGGCGGGTTCGCCGAGGACGCCAAGGTCGACATCCGCTGGGTCGCCGCGGACGACTGCGACACGCCCGAGGGGGCCCGCAGGCAGTTGCGCGACGTCGACGCGATCTGCGTGCCGGGCGGTTTCGGCGTGCGCGGCATCGAGGGCAAGCTGGGGGCGCTGCGCTGGGCGCGCGAGAACGGCGTGCCGACGCTGGGCCTGTGCCTGGGCCTGCAGTGCATGGTGATCGAGTACGCCCGCAACGTCGCCGGGATGGCGGGCGCGAGCTCCACCGAGTTCGACCCGGACGCGGAGCAGCCGGTCATCGCCACCATGGCCGAGCAGAAGCACATCGTCGCCGGCGCCGGCGACATGGGCGGCACGATGCGGCTGGGCTCGTACGAGGCGGTGCTGCAGAGCGGGTCCGTGGTGGCCGCCACCTACGGCAGCGAGCGCATCTCCGAGCGGCACCGGCACCGCTACGAGGTGAACAACGCCTACCGCGAGCAGCTCACGGCCGCGGGCCTGGTGTTCTCGGGGCTTTCCCCGGACCGCGAGCTGGTGGAGTTCGTGGAGCTGCCCGAGGACGTGCACCCGTACTACGTGGCGACCCAGGCGCACCCGGAGTTCAAGTCGCGACCGACCCGTTCGCACCCGCTGTTCTCCGGTCTCGTGGCGGCCGCCCTGCGCCGGCAGCGCGAGGAGCAGCTGATCGACGTGGACCCGGAGCCCGCCGAGGAGCACGCCGCGCCGGTGCAGGAGCCGGTGGAGCTGTCGGACGTGACCGCGTGAGCGCCTTCCCCGAGGAACTGGGTGTGCCGCTGGTCGCCGCGGCGGAGGTCGCCGACGCCCCCGTCCAGCGGCCGCTGCGCTCCAGCGAGGTCGTCTTCACCGGTCACGTCTGGGACGTGGTGCGCGAGGTGGTGGAGCTGCCGGGTGACGACGGCGCCGGCAGCACCGTGACCCGCGACGTGCAGCGCCACCCCGGTGCCGTCACCGTGCTGGCCCTGGACGGCGACGACAACGTGCTGCTGATCAAGCAGTACCGCCACCCGGTGCGCCGGGAGCTGTGGGAGCTGCCGGCGGGTCTGCTGGACGTGGCCGGCGAGCCGCCGCTGCGGGCGGCGCAGCGCGAGCTGGCGGAGGAGGCGGACCTCGTGGCGGCCGACTGGGCCGTCGTCGTGGACTGGTTCAACTCCCCGGGTGGTTCCAGCGAGGCGAACCGCATCTACCTCGCGCGCGGGTTGTCCGCGGTGCCGCTCGAGCAGCGGCACACCCGTGAGGACGAGGAGCGCGACCTCGTGCCGGTGCGGGTGCCGCTGGCCGAGGCGGTGCGCGCGGTCCTGGAGGGCCGGCTGCGCAACCCGGGCACGGTGATCGGGGTGCTGGCGGTGCACGCCGCGCAGGCGGCCGGTTTCGCGACGCTGCACCCGGCGGACGAGCCGTGGCCGGAGGGCCTGCTGCGCCGCTAGGACCGGCCGGCCCGACCGGCCGGTGACGCGGCCGGGCGCACTGCGCCCGGCCGCGTCGCTGCTCCTCGGGCGCCGGGCGCTGCCCTAGTGTCACCAGGGTGCTGCCCGTGACCTCCGCGACGCCCGCCGATGCGCGGGAGCAAGCGCGGGAGCCAGGGGAGCGGCTCGTCGGTGCCCTGCGCGACTACCTGGGGCACCTGCGGGTGGAGCGCGGCCTGTCGGAGAACACCCTGGGCGCCTACCGCCGCGACCTGCGGCGCTACCTGCGCTTCCTGGCCGCCCGGGGTGTGGACGATCCCGCCGCCGTCGACGAGGCCGCGGTCAGCGCGTTCGTCGTGGCCCTGCGCAGCGGTGCCGACGGTGGTGCTGCGCTGACGGCCAGTTCGGCGGCGCGCACGGCTTCCGCCGTGCGCGGCTGGCACCGCTTCCTGCACGCGGAGGGCCGCAGCGGCACCGACCCCGCGTCGCTGGTGCGGCCGCCGACACCGCCGCGGCGCCTGCCCACCGCGTTGACGGTGGAGGAGGTCGCACGGCTGCTGGACGTGGCGGGGTCCGGTGGTGACCCCCTCGCGCTGCGCGACCGGGCGCTGCTGGAGCTGCTGTACGGCAGCGGCGCGCGCATCAGCGAGGCGGTCGGGCTGGACGTCGACGACGCCTCCCCGGAGGTGCTCGGGGAGAGCGGTGTGGTGCGCCTGCGGGGGAAGGGCGCCAAGGAGCGCGTCGTCCCGCTGGGGTCGTACGCGCTGAGAGCCCTGGAGCAGTACCTCGTGCGGGCGCGCCCGCACCTGGCGTCGCAGGGCCGCGGCACGGCGGCGCTGTTCCTGAACACCCGTGGCGCGCGCCTGTCGCGGCAGAGCGCGTGGGCGGTGCTGCAGTCGGCGGCGGGGCGTGCGGGCATCGTGCGCGCGGTCTCGCCGCACACCCTGCGCCACTCCTTCGCCACGCACCTGCTGCGCGGCGGCGCGGACGTGCGGGTGGTGCAGGAGCTGCTGGGCCACGCCTCCGTGGCCACGACGCAGGTGTACACGCTGGTCACGGCGGACTCGCTGCGGGAGGTGCACGCGGAGACGCACCCCCGCGCGCACCGGTCACCGGGGGTCGCGGACTAAGGTCGTCGCGCCAGCGCGCCTGCGCGACCGCTTCGCGGGGCGCGGAGCACCGCCCGAGACGAGGAAGTGCCACGCCAGTGACCAGCGAGTTCCCGACGCCCGCCCCCTCGATCCCGCCGGTGCCCGGTGCGGCGGGCGCGCCGTCGGGGACGCCTCGACCCGCCGTGCAGCCGGACACCGCCGATCCGGTGACCGCTGCGCCCGGCGACGGCCGGGTCGTGCCGCCGGGTGACGCCCGCGACGTGCAGGGCGAGATCGAGCTCGGTCCGCAGGAGGGGCCGACGGGTCGGCCGCTGCCCGCCTTCCCCGTGCCCCGGCCGCTGCAGCAGCACGGCCCGGCCCGGGTGATCTCCATGTGCAACCAGAAGGGCGGGGTGGGCAAGACCACCACGACCATCAACCTGGGTGCGGCACTGGCCGAGTACGGCCGCCGGGTGCTGCTGGTGGACTTCGACCCGCAGGGTGCCCTGTCCGCGGGCCTGGGGGTGAACTCCCACGAGCTGGACCGCACCGTCTACCAGTTGCTCATGGAACCGGGCACGGACGTGCGGGAGGTGGTCCGGGAGACGGCCGTGGAGGGGCTGGACCTGCTGCCGGCGAACATCGACCTGTCGGCGGCCGAGGTGCAGCTGGTGGGGGAGGTGGCGCGCGAGAGCGTGCTGGCGCGGGCGCTGCGCCCGGTGCTGGGCGACTACGACGTGGTGCTCATCGACTGCCAGCCCTCCCTGGGGCTGCTGACGGTCAACGCCCTGACGGCCTCCCACGGCGTGCTCATCCCGCTGGAGTGCGAGTTCTTCGCGCTGCGCGGGGTGGCGCTGCTGGTGGAGACGATCGAGAAGGTGCAGGAGCGGCTGAACCCGGTCCTCGAGGTCGACGGGATCCTCGCCACGATGTTCGACGGGCGCACGCTGCACAGCCGTGAGGTCGTCTCCCGCGTGGTCGAGGCGTTCGGGGACGACGTGTTCCACACGGTGATCGGCCGCACGGTGAAGTTCCCGGACGCGACGGTGGCTGCGGAGCCGATCACCGTGTACGCGAGCGGCCACCCGGGTGCGGAGGCCTACCGGCAGCTGGCGCGTGAGCTGGTCGCCCGCGGCGATGCGGCGTGAGGCGCTCCCCGTCCGTGCCCTGCCGTGCCGTGGCGCGGAGCCACTGCGCCGCACGGGGAGTGAGTTCCCTGCGCCCGGGTGGGGGAGCGGAGCGCCGGGCGGTCTGAACGGGGTCCTGCGGCTGCGGTGAGCCGTTAAGGTGCGCCTCGCGGACGCTGGGGGAGCGCCCGCGAGGACGTCACGGGGGGTACTCACATGGTCGCGCCGCTCTCGGAGGACCACGCCACGGGGACGCTCGTCCCCCGGATCGTCGAGGTGGCCCTCGACGCCGCGCGACGGGTGCTCGTCGCCGACGGCGAGGACGGCCTGACGGGCGCCGACCTGCTGGTGCGCGCCGCCCGGGTCCGGGCCGCCGTGCTGGCCGCCGGCGCCGCCGGGGAGCCCGTCGCGGTCCTTCGCGGTCACGACGCGGGTGCCGTCGCCGCCGTCGTGGGGGTCATCGCCAGCGGCAGCCCCCTGGTCGTGCTGGACCACACCACCCCCGCGGCCAGGCTGCGTCACTACGTGCGTTCCGCCGGGGCGTCGATCTGCGTCAGCGACGCCGCGCGCGCCGCCACCGCGGCCGAGGTGGTCACCACGGTGCTCGACCCCGGCGACGCGGCGTGCACCGGGGCGGACCACCTGGCGGCGGCCGCGGAGCTCCTCGCCGCCCCCGCCGCGCCGGGGGACACCGCGGTGCTCGTGTACACCTCCGGATCCACCGGTGCGCCGAAGGGCGTGGCCTGCGACCACCGTTCGATCCTGCACGACGCGTGGGTGAACTCGGTGGGCACCGGCTGCTACGGGGCGTCCGCGGTCGTGGCGCACCTGCTGCCCCTGGGGTTCAGCGCCGGCATCGGTGCGACCCTCGCGTGCCTGCTCGTCGGCGCCCGCCAGGAGCTGTTCGACCCGCGCAGCCGGTCGGTGTCGGAACTGCCCGGGTGGATGCGGCGCCAGGGGGTCGACGTGCTGCACGCCTCCCCGGCGATCCTGCGCGGGGCGCTGACCGCCCTGGCTCCCGGGGAGCGTCTCGACGGCCTCGTCAGCGTCACGATGGCCGGGGAGACCGTCCACGGCGCGGAGCTGAGCCGCGTCCGGGCCGCCGTGGGCCCGCGGTGCGTGCTGCGCAACCGCTACGGCTCCACCGAGACGTGGCTGATGGCCGAGTTCCGGATCGAGCCCGGCGACGCCTCCCCGCAGGGCGCCACCCCGGTCGGGTGGGCGGTGCCGGGGGCGCGCTTCGAGGTGCGGGGCGAGGACGGGGTGCGCCGCCCGCACGGCACCGGCCGGGTGGTGGTCACGTCCCCCTGGTTGACGCAGGGGTACCGGGACGCGCCCGAGCGCACCGCCGAGGTGTTCACCGCGAACCCCGACGGCACCCGTTCCTTCCTCACCAGCGACGTCGGCGTCCTCGGCGAGGACGGCTGCCTGCGGCTGCTGGGACGTTCCGACCACAGCGTGAAGGTCCGCGGCCTGCTGGTGGAACCCGGGGAGGTCGAGGCCCTGCTGTTCGCCCAGCCCGGCGTGCGGGAGGCCGTGGTGGCCGGCCGGCCGGACCCGCGCACCGGCCACGTGGTGCTGGTGGCGTACGTCGTCCCCGAGGGGCCGCGGCCGCAGGCTTCGGCCGTGCGGGCGGTGGTGCGGGAGAACCTGCCCTCGCACATGGTCCCGCGGTACGTCGTCCTCCTGGACGCGCTGCCGCGCACGGAGCGCGGCAAGCTGGACCGTTCCGCGCTGCCGGAACCGGAACCCTCCACCGTTCCGCACGAGGCGCCGCGCACCAGCTGGGAGCAGGTCGTCCGGGAGCAGTTCGCCGCGGTCCTGGAGCTGGAGGACCTCGGTGTCCACGACGACTTCTTCGAGCTCGGCGGCGACTCGCTGGCCGCCGAGGCGCTGGTGGCGCGGATGGCCGAGGTCGTGCAGGACCCGCCCCGGCCGCTGACCACCGCGCTGCTGGCGGCCGAGCCCACCGTTGCCCGCTTCGCGGCCGCGGCGCGCCGCACCGCCCGCGAGGAGAACCCCACGCTGGTCCCGCTGCGCGCCGCGGGCGAGGGGCCGCCGCTGTTCCTCGTCGCCGGCGCCGGCAGCGCGGCCGTCGCCCTGCGCACCCTGGCCCAGCGGGTGGAGCACCCCGGGCCCGTGCTCGGCCTGCAGGCCAACGGCCTGGAGAACCGGGCGCTGCCCGACTGGTCGATCGAGCGGATGGCGCGTCGGCACGTCGGCACGGTGCGCCGGGTGCAGCCGCACGGCCCCTACCGCATCGCCGGTCACTCGATGGGCGGTCTCGTCGCCCACGAGGTGGCGCGCCGGCTGCGCGCGGCCGGTGAGGAGGTCGAGCTCCTGGCGGTCCTGGACTCCTTCCCGCCGAACCCCTCCCTGATGCCGCGCTCGACGTACCCGACGCTGCGCGAGAAGGCCAAGGAGGCGCTGTCCCTGGCGCTGACCGGTGTGGTGCCCCACCCGGGCCTGGGGCACTACGTGCGCTTCTTCCGGCAGGGCATGGTCGTCCAGCGCTGGTACCGCCCGACGGGGACCTACGGCGGCCGCACCCTCGTCCTGGTCGCCGCGGACGACCCGGAGGCCGCCGAGCGGCGGCAGTGGGCGCCGCACCTGTCGGGGGAGTGGACGCTGGTGGAGGTGCCCGGGGAGCACATGTCGATCCTGCGCGAGCCCCACGTGGCGCCCGTGGCGGAGCACCTGTCGGCAGCCCTGGCCGCTGCTGCCGCGCCGCGGCCCCGGCACGGGGACGAGGAGGCCCGGACGGGCGGGCAGGCCGCTCCCGCCTGACGGACGGCGTCTGACGGGCGGCGCACCGGCCCGGGGCCCGGGGGCGGCGCGGTCCCTCACCCGATCCGCTCACTCCCCGTGGCGGCGCGGTGGTCGGGACGGGTGACGTGCCTGGTCCGCTCGGGGCATCCGGCTGCTCACCGTGACCGTCGCCCGGTCCCGCCGTGCGAACTTCGGTGCATGCCCCCCACCGCTGCCCCACCCCGCACCGGCGCGCCCGGACGGGTCCTGGACCCCGGAACCCGGCGGGTGCCCGCTCCCACCCGCGAACGCCGCCCGGCCCTGCTGGCCCTCGGGCTGGTGCTCGTGGTGGGCGGTGCGCTGGGCAGCGCGCTCGTCGTGCACCGCAGCGGCGACCGGGTCGACGTGCTCGTCGCGCGCCACGACATCGCCCCCGGTGAACGCGTCGACGCGGAGGACCTGGGCGTGGCCCGGGTCGCGGCGGACGGTGCCGCGGTCGTGCCCTCCGCCGCGCTGGGCAACTTCGTGGGGACGTACGCCACCGGCCGCATCCCCGCCGACACGCTGCTGAACCGCACGATGTTCCTGGCCGGGGACGCGGTGCCCGTGGACGCGGCCGTCGTGGGTCTCGTGCTCGGCCCCGAGCAGCGGCCCACCGAGCCCCTGCGCTCGGGAGACGTCGTGCGCGCCTTCCTGGTCTCGGCCGACGGTTCCGGCACGGTGACCGGGGAACCCGCCGGGACGGTCCTGCTGACGTCGGCGCGCGTGGTCGCCGCCGGGGCCGACTCGGCCCGCTCCGCCGGCGACACCGTCTCGCTGCTCGTGCCCACGGCTCAGGCCGCGGGCGTGGTGGCCGCCGCGTCCGCCGGGCAGGTGGCGGTGGCGCGGGTCGCCGACGGCACCACCCCGCCCGTCGACCTCGAGGGTCGGTGAACCGTGGCCCTCGTGTCCTTCGTGTCCGCCAAGGGGTCTCCCGGTGCGACGACGACCGCGATGCTCAGCGCGGCGCTGTGGCCGGCGCCCGTGCTGCTGCTGGACGCCGACCCCGCCGGTGGTGACGTGGCCGCCCGCTGGCCCACGGCCGGTGGCGGTGTCCTGGACGCCGAGCGGGGCCTGCTGCCGCTGCTGACGTCGGCGCGGCGCGGCCTGAGCGCCGAGCAGGTGCTCGCGCAGGCGCAGCCCGCATCGGGCGGTACCCCGGTGGTGTGCGGTCTGGGCGCGCCCGAGCAGGCGCGGGCCGCGGAGCGGTCGTGGCCGTCCCTGGCCGCCGCCGTCCTGGACGTGACGCGGGGCGCGGGCGGTACCGGCCCCACCGACGTGCTCGTGGACGGCGGACGCCTGGGAGCGCACCCGGTGCACCTGCCCCTGCTGCGCGAGTCCACCGCCGTCGTCCTGGTGGTGCGCGACGACGTCGCCGGTGTCCTGCACGCCCGGGAGCGGCTGCGCGTCCTCGCCGGGGCCCTGCGCCGCGGTGACGGGCTGCTGCCGCGCGTGGGGGTGGTCGTGGTGGGTGACCTGCAGCGCGGGGACGCCGACGGCAGCGCCCGGGTGCTGCTCGAGGTGGGGGAGTGGGTCGAGGACTTCGGCCGGCTGCCGCTGGACGCCGCGGGCGCCCGGGTCTTCGACGGCGCGCGCACCGCGCGCCCGGAACGGACCGCGCTGGTGCGGGCGGGACGGGCGGTCGTGCGGGCGGTGGCCGCTGCGGCCGCCGGCCGGCCGAGGGACGCCGCGTGAGCGTGTTCCCGGCGGCGCCCTCGGGCCCCGTCCCGGGCACGCGCCGCGTCGGTGCGGTCGACCACGACCTGGTGCGCCGCCTGCGCGTGCAGGTGGCGGACCGGCTGGCGGGCCAGCGCCGGCGCGACGACCTCGCGGGCCGTCCGCCCATGTCCAGCGCCGACGAGCGCCAGTTCGCCCGCTCCCTCGTGGTGCAGGTCCTGGAGGACCACGCCCGCGCGGAGGTGGAGGCGGGCCGTGCACCACTGGCCGCGTCCGACGAGGAGGCGGTGGCGGCGGCGATCGGGGCCGCGCTGTTCGGCGTGGGCCGGCTGCAGCCGCTGCTGGACGACCCCGACGTGGAGAACGTCGACATCAACGGCTTCGACCGCGTCTTCGTCGGGTACGCCGACGGCCGCGAGGAGCTGCACGCACCGGTCGCCGAGTCCGACGACGACCTCGTCGAACTCGTCCAGGTGCTCGCCGCCAACGTCGGGCTCACGAGCCGGCCGTTCGACGCGGCGAACCCGCAGCTGGACCTGCGGCTGCCCGACGGCTCGCGGTTGTCGGCGGTGATGGGCGTGTGCCAGCGCCCCGCCCTGAGCATCCGGCGCGCCCGCCTGGGCACCGCGAGCCTGGCCGACCTGGTGGCCGCCGGGTCGATGACCGACGACCTCGCGCAGTTCCTGCGCGCAGCCGTGCGAGCCCGCAAGAACATCATGATCGCCGGATCCACGAACTCGGGGAAGACGACCCTGCTCCGAGCGCTGGCTGCGGAGATCGGCCCGCACGAGAGGATCATCACGGTCGAGCGGGCGCTGGAACTCGGCCTGGACGCCCACGTCGAGGCCCACCCGAACGCCGTCGCGTTCGAGGAGCGGCTGCAGAACTCCGAGGGGGTCGGCGGCGTGAGCATGGCCGACCTGGTGCGCCGTTCGCTGCGCATGAACCCCAGCCGCGTCATCGTCGGGGAGGTCCTCGGCGACGAGATCGTCACGATGCTCAACGCGATGAGCCAGGGCAACGACGGCTCCCTGTCCACGATCCACGCGAACTCCTCGGCCGAGGTGTTCAACCGGATCGCGACCTACGCCCTGCAGGCCGAGGAACGCCTGCCGGTCGAGGCGAGCCACATGCTGATCGCCGGGTCCGTGGACTTCGTGGTGTTCCTCGACAAGCAGAACACCTACCACGCCGGTGGCGGCCTGCGCCGGGTGGTCGCCAGCGTGCGTGAGGTCACCGGGGTCGACGGGCGGGTGCTGTCCTCGGAGGTGTTCCTCGCCGGGGCCGACGGGGTGGCCCGCGCGCACGCACCGCTGCAGTGCGCCGCCGACCTGGAGCGGCACGGCTACGTGGCCCCGGTGCTGCAGCGGTGGGACGCGTGAACGGGGCGGCGGGGAGCGTGCTGGACCCGGTGACCGGGTTCCTCGCGCCGGAGGTGGTCGTCGCCCTCACCGGTGGCGCCGCCGGCCTGGGCGTGCTGGCCGTGGTGCTCGGCCTGCGGGGCCGCGCACCGGGCGCCGGTTCGAGGCCGCCGTCGTGGCGGGCCCGGCTGGGGGCGCGCGCGGGCGGTCGCCGGGTGCTGGCGGGGTTGGCCGCCGGCGTGGCGACGGTGGTGCTGACGCGCTGGCTGGTGGCCGGCGTCGGCATCGGCCTGCTGGCGGCCTGCTGGGACCGCCTGCTGGGCGGCGGCGCCGAGGAGGGGCGCGGGATCGCCCGCACCGAGGCGCTCGCCACGTGGACGGAGTCGTTGCGTGACACCGTCGCCGGCGCGATCGGGTTGGAGCAGGCGATCCCCGCGACCGCCGCCACCTCGGCACCGGTGCTGCGCCCGTCGCTGAACCTGCTGGTGGACCGGATGCGCATCCGCGAGCCCCTGCCGGAGGCGCTGCTGCGCTTCGCGGAGGACGTCGACGACCCCAGCGCCGACGTGGTGTGCGCGGCGCTCGTGCTGAACGCGCGGTTGCGCGGACCGGGCCTGCGCGACGTCCTCACCGCCCTGGCCGCCTCCACGCGCGAGGAGCTCGACGTGCGCCGCCGCATCGAGGCCAGTCGCCGCAGCATCCGCCGCAGCGTCCAGATCGTCCTGCTCATCGTGCTGGGCGTCATGGGCCTGCTGGCCGTGTTCAACCGCGCCTACGTCGAGCCGTACTCCACGGTGGCCGGGCAGCTGGCGCTGGTCGTGGTGGCCGCGCTGCTCCTCGTCGGGCTGGTGTGGCTGCGCCGCCTGGCCCGCGTGGAGGTCCACGAACGGTTCCTGGCCACGGCCGGTACCGCCGCCGGCGTCACGGCGACCGCCGCCGTGGCGACGGTGGGCACGGGGCTGGGCACGGGGCTGGGCACGGGGCTGGGCACGGGTTCGGCGGTGGCGCGGTGAACCTCGCACTGCTGTTCGGCGCCTCGTCGGGGGCGGGTGCCCTGCTCCTCCTGAGCGCCCTGCTGCGCCCGCGTCCCTCGGTGGCCGTGCAGGTCGCCCGACACGACGCGGTGCGCCGCACGTCGCGGCGAACCCTGCTCAGCGAGGCGGAGGCGGCGGCCTCCGCCGCCCCCCGGCGCGCCCTGGTCGGCCCCGGCTCCGCGACCGGCCGCCTGGTGGCGGCGCTGGCCGACCGGCTGGAGGTGCTCAGCGCCGAGCGCGGCTGGCGGCTGCACCGCACCTGCGCCGACCTGGCGGTGCTGGGCCGCGGCACGGGGGAGTTCCTGGCCACGAAGGTCGTCGCCGGGCTGGTGCTCCTGCTGCTGGCGCCGGTGTGCTGGGCGGTCCTGCGGGTCTGCGGCGTCCCCCTCCCCGGAGGGGTCCCGCTGCCGCTGGCGCTCGTGCTGGGCGCCGCCGGTTTCCTGGTCCCCGACCTGGCGCTGCGGTCCGACGCGGAACGCCGCCGCCGGGACTTCCGGCGCGTCGTCGGCGTGTTCTGCGACCTGGTCGCGATGAACCTCGCCGGCGGACGGGGCCTGCCCGAGGCGCTGCTCAGTTCCGCCTCCGTGAGCGACTACTGGGCGCTGGTGCGCATCCGGCAGGCGCTCGCCAACGCCCGGTTGCTGGGGACGACCCCGTGGGAGGCGCTGGGCGAGCTGGGCACCGAGCTCGCCGTCCCGGAACTCGTCGACCTGTCCGGGGCGTTGGGTCTCGCCTCGGACGACGGCGCGAAGATCCGCGCCTCGCTGTCGGCGCGCGCGGCCACCATGCGCCGGCGCGACATGGCCGACACCGAGGGGCAGGCGGGGGAGAAGTCGCAGTCCATGCTCGTGGCGCAGCTGCTGCTGTGCACCGCGTTCATGGTGTTCCTCGCCTTCCCCGCCGTCTCCAACCTCGTGGGGCAGTCGTGACGGGAACCCCCGCGCGCTCCCAGGACCCGCGTGCGGCCGTCTCGCGCCGCACGCACCCGACCGAAGGGAAAACCGATGTCCCCATCGATCTCGCGCCTGGCGCGGCTGCTGTCCGCACGTGCCCGGCGCGCCGCGGCGCAGGGCCGCGACGCCGGCGCCTCCGCCCTGGAGTGGGCGATCATCGCAGCCGTCGTCGTGGTGGCCGCCTCCGTGATCGGCGGGGTGGTCTACAACATCGTGAGGACCAAGAGCGAGGCGCTGGAGGAGTGCTCCACGGTGGCGGTCGGTACGGCTTGCGCGGGTGTGGGCTGAAGCGCGGCCGCTCCGCCGGGCGCGACGGCGGCAGCGCGGCGCTGGAGACGGCGTTCCTGGCGCCCGTGTTCCTGCTGCTGGTGTTCTTCGGCATCCAGGCGGGCCTGTGGGCCTACGGGCGCTCCGTCGCGCTGCAGTCGGCCCGCGAGGGAGTTTCGCAGTTGCGGCTGCTGGCCGACGAGCAGGCCGTGGCCGCCGGGCAGGGAGGCGTCGAGGAGCACGTCCGGCAGTTCGCCACCACGGTGGGGCGCGAGGCGCTGCTGGACCCCGGGGTGCGCACCACCTGGTCGGCCGACGGCCGGCGCGTGCGGGTGAGCGTCAGCGGCCGCGTCATCAGCCTGGTGCCGGGGCTGGACCTGAGCACCACCCAGAGCGCCGCCGGGCCGCGCGAGCTGTTCGGGAGCGAGGGGTGAACGGGAGGCAGGAGCGCGAGGCCGGCAGCCTCGCGCTGGAGTTCACCCTCGTCGCCCCCGCCGTGCTGCTGCTCGTCGCGCTCCTGCTCGCGTACGGGCGCGCCGGGCTGGTCTCGGCGACCCTGGACTCCGGGGTGCGCGACGCAGCGCGCAGCGCCACCCAGGCGCGCTCGGCGGACGACGCCCGCTCGCGCGCCGAGGAGGTCGTCCGCGCCGCCGTCGGCGAGGGGGAGTGCGCCGAGACCCTCGCCGTGGAGCCGCTGGCCCGGTTCGAGCCGGGAACCCCGGTGACCGTCACCGCCCGGTGCCGGTACGCCCTGGCGGACCTGGGACTGCCGGGCGCCCCCGGCCACGTCACGGTGAGCAGTTCCTTCTCCAGCCCCCTGGACCCCAACCGGGGGGTGCGGTGAAGCGCCCGCGCCTCGCGGTGGGGCACGAGGAGGAGGGTTCCATCGCCCCGGCCGTGCCCGTGCTGGCGCTGGTGCTGCTGCTGCTGGCCGGGCTGGTGCTGGACGCCTCCCGGCAGCTGGCGGCCCGCGCCCGTGCCGTCGCCTACGCCGAGGAGGCCGCCCGCGCCGGCGCCGCGGCCGTCGACGTGGACGCGCAGGACCTGGTCCTGCTGCCGGACGCGCAGGTGCGCGAGCGCGTGGACGCGTACTGCCGGGACGCGGTGGCGGCCGGGGCACCGATCACCGGACCGGGCGCGTGCTTCACCGGGATCACCGGGCAGGGCGACCCGTACGGTCGCCGGATCGTCGTGACGACCCACGTCGAGGTGGTGCTGCCGACGACGCTGCTCGGCATCGTCGGGGTCCGCGAGCTGCACGCCGCGGGCGACGCCCGAGCCCGCCCGTTCGAGGGGACCGACCAGGAGGACGCCACGTGACCAGGACCACCGCCGCGCTCGTCGCGGCCGCCGGGCTGGTGCTCACCACCGGCTGCTCGGACCAGGCCTCCGACGTGGCCCCGCCGGCACCGGCGGGCACGCCCGCCGTCGCCGCGCCGGGCCCCGTCCCCGGTACCGCGTCCTCGCCGGCCGCGGCGGGACCCTGGGACGGCGACCCGGCCGCCGTCGCCGTGCGCGTGTACCTGCGCGAGCAGGCGCTGGCCGTCAACGCGCGCGTCGCCGACCCCGCGCGCCTGCCCGCGCTGAGGGCGACGCTGACCACGGCGGCGCTGGAGTGGGCGGTGCCCCTGCTCGCGCAGAACCTCGGCGACGAGATGCCCGGCCCGTACCCGGTGGGTGTGCTCGGCAGCACCCGGGAGGGGCAGGACCGCGTGGTGCTGCAGCTGTGCCTGCAGGACCGCGGCTGGCAGGTGGACCGCGCCGACGGGGAACCCGTCAACACCGCCCGCTACTCCACGGCCACCGCCGTGGTGCTGCGCGTGGACGGTCGCTGGCTGGTCGACGACGTCGCCTCCACCAGCGGGGCGTGCACCGCCGGCGACGTCGTCGTGGAGCGGTTCTGATGCGGGCGGGCGGGTCCGCGCCCGGTGCTCGTGGGCGTCGTGCGGTGCTGGTGCGGGCCGCCCTGCTGCCCGTGCTGGCGCCGCTGCTCCTCGCGCCCACCGCGGCCGTGGCGGCCGAGGCGGGGGCCGCGCGACCGATGGCGTCGCCGACGCCGGTGGGCGTGAGCGCGCACGGCAACTGCCTGACGTACGCCAGCGCGGGCAGCGGTTTCAACGGTGGCGGCAGCTACGGGCTCAGGTGCGCCGGGTCGCGACGTTCCGCCAGCTTCGGCGACCTGCTGCGCGGTGCGGAACCCCCGACCTGCTGGTTGAGGTCCCCCGACGACGCCGGTCCCACGACCACCTCGGCGAGGGTCCCGGGCACCGTCGTCGCGCCGGCGTCCCTGCTCCTCGCGGCGCCCGGGGCCGCGGTGGAACCGCCGCGGACGGGTGCGGGCCCGGCGCCCACCCCGACGACGTCGGCGGTGCCTGGACCCACCGCGGACCCCACCCCGGAACCGGCGCCCACCCCCACGGGGGAACCCGCTCCCACGGGGGGACCCACCGCCACCGCGGGACCCGCCGCGACCCCGGAACCCGGGTCCACCCCGGTGCCGACCACGCCCCCACCACCCCCGCCACCACCACCGGTGGAACTGGTGCAGCACTGCATCGAGCCCCCTGCGGACCCCCGTACCGGGATCCCGTCCTGGGGCATGCGGATCGTGCCGAGAACCGTCCTGGTCCACCTGGACTCCACCGACCGGTACCCGTTGTGGACGGAACTCACCCCCGGGCAGCAGGCGTACGCGGACCTGGTGCACGAGCGCAGCGGGCGCATCAAGACGTCCGGGGTCCGCACGTCGCCGTCCACCAGGCCACGGGTCGGGCAGACCGTCGCGTTCTCGCGCGGGTCGACCGAGAACCCGGCCGTCGTGGGCACCGGTGACACCCGCATGCGTGCCGTCGTGGTGCGTCTGCGGGTGTGGCCGCTGCCGGGTGCGGAACCGGTGACCTGCGAGGGCGGGGGAGCGGAACTGGCGCCGGGCGCCACCAGGCGCACCGGTGCCGAGGTGTGCTCGTACACCTACCGCCGCACCTCCAGCGGCCGGGACTTCCACGGCGGTGGGGACACCTTCCGCGTCACGGCCCTGGAGACCTGGCGCATCGAGATCAGCGAGGACGCCGGAGCCACCTGGCAGACCTACCGGGAGGTCGACCTGCCCACCGAGACGGGGATCCAGGTGACCGAGGTGCAGACCCTCGTCGTGCCGCTGCCCCCGTCCGGAGGCGCAGGACGAACCTCGTGACGAACCCCTACCGCACCACCGTGAGGTGACCGATGCCCACCCCCACCCTCGACCGCCCGGACCGCACCGGGCAGCGGGTGCCCGCCCGCCTGCCCCGACGCGGCCCCACCCCGGCAGCCCGGCGCCTGGAGGTGCTGCGCGGCGCCGCCGCGGCGGTCGTCCTGCTCGCCGTGGTCGTCGGCGTCCCGTGGGCGCTGGTCGCGCTCGTGGGCAACCCGCTGCCCTCGACCCTCCCCGCGCGCAGCTGGCTGGACGCCCAGTTGAGCGGCACGGTCGTGCTCGACGTCCTCGCGGTGGTGCTGTGGCTGACGTGGGCGCACTTCACCGCCTGCGTGCTCGCGGAGGTCCGCGCCTGGGTGCGCGGCGGGGTGAGCGCCCGCGCCCGCTTCGGCAGCGGTCAGCAGGTCCTCGCCCAGCGGCTCGTGGGGGCGGTGCTGCTCCTGGCGGCGGGTGCGGTGTGGGTGCCCGGGACCGTGCCGTCGCCGTCCACCGGGGCGCTCGGCGCGGTGGCGCTCACCGGCGCGCAGGAGGTGCCGCGCACCCCGCCGGTGTCCGGTGAGGGCGAGGCCGGCGCCGCGCGAGCAGCCGCCCCGGCCGCTGCCGCTGCGCCCGACGCTGCCTGGGCGGGGCGGTCCGCGGCGGCCGCAGCGGGCCCGGTCACCTACGTGGTCCAGCCGCCCGCGGGTCGCCACCACGACTGCCTGTGGGACATCGCCGAGCGCACGCTCGGCGACCCGCTGCGCTACCGCGAGATCTTCGACCTCAACGTGGACAGGGCTCAGCCGGACGGTTCACGGCTGGTGGACGCCGACCTCATCCGCCCGGGGTGGGTGCTGCTGCTTCCCGGCGACGCCGCGCAGCACGTCCCGGTGCGACCGGTCCTGACCGCACCCGCCGGGGGCCCCGACGCGGAGCGGCCCGCTGCCCGGGCCGAGGTGTCCGAGGTGCCCGGGGTGTTCGAGGTGCCTGGGGTGCCGCCCGCCGCCGGCGACGACCTCCTGCAGCGCGGTGCCCTGAGCGCGGGCCTGGTCGCGGTCGGCCTGCTGACCGCCACGCGCCGCACCCGGCCCGTCGGGCCCCTCGCGCCGCCCGAACGCGGTCTGGACGACCCCGGGCGGGGAGCGTTCCTCGACCGCGCGCTGCGCCGGCTCGCCGCTGCCGCCGGCGAGCAGGGGACACCGCTGCCGGAGGTGCTCGCCGTCGGTCTCGGCGCCGACCGTCTCGTCCTGCACCTGGCGGACGTCCCCGGGGGCCCGAGGCCACCCGCCCCCTTCACGGGCACGGGGACACGGCTCGAGGTCCGCCGCGAGGACCTGGGGCGCGCTGCCACCCTGCCCGCTCCCCACGAGTCCGGCCGCGCACCGTACCCGGCGCTGGCGGACGTGGCACGGGTGGGTGAGGAGGACCTCCTCGTGGACCTGGAGTCGGCTCCCGGCCTCGTGGCCCTCGGCGGGGACGAGGGGGTCGCGCGCGCGCTGGCCCTGTCGATGGCGGCCGAGCTCGTCCTCAACCCCTGGTCCGACGGGGTGCACCTGCACCTGGTGGGTTTCGCGTCCCGGCACGCCGGCCTGCACCCGGGACTCGTCGAGGACGTGGGATCGCTGGCCGGTCTGCTGGGTCGGCTGGAGGCCGAGGCGGCCGAGCGGCGGCGTGCCGCCCGGGCCCTGGGCGTCGACGGCGTGCTGGCCGCTCGCCGCAGCCGCCGGGTCGGCCGCCCGCGGCCGCACGTCGTCGTCCTGTCCGGGCCGCCCGACGCCGGTGAGACCGCCCGGCTGGAACGCCTGGTGGGTTCCGGGGACACCGAGCTGGCCGCCGTCGTCGTCGGGGACGTGCCCACGGCGTCCTGGCGGTTCCGCTGCGGGGCGGACGGTTCGGTCGACCTCGGTGTTCTCGGGGTCCGGGGCCGGGCCTTCACGGCCACCGTCGAGGACCTGGAGCGCATCGCCCGCCTGAGCCTCCTGTGAGGCGGTCACGTCCTGGGCGGCGTGTCGGTGCCGACGGCGACGGCGACGGCCGCGCCGATCCCGTGACGCCGGCCGGCTCGGTACGGTGGGGCACGTGGCTGCCCCTCCCCGTGAGCCCGTGCCCGCGGGCACGGGCGGCACCGACCCCGCCGGCGGCCGCACCGGTTTCGAGGTGCGGCTGGAGAACTTCGCCGGCCCCTTCGACCTCCTGCTCGGCCTGATCACCAAGCACCAGCTCGACGTCACCGAGGTGGCGCTGGCCCGGGTGACCGACGACTTCATCGCGCACCTGCGCGCCGCCTCGGCGGGTGAGGGTGACTGGGACCTGGACGAGGCCAGCGAGTTCCTCGTCGTGGCCGCCACGCTGCTGGACCTGAAGGCCGCCCGCCTGCTGCCGGCCGCGGAGGTGGAGGACCCCGAGGACCTGGCGCTGCTGGAGGCGCGCGACCTGCTGTTCGCCCGCCTGCTGCAGTACCGCGCCTACAAGCAGGTGGCCGCCGTGCTCGCCGAGCGGTTCGCGCGCGAGTCGCGGCGGGTGCCGCGCGCGGTCGCCGTCGAGCCCCGCTTCGAGAGGCTGCTGCCGGACCTGGTCCTGACCGTCAGCCCCGAGCAGTTCGCGGCGGTCGCCGCGCGCGCCCTGACGCCCAGGCCCGTCCCCGCCGTGGGGCTGGACCACCTGCACGCCAGCGCCGTCAGCGTGCGCGAGCAGGCCGCGCTCGTCGTGGAGCGGCTGCGCCGCAGCGGCAGCATGACCTTCACCGAGATCGCCGCCGACGCCGGCGAGGGGGAGCTGGGCACCCTGGTGGTCGTCGCCCGGTTCCTGGCGGTGCTGGAGCTGTTCCGCGAGCGGCGGGTGCGCCTGGAGCAGCCGGAGGCGCTGGGGCCGCTGACCGTCCGCTGGGACGCCGCGGCCGCGGACGGCGCGGCGGGGGCCGCCGCCGTGCTGGCGGGTGTCGACGAGTTCGAGGGCGCGGACGCCGCGCCGGGGGGAGAGCGGTGAGCGAGCACGTGCAGGAAGCGGTCGAGGACCTCGCGGGGGACCTCGCGGAGGACCCGGCGAGCGGGACCGGGGACGACCCCGGCCGGCGGGTGCGCGCGGCGATCGAGGCGGTGCTCATGGTCGCCGACGAGCCGGTGGGCGCCGAGGCGCTGGCCCGGGCCACCGGCGAGTCGCCCGACGAGGTGGACCTGCTGCTGCGCGAGCTGGCCGGGGAGTACGCCGAGGCCGGGCGCGGCTTCGAGCTGCGCGAGTCCGGGGGCGGCTGGCGGGTGTACTCCCGCCCCGAGCACGCCGACGTGGTGGAGGCGTTCCTGCTGGACGGGCAGACCGCCAAGCTGACCCAGGCCGCCCTGGAGACCCTGGCGATCGTCGCCTACCGCCAGCCCGTCAGCCGGGCGCGCGTGTCCGCCGTGCGCGGGGTGTCCGTCGACGGCGTCATGCGCACCCTGCTCACCCGCGGCCTGGTCGCCGAGGCCGGGGTGGAGGCCACCAGCGGAGCGACCCTCTACCGCACCACCGGGGAGTTCCTGCAGCGCATGGGCCTCGAGCGGCTCGAGGACCTGCCGCCGCTGGCGCCGTTCCTGCCCGAGGACGTCGACCCCGAGGACCTGGAGCCGCGCGAGGTGCTGGCCGCCGAACCGGGTGCGGCGCTCGCGGGGGCGGTGGCGGACGCGGTGGCCGTGCCCGTGGGCGGTCCCGCGGGTGAGCCCACCGGGGATCCCGCCGGTGGGTCCACCCGGGACTCCGCCGGCGGGTCCACCGACGAGCCCGTGGCCGGCGCGGTCGGCGAGCCGCCCGCGGTGGGGGATGATGGGCCCGAGCGCGCGAGCGCCGCGGACGACGCGGTGCCGGCGGCCCCGGCCGAGCCGGAGGCCCCCGCGGCGCCCGACGACCAGCAGGAGGAACCACGATGAGCCCCACCGCGCCCCGAGGGGGCGGCAGTCGCCGCCAGGGCGGCACCGGCGGCCGGCCCGCCCAGGGCCGCGGCAGGCCGGCCGCCGGCGGCAAGGGCGGCGGCAAGCCGTTCGGCAAGCGCGCCGGGGACCAGCCCGGCAAGCGCTCCGCCGGCCGCGGCTCCGCGCGCCGCATGACGGACGACATCACGCCCGCTCCCGCACCGCCTCGCCGCGGCCCCGCGCCGCCGCGCCGCGGCGGCGACGTGCACGACCCCGAGGGCGTGCGCCTGCAGAAGTTCCTCGCCCAGGCGGGCGCCGGGTCGCGCCGCACCTGCGAGGACATGATCACCGCCGGGCGCGTCACGGTCGACGACCAGGTCGTCACCGAGCTCGGGGTGCGCATCGACCCGTCCCGCCAGGTCGTCCACGTCGACGGCCTGCGCTTCTCCGTCGACGACCAGATGGTCTACATCGTGGTGAACAAGCCCAAGGGCGTGGTCTCCACGATGTTCGACGAGCAGGACCGCCTGAACCTGGCCGACATGGTCGGCCCGCGCGAGGAGCGCCTCTTCCACGTCGGCCGCCTCGACCTGGACACCGAGGGCCTGATCCTGCTCACCAACGACGGCGCCCTCGCGCACCGCCTGCAGCACCCCTCCTTCGGCGTGCAGAAGACGTACCTCGCGGAGGTCCGCGGGCCCGTCAAGCGCGACCTGGGCAAGAACCTGCGCGCCGGCGTGGAGCTGGACGACGGGCCCGTCACCGTGGACTCCTTCCGCCTGGTGGACTCGAAGCCCGGATACGCGCTCGTCGAGGTCGTCCTGCACGAGGGCCGCAAGCACGTCGTGCGCCGCCTGCTGGACGCCGAGGGCTACCCCGTCCTGAAGCTCGTGCGCACCCAGATGGGCCCGCTCGTCCTCGGCGACCTCAAGCCCGGCAAGAACCGCCGCCTCACGCGCGGCGAGGTGCAGCAGCTCATGGCGGCCGTGGGCCTGTGAACGACGGGGGCCCCGTGAACGGCGGGGGCACGGCCGCGGCCGCCGGCCGCGTCGGTACGGTGGGGCCCGTGGCGGTTCGGGCGGTTCGGGCGGTGCGCGGTGCGGTGCAGGTCGACGTGGACGAGCGGGACGTCGTGCTCGACGCGACGCGCGAGCTCGTCTCGGAGGTGATCCGGGTCAACGAGCTGAGCCTCGACGACTTCATCAGCGTCCTGTTCACCTGCACCGCGGACCTGACGAGCGAGTTCCCCGCCGTGGCGGCGCGCGAGCTCGGCATGGGCGACGTGCCCCTCATGTGCGCGCGGGAGCTGGAGATCGCCGGGTCCATGCCGCGGGTGATCCGCCTCATGGCGCACGTCGAGACGACCCTGCCGCGCTCCGACGTCCGCCACGTCTACCTGCGCGGCGCGCAGGCCCTGCGCCGCGACATCGCCCAGTAGGCCGCGGTGACCCTCGACGCGGCCGCACCGGCGCGCACCGGCGGCACGGTGCGCGTCGTGGGGACCGGGTTGCTCGGTGCCTCCGCCGGCCTGGCGCTGTCCCTGCGCGGCGTCGACGTCGTCCTCAGCGACGTCTCGCCCACCGCGGTGGCGCTCGCCCGGGACCTGGGCGCCGGCCGGCTGCCCGCCGAGGGCGACGACCCGCGCCTGGTGCTCGTGGCCGCCCCGCCGGACGTGGTCGCCGACGTCGTGGCCGCCGAGCTGGCCGCCCACCCCGGCGCCGTCGTCACCGACGTCGCCAGCGTCAAGGGCGGTCCGCTGGCGGCGCTGCGCGCGGCGGGTGCGGACCTGTCCCGCTACGTCGGCGGGCACCCGATGGCCGGGCGCGAGCGCGGTGGCGCCGTCTCGGCGCGCGCGGACCTCTTCGCCGGCCGGCCCTGGGTGATCGCCGCCACGCGGGCGGCGGACCGGCGCGCCGTCTCCCTCGTGCACGACCTCGCCCTGGACTGCGGCGGCGTGCCGGTGACCATGCCCGCGGCCGAGCACGACGAGGCCGTCGCCCTCGTCTCGCACGCCCCGCAGGTCGCCGCCAGCCTGGTGGCCGCACGCCTGCGCGAGGCCCCCGAGCCGGCGGTGGCCCTGGCGGGGCAGGGCCTGCGCGACGTCACCCGCATCGCCGGCAGCGACCCCGCGCTGTGGGCGCAGATCCTCGCCGCCAACGCCGGCCCCGTCGCCGACGTCCTGGAGGCGCTGGCGCGCGACCTGGGCGACGTGGTGGGCGCCCTGCGGGCCCTGCAGCGCGATCCGCAGGCCCCGGGTGCGCGCGGCACCCTCGCCGGGCTCATCGCCGCCGGCGGCGCGGGCCGCGACCGCATCCCGGGCAAGCACGGCGGCGCGCCCGCCCTCTACGCCACCGTGGTCGTGGTCGTGCCGGACCTCCCCGGCGAGCTGGCCCGGCTGCTGGCCGACGTCGGTGCGGCCGGCGTGAACCTGGAGGACCTGCGCCTGGAGCACTCCCCGGGGCAGGCGGTCGCGCTGGCGTCGGTGGACGTGCTGCCGGCCGCCGCGCGCCCGCTGGCCGAGGCGCTGCGGGCGCGCGGCTGGACCGTCCCGGCGTCCTGAGCGGGTGGCGCCCGGCCGCACGGCCGCCGGGTCGGTGGGTGCCCGCCCGGTCGACTAGCCTCGTGCGGTGCCCACCTCCTCCAGCGGTCCCGTCGCGCCCGCCGAAGCCGCCTCCGCCGGGGACGGCCCGGCCCTGCCCGCGGGGATCGTCGTCGCGGTCGACGGTCCCTCCGGTTCCGGCAAGTCCAGCGTCAGCCGCGCCGCGGCGCGCGCGCTCGGCGTGGCGTTCCTCGACACCGGCGCCATGTACCGCGCCGTCACCCTCTCCGCGCTGCGGGCCGGTGTCGACCTCGCCGACGCCGCCGCCGTCGCGGCGCACGTGCGGGCCGTGGCGCTGTCGGTGGGCACCGACCCGCAGGCCCCGACGATCGCGGTCGTGGGAGCCGACGGCACCGAGAGCGACGTGAGCGAGCAGGTGCGCGGCGCGGACGTGACCGCCGCCGTCAGCGCGGTCGCCGCCGTGCCCGCCGTCCGCTCGGACCTGGTGCTGCGCCAGCGCGCCCTCATCGAGTCCGCCTGCGCCGCACCGGCTCCCGGTGCGCGCCCCGGCGTGGTCGCCGAGGGGCGCGACATCACGACCGTGGTCGCCCCCGAGGCCCACGTGCGGGTGCTGCTGACCGCGGACGAGCGGGTGCGCCTGGCGCGCCGCGCGCAGCAGGACCTGGGGGCCGCCGACGCCGCCGCGGTGGAGGCGGTGCGCCGCTCCGTCTCCGAGCGCGACCGCGTCGACGCGCGCACCACGGCCTTCACCACCGCGGCCGACGGCGTCGTCACCCTGGACTCCACCCACCTGGACTTCGACGGCACCGTGGCGGCCCTGCTCGAGCTGGTGCGCAGCACCGCCGGGGAGGGTGCGTGAGCGGCACCGCGCAGGATGTCGCCGTCCCGCGCGCGGGGCGCCCGCAGGCGTGGACCAGGGGCCTGGGCAGGTTCCTGGCGAACGTGGTGTGGGACTCCACCGTGCACGGCGCCGAGAACGTGCCCGCCACCGGGCCGGTGCTGCTGGCCTCCAACCACGCCTCCCTCACCGACGGCCCCCTGCTGTACGGGGTGGCGCCGCGCGACGTGGCCTTCCTGGTGAAGAAGGAGATGTTCGGCGGCGTCCTCGGCTGGGCGCTGCTGCGCGCCGGGCAGATCCCCATCGACCGCAGCCACGGCGACCGCGACGCCCTGCAGACGGTGCTGCGCGTGCTCGCCGAGGGCGGCGCGGCCGGGGTGTTCCCCGAGGGGACCCGCGGCCGCGGGGACGCGGCGTCGGTGCGTTCGGGCATCGCTTGGATCGCGCTGCAGTCCGGTGCGCCGGTCGTGCCGGTGGCGTGCCTGGGCGCGCACCGCCCGGGCGAGCGCAACCGCACCGCCCCGCCGCCGCGCCGGAGGCTGCACTACTGCTTCGGGGAACCCTTCACCGTCGTGAAGGAACCCGGCGTGCCGGGCCGCGTCGCGCTGGCCGCGGCCGTGGAGCAGGTCCGCGACAGGCTCTCGGCGCACGTGCTGGACAGCATGCGCCGCACCAGGATCCCCCTGCCCGACCACCTGGACGCCGACGAGCTGGGGCTCGGCGAGATGGCGTCCGACGACGTACCCGGAGGCCAGCGGTGAGCACCCCCGACACCCCGAACGAGCACGAGACCCGGCAGGGCGCCCAGGAGCACGACGCCCAGCACGACGCCGGCGTGGAGAACGCCCTGCGCGTCGGCCTGGAGGACTACGACCTCTCCCCGGAGGACGTGGCGCTGCTGGAGTCCGAGGGCCCCGCCGGGCCCGAGGGCGCCCCGGACGGGCCGCTGCCGGTGCTGGCGGTCGTGGGCCGCCCGAACGTGGGCAAGTCCACCCTGGTCAACCGCATCATCGGCCGTCGCGAGGCGGTCGTGGAGGACGTGCCGGGCGTCACGCGCGACCGCGTCTCCTACCCGGCGAACTGGGCCGGGCGCGACTTCACCCTGGTGGACACCGGCGGCTGGGAGCGCAAGGTCGAGGGCCTGAACCTGGCCGTGGCCGAGCAGGCGGAGATCGCGATCGACCTGGCCGACGCGGTGGTGTTCGTCGTGGACGCGACGGTCGGTGCGACGTCCTCCGACGAGCAGGTGGTGCGGTTGCTGCGCCGCTCCGGCAAGCCGGTGGTCCTCGTGGCGAACAAGGTGGACGGCCCGCGCCAGGAGGCCGACGCCACCGAGCTGTGGGCCCTGGGCCTGGGCGAGCCGTACCCGGTCTCCGCGCTGCACGGGCGCGGCACGGGCGACGCGCTGGACGCCGCGGTGCGGCTGCTGCCGCAGGTCTCCGCCGTCGGCGGGGCGCTGCCGGTGGGCGGGCCGCGCCGGGTGGCGCTGCTGGGCCGCCCGAACGTCGGCAAGTCCAGCACGCTGAACAAGCTGGCCGGTTCCGAGCGGGTCGTGGTGCACCCCACCGCCGGCACCACCCGCGACCCGGTGGACGAGCTGATCGAGCTGGGCGGGCGCACGTGGCGGTTCGTGGACACCGCGGGCATCCGCCGCCGGGTCCACCTGACGCGCGGGGCGGACTTCTACGCCTCGCTGCGCACGCAGGCGGCGCTGGAGAAGGCCGAGGTGGCCGTGGTGCTCCTGGACGCCAGCGAGCCGATCACGGAGCAGGACATCCGGATCATCTCGACGGTCGTCGAGTCCGGTCGCGCGCTCGTGGTGGCCTACAACAAGTGGGACCTGACCGACGAGGAGCGCCGGCACTACCTCGAGCGCGAGATCGAGAAGGAGCTGGTCCAGATCCCGTGGGCGCCGCGGGTGAACGTCTCGGCGACGACCGGCCGGCACCTGGAGCGGCTCGTGCCCGCCCTGGACACCGCCCTGGAGTCCTGGGACACGCGCGTGCCCACCGGGCGGCTCAACAGCTTCCTGGGGCAGGTCGTGGCGGCCCACCCGCACCCGGTGCGCGGCGGCAAGCAGCCCCGCATCCTGTTCGGCACGCAGGCCTCCACGCGTCCGCCGCGCTTCGTCGTCTTCGCGAGCGGCTTCCTGGAGGCCGGTTACCGCCGCTTCCTGGAGCGGCGCCTGCGCGAGGAGTTCGGCTTCACGGGGACCCCCATCGAGCTGAGCGTCCGGGTGCGGGAGAAGCGCCGGAAGTGATGTAAGGTTTACCCCGGTTCGCCGCCCGGCAACGGGGGAGCGGGCCATCGGGCTGTGGCGCAGCTTGGTAGCGCACTTGACTGGGGGTCAAGGGGTCGCAGGTTCAAATCCTGTCAGCCCGACAGCGGCTCGCCGCGCAGCGGTGAGGAGAGGGCCGGTTCCGTTCGGAACCGGCCCTCTCGCCGTCTCCAGGGCCCCGCGCCTACCCTGGTGGGGCCAGGAGCACGACGACGAGCCCCGGGGTCCGCCATGACGACTCACACGCCCACCCCACCGGCACCACCGCGCGGCCGGCGCAGGCGCAGCGGGATCGCGATCGCCTCGGTGGTCCTCGGCGTCGCGGGTGCGCTGACCGGGCTGGTGCCGAGCCTGCACGTGCTGGCCCTCTGCCTGGCGGTGCTCGGTGCCGCGGCCGGCCTGGTGGTCCTCCTGCGCGGGCGTGGCCCGGTGCGGCGCACCGCCGCGGCCGGGCTGGTGCTGTCGCTGGCGGCGGCCGCCGTGGTCGTCGTGGTCACGGCGGCCGCCCGCGACGACGTCGTCACGGACGCGACCGGTGACGCGCCGGGGCAGGTGCCGGGTGGTGTCGCGGGGGAGGAGTCGCCGCCCGCCGAGCCCGCCGGGGTCGCCGGCGGTACCCGGCCCTCCGGGGCGCCCGAGGGCGTCGCGGTGACCGGTTGCGGCGAGCTCGGTGCCTCCGCCACCGCCACCGCCACCGCCACCGCCACCGTGGAGGTCACCAACACCGCGCAGGAGACGCGCAGCCTGGCGGTCGCCGTGGAGTGGATGGACGCCGCCGACGCGCAGCTGGGCGTCGGGCGCGCCGTCGCGCGCGACCTCGCGCCGGGGCAGAGCGCGACCGTGCGGGTCGAGGGGACCGGTGTGGGCGGGGCCGTGGCGTGCCGCGCCCTGGAGCTCGCCCCCACCTGAGCGGCGGTGACGTGCCGTGCCGCGGGCCCGCACCGGTGGGCCGGACCCGCCCGCGCCGGGGGCGGGTTGACAGCGCTGCCCCGCAACGGGCACGGTTGCCCCACGACCATCCAGAGCGGCCGAGAGACCTGGCTCGACGACGCCGCAGCAACCCCCCTCCCGCAGGGCGTGGGTGCTTCCGCCGGGACCGATGGAGGGCACGGCATGACGCAGGACCGCACCACCGAACTGCACTCCCGGCGGCACATCGACCTGTGCCGCCGCGGTTCCGCCGCCTGTCGCTGACGGCGCGCGACCCCCGACCGCGGGGTGCGCCCCGCGGACCCGAGGCGCACCCCGCCGGCCCCGTCCGCCCGATCCCGGGCGTGCGGGAACCCACCGCTGAAACGCCACCCGGTCGTCGCTCGACGTCCGGGGCAGACCCGTACCGGAGAGGAACCCATGCCCACCCCCACGTCCGCCGCGGCGCCCGTCGACACCACCGAGGCGAAGTTCGCCGCCTACGCCCACCCCGAGAAGCTCGTGAGCACCGCCTGGCTCGCGGAGAACCTGGGCCGCGAGGGCCTGGTCGTGGTGGAGAGCGACGAGGACGTCCTGCTGTACGAGACCGGCCACGTCCCCGGCGCGGTCAAGGTCGACTGGCACACCGAGCTGAACGACCCGGTCACGCGCGACTACGTCGACGGCGCGGGATTCGCGGAACTGCTCTCGCGCAAGGGGATCCGTCGCGAGGACACGGTCGTGCTGTACGGCGACAAGAGCAACTGGTGGGCCGCGTACGCGCTGTGGGTGTTCACCCTGTTCGGCCACGAGGACGTGCGCCTGCTGGACGGCGGGCGCGCCAAGTGGGCCGCCGAGGGGCGCGAGCTGACCACTGAGGCTCCGCAGCGCGAGCGCACCGAGTACCCCGTCGTCGAGCGCGACGACAGCCGCGTGCGGGCGTTCGCGCCCGACGTGCGAGAGCACCGCGGCGGCCTCGTCGACGTGCGTTCCGCGCCGGAGTACACCGGTGAGCGCACCCACATGCCGGACTACCCGCAGGAGGGCACCCTGCGCGGTGGGCACATCGCCGGTGCGGCGAGCGTGCCGTGGGCGAAGGCGGCCAACGAGGACGGCACGTTCAAGGACCGTGCGGCGCTGGAGGAGATCTACTTCGACGGTGCGGGACTGACCCCGCAGACGGAGACGATCACCTACTGCCGCATCGGGGAGCGCTCCAGCCACACCTGGTTCGTGCTGACGCACCTGCTCGGCCTGGAGGACGTCAGGAACTACGACGGTTCCTGGACGGAGTGGGGCAACGCGGTGCGCGCGCCCATCGTGGTGGGCCCGGAGCCCGGCACCCGCTGACGGCGCGGGGAACTCCCGGGGCGGGGCGCGGCACGACCGCGTCCCGCCCTCGCGCGTTCCCCGGCGGCCCCGGGTTCCCGGCGGCTGGAGGGGTCGCCGGGAAACCCCTGCGAACCCGTCAGGGGGCCCCCGGGCCGGGGCCCAGCACGTCGACGACCTCTCCGACGACGACGACCGCGGGGGCCTGGACACCGGCCCGCCGCGCCACCCGCGCGATGTCCGCCAGCGGTGCGGTGGTGGTGCGCTGCCGGGGGGTCCAGCCGTCCTGCACGACCGCCACGGGGGTGGCCGGGTCGCGGCCGGCCGCGAGCAGACCCGCGGCGAGCCGGTCGAGGGCGGCCACGCCCATGAGGACCACGAGCGTCCCCGCGAGCCGGGCCAGCGCCCCCAGGTCGTCGCCGTCGAGGTCCTCGTGCCCGGACAGGACCGTGACGCAGCGGGCGGCGCCCCGGTGGGTGACGGGGATCCCGGCGGCCGCCGGCACCGCGAAGGCGCTGGTGACGCCGGGGACCACCTCCACCTCGACACCCGCCTGGCGGCACGCCAGCACCTCCTCGCCGCCGCGGCCGAGGACGTACGGGTCACCGCCCTTCAACCGGACCACGGTGCGCCCGGCGAGGGCGGCGTCGACGAGGACGCGGTTGATCTCCTCCTGCGGCACGGGGTGCTTCCCGGACGTCTTGCCGACGTCGACGACCTCCACGTCGGGGTCCAGTTCGGCGAGGACCCCCGTGGGCGCCAGGCGGTCCACCACCACCACGTCGGCCTCGGCCAGCCGGCGGCGCCCGCGCAGGGTGAGCAGTTCCGGTTCACCGGGCCCGCCGCCGACGAGGACCACGCGGCCCGCGCGGGGCCGGTGCCGCCGCAGCGGTGCCGCGCCCGAGTCCAGCAGGTGCCCCAGCCGCACCGCCACCGCACGGGCGCGCTCGGTGTCGGCGCCGGCGTCCACCGACAGCACGACGTCGTCGCGGCGCACGACGGCCGGTTCCACGGCCGTGCCGGCCGCCGGGGCGTCCGGGCGCACGCACCACAGTCGCCGCTGCTCGGCCAGCGCCGCCACGGCGTCGTCCTCGCGGGCGTCACCGGTGGCGGCGTGCACCAGCCAGGCGCCGTCCAGGTCGGTGCCGGTGAGGCCGCCCTCGCGCCAGCGCACCGCTCCGGCGTCGTGCTGCTCGGCCAGTTCCTCGCACAGGTGCACCGCGACGACGAGCACGTCCGCGCCGAGGGCCGCCAGGTCGCGGGCGCAGCCGGCGGCGAGGGGGCCACCGCCGGCCACGACGACCCGGCGTCCGCGCACGTCCAGGTGCAGCGGCTGCATCAGCCGCGCTCCGCCTCCCCGCCGACGACGGCCAGCGCGCGCTGCACGGCCGCCTCCACGGCCTCACCGGGCTGCAGCGCCAGCACCCGCGCGGCGGGGCCGCCGTCGGCGACCACGCCGGCCGCCGAGCGCGCGCTCACCGCGTCCGCGGCGGTGCCGAGCACCACCAGACCGGCGTCGGCGAGCAGCCGGGCCGCGTGCGCCGTGCGGCGCAGCGACTCCGCACGCTCCGGCGCCGAGTCGCCGAGGTCGGCCGCCAGGCCGGCGCGCACGTTCCCCGCCCGGAGGGCGTAGGCGGCGCGGCCCGCCGCCAGCAGCGCGGCCTCCGCCGCGAGGGCGACCTCCTCGCCGTCCGGCGCGCCCGGCGCCGCCACCAGCCACAGCGCAGAACCGGTGTGCGGGCGCGCGGCCGTGGACGGCCGCCAGGTGGGCTCCTCGCCGCGGGACGCCGCGGTGCGCCGGTCGGTGGCCTCGCGCACGACCCCGGCGGCCACCGTGTCGTGGGTGTGCTCGTCGATGAGGACGAACGCGCCCATGTCGCGGTTGCGGGCGTACGGCTCCACGACGAGGTCGACAGCGGTGCGCAGCGTCACCGCACCGATGTCGTTGAGCTGCAGGGCGTCGGGTGCGGGCAGCTCCGCCAGGGTGCGCGGGTCCATCCGGTCGTGCAGGGCGCCGACCTCGGCGCGCACCGTGCGCGTGGTGTGCTTCAGCAGCAGCCGGCGACCCGCCACGAGGGGCTCGGGGTGCATCCAGCACACCTGCGCGCGCAGCTCGCGCGTCACCGTGGGCTCGGCGTCGGGGGCGACGAGCACGTCGCCGCGGCCCACGTCGACCTCGTCGGCCAGCTCCACCGCCACCGACAGCGGCGGCACGGCCACCTCGCGCCCGTCGTCGAGGGTGTCCACGGCGCTGACGCGGGTGCGCGCGCCCGAGGGCAGCACGACGACCTCGTCGCCGGCGCGCAGGGACCCTGCCGCCATCCGGCCGGTGTAGCTGCGCCGGCGCCCGGCGACCGGGCGCGAGACCCACTGCACGGGCAGCCGCAGGCGCCCCACGCCGAAGTCCGGCGGCAGCACCTCCACGGAGTCCAGGTGCTCCAGCAGCGTCGGGCCGTCGTACCAGGGCGTCTCGGCGGAGCGGCGCGCCACGTTGTCGCCGTGCTTGGCGGCGACGGGCACCACGAGCATGCGCACCCCCAGCCGGTCGGCGACCTCGCGCAGCTCCTCGCGCACCGCCGAGAAGCGGGACCGGTCGAAGTCGACGAGGTCCATCTTGTTCACGGCCGCCACCAGGTGCGGCACCCCCAGCAGCGTCGCGATGCGCGCGTGCCGGCGCGTCTGGTCCAGCACGCCGGCGCGCGCGTCGACGAGCAGCATCGACAGGTGCGCGTTCGAGGTCCCGGTCACCATGTTGCGGGTGTAGCGCTCGTGCCCGGGGGTGTCGGCCAGGACGTAGTTGCGCTTGTCGGTGGAGAAGAACCGGTACGCCACGTCGATGGTGATGCCCTGCTCGCGCTCGGCGCGCAGCCCGTCCGAGAGGGCCGCCAGGTCCGGCCCGTCGGGGCCGTCGACCGCCTCGAGGTGGTCGGTGGGCAGGCTGCCGGTGTCGAGCAGCAGCCGGCCGATGAGGGTCGACTTGCCGTCGTCCACCGAACCGGCGGTGGACATCCGCAGGAGTTCGCGCATCAGAAGTACCCCTCGCGCTTGCGGTCCTCCATCGCGGCGGCGGAGGTCCGGTCGTCCGCCCGGGTGGCCCCGCGCTCGGACACGGTCGCGGTGCCGATCTCCGCGATGACGGCGTCGACGTCGGTGGCGTCGGAACGCACCGCTCCGGTGATGGTGAGGTCCCCGACGGTGCGGTACCGCACCCGCAGGCGCTGCACCCGCTCACCGGGCCGGGCGGGCGTGAGGTCGGAGACGGCCAGCAGCATCCCGTCGCGCTCGACGACGTCGCGCTCGTGCGCGTAGTAGATGCTCGGCAGTTCCAGGCCCTCGGCGGCGATGTACCGCCACACGTCCAGCTCGGTCCAGTTGCTCAGCGGGAACACCCGGACCTGCTCACCGCGGTGGACGCGGCCGTTGTACAGCGACCACGGTTCGGGGCGCTGGTGGCGCGGGTCCCACTGCCCGGCCGCGTCGCGGACGCTGAAGACCCGCTCCTTGGCGCGGGCGCGCTCCTCGTCGCGGCGTGCCCCGCCGAACGCGGCGTCGAAGCCGCCCTCGGCGAGCGCGTCGAGCAGGGTGCGCGTCTGCAGCCGGTTGCGCGAGGCGCCGGGCGCGTCCTCACGCACGCGGCCGGCGTCGATGCTCGCCTGCACGGAGGCGACGACGAGGCGGTGCCCGCCCTGCGCCAGGCGCCGGTCGCGGAACTCGATCACCTCGTCGAAGTTGTGGCCCGTGTCGACGTGCATCACGGGGAACGGCACGGGGGAGGGGCGGAACGCCTTCTCCGCCAGGCGCAGCAGCACGATGGAGTCCTTGCCCGCGGAGAACAGCAGGACCGGCCGCTCGAACTCCGCGGCCACCTCGCGGATGATGTGGACGGCCTCGGCCTCCAGGGCACGCAGGTCGTCGACGAGCGCGGGAGCCGGGTGCGCGGCACCGGTGCGCGCGGCCGGCACGGCGGCCGTCGTCGCCGCGCTCACAGGTGGATCCCGCACTCGGTCTTGCCGGTGCCGGCCCAGCGCCCGGAGCGCGGGTCCTCACCGGGGGCCACCCGCCTCGTGCACGGCGCACAGCCGATCGAGGGGTACCCGGCCGTCAGCAACGGGTTCACCGGCACGGCGTGCTCGGTGGCGTAGCCGACGAGCTCGTCGAACGTCCACGCCGCCAGCGGGTTCAGCTTCACCAGGCCGTGCCGCTCGTCGAACTGCACCAGCGGGGTGCCGGCGCGGGTGGGGGCCTCCTCACGGCGCACGCCCGTCACCCACGCCTCGTACCCGCCCAGCGCGGCGGCGAGGGGCTCGACCTTGCGCAGCCGGCAGCACGTGCCGGGGTCGCGCTCGTGCAGGCGGGGACCGAACTCGGCGTCCTGCTCGGTGACCGTCTGCCGGGGCAGGACGTCCACGACGCGCACCGGCAGCGTGAGCTCCACCTCGTCACGGGTGCCGCGCGTCTCGGCGAAGTGGTAGCCGGTGTCCAGGAACAGGACGTCCACGCCGGGCGCGTGCCGCGAGACGAGGTGGGGCAGCACGGCGTCGGCCATGCTGCACGCCACCGCGAGGGTCCCGGGGAAGGTGGCCGCCGCCCAGGCGGCGACCTCCTCCGCGCCCGCGCCGGCCAGTTCGGCGGCGCCGCGCCCGGCCAGCTCCCGCAGCTCGTCGCGGTCGCGGCGAGCCCGGGGCGCGGGGACGGTGGTCGTCGTCTCGCTCATCGCAGAGCCTCCTCGTCGCTGCGGTGGGCCCAGGCCGCGAACGTCTCGCGCGGTTCCCGGGTGTCGAGGTAGCGCCGCACGACACGCTCGACGTAGTCGGGCAGTCCGGTGGCGGTCACCTTCAGGCCGCGCACGGTGCGTCCCACGCCGGGTTCGGCGCGGTCGGCGGAGGCCAGCCCGCCGCCCAGGTGCACCTGGAAACCCGCCACCTGCTCGCCGTGCTCGTCGCGCACCAGCTGGCCCTTGAGCCCGATGTCCGCGGTCTGGACGCGGGCGCAGGAGTTCGGGCACCCGTTGACGTGCAGGGTGATGGGGGTGTCGATCTCCACCCCCGCCAGGCGCCGCTCCAGCTCCTCGATCGCCCGCGTCGCGGTGTCCTTGGTCTCGACGATCGCGAGCTTGCAGAACTCGATGCCGGTGCAGGCGATGGTGGTGCGCCGGAACGGTGAGGGGCTGGCCGTCAGGCCCAGCTCCTCCACGCGGGCGGTGAAGGCCTCGACCCGGTCCGGCTCGACGTCCAGCACGACGACCTTCTGGTGCGGTGTCAGCCGCACCCGGTGGGAACCGGCGGCCTCGGCCGCGTCGGCCAGCTCGCCCAGCAGGGTGCCGCTGACCCGACCGACGGTGGGGGACAGGCCCACGTAGGACCGGCCGTCCTTCTGCTCGTGGACGCCGACGTGGTCCCCGCGCCCGGCGGGCGCCGGCGGCGGCGGCCCGTCCGGCAGGGCGCGGTGCAGGTACTCCTCCTCCAGCACGCGGCGGAAGCGCTCCGGCCCCCAGTCGGCCACGAGGTACTTCAGGCGCGCCCTGTTGCGCAGCCGCCGGTAGCCGTAGTCGCGGAAGATCTCCACCACTGCGCGCCACACCTCCGCGGCCTCGTCCGGAGCGACGAAGGCGCCCAGGCGCTGGGCGAGGTGGGCGCTGGTGGACAGCCCGCCACCGACCCACAGGTCGTAGCCCGCGCCGAGCTCGGGGTGGACGACGCCCACCAGGGAGATGTCGTTGATCTCGTGCACGACGTCCTGGCTGGGGTGGCCGGTCACCGCGGTCTTGAACTTGCGCGGCAGGTTCGCCAGCTCCGGGTCGCCGATGAAGCGGTCCACGATCTCGGTGATGACCGGGGTGGGGTCGATGAGCTCGTCCCGGGCGATGCCGGCCACCGGGCTGCCCAGCACCACCCGCGGGGTGTCGCCGCACGCCTCGGTGGTCTGCAGGCCCACCGCCTCCAGCCGGCGCCAGATCTCCGGGACGTCCTCGATGCGCACCCAGTGCAGCTGCACGTTCTGGCGGTCGGTGATGTCGGCCGTGTCGCGGGCGAACTCCGTGGAGAGCGCGCCGACGACCCGGAGCTGCTCGGTCGTCAGGGAACCGCCGTCGATCCGGACCCGCAGCATGAAGAACTCGTCGGAGAGCTCCTGCGCGGACAGCTGGGCGGTGCGCCCGCCGTCGATCCCGGGACGCCGCTGCGTGTACAGCCCCCACCAGCGGAACCGGCCGTTGAGGTCGTCCGGCGCGATGGAGGAGAAACCCCCCGGCGCGTACACGCGCTCGATCCTCTCGCGGACGTTCAGGCCACCGTCGGCCGCCTTGACCTCCTCGTTGTGGTTCAAGGGCTTCGTGCCGTCGATGCGCCACTGGCCGTCGCCGCCGGGGCGGGGGGCACGCGCCGCGCGCCGCGGTGCCTGCGGGGCGGTCTGCTCGAGGGGGGTGGTGCTGGCGTCGGGTGTCATGGAACCTCACGGGGGAGACGGGCCTCCTCGTGAGGAGGCCCTCAGCTGGTGGGGTGCAGCGAGCGACCGGAGCGGCAGGCGTAGGCGCTCTGCAGCCGCATGAGGTCGACGTACCGGCGCGAGATCAGACGCACGGCAGAGGGCTGGACCACGTGACCACGTTAGGGCACGAGCGCGGGAACTCCAACACGCTCGACCGATCCGCGCGCCGCGCCCGTCGTCGCACGTTCCACGACGCGTGCTGACCGAACGTGTTGACCGGTGCCCGAGGCTCCTCTAACGTCAGGAGCGGTCACGAGTACCAGCGCCAAGCCCCGGCTCGCTGGTCGGCAACCCTCCTCCTGCGGCGGGGTGCTCCGGGTGAAGACCTGGCCGTTCGCCGTTCGGCGTCCGGCAAGCGCGGACCCCCGGGTCCACGGACGACGGATGGACCGCACGTGCACAAGTTCGCCCTGCTCGCCCTGGTCGGCCTGCTGGCCCAGCTCGTCGACGGCTCCCTCGGCATGGCCTACGGCGTCACCTCCACGACGCTGCTGCTGGTCGTCGGGGCGAGTCCCGCCGCCGCGTCCGCCACCGTCCACCTCGCGGAGATCGGCACGACGCTGGCCTCCGGGGCCGCGCACTGGCGCTTCGGCAACGTCGACTGGCGCGTCGTGGTGCGCGTGGGCGTGCCCGGCGCGGTCGGGGCCTTCCTGGGGGCGACGGTCCTGTCGTCGCTGCCCACGGCCGTCGCCGCACCGGTGATCAGCGCCGTGCTGCTGCTGCTCGGGGTGTACGTGCTGCTGCGCTCCGCTGTGGCCCGTTTCGACGAGCGGTCCCTGCACCGGCCGCTGCGGCGGCGATTCCTGGCCCCGCTGGGGTTGTTCGCCGGGTTCGTCGACGCGACCGGCGGTGGTGGCTGGGGCCCCGTGGGCACTCCCGCCCTGCTGGCCTCCGGCCGGCTGGAGGCGCGCAAGGTCATCGGGTCGGTGGACACCAGCGAGTTCCTCGTCGCGGTGGCGGCCAGCGCGGGTTTCCTCGTGGGGCTCGGCTCGCAGGGCATCGCCTGGACGTGGGTGCTGGCGCTGCTCCTCGGCGGCCTGATCGCCGCGCCCATCGCCGCCTGGCTGGTGCGTTTCGCCCCGCCGCACGTCCTGGGTTCGGCCGTCGGCGCCGTCATCGTCCTGACGAACTCGCGAACCCTGCTGCGCAGCGAGTCCATCGGCGCCCCCGACGCGGTCCGCTGGGCCGTCTACGCGCTCGTCCTGGCCGCCGGCGCCCTCGCCGTGGCCCACTCGGTGCGCCGGCACCGCCGCACCACCCGCACGCTCACCACCACCGACAGCGAGAGGAGCAGCGCCCAGTGACGTACGTCATCGCCCAGCCCTGCGTGGACCTCAAGGACAAGGCCTGCATCGAGGAGTGCCCGGTC
>NZ_JALBVB010000060.1:75537-136203 GCF_022669155.1 Kineococcus sp. TRM81007 | reverse complement strand
TCGGCGTTCACCGCGGCCAACGTGGAGTTCTTCGACACCGTCGGCTCTCCCGGTGGGGCTGCCGGGACGGGCCTGATCGAGGCCGACCACCCGGTGGTGGCCGCGCTGCCGCCGCAGGGCGGGGAGCGCTGACCCAGCACCACCGCGCAGCACCACCGCCAGCACCACCGCGCAGCACCACCAGCACCGCCACCCCATCCAGAGCGGCCGAGAGTCCTGGCTCGACGACGCCGCAGCAACCCCCCGGTCCCCGGGAGCGGGTGCTTCCGCCAGGTCGATGGAGTCGACGATGTCCCGCACCACCGCCCACCCGTCCCCGGGCCGCACCGGCCCCGGGGTTCCCCCCGCGCTGCCGTGAGCGTCGCACCCCTGGTCGCCGGAGCCGCCGGCCGCCCCACCCTGAGCTTCGAGCTGTTCCCCCCGCGCTCCGAACGGGCGCGGGAGGCCCTGCACCGCACGGTCTCCCGGCTGGCCGGTGCCGGACCGGACTTCTTCTCCGTGACCCACGGGGCGGGCGGCGGCACCCGGGGCGCAGGCTGCGAACTGCTCGCCCACCTGCGCCGCGAGACCCGCGCCGCCGCCGTGGCCCACCTGACCTGCGTGGGCGCCACGCGACGGCAGGTCGTGGACCTCGCGCAGGAGTTCTTCGCCGCGGGAGTGCGCGACGTCCTGGCGGTGCGCGGCGACCCGCCGGCCGAGCGGGTCACCGACCCGGCACCGGCCGATGCCGTCCGCCGCGCCTGCGACCTGGTGGAACTGCTGCACGTCGCCGACCGCCACCACCGGGTGGGAGCGGTCGAGGGCGGTGCGGGCGGTGCGGGCGGTGCGGGCGGTGCGGGCGGTGCGGGCGGTGACGGCGCGGTGGTGCCTGTGGCCGTGCCGCTGAGCGTCGCGGTGGCCGCCTTCCCGGCCTCCCGGCGCGCCGGCGACCTGCACGCCCTGCGCGCCAAGCAGGACGCCGGTGCCTCCTTCGCCATCACGCAGGTCTGCTACTCCGCCCGCGAGTACGAGGCCTTCACCGCTCGGGCCCGCGCCGCCGGCATCACCCTGCCGCTGCTGCCGGGGATCATCCCGACCACCGACCCGGCGCGCCTGCTGCGCCTGGAGCAGCTCACCGGGGTGCCCGCACCCGTCGAGCTGTTGGCACTGCTGGAGTCCGCGGCCGAGCACGGCGACGCGGCCCGCCACCGCGCCGGCACCGGCTTCGGCCGGGCCCTGGCCCGCGACCTGCTCGCGGCCGGTGCCCCCGGGCTCCACCTCTACACGTTCAACGCAGCGCCCGCGGCGCTGGACCTGCTCGAGGGTGTGCACCTCGGCGCCGGGGCCCCGACGGTCCCGAGCTCGGCCGGACGGCCGCAGGCATCCGCGGTTCCCCACGACGCCGCGCTCGCGGCTGGAGGATCCCGATGAGCACACGGACCCGCACCACCACCGACGTCCCCGCCTGGTCGGCCACCGTCCTGGGCTACCCCCGCATCGGCCCGCGCCGGGAGACGAAGAAGGCGCTGGAGGCCCTGTGGGCCGGCCACGCCGACGTCGCCAGCACCGAGCGGGCGCTGGCCGCGGTGCGCGCCCGCACCGTGCGGCGCCTGAACGACCTGGGCCTGCACGCCCACGACGCCTCCATCCCGTCGGCGTTCTCCGCGTACGACCAGGTGCTGGACACCGCGATCGCCGTGGGGGCCGTGCCGCCGCGCTTCGCCGACGTCGTCGGCGCCGACGGGCGCGTCGACCTGGCCGGCCTCTCCACGATCGCCCGCGGCCGCGGGACGGACGCACCGCTGGAGATGACGAAGTGGTTCGACACGAACTACCACTACCTCGTCCCCGAGATCGGCCCGGACACGGAGTTCCGCTTCGCCGACGACCGCGGCGTGCGGGAGTTCTCCGAGGCGCTGGCCGACGGCTTCCTCACCCGTCCCGTCCTCGTGGGCCCGGTCACCTTCCTGCTGCTGGCCAAGCCCGCCGACGGCAGCCCCGAGGGGTTCGCGCCCATCGACCGCTTGGACGACCTGCTGCCGGTGTACGCGCAGCTGCTGGCCGCGCACGCCGCCGCCGGTGCCGCGTGGGTGCAGCTGGACGAGCCGGCCCTCGTCAGCGACTCCGCCACCGAGGGGGTCGGCGGCCTCGCGGAGCTCGTGCGCTCGGCCTACGACACCCTGCTCACCGCGCTGGTCGCGGCGCCCGCCCGCCCGCGCCTGCTGGTGGCGGCCCCCTACGGCGACCTGGGCGAGCACCTGGCGCCGCTCGCCGCCACCGCGGTGGACGCCCTGGCGCTGGACCTGGTGCGCGGGTCCGCCCCCACCGGCCCGGTCCCCGGCCTGGACGGCAAGACCGTCGTCGCCGGGGTCGTCGACGGGCACAACGTCTGGCGCGCCGACCTGGCACCCGCCCTGGCGCAGCTGCAGGCGCTGGTGCCGCTGGCCGGCACCGTCGTCGCCGGGACGTCCACCTCCCTGCTGCACGTCCCGCACGACGTCGCCGACGAGCCCGACCTGGACCAGCGGCTGCGCGGCTGGCTCGCCTTCGCGGACCAGAAGGTCGCCGAGGTCGTCCTGCTGGGGGAGGCGCTGCACCACCCGGGCACGGGCTCGGACACCCTCGCCGCCAGCTCGTCGGCGCGCGCCGACCGCCTCGCCGCCCCCGGCGTGGTGCGCCCCGAGGTGCGCGAACGCCTCGCCGGCCTGGGCGAGGACGCGCTGCACCGCAGCGACTACGCGGTGCGCCGCGCCGCGCAGGACGAGGCGCTCGCCCTGCCGCTGCTGCCCACCACCACCATCGGCTCGTTCCCGCAGACCGGGGAGATCCGCGCCGCGCGCGCAGCCCGCACCGCCGGGCGGCTCACCCGGGAGCAGTACGAGGATTTCCTGCGTGCCGAGATCGACCGCGTGGTCGCGCTGCAGGAGGAGCTGGGGCTGGACGTCGTCGTGCACGGCGAGCCCGAGCGCAACGACATGGTGCAGTACTTCGCCGAGAACCTCGAGGGCTTCGCGGTGACCCGCAACGGCTGGGTCCAGTCGTACGGCTCGCGGTGCGTGCGCCCGCCGATCCTGTGGGGCGACGTGACGCGCTCCGCGCCGATCACCGTCCCGTGGAGCGCGCACGCCGCCTCCCGCACGCCGAAGCCGATCAAGGGGATGCTCACCGGCCCGGTGACGATCCTGGCGTGGTCGTTCGTTCGCGACGACCAGCCGCTGGCCGACACCGCCCGCCAGGTCGCCCTCGCCCTGCGCGACGAGGTCGCGGACCTCGAGGCCGCGGGCATCGGCGTCGTGCAGGTGGACGAGCCGGCGCTGCGCGAGCTGCTGCCGCTGCGCCGCGCGGACCAGCCCGCGTACCTGGACTGGTCGGTGGCCGCGTTCCGCCTGGCGACCGCCGGCGCCGCGGACGCCACGCAGGTCCACACCCACCTGTGCTACTCGGAGTTCGGCGAGGTCATCGACGCCATCGACCGCCTCGACGCCGACGTGACGAGCATCGAGGCCGCCCGCTCGCGCATGGAGGTGCTGCCGGACATCGCCCGCGCCGGGTTCGCCCGCGGCATCGGCCCGGGCGTGTACGACATCCACTCCCCGCGGGTCCCCCGCCGCGAGGAGGTCGCCGAGCTGCTGCGCCTGGCGGTGGCCTCGGTGCCCGCGCGGCAGGTGTGGGTGAACCCCGACTGCGGGCTGAAGACCCGAGGCTACGCCGAGACGGTGCCGGCGCTGCGGAACCTCGTCGCCGCCGCCGCGGAGGTCCGCGCGGAACTGGCCGCCGAGCAGGCCGCCGAGCAGGCCGCCGAACGGGTCCCGGCGAGCTGACGACCCGGGCCACCCGTCCCCGGGCGGGGCGGGGACGGGTGGCCCGGCCGTTCAGCCCTCCAGCGGGGTGAGGAGTTCCGCGCGCACCGACGTGACCAGCTCCCGCACCCCGCGCAGGAACTCCGCGGTGCCCGGTCGCGCCTCGTGCGCGGCGTGGGCGTCGCGGTCGGCGTACTCCTCGTAGAACAGCCGGGCCAGCGGCTCGCCCTCGACGCGGTGCGGCACGTACGTGAGGGTCCCCGGCTCCTCGGCGAGGATCCCCGGCACGTTGCGGGCCACGAGGTCGTCGAACGCCGCGGCGGCGCCCTCGTCGGGAAGGTCGAAACGGACTGCGATGGCGAACACGGGAGCCTCCGTCGTCGGGGTTCTCAGCGGCGCCGGTCCAGCCGCCGCAACGCATCCTGCCGCCACGCCTCCGTGCCCGCCACGTCGTTGAAGGTGAACACGTGCAGCCCCGCCAGGTGGTGCGCGGCGGCGCCGAACTCGCCCGCCAGGCCGGCGAGGACCGGCCCCGGGTCGTAGCCGTGCCGGGCGAAGAACCGCCGCAGCAACCCGGGCTGCTTGCGCAGGAACCGCACCGACTCCCCGACGCCGATGCCGGCGGTGATCCGCAGCAGCTTCTCCCGGCTCACCGCTCCCGGGACGCCCACGCGCACCGGCAGGTGCACGCCCAGGGCCGCGACCTCGCGAGCCCACGCGGCGATCACCGCGGGGTCGAAGCAGACCTGCGTGACGACGTGGTGGGCCAGCGGCGCCTTCCGCACCAGGGAGCGCTCCAGGTCGGCCGTGGCCAGGGAGGCGTGCCCCTCCGGGTACCCGGCGACGCCGACGTCGGCGAAGGGGTGCCCGACCCGGTGCAGGGCGCGCAGCAGCGACAGGGCGTCGGGGAACTCCCCGGCGTCCTGCGCGTCACCGCCGACGACGAACACCGACGTGGTGCCGGCGACGCGCAGGCGGTCCACGACCTCGCGCAGCTCCGCCTCGTCGCGCAGCATGCGCGCCGACAGGTGGGGGGCGACGCGGTAGCCCTCGGCACTCAGCCGCTCGGTCAGCTCCAGCGTCGCGGCCGTGCCCCTCGAGGGGGAGGCCGTCACGGTCAGCGGCACCGTGCGCGGGACGTGGGCCAGCACCGCCTCCGCCGTGCCGGGGAACGGCAGCACCTCGTACCCCGCGGACTCCAGCGCCCTCCGCAGCGGCTCCTGCGCCCGGTCCGCCACCTGGCCCCCTCGTCCGTTCCCTCGCCCCGCCCCCCACCACCGCCCGTCGCGGTGCGCGGTGGCCTAGCCTGCCCCACCGTGAGCACCGCCCCTCGAGCCACCTCCGCCCGGGCGGCACCGTGGGGGGCGGTCGCGGCCGGCGCCGTCGCCGGTGCGCTCGCCCGCCACGGCGCGGCCCGGTGGCTGAGCACCCCGCCGGGCGGCTGGCCGGTGGCCACCACCGTCGTGAACCTGCTCGGCTGCCTCGCCCTCGGCCTGCTGCTGGAGGGGCTCGCCCGCCGCGGCCCGGACACCGGCCGACGGCGCCTGCTGCGGCTCGGCCTGGGCACCGGCCTGGTCGGCAGCTTCACCACGTACAGCACGCTCGCGGTGGAGACGGACCTGCTCGCCCGCGACGGGGCGGTGGGGCTCGCGGTCGCGTACCCGCTGGTCTCCGTCGTGGCCGGGGTGGCCCTGTGCGGGGCCGGCGTCGCCCTCGCCGCCCGGTTGGTGCCGCGGCCGGCGGGGGAGGGCGCGTGACGCTGCTGGCGCTGGCGCTCGCCGCGGCCGCCGGGGCGCTGGCCCGCCACGGGGTGGACGGCGCCCTGAAGCGCCGCCGACCGCAGCGGCCCACCGCCGCGGTCCTCACCGTCAACGTCACCGGCAGCCTGCTGCTGGGCCTGCTCACCGGCCTCGTCGTCGCGCACGGCGCACCGGGATCGTTGCTCACCGTGCTGGGCACCGGGTTCTGCGGCAGCTACACCACCTTCAGCACCGCGTGCTTCGAGACGGTGGGCCTGCTGCGGCGCGGACGGACCGGTGCGGCGGCCGCGCACGCGGCGACCACGGTGGTGGCCACCACGGCCGCCGCGGCCCTCGGCCTCGCCGTCACGGGTGCGCTGACCTGACCCCGGCGGCCGCGTGCGCCGAGGGGCCCCGTCCGCTGAGTAGGGTCGGGCCGTGGTGGAGCAGCGGGCGGACGGGGACGAGCAGGCGTTCGTCGCCGTGCGCGACGCCTGCAAGGTCTACGACGACGGCCCCCGGCACGTCACCGCCCTGCACCACGTCGACCTGGAAGTGCCTCGGGGGCGGTTCGTCAGCGTCATCGGGCCGTCCGGCTGCGGCAAGTCCACGCTGCTGCGCCTCGTGGCCGGCCTGGAGGAACCGGACTCCGGCGAGGTGCGCATCTGCGGCCGCACGCCCGCGCACGCCGCCGAGCGCAAGATGGTCGGCTTCGTCCCGCAGACGCCCGCGCTGCTGCCGTGGCTGGACGTGCTGGGCAACGTGCGCGTGCTGGAGAAGGTCAACCGCGCCGCCCGCCGGCGCGGCCCGGAACCCTCCCGCGCCGCGCCCGAGCGGTGCGACCTGGCAGGCGACCCTGTCGCGCTGCTGCGCCGGCTGGGCCTGGGGGAGGTGCTGCACCGCCGGCCCGGGCAGCTGTCCGGCGGCATGCAGCAACGCACCGCCATCGCCCGCGCGTTCGCGCTGCAGCCGCAGGTGCTGCTCATGGACGAGCCGTTCAGCGCGCTGGACGAGTTCACCCGCGAAGCCGCCCAGCTGCAGCTGCTGGACGTGTGGCAGGAGCTGCGCACCACCGTGGTCTTCGTCACCCACTCCATCACCGAGGCGGTCCTGCTGTCCGACACCGTCGTCGTCATGGCCGCCGGGCCCGGTCGCGTCGCGGGGACGGTCGACGTCCTGCTGGACCGGCCGCGGCGCTCCGGGCTGCTGGACTCCGCTGCGTTGCACGAGCACGAGCACCGGGTGCGAGAGCTGCTCTCGAGCGCGTGGCACGCCGGCGCGGGGGCCGGCCGGTGAGCCTGCAGCCGCGTGCGCCGCGCCCGCGGCCCGCCGCTGCGCGCGCGAGGACGTGGGCGGCCGCGCTGCACCCGCGGGTGTGGTCACCCACCCTGGTCGCGCTCGCCGTCGCCGCCGCGGTGTGGTCGTGGGTCGCGCGGCGCAGCCCCTACGTGCTGCCGGCGCCGGGCTCGGTCGTCGAGCAGTTGGCCGGTGACCCGGGCCTCTACCTCGTCAACGCCTGGGCGACCCTGTCCGAGGCGCTGCTGGGCCTGGCCGCCGGGGCGGCGGCCGCGTTCGCCGTGGCCGTGGCCGTCTCGGAGTCGGTGCTGCTGCGCCGCGCCGTGATGCCGCTGGCGGTGGTGCTCAACGTCACCCCCGTCGTCGCGATCGCGCCCGCGCTCGTCGTGGCCTTCGGGTTCGGCATCCTCCCCAAGGTGGTCGTGGCAGCGCTGACGACCTTCTTCCCGGTGCTGATGAACACGGCCACCGGCCTGCGGTCGGTTCCCCGGGAGGTGCTGCAGGTGTTCCGCACCGTGCACGCCTCGCGCTGGGACGTCCTGGTGCGGCTGCGGTTCCCCAGCGCCCTGCCGTTCGTCTTCGCCGCGCTGCGGGTGGTCTTCCCGCTCTCGCTCGTCGGCGCGATCGTCGCGGAGTTCAGCGCGGCCGGCGCCACCGCGGGCCTGGGCACGATCATCAAGGTGGCCGCGGCCAACTCCCAACTGGACCGGGTGTTCGCCTCCATCGGCTGCCTGGCGCTCATGGGGGCGCTGCTGCTGCTGGTCGTCACCACGGTGGAGCGGCGGGTGCTGTCCTGGCACTCCTCGCAGGCGCGGTGAGGAATCCACGGGCCGCTGGCGGCCTTGGACGACCCGGGGCCCCGACGCCCCGGACGACGAGCAGGAGGCGCACGTGAGCACCCGCAGGACCCCCCGGCCGCACCGGCCCGCCCTGGCCGCCCTGGCGGCCGCCGCGCTGCTCGCCGGCTGCTCCGGCGGGGACGGTGGTGCGGGCGGCGCCGGTGACCCCGCCCCCTCCGCCGACCGCGGCTCGGCCGTCTCGGCCGAGCGGTGCGCGCTCAACGAGGCGGCCGGCACGATCACCTACGTCACCGGGTACCAGTTCCAGTCGTCGGTGAGCATCCTGGACCCCGTCGCCGCCGAGGACCTGGGGTACTTCGACGCGCTGTGCCTGGACGTGGAGATCCAGCCGGGCACCGGCGAGACCGCGCAGAACGCGCAGCTCGTCGCCGCCGGGACCGCCCAGGTCTCCTCGATCGCCGGTGCCTCCGACGTGCTCGTCAACGTCGCCAACGGCGTGGACGTCACCGCCGTGGCGCTCTTCGGGCACGTGCCGGTGGCGACCCTGATGACCGGGCCGGAGGTGAGCGACCTGACGCAGCTCGAGGGCGCCACCCTCGGGCACAAGGGGGCCCTGCCCGTCACGATCGAGGCGATGCTGCGCAGCGCCGGCGTGGACGTCGCGGCCGTGGAGCAGGTGCAGGTCGGCTACGACCCCACCGTCCTGGCGCGCGGGCAGGTCCAGGCGCTGACCGGGTACAAGTCCAACGAGCCGCTGACGCTGCGGGAGATGGGCGAGGACGTCACCGAGTGGAACCCCGAGGACCACGGCGTCCCCGGCTCCATCGCCGCCACGATCGTGAACCCCGGTTTCCTCGACGAGCACCCCACGGCCGTGCAGGACTTCCTGCGCGCACAGCTGCGCGCCTACGCGCACTGCGAGGAGGACGCCGCGGAGTGCGTCGCCCTGGCCGCCGAGCGCTCGCAGGTCGGCTACGACACCGAGCACAACCAGCGGGTGTGGGAGACGGAGACCCGTCTGGTGGCCGACTCCCGGCCCGCCGGGCAGCCGCTGGGCACGATCGACCCGGCCACCGTGCGCGCCGAGGCGGACTTCCTCCTGGAGATGGGGCAGGTCGACGCCGTGCCGGACGTCGACGCCCTCGTCGACGAGGACGTCGTGGCCTCCCTGTACGAGGACGGGCAGCTCGTCTGGCCCGCTCCCTGACCGGGGGCGGGCGGCGCCCGACGCCGTAGCATGGCCGGGCCATGTCGAGCCCCTCCAGCCGGCCCGGGCGCCCGCAGCGCGGGCGCCGCCGTCCCTCCCGCTCCCCGCGCCCGTCCTCCCGCGCCCTCTCGCCGCAGGACCTGCCCGACGACCCGCGCGCCGCGCAGCTCGCCGGCCGCCTGGAGCGGGTGTCGCTGCGCGACGAGGACCGGCTGCGCCGCCGCCTGGCCGTGCTGGCCCGCACCGGCGACCCGCAGGCGCTCAGCCGCGGGCTGGACGACGTCGAGGCGCAGACCACGGCGGCCGAGGAGCGCGCCCGCCGGCGCGACGCCGCCGTGCCCGAGGTGCGGTACCCGCCCGAGCTGCCCGTCAGCCAGGACAAGGACCGCATCGCCGACGCGCTGCGCGAGCACCAGGTCGTCGTGGTGGCGGGCGAGACCGGCTCGGGCAAGACCACCCAGCTGCCGAAGATCTGCCTGGAGATCGGGCGCGGCAGGCGCGGGCGCATCGGGCACACCCAGCCGCGGCGCATCGCCGCGCGCGCCGTGGCCGAGCGCGTCGCCGAGGAGCTCGGCGGCGAGGTCGGCGGCCTGGTCGGCTACGCGGTGCGCTTCACCGACAGCGTCGGCGAGGACAGCGTCGTGAAGGTCATGACCGACGGCATCCTGCTGGCGGAGATCCAGCGCGACCCGGACCTGCTGCAGTACGACACCCTCATCGTCGACGAGGCGCACGAGCGCAGCCTGACGATCGACTTCCTCCTCGGCTACCTGGCGCAGCTGCTGCCGCGCCGGCCGGAGCTGAAGCTCGTCATCACCTCCGCCACCATCGAGACCGGGCGGTTCTCGCAGCACTTCGGCGGCGCGCCGGTGCTGGAGGTGTCCGGGCGCACCTACCCGGTGGAGGTGCGCTACCGGCCGCTGGCCGCCGACGAGCTCGCGCAGGAACTGGCGGGGGAGCTGGACGACGACGCCGGCGAGGCCCTCGACGTCGACGAACCGCCCGCGCCCGGCGACGACCGCGACCAGACCGAGGGCATCGTCGACGCGGTGCGCGAGCTGGCCGCCGAGGGCCCCGGGGACGTGCTGGTGTTCCTGCCCGGTGAGCGGGAGATCCGCGACACCGCCGACGCGCTGGGCGATCTGCTGCGCGAGCGGGAGTTCCGCGGCACCGAGGTGCTGCCGCTGTTCGCGCGGCTGAGCGCCGAGGAGCAGCACCGGGTGTTCCGGCCGCACCGCGGCCGGCGGATCGTGCTGTCCACCAACGTCGCCGAGACGTCCCTGACCGTGCCGGGCATCCGCTACGTCGTCGACGCCGGCACCGCCCGCGTCTCCCGGTACAGCCACCGCACGAAGGTGCAGCGCCTGCCGGTGGAGAAGGTCTCGCAGGCCTCCGCGAACCAGCGCGCCGGCCGGTGCGGGCGCGTCGCCGACGGCATCTGCATCCGGCTGTACTCGCAGGCCGACTTCGAGTCGCGCCCGCAGTACACCGACCCGGAGATCCTGCGCACCAACCTCGCCGCGGTCATCCTGCAGATGACCTCCCTGGGGCTGGGTGACATCGCCGCCTTCCCGTTCATCGAGCCGCCGGAGGGGCGCGCCGTCGCCGACGGCCTGGCGCTGCTGACCGAGCTGGGCGCGCTGGAACCCGCCCGTGAGGGCGAGCGCGGGGTTCCCCGCCTGACGCGCACCGGCCGCGACCTGGCCCGCCTGCCCATCGACCCGCGGCTGGGGCGCATGGTGCTGGAGGCGCGCGGGAACTCCTGCCTGCACGACGTCCTCGTCGTCGTGGCGGCGCTGTCCGTGCAGGACCCGCGCGAGCGGCCGCTGGAGCAGCGCGAGCGCGCCGCCCAGCTGCACGCGCGCTTCCGCCACGAGCGCTCGGACTTCCTCACCTACCTGAACCTGTGGAACTACCTGCAGCACCTGCAGCGGGAGCTGTCCTCCTCGGCGTTCCGCCGGCGGGTGAAGGCCGAGATGCTGCACTTCCTGCGCATCCGCGAGTGGCAGGACACCTACCACCAGCTGCGGCGCGTCACGCGCGACCTCGGGCTGGAGGTGCGGGTGCCGGCCCTCGAGGCGCCCGCCGAGGGGGAGGACGTGCCGCCGCCCGCGTACGACGCGGACGCGGTGCACCGCTCGCTGCTGGCGGGGCTGCTCGGCAACATCGGCCTGAAGGTCGAGCAGGAGGACAAGCGCGACGCCCGACGCGGCCGCGGGGACGACGCGCGCCGCGGCCGCGGCGACGGGCCCCGCCAGCAGGAGTACCTCGGCGCGCGCGGCGCGCGGTTCGCGCTCTCGCCCGGCTCCTCCCTCGGTCGCCGCTCCCCCGACTGGGTGGTCGCCGGGGAACTGGTGGAGACCTCCCGCCTGTGGGCGCGCGTGGTCGGGGCCATCGACCCGCGCTGGATCGAGCCGCTCGCCGAGCACGTCGTCAAGCGCAACTACTCCGAGCCGCGATGGTCGCGCAAGCGCGCCGCCGTCGTCGCCACCGAGCGCGTCACCCTGTACGGGGTGCCGATCGTCGCCGGGCGCACCGTCGCCTACGGGGGCGTCGACCCGGAGCTCTCGCGCGAGTTGTTCCTGCGGCACGCCCTGGTGGAGGGGGACTTCGAGACCCGCCACGAGTTCTTCGCCCGCAACCGCGAGCTGCTCCAGGAGGCCGAGGAGCTGGAACACCGCGCGCGCCGGCGCGACATCGTCGTCGACGACGAGGTCCTGTTCGCCTTCTACGACGCGCGCGTGCCCGCAGACGTCGTCTCCGGCCGGCACTTCGACGCCTGGTGGAAGCAGGCCCGGCGCACCGACCCGGACCTGCTGACCTTCGACCCGGAGATGCTCGTGGCCGGCGACGCCGGCGTCAGCGAGGAGGAGTTCCCCGCGGTGTGGCGCCAGGGCGACCTGGAGCTGCCCCTGACGTACGTGTTCGAGCCGGGCTCGCCGCGCGACGGGCTGACGGTGGACGTGCCTCTGGAGGTCGTCAACCGCTTCGACGAGCGCGACCTGGCCTGGCAGGTCCCCGGCTTCCGGCACGAGATGGTCACCGCGCTGCTGCGGGCGCTGCCCAAGCAGCTGCGCCGGAACCTCGCCCCGGCCCCGGACAAGGCCGCGCGGTTCCTGGAACGGGTGGTGCCGCAGCAGCGGCCCTTCTGGGAGGCGTTCGAGGACGAGGTGCCGCGCCTGGGCGACGGCACGGAGGTCTACTACGAGGACGTCGACCTCACCCGGGTGCCTGCGCACCTGCTGCCGACGTTCCGGATCACCGCCGCCGACGGCTCGGTGCTCGCCGAGGGCAAGGACTTCGCCCGGCTGCGGCAGGCGGTCTCCACGCAGGTGCGGGCCACGATCGACGAGGCCTCCGACGAGCTGCGCCGCACCGGGGCGACCTCCTGGCCGGCCGACCCCGGCCCGGACGACCTCCCGGCGCGGATCCCGGCCACGCACACCACCGTGCGCCGCGGCAGCGACGTCGTCTCCTTCCCGGCGCTCGTGGACGAGGGCGCCGCGGTGGGGCTGCGCACCTTCGCCACCGAGCTGGAGGCCGCCCGGGCGCACCGGGAGGGCACGGTGCGGCTGCTGCTGCTCGTGCTGCCGTCGCCGCTGCGGACCGTGCAGTCCGGCCTGCCCAACGACGCGAAGCTGCTGCTGGCCCGCGCCCCGCACGGCAGCGCCGCCGCCGTGCTGGAGGACTGCCTGCGCGCGGCCGTGGAGGAGCGGCTGGACGCCGCCGGCGGCCCGGTGCGCAGCGCCGAGGAGTTCGCCCGCCTGGCCGAGCAGGTCGGCCGCGGGCTGCTCTCGACGACCACCGAGGTCGTCGACCGGGCCCTGCGGGTGCTGCGCTCGGCCGCGCAGGTCGAGCGGGAGGTCTCCCGCACCTCCAGCCTGGCGCTGGTGCCCACGCTGGCCGACGTGCGCGAGCAGTTCACCGGACTGGTGCACGCCGGGTTCGTCACGGGGGCCGGTGCCGGGCGGCTGCCGGACCTGCTGCGCTACCTGCAGGGGATCGTGCGGCGGCTGCAGACGGTGCAGGAGAACCCGCAGCGCGACCGGGTGCGGATGGCCGAGTTCGCCCGGGTGCGCGACGAGTACGCCGCGCACCTGCGCCGGGCCGGTGCGGCGGTGCCGCCGGAGCTGGTGCGGATCCGCTGGGCGCTGGAGGAGCTGCGGCTGCAGAAGTTCTCCCAGCCGGTGCCGACCTCCGGCCCCGTCAGCGACGAGCGGATCCTCAAGGCCCTCGCCGAGCTCGGCTGAGGCGCCCAGCCGCTCCGCCCGGTCGGGGAGATCCGCTGCACCGCACGGGATGTCCTCTTGCACTCGGGTCCGGGGAGTGCTACCACTGGTGGTGCGGGAACCGGGCGAGACCCGGACCGCGTGAAACGCAGTCGCATCTGGTGTACGCACTGGAGGTGGTGGTTGTGTTGATGCGCACCGACCCGTTCCGCGAGCTCGACCGCTTCGCCCAGCAGGTGCTGGGCACGTCGGCGAGGCCGGCGGCGATGCCGATGGACGCCTGGCGCAGCGGTGACGAGTTCGTGGTGGAGTTCGACCTGCCGGGCGTGGACCCGGCCAGCGTCGAGCTGGACGTGGAGCGCAACGTCCTGACCGTCAAGGCGCAGCGCCCGGTCAACGAGGGCACCGCGGAGATGATCGCGGCCGAACGCCCCCGCGGCGTGTTCAGCCGGCAGCTCATCCTCGGCGACAACCTCGACACCGAGAAGATCCGCGCGTCCTACCGCAGCGGTGTGCTGACGCTGCGCGTGCCGGTGGCCGAGCGTGCCAAGCCGCGCCGCATCGCCGTGGAGACCGTGGAGGAGCAGCAGGCCATCGGCGCCTGACGGGCGCCGAGAGGTACCGGAGGTCGTCGTGACCGGACGAGCGGGAGCCGGTCCGCCGCGCGTGCACGAGGCGTTCTGCGAACTGCTCGGGGCGGACCCCGAGTGGGTCCGCGCCGAGTTCGACGCCCTCGTCGCGGCGGTCTGGCGGGGAGGAGGTGCGCAGGAGGCGGACAGCGGCGTCGACGCTCCCCGGCCCGGAGCCGGGCGCCCGGTGCCGCGCACGCGGCGGCCCGCACCGCCGCGCCGGGGCCGGGTGCCTCCGGCCCGGGCGCCGGAGCGGGAGCGCTCACCCCCGTCCTCCTGAGCGCTGCGCCGGCGGGCCCGCGGCACGGGTGAGTGTGCCGCGGGCCCGTCCGCGCGCCCGCGCTCAGGGGAGCGGTTCCACCGCCACCGGCACGCCCCTCAGCAGCGACTCCTGCGCGGCGTCGGCCACCCGGGAGGCCGCCACCGCGTCCTCCGGCCGGCACAGGTCGCCCTCCCCGGCGCCACCCACCAGGGCGACGAACGCAGCCACCTCGGCGCGGTAGGCGGCGGCGAAGCGCTCGGCGAACGTCGCGTGCGCGGGGCCGGCGGGGAAGCCCACCCCCGGCTCGGCCGAGCGCACCGCCATCGCGTCGTCCATGCCGACCAGCAGCGTGCCGCGCGAGCCCTGCAGCTCCAGTCGCACGTCGTGCCCGGCGCCGTTGTACCGGGAGGCCGTCACGACCGCGAGGGTGCCGTCGTCGAGCGTGCACACCGCCAGCGCGGAGTCCACGTCGCCGACCCGGCCGATCTCCGGGTCGCCGTTGTTGGACCCGCGCGCCCAGACCTCCACGACCTCCCTGCCGGTGATCCAGCGCAGCACGTCGAAGTCGTGGACGCTGCAGTCGCGGAACAACCCGCCGGAGGTGGCCAGGAACGCCACCGGCGGCGGGGCCGCGTCGCACGTGACCGCCCGGACGGCGTGCAGCCAGCCCAGTTCCCCGGCGTCGAAGGCGCGCTTGGCCTCCCGGTAGCCGGCGTCGTGGCGGCGCTGGTGGCCGATGCGGACGACCCCGCCGCGGGCCGCGACGTGCTCGAGCACCGGCAGCGAGCTCGCCACGTCGGGTGCGACGGGCTTCTCGCACAGCACCGGGACCCCCGCGTCGACGCCGGCGCGGATGAGCTCGGGGTGCGCGGCGGTGCCGGAGGCGACGACCAGCCCGTCGATCCCGCTGCGCAGCAGCGCCTCCACGCTGCCGGCGGCGCGGACCTCGACGGCGCCGCCGTCGAGGGTTCCGGCGAGCGCGCCGGCGCGGCCGGCGTCGACGTCGGCGAGCGTCAGCCGCGCGACCCCGGCGGTGGTGGCGATGTTGGCGGCGTGCATCGCGCCGATGCGGCCGACACCGGCCAGGCCGAGGTGCAGGTCGGGCACGGGGCTCCTCCGGGGACGGCAGCGCTGCTGGACCGCTCCAGCGCCGACGACCCTCGGGCCCGGCGGCACGGGGTGTCAAGGGGCGACGAGGCGCGCCGGGCCCGCTGCGGGTCAGCGGCTCACGCGGTGCGGTGCAGGTCGGACGCGTGGACCTCGTGGGCCAGCCCGCCCGTGCGCACGAACCGCTCGACCTCCTCGACCGCGCAGGCCCCCAGGCGCCGCAGCTCGTTGCCGAGCGATCCGGCCACGTGCGGTGTCAGGAGCACCCCGGGAGCGTCGAACAGCGGGTGGTCCGGCGGCAGCGGCTCGGGGTCGGTGACGTCCAGCACCGCGTCCAGGCGGCCGCTGAGGACCTCAGGCACCAGGGCCCGGGTGTCGATCAGCGAACCCCGCGCCGTGTTGACGATCGTCGTGCCGTCCCGCATCAGGGCGAGTTCCGGCGAGCCGATCAGGTGGTGCGTCTCCGGCAGCGCCGGGGCGTGGAGGCTGACCACGTCCGCGCGCCCGAGCAGGTCGTGCAGCCCGGTCGCCTCGGCCCCCAGGCCGCGGGCCTCCTGCGGCGTCACCCAGGGGTCGTGCAGGAGCGGCTCGACGTCGAAGGGGCGCAGCAGCTCCAGCAGCCGCCGCCCGGTGCGCGAGGCGCCGACGATCCCGACGACGAGGCCGTTGTTGCCGAACGGGGCCCGCGCCGACCACGCCGTCAGGGACCGGTGCTGCGCGTAGGCGCGCGAGGACTCCAGGACCCGCTTGCCGGCCAGCAGCACCACGGCCAGCGCGTACTCGGCGACCGGGCGGGCGTTCACCGAGGCGCTGCTGGAGACCCGGACGCCGCGGTCCCACACCGCGGCCGGCGCGAGCCGCTTCACGCTGCCCCCGGTGTGGACGACCACGCGCAGCCGGGGCGCGCACGCCAGCACCCCGGCGTCCAGGACGGGTGCGCCCCAGCCGGTCAGGAGGACCTCGGCGGCCCCCAGGGCCCGGCGCGATCGGGGGTCGTCCACGGCGGTCACCACCCCCGGTGCCAGGTCGACGCAGGCGTGCAGGCGCCGCAGGGCCGCCGCGTCGAAGAGGTCGCCCACCAGACCGGGGTCCCCCAGCGCGATGGCGCCGCACAGCCGGTTCACCGGGCCGCCTCGCGACCGCGCGGGACGACGTCGACGTGACCGTCGCGCCAGCGCACCCGCACGGGCCCGGAGCCCTCGGCCTCCACCGCCGCCACGGCGTCCAGGTCACCGTCCTCGCCGGCCGCCGAGAGCACCACCAGGGCCGCCACCACGCGGTGCTGGGCGACGTGGCCGCCGCTGCGCAGCCACGGGGTCGCGGAGACGACCCCGAAGGGGTCCGCCCCCGTGCGCCGACCGGCACCGGTCAGCACCGGCCCGGTCACGGCCCGCACCAGCGACGTGGTCCCGTCACCGCGCCGCACGCGCACCCAGTCCTCGCCCTCCTCCACGACGAGGTCGGCCGCCGAGCCCGCGGCCAGGGGCCACCCGCCGACGTGGACGGCGAACGGCCCGGTGCAGCGCGGCCACAGGGCCTCCTCGTCGACCCCGGCGAGCTCCGGCGGTACGTCCGGGGACGCACCCGGTGCACCGGGGGGCTCGTCCCACCACGCCAGGCGCACCTCGGAGCGGCCGCGGGCCACCGAGGCGGTCGTCAGGCGGGGACCGCGGCGCAGCCCCGCCCACACCGCGGCGCCCCCGCCGTCACCCTCACCGCCGTCCCCACCCGCTGCGGGCAGGTCCAGCCAGTGCACGTGCGAGCGCGAGACCGCCACGCCGCCGGCCAGGTGCAGCGGCTCGGTGTCGCCCCGGTGGGAGGGGGCGCCGCGCTCGTCCAGCAGGGCGACGTGGGAGTCGGTGGGAGCGGCGATCGCACCGGGGGACAGTTGCGGGGAGGTCCTGTTCGAGTAGCCCTGCCGGTCGTAGAACGGGTCGTCCGCCCGTGCCGCGAGCACCGGTTCCAGGGACCGCTGGGACCCGTGGTTGAGCACGCGGACCGTGCCGTCGCCCGGGGTGGACAGCACGAGCCAGCCGGGCACCGGCAGGAGCGTCACGCGCTCGCGCCGCCACGCCGGCGGGGTGGCCGGCTCGGCGCACCAGACGGGGTGCTGCGCGCCCAGCAGCAGCCCCAGGAAACCCTTGCTGGCCCAGTACGGCGAACCGGCGCCCGTGTACAGCTGCCGCAGGCGCGGGAACGGGCGGTGCCACCCCACGCTGAGCAGGCCGCGCTCGTCGAGCGCACCGCAGGAGGTGAAGTGCTCCAGCACGGCGGAGGCCAGCGCCCGGGTCTGCCCCGCCTCCAGCGGGGTGGCCCCGGCGATCGCACCGGCCCAGAACGGGGCCAGCACCGCGAACCGGTACGTCGCCGAGCGGCCGTGCAGCACCGGGGCGCCGGTGGCGCCGACCAGGTGCTGGGCCTGGTCGAGGTACTCGCGCAACCGCCCGGCGTGCAGCGGTTCCAGCGCGCGCCCCCGGATCCGCGCGCGCAGCAGCGGGTACAGGTGCCACGCCCAGCCCGTGTAGTTGTCGAACGTCCGCAGCCGCCCCCGGTGGTCGCGGCCGTCGGAGTACCAGCCGTCGCCGACGTACAGCGCCTCCCGCAGCTCATCGTTGCGGTCCAGGTCCTCCTGCCGCCAGGGCCCGCCGACCTCGGCGAGGAACGCCTCCACGACGTTCTGGAACCACAGCCAGTTGTTGCGGTACCCCGACGTGCCGACGATGCCGGCGAGCCACTCGACCGTCCGCTCCCGCGTGCCGTCGTCGAGCCGGTCCCACAGCCACGGGCGGGTCTCGGACAGGGCGACGGCCACCGAGGCGGCCTCGACGACGGCCTGGCGGCGCTCGCCGATCCGGGGCCAGCGCTCCGGGCCGGCGGGGTCCGTGCCGCTGCGCAGCCCGGCGGCGTACCGCTCGAGGTGGCCGTGCGGGTCGTCGCCGTCCTCGCCGCGCACGCGGAAGGCGGCCAGCAGGAACGTCCGCGCGTATCCCTCCAGCCCGTCGCTCCAGGCCCCCGAGGCGCTCACCGGTCCCGGCAGCCGCAGCAGGGCGCCGCCGGGGGAGGCGTGGGGTCGGGTCGCCAGGAGCAGGTCGTCGGCCGTCGCGAGCCAGTGCCGGCGGTCCGCCGCCGGGGCCGGGTGCTCGCGACCGCGCACCGGTGCGCTGAGGGAGGTCACCGCCGCATCCTCGGCTAGCGTGGCGGCGACGCCGGGGGAACGGACACTTTCCGACATGGACGACCAGGACGGGGCCACAGGGACCACGGGGGCCGGTGCGTCCGGGGGCGGCGCCCCCCGCACCGCCCCGGCGCGCCTGCCGCGGGCGCGCCACGAGCACCTGCTGCGGCAGGTCGGGCTGCACGGCAGCGTCCGCTCCGCCCGTGCGGCCGCCGAGCTGGGCGTCTCGGAGGTGACGATCCGCCGCGACATCGTCGAGCTGGAGCGGGCCGGGCTGCTGGCGCGCGTGCACGGCGGGGCGATCGCCCTCGCCTCGGCGGGCGCCCCGCAGGCGGCGCGCCTGCTGGTGGGCGTGGTCGTGCCGGGCACCGCCGTGCACTTCCCGGACGTGGTCCGCGGCATGGAGTCGATCTCGCACGCCCAGCACGCCCGCCTCGTGCTGGGGGTCTCCCACTACCGGCCGGAGGTCGAGGAGAAGCAGGTCGCCCGGCTCCTGGCCCTGGGCGTGGACGGCCTGCTCCTGGCGCCCACCCCCCGCGGTCGCGGGGAGGAGGAGATCGCCTCCTGGATCACCTCCATCCCGGTGCCGACGGTGCTCCTGGAGCGCCGCTTCGGCTCGATGGCGCTGCGCGGCTTCGACTCGGTGCGCACCGACCACGCCCACGGCGCCGCCCTCGCCGTCGACCACCTGGTCGCGCTCGGGCACCGCCGCGTCGCGATCGCGGTGTACGACAAGACGCCCACCGCGCCGTCGGTGCGCGACGGCCACCGGGAAGCCGGCCGCGAGGCGCTGCGCACGCTCGTGGAGCGGGTGGGCGAGACGGGGCCCCGAGGTCCGGCCCGGCACGTCGAGCTGCTGCCGACCCTCACCACCGTCGTCAACACCGACCTGCTGGGTGAGCTCGGCGTCCCGGTCCCCGACGCGGACACCACCTGGGACGAGTACGACCGGTTCCTGGCGGACGTGGCCGCCGCAGGGGCCTCGAGGACGCCCCAGGTGCACGGGTCCAACGACTACACGCACGTCATGTGGCTGTTCCAGATCTGGCTCGGCCAGCAGGGCAAGACGATGTTCGAGGACGGTGGGCTGGGGTTCACCGAGGCCGACCTCACCGAGTGGTGGGGGCGGGCACCGGCCCTGTACGAGAACGGCGCCTTCCTGCCGCCCCAGCGGGTGCAGCAGATCGAGGGCGCCGACGCCATCGGGCTGGGGGAGACGGCCGCCGAGATCAGCTGGGACAACTTCCTCGTGCGCTTCAGCGAAGGCAGCGGGGGAGCGGCCATGACGCTGCTGCCGCCGCCGGCCGACGACCCGGAGGAACGGGGCATGTTCCTCAAGCCCTCGCTGATGCTCGCGATGGGTTCGAACACGAACCACCCGGACGAGGCCGCCGCCCTCATCGACTTCATCACCAACGACCCCCAGGTCGGCGCCGTGTTCGGCATGTCCCGCGGCGTGCCCGCCTCCGCCACGGCGCTCGAGGGGTTCGAGCCGACCGGGCTGGACCAGCAGATCCTCGCCTACGAGGAGTCGCTGGAGCCCTACCTGACCAGTTCGCCACCCCCGCCCGTGGCGGGTTTCGGTTCCCTGGAGACCGCGTTCACCAGGATCGGCCAGGACCTGTCCCACGGCTCGATCACCGTGGACCAGGCCGTCGAGCAGTGGTTCACCGAGGCGGAGTCGGCGCTGCAGCGGTAGGCCGCTCCGGCCGGGGTGCCCGGGCCGGCGCGCCCTCCTCAGCCGTAGTGCCGCGAGGTGGAGGTGCGTTGCGCCTCCTCCAGCGACGCGAAGCGCGCCTCGGCGTGCGGCGGCAGCACCCGGCGCTCGCGCACCAGCCACGGCACCCCGCGCACCGCGTCCAGGACCCCCAGGGCGCTCGTGCGGTCGCGCGGCACCGTGCGCAGCAGGAACCCGGTGCGCCGCAACGCCGCCGGGACCGGCCGGCGCAGCCACGTGAACCACAGGGTGTTGCGCACCCCGTGCCGGCGGCGCAGCAGCGACTCGCGCACCACCGAGGCCTGGTGGTGCACCGTCAGCTCCTCCAGGTAGCACAGCTCCCAGCCCGCCGCCGCCAGGTCGGCGGCCAGCAGCTCCTCCTCACCGCCCAGCCACAGCCGCTTCGAGAAACCCCCCACCTGCAGGAACGCGTCGCGGCGCACCACCGACGCGCCCGCCAGGAAGCTGCCCAGCGCCGGGCCCGGCAGACCCGGCGCGCCGCGCACGGGGGAGTCGCGCAGCTCGGCGACGATCCCGTCCTCCACCGACCCCGGCTCCACCACGATCCGCGCCGTCAGCACCGCCACGCGGTCATCGGCGTCCAGGACGTCGGCCGCGCGCGCCAGCGAGCCCGGGTCCCACCAGGTGTCGTCGTCGCAGAACGCCACGTACGGGGTGCTCGCGCTCGCCACGCCGGTGTTGCGCGCCACCGCACCCTGGTTCTCCGGCAGCACCACCACGTCCAGGCGGTCCCCACCGGCCGTGCCGCGCGGGTTGCGCCGGCGCAGCGCCTCCGCCGTGCCGTCCGTGGAACCGTTGTCCAGCACGATCACCCGCGGCCGCTCCGGCAACCGCAGCAGCCGGTCCACCGCCAGCACGGCCTCGTCGCGGCGCTGCCACGTGATGAGGACCACCGTGACCCGCTCGTCCGGCGGACCCTGCGGCACCGGGCCCGAGGCGGCCTCCTCCACCGCGCTCACGCCCCGCGCTCCGCCAGGACCCGCAACCGCCGCTCGACCTCCGGCGCCGGGCGCCGCCGCGCCCGCAGAGCTCGCGGCAACCGCGACGCCGCCGCCAGCACCGAGCGGCGGTGCTCGCCCCCCTCGGCCAGCCAGCGCGCGGTCGTCGCGGCCGCCACCGGCAGCGGCCGGCGCATCCACGCCGTCAGCAGCTCGTTGCGCCCCAGCAGCTCCCGCCGCACGTGCGCGGGCGAACGGCTCACCGACGGGTGGTGGTGCGCCACGACGTCCTCCACGTACGCCAGCCCCCACCCGGCGGCCACCAGGTCGTAGGTGAGCCGCTCCTCCTCCCCGGCGAAGAACACCACGTCGTCGAAACCTCCCGCCGCCAGGAACGCCTCGCGGCGCACGATCGCCGTGCACGCCAGGAACCCCATGACGTCCGGGCCCGGCAGGTCCGGGCTGCGCCCCCACGGCGCGGAGGCCATGTCCGTGCAGATCGGGTCCAGGTCCTCGGCCGGGCCCACCAGCGTCCGCCCGGCCAGCAGCGCCAGCCTGGGGTGCGCGGCGAACACCTCCACCGCGCGCGCCAGCGCCCCCGGCTCCCACCAGGAGTCGTCGTCGGCGAACGCCACCAGTTCCGTGCGCGCCGCCCGCACCCCCAGGTTGCGCGCGGTGGCCCCCAGGTTCCGGCCCGGCTGCAGCAGCCGCAGCGGCGGCAGCCCCCGCTGCTCGCGCCGGGCCGCTTCCGCGCGCACCACGTCCACGCTGCCGTCGCTGGAGCCGTTGTCCACGACGACCACCGGGCCCTCGTGGCGCGGCAGGGTGCGGCTCAGGTCGCCGGCGCGGTCGCGCGTGGCGACGACGACGGTCACGTCCTCGGGCGGGGCGGCGGCACTCACCCGCCGGACGGTAGTGGCGACACGCGGCGGCGGCGCGGCGGGGTGGGCGGGCGTGTCGGAGCCTGCAGTGGTTGCATCACCCCGTGACCCAGACCCCGGACCGCGCCCGAGCCGCGGGAGAGACCCCCACACACTCCGCCCCCTCCGGGACCCTGGACGTGCGGCGGTTCTCCCGCGCCGTCGTCACCGGCGGTGCCGGCTTCCTCGGCAGCCACCTGTGCGAGGCGCTGCTCGACGCCGGTGTCGAGGTCGTCTGCCTGGACAACTTCCTCACCGGCGGCCCGGTGAACGTCGAGCACCTCACCGAACGACCCGGGTTCACCCTGCGCCGCTGCGACATCACCGAGTACGTGCACGTGCCCGGCGACGTGGACCTCGTGCTGCACTTCGCGTCCCCCGCCTCACCGGTGGACTACCTCAAGCTGCCGCTTGAGACGCTGAAGGTCGGCGCCACCGGCACCTGGCACGCCCTCGGCCTCGCGAAGGACAAGGGCGCCCGGTTCCTGCTGGCCTCCACCTCCGAGACGTACGGCGACCCCCAGGTGCACCCGCAGCCGGAGACCTACTGGGGGCACGTGAACCCCGTCGGCCCGCGCGGCGTGTACGACGAGTCCAAGCGGTACGCGGAGGCGCTGACGACCGCCTACCGCACCACGCACGGCGTCGACACGTCGATCGTGCGGATCTTCAACACGTACGGGCCGCGGATGCGCGCCGCCGACGGCCGGGCCATCCCCACCTTCATCCGGCAGGCGCTCGCCGGTGAACCCGTCACCGTCGCCGGCGACGGCATGCAGACCCGCTCCATCTGCTACGTCGACGACCTCGTCGCCGGGATCCTCGCCCTGGCCGCCAGCGGCCACCCCGGCCCCGTCAACATCGGCAACCCCGAGGAGCTGACCGTCAAGGAGATCGCCGAGGACGTCATCCGCGCCGCCGGGTCCCGTTCCGGCATCGAGTTCGTGCCGCGCCCCCAGGACGACCCGCAGGTGCGCCGGCCGGACACCACCCTCGCGCAGACCGTGCTCGGCTGGAAGCCGCAGGTCGACTGGGCGGAGGGGCTGAGCCGCACCGTGGAGTGGTTCCGCGCCACCGGCGCCTGACGGGGGGTGGGCGTAGGGTCGACGGGGTGAGCGTCGCCCCCGCCAGCCCCGTGGTCCTCGGGGACCGCTTCGCCCGTGAACTGCCGGAGATGGCGGTCCCGTGGCGGGCCGAGGAGGCCCCCGACCCGCGGCTCGTCGCCCTGGACGAGGACCTGGCCGCCGACCTCGGCCTGGACCCCGGCTGGCTGCGCAGCCCCGACGGGGTGCGGCTGCTCACGGGCACCGCCGTGCCCGCCGGTGCCACCCCGGTGGCGCAGGCGTACGCCGGGCACCAGTTCGGCGGCTTCTCGCCGCGGCTGGGCGACGGGCGCGCGCTCCTGCTGGGCGAGCTCACCGACCGTGGCGGCCGGCTGCGCGACCTGCACCTGAAGGGCTCCGGACGCACACCGTTCGCACGCGGCGGCGACGGCCTGGCCGCCCTCGGGCCGATGCTGCGCGAGCACCTCGTCAGCAGCGCCGTGCACGCCCTGGGCATCCCCACCGCCCGCTCCCTGGCCGTCGTGGCCACCGGTCGCACCGTGCGGCGCGAGGAGCCGCTTCCCGGCGCCGTCCTGGCCCGGGTGGCGAGCAGCCACCTGCGCGTCGGCAGCTTCCAGTACGCCCGCGCCACCGGCGACCTCGACCTGCTGCGGCGCCTGGCCGAGCACGCCACCAGCCGGCACCACCCCGAGGCCGCCTCGGCCGAGAACCCGCACCTGGCCCTGTTGCAGGCGGTGGCCCGCGCCCAGGCGCGCCTCGTCGCCCGGTGGATGCTCGTCGGTTTCGTCCACGGCGTCATGAACACCGACAACACCACCATCTCCGGGGAGACCATCGACTACGGGCCCTGCGCCTTCCTGGACGCCTACGACCCGGCCACCGTCTACAGCTCCATCGACCACGGCGGGCGCTACGCCTACGGCAACCAGCCCGCCGTGGCGCAGTGGAACCTCGCCCGCCTCGCCGAGGCCCTGCTGCCGCTGCTGCACGAGGACGAGGAGCAGGCGGTCGCGCTCGCGCAGGACGCCCTCGGCGACTTCCGCCACGAGTACCAGGCCGCCTGGACGGCCGGGGCGGCGGCCAAGCTGGGCCTGCCCGGCACCCCGGGCGAGGTGGTGCGGCCGCTGGCTGAGGAGCTGCTCACCCTGCTGCAGGCGGACCGCGTCGACCTCACCTCGTCCTTCCGCGCGCTCGCCGCCGCCGCCCGGGGCGACGCGGGGCCCCTGCACCGCCACTTCCTCGACGCCGCAGCACTGGACGACTGGCTGGGCCGCTGGCGCGCGCTGGGCCCGGACGCCGACGCGATGGACCGGGTCAACCCCGTCTACGTCCCGCGCAACCACCTCGTCGAGGAGGCCCTCGCCGCGGCCACCGACGGTGACCTCGCCCCCTTCGAGCAGTTGCTGGACGTCGTGCGGGCCCCCTTCGTCGAGCGCCCCGGCCTGGAGCGCTACGCCGCCCCCGCCCCGCCCGACTTCGGCGCCTACCGGACCTTCTGCGGCACCTGAGGTCGGCTCAGGGTTTCGTCTCGCGCCTCGGCCGGGTTCGCGCCCGGGTGGCGGGGTGCCCCGGTCGTCGGGCTCTCCGCCCGCTGCCGGGTGCACCGCCTCTCCCGGGCACGGGCGGCGGGCTCCGGACGCCCGCCGACCGGGGCACCCCTCCACCCGCCAGCCCCACCTCGTCCGCGGGCCGAGCAGGTTTCCGCAAAGCCGTGCCCGCGTAGCGACAAGACTGCGGTGATCAAGGAAGTTGCAACTTCCTNCCGCGGGACGGGGCAGGGGGCACGAGTGCGCGCGCTGCGAGGTGACGTCGTGAGGGAGGTGGCGGGTGCGGAGGCCGGCGTCCGGAGCCCGCCCGACGCACCCGGGGGAGCCGGTGCACCCGGCAGCGGGCGGAGAGCCGGCCGCAGCACCCGCCACCGACCAGCCACCCCGCCCCGTGCCGGAGCCCGGGCGAAGGGTTCAGCCGGCGAGGAACCCGGCGGCGGCGTCCAGGACCTCCGCGACGGTGATCCGCGCCAGGGTCGGGTCCACGTCCGCGCCGTGCGGGTCGCCGACGTAGTCGGTGGCCGCCGGGTCGCCGTGCCACAGCACCGCGTGCCGGTCGGCGTCGATCGCCGGGCCCCACCAGTGCGGCGGGGTCGGGCCGAACAGCAGCACCGAGGGCACCCCCAGGGCGGTGGCCACGTGCGCGGTGCCGGTGTCGCCCGACAGGACCAGGCGCGCCGAGCCCACGAGGTCCGCCAGGCCGTCCAGGTCCAGGGCGCCGCAGCGGTCCACCGCACCCGCGGCGGCCAGCGCCGCCCCCAGACCCGCCTCGTCCGCGGTGCCCGTCACGTGCACCTCGTGCCCGGCGGCGGTCAGCTCACCCACCACGGCGGCCCACCGCTGCACCGGCCAGCGGCGGGACGCGAACGCCGCACCCGGGTGCACCACGACCGGCCCGCTCACCGGCGCCGGCGGCAGCGGGCGCAGCCGCAGGTCCTCCGGCCCGCAGTCAGCCCCCCAGGCGGCCACCAGGCGGCACCAGCGCGCCACCTCGTGCTCGTGACGCACCCACTCCGGCCCGTCGGGGTGGCCGTCGGTGCGGAAACCCAGCAGGGCCTCCGGGCTCGTGGCCGCCAGCGGTTCCCGGCTGGCCGGGCCGTTGCCGTGCAGGTCCACCGCCAGGTGCCCGCACCCCTTCGCGGCCAGCGGCTCCAGCCCCGCGGTCACGAGGACCTCGTCGACCACGCCGCGCCGCTGCAGGAAGCCGCCGATCCCGGCCGGTGCCGCCAGCAGCAGCCGCCGCTCCGGGAACACCCGCCGCAGCCCGCGCAGCGCCGGCACGCCCGCCAGCAGGTCGCCCAGCCCCAGCGCCCGCAGCACCAGCAGGTCGGCACCGGTCAGCTCGCGCACCTCGCCGGGGACCCTCACGGGTGTCCCGCGCCGGCCGCCAGGATCGACGTGGTGGAGCGCCCGTCCAGGTACGGCAGCAGCACCACCCGACCGCCCCAGCTGCGCACCAGCTCCGCCTCCGGCAGCTCCGCACCGCCGTAGTCGCCGCCCTTGGCCCACACGTCGGGCCGCAGCTCCGCCAGCGCCGCCCGCGGGTCGTCCTCGGTGAAGACGCCCACCGCGTCCACGCTGGCCAGCGCCCGCAGGACCCGCTCGCGGTCCGCCTGACCCACCACGGGACGCCCCGGGCCCTTCAGCCGGCGCACGGAGTCGTCGGAGTTGATGAGCACCACCAGGGCGTCGCCCAGGCCGCGCGCCGCCTCCAGGCAGCCCACGTGCCCGGCGTGCAGGACGTCGAAGCAGCCGCCCGTGGCCACCAGCGTGCCGCCGGCGGCACGCACCCGCGCCGCCACCTCCGCCGGGCTCGACCCCGCCGGGCGCCGGTGCACGGGCGCCGGTGCCGGCGCGAAGAACCCGTTCGTGCCGCCCGCGGCCACCCACGCCGAGGCGTCGCGCACCGCCCGCGCCAGCGCCGGGGACAGCGCACCCGTGCGCGCGACCTCCACGGCCGTGCTCGCGGCGAACCGGTCGCCCGCCCCGCACGGGTCTCCCGTGGCGGGGGACGCCGGCAGGTGCAGCGCCTCGCTGCCCGCCACCGCGCAGTACGCCCCGCTCGAACCCGCCGTCACGCACACCGCCGCCGCGTCCCACAGGGTGCGCAGCTCGGCGGCCACCTCGTCCGGCCCCAGGGAGGCGCTGTCCAGGTGGTGCGCGGCCAGCGCCCCGCGCGCCTCGGCGAGGTTCGGCGTCACCACCGCGCACCGCGGCACCGGCGCCCCGCCGCGCGGGTGCGGGTCCCACACCACCGGCACCCGCTGCGCCGCCTCGCCGAGCAGGGCGCGCAGCCGCGGATCGCGGGTGGTGCCCGCGCCGTAGTCGGACACCAGCACCACGTCCGCCGCCGCGAGCGCGGCACGCGCCTCCTCCACGGCGTCGCCGTCCAGCTCGGGGGTGCCCGGGCCGCCGTCGTCCAGGCGCACCAGCACCTGCCCGTCGGCGCGCACCCGCGACTTGCGCCGCGTACCGCCGGCGTGCGGCAGCGCCACCACGTCCACCCCGCGCAGCAGCCCGCGCAGCCGCGCACCGGCCTCGTCCGCGGCGAGGGGTGCCACCAGCACCACCTCCACCGAGGGGTCCAGCGCGGCCAGCAGCGCCGTCAGACCGGCGCCGCCGGGCGACTCGCGCACCTCCGTCACGTCCACCACGGGCGCAGGCGCGTCCGGGGCGATCCGGTGCACCCCGCCGAGGACCTCGCGGTCCAGCAGCACGTCGCCGACGACCACGACCCGCCTCGCCACCCGGGCGCCCCCGTGCGCGCTCACGCGCTCTCCTCCCGCGCCGCCACGGCCGTCAGGTCCAGCGGACGCGTCCCGCGCGCCGCCGGCAGGTGCGCCTCCACCGCCACGCACAGCGTGTGCACCGCCATCAGGTGCCCCTCCTGCACCGCCGACGTCGACGGTCCCGGCACGACCACCGCGTCGTCGGACAGCTCCACCAGCGGGTTCGGCGCCGACGTCGTCATCGCCCACACCCGCAGCCCGCACTCGCGGGCCCGCTCGGCAGCGCGCAGGAGGTTCGGGCTGCGCCCGCTCGCCGACATCAGCAGCAGCACGTCGCCCGGGCGCCCGTGCCCCTCCACCTGGCGGGCGAAGACCTCCTCCACGCCGTAGTCGTTGGCGATGGCCGTCACCGTCGACGTCTCCGCGTGCAGCGCGATCGCCGACAGCGGCCGCCGCTCACCCATGAACCGCCCCACCAGCTCCGCCGTCAGGTGCTGCGCCTCCGCGGCGCTTCCGCCGTTGCCCGCCACCAGCAACCGGCCACCGCCGTCGACGACCCGCACCAGCTCCCGGCCCCAGCGGTCCAGCCGGTCCGCCTGCCGCTCCAGCGCGCTCAGCACCCCCTGCAGCTCGGCGACGTGCTCGCGCACGTACGCGCGGGTGCCCACGGCACCGGTGCCCTCCTCCAGGAGCAGCTCGTACGCCGACTCCGTGGCGGCCGCCACCCGCGCCCAGTCGTAGCGCTCCACCGCGACCTCCCGGCCCGCCGCGCCCAGGCGCGCCGCCACCGCCGGGTCCTCCACCACCGCGCGGACCGCCGACGCCAGCTGCACCGGGTCCACCCGCCCCCCGTCGTCCACCGGCACCAGCCGGCCGGTGACGCCGTCGCGGACGGTGTCGAGCATCCCGCCGACCGCGGAGGCCACCACCGGCACCCCCGCCGCCATCGCCTCCAGCACCGCGATGCCGAACGGCTCGTACCAGGGCGTGGCCAGCAGCGCGTCCGCCGAGGCCAGCAGCGCCGGAAGCTCGGCGGGGGAGACCCGCCCCACCAGCCGCACCCGGTCCGCGATGCCCAGCTCCACGGCGACCTTCTGCAGGCGCACCGCCTCGTGGTCCCCGTCCAGGTCGTGCGCCGCCGGACCGCCGGCGACGACGAGCTCGGCGTCGGGCAGCAGCTCCAGCGCCCGCACCGCGGCCTCCACGCCCTTGCGCGGCACCAGCCGCCCCACGCTCAGCAACCGGGTGCGGCACCCGGACCGGCGCGGGCCGACCACGTCGGCCGGCACCTCGCCCGGCGCCGCGAAGCGCGCGGTGTCCACCCCGCACGGCACGACCTGCACCCGGCGCGGCGGCGCCCCCGCCGCGCGCAGCTCCGCGACCTCGTCCCGGCAGGTGGCGATCACCAGGTCCACGTCGCGGGCCAGCCGCCGCTCGGCGTCCAGCCGCTCCGGCGGGCTGGTGTCCGCGCTGCCCTGGTAGCGGCGCTTGACGCTGCCCAGGGCGTGGAAGGTCTGCACCACCGGCACGCCGTGCTCGCGCGCCGCGGGCAGCGCCGCCGTGCCGGACATCCAGAAGTGGGCGTGCACCACGTCGGGCCGCCGCAGCGCGAACTCCGCCCGCAGCGCCTCGGCGAACGCGGGCATGAAGGGGACCAGGTCGTCCTTGGGCACCGGGCCGGCCGGTCCGGCGTCCACGTGCACGACCTCCACGCCCGGCCGCAGCAGCGTGCGCGCCGGCAGGTCCACCGCGTCGCGGCGCGTGTAGACCACGACCTCGTGACCGCGGTCGGCCAGCGCCGACGCCAGCGCCGCCACGTGCACGTTCTGCCCGCCGGCGTCCACGCCGCCGAGCACCGCCAGGGGGCTCGCGTGCTCGGACACCATCGCGATCCGCCGCGGCGCGCGCGTGACGCCGGTCTCCGCAGGGGCCGTCATGCCACCACCTCCTCGAGCAGTCGGTCCCAGTCCGCCAGGAAGCGTTCCACCCCGAACGCCGCCAGCGCGTGGCGGCGCGCCGCCTCCCCGCGCTCGCGGGCCTCCGCGGGGTCGGCCAGCCAGCGGCGGGCGGTGGCGATCAGCACCTCCGGGTCGCTGGAGAGCACCCCGGCGGACGGCGGGACCGCCTCCGGCGCCGCCGTGGCGGGCAGCGCCAGCACCGGCATCCCGATCATCATGGCCTCGATCATCGACAGGCCCAGGCTCGTCCAGCGGTACGGGTGCAGGTAGGCGCGGTGCGCGCCCAGCGCCTCGTGCAGCCGCGCCTGCGGCAGGTCCTCGTGCACGCTCAGGCCCGCCCCGGCCGGGGTGCCCGCCACCCGCTCGGCCAGCGCGCGCACCCCCATGCCGTGCAGCGCCACCGGCACCTCCTCGGCCACCCGCAGCAGCACGTCGGTGCCCGCCACGCGCCAGCGCCGCACCGGCTCGTTGACGCTCGCGGCCACCGAGGCGGCCGCGCCCGTGTAGCGGTGGCCGGGGTCGATCACGCCGTGGTCGACCACGGTGGTGCGGGCGTCGCCGCAGTCCCAGTACAGGCGGTTGAAGCCCGTCACGTGCGCGATCGGCACCGCGCGCTGGTCGGCCAGCGGGTGCCGGCTGTCCGCGGCACCCGCTCGAGGGGCGTCGTGCTCGACGTACACCGCCGGCACGTCCCGCCCGGGCCGGCGGCCCGTCCAGCGCTCCACCAGCTCCAGCTCCTCGGGGCGCTGCAGCACCACGACGTCGAACTCCGCCTCGCGCAGGTCCGCCACCGGCACCTCGACGGCGCTCGCCGGCCAGTCCCAGGTGCGCGCGCGCCCGCGGCCGTCCGGGCCGCGGTCGTCCACCAGCGGCAGCAGGTACTCGTGCGCACCGGAGACGAACGCGGTCATCCACGACCCGTGCACGTGCCAGACCAGGACCCTCACGACGTCCTTCCCGCGGGGGCGTTCCCCCGCACCGCTTCCTCCACGACCGCCCCGGGCACCGGCGGTGCCAGCGCGTCCACGGCCGCCACGACCTCGCGGGCGCTCACGCCCGCCAGACAGGGGTGCCCCGGCACGGGGCACTCGCGCGCCCGCGTGCCGCGGCACGGCGCGCTCTGGTCGCCCAGCAGCACGTGCGGCACCCCGTGCGGGGCCCACCGCGCGGCCGGCACCACCGGCGCGAACAGGGAGACCACGGGTGTGCCGACGGCCGCCGCCAGGTGCGCCGGGCCGGTGTTGCCCACCACCACGGCCTCCGCCGCCGCCAGGACCGCTGCCAGCCCCGGCAGGTCGGTGCGCCCGCCCAGGTCCACCGCGCGGCCGCCCGCGACCGCGGCGGTCAGCTCCCGCTCCCCGGGGCCGCCGGTGACGACGACGTCGCGCCCGGCGTGCACGAGCGCCTCCACGATCCCGGCGGCCTGCCCCGGCAGCGGTGCGCGCGCCGGCACCGAGGCGCCCGGGTGCACCACCACGTAGGAGTCCGGCAGCCCGTCCGGCGGCGCGGCGGTCGTCAGCACGCGCAGCCGGCCGTCGTCACCGGCCGGCAGCCCGAACCCCGCCGCGGCGGCCAGGTCCAGCGCGGCCTCGGCCTCGCCGACGTCGGCGCGCTGCGTGCCCTCGCGGCGGTGCCGCACGTCCAGCAGGGAACCGGGGTAGTCCTCGCTGGTGGCGCTGATCCGGCGCACCCCGGCCAGCCGCAGCAGCAGCGCCAGCGGCAGCGGGCTCTGGTGGAAGGAGGTGAACACCACGGCCTCGTCGTAGCCGCCCCCGCGCACCCGGGCCACGAGGTCCTGCACGGCGTCCGCGTCCACGGGGGCGGGGGAGAACCCGCTCCACGGCGGGTCGAACACCAGCACGTCCGCCACGCCCGGCAGCAGCCGCGCGGCACCGGCACCCGAGGGGGAGGCCAGCACGTCCACCGTCCCGGCCGCTGCCAGCGCCCGCACCGCGGGGCCGGTCAGCAGCACGTCGCCGTCGTTGTCCAGGCGCGCGGCGAGGATCCTCACGAGGTGCTCCCGGTGCCGCCCGCCGCGGTCAGCGCCACCTCCACCGCCTCGGTGAGCGTGGTGGCCACCAGCGGAGCCGCGGTGACCTCCTCGGGCCGCGTGACGAGCGTGGGCACGAGCACCGCGCGCGCCCCCGCGGACAGGGCCGCCTCCACGTCGGCGCCGATGTCCCCGATCAGCAGGCACTCCGCCGGCAGCACCCCCAGCCGCCGGGCGGCGTCGAGGACCATGCCCGGTTCGGGCTTGCGGTGCGAGGACGGCTCGTCCGGCCCGTCGGTGCACACCTGCACCGTGCCGAAGGGACCGAGCAGCCGCGCGACGCGGGCGTTGACGGCGTCGACCTGCTCGCGGGTGAGCAGCCCGCGCGCCACGCCGGACTGGTTGGTGACCAGCCCGGTGCGCAACCCCGCCGCGCGCACCCGCGCCAGCGCCTCCGCGGCACCGTCGACGGGCTCCACGAGGTCGGGATCGCCGTTGTAGGGCACGTCGTGCACGAGGGTGCCGTCGCGGTCGAAGAGCACCGCGCGCACCGGCGGCGGCCACGGCGCGGGAGGGTTCCGCCGCCAGCGCAGCTCACCGCGCACCCGGTGCCACACCGCCGCCGGCGGGATCGCCGCGCTGGTGACGAGCATCCGGCGCACCTCGGCGGCGTCGCGCGGGCCCGGTGCGATCCGCCGCCAGGCGAACTCCGCCGTCAGGCCCGCCCAGGCCAGGGCGGCGCCGGCCGCCAGCCGGGGGCGCCGGCCCAGGAGCGCGCCCAGCGCGGTGGCGGCGGCCGCGGTCGTGGCCACGTGCCCGGGCAGGCGGCCCACCGCCGACTGCGCGCGCTCGCGCCAGTCGCGCCCGTGCAGCGCCGTCATCGTCGCGTCGTCGGCGTTGCCGCGCTGCTGGCGCAGGCTCGCCAGGTCGTCCGACGGGCGCACCGGGTGGACCGCGCCGTGCGCGCCGCGCACGAGCTCCCACCCCGCGGCGAGCACCCGCAGCGCCAGGTCGGCGTCCTCGCGGAAGGCGCGCGGGAACCGCTCGTCGAAACCCGCGACCTCCTCCAGGGCGCTGCGCCGGTAGGCCATGTCGGCGGTGATCCACGCTGCGTCCGCCAGGCCGGCGGTGCCGCGCTCCCAGTCGGTGGGGCGCCGGTCCGCCGGCAGCGGCACGGTGATCCGCCCCTGCACCCCGGCCACCCGCTCCGGCGCCGCAGCGAGGTCGGCCACCAGCAGCTGCGACCAGTCGCCGGGCAGCTCCACGTCGTCGTCGACGAACGCGACCCACTCCGTCGCCGTGCGGCGCCACCCGGCGTTGCGGGCTGCGGCCGGCCCGCGCCCGCCCGAGCGCACCAGCCGCACCGGCAGACCGCGCCCGCGGGCCCGCGCGCAGGCCGCCTCGCACGGGTCGTCCGCGCGGTCGCGGCCGCGGCGGTCGTCGACGACCACGACGAGCTCCGGCCGCGGCCCGCGCTGGGCGGCCAGCGTGCCCAGCAGGACGTCCAGGCTCGGCCGGCCGACCGTGGGGACGACGACGGAGAACGCCGGTTCGGCGGGCGTCACGCGCCGGCGTCCGCGCCGGTGGCGAACGTGCTGCGTCGCACCAGGTGCGGCCCGAGCACCAGCACGTCCACCGGTGCGGAACCGAACAGCTCCAGCGCGTCGCGCGGGTCGTCGACCATCGGGCGGCCGGCGGTGTTCAGGCTGGTGTTCACCACGACGGGCAGGCCGGTGCGCTCCTCGAACGCGCGCAGCAGCGCCGCCACCTTCGGGGTGCGCTCGTCGTCGATCGTCTGGATGCGCGCGGTGCCGTCGACGTGCGTGACGGCGGGGATGCGCTCGCGCCACTCGGGGGCGACCTCGTGCACGAAGAGCATGTACGGGCTGGGGAACGGCCCGTCCGAGAAGATCTCCCGCGCCCGCTCCGAGAGGACCATCGGCGCCACCGGGCGGAACTGCTCGCGGCCCTTCACGTCGTTGAGGCGCTCGAGGTTCTCCTTCTTCCCCGGGTGCGCCATCAGCGAGCGGTGCCCCAGCGCGCGCGGGCCGAACTCCGCCCGGCCGTCGAACCACGCCACGACGCCGTCGGCGGCCAGCACGTCGGCGACCTCGCCGGCCAGGTCCTCGGGGGTGGTGAACGGCAGGCGCGCGGTGCGCAGCCACTGCGCCAGCTCCTCGTCGCTCCAGGAGCGGCCCAGAGCGGCGTCGTGCATGGGGGCGATCGTGTCGCCCGCGTCGGCGGCCAGCTGCAGCGCGGCGCCCAGCGCGGTGCCCGAGTCGCCCGCGGCGGGCTGCACGAACACCTCCTCGAACGGCGACTCGCGCCAGACGCGGGAGTTCGCCACGCAGTTCAGGGCGGTGCCGCCGGCCATCGCCAGCACCTTGTCGCCCGTCGTCCCGTGCAGCCAGGTGGCGACGTCCACGAGGGTGCGCTCCAGGACCTCCTGCACGCTGGCGGCCAGGTCGGCGTGGTCGGTGTCGCGGCGCGGGTCCCACTGCTCGCCGTCCAGCAGCCGCGGCGCCCACCGCGACCAGTCCGGGGCCTGGGCGACGAAACCGCCGTCCCCGGTGGCGTGCACGAACTCGGCCAGCTCGTCGGCGAAGCGGGGCTTGCCGTAGGAGGCCAGCGCCATGACCTTGTACTCGTCCGAGGAGTGCAGGAACCCCAGGTGCGCGGTCAGCGACTCGTACAGCAGGCCCAGCGAGTGCGGCAGCCGCTGGCTGGCCAGCACCTCCAGGGACCCGCCGCGGTAGCGCCCGGCCAGCGAGGAGACCGCCTCGCCGCGCCCGTCGACCGTCAGCACGCTGCAGCCGCCCTCGCGCGCGGCCTCCGGGGAGGCCAGCGCCGCCGAGGCGGCGTGCGCGACGTGGTGGGGCACGTGGCGCACCTTCGCCGGGTCCAGCCCCGGCAGGGCGGTGGCCAGCGCCTCGGCGGCGCGCTCGGCGTAGCGGGTGCGGATCGCGTCGTCCGGGTCGCCCAGGTCCAGCTCGGAGCTCGGCAGCACCAGGGAGGGGTCGTAGGAGTAGCCGACGAGGTCGAGGTCCTCCGGGCGCAGGCCGCCGGCCGCCAGGGCGTGCTTGATCGCCAGCTCGGGCAGCTCCCACGTCGAGTACGGCACGGGTCGCTTGCCGTGCTTGCGGCGGCTGAAGCGCTCCTCCTCCGCGGCGAAGACCACCTCGCCGTCGACCACGAGAGCCGCGGCGGGGTCGTGGAAGACGGCGTTGACGCCGAGCACGCGCATGGGGTGTCGACCCTCTCGTTCGAAGCGATCCGCCCCGTGCTGGAGCGTCCTGCGACCGGCCCCGACGCTTCGGGAGCGGCAGGGCCGTACCCTGCCAGCACCGGCCGACAGGTGCCCGTCGACGCGCTCGTGGCGGCGCGGCGGAGTCGAAGACAACCACAGGGGGGCGTGCGCAGGTGACGGCGGGTGGTCAGGGGGTCAGCGACCGGGTCTGGACGCTGCCGAACGTGCTCAGCTTCCTGCGCCTGCTGCTCGTGCCCGTCTTCGCCGTCCTCATCGCCCGCGGCCACGACGGCTGGGCCCTGCTGGTGCTGGCCGTCAGCGGTGCCAGCGACTACCTCGACGGCCACCTCGCCCGGCGGTGGAACCAGGTCACCCGCCTCGGTCAGGTCCTCGACCCCTTCGCCGACCGCCTGTACATCTTCACCACGCTGCTCGGGCTGGCCTGGCGCGAGCTGGTGCCGTGGTGGCTGGTCGCCGTCCTCGTCGCCCGCGACGTGGTCATGGCCTGCACCCTGCCGGTGCTGGCGAGCGTGGGCCACGGCCCGCTGCAGGTGCACTTCCTCGGCAAGGCGGGCACGTTCTGCCTGCTGTACGCCTTCCCGCTGCTGCTGCTCGGCGAGGTCAGCCCCGCGCTGTCGGGCGTGGCAGGCCCCCTCGGCTGGGCGTTCGCGCTGTGGGGCGCCGGCCTGTACTGGTGGGCCGGCGTGCTCTACCTGCAGCAGGTGGCCGGCCTGGTGCGCGCGGAGCGGGCGGGCGGAGGGTGAGCCGCCCGCCCGCCCCGCCGGGCGCGGGGGGGCCGGTGCGCCCGGACGCCAGCATGAGCCTGCTGACCGAGGTCATGCAGCGGCCCCTGGACCCCGGGTACGCGGCCGCGGCCGAGCGTCGCCGGGCCGCGGGGGACACCCGCCCGGGCCGGCCGCGCGCGCTCACCGCGCTGGCGGCCCTGGCCGTGGGCGTGCTGCTCGCGGTGGCCGGTGTGCGCGCGGCCACCGGCGCCCCGGAGGCCGACCGCGGACGCGCCGGCCTGCTCGAGCGCGTCCGGGCCGCCACCGAGCGCGCCGACGACCTCGCCGCGCGGGCGGCGCGGCTGCGCGCGGCCAACGCCGAGCTCGCCACCCGCCTCGGCGGGGCGCCCGCCGCGGTCGCCGGCGCCCGGGCCGACGCGCTGGCGGTGGCCGCCGGCGCCGTGCCGGTGACGGGGCCGGGCGTGGAGGTCGTCCTGCGCGACGCCGCACCGGACCCCACCGCCGCGTCCGCCTCCTCGGGGCGGGTCGTCGACCGCGACCTGCAGCTGCTCGTCAACGGTCTCTGGCAGGCCGGTGCGGAAGCCGTGGCCGTCAACGGGCTGCGCCTGTCCTCGCTGTCGTCGATCCGCGCCGCGGGCGAGGCCGTCCTGGTCGACTACCGGCCCCTCACCCCGCCGTACCGGGTCACGGCGATCGGCGACCCGGTGGGGTTGCAGACCCGCCTGGCCTCCTCGGTCGCCGGGCGCTACCTGCAGGTGCTGGAGGACAACTACGGCATCGGCGTCGAGGTGCGCGCCCGCTCCGGCGAGGACGCCTCGACCCTGCCCGCGGCCGCGCGACTGCAGCTGCGCGCGGCCGCGCCGCCGGACGGCGCGGGGGGCACCGGGGCGGCGGGTACGGTGCCGGGGACCGGCGCGACGGCCGGTGCGGACGCGGGAGGGGGACCGCCGTGATCGCGGCCGTGGGGCTGCTGGTGGGCATCGTCGCCGGGGTGCTGCTGCACCCGGAGGTCCCGGTGTTCCTGCAGCCGTACCTGCCGATCGCCGTGGTCGCCGCGCTGGACGCCGTCTTCGGCGGTGTGCGCGCCGTGCTCGACGGCATCTTCGACGACCGCGTCTTCGTCGTCTCCTTCCTGTCCAACGCGGTGGTGGCCGCCCTCATCGTCTACCTGGGCGACCAGCTGGGGGTGGGTTCGCAGCTGTCCACGGGGGTCGTGGTCGTGCTGGGGGTGCGCATCTTCTCCAACGCCGCCGCCATCCGCCGCCACCTGTTCAAGGCGTGAGGTTCGAGGCGTGAGGTCCGAGGCGTGGGGCTCCCGGGCGTGAGCGGCGAACCGGGACCCCGCCCGCCCGGCGCGCGGCCGGCGGCCTCGCCGTGGCGGCGCCTGTGGCGCGCCGCGCGCCCGCGCGCCACGCGCGCGCAGCTGCTGGCCGGGGTGCTGTGCGCCGCCCTCGGCTTCGGCGTCGTGGTGCAGGTGCGCCAGACCGACGTGGCGGGCCTGGCGGACCTGCGCGAGAGCGACCTCGTGCGCATCCTCGACGACGCGGGGGAGCGCGGCGACCGGCTCGCCGAGGAGGTCCGCGAGCTGGAGCGCACCCGTTCGGAGCTGACCGCCGGCAGCGACTCGGCCGAGGCCGCGGCGCGCGCCGCCGAGCAGCGCGCGCTGGAGCTCGGGCTCCTGGCGGGCACCGTCCCGGCGGTCGGTCCGGGCATCACGGCGACGATCGCCGATCCGGCCGGGGAGGTGGGGGCGGCCGCGTTCGTCAGCCTCGTGCAGGAGCTGCGCGACGCCGGCGCCGAGGCGATCCAGGTCGGCGACGTGCGCGTGGTGGCGAGCACCGCCTTCGAGGAGCCGCCCGCCGGCGCGGGGGCGGGCGTGGTCGTCGACGGCACGCTGCTGACCCCGCCGTACGAGGTGCGCGTCGTCGGCGACCCCCAGACCGTCGCCACCGCGCTGGACATCCCCGGCGGGGTGCGGGAGTCGTTGCGGCAGCTGAGTGCGGAACTGTCGGTGGAGACCGCCGAGGAGGTCCGGGTGACCGCCTTGCACGCCGTCTCGAGCCCTCAGTACGCTCGCCCGGCGTCGCCGGGGGCCACCGCCGGCAGCGAGTGACCGGCAGCTTTCGACCGGCCCGCGGCGAGCGCGCCGCGGGCCCCACGACGAGGAGCGAGACGCCCCATGGCCTCCAGCGTGCCCGAGGACCTGCGCTACACCGCCGAGCACGAGTGGGTGCGCGCCGAGGACGGCGGCACGGTGCGCGTGGGCATCACCGACCACGCCCAGGACGCCCTGGGGGACGTGGTGTACGTCTCCCTGCCGGCCGAGGGCGAGACCGTCACGGCCGGAGCGGCGTGCGGCGAGGTGGAGTCCACCAAGAGCGTCAGCGAGATCACGGCCCCCGTCAGCGGGGTCGTCGCCGCGCAGAACCCGGGCCTGGAGACGCGCCCGGACCTGGTGAACTCCGACCCGTACGGCGAGGGGTGGATGTTCACCGTGACCGTCTCGGACCCCGCGCAGCTGGACGGCCTGCTGGACGCGGAGGGCTACCGCTCCCACGTCGGCTGAGGCCGTCCGCGAGGGGTGTTCCCCCGTCCGGGGGAGCGGCGTGCACGGGGAGTGTGGAGCCGCTTCCCCGCCCCGGCTAGGCTGGCGATCAGCGTCAGGAGCGGGCCGTGCCCGCCGCGGAGGACCGCGGCGGCGTGCCGTCCGCGGTGTTGCGAGAGGTGGTGCGATGTCTCCGTCGGGCACGTCTCCGGAGGAGGGGGCGATCCCCGGGCCGGGAGCGGACGAGCGTCCCGCCGACTCGACGATGTCCTTCGCGGGGCTGGCCGCCCCGGAGGTCCACGAGGCCGTGGAGGGCGGCCTCAGCGGCGACGACCTGGCGGCCGTGGAGGCCCTGCCGCGCGGTTCCGCGCTGCTGGTGGTGCGCCGCGGGCCGAACGCGGGCGCGCGCTTCCTGCTGGACGCGGAGAGCACCTCGGCCGGCCGGCACCAGGACAGCGACATCTTCCTCGACGACGTCACCGTCTCCCGCCGGCACGCGGAGTTCCTGCGCGCGCCGGACCCGGCGTCGGGTCCGGGCTTCCGGGTGCGCGACGTCGGCAGCCTGAACGGCACGTACGTCAACCGCGAGCGCATCGACGACGTCCTGCTGCGCGCGGGGGACGAGGTCCGGATCGGCAAGTACCGGATGGTCTACCACCCGAGCCCGCAGTCGTCGCCGGCCGCGCCGGGTGGGGGCGGGCGGACCGCGTGAGCGCAGCGGCCTCGCGGGCGGCCTTCGACCCGGACGCGCCGCGCATGACCATCGGTGAGGTGATGGCTCTGCTGGCGCCGGACTACCCCGACGTGACCATCTCCAAGATCCGCTTCCTGGAGGAGCAGGGCCTGGTGGAGCCGCGGCGCACCGCGGCCGGCTACCGCAAGTTCTCCTCCTCGGACGTGGACCGCCTGCGGTACGTGCTGACCGCCCAGCGCGACCACTACCTGCCGCTGCGCGTCATCCGCGAGAACCTGCAGGCGATGGACCGCGGCCTGCAGGCGCCCGAGCACCCGGCGGCCTCCCCGCGCGTGCCCGAGGCGGTGGGGGCGCCCGCGGCCCAGCGCTTCGACGGCAGCGCGGCGCAGCTGCGGCTGACGCGCGCCGAGCTGCTGCGTGAGAGCGGGGTGGACGCCGAGCTGCTGGACGCCCTCGAGGGGTTCGGGGTGCTCGCCCCGGTGCCCGGCGGCCCCTGGTACGACGGCGAGGCGCTGGAGGTGCTGCGAGCGGCCGCCGCGCTGGCGGCGCACGGCATCGAGGCGCGCCACCTGCGCGTGTTCCGCACGGCCGCCGACCGCGAGGTGGCGCTGGCCGAGCAGGTCGCCGCCCCGCTGCGGCGGCAGCGCTCGGTGGACTCCGCCGCCCGCGCCGAGGAGGTCGCGCGCGAGATCGCCGCCGCGTGCCTGCGCCTGCACACCGCGCTGGTGGCCGGCGCCCTGGAGCGCGCCACGAGCTGACCGCCGCCGGGTCGGCGCGGCACGGGGTGCCACCCGCCGCGACGGCCTCCGGGGGAGTACGGTGAGGGTGTGCGTGCGCTCGATGTCATCGGCGTCCGGGTCGAGATGCCCTCCAACAACCCCATCGTGCTGCTGCGCGAGCGGGACGGGGACCGTTACCTCCCGATCTGGATCGGGGCGCCCGAGGCGAGCGCCATCGCCTTCGCCCAGCAGGGCGTGGTGCCACCCCGGCCCCTGACCCACGACCTCCTCAAGGACGTCGTCGCGGCCCTGGGCCGGCGGCTGGAGGAGGTGCGCATCGTGGAGGTGCGCGACAACGTCTACTTCGCGGAGCTGGCGTTCGACGGCGGCGCGACGGTGAGCTCGCGCACCTCGGACGCGATCGCGCTGGCGTTGCGGGTCGGCTGCCCGATCGTGGGGGCCGATGAGGTCCTGGACTCCGGCGGCGTGCCGGTGCCCGACGAGGACGAGGACGAGGTCGAGAAGTTCCGCGAGTTCCTCGACCACATCACCCCGGAGGACTTCGAATCCGGTTCCGGGCCGGAGCGGTGAGCGGATCCGTGGGCGGCGCGCCGCGCGCCTCGTTGACGCTCCGCGGGTGCGACTCTACGGTCAGTTGACAGGACGCTCCCGGTCGGCACGGCATCGACGATCGGACCGGGGCGATGAGGAGGAGGCCGGCGTGAGCAGAGGCGAGGCAGACGCGGACGCGGAGTCGTCGCGCGGCAGGAAGCCGGTGCCCTCGCAGGGTCTCCTGTTCGCCGAGGACCTGCCGGACCTGGACGAGGAGGTCGGCTACCGGGGCCTGACGGCGTGCAAGGCCGCGGGGATCACGTACCGGCAGCTGGACTACTGGGCCCGCACGGGGCTGGTGGAGCCGAGCGTGCGCAGCGCCACGGGGTCCGGGTCGCAGCGCCTGTACGGGTTCCGCGACATCCTCGTGCTGAAGGTGGTCAAGCGGCTGCTGGACACCGGCGTCTCGCTGCACCAGATCCGCACGGCGGTGACGCACCTGCGCGAGCGGGGCGTGGACGACCTGGCGCAGATCACCCTGATGAGCGATGGCGCCAGCGTGTACGAGTGCACCTCCGCCGATGAGGTCATCGACCTCGTCCAGGGCGGGCAGGGCGTGTTCGGCATCGCCGTGGGCCGGGTGTGGCGCGAGGTCGAGGGGGAGCTGGCGTCCCTGCCCAGCGAGCGCCTCGCCGAGCGCACCGAGGTGGCCGCATCGGCGGTGGTGCTGGCCGACGAGCTGAGCGCCCGGCGTCGCGCCCGCGAGGCGGGCTGACGGCTCCACGGCGAACGCGGCGGTGCCNCCGCCGCGTTCCCGGGGTCCCGCGGCAGCAGGGGTCAGTCGAGCAGGTGCGCGTGGGGCAGGGCCTGGCGGGCGAAGGGGTCCACGACCCAGTCGTGGCTGTCGGGCAGCCACAGCACCGCCGCCAGCAGCGCGTCCGCCCACGCCGACAGCAGGACCTCCAGCGGTGCCCGCCAGGAGTGCTGGTAGGCGTCGCCGACCTCGTCCAGGACGAGCTGCTCCACGACGGCGCTGGAGGAGCCCAGCCGCACGGCCAGCAGTTCCTCGTCGCGCGCGAACAGCGGCAGCAGACCGGGCGGGGCGCCCGGTCCGGGGCCCTGACCGGTGGCGCGGCGGACCGCCTCCTCCAGGCCCAGCGGCACCCAGCCGCCGGGGCCGACGGTGGGGCGGCTCGCGCGGTAGCGGGTGCGCACGGGGTCCACGCCACCGACCGAGCGCCACCAGGCGCGGGCGCCACGCGGCACGAGCAGGCCGAGCTGGTGCTCGACCGCGTCGAGCGCGGCCTCGTCGACCCCGGGCAGGAGGCGGGTGGCGATGTCCGCGCCGGCGCGCGTCCACCGCGCGCGCAGCACGTCCACGAGCTGCAGGACGCGCGTGACCTCGGCGTGCTCCTCACCGGTGCGCAGCAGGGCCGCCGAGCCCGAGCGCTGCGGCACGGGCAGCGCGGGGGCGTGCGGGGTGGTTGCGGTGCCGGGCGCCGGCGTGGTCCGGGCGGCACGCACGAGGCGGGGTCGGTCGGTGGGGGCGTTGGGCGTCACGGAACCTCCTCGGACCCGCGGCGACGCGGGGTGGTGCTGATCGGTGCGCACGTGGGGGTCGTCCCGCACCGTCAGCGCACGGTAAGCGATGTCGCCCTCTCGTGCACTTCGACGCCTGAGCTGCTTCTCAGGTTCCACCCAGTCTCGCGCCCATCACCCGCTGCGACGAGCTCGAGCGGGTCGCGAGGCGAGCAGGACGTCCAGCACGGTGTCGAACTGCGCGGCGACCCGGCGCGCCGCCACGGCTCGCAGGGCGTGCAGGGGCTTGCCCGAACCCTGCGACTGCGGGACCGCCACCCGGTCCGGCAGGGGTTCCAGGAGGAGGTCGCCGAACAGCGAGCGCAGCTCCTCCAGCCGGAACCGCTGCTCGCCCGAGCGCGGCGAGTAGCGGTTGACGAGCACCCCGGCCACCCGCGGGCCGGAGCGCAGCGCCCCCACCTCGTCCAGCGTGCGCCCCACGGCGGCCACCGAGAACCGGCTGGCGTCGGAGACCACGAGGACGGCGTCGCTGGCGCGCCACGCCGAGCGGGTCAGCCCGCCCAGCGACGGGGGGCAGTCCAGCAGCGCCAGCTCGTGGTCGTCGAGCTTGCGCAGGGCGCGCCGCAGCCCGTCGAGGTCGGCCTGCTCGTGGTCGGGCGCGTCCAGCCGCGCGGAGGCGGCCGATCCGCTGACCACGTCGAGCAGGCCGGGGTGGTCGTCCACCCAGCCGCTGGGCGCCACGGCGGACTCGGCGACCCGCCGCTTCGGGGTGCGCAGCACCGCGGCGACGTCGTGGGACCGCTGCGCCGTGACGTCCAGGCCCGACGTGGCATCGGCCTGCGGGTCGAGGTCGACGACGAGGGTGCTGACGGAGCGGTGCAGGGCCGCGGAGGCGACCCCCAGGACCACCGACGTCTTGCCGACGCCACCCTTCGCGCTGCAGACGGCCACGGTGATCACCGCGTGAGGATACAGGTCTCACGAGTACGGGATCGCCCGTGCCGCAGGGTGATCGGTGCTCGCACGACCCGTCGCGCGGATCGGGCGAGGGCCGCGGGACCGTTCCCGGCGGGTTGCGGGAGGGGTGCGGGAGGGGTGCGGGAGGGGTGCGGGCGGGTTGCGGGCGGGTTGCGGGCGGGTTGCGGGAGGGGTGGTCACGGCCACCCGTGGCCCGCACCCGTGGCCTACAGTGGCGGCGGAAGCTGGCTGCGCATCCCGCGCGGGAGAGACCCCGGTCCGGCCGGGGCGCCGAAGGGGCAACATCCCCGGAACCTCTCAGGCGGAAGGACCGCGGGGGACAGGCCGCTCTGGAGGTGCCGCTGCGCGCACCGACAGACGGGGGCGTCCCGACCGCCGCGAACCCCCGGAGTCCCCGTGACCGCCACCGCACCCGCCGGCACCACCACCACTGCGCCGCCCGCTCTCGACGCGCCCGGGCCGCTGCCGTTCAGCGCCCGCCACACCGGCCCCGACGCCGGCGAGGCCGCCCGGATGCTCGCCGCCGTGGGTGTCGCCGACGCCGAGGAGCTCGTGCGCCGCGCCGTGCCCGCCGGGATCCTCGACGCGCCCGGTGCCCTGGACCTGCCGCCGGCGCTGGACGAGTCGTCGGTGACGGCGGCCCTGCGCGAGCTGGCCGGGCGCAACCGGGTGGTGCCCTCGATGATCGGGCTGGGCTACCACGGCACCCGGACCCCGGCGGTCGTGCGGCGCAACGTGCTGGAGGACCCGTCCTGGTACACCGCGTACACCCCGTACCAGCCGGAGATCTCGCAGGGCCGCCTGGAGGCCCTGCTGAACTTCCAGACCGCGGTGGCCGACCTGACGGGCCTGGCCGTGGCGAACGCCTCCCTGCTGGACGAGGGCACCGCCGCCGCGGAGGCGATGGCGCTGGCCCGGCGGGTCTCGAAGGCACCCGCCGGGGCGGTGTTCGCCGTGGACGCGGACGTGCTGCCGCAGACGCTGGCGGTGCTGCGCACCCGCGCGGTGCCGGTGGGGATCGAGCTGGTGACCGTGGACCTGGACGCGCCGGACCCGCTGGGGGTGCTGGGGGAGCGGGCGCTGTTCGGCCTGCTCGTGCAGTACCCCGGCACCTCCGGGCGCGTGCGCGACCTCGAGGCGGTCGTGGCCGCCGCGAAGGGGCGCGGCGCCGTGGCCGTGGCCGCGGCCGACCTGCTGGCCCTGGCGCTGCTGCGGGCGCCCGGCGAGTTCGGCGTGGACGTCGCCGTCGGCTCCGCCCAGCGCTTCGGGGTGCCGATGTTCGCCGGCGGCCCGCACGCCGCGTTCATGGCCGTGCGCGCCGGGCTGGAACGCTCCCTGCCCGGCCGGCTGGTGGGCGTGTCGAAGGACGCCGACGGCGCCCCGGCGTACCGGCTGGCGCTGCAGACGCGCGAGCAGCACATCCGCCGCGACCGGGCCACGAGCAACATCTGCACCGCGCAGGTGCTGCTGGCGGTGATGGCCGGCTGCTACGCCGTGCACCACGGCCCGCGGGGCCTGCGCGCGATCGCCGCGCAGGTGGCCGGCACCGCCGCCCGGGTCGCGGCCTCGCTGCGCGCCGGCGGCGTGGAGGTCGTGCACGAGGAGTTCTTCGACACCGTCCTGGCCCGCGTGCCCGGCCGCGCCCGCGAGGTCGTCGCCGCGGCGCTGGCGGCCGGGGTGAACCTGCGGCTCGTGGACGGCGACCACGTCGGCCTCACCTGCGACGAGACCACCACCGCGGAGCACGTCTCCGCGGCCCTGACCGGTTTCAGCCTGCCCCCCGCCGGGGACGCGCCTGCCCACGCGCTGCCGGCGCCGCTGCTGCGCACCTCGCCCTTCCTGACCCACCCGGTGTTCTCGAAGCACCGTTCGGAGACGGCGATGCTGCGCTACCTGCGCCGCCTGTCCGACGCCGACTACGCCCTGGACCGCGGGATGATCCCGCTGGGTTCGTGCACGATGAAGCTGAACGCCACCACCGAGCTGGAACCGGTGTCCTGGCCGGAGTTCGCCGACCTGCACCCGTACGCACCGGCCGACCAGCTCGCCGGCACCGCGCAGCTCGTGGCCGACCTGGAGCGCTGGCTGGCGGAGGTCACCGGCTACGACGCGGTCTCGCTGCAGCCGAACGCCGGTTCGCAGGGGGAGTTCGCCGGGCTGCTGGCGATCCGCGCGCACCACCGCTCCCGCGGCGAGGCGCACCGCACGGTCTGCCTCATCCCCAGCTCCGCGCACGGCACGAACGCCGCCAGCGCCGTCATGGCCGGCCTGCGCGTCGTCGTCGTGGCCTGCGACGGCGACGGGAACGTCGACCTGGACGACCTGCGCACCAAGGTCTCCGAGCACGCCGACGACCTCGCCGCGATCATGGTGACGTACCCGTCCACGCACGGGGTGTACGAGGAGTCGATCCGCGAGGTGTGCGCGCTGGTGCACGACGCCGGCGGCCAGGTGTACGTCGACGGCGCCAACCTCAACGCCCTGGTCGGGCTGGCCCGGCCGGGCCGGTTCGGCGCGGACGTCTCGCACCTGAACCTGCACAAGACGTTCTGCGTCCCGCACGGCGGCGGTGGCCCCGGCGTCGGGCCGGTCGCGGTGCGCGCCCACCTGGCGCCGTTCCTGCCCGCCACCTCCCCGGACGCCGACCCCGAACGCGTCGGCATGGTCTCCGCCGCACCGTTCGGCTCCGCCGGGATCCTGCCGATCTCGTGGGCGTACGTGCGGCTCATGGGGGCCGACGGGTTGCGCGCCGCCACCGTGCAGGCCGTGCTCAGCGCGAACTACGTCGCCGCACGGCTGCGGGAGGCGTACCCGGTCCTGTACCGCGGGCCCGGCGGCCTCGTGGCCCACGAGTGCGTCCTGGACCTGCGCCCGATGACGAGGGCCACGGGCGTGACCGTCGAGGACGTCGCCAAGCGGCTCATCGACTTCGGTTTCCACGCCCCGACGATGTCGTTCCCCGTCGCGGGCACCCTCATGGTCGAGCCGACCGAGAGCGAGGACCTCGCCGAGGTCGACCGGTTCTGCGACGCGATGCTCGCCGTCGCCGCCGAGGTCCGCGAGGTCGAGCGGGGCCGCTGGGCGGTGGCCGACTCCCCGCTGCGGCACGCCCCGCACACCGCCGCGTCCCTCGCGGGGGATTGGGACCACCCCTACACCCGCGAGGAGGCGGTGTACCCGGGCGGGCTGGACCCGCGCGCGAAGTACTGGCCGCCGGTGCGCCGCATCGACGGCGCGACCGGTGACCGCAACCTCGTGTGCTCCTGCCCCCCGCTGGAGGAGCTCGCGGAGGGCTGAGCGGACCGGCGGCGCGCCGCGCCGTCAGCGCCCGTCCGCCCCCGCCAGGGCGGGCGGGCCGTCGGGGCCGTCGCTGCCGGCGGCGTACTCCTGCAGCGGCGCCGCTCCGTGCTGCCACGCCGCCAGGACGGGCTCGACGATGCGCCAGCCCTCCTCCGCCTCGGCCGCGTGCGCCGACAGCCGGGTGTCGCCGGCGAGCACCGCCAGCAGCAGCTGCCCGTAGGGGCCCGGTTCCTGCCGGGCCAGGTCGGCGCCCATCTCCACGGCCTCCAGCTCGAACGGGTCGCCGGCGCCGTTGAGGTCGAAGCGCAGCGAGACCCGGTCGGGGTCCAGCTGCAGGCGCAGCTCGTTGCGGTGCGGGCGCGGACCCTCGAACACCGCGTGCGGCACCTCCGCGAAGCGGACGACCACCTCGCGCCGGTCCGCGCCCAGCGCCTTGCCGGTGCGCAGCCGGAACGGCACGCCCGCCCAGCGCCAGGTGTCCACGTGCAGCACCACCTCGGCGTACGTCTCGGTGCCGCGATCGGCGTCGACGCCGGTCGCGTCGACGTAGTCGCCGACCTCCCGGCGGCCGTGGCGGCCGTCGACCGTGCCGGCGGTGTACCGCCCGCGCGCCGTGCAGCGGCCGACCTCGTCCCCGTCCAGCGCGCGCACCGCGCGCAGCACGTCGACCTTGCGGGCGCTGAGGTCCGCCGGGCGCATCGACTGGGGCGGTTCCATCGCCACGTACGCCAGCAGCTGCAGCAGGTGGTTCTGCACCATGTCCCGCAGGGCGCCGGAGCGGTCGTAGTAGCTGGCGCGGGACTGCGCGTCCACGGTCTCGTCGAACACGATGTCGACGGACTCCACGTGCGTGCGGTTCCACACCGACTCGAAGAGGCGGTTCGCGAACCGCAGGCCCAGGACGTTCAGGACGGTCTGCTTCGCCAGGAAGTGGTCCACGCGGAACGTGCGGTCCTCGGGCACGACCCGTCCCAGCGCGGCGTTCAGGCGGCGGGCGCCCTCCAGGTCCTGCCCGAACGGCTTCTCCACCACGACCCGCGCGTGCTCGGGCAGGCCGCACTCGCCGAGCGCGGCGACGACCCGCTCGAACAGCACGTGGGGCAGGGCCAGGTACACCACGACGGGCTCGCCGTCGCCGGCGCGCTCCAGCGCGGCGCGCAGCACCTGCGGGTCGGTGACGTCGCCGTGGACGTACGCGGCGGTACCGGACAGCTGCTCGCGCACCTCCTCCGGGGCGTCACCCGCACCCTCGGCCAGGGCCCTGCGCACGTGGTCGCGGAAACCCCCTTCGTCGAGGTCGTCCTGGGCGACGCCCACCAGCCGCACCCCGTCGGGGTGCAGCGGGGCGACCTGCGCCAGGGCGGGCAGCAGGTACCGGGCGGTCAGGTCCCCGGTGGCGCCGAGGACGACGAACTGGGCGGTCACGGGTGCTCCTCACTGTCGTTCGGCTGCGTCCGCGCCCCAGCACACCAGCCGCGCGCCCTGACCGCGCGCCGGGACCCGCGACGACACGCCCGCCGGCGGCCCACCGCCCCGGGGTGGCGCCCTAGGATCGGCAGGGGGGTGGTCGTCGTGGGGTGGCTGGAGGACCTGCTGGACCACGCGTGGCTGCTGTGGATCGCCGCGGCGCTCGTCCTGGGCATCCTCGAGCTGACCGCCCTGGACCTGGTGTTCGCGATGCTCGCCGGCGGTGCGCTGGCCGGGGCGCTCGCCGACGCCGCGGGCCTGGGGTACGTCGGCCAGGTCCTGGTGGCCGCGGCCGCCGCAGCGATGCTCGTCGGCACGGTCCGCCCGGTGCTGCTGCGCCGGCTGCGGATGCCCCCGGCCGGCACCACGAACGCGCCCGCCCTGCTGGGCCGCCCGGCCCTCGTGCTCACCGACGTCACCGTGCGCGGAGGCACCGTCAAGCTCGTCGGGGAGACGTGGTCGGCGCGCTCGGCGTCGGCCGGTCAGGCGTTCACCTCGGGCGAGGACGTCGTCGTGGTCGCCATCGACGGCGCCACGGCCGTCGTCGGCCCGCCCGCCCCCGCCGCACCGCCCGCCCCGCCGGAGGAGAAGCCCTGATGGACACCGTGACGGACACCGTCGTGACGATCGTCGTCCTCGCCCTGGTCCTGCTGTTCGTCGCGATCGTCATCGCCCGGACCATCCGCATCGTGCCCCAGGCCACGGCCGTCATCGTGGAGCGGCTGGGCCGCTACTCGCGCACCCTGGACGCCGGCCTGCACTTCCTCGTGCCGTTCATCGACAAGGTCCGCGCCACCGTGGACCTGCGTGAGCAGGTCGTCTCCTTCCCGCCGCAGACCGTCATCACCTCCGACAACCTCGTCGTCAGCATCGACACCGTCATCTACTACCAGCCGACCGACCCCAAGGCGGCGACCTACGAGATCGCCGACTACATCCAGGCGATCGAGCAGCTCACCGTCACCACCCTGCGCAACGTCGTCGGCTCCCTGGACCTGGAGCAGACCCTCACCAGCCGCGACCAGATCAACGGCCAGCTGCGCGGTGTGCTGGACGACGCCACCGGGCGCTGGGGCATCCGCGTGAACCGGGTCGAGCTGAAGGCCATCGACCCGCCGGCCAGCGTGCAGGACTCCATGGAGAAGCAGATGCGCGCCGAGCGCGACCGGCGCGCGGCCATCCTGAACGCCGAGGGGCTCAAGCAGTCGCAGATCCTCACCGCCGAGGGGGAGAAGCAGTCGCAGATCCTGCGCGCGGAGGGTTCCGCGCAGGCCGCGATCCTGCGCTCGCAGGGCGAGGCGCGCGCCATCACCCTGGTCTTCGACGCCATCCACCGCGGCGACCCGGACCCGAAGCTGCTGGCCTACCAGTACCTGCAGACGCTGCCGCAGATCGCCCGCGGCGACGCCAACAAGCTGTGGATCGTGCCCAGCGAGCTCAACGACGCGCTCAAGGGGTTCGGGGCGATGTTCAACGCCCACGGCGGCTCCGGCCCCGACGGGTCAGGCGGGGACTCCGCACCGCGGCGCCGGCCCGAGGGCGAGGCCCCGGCGGCCGGTTTCGAGGAACCCGTCCTGGAGGACCCGGCGGAGGCGCTGAACCGCGCCCGTGCCGAGGCCGCCGGCGCCACCCGGGACGCCGAGGGCGCCACCCGCGCGGCCGGTGGTGCCCGTGGTTCCGGTGGCCTGCCGCCGCAGGGCGGCTCCTGACGCGCCCCGGCCGTTACCCGGCCTGCGGCGGGACGGCGCTCGGCCGCCCGCCGTCGCCGCCCGGCCCCAGGGCCTCCAGGACGGCGGCCCGGCGCAGCGCTTCCAGCTCCGCGGCCTGCCGGTCGGCGCGGTGCACGAGCTCCTGCAGCTCCTCGGCGTCCAGCCGTGAGTCGCTCAGCGCCAGCTCCCGCAGCGAGCGCCACAGCGCCCCCTTGCCCTGCACGCCGAGCGAGAGCATCTCCAGCTCGACCACCGAGCTCAGCGGGGAGCGGCGCAGCAGGCGGCCGTTCGTCTTCAACGTCCCCAGCGCCTCCCCGGCCCGCCCCAGCACCTGCAACCGGCGGTCTGGCTCGACGCCCAGCGTCCGCAGGAGGCGGGTCAGCGTGCGGCGGTCCTCGTCGACCTCGGCGGTCAGGCGCCCCAGGACGTGGCCGGCGTCCGTGCCGCGGTGGCTGCGCGCCGCGCGGGCGAACCGCGCCCGGCCGGCCGTGGCCCCGGCCAGGTGGTCGTTGAGGTAGATCGCCAGCAGGTGCTGCCGGTCCGGCGGGGGGGTGCGCTCGTCGTCCACGCCGGTGCACTACCCGCGGCGGGCGCCGGGAAACCGTTCCCGCCCCGGGGCGGTTCCCGGAGCCGCCGGCGGGGTAGGGGAGTGCCGTGGAGCCCAGCGACCGGGAGCTGTCCCTGACCTTCATCGGCACCGCGACGACGCTCGTGCGCTACGGCGGGCTGACGCTGCTGACCGATCCGAACTTCCTGCACCGGGGGCAGCGCGCCTACCTCGGCAAGGGGCTGGTCGCCAAGCGGCTCACCGAGCCGGCCCTGGGCGTCGAGGACCTGCCGCGGCTGGACGGCGTCGTGCTCTCGCACCTGCACGGCGACCACTTCGACCGTGTCGCCCGCCGCGGACTGCCCCACGACGTCCCGCTGCTGACGACGCCGCACGCCCGTCGCCGCCTCGCCGGCCGCCACGGCTTCACCGACGTCACCGGTCTGGACACCTGGGACTCCCGCACGCTGGTGCGCGACGGGGTGCAGGTGCGGGTGACGGCGGTGCCCGGCCGGCACGCGCCGGGACCGTGGCAGCGGCTGCTGCCACCGGTGATGGGCAGCGTGTGGGAGTTCGGCCCGCCCGGTGCGCGTGCCGAGTTCACCGTGTACGTCTCCGGGGACACCCTGAACGTGCCGGAGCTGCGGGAGATCCCCCTGCGCCACCCCGAGGTGGACCTGGCCGTGCTGCACCTGGGCGGTACCACCCTGCCCGGTGGCCTGGTGGTCACGATGGACGGCGTGCAGGGCGCCGACCTGCTGCAGGTCGTCGACCCGGTGCACGCCGTCCCGGTGCACGTGGACGACTACCGCCTCTTCCGCTCGCCGCTCTCGCACTTCCGCGGCGAGGTGGAGCGCCGCGGGCTGGGGGAGGTCGTGAAGTACGTGGCGCGCGGGCAGACGGCGGTCTTCCCCGCCCGCTGACCCGCCCTGCGCCGGTGCCGCCCGCTCCGCCGGGCGGGCGGCACCGGGACCGCCTCAGCGGGGGGCGATGCGCAGGAACGTCACCGAGTGCGCCGGGAAGTCGCGGGTGAAGACCCGCTCGATGCCGTGCACGGTGCTGGTGACCGGCTGCACGGGCTGCGACTCGCGGGTGTTCTCCGCGGCCGGGTCGCCGGTGATGACGGTCGTCTCGGCGGTGGTGCCGCGCACCTCGATGCGCGGGTCGTAGGTGCGGCCGGTCTCGATGGTGCCCGGTTCGAGGGCGAGGGCCTCCTTCGCGCCGCCGGTGGCCTTCTCCACCGCCCCCTGGGTGCCGTTCCAGCCGCCGAGGTTCCACCAGTGGTGGTCGCCGCCGCTCTGCACGCCGAAGCCGACGAGGAAGCCCTCGTCACCGGCGGTCTTCGTCGCCTCCAGCGTCACGTCGTAGTCGGTGGAGCCCAGGTCGCCGGTGCGCACCAGGGTGTTCTCGACCGTGGTGTCGGTCTGCTCGTAGGCGCCGTCGGTCACCGCCCAGGTGCCCGTCCCCGTCACCGGGGACCACTGCCCGGCGCCGTCCGAGAAGTCGTCGGAGAACAGGGTCCGCCCGTCGGGGGTGGTGACGCGCACGTCGTCGCAGCGGGCCGCGGTGCGCCAGGTGGACAACCCGACCCCGCCGGCGATCGGTTCGACGGGCACCACGCCACCGGTGGCGGTGCTCGGCACGACGCTGTCGCCCACGTTGGTCATGAAGAGCTTCTGCACCTCGTAGCTGGCCGAACCCCACGACTCCTCGCCGTCGAACCAGATGCGGCCGCGACGGCGTCGCGGAAGACCGCGAAGTTCTCCGCGTACTCCTCGGGCAGGTCCTCCTCGTTGCCGATGCCCAGGTGGGTCAGGCCGAACGGCTCGGGGTGGCCCATCTCGGCGCGGACCCGGCCCCGGGTGGAGGTGGCCGGGCCGTTGGCGAACTCGATGAGGTCCAGGGTGTCCTGCACGTGGCGCTGCAGCAGTTCGGGGTCGTCGGTGGCCTGGTTCTGCCCGCAGCCGGTGAGCAGGGCCGGTACCACTGGCAACGGCATCGCACCGATGTCCTCGGCGAACTGGGAGTACCCGTCCCCGCGCACCTGGACCCGGAACTGCCCGGACAGCGCCCGGCCGTCGTCCCCGGTGAGCGCCAGCGTCAGCGGTGTGCCGCCGGTCGCGTCGCTGCGGGCCCACACCGACACGTCGTACAGCTCACCGGCCTGCACCGCCGTGCCGTCGCTGAAGCCGGCGTTCGTCACGCCGTAGGTGCCGCGCGTCCCGCTCGCCAGGTCCAGGCGCAGGTACGTGCGGTCGCGCTCGTTCAGGCGGCCGGCGCCAGGGCTGCGCGCGAGGAGGAGGTGGGCACGGGGGATCCTTCCGGGACCGGTGCCGTCCCGGAGGTGGACGTGCTGCACCGCAACGGGTGGGGGTCGCGTGGCGGTCCGCGCGCAGCGGTGCGCGCCTCGGGTCACCGGTGGCGTGCCGTTCAACCTAGGTAGCGCACAGCGACGGGGTCAAGTGTTCCGGAGCGGACTTGTGCAACGTTGTAGTCGCGGGGCATGCTGCGCAGGTCACCCGTCCGGGTGCGCTCGACGACGAGCAGGAGGAAACCCGTGCCCCGATCCACCACCGGCGACGAGACGGCGCCCGCGCGGCGCCGCCGCCGCACCTCCCTCGCCGCGTCCGCCGCCGCCCTGTGCCTGCTGGCCGGTGGCGCGACCGCGAACGCCGCCGGGCACCACGGCCCGCCGCCCAGCGGCAAGCTGCCCATGAGCGGGGACACCGGCGACTACGAGGCCGGGGTCGTGGACGACCCCGCGCACGACCCCACGCTGTTCAGCGACCGCGGCACCTACTACGTCTTCTCCACCGGTGTGGCGAACCCCGACGACCCCGGCGGGATCTTCGTGCGCAGGTCCACCGACCTGGCCGGTCCGTGGGAGTCGGTCGGGGCGATCGAGCTCCCGGAGTGGACGAGGGCGTACGGCGTCGGTCACCTGTGGGCCCCCCACGTCGTGCAGCGCGGCAACACCTTCTACCTGTACTACTCGGCGTCCTCGTTCGGGTCCAACAACTCCGCCATCGGCGTGGCCACCACCCGCACCCCGGGCGACCTGGACAGCTGGGTCGACCACGGCCCGGTGCTGCGCTCGGACACCGACGACGACTTCAACGCGATCGACCCGCAGGTCTTCTCCGACGGTGGCCAGTGGTACATCGCCTTCGGCTCCTTCTGGACCGGGGTGAAGATCCAGCGGCTGGCGGACATGTTCACCCCCACCGGGCCCGTCATCGACCTGGCCAGCAACCCGGTCGACCCGCCCAACGCCATCGAGAACCCGCAGGTCTTCAAGCGCGGCGGCTACTGGTACCTCACCGCCTCCTGGGACTTCTGCTGCCAGGGCGTGAACAGCACCTACAAGACCGTCGTCGGTCGCTCGAAGAGCCCCACCGGCCCGTTCGTGGACCGCGAGGGCCGGGCCATGACCGACGGCGGCGGCACCCTGCTGCTGGGCTCCCGCGGGAACCAGGTCGGCACCGGCGCCCTCGACGTGCTCAACGACCGCGGTCGCACCTACGCGGTGCACCACTACTACGACGCGGCCACCGGCGGCACCATCCGCATGCAGATCCGCGAGGTGGAGTGGCGGGACGGCTGGCCGTACTTCAGCTACGGCCCGGGCGACGGCGCACCGGCGTCGTGAGGCCGCCCGGGCGAGCCGACCGCGGCTCCCCGGGCCCGCGCGGCCGGCGTCCACCGGGGCGCCGGNGGCCGCCGCGGCGCAGCGCGGCGGCCGGCCCGGGCACGGGGGTGGATCAGCCGGGCACGTAGTCGAAGGTGTCCGGGTTCGGGCCGGTGCGGCCCTCCTCGCCCTTGTCCAGGGCGCCGATCGCGACCACGTCCTCGCCGCTGAGCTCGAAGTCGAACAGGGCGAAGTTCTCCTCGATGCGCGCCGGCGTCGTCGACTTCGGGAAGACGATGTCGCCGCGCTCCACGTGCCAGCGCAGCACGACCTGCGCGGGGCTCTTCCCGTACCGCTGCGCGATCTCCGTGATGACGGGGTCGCCGAGGACGGCGCCCTGCGCGATGGGCGACCACGCCTCCACCGCGATCTGGTGCTCCGCACCGGCCCGGCGCACCTCGTCGTTCGTGAAGTACGGGTGCACCTCGACCTGGTTGACCGCGGGCACGACCGTCGTCTCGTCCAGCAGGCGGCGCAGGTGGTGCGGCTGGAAGTTGGACACGCCGATCGAGCGCAGCCGACCGTCGCCGTGCGCCTCCTCCAGCACCCGCCAGGTGGAGGCGAAGTCCCCGCCGTACCGGGTGGGCAGCGGCCAGTGGATGAGGAACAGGTCCAGGTAGTCGGTCTCCAGCGCCGCCAGCGACTCGTCGATCGCCCGCCGGGCGGCGTCCGGCTCGTGGAAGCCGTTGTTCAGCTTGCTGGTGATCCAGACGTCGGCGCGGTCCACGCCGGCGTCGCGCACGCCCTGGCCGACCTCCCTCTCGTTGCCGTACATCTCGGCGGTGTCGATGTGCCGGTAGCCGACCTCCAGGGCGCGGCGCACCGCCTCGGCGGTCTCGGCGGGCTCGATCTGGTAGACGCCGAAGCCCAGCTGCGGGATCTCGCGGCCGTCGTTGAGCATGATCGTGGGCACTGCCACGGGGGCTCCTCCTCAGTCGTCCGGTGCTGTCGCGCAACACGCTGGTCCCCGCTGCACGCGCGCGCCACCGGAACCTGCCGTATGGTCCGGGCCATGGGGTTGAAGACCTTCATCGAGGGCTGGCCGGTCTACCGGCAGCTCACGGGCGACGATCCACTGGGACGCGGTGCCGCGTCGCAGTCGAAGCGGTCCGCGACGCTGACGCCGCGCACCGCCGAGGCCGACCGGGTCGCGAAGTCCGTGTGCCCGTACTGCGCCGTCGGCTGCGGGCAGCGCGTCTACGTCAAGGACGAGCGGGTCACCGCGATCGAGGGCGACCCCGACAGCCCGCACTCGCGCGGGCGGCTGTGCCCCAAGGGCGCCGCCAGCGAGCAGCTCGTCAACGGCGACTCCCGCCAGACGAAGGTCCGCTACCGGGCGCCGTTCGCGACCGAGTGGACCGACCTCGACCTCGACACCGCGATGGACATGATCACCGACCGGGTGATCGACGCCCGTCGGCGCGGGTGGCAGGACGCCGACGACCACGGCAACAAGCTCAACCGCACGATGGGGATCGCCAGCCTGGGTGGCGCCACGCTGGACAACGAGGAGAACTACCTCATCAAGAAGCTCTTCACCGCGATGGGCGCCATCCAGGTGGAGAACCAGGCCCGTATTTGACACTCCGCCACGGTGCCCGGTCTGGGTGCCTCGTTCGGTCGCGGTGGGGCCACCGGTGACCTGCAGGACCTGAGCAACGCCGACGTCATCGTCATCCAGGGCTCGAACATGGCCGAGTGCCACCCGGTCGGGTTCCAGTGGGTGATGGAGGCCAAGGCGCGCGGGGCCAAGGTCATCCACATCGACCCCCGCTTCACGCGCACCAGCGCGCTCGCGGACACCTACGTGCCGATCCGCAGCGGCACGGACATCGTGCTCCTCGGGGCGATCATCAACCGCGTCCTGACGCAGGAGCGTGACTTCCGCGAGTACGTGCTGAACTACACGAACGCCTCGTGGATCGTCAGCGAGGACTTCCAGGGGCCCGAGGACCTCGACGGGCTGTTCTCCGGGTTCGACCCCGAGACCCGCTCGTACGACACCGACTCCTGGCAGTACGCCGGCTCCGAGGAGCACGGCCAGGAGGAGGAGGAGACCAACCGCTCCTCCGACAGCGAGACCGGCCAGTCCATGGGGTCCGGCGGCGCCCCCGTCGACCACCAGCAGATCCAGCGCGACGAGACCCTGCAGAACCCGCGCACGGTCTGGCAGATCCTCAAGCGCCACTTCGCGCGGTACACCCCGGAGATGGTCGCCGAGGTCTGCGGCGTGCCCACCGACGTCTTCGACGACGTCGCCGAGGCGTGGATCTCCAACTCCGGCCGCGAGAGGACCGGAGCGCTCGTCTACAGCGTGGGCTGGACCCAGCGCGGCACCGGTGTGCAGTACATCCGCACCGGCGCGATCCTGCAGCTGCTGCTGGGGAACATGGGCCGTCCCGGCGGCGGGATCATGGCGCTGCGCGGCCACGCCAGCATCCAGGGCTCCACGGACATCCCCACGCTGTACAACCTGCTGCCCGGGTACCTGCAGATGCCGCACGCCGAGCGCCACCCGGACCTGCAGACCTACGTGGACAACATCAAGGGCACGAACCAGAAGGGCTTCTGGGGCAACGCCGACGCCTACACCGTCAGCCTGCTCAAGGCGTACTTCGGCGACAGCGCCACCGCGGAGAACGACTACCACTTCGACGACCTGCCCCGCATCAACGGTGACCACGGCACCTACGGCCAGGTCATGGACATGATCGCCGGGGGGAAGATCTTCGGGTACTTCCTGCTGGGCCAGAACCCGGCGGTCGGCTCGGCCAACGGCCGCGCCCAGCGACTGGGCATGGCGAACCTGGACTGGCTCGTCGTGCGCGACCTCGTCATGATCGAGAGCGCCACCTTCTGGCAGGACGCCCCGGAGGTCGGCACCGGCGAGATCATCCCGGAGGAGTGCCGCACGGAGGTGTTCTTCCTGCCCGCCGCCACCCACGTGGAGAAGGAGGGCACCTTCACGCAGACGCAGCGGCTGCTGCAGTGGCGCGAGAAGGCCGTGGAGTCCCCGGACGACGCGCGCAGTGAGCTGTGGTTCTTCTACCACCTGGGCCGGCGCATGCGGGAGAAGTTGGCCGGCTCCACCGACCCGCGCGACCGCCTCCTGTTCGACATGACCTGGGACTACCCGGTGCACGGCGAGCGCGACGAGCCCGACGCCCGCGCGGTGCTCAAGGAGATCAACGGCTACGACGTCACCAGCGGTGAGCTGCTGCCCGGGTACACCGCCCTCAAGGCCGACGGCAGCACCTCCAGCGGGTGCTGGATCTACTCCGGCGTGTACGCCGAGGGCGTCAACCAGGCCGCCCGCCGCAAGCCCGGGCGCGAGCAGTCGCTGCACGCGCCCGAGTGGGGCTGGGCGTGGCCGATGAACCGCCGCGTCCTGTACAACCGCGCCTCGGCCGACCCCGACGGCAAGCCGTGGAGCGAGCGCAAGGCGCTGGTCTGGTGGGACGAGGACGCCGGGATGTGGACCGGCGACGACGTGCCCGACTTCGAGGCCACCAAGGCGCCCTCGTACCGGCCGCCGGAGGGCGCCACGGGTGTGGAGGCCCTCGCGGGCGACGACCCCTTCGTCATGCAGTCCGACGGCAAGGGCTGGCTGTACGCGCCCAAGGGCGTCGTCGACGGCCCGCTGCCGGCGCACTACGAACCCGCCGAGTCGCCGTTCCGCAACACCGTCTACACCCAGCAGCAGAACCCGGCACGGGTGATCTACACCAACCACCTCAACGAGGTGCACCCGAGCCCGCCGGAACCGGGCGACGACGTGTTCCCGTACGTGTGGACGACCTCGCGCCTCACCGAGCACCACACGGCCGGCGGCATGAGCCGGTTCCTGCCGTACCTGGCGGAGCTGCAGCCCGCGCTGTTCATGGAGGTCTCCCCGGAGCTGGCGGCCGAGCGCGGCCTGCAGCACCTGGGGTGGGCGCACGTCATCACCGCGCGGGCCGTGGTGGAAGCGCGCGTCATGGTGACCGACCGCCTGGCCCCGCTGAAGGTGCAGGACCGCGTGGTGCACCAGATCTGGCTGCCGTACCACTGGGGAGCGGCCGGTCTGACGACCGGTGACGTCGTCAACGACCTGGCGCACATGACGGTCGACCCCAACGTCCACATCCAGGAGTTCAAGGCCGGCACGTGCGACGTGCGCCCGGGCCGCCGGCCCCAGGGGCGCGGGGCGCTCGACCTCGTCGACGAGTACCGCGTGCGCGGCGGGGTCACGATGGCCACCGGCAGCGTCGCGGTCACCCAGCAGTACCTGGACGGGCAGATGGCCCGCGGCGAGCAGGCCGTGGCCGGTGGCACCCCCGCGGGCACGGGGGAGCACCCCGAGCTCATCGAGAAGGTGCTGTCGGTGCGGCACGACATCCGCTCCCGGCCCGGGCAGCCGCAGCAGGAGGGCGTCGACGGCCGCGCCCTGGTGCTGGGGGACGGACCGCGCGCGGCCGCCCGCAGCGCCGACGAGGACCGTGACGACCGGGCGGACCGGGCTGACGGGGACGGCGCCGGCGACGGCGGGGAACAGGGGAGGGAGATCTAGTGGTCTCGGCGAACAGCCTGTCCGGACGACTGGAGGACCCCGCCCGCGACGCGGGGTACGTCGACCCGCCACCGCGCAAGGGCTTCTTCACCGACACCTCGGTGTGCATCGGCTGCAAGGCCTGCGAAGTGGCGTGCAAGGAGTGGAACGCGGTGCCGGAGGACGGCATCGACCTGCTCGGCATGTCCTACGACAACACCGGTGGGCTGGGGGCGGACTCCTGGCGCGCGGTCGCCTTCATCGAGCAGTCCCGCCCGGTGGGGAACCAGACGGCCCCCTTCGCCTCGGCGGCCACCGGCCACAGCGCGGAGCAACTGCAGCAGGACACCGTCGCCGCCGGCATCGACGTGTTCGACGAGGCGTCGCGCCTCGGGACCGGCGTGCCCGGCGGTCAGCCGCTGGCGGACGTCGCCGCGGACGCGACCGGCGGCTGCGGGTCGGGCGGCGGTTGCGGTTGCGGCACCCAGGCGTCCGCCACCACGAGGGCCTCCGGGACCGCGGAGCAGGGCGAGCAGTTCCTCGGCATGCCGGGGATGCTGGCGCCCGCCGCGCTGCCCGACCGCGACGGCCGGCAGTCCATGCGCTGGCTGATGATGTCCAACGTCTGCAAGCACTGCACCCACGCCGCCTGCCTGGACGTGTGCCCCACGGGGTCGCTGTTCCGCACGGAGTTCGGCACCGTGGTGGTGCAGGAGGACATCTGCAACGGGTGCGGGTACTGCGTGTCCGCCTGCCCCTACGGCGTCATCGACAAGCGCGAGGTCGACGGCCGGGCCTGGAAGTGCACCCTGTGCTACGACCGCCTCGGCGAGGGGGACACGCCGGCCTGCGCGAAGGCGTGCCCGACGGAGTCCATCCAGTACGGCGACCTCGACGAGCTGCGCGAGCGGGCCGAGAACCGACGGCAGCAGCTGCACGACGTGGGTGTCACCGAGGCGCGCCTGTACGGGCACGACCCGGACGACGGCGTCGGCGGCGACGGGGCGTTCTTCCTGCTGCTGGACGAGCCGGAGGTGTACGGGCTGCCCCCGGACCCCGTGGTCACCACCCGAGACCTGCCCTCGATGTACAAGCACATGGCGGTCGCCGCCGGGGCGATGGTCCTGGGCGTCGTCGCGGCGGCGGTGGGGCGGCGATGAGCGAGCAGCCGCAGATGAAGGGCCTGCGGCCGGAGCCGCTGCCCTCCCAGGCCACCCCGCACCAGGCCGGCCAGCCCGACCGGCCCGGCACCGACCCGGTGGGCGGGCAGGCGGCGCGCATGTGGAGCGCCGGCATGGGGCGCCGGCGCCAAGAGGGCGGCAAGCGCCGCCGGGGTGACGTCAACGCCGTCGTCCCCGAGGCGGAGTTCCGCTCCTACTACGGCCGCGCGGTGCTCAAGCCACCGGTGTGGGAGCACGACATCGCGTACTACCTGTTCACCGGCGGGCTCGCCGCGGGCAGCTCGATGCTCGGCGCGGTGGCGAACCTGCGTGGGGACGTCGGCGCCCGCCGCGGCCTGCGGCTGACCGCCCTCGGGGCGGTCGGAGCCAGCGCCTACTTCCTCATCGCCGACCTGGGCCGGCCCGAGCGCTTCTACCAGATGCTGCGCGTCGCCAAACCCACCTCGCCGATGTCCGTGGGCACGTGGATCCTCTCCGCCTACGGGCCGCTGGCGGGAGCCGCCGCCGTCTCGGAGGTCGCCCCGCTGCTGCCCCGGCACGGTGTCCTCGGCCTGGCGCGCAAGGTCGCCGGCCCGGCCGGCGCCCTCGCCGGCGCGGGAGCCGCCCTGACCGCCCCGCTGCTGGCCACCTACACCGCGGTGCTGTTCGCCGACACCGCCGTGCCGAGCTGGCACGAGCCCTACCGGGAACTGCCGTTCGTGTTCGCCGGCAGCGCCCTGGCCAGCGGTGCCGGTGCCGGGATGCTGCTGGCACCCCTGGCGCAGGCCGGCACCGCCCGCACCGCCGCCGTGATCGGCGCCGGCCTGGAACTGACCGCGGCCCACCGGATGGAGAACGAGCACGGCCTCGTCAGCGAGCCGTTCCACACCGGGCGTCCCGGCAGGTTCCTGAGGACCGCCCGCGCGCTGACCCTCGCCGGTGCCGCCGGCGCGGTCCTGGGCCGCCGCTCGCGCCTGCTGTCCGCCGCCGCGGGCGCGAGCCTGCTGGCCGGGTCGCTGCTGACGCGCGTGGCCGTCTTCGAGGCCGGTGTGGCCTCCACGAAGGACCCCAAGTACGTCGTCGTCCCCCAGCGCCAGCGCCTGCGGGACCGCGGCGCGCTCGAGCAGGAGGACCACCGCGCCGAGGACGGGGGCGCGCAGCAGCACAGCGCCCCGGAGACCCGCACCTAGCAACACCCCGGGAGGGACCGTGGCGTTCAAGTCACCCGACCAGATCGCCGTCGCCGCAGTGGCGGCGGGGGAGAAGAAAGCGCACCTGAGCGTCGGCAAGCTCCTCGTGGGCGGGTTCCTCGCCGGTGCCTACATCGGCATCGCCGGCCTGCTGGCCGTCGACGTCAGCGCCGGCATGGACCGGGCCATCTGGGGCGGTGCCATCACCCTGGTGACCGGCGCCGTGTTCAGCCTGGGCCTGATCCTCGTCCTCATCGCCGGCTCGGAACTGCTCACCGGGAACATGGCGCTGGTGCCGATGGCGCTCATGCGGCGCAAGACCACCTGGGGGCGCCTGGCCCGCAACTGGGGCCTGGTGCTGGCCGGGAACCTGGTGGGCTCGCTGTTCGTGGCCTACTTCCTCGCGGTGCAGACCGGGGTGATCGGCGGCCCCGGCGCCGAGGACGGCACCACAGCCGCCGCGACGTTCGAGCGGTTGTCGTCCATCGCGTCCGGCAAGGCCCTGGCCGAGAGCAACCTCGAGGTGTTCCTGCGCGCCGTCGGCTGCAACTGGCTGGTCTGCCTGGCGGTGTGGATGTCGCTCGCGGCGGAGGACATCGCCGGCAAGATCCTCGCGATCTTCTTCCCCATCACCGCGTTCGTCGCCCTCGGGTTCGACCACGTCGTCGCCAACATGTTCTTCCTGCCCGCCGCGTACTGGGCCGGGACCCCGGGTCTCGGCTGGGGCGACATCCTCACCAACTGGCTGTTCGCCGGGCTCGGCAACGCCATCGGCGGCGCGGTGCTCGTCGGGGTCGCCTACTGGTTCCTGTACCTGCGCGGCACGCCGCAGGACGCGCCGAAGGCGGCCGGCGGTTCCGACGACTCCGCCACGGCCGGCGCCCCGCGCGGCAGCGGCCGCGACGCCCCCTGATCCCCACCCCGTCGACCCACGCCCCGACCCCGCGGTG
>NZ_JALBVB010000060.1:0-75521 GCF_022669155.1 Kineococcus sp. TRM81007 | reverse complement strand
CACCGCGGGGTCGGGGGCGTGATCGAGGGGTCAGCGGACGGCGACCGTGACGCCGCCCCGGGCGGGCGTGAACTCGCCGACGACCGGGTAGCCGGGCACCTCGCCCGCCACGAGCAGACCCCCGGAGGTCTGCGCGTCCGCCAGCAGCACCAGCTCGTCCTCGTCCACGCCGTCCGCGTCCAGCGTCGGGCGCACCCACTCCAGGTTCCGGCGGCTGCCGCCGGGCACGAACCCGGCCGCCAGCGACTCGCGGGCCCCGTCCACGTACGGCACCGCCGCGGCGTCCACGACCGCGGTGACACCGCTGGCGCGGGCGATCTCGTGCAGGTGCCCCAGCAGCCCGAACCCCGTCACGTCGGTGGCGCAGCGCGCCCCCGCCGCCAGGGCGGCCTGCGACGAGGCCGCGTTCAGCGTCGTCATGACCGCGACCGCCTCCTCGAACACCTCCCCGGTGCTCTTGTGCCGGTTGTTCAGCACCCCCAGGCCCAGCGGCTTCGTCAGCGTGATCGGCACGCCCGCCACCGCCGCGTCGTTGCGCAGCAGGCGCTCCGGGTCGCCCGTGCCGGTCACGGCCATCCCGTACTTCGGTTCGGGGTCGTCGATGCTGTGCCCACCGCCCAGGTGGCAGCCGGCCGCCGCGGCCGCGTCGGCGCCGCCGCGCAGCACCTCGCGCGCCAGCTCGGGCGGCAGCACCTCGCGCGGCCAGCCGAGCAGGTTCACCGCCACCAGCGGCGTGCCGCCCATCGCGTACACGTCGGACAGCGCGTTCGTCGCAGCGATCCGCCCGAACGTGTAGGCGTCGTCCACCACGGGGGTGAAGAAGTCCGCCGTCGCGATCACCGCGAGCCCGCCGCGCACCCGCACGACGGCGGCGTCGTCGCCCACCCCCACCACCAGGTCCTCTCCCGGTGGCGGCGCCAGGTCCGCCACCATCTCCTCCAGCTCCCCGGGGGGGATCTTGCACGCGCATCCGCCGCCGTGGGCGTACTGCGTCAGGCGCACCGTCGCCGGGAGGTCCGTGGTCGTCACGGCGCTCACCGTAGGCCCGCACCGACGGTGTGGCAGGCTGACCCCCGCACGCTGCAGGGAGGCGTACGGGTGCCTGGTGGCCCCCGCGGTCTTCAACACCGACGTGACCGAGCACCTCGGTCAGGTGGGTTCGATTCCCATCCGCCTCCGCCAGCGCGTGCCCGGGTGCTCGTCGGGCCCCCGGGGTAGGTTCGGCGACCGTGCCAGACCCCACCCGGGCCCCGCGCGACCCGCGCCGCGCCGTGCCCCGCACCGACGCCGTCCTGGCCGCACCCGAGCTGGCCGCCGCGATCGCGGCGCGCGGGCGCGATGCCGTCAAGGCGGCCGTGCGCGAGGTGCAGGGCGGGGTGCGTGCCGGTGAGGTCGCCCCCGCTGACGTGGTGCCCGCGGTGCTGGCCGCCCTGCCGGCCCCCTCGAGCGTGCGCCGGGTCCTGAACTGCACCGGCACCGTCCTGCACACCAACCTCGGCCGCGCCCAGCTCGCCCCCGAGGCCGTCGACGCCGTCGTCACCGCCTCCGGCGCCACGGACGTGGAGCTGGACCTGACCACCGGCCGCCGCGCCCGCCGCGGGCGCGGTGCGCTGGCGGCGCTGCGCGAGGCGGTGCCCGCCGCCGGTGACGTCCACGTCGTCAACAACGGCGCCGCCGCCCTCGTGCTGGCCGCCACCGCGCTCGCCGCCGGCCGCGAGGTCGTCGTCAGCCGCGGGGAGATGGTCGAGATCGGCGACGGGTTCCGGTTGCCGGACCTGCTGGTGTCCACCGGTGCGCGGCTGCGGGAGGTCGGCACCACCAACCGCACCACCCTCGCCGACTACGCCGCGGCCGTCGGCCCGGGCACCGGGATGGTCCTGAAGGTCCACCCGTCCAACTTCGTCGTCACCGGGTTCACCTCCGGCGTCGAGGCCGGTGAGCTCACCGGCCTCGGTGTGCCCGTCGTCGCCGACATCGGCTCCGGCCTGCTGCGCCCCGAGCCGCTGCTGCCCGACGAGCCGGACGCCACCACCGCGCTGACCGCCGGCGCCGACCTCGTCACCGCCAGCGGCGACAAGCTCCTCGGCGGCCCGCAGGCCGGGCTGCTGCTGGGACGCGCCGACCTCGTCGAACGGCTGCGCCGGCACCCCCTGGCGCGGGCGCTGCGCGTGGACAAGCTCACCCTCGCCGCGCTGGAGGCCACCGTGCGCACCGCCGCCAACCCCACCCGCGACGCCCTGCGCGCCGACCCCGCCGGGCTGCGAGAGCGGTGCGCGGCACTGGCCGCGACGCTGCGCGGGCGGGGGGTGGCCGCGGACGTCGTCGACGCCGCGGCCGTCGTCGGCGGCGGCGGGGCGCCCGGCGTGGAGCTGCCCTCCGCGGCCGTCGCGCTGGACGAGGCGCTCGCGCTGCCGCTGCGGGTGGGGGAGCCACCCGTGGTGGGCCGCGTCGAGCGCGGCCGGCTGCTGCTGGACCTGCGGTGCGTGGACGCGTCCGCCGACGCCGAGGTCGCCGGCGCCGTGCTGCGCGTGGCCGCGGCGGGCGGGGCGGGTGCCTGAGGTGCACGTCGTCGCCACCGCCGGGCACGTCGACCACGGCAAGTCCAGCCTCGTGCGCGCCCTGACCGGCACCGACCCGGACCGGCTCGCGGAGGAGAAGCGCCGCGGGCTGACCATCGACCTCGGCTTCGCGTGGGCCGACCTGCCCGGTTCCGGCACGGTCGCGTTCGTCGACGTGCCCGGGCACGCCTCCTTCGTGCCGACGATGCTCGCGGGTGCCGGGCCGGTGCCGGTGGCGGTGCTCGTGGTGGCCGCCGACGGCGGGTGGATGCCCCAGTCCGCCGAGCACCTGGCCGCCCTGGACGCCCTCGGCGTGCGGCACGGCCTGCTCGTGGTCACCCGCGCCGACCTCGCCGACCCGGCGCCCGCGACGGCCGCCGCCCGCGCCGAGCTCGCCGGCACCAGCCTGGCCGGGGTGCCCGCGGTGGCGTGCAGCGTCGTCACCGGGGCCGGCCTGGACGACGTGCGCCGCGCCCTGGCGCAGGTGCTGGCGTCCGTGCCCGCACCGCGCGCGGACGGGCCGGTGCGCCTGTGGGTGGACCGCGCCTTCACGGTCCGCGGCGCCGGCACCGTCGTCACCGGCACCCTCGGCGCCGGCACGCTGCGCAGCGGCGACGAGCTCGACCTGGTCACCGCCGCCGGTGCGCGCAGCGCGCGGGTGCGCGGCCTGCAGAGCCTGGAGCGCGACGTTGCGGCCGCGAGCGGCGTCGCGCGCGTGGCCGTGAACCTGCGCGGGCTGGACCGCGCCGACGTCGCCCGCGGCGACGCGCTCGTCACCCCCGGGTGGTCGGTGCGCACCGACGTGCTCGACGTGCGCTGCCCCGGCGTGGCGGAGCTGCCCGCCCAGCTCGTCGTGCACGCCGGCTCCGCGGCGGTGCCCGCCCGGCCCCGTCCCCTCGGCGTGGACGGCGCCGACGCGCTGGTGCGGCTGCGGCTGGCGGCCCCGCTGCCGCTGGTGCTCGGCGACCGGCTGCTGCTGCGCGACCCCGCCCGCCACCTCGTCCTCGGCCCGGCCGTCGTCCTCGACGTGCGCCCGCCGCCGCTGCGCCGGCGCGGTGCGGCCGCCGCGCGCACCGCCGAGCTGCGCGACCTGCACGGCGAGCCCGACGAGGCCTCCGAGCTGCGCCGCCGCCGCGTCGTGCGCGGCGCCGACCTGCGCGCGATGGGCGTGGACGTGCGCACCTCCCCGGTGGCCGGGGGCTGGCACGTGGCGCCCGGGCTGCTGGAGCGGACCGGTGAGCGCCTGGCCGCGCTGGTGGCCGAGCACGACGCCGCCGCCCCCCTCCACCCGGGGTTGCCGCTGGAGGAGGCCCGCCGCGCCCTGTCCCTGCCGGACCGGGCCCTGGTCCAGGCCGCGGTGCGCCCGCCGCTGCGGGTCGCCGACGGTCGCGTCGTCGCCGGGGCGGCGGCGGAGCAGCTGCCGCCGCGGGTGGAGCGGGCGGTGGCGGCGGTGGTGGCCGACCTGGCCGCCCGGCCGTTCGCTGCGCCCGACGCCGAGCGGCTGCGGGAGCTGGGCCTGGGCCGCAGCGAGCTGGCCGCCGCGGTGCGCGCCGGGCGCCTGGAGCGCGTCACCGAGGGGGTCGTGCTGGCGCCGGGGGCGCTGCGCCTCGCCGCGCGGGAACTCGCCGCCCTGCCGCAGCCGTTCACGGCCGGCGAGGCCCGCAAGGCGCTGGGCACCTCGCGCCGGGTGGCGCTGCCGCTGCTGGAGGCCCTCGACGCGGCCCGGCTCACCACCCGGGGCGCCGACGACCGCCGCCGGGTGACCGCTGCTGGCTGACCGCCCCGCCACCGCGGGGGTGGGCCGTCCGGGCGGTGGTGGGCCGCCACGCGGGTGACTGCGCGTTCAATCAACGCCGCTGTGCGTGATGCCCGTCCCAGACTGGAACGGCGTCCCCCGCTCCGGGGTGACGCCTCGCGAGTCTGGAGGGACGTCCCCCGTGAGCGCAGCGCACTTCGACCCGCGACCGGTGCCGGCCGCAGCAGCCGCACCCGGCCCGCAGGAGTTCCCCGCAGGGCCCGCCGCACCGCGCGTGCTGCACCTGCAGCCGGTGCTGGCCACCGCCGTGCCCGCCGGTGGCCTCATCGCCTCCCTCGCGGTGTTCGCCCACGCCGGGCCCGGCGCCGGGGCGCTCGTGGCGGGCGGGGCCCTGCTCACCGGGGCCGCCCTGCGCGCGGCGCACCGGGCGGCGGCGCTCGCCCGCAGCTTGCGGGAGGCGGCCGCCGCCCCCACCCGGCACGCCGTCGAGGGCGCCGCCGCCGAGACCGGTACCGGGCCCGTCGTGCCGGGCCACCTGCGCCGCGGCGCCGCCTGACGGTTCCCCCGAGCGGTGAGCCGATCGGAGCGGCCGCGACGCACCCGATCGGGTGACGCCTGGGGCTGCTGAGGTGCTGCCCCTCCCGTAGCGTGGTGCCCTTGTCACGGACAGCAGTGACACGCGAGGCTTCGGCGTACCGGTGACCAGCACCGCACCGGAGCGGAGCTCAGCGGTGCCGGTGCGACGCCGGCAGGAGGGGAGGGCAGGCCGTGGTGCAGTGGCCGTGGTCCGCGCGTTCCCGGGCGGGCGACGACGTGCGCGCCCGCGTCGTGCCCTGGGCCCTGACCTCCCCGCTGGTCGTCGTCGGCGTCGTCGCCCTCGCCCAGCGCCTCCTCGACGGCCCGCCCAGCCTCGCGACGCTGCTCGCCGCCCTCGCCGGCGGCGTCGTCAGCGCCCTGCTGCTCCTGCTGCTGGCCGTGCAGTCCGCCCACCGCGTCGACCAGGACGGCCGCGAGCGCCAGGAGCGGCTGGAAGCCGCCCTGCGCCAGGCGCTGCACGACCCGCTCACCGACCTGGGCAACCGGCAGCTGTTCACCGACCGGCTCCAGCACGCCCTCGCCCGGCGCGGCACGCGCGGCTGCGCAGTGCTCTACCTGGACCTGGACGGCTTCAAGAGCGTCAACGACACCCACGGCCACGCCGCCGGCGACGCCGTCCTCGTCGAGGTCGCCCACCGGCTGCGCGCCGCCGTGCGCCCGGAGGACACCGTCGCCCGCTTCGGCGGCGACGAGTTCGCCGTGCTGTGCGAGGACCTCGCCGACGACCTGACCGCCAGCCGCATCGCCGAGCGCGTCGTGTCCTCCATCGCCGACCGGCCCGTCACCGTCGGCACCGACCGGCACCTGAGCATCACCCCCAGCGTGGGCATCGCCCTCGCCCGCGAGGAGGGCGACGCCCCCAGCCTGCTGCGCCGCGCCGACGCCGCCCTCTACCGCGCCAAGGAGGGCGGCAAGGCCCGCTCGGAGCTGTTCGACGAGCGCATGCAGGCCCAGGCCGTGGACGCCTCCCAGACCGAGGTGGACCTCGCCCTCGCCGTCGAGCAGGGCCAGCTGCGGCTGCACTACCAGCCGATCGTGGACCTCACCGACGGGCACGTGCAGGGCGTGGAGGCGCTGCTGCGCTGGCAGCACCCGCGCCGCGGCCTGCTGCACCCCGGCGACTTCATCCCCCTCGCCGAGCGCACCGGGCTCATCGTCCCCATCGGGCAGTGGGTGCTGCGCGAGGCGTGGCGCACCCTGCGCGACTGGTACGCCCGCGAGGGCGAGGACTCCACCTTCACCGTCTCCGTCAACGTCTCCCCCCGCCAGCTCGCGGGCGGTCAGCTGCTGGACGCCGTCGCCGTCGAGCAGCCGCCCGGCGCCGCCGGCAACGCCCTGCTCGTGGAGGTCAGCGAGGAGCTGCTCGTCGCCGACGCCAACGCCGGCTTCAGCACCCTGCACGCGCTGCGCATGATGGGCGTGCGCATCGGCGTCGACGACTTCGGCCGCGGCGTCTCCTCCCTGTCGCACCTGCAGACCATGCCGGTCGACCACGTGAAGGTGGACCGGCACTTCATCGCCGGCCTCGGCCACCGCCGCCAGGACGAGGCCGTCGTCGCCGGGATCATCGGCATGGCCCGCAGCATGGGCGTCGGCGTCATCGCCGAGGGCGTGGAGACCCCCGAGCAGCTCGGAGCCCTGCGGCGCATGGGCTGCGACGCCGCGCAGGGCTTCCTGCTGGCCCACCCCGCCCCCGTCGTGGACCTGGACCGGGCGCTGCCGGAGGCCACCACCGGGCTGCTGCACGAGGTCCTCGACCTTGACGGCGCCGAGCGCACCACCGGTGCCCGTGCCGCCGCGCGCCCGGCGCTCGCCCGCGACGGCCGCTGAGCCGACGCTCAAGCTCCGCCCCCGCGCGGTCGATAGGGAGGGGCGGGGCCTCGTCGGGCCCCGACGGCCGACGAGGAGAGCGACACCCCATGAGCGCACAGCGCACCCCCCGCACGGCGTCCCTGACGACGCGCATCGTCGGCTCGGCCGGTTGCCTGGCCCTCGTCGCCGCGGTGCTCGGGGTCACCGGTGCCGTTACCAGCGAGCAGCAGGCCGACGACCTGCGCGAGCTGAAGGGGCACGCGCTGGCGCTGCAGGAGGTCACCGAGGAGGTCGCCCTCAGCAGCGCGCGCGCCACCGCCCTCACCCTGGTGGTGCAGTACGTGCCCGGCGGTCAGGCCAGCGCCGCCGCGCTGCAGGCCGGCACCCAGCAGCGCATCGACTCCGTGGAGCGCCTGCAGCAGCTCGCCACCGGCCGCGACGCCGAGGTCGCCGACCACCTCGCCCGGCAGATGGCGATCATGCAGGAGCAGGGGGCGAAGGTCCTCGGCGCCCCGGACGCCGCGAGCCGGCAGGCCGCGAACGAGGCGTACACCGCCGCTTCCGCCGCCTTCGACGCCGACGTGGCCGCGCTGCAGGAGAGCACCGCCGCCGCGGTGGAGGCAGCCGTCGCCGCCAGCACCGACCGCGCCGAGAGCGCCGTCCTGACCACGCTCGCCCTGCTGCTCGCCGGCCTCGCCGCCTCCGGCGCCGTCACCGCCGTCGTGGTGCGCCGCGTCCGCACCGACGCCGCGGCCCTGGCGCGGGTCGCGCAGGCCCTGGACGCCGGGGACCTGACCGTCACCTCCGGCATCGAGCGCGGCGACGAGCTCGGCCGCACGGCCGCCGCGCTCGACCGCGCCGTGGAGCGGCTGCGCGGGGAGATCGCCTCGGTCGCCTCCGGGGCGGAGACCCTGGCCCGCAGCTCCGAGCAGCTCGCCGCCGCCTCGGGGGAGTCCAGCGCCGCCTCCGAGCGCGCCGCCGTCGCGGTCCGCACCGTCAGCGCCGACATCGGCACCGTCACCGCGAACCTGCACGCCGTCGCCGCCGGCTCGGACGAGATGGGCTCGGCGATCCGCGAGATCTCCGCCTCGGCCGCCGAGGCCACCGGTGTCGCCGCCCAGGCCGTCGAGGCCGCCGAGGCGACCACCGCCACCGTGGCCCGGCTCGGGGAGTCCTCCGCGGAGATCGGCGACGTGGTGAAGGTCATCACCGCGATCGCCGAGCAGACGAACCTGCTGGCCCTGAACGCCACCATCGAGGCCGCTCGCGCCGGCGAGATGGGCAAGGGCTTCGCCGTCGTCGCCGGCGAGGTCAAGGAGCTCGCCCTCCAGACCGCCCGCGCCACCGAGGACATCGGCCGCCGGGTGGGCACCATCCAGGCGGACACCTCCGGCGCGGTCAGCGCCATCTCCTCCATCACCGAGGTCATCGCGCGCATCAACGACCTGCAGACCACCATCGCCTCGGCGGTGGAGGAGCAGACCGCCACCACCTCCGAGATGGCGCGCTCCATCGCCGAGGCGTCCGGCAGCACCGACCGCATCGGCGCCGGTGTCGACGGCGTGTCCGCGGCTACCGACGCCACCGACCGCTCCGTCGCCTCCACGCGCGCCGCCGCCGACGAGATCGCCGGCGTCACCGGCCAGCTGCGCACCCTGGTCGGCCGCTTCCGCCTGTGAGCCCGCCACCCCCTCGCCCGGCGACCCCGGGTGAGGGGGTCCGGTAGCGTCCCGGCGTGCCGCGGATCGAGCTCGACGACCTCACCGACCCGGCGTACGCGGACCTGCTGCGCGACTACACGTCCCTGAAGGACGTGCAGCTGCGTGCTCGCCGCGAACCCGCCGAGGGCCTCTTCCTCGCCGAGGGCGTCGAGGTGGTCCGGCGCGCCCTGGCCGCCGGGCACCGGCCCCGCTCGTTCCTGCTCAGCCCCGCGCGCGCCGACGAGCTCGCCGACGTCCTGCCGGAGGACGCCCCCGTCCTGCTCGCCCCCGCAGCGGCGTTCGAACGGCTGACCGGCGTGGACCTGCACCGCGGCGCCATCGCCTCGATGCACCGCCCGCCGCAGCGCACCACCGCGGACCTGCTGGCCGCGCTCGGCCCCGGACCGCGCCGCCTCCTCGTCCTCGAGGACGTCGTGGACCACACCAACGTCGGCGCCCTCTTCCGTTCCGCCGCCGCGTTCGGCGTCGACGGCGTGCTCGTCAGCCCCCGCTGCGCCGACCCGCTCTACCGCCGCAGCGTGCGGGTGTCCATGGGCACCGTCCTGCACCTGCCGTGGGCGCGCGCCACCACCTGGCCCGGGGACCTGGACCTGCTGCGCGGCAACGGTTTCACCGTGGCGGCCCTGGCGCTGGCCGACGATTCGGTGGAGCTGGGGGAGTTCCGCGCGCCGGAGCGCCTCGCGCTGCTGCTGGGCACCGAGGGCGACGGGCTCAGCCGCCGGGCGCTCGCCGGCGCGGACGTGGCCGTGCGCATCCCGATGGACGAGCGGGTGGACAGCCTCAACGTCGCCGCGGCCAGCGCGGTGGCGCTGTGGCAGACGCGTCCCCGCTGACGAGGCGGCGCAGGGCGATCCACGCCAGCGGCGCGTACGGCGCTCCCAGCAGCGCGGGGGACAGTCGCAGCTCCGTCAGGCTGCCGCCGGGCACCGCGAGCACGCGGTGCTCCAGATCACCGGTCAGCGGGCCGGCGCCGACCCGCCAGCGCCAGGTGCGCGACGCCTCGTCGACGACGGTGACCTCGAACGGCACCCGCGCCCCCAGGGGTGCGTGCACGGTGCCGGTGACGCCCGCCGCGATGCGCGTGGCGGAGCAGTCCACCCCGGTGATCTGCGGCGACCACGACGGCCAGCGCGACGGCACCGCGTAGTCCTCCCACGCCGCGTCCGCGTCGCGCCGGCCGCGCGCCACCAGCAGCACCGGTCAGTCCCGCAGGGCGATGTCGGCCACCTCGGCGCCGGGCAGCGCCGCGACGTCCGCGCCGCGCACCACGAGCTTGGAGCGGCGCAGACCCGAACCGATGAGCACCCACGGCGACTCCGCCACGGCGCGGTCCACGAGGACCCGCCACCCGCCGGGCAGCCCCACCGGGGTGATGCCGCCGAACTCCATGCCGGACTCGGCCACGGCCCGCTCCTGCGGCAGGAACGACGCCTTGCGCACGTCCAGGGCCCGCTTCACGGCGCCGTTGACGTCGGCGCGGGTGGTGGCCAGCACCACGCACGCCGTGACGCGCTCCTCACCGGCGCGCTTGCCGGCCACGACCACGCAGTTCGCCGACCCCGCCGGCGGCACCCCGGCCGCCTCCACGAGGGCGGCGGTGTCGGCCACGTCCGGGTCGATCGCGCACACCCACGCCCCCTCCGGCAGCGCCGCCGCCACCTGCGGCGGCAGCAGCCCGGGGTGCTCGGCGGCGGGGAGCAGCTCCAGCGTCCCGGCGACCTCCTGGGCCTCGGCGGGTGCGGTGCTCACCGGGAGTGGACGGGGGCGAGCGTGGCGCGCGCCAGCACGTGACCGAGGGACGTGAACGCGGCGACGGTGGGGGTGGCGTCCTCGGGCAGCTCCAGCGAGTCCACGTCCAGCGCGTGCACGGCGAAGACGTAGCGGTGCGGGCGGTCGCCGGGCGGGGGAGCGGCGCCGGTGTAGTCGGCGGTGCCCGTGTCGTTGCGCAGCACGGTGGCGCCCTCGGGGGCCGGCTGCGAGCCGGCGCCCGTCGGCAGGCTCGTCACGGTGACGGGCAGGTCCACGACCGTCCAGTGCCAGAACCCGGCCGGGGTGGGGGCGTCGGGGTCGAAGACGTTGAGCAGGAACGACTTCGTGCCCTCGGGGAAGCCGGACCAGGACAGCTGCGGGGACGTGTTGCCGCTCGCGTGCGCCTCGGCCATCGGCTCGCCCTCGGCGACGTCGGTGGAGGTCAGCTCGAAGGACGGCACCTTCGGCAGGAGGGAGTACGGGTCGGGTGCGACGGGGCGCTCGAGGTCCATGGCCCGACCCTACGAGCCGCCCCCGGCGCCCGCAGCCCGCCCCACCTCACCCCTGCGGTGATCACGGATGTTGTCACTTCCTTGATCACCGCGAGGTCGGGGGAGGGGAACGGGGGAACGCGACAGGCCCCCGCCGCGGGGTGCGGCGGGGGCCCGACGGGACCGGGTGACCTCAGACGGCGGGGCGCAGGGGAGCGCGCAGCGGCAGGTCGCTGCCGGTGAGCACCGTCTGCGCCGCCTGCATCGTGCGGTGGTTGATCACCACGGGCGCGAGCAGGTTGACCGTCGCGGTGACCGGGTCGTCCCCGATGTTCACCACGCACAGCACCGCGGCCTCCGTGGCGTCGCGCAGGTCGAGGGCGGCGACGGTCTCGTCGTCGATCTCGGGCGCGTAGCCGGGGAAGAAGCGGCCCGGGGCCACGACGACCAGGCGCAGGCCCGCCTCGTCCACGCTGCGCAGCGAGAACAGCGTGCCGTCCTCGTCGAGGGAGACGAGGTGGAAGCGCATGTGCTGCGGCAGTCCCGCGATGGGGGCCACGAACTCGATCGTGGGCGCGGACACGGGGGCGTCGGTCATGAGGGTCACTCTAGGAACTCCTGGGCGCGAGGGGGTCAGCGGAGGAAGTCGAGCAGGGTGGGCTGGATGACCTTGGCGGTGGACTGCAGGGCCGCCTGGTAGGCGGTGCTCTGCAGGTTGTACTCGACGAAGGTCTTGGCGAGGTCCACGCCCTCGACCTCGTCGAGCTGCTGGCCGAGGAAGTCGGCACGGGCGGTGCCGGCCTCCTGCAGCGCGTCGAGCTGGTTGACGCGGGCGCCGATGGTGGCCAGGCCGTTCGTGACCTTGTCGAGGCGGGCGTCGACGACGGAGAGCTTCTCGCTGATCGCGGCACCGTCGGTGCCGTTGACCGCGGCGATCAGCTCGTCGATCTCGGTGAAGACCGAGCCGGTGTCGTCGCCGAAGACCGCGGCGCCGGAGAGGTTCACCTGCACCTCGACACCGGGGGCCACCGCGCGGGTGACGGCCCCGCGGTCGTCGTTGGGCGTGTAGCCGGTGACCTTGCCGTCCGTGTCCGTCACCGCGGTGTAGGCCTCGGTGGCGGTGCTGGTGCCGGCGAAGACCGGCCGGCCCATGTGGGTCGTGTTGGCGCTGCTGACCAGCTGCTCCTTGATCTCGCGCAGCTGCGCGGCGACGGCGGCGCGGGCTCGGCCGTCGTTCGAGCCGGTGCTGGCGGCCTGCACGGTGAGGTCGCGCACCTTCTGCAGCGCGGAGAGCGCGCCGTCGAGGGCGTTCTCCTGCGTGGTCATCCACGCCTGCGCGTCGCCGATGTTGCGGGCGTGCTCGGTGTTGACGGCGACCTGCTCGTGCAGGCGCAGCGCGTTGCCGGCCGCGACGGGGTTGTCGGAGGGCTTGGCGTACGCCTTGCCGCTCGTGAGCTGCTCCTGCAGCTTGCTGCTGCGGGCCTGCGAGGCCTGCAGGTTGTTCAGGGAGTTCAGCGCGATGCTGCGCTGGGTCACTCGGCCGAGCACGGTGTACCTCCTGGAGTCAGGTCGTCGGGGTGGGGGATCAGCGGCCGACGGTGTTGATGAGCGTGCTCAGCGCCTCGTCGATGACCGACAGGACGCGGGCGGCGGCGGAGTAGGCGTGCTGGTAGGCGACGAGGTTCGTCATCTCCTCGTCCAGGTTCACGCCGGAGACGGCTTCGCGAGCGGCGTCGGACTTCAGCGACACCTGCTCGGCGAGCGCGGCGCGGTTCTCCGCCGACTGCGCGGAGGTGGCGATGCCGGTGACCTCCTTGCGCCACGCCGTGGTGACGTCGCGCAGCCCGTTCACGGCGGCCTTCGCGGCGGCGCGGTCGACGGTGTCGGCCGTGCTGTCCTCGAAGTCGGCGGCGCCGTCGGCCAGGCTCAGGTTGCGCGCGGCGCCGCCCTCGCCGGCGGTGACGAGCAGGTCCTCGTTGCCGGTGACCGTCTTCACCGCGGTGTTGACGCCCGTGGCGAAGGCGGTGGCGAACTCGTCGAGCGCCTCCTTCTGGTCGACCAGCGTGGTGTTCGCGCCGTCCAGCAGGCCCTTCAGGGTGCCGGCGGCCGGGGTGGCCGCCATCCCGCCGACGGTGACGGTGAGTTCCGCGCCGATGCTCGCGCCGTCGGGCACGCGGATCGTCAGCGCGGTCGCCTTGTCGCCCGAGACCAGGGCGGCGTTGCCGACGTAGACGTCCACGACACCGCCGTCGCGCTGCACCGTGCGCGCACCCGTGGCGTCGGCGAGGACGCTGAGGTGCTGCTCGCGCTGGTCCAGCAGCTCGTTGGCGGAGCCGCCGGCGGCGAGGGTGCTGCGGATGGCGTCGTTGAGCTTGGCGACGCTCTCCGCGGCCCGGTTCACGTCGGCGGCGACCGACTGCGCCTGCCCGGTCAGGCCCGTGTACTGGGCCTGGAGCTGGTCGTCCATGCCGTTGATCGTCGACACGACGGCCTCGGTGCGGCTGACCACGAGCGAGCGGGCGGCGGCGAGGCCGTCCTCACCGGCCCTGGCGAGGTCGTTCCACGCCGAGGACAGGTCCGTCAGGCCCTTGCTGAGGCCGGAGGTGCCGGTGTCGGCGAGGGCGGTCTCGATGCCCGCCCACACCTGGCTGGCGGCCTTCTGCTCGGCGGCGGTCGCGGAGTCCTGCCGCGCGGTGGCGGTGGCGAGGGCGTCGGCGACGCGGGTGATGCCGGTGACCTGCACGCCGTCGCCGGGCACGTTCGCTCGCGCCCAGGAACCGGTCTCGTTCAGCACGCCGGCGGTCTGCTCGACGCGCTGGCGGGAGTAGCCGGGGGTGTTCGCGTTGGCGATGTTCTGCCCGGTGACGTCCATGCCGCGCTGGGCGGCGCCCAGGGCGCGGGAGGCCTGGTTGATCCCGGAGAAGGTGCTCATCGTCAGGGTCCTTTCAGAGGGCTTCGTCGACGAAGTGGGCGCGCGATCCACCGGCCGACGCGGCCGTGTTCTTGCCCTTGGCGGTGTACGTGTCGAGCGGGGTGTCCAGGCCCAGCAGCGTCTCGCGCAGGGCGCGGGCGCCGGAGCTGAGCAGGTCGCGGTTGGCGTCGGCCAGGGCCTGGATCTCCGCGGTGAGGGTGAGGAACGCGTCGCGGTGGCCGCGCAGCAGCTCTCCCCACGGTTCGGGTGCGGCGGCCGCGAGCGCGTTGAGGCTGGGACCGGCTTCGATCTCCAGCTCGGCGGCGACGGCGTCGACCTCGGCGGCCCGCAGGACCTCCGTGGAGCGGATCTGGTCCATGACGAACTCGACCTCGCGGGTGGCGTGCGCCAGCCAGCGCGTGCGGCCGCTGGCCAGCACGAGCTGCTCCTCCTCCAGCTTGAACAGGAGCAGCTCCAGCAGCTCCCGCTCCTTCCAGAGGATGCCGGAGACCTCGGCGAGTCCCATGCGTGTCCTTCCCGTCGTCGGCGCCTGCTCGGCGCGGCGGGGGCGCCGTCGTGGCGCTCCCTCGTGCTCACCGCACCCATCGGCAGGGCGGCGGGGGAGTTGAGGAGCGTCCGGGTGAGCCCGCTCGCAGCGCGGGACCGTCCCGCCGCGCAGCCGGCAGCAGGACGGCCCCGGTCCACCACCGGGGCAGGTGGTGGACCGGGGCCGTGGGGGGCGGCGCGGGGCCGCGCGGTCAATCGGCCTTGCGGACGAAGAAGGCGTTCTTGCCGGGCTTGCGCAGCGCGTAGGGACGGCCGTCGTCGCGGGCCTTGCGCAGCTCGCGGTGCATCTCGCGGGCGTTGTCCTCCATGGCGGAGGCCACCACGACGGCGTTGACGCCGCGGGCCTTCTCGTTGGGGTCGCGCAGCACGTGGTCGTTGCGGCCGTCCTCGTGCGCGACGGTGAGGAAGTTCTTCGCCGCCAGGGCGTAGAGGGCGCTCACGCGCTCGCCGTGCTTCTCGGCGTAGTCGTCGATGAACGTGGGGGTCAGCTTGCCCCGGCGCGACGCGTGCTCGAGGTCCTGCAGCACCCGGTACAACGGCTTCACGGCTGTCACTCCCACCTCTCGTCATACTGCCGCACCGGTTCGGTGCCGGTGCGCCTTGCGGGGTAACCATCGGCCGGGAGTGCTTGCGTGCTGAACCGTCCCGGCCCGGCCGGGGGGAGGTTCACCCGGTCGCCGCGGGCTCCTCACCGAGCGTGGACGTCACCGGTACAACGGGGTGCGCCGGCGGCGCGCGGAGTCCACCCGGTGGACGCTCAAGGTGACACCGGGCGGTCCCGAGACAACGGGTGTGACCGCAGACGCCACCAGCGCCCCCGTGGAGCTCACCGACGCGCAGCGCGCCGAGCTCGTCGAGAAGCACCTGCCGATCGTCGGCTACATCACCAGCGAGTTCATCGGCCGGCTGCCGTCCCACGTGAGCCGGGACGACCTGACGTCGGCGGGCCTGATGGCGCTGTTCCAGGCCTCCCGCGGCTACGACCCCACCACCGGGGTGCCGTTCGCCCGGTACGCCAACACCCGCATCCGCGGCGCCATCCTCGACGACCTGCGCGGCGCCGACTGGGCCTCCCGCGGGGTGCGCTCCCGCGCCCGCAAGCTCAGCGCCGCCGAGGACCAGCTCACCGCGCAGCTGGGCCGCACCCCCACCCCGGTCGAGCTGGCCGCGGCGCTGGGCGTGTCGGTGCGCGAGCTCACCGAGACCCGCGACGAGTCGCAGCGCGCCATGGTGCTGTCGATGCAGGGCTTCGCCGCCGACGGCGGGTCCATCGACGACCACCTGCCCACCCACACCCCCGGCCCCGAGCAGGAGCTGCTGCACCGCGAGCGCCTCGGCTACCTGCGCTCCGCGATCGCCGCGCTGCCCGAGCGGCTGCGGGTCGTGGTGGAGGGCTACTTCATCGCCGAGCGCCCCATGGCGGAGCTCGCCGAGGAGCTGGGTGTCACCGAGTCCCGCATCTCGCAGATGCGCGCCGAGGCGCTCGCCCTGCTGCGCGACGGCATGAACACGCACCTGTCGCCCGAGATGGTGCAGCCGGCCACCGGCTCGGCCCCCGCGGTCAAGCGCAAGGAGGCGTACTACGCCGCCGTCGGCACCCAGTCCGACTTCAAGGCGCGCCTGGCGCTGTCCGCCTTCGGCGCATTCGCCGCGCCGGCGCCCGTCGCCGCCCGCACCGCCTGACCCCGTCCGCGTCCGCGTCACCCCGGAGCGCCCCGCCACCTCGTGGCGGGGCGCTCCGTCGTTCCCGGGGCCGCAACACTGCACTGGGGTGCCTCACGCACCACCGCAGTGGTGGATGAGGCGTCTTGCTGCAGAGTTCTGGTCCGCCTGGGCCGTGGCCGCAGCCACGGTGGTCCCAGGCGCAGCACGCGCTGGACGTCCTCGGCGATGCGCGAGCCGCGCCGCACCACGTCCTCGTAGGTGAACCGCAGCACCACGACGCCTTGCCGCAGCGCGGCCCGGTCACGGCGGCGGTCCTCCCGGTAGGCGCCCTCGCGGGAGTGGTAGGCGTGCCCGTCGAGCTCGACGGCCAGCCAGCCGTCCACCAGGAGGTCGACGCGGCCCACGCCCGGCAGGTGCACCTGTGAACGCACCCGCAGGCCCGCGGTGACCAGGTGGACGCGCACCAGCGACTCCAGCGGCGACATCGCCAGCGGGTCGACGAGCAGCAGGTGCTTCCGGCGCGGGTCGCTGGGGTGCAACCGGTCGCGGGCCGCGGCCAGGTCGGCGGGGAGCACCAGGCCCCGGTGCAGCGCGGCGTCGGCGACGGTGACGCCGTCCGCGAGGGGCAGGCACCGCAGGCAGTCCAGGACGGTGCGCAGCACGTCGGTGCGGTGGCCGTCGGAGGGCACGAGCCGGCGGTGGACCACGACATGCGGCCAGGTGCGCTCGCTGCCGCGGGGAGCGGTGACGTGCGGGGTCCGCGGGGGCGTGAACAGGGGCAGTCCGTGGGCGCGCGCTGCCGACGCGCAGGACAGCACCCCGCCGACGGCGGCGCGGGCGACGGCGTCCGGCTCGGCGGAGGGCAGCACGTACAACCCGCGCGCCGGCTGCAGCACCTTGCCGGAGCGCACCGCGGCCGTGAGCGCCCGGCGGGTGGTGCGCTCCAGGAGCGCGACGCTGCGGGCGGCGCCACCGAGGCGCTCCAGGGCGGTGACCGGGTCCACGGTCCGGAGCGTGGACCGCCGGGTGGATCCGCGGGCCGCTGTCCACACGCGTGGGCCGTGCAGGTCGCGCAGCCCGGGGTGTGGACACACCCGAGGGGATGCCGGGCCGGAACCCTGCAGCGAGGTACCCCGGGGACACCGGACGTGGCGCGTGAGTCGCCTCGCTGCAGGCGTCCGGCTTACTCTTGGGGTGCTTGTGACGGGTGGTGCTCCTGAGGCGCCCACGTCACCCGTTTGCCACGCGAAGACCTGCTCAGGTCCGGCTGCTGCGGACCGATGAATGGAGTGTCAGGCACACGGAAGCGCCTGACGAGGCCGGGCCACGGACGGACCGGCTGGACAACCAGTCAGACCCCACTCACGGAGGAATCGTCATCATGGGTCTTCGCGTCAACAACAACATCGCGGCGTTCAACTCGTACCGCAACCTGCAGGCGACCGACAAGCAGCTCAACGGCTCGCTGGAGAAGCTGTCCTCCGGTTTCCGCATCAACAAGGCCGCTGACGACTCGGCCGGCCTGGTTGTCTCCGAGGGCCTGCGCTCGCAGATCAACGGCATGTCCCAGGCCGTCCGCAATGCTCAGGACGGCGTCAACGTCGCCCAGACCGCCGACGGCGCTCTGGGTGTCACGACCTCCATCCTCCAGCGCATGCGCGACCTGGCCGTCCAGGCTTCGAACGGTGGTTCGCAGGACACCAAGGCGCAGAAGGCTGCCAACCTCGAGTTCGGCCAGCTGAAGGCTGAGCTGTCCCGTATCGCTGACACCACCGCCTTCGGTGGGCAGAAGCTGCTCGACGGCTCTTACGCGGGCCAGTTCCAGGTGGGTGCTAACTCTGGCGAGCAGATCTCCGTCGCTCTGGGCGAGACGGTCTTCGGTACCAAGGTGAACGGGGTGCCTGCTGCCAAGGCCTCGATCACCCTGGACGCCAGCGCGCTGACCAACAACGGTACGTTCGACCTCACGGTCGGTGCGACCGACCACCCGATCACGCTGGACGGTTCGCCGACGGCTGCTGAGATTGGCGCATCGATCCTGACGGCCATCGGTGCCGAGAACTTCACGGTCACCGTCACCGGCACGAACATCGCCATTGAGGCCAAGACTGCCGTCGACGGCACCTACGACCTCGCCTTCACCGAGGGCACTGTCACTGGTTCTGGTGTCACCGTGGGTACTGCTGCTGCCCCGGGGGCCACCGAGGTCCTGGCGAGCGCCTCCGGGTTCAGCGCGGCTGGTCTCAAGCTCGACGACATCAACCTGATCAAGTCCGGCACCTCCACCATCGCCGAGAACGTGGACGAGGCTCAGAAGGCGATCCGCTACGTCGACAACGCGCTCAAGGGTGTCTCCACTGCTCGCGCCACCATCGGTGCGGTGCAGAACCGCTTCGAGCACGCGGTGAGCAGCCTGAACGTCTCCATCGAGAACATCACCGCGTCGGAGTCGGCCATTCGCGACACCGACATGGCTGCCGAGATGACCAAGTTCACCAAGAACCAGATCCTCTCGCAGGCTGGCACCAGCATGCTGGCGCAGGCGAACTCCGCGTCGCAGAACATCCTGTCCCTGCTCCGCGGCTGAGCATCGGAGCTACGAGGCCGGCTGACGTGAGCTAGCCAGCCGAACCTCACCAGGCGGGGGGCACCGGGAACCCCGGTGCCCCCCGTCCTTTTCTGCATCCGATCCCACCCACGAAAGGAGGGGAATCATGGCTTCTGTCGATGGGCTCGTCAGCGGCATGGACACGACGAGCATCATCTCGCAGCTCATCGCCGTCGACTCCGCGCCGAAGGCGCGCCTGCAGAGCAGCGTCAGCACCGCGCAACTGAAAGTGACCGCTTACCAGTCGGTCAACTCGAAGTTGTCGGCGTTGCAGACCGCGGCGGACAACCTGCAGAAGGCCACCGCGTGGACGCCGGCCAAGGCCACTTCGTCCAGCAGTGCGGTGACCGTGACGGCCGGCAGCACCGCTATCCCGGGGACCATGAACATCAAGGTCACCGGCTTGGCGTCGGCCCGGTCCGTGGCGAGCCCGATGTTCACCCCGGCGAACGGTACGGTCGACCCGACGGCGGCCCCGCTCAGCTACCCGTTGGACGTGGTCCGCAGTGACGGCTCCTACGTGACGCTGCAGCCCAGCAGCGGAACCCTGAGCGAGGTCGTCGACGCCATCAACGAGGCGGAAGGCTTCGGCATCAAGGCCGTGGCCATCCGGGTCGGTGCCGACGCCAGCGGCAACCCGTCGTACCGCCTGCAGATCACGTCTGCCGGCACCGGCACGGAGAACGACTTCAGGCTCGTGCCCCGCGGGTCCGGGCCGGTGGGTACCGCGTCCGACCCTCAGAAGCTCTCGGGCTCGGGTGCCGACGGAAAGTTCACGCCCGCCGACTACGCCGCCCTGGACGAAGTCGCCGACCTGACGCAGCTGAGTGCTGCCGGGAATGCGACGATCCAGCTCGGCGACGGGACCGACCCGATCTCCATCACGTCGTCCACGAACACGTTCGCGGACGTCATGCCGGGTGTGAGCCTCACCGTTTCGGCCGAGACGACCACCGCCGCTACCGTGACCGTCGGCCGGGACTCCAACGCCGTCGCGTCGGCGGTGCAGTCCCTCGTGGATGCTGCCAACGCGGCACTGAAGGACATCACCCTGCAGTCCCGGGCCGGCAGCGTCGGCTCGGACGGCAAGGTGACCGGGGGTGGCACTCTGCGCGGTGACAGCACCATGCGGGCGCTGAAGTCCCAGGTCCTCAGCGCGGTCACCTCCGCCGTGGGCGGCACGTCGGCGGCCACGTTCGGGCTGCAGTCCACCCGCGACGGGGAACTGACCTTCGACAAGACGAAGTTCCTCGAGGCGTACGCGAAGGATCCCGCCGGGGTCCAGGCACTCGTGTCCACCAAGGCCACCGACCCGGCGGCCGCGAGCAAGGGCGTCGTCGAGCGGCTGCGTGAGGTGACCGTCGGAGCCATCGGCGACCTCAAGCTGTCCAGCGCGGCCACCGGCACGCTCACGTCCGTGATCGACGGCCAGAACTCCTCGATCAAGGACTTGACGAGCCGGATCGCGGACTGGGACACCAGGCTCGCGGCGAAGAAGGAGCGCTACCAGAAGTACTACGGCGCTCTGGAGACCGCCCTCGGCAAGCTGCAGAGCCAGTCCACCTGGCTCGCCGGTCAGCTCGGCAGCCTGCCGAGCGGCAGCAGCAGCTGACGACGGTCCCGAGAACGGGCTGGTGGGAGTGCGACAGCACCCCCACCAGCCCGTTCTGCTTTCTCGACGCTCGCCCTTCCCGTCGTCGGCGAAGACGCAGAACGCGGCCTGAACCACTGTATTCCCGGCCTGTCGTGCCGATGGACAGGCAGAACCCCGACAGACCCGGAGGACCACCGAGATGACCTCGACGACGTACGGCCGACGTGCCACGGCGAACCGGTACCTGGCGGACAGCCTGTCCACCGCGAGCCCCGCCACCCTCCTCGTCATGCTGTACGACCGTCTCGTCCTCGACCTGCAGCGCGCCGAGCAGGCGCAGCGCGACGGGGACCGCGAGACCGCGCACGTCAACCTCGTCCACGCGCAGGACATCGTCCGCGAGCTGCTCAGCAGCCTCGACGTGCAGAAGTGGGACGGCGGCCCCGGCCTGCAAGCCCTCTACACGTGGCTCATCCAGGAGCTCGCGGTCGCGAACGTCTCCGGCGACCCCGAGCGCACCGCGGCGTGCCGCACCACCACCGTCGAACCGCTCGCGGAAGCGTGGCGCCAGGCAGCGCTGGAGCACCTCAGCTCCACGCCGGCCACCGGCCACGGGATCGCATGAGCGGTGTCCCGCCCGTCGCGGCCGTCCACGCCAGCGGCACCGCGGAGGACCACTGGCGCGACGCGTGGCGCTCGGCGCTGCGCGCCGTGGAGCTCGACGCCGACGCCGCCGAGGACCTCATCGAACGCCTGCACGGTGAGGACGACGACGTCCCCGAACCGGAACCCCGCGGCGACTGGATCGCCCCCAGCCTGCTCGGCCCCGTCCCGGCCGAATTCGCCGACCGCGCCCGCGCCCTGCTGCAGCGCCAGCTCGACGTCAGCGAGCGCCTCGCCGAGGCGATGGTGCAGGCCCGCTCCCAGCGCCGCGGCCTCGCGAAGCTGGACCGCGCCGAGCGCCCGCCCGTCTTCTTCGACAAGGCCATCTGACCCTCGCCGAGCGAACGACGAACGCCCCCGGACCCTCCACGGGTCCGGGGGCGTTCGCCGTTCCGCGTCCGGGGGCGGTCAGCCCGCCACCGGCACCACCAGCGGCGCAGGCCGCGCCAGGTGGTACCCCTGCCCGTGCGAGACGCCCAGCGCCTGCAGCACCGCCAGCTCCTCGGCCGTCTCGATCCCCTCCGCGACGATCGCCGCGTCGGTGGACTCCGCGAACGTCACCAGCCCCGCGGCCAGGGCGCGTCGCGCCCGGTCGCCGTCGAGGCCGCGCACGAGGCTGATGTCGAGCTTGATGAAGTCCGGCAGGATCGCCAGGACGTGCCGCAGGCTGGCGTAGCCGGCGCCGGTGTCGTCCACCGCCACCCGCAGCCCCGCGGCGCGCAGCGGCTCCAGCGCCGCCAGCAGGCCGGCGTAGTCGTCGATCGCAGCGTGCTCGGTGACCTCCACGACGACGCGGTCCAGCGGGGCCCCCGCCAGCGCCCGGGCCAGGCCCGGGTCGAGGAGGGTGGCGGGGGAGAGGTTCACCGACACGAACCCCGGCAGGTGCGGCAGGCCCGCCAGCGCGGTCCGCACCGCCCGCAGCTCCAACTCCGCGCCGGCGCCCACGCGCGCGGCGTCGGCGAACCACACGTCGGGCGTGGCGGTGCCGGCGGGGAAGCGGCTGAGCGCCTCCGCGCCCACGTGCTGCGACGTGCGCAGGTCCACGACCGGCTGGTACACGATGCCCGGGCCGCCGGTGGCGTCGAGACCCGCGAGGCGGTCCAGGACGGCGCGGCGCCGCGCCTCGGCGGCGTCCTCCTCCTCGACGAGCTCCATGACGACCCCGGCGATCACGCGCAGCACCTCCGCGTCCCGCTCCCGCAGCCCGGCGTCGGGGCGGGAGGACAGGGAGCACAGCGTCCCGTAGAGGGAGCCGTCGCTGCGGTGCAGCGGCACCCCCACGTAGGCGCCGATGCCGCGGGCGCGGGCGCTCGCCGCGGCGCGGTCGGCGCCGGTGTCCGGCACGACGACGGCGTCGCGCGAGCGCACCACCCGCTCGCACAGCGTCCCGGCCAGCGGCTCGGCGTCCCCGGTGCGCACCGGCAGCGGCAGCGGGGTGACGACGGCGCGCAACCGGCGCTGCGAGCCGTCCTGGGCGGCGCCCAGCTCGGCCACGTACGTCAGGTCCGCGCCCATCTGGCGGCGCGTCGTCTCCAGCAGCGCGTCCAGGGCGCAGTGCCGCGCCGCCGGAGAGGCCGCCGGGGAGGAGGTGCGGGGGGTCGTCGTCGTCGCGCTCGTCACCACCTCGGAGGCTTCGGCGACCGCCGCCCGGGGCTTGAGCGCGCGGGTCGAAAACGTCCGTCGTGCGTGCAGTCCGTCACGCGATCGCAAAGCGAATGTCAACACCGTGTAAAGACTCCGGCGTGGCGCGTAACCCCCGGCAGGTCCGCGCCGATGCTCAAGGTGATGACGCTCACGCCCGAGGAGACCGCCATGCCGAGCACCCGCCCCAGCCTCGCCGCCTGCCTCGTCCTGCAGGGCACCAGCACCCCGCCCGCCCTGGAGGCCGACCTGCGCGACCTCGTCCGGGTCGCCGACGAGGTCGTCGTCTACGACACCGCCGACCACGTCGCCCCCGGCACGCCCGCCTTCGCCGCCACCCTGCACCCGGCGGTCACCGTCGTCAGCGGGTTCTGGGCCGACGACCGCGAACGCGCCAAGCAGGCCGCCCTCGCGCACGTCGAGGCCGACTGGGCGCTGTGCGTGCTGCCCGGCGAGAAGGTCCACGCCGACACCGAGGAGCTGCGCCGCGTGCTCGGGGAAGCCGGGGACGCACCGGCGCTCGCGGTGCGGGTGGACGACGTGGTGCGCGGCACCCACCGCTCCGCGCGCCTGCTGCACAAGGACAGCGTCCGGCCCGGCGCGGTGTGCCGGCCCGCCGACGGCCTGGCCGAGGTGCCCAGCCGGCTGCTGACCGTGGAGCAGCCCGTGGCCACCACCGCCAGCGTGCCGCGCCAGCGCGGGGTGTTCGACCGGGTCTGAGGACCTCGACCTCCGGGGCCGCGGCGGTCCCGGCGGACCCCGCTGCGCGCCGCTAGGCTGGTCGCGACCCGCGGGAGGTGCGAGGCGATGACGAGCCAGCCGGTGACCGAGCCGTCCGGGATCGGTCGTGCCCTCTCCTGGGAGGAGTACGAGCGCCTGCCGGAGGACCCGCGTGCCGAGTACATCGACGGACGGCTCGTCGTGAGCCCCAGTCCCAGCGAGCAGCACCAGCGCCTCGCACTGGAACTCGCCTTCGCCCTGCGCGCCGCCCTGCCGCCCACCCACCGCGTCAACGCGGCGTGGGCCTGGAAGCCCGGCCGGGACGAGTTCGTCCCGGACGTCATGGTCTACCCGGTCGAGGAGACGCTCGGGCGTTCCGGAGCGAGGTTCACCGGCACTCCCGCGCTCGCGGTGGAGATCCTCTCCTCGAACCGCGGCGACGACCTGATCTGGAAGGCCGGCAAGTACGCCGCTGCCGGTCTGCCCCACTACTGGGTCGTGGACCCCCGGGACGAGCGCTTCAGCGCCTACGTCCTGGAGGACGGGCTGTTCGTCCCGCGAAGCGTCCTGGAACGCGACGACCCGCCCACCGAGGTGCCCTTCGGCGTGGCGTCCGTGACCGTCGACGTCGCCGCCCTGCTGGGCTGAGGTCAGCCGCCCGAGACGGAGAAGTGCTGGTGGTCCTCCAGCGAGCTCCAGTCTCCGCCCCAGGCGAAGCCCCGCGCCGCGAACGCCCGCACCACCGCTGACGCTTCCCCGGTCACGCCCCGGTCGCGCCCGTCCACGGCGGGGACGGCGGGTGTGCGGCGCATCACCGCGTGCTGGCCGCCCTCACGCCGCCGTGGGGGACGCCACGGCCTCCAGCCGTCCGCCGCGCAGCTCCAGCACCCGGTCCGCCAGGTCCACGCCCTCGTCGCGGTGCGCCAGCAGCAGCACCGAGCGCTCACCCCGCGCCCGCACCAGGTCCGCGACCAGCGCCCGGCCGGTCGCCTCGTCCAGCCCCTCGCTCGGCTCGTCGAGCACCAGCACCGCCACGTCCGCCAGCAGGGCGCGCGCCATCGCCAGCCGGCGCCGCTCCCCGCCGGAGAGCGGGGCACCGCCGTCGCCGAGGCGGCTGTCCAGTCCCGCGGGCAGGGCCGCCAGCCAGTCGCCGAGGCGCACCCGGTGCAGGACGTCGAGCAGGTCGGCGTCGTCGCGGCCGGGGCGGGCCAGCAGCAGGTTCTCCCGCAGGCTCGTGGCGAAGACGTGCTCGTCGTCCGCGACCAGCCCCACCACCGAGCGCACGTCGTCACCAGCCAGGTCCGCCAGCGGCACCCCGTCCAGGGTCACCTCGCCCGCACGCGGGTCCAGGAAGCGCATCAGCACCGCCGCCAGCGTGGACTTGCCGGTGCCGGAGGCGCCGCGCACCGCCACCACCTCACCGGGCGCGAGGTCCAGGTCCACGCCCCGCAACGCCGGTTCCTCCCAGCCGGCCACCACGCCGCGCAGCCGCAGCGCGCGGCCGGCCGGCAGCGGCCGGGGCCCGGCCGGCTCGGTGGCGGTCGCAGGGACGGCGAGCAGCTCGGCGCCGCGCCGCTCGGCCTGGACCGCGCGGTGCCGGGCGCGCACCGCGTCCGGCAGGCCCCGCGTCGCCTCCGCGGCCACGGCCGCCGCCAGCACCACCGCCGCCGCCCACGCCGCCCCCGCGCCCGAGGACGGCGCCAGCGCGGCGGGCCCCAGCACGGCCAGCCCCGCGCCCAGCGCCTGCAGAGCCGCTGTGCCCGCCGCCGCCCGCGCCCGCCGCCGCTCCCCGGCCGCCAGACGGGACACGCTGCGGTGCAACGGCTCCAGCGGCTGCGGCGCGCCGGTGGACCGCAGGTCCTCCACGCCCTCGGCGGTCTCGGCGCCCGCCTGCGCCAGCGCCGCCACGTCGTCGCGGTGCGCGTCGGCGCGCCGCTCGGCCACGCCCGCCACCAGCGGCGCGAGCACCGCCGCCACCACCAGGCCCGGCAGCGCCGCCAGCGCCAGCACCGGGTCCGCCAGGGCCGCCGCGGCCAGCGCGAGGGCCAGCGCCAGCGCCGTGGCAGCCACCGGGTGCCGCCAGCGCAGCAGCGCGTCCACCCGCGCGTCCACGTCGTGCACCAGCTGCACCAGCAGGTCACCGGACCCGCCGGCGCGCCGCCGCGTCAGCGGCCCCGGCACGCGCGGCACCAGCGCCGCCACCACCGCCGCGCGCCGCTGCGCCAGCCGCGCCAGCGCCGCGTCGTGCGACAGCAACCGCTCGGCCAGCACCAGCAGCGGGCGCGCGGTGGCGCTCGCGCGCACCACGACCGCCGCCACCGACAGCGTCAGCACCGGCGGCCGGTCCGCCGCCGTGACGATCAGCCACGTCGCCGTCGCGGTCAGCGCCGCACCCGCCAGCACGGCCGCCGCCCCGGCCACCACGGCCAGCGCGCCGCGGGCCCGCACCGACGCCGTCCACCGCCCACCCGGGGCGGGAACCGTGGTGCCCGCCTCCACCGGGGCGCTCGGCGGGGCGGAGGCGCTGGTCTCCGCGGGGGAGGGGGGAGTGGACGGGCGGGTCAGGGGGACGCCGCGGTCCGCGGCCGCCAGCAGGGCGGGTCGGTGCGCGACCACCAGCACCGCGCACCCCCGCGCCGCCAGGCCGCGCAGCGTCGCCACCACCGCGCGCTCCGACGCGGCGTCCAGGTGCGCGGTCGGCTCGTCCAGCACCAGCCGCCGCGCCCCCAGCAGCACCCCCAGGAAGGTGCGGGCCAGCGCCAGGCGCTGGCGCTGACCGGCGGACAGGCCGCTCGCGCCCTCACCCAGCACCCGCGCCGGGTCCATCTCCGCCGCGGCCGCCATCGCCAGCGCCGCCGCGACCTCCTCGTCCGGCGCCGCCCGGCCCGCGCGCACCGCCTCGGCGACCGTGCGGGCGAACGGGAACGTCGGCCGCTGCGGCAGGTGCGCCACCGCCGCCGCACCCAGCGGGTGCCGCACGGCGCCCGCGTCCGGCACCACCAGGCCGGCCGCCACCCGCGCCAGCGTCGACTTGCCCGCCCCGCTGACCCCGGCCAGGGCCACCAGCTCACCCGGCGCCACCGCCACGTCCACCCCACCGCCGGAACCGGCGCCGCGCGCAGCGGCCACCACGGCGGTGCCGTCGGCGCGCAGCACCCGCACCCCCTCCAGCCGCAGACCGGCGGCGTCCCCGCCGGGACCCGCGACGACGGCGGGGGAGGACAGCAGCTCGTCGACGTCGTCGACGACGGCCGTGGCGTCCGCGGAGTCGTGGAAGCGCGCCCCCACCTCCCGCAGCGGCCGGTACGCCTCCGGCGCCAGCAGGATCACCAGCAGCGCCGTGCGCAGGTCCAGGGTGCCGCCGGCCAGCCGCATCCCGGCCGTCACCGCCACCAGCCCCACCGACAGGGTTCCCACCAGCTCCAGCGCCGTCGACGACAGGAACGCCACCCGCAGCACGCCCAGCGTGGCGCGCCGGTGCGCGTCCGTCGTCGCCGCCACCGCCTGCACCTGCCGCCCGGCGCGGCGGTGCGCGCGCAACGTCGGCAGGCCCCGCACCACGTCCAGGAAGTGCGCCGACAGGGTGCGCGCCGCCCGCCAGCGCCGCCGCGCCCGCGCCTGCGTGGCGCGGCCCAGCAGCACCGCGAACACCGGCACCAGCGGCAGCGTCAGCGCCACCGTCAGCGCCGAGCCGGTGTCCAGCAGCGCCAGCAGCACCAGCACCGTCGGCGGCAGCAGCACCCCCGGCACCAGCGCCGGCAGGTAGCGGGTGAACCAGCCGTCCAGCGCGGGCAGCCCCTGCGCCAGCAGGGCCGTCAGGCGCGCCGCGCCGAAGCGCTGCACCCCCGCCGGGCCCAGCTCCACGGCCCGCGCGGCGGCGCGGCGGGTCAGGTCGGCGCGCACCGCGCTCGCGGTGCGCTGCGCCAGGGCGCTCGCCGCCCACGACGTCGCCGCCCGGGCGACGACGACCGCCGCCAGCGCCCACAGCGCCCGCGCCGGGTCGGTGCCGCGCCACAGGGCCACGACCAGATCGGCCAGCGCGAACGCCTGCGCCACCAGCAGCGCCGCCACGGCCGTCTCCGCGGCGGCGACGGCCGCGACACCGCGCCGCGCGGGACGGGCGTGCCGCAGCAGGCGCGGGTCGACCGGCCCGCGCGGGCGGCGCTGAGCGGCCCCCGCCGGGGCGGGAACGGTGGTCTCCGCCGTCGCGAGGTCGTCCCGAGGGGCGGAGACGGTGGTGTCCGCGAGGTCGCGGGGAGCGGGGGACGTGGGGATCGTCACCGCCCCGAGCGGGCGGGGACGCCGGCCGGGACGGGGCGGCCGCCGCGCGCGGAACCGCGCACCGGGCCGTGGCCGCTGGCCACCCGGCGGCGGAAGACCCAGTACGACCACAGCTGGTACGCCACCACCCCGGGCAGGACCACGACGCCGACCACGGAGATCAGCTCCAGCGCCCCCTGCGAGGCGGCCGCCGCGCGCAGCGTCACGTCCGCCGCCGGCGACAGGGTGCTCGGCAGCAGCACCACCGGGCCGTCGAGGGCGTGCGCGGTGAACACCGCCACCACCGCCACCGCCACCGCCAGGCTGGACGCGGCGAACGCCAGCACCTCCGCGCGGCGCCACGCCGCCACGGCCGCCACCGCCAGCAGCGCCGCCGCCGCGGCCACCGCCGGGTGACCGGCGGCCACGAACACCGCCAGCGCGCACGTCGCCAGCGCCGGGGCGCTCGCCACCGCCAGCCGGCGCGCGCGCACCCGCAGCACCCCGGTGGTGCGCAGCGACAGGAACGTCGCGCCGTGCACGGTGGCCAGCAGCACCCCGGCCAGGGCGCCGAGCACCGCCCACGGGGTGCCCAGCGGCGCGAGCGAACGGGTGAGCCCGCCCAGCGCGCCGCCACCGGAGTGCACCTCGCCGTCGGCGCCCAGGGCCAGGCCGTGCACCAGCACGCCCAGCACGGCGCCCCACCCGGCGGCCAGCAGCAGCGAGGACGAGGCCAGGAAGGCGTCGCAGCGCGCGTGCCAGCTCGCCGAGTCGTGCTTGCCGCGGAACTCGATCGCCACCCCGCGCACGGCGAGCAGCAGCAGGATCGCGACCATCGGCAGGTACAGCCCCGACAGCAGGGCCGCGTACCAGTCGGGGAACGCGGCGAACGTCACGCCGATGGCGGCGACGAGCCACACCTCGTTGCCGTCCCACACGGGGCCGACGGTGCGCACGGCCGCGCCGCGCTCGGCGTCGGTGCGGCCCAGCAGCGGGCCGAGGAACCCGACGCCGAAGTCGAACCCCTCCAGGACGAAGAACAGCACCCAGGCCAGCACCGCGATGCCGAACCAGACGACGGGCAGGTCCACGAGAACTCCAGGTCGCGAGCGGGCGGGTCAGTAGGTCAGGGCGACGTCGGTGTCGTCGGCGTCGTCGGTCTCGTCGGCGTCCTGCCGGTGCGCGGCCGGGACGTCCGGCAGGCCCTTCCGGACCAGGCGGGTGACGAGGACGGTCCACGCCCAGGCCAGCGCGCCGTAGACGAGGGTGAACGCGGCCAGGCTGAGGGCGACCTCGCCGGCGGTCAGGCCGGGGGAGACGCCGTCGGCGGTGCGGTACAGGCCGAACACCAGCCAGGGCTGGCGGCCGGTCTCGGTGAAGATCCAGCCGAACGAGTTCGCGGCCAGCGGCAGCAGGGGCAGCACCGGCACCGACCACAGGACGGTGGAGGCCAGGCGGGTGTCCACCGCGATCGGCCGGCTCTTGCGGGTGACCCACAGGTGCACCAGCGCGACGGCGGCGGCGAGCATCCCGACCCCGATCATGAGGCGGAAGCTCCAGAACGCCGCCGGCACCCAGGGGGTGTAGTCGCCGGGGCCGAACTGCGCGACGTAGGCCTCCTGGAGGTCCTTCAGGCCGGAGATCTCGGCGGTGAAGGACCCCTTGCCCAGGAAGGACAGCACGCCGGGCACCTCGATGCTGAACGTGGGGCGGTCCGAACCGGGCGGGGCGTAGGCGAAGATCGAGAACGGGGCCGAGGTCGTCGTCTCGTACAGGGCCTCCGCGGCGGCCATCTTCATCGGCTGCACGACGGTGATGACCTTGCCGAGCAGGTCACCGGTGATGGCGGTGGCCGCACCGCCGACCAGGGTGGCCCAGGCGCCGAAGCGCGACAGGGTGCGGAACGCGCCGAACTGCTCGGAGCCGGGCTCGTGCCCGCCGCGCAGCAGGTGCCACACGCCCACGGCCATGACGAGCGCGCCGCCGGCCATGACGGCCCCGGCGAGGGTGTGCGGGAACGCGGCCAGGTTCACCTCGTTCAGCAGCAGGTCGCGGAAGCTGCCCAGGCGGGCGCGGCCGGTGGCCTCGTCGATCGTGTAGGCGACGGGGTTCTGCATGAAGGAGTTCGCCGCGAGGATGACGAACGCGGAGATCGTGGTGCCGACGGCGACGACCCAGATCGTCGCCAGGTGCAGCGCGCGGGGCAGGCGGTCGCGCCCGAACCACCACAGGCCCAGGAAGGTGGCCTCCAGGAAGAACGCGAGCATGCCCTCCACGGCCAGGGTGGGGCCGAAGACGTCGCCGTAGAAGCGGGCGAACTGGCTCCAGGACAGCCCGAACTGGAACTCCTGCACCAGGCCGGTGACGACGCCGACGGCGAAGGTGACCATGAGCAGCTTGCCGGTCAGCAGCGCCAGGCGGTCGAAGACCTCCGAGCGCTGCGCGGCGCCGCGCCGGGCGAGCACCACGGAGGTGGTCTGCAGCAGGGCGGCGAACAGCGACAGGCTGATCGACACCGGGACGAACAGGTAGTGGTAGAGCGTCGTGACGGCGAACTGCAGCCGGGTCAGGAGCTCGATGTCCACGCGGGTGCCTCGACGGTCTCGGAGGGGGCGGTCCGCCGCGGCGGATCGTCAACTACGTGCTGTCGTAGATGCGTCCAGGATAGGCCGATCGGCCCCGGATTTCTACGACAGGGGGTAGTACGACGGGTCGCGTTCGTCACACCCGCTCGCGTACCATGCCCCCGTGGCACTGGGAGAGCTCGAACGCGACGTGATGGACCGGCTGTGGGCCGCAGGCACCCCCCTGACCGTGCGCGAGGTCCACGAGCAGCTCGCCGCCCACCGCAAGATCGCCTACACGACCGTCATGACGGTCCTGGACCGCCTCGCCAAGAAGGGCGTCGTGCGTCAGGCGCGCGAGGGCCGCGCCTTCCGCTACAGCCCCTCCGCCAGCCGCGAGCAGATGGTCGCCGGCCTCATGCTCGACGCCCTCGGCGGCGTCGACGCCGTGGACACGCGCCAGGCCGCCCTGGTGCACTTCGTCGGTGGCGTGTCCCCGGCCGAGGCGGCCGCCCTGCGCGACGCCCTCGACGCGCTGTCCCGCCCGCAGGCGCCCAGCGGGGGAGAGACCGCGCCCGCCCCGTGAGGCCGCGCCCGGCGGGGACGCCCGGCGGCGGGCGGTGAGCCGGCGGTGACCGCCTTCTGGTTCGCGGCCCTCGCCGTCCTGCTCGCCGGCCCCGTGCCCGCCCTGCTGGCCCGCGCCCGCTGGACCTGGCAGGTGCCGCGGGCCGCGCTCGTCCTCTGGCAGGCCGTCGCCCTGGCCGCCGTCCTCGCCACCCTCGGTGCGGGCCTGTCGTCGCTGACGATGCTGTTCACCGAGCAACCCGGCCTGCCGTTCCTCGCCCGGCACGGCCTGGCCCAGACCACCCTCATCGGCCTGGGCACCGGCTTCGTCGCCGTCGTCACCGTCCGGTTCTGGGCCGTGGCCGCCCTCGTGGCGGTGCGCACCCGTCGCCGGCGGCGCCGCCACCGCGAGATGGTCGACCTGCTGCACCACCGCGACGCCTCCGCCGCCGTCGACCGCGCCCTGCTCGGGGAGGCGGGCGCCCGCGTCCTGCGGGTGCTCACCGGCCCCGCCCGCGTCGCCTACTGCGTGCCCGGCGTCGGCGGCAACCGCGTCGTCATCAGCGACGCCGTCCTGCGCGAGCTGAGCCCCGAGGAGGTCGGTGCCGTCCTCGCCCACGAGCAGGCCCACCTGCGCGCCCGCCACGACCTCGTCCTCGAGGCGTTCACCGTGCTGCACGCCGCGTTCCCGCGCGTCGTCTCCTCCCGCGCCGCGCTGGACACCGTGCGGCTGCTCGTGGAGATGCTCGCCGACGACGCCGCCCGCCGCCGCACCGGCTCGCTGCCGCTGGCCCGCGCCCTGGTCCAGCTGGCCTCCGCCCCCGGCGAGGGCGCCGGTGGGCAGGGGGAGCTGCGGGTGGGCGCCGACGCCCTCACCCGGGTGCGCCGCCTGGCGCAGGCCCAGCCCGGCGCGGACCGCCGCCCGCCGCACCGCGGGCTGGCCGCCGGCGCCTACGCGGCCGCGGTCGGGGTGCTCGGCCTGCCCACGCTGGCCATCGCCGTGCCCTGGCTCTCCGCGAGCTGGCGCGCCCTCGCCGGCTGACCCCTCACCTCCCGCAGCCGCCGCCCCCGCGCCCGTCCCCCAACACCTCAGCCCGCGGTGATCAAGGAAGTGGCAACNNNCCGCGGGCTGGGGCGGGTGGGTCGGGGTAGGGGTAGGGGGCGGGGTCGGGAAGGGCTACTGCTGCAGGAGGTAGACCTCCAGGCGCACCACGCCCGCCTCGGGGGACTGCGCGTTCACCGCGCGCCAGAAGTCGCGCTTGGCCGAGCCGGCGAACACCTGACCGGCCGCCGCGTCCAGCTGGGCGTTGACCCGGCGCGCCAGCGCCGTGCCCGCACCCGGCGTCGACGCCGTGCCGAACGTCAGCACGAACGCCGCCCGGCGGCCCTGCGCCGACAGCTCACCCACCGCACCGGCCACCGCCGCCCGGATCGCCTCGTCCGAGGCGTCCCGCAGCGGCAGCTCCAGCACGACGGGGGCCTGCGCCACGCCGTCGGCCGGCGGGGCCGGGGGAGCGGGCGGCGCCGGGGGCGCGGTCTCCGTGGGCGTGGGGGCCGGAGCGGCCACCACCACCGGCACCGGGTCCGGCTGACCGGCCTGCACCGCACCCCCGGCCGCCAGGCCGATGATCGTCATGGCCAGCAGGGCGTCCGCGAACACCCAGCCGGCGAACGTGTGCGACGAACCCCGACCGCGGCTCACGAGGGCACCTGCTGGTAGCGGCGCGCCGCCGAGGACGGCAGCGTGCGGACGGGCACCGCCACGAACTCCTCCTGCTCGGCGTCCTCGACCGGGGCGACCGGCGCGACGGGGCCGCGCTCGGGTGCGCGCACGGTGCGGGCCGCGGTGGCGGCGTACCGCTCCGAGGGGTAGCCGTCCGAGGGGTAGCCGTTGGCGGCGTAGCGGTTCGCCACCCTCCGCTGCGGCGACATCGCGGGCGCGGCCGCGACCGGCTGCGCCAGGGGCCTCGACACCGCCTGAGGCACCGCCTGAGGCACCGCCTGGGGAACCGACTGCTGCACCGGCTGCGGGACGGGCTTCGAGACCGGGCGGGACACCGGGGCCGGCGCGGGCGCCGCCGGGGCACCCACCGCCACCGGCACCTGCTGCGCGGCGCGCTGCTCGGCCGCCCGCTGGCGGGCGGCGCGCTGCTCCGCGGCGCGCTCGGCGGCCCGCTGCCGCTCGATCCGCTGCACCGCCTGCGCCGCGGCCTCGTGCGCCGCCTCGTGCGCGGCCTCCCGGGCCGCCTGCGACGCCGCCTGGGACGCCGCCTGCTGCGGCACCGACTCCAGCAGGGCACCGATGCTGCCGGTCAGCTCCTGCTGCATCATCCGGCTGGCGTCGCGGTAGGCGCGGTTGACCTGGCGCACGTGGTCGTCCTGCGCCATCGCCAGCGTCTCGCGCACGTTCGCGGAGACGGCCTCCTCCAGCGCTGCGCCCAGGCTCGCCAGGGCGCGGCCGGTGGCGTCGGCGTGCTCGTGCTGCACCGCCTCCAGCCAGCTCGGCACCCCCCGCATGTCGTGGGCGGCGGCCTCCAGGCGCGCCTCCACGCCCCGCCAGGTCTCCAGCACGGAGTTCTGCGCCTCCAGCAGCGCCGCCATCCGCTCGTCGTGCCGCAGCCGGCGCTGCTGCTCGTCGGCGGCGTCGTCCAGCCCGCGCACCGCCGCGCCCAGGGCGCGCTCGGCGGCCTCGGAGGTGCGCTGCACGTCCGCGCGCAGCGTCTCCATCGTGCGGGCCGCCTGCTCGGCGGAGGCCTCGACGTGCGCGCTGAACGCGTCGCCGGTCACCGCGGTGACCTTCTCGATCGACTCCAGCACCGTCGACTGCAGCCGCTCCACGTGCGCGGCGGCCGTGCGGGTCAGCTCCGTGGTGACCTCCGCGGTCGCGGTGGAGATCCTCTCCACCGACTCGCGCGCCGTGGTGCTCAGCGCCTCCAGGTGGCCGGTGACCTGCTCGCCGAAGTCGGCGCTGTGCTTGCTCATGTCGCGCGCGGAGGAGGCCAGGTCGGCCATCGCGGCGCGGGTCTCGGTGGACAGCAGCGTCACCGAGGAGGTGACGCCCTCCACGGCCCCCAGGACGCGGTCGCGGCTCTCGAAGCTCTCGCGCAGCGCCTCCGCGCTGGCCTTCTCCAGCTGCCCCAGCGAGCGCTCCAGGCGGTCGGTGGAGTCGCGCAGCGTCGCGGTGTGCTGGGCGCGGTCGGCGGCGATCTGCTCGCGGTGGTTGCCCATCGCCTCGGTGACCGCGGCCTCCAGGCGCACCGCCGCACCGGCGACCTGCTCGCCGCCCGTGCTGGCGGCGCGGGCCGCCTCGATCGCGGTGGAGCTGGCCGCGCGCACGTGACCGACGAGGGTGCTGGTGTCGGCGTGCAGGCGGATCGTCTCGGCGACCAGCCGGCCCAGCTCGGTCAGGCCGCGCTCGAAGTGCGCGCCCAGCTGCTCGGCGGCGTTGCTGCGGTGCGGGGCCAGCGCCAGCGTGACCCGCGAGGCCAGCGCCCGCAGGTGGTGGCGGTGCGCCGCGTCGGCGGCCGCGGCCGCCTCGTCGTCAGCGCGGTGCCGGCGGTCGGTGGCGACGCTGACGACGATCGCCGCCGTGATGAGCGCCACCGCCAGCTCGGCGACCCGGTCCAGGGAGAAGAAGGTGCGCCCGCCGAAGCCGTCCAGCCACAGCTGCAGGAACGACAGCCCCTCGCCGTTCTCGCCCGCCTCGGTCATCTGGCCGTACGCGCGCCCGGCGAAGAGCAGACCGGCCCACGTCACCATGACGGGGGCGAAGACCAGCACGGTGCGCAGCGCGCCGGAGCGCAGCAGGCTGCGCCGCTCCGGCGCGGGCGCGGCGGGACCGTCGACGTCCAGCACGGCGAACAGGTCGCAGTCCGCCCAGCGGCCCAGGTCGTCCTGCGCGCGCAGCGCGCCCTCCAGCGAGCGCAGCGTGCTCGCGCGGTGCTCCTGCACCTCCTCGGCCGCCAGCGCGGCCGCCTCGCCCGCCAGGCGCAGCAGGTCCTCGTCCAGCGGGTGGGCGTCCAGGGGGGAACCGGCGTCCGGGACGCCGCGCTCCTGCACGGTGTCGGCGTCGGTGGGGCTCGGTGTCGGCTGGTCGTCGGTGAGCGTCATGTCCTGCCTCGGGGTGGCTGACGGGTACCCGGTCGGCCCTGCCGCACGGGGCGGTGAGCGCGATCGCTGTCCGGTTCTCGGCGCCGGGCGCACCGGGCTTGAGCACGCGCGGGCCGCGGCCTGCTCCGCCCGGGTGCCCCGGACGGGTGACGGCGAGCACGCCCCGTGAGCGCAGCGGCTGCCGCCGCGCCACCACCGGGCCGCCCGGGCGGCGCGCGAGCGGTGGCGACGGGCGCCCCGCCACCGCCACCGGGGCGCGCGCGGGAGGCACGCAGCGGCCGGTCGGGCGACGCCGGCGACCACGCGCGGTGCCGCGCAGCACGCCGCGCTGGGCCGATCGGGTGGCAGTGGCGCCGGAGCGGGGGGAATCGGCGCCGGCGGGGCCCCGCGCGCTCAAGCCGCCTCACCCGTGGGCCGATTGAGTGCCTGGGTGCAGGAAGCACCGCTGAGCGGGCCAGGACGGCCGCGTACGAGAGAAGTCCCCCGCCACCGCGGGGGCCCGTCGGAAGGTGGTCCCGTGGCCGATCTCACCAGCGTCGCGCTGCACACGGCGCTGGACGGGCTGCAGGCCCGCCAGCGCGCCATCGCCGACAACATCGCGAACATCAACACCCCGCACTACACCGCCAACAAGGTCTCCTTCGAGAAGTCGCTGGCCCGGGCCGTCGCCACCGGCGACGCCCGCGCGGCCGCCACGTCCGGCATCACCACCGCCAAGTCCCTGGAGCCCACCCGCGAGGACGGCAACAACGTCAACCTCGACCAGGAGACGATCTCCAGCATCTCCACGGGTCTGAGCTACCAGACGGCGCTGTCGGCGCTGAACTCCAAGTACTCCCTGCTGCGCACCGCCATGGGCCGCGCGTGACGACCACCGCCTGCCGCCCTCGTCCCGTGACCACCACCTGATCCGGAGCCCCCGACCCATGAGCCTCTTCGACGCGATCGGCATCGCCGGCACCGGCGTCACGGTGAACCGCAAGTGGATGGACGCCGTCAGCGACAACCTCGCCAACATCAACACCGTCAAGCGCACCGACGAGGACGCGTTCGCCGCGCGCTACGTGGTGGCCACCGAGGCCGGTGACGGCAAGGGGACCCAGGTCGCCGGCATCGTCACCGGCAGCCCCGAGGGCCGGATGGTCCACGAACCGGACCACCCGCTGGCCGACGAGAACGGGTACGTGAAGTACCCCGACATCGACATGAGCACGCAGATGACGAGCCTGATGATGGCCCAGCGCGCCTACCAGGCGAACCTGCAGACCATCACCAGCGCCAAGGACGCCTACCAGGCCGCCCTGCAGCTCGGGAAGGGGTGAGCGCGGTGAGCATCGAATCGATCGGCGCCGTCGGCGGCTCCCTCGGCACCCAGGCCGTCGGCTGGGGCCAGGGCCTGGAGAACACGGACAACGCCCAGATGACCCGCGGGGTCACCGTCGGCGACCAGGCGGTCGTCGGCACCACGGGCATCGCGAACCTCGCCGGTGTCACCGGCACCACGGGCACCGGCGCGGTGGGCGACGCCTCCGGCACCGACTTCGCGACGCTGCTCTCCGGTGGCCTGGACAAGCTCCAGAGCGTGCAGTCGAGAGCCGATGACCTGGCTGTGAAGGCCGCCACGGGCGACCTGACCAACGTGCACGACTACATGATCGCCAGCAACGAGGCGCAGCTGACCACCCAGCTGACCGTGGCGATCCGTGACAAGGCCGTCGAGGCGTTCAACGAGATCATGAGGATGCAGATCTGATGGCGAAGAGCAAGGGGCCCGCGGCGATCGTCGACGGCGCCAAGCGCTTCGGGGAGGGGTTCAAGTCCTTCTCCGCCGGCCAGAAGGCCGTCGTCATCGCGGTCCTGGTGGCCCTGCTCGCCGGCGGCCTGGTCTTCTCCCGGTGGGCCTCGACGCCCGCCTACGCACCGCTGTTCTCGAACCTCTCCGGTTCCGACGCCAGCGCCATCGTGGAGAAGCTCAAGGCCGACGGCGTCCCGTACGAGCTCACCGACGGCGGCACCACGATCACGGTGCCGCAGGAGGCCGTCTACGACCAGCGCCTGGCCATGTCCGGCGAGGGGCTGCCCGCGGACACCGACTCCGGTTTCTCCCTGCTGGAGCAGTCCGGGGTGACCACCTCGGAGTTCGTGCAGCAGAAGGCCTACCAGCGCGACCTCGCCAACGAGCTGGAGGAGACCGTCCAGTCGATCGACGGCGTCGAGTCCGCCGTCGTGAACCTGGCGATCCCGAAGAAGGACGTCTTCCTCGACGAGGAGGACCCGACCACCGCGTCGGTCCTCGTGGGTCTCAAGCCCGGCGAGCAGCTGTCCAACGACCAGGTGACGTCGATCGTCAACCTCGTCGCCGGCGGCGTCGAGGGCATGGACCCGCGGAACGTCTCCGTCGTCGACGACAAGGGGCGCACCCTGTCCGGCGACGACTCCGGCAGCTCCGCGCAGCAGGAGAAGACCGGCGACTACAACGCCGCCCAGAGCACCAACCTCCAGCAGATGCTCGAGAGCGTCCTCGGCGCGGGCAACGTCAAGGCCACCGTCAACGCGACGCTGGACTTCGACGACACCACCCGCAACTCCCTGGTGTACGAGCAGCCGGAGGAGGTCGCCCCCCTGGTCAGCAGCACCGACGTCGAGAAGTACACCGGCGGCGCCGCCGGCGCGGCCACCGGCGTGCTGGGCCCGGACAACATCCAGGTCCCCGCCGGCGAAGCCGGCGCCAGCGCGTACGAGAAGACCTCCGAGACCCTGAACAACTCGATCAACCGCATCGAGACCACGACGAAGGAAGCCCCCGGGCAGGTCGAGCGCCAGTCCGTCGCCGTCGTCATCGACGCCGCGAACGCCGGTGCCGCCGACGTCAACGCCATCACCCAGCTCGTGACGCAGGCCGCCGGCCTCGACCCCGCCCGCGGGGACACCGTCACCGTGCAGAAGATCGCCTTCGACGCCACGGCCGCCGACGCCGCGGCCGAGGCCCTCGCGGCCGCCGAGGAGCAGGAGCAGCGCGACGCCCTCGTCGGCTACGCCAAGACCGGCGCGCTCGCCCTGCTGGTCCTGATCATGCTCGTGGTCGTCCTGCTGGCCTTCCGCCGCCGCAAGGTGGAGACGGTGGACGTCCTGGACGTCGCACCGATCGACCTGGGCGACATCACCGCGGACGACGACCTCAAGCAGTTGGACGCTCCTGCCGAACGTCCAGTGGCGCTCGAAGCAGCACCGGTCGACCCGGCCCTGGAGGCCGCGGCGGCCCGCCGCACCGAGGTCGTCGAGCTCGTCTCCCGCCAGCCCGAGGAAGTCGCGGAACTGCTCCGCGGCTGGCTCGCCGATCGGAGGTCCTGACCCGTGACCACGTCCACGGAGATCGAGGTCGCGCCCCTGTCCGGGGCGCAGAAGGCCGCGGTCCTGCTCGTGCAGGTCGGCCAGGAGAACGCCGCCAAGGTGCTCTCCCACATGCGGCCCGCCGAGATCGAGGAGCTGACCGCCGAGATCCTTCGGCTGCGGTCGGTGTCCCCGGAGATCGCCGGCGTGGTCCTGGAGGAGTTCCACTCGATGATCGCCGCGCCGCTGCGCGGCGGCGCCGGCGGCATGGACTTCGCCCAGGCCCTGCTGGAGGGCGCCCTGGGCGCCGACGGCGCGGCCGAGGTCCTCGGGCGCGTCGCCGAGTCCCAGGTGGTGCAGCCGTTCCAGTTCCTGCACCAGGCGGACCCGCAGCAGATCCTCACCTTCCTCACCGGCGAGCACCCGCAGACCATCGCCCTGGTCGTGGCGCACCTGCGCCCCGACCAGGCGTCGATGATCCTCGGGGGCCTGTCCCCGGAGATGCAGGCGGACATCGCCTACCGCATCGCCACCATGGAGGCCACCAGCACCGAGTACGTGCGCCTCATCGAGGACGTCGTCCAGCGCCGCACCTCCACGGTGCTGCAGGCCAAGCAGAACACCGCCGTCGGCGGCGTCCAGCCCCTGGTCGAGATCATCAACCGCGCCGACCGCGGCACCGAGCGCAGCATCCTCGAGGGCCTGACCGCCAAGGACGCGCCCCTGGCCGAGGAGATCCGCGCCCTCATGTTCGTCTTCGAGGACATCACCACCCTCGACGACCGCGCCATCCAGCTCGTCCTGCGCGGCGTGGAGACGGCCGACCTGGCCACGGCCCTCAAGGGCGTCAAGGACTCGGTGCGCGACAAGATCCTGCGCAACGTCTCCGAGCGCGCCCGCGAGAACCTCCTCGACGAGATCGAGATGCTCGGGCCCGTCCGCATGTCCGCCGTCGAGGAGTCGCAGCAGAAGGTCGTGCAGGTCATCCGCCAGCTGGAGGAGTCCGGCCAGATCGTGCTGACGCGCGGCGGTGACGATGACTTCGTGGCCTGAGGCCCGCACCGGCTCCCCCCGGGCCTTCCGTCCGGCGGACACCTCCCCGTCCACCGGCCCGCGCCCGTTCGTCACCGCCCCCGGCGGTGGCGTCGGGTCGCAGCCGCGGGCGTTCACCGGCATGCGGCTGCCGCGCAGCGCGGCGGACACCGAGGCCCTGCGCGCCGAGCGCGAAGCGGCCCGGACCGCCGGCTGGGCGGCCGGCTGGGCCGCCGGCATGCGGCAGGCGGCCGAGGAGGCCGCCGCCGACCGCCTGGCCGCGCGCCAGGCGGCCACCGCGGCCGCCGCCGCCCACGAGGCGCAGCGCGCCGCCGCCCTGGCGCGCGCCGAGTCCGCCGTCCGGCAGGCCGCCGACGCCATCAGCGCCCAGCGCCTGCCCGCCGTGGCGGCCCTGGCCGACACGGTGCTCGAGCTCGCCCTGGAGCTGGCCGGCGCCGTCCTGGACCGCGAGGTCACCCTCATGGCCTCCCCGGTCCACGAGGCCGTCCAGCGGGCCCTGCGTCCCCTGGACGACGAGCGTCCCGTCACCGTCCGCGTGCACCCCGACGACCTGGACGCCCTGACGGGTGACGGCCGCACGGGTGAGGACCCGGCGGGCGACGCGCTCAAGGGCGCGGCCGGCGCCGCCGATGCAGGACGCGTGAGCTTCCTGCCCGACCCCACCGTCTCCCCGGGCGACGCGATCGCCCGGCAGGGCGACACCGACGTGGACGCCGGCCTGCGCGCCAGCGTCGCGCGCGCCCTCGAGGCCCTGGTCTCGCCCGACGCGCTGGCCGGTGCGCCCGCGGCCGGGGGCGCCGGGAGCGCCGAGGTGACCGGGCAGCGCGCGTGAGCGCCCCCCTGGTCTCCTCGGCGCTCGCCGACGGCGTGCGCGACCTGCTGCGCCCGCAGCTGCGCCGGGCCGCCGAGGCGGCCCGCCCCCTCGTGCGCGGCCGGGTCAGCTCCATCGTCGGGCTGTCCGTGGAGGTCTCCGGCCTGGAGGCCGCGGTCGGCGAGACCGTCGTCCTCGGCGAGGGCGCCGGCGCCGTGCCCGCCGAGGTCGTCGCCGCCGAGTCCGGCCGCCTGCGCTGCCTGCCGCTGGGTCACCTGACCGGCCTCGGCACCGGCGCCCCCGCCGTCGCCACCCGCCGCGCCCCCACCGTCCCGGTGGGCGCCGCGCTGCTGGGCCGCGTCGTGGACGCCCTGGGCAACCCCCTGGACGGCGGCGAGCCCCTGCACGCCGCCCCGCGGACCCCGCTGCACGCCGCCCCGCCGCCCGCCCTGACCCGCCAGCGCGTGAACCAGCCCCTGGGGCTGGGCGTGCGGGCCCTGGACACCCTGGTGCCCGCCGGGCGCGGGCAGCGCTTCGGCATCTTCGCCGGCTCCGGCGTCGGCAAGTCGTCCCTGCTGTCCATGATCGCCCGCGGCACCGCGGCCGACGTGTCCGTGCTCGCCCTCGTCGGCGAGCGAGGCCGCGAGGTCCGCGAGTTCCTCGAGGACGACCTCGGCCCGGAGGGCCTGGCCCGCTCCGTCGTCGTCGTCGCCACCAGCGACGAGGCGCCCGTGGTGCGCCTGCGCGCCGCGTTCACCGCCACCGCCATCGCCGAGTCCTTCCGCGACGGCGGCGCCGACTGCGTGCTGATGATGGACTCCCTGACCCGCACCGCGATGGCCCAGCGCGAGGTGGGCCTGTCCGTCGGCGAGCCCCCCGCCACGCGCGGCTACCCGCCGAGCGTGTTCGCGCTGCTGCCCCGGCTGCTGGAGCGCGCCGGGCCGGGAGTCGTCGGCTCCATCACCGGCATCTACACGGTCCTGGTGGACGGCGACGACCACAACGAGCCCGTCGCCGACGCGGCCCGCTCCATCCTCGACGGCCACGTCGTCCTCGACCGCCGCCTCGCCACCGCCGGGCACTTCCCGACCGTCGACGTGCTGGAGTCCGTCTCCCGCGTCGCCGGCCGCGTCACCACGCCCGAGCAGCGCGCCCAGGCCACCGCCCTGCGCCGCGTGCTCGCCGCGCACCGCGACGCCAAGGAGCTCATCGACGTCGGCGCCTACCAGCCCGGCGCCAACCCCGAGGTCGACGCCGCCGTCGCCGGCATGCCGGCCATCGACGCGTTCCTGCGCCAGGACATCCACGACATCACCCCCGCCCCGGAGGCGTGGGCGCGTCTGGCGCAGCTCGTCACCACCCTGGGAGGTGCCCGGTGAGCACCAAGGCGATCCTCGCCCTGCTGAAGCTGCGCCGCGCCCAGCAGGAGGAGGCCAAGGCCGAGCTGGCCGCCGCCAACGCCGTCCTGCGCCGCGAGCAGCAGCGCGCCACCCGCGTGCGCCGCGACCTCGGCGACGCCCACCTGAGCGACGAGACCATGGCCGCCTGGACCGCGACCGTGGCCCGCCGCGCCGCGCTCGTCGCCGACCTGGACGCCACCCGCGCCCTCACCGCGCGGTTGGCGGACGACACGGGCGCCAAGCAGGCCGCCTGGGCGCGCGCCCGCCGCGCCGAGCGCTCCCTGGAGCGCGTCGTGGAACGCCACGAACTGGCGCAGGAGAAGGCGGCCCTGGCCGCCGACCAGCGCGCCCTCGACGACCGCACGGTCGCCGAGTTCGCCGCACGCGCCCGCCGGCGCGCCGAACAGGGGGGAGGCACGCCGTGAGCGGCATCGCCGAGGTGCAGGCCCGCGTCGCCGACATCGAGTCCCGCATCGCCGCCCTCAGCGGCGGCCACGCCACCCCCGCGCTCCGGGCGGCGACCACCACGTCCGCCTCCTCCGCCACGTCCGGCACGCAGTTCGCCGACGTGCTCGCCGGCGGCACCGTCACCCGCGGCACCCGAGCCGTCAACGCCACCTGGGACCCCACCGGCACCAGCAGCACCTCCAGCACCACGGGGGATCGACTGCTCGCCGTGGCGAAGAAGCACACCGGCGTGCCCTACCTGTGGGGCGGGACCACGCCCGAGGGGTTCGACTGCTCCGGCCTCATCCAGTACGCCGGCAAGCAGATCGGGATCTCCCTGCCCCGCACCGCCGCCCAGCAGGCGAAGGTCGGCACCCAGGTGCCCAGCCTCGCCCAGGCGAAGCCCGGCGACCTCGTCGTCCTCGAGAACGGCTCCCACATCGGCATCTACGTCGGCGACGGCAAGATGCTCCACGCACCGAAGGCAGGGGACGTCGTGAAGATCTCCAAGGTCTGGGAAACCCCCATGACGATCCGCCGCCTGGGCACCACCGCCGCCACCACGGCAGCCGCCGGGCTGGCCGCCGCCGCCCTCGTGACGGGCACCACCGGCGCCGCCGCCACCGACAGCACCGCGTACGTGCGGCCCGCGTCCCTGTCGACGTCGAAGTCCGCGCCCTACGACGCCGCCTTCACCGCCGCCGAGGGCAGGTACGGCCTGCCCGCCGGCCTGCTGTCCGCCGTCGCCAAGCAGGAGTCCGGGTACGACCCGAACGCCCGCAGCCACGCCGGCGCCGTCGGGCTGATGCAGTTCATGCCCGGCACCGCCCGCGACGTGGGCATCGACCCCCTCGACCCGATGCAGGCCATCGACGGCGCCGGGAAGCTGCTCGCCTCCCACCTGAAGACCTTCGGCTCGCTCGAGAAGGCCCTGGCCGCCTACAACGCCGGCCCCGGCAACGTGCGCAAGTACGGCGGCATCCCGCCGTTCAGCGAGACCCAGAACTACGTCAAGAAGATCATGTCCACCCTCCAGAGCACCGGGAGCGCCGCGTGAGCACCCCCACCGTCAGCACGCTGACCGCCGCGAACCCCGTCCCGGCCCGCGAGGACCGCCGCGGCAGCACCGACGGCGGCGCCGAGTTCGCGCGCTCCTTCGGCCGCGCCGCCGCCGAGCTCGACCAGCGCGCCGCCGAGGCCCTCGAGAGGCGCGCGCCCGAGCGCGACCGCTCCGCCGACCGGGCGCAGCAGCGCCCCGCCGACCGGGCCGTGGACAGGGGCACCGAGCGGACCGCGGGCCGGGACGCGGACCGGGCGGCCGAACGCGCCGCCGCGGACCGGGCCGCCGAGCGCGGCGCGGACGACGCCCGGCGCCGCGGGCAGCCGCTGCGCCGCGAGCACCACCGCCCGGACGCGCTGTACCGCCCGGGGGAGCGCCGCCGCGCCGACGCCACGACCGGGGCGGGCGCGACCACCCCCGCGGAGGGCAGCACCGCGCAGGCGAGCACCGCGGAGGCCGGTGCCGGCACGGGAACCGCTGCCGCGCACCAGGACACCGCACCGCAGGACACCGCACCGCAGGACGCTGCGCAGCAGGACACCGCACAGCAGAACGCTGCGCAGGTGCTCCTCGCGCTCGTCCCGCCGGCCGCCGTCCCGGCGCTCGCACCCACCACCGTCCCCGCGACCCCGTCCGGAGGGGCGGGGGAGCAGGGCGCCCCCGCGCAGGTACCGGCCGCCGCCGTCACCGGTTCCGCCCTGCCCGGTTCCGCCCTGCCCGGTTCCACCGGGGCGCCGGTCGCCCCGGGGACGACCGCTGCCACGTCGGCGCCGTCGGCGCCGTCGGCGGCCGCTGCCGGGGTCCCGGCCTCGCCGGTGGTGCCGGGGACCGCCGCGGGGGTCACGGCGGGGGCAGCCGCTCCCACCGCCGGCCCCGCCGCCACAGCCGCCCCGACCACCACGCCCGCAGGGACCGGTGCTCCCGTCCCCGGGACGGCGACGCCTGCGTCCGCGACCACCGTCGTCACCTCCGGGACCGCGGTGGCCGAAGCGGGAGCGGCCGCACCGGCGAACGCCGTGGCCGCCCTCGTCCGCCCGGCCGCGCTGGCCGCTGCGCAGGAGCCCGCCGCTCAGGCCGCTGCCCAGAGCGCGGCCCAGACCGGCGCGCAGCCCGCTGCCGCCGCGCTGGGCCAGCCCGCCCAGGACCCCTCGGCGGGTGCCGCGGCCACCCCGGGCGCGTCCCTGCCCGCACAGGGTGCGACCGGCGACGGGACCGGGCAGCCCGGTGGCCAGCCCGGTGGACAGCCGGGCGGTCAGCCCGGGAACCCGGCCGCCGGCCGGGCCGCGAGCACCGCGGTGCCGCCCGCCGCCACCGCGCCGGCACCGGGCACCCCGACCGCCGGACCGGCCACGGCGCAGGCCGCCACCGCGACCACCGGCCCCACCCCGGCGCCCGCAGCTGCGGGGGCCGCGGAACCCACCGCGGTTCCCGCGCCGCTGACGGCCCCGGTCACCGCCGGTGCCGCGGCGACGGCCGCGCCCGCCGTGGCACCCGCCTCCACGCCGCCCGCCCCGCTGCCGCTGACGAACCCGCTGGCCTTCGCCCAGGGCGTCAGCGCCCGGCTCGAGCAGCTGCCGGCCGCCACCGACGCGGTGCACCGCATGAGCGTGGAGGTGAACCCGCTGGGCCTGGGCCCCGTGCAGGTCACCGCCGAGGTCCTCGACGGGGCCCTCAGCGTCCAGCTCACCGGTGCCTCCGACGCCGCGCGCCACGCGCTGCGCCAGGCCGTCGGCGACCTGCAGCGCGAGCTGGCCGGCACCTCGTTCACCTCCACCACCGTCGAGGTGCGCGCCGATTCCGGGACCGCCCAGCAGCGGCAGGGGAGCGAACCGCAGCTCGGCGGCCAGGGCGGGGACCGCTCCGGTGCGGGGCAGCAGCACGGCTCCGGCTCCTCCGGCAGGCGCAGCGCCCTGTTCAGCGCCGACGAGCCCCGTTCGGTCCGCCAGGCCGCCGCGGCCGCCGCCGAGGGCCGGCTGGACCTGCGCGTCTGACCCGGCGCACGCCGCGACCCCACCCCGCGGGCCGCTGAAGAGCCCGGACGGGCTACAGCCCGCCACCCGAACGACCGAAGGATGAGCATGACCATCGATGCGGCCAGCGGGGCGAACCCCTACGCGTCCCTGATCGCCAACTCCGACGCCATGACCCAGACGGAGGCGGCCAAGAACGCGGGCAGGTCCGACACCAGCGCGAAGGCGGCGGACAAGACCGCCGAGGACAAGGACACCTTCCTCAAGCTGCTGGTCGCCCAGCTGCGCTACCAGGACCCGTCCAAGCCGGTCGACTCCACGCAGTTCATCGCGCAGACCGCGCAGTTCTCCTCGCTGGAGGCCATGCAGGACATGGCCAAGAGCTACACGCAGATGCTGTCCGGGCAGGACAAGCTGCAGGCCAGCGCCCTGATCGGCCAGACGGTGTCGTACGTCGGCCCCGACGGCACCACGGTCACCGGGGTCGTGCGCTCCGCGTCGTTCACCACGTCCTCGGTCGGCGGCACCGGCGGTGAGCCGGTCCTCGACGTGAACGGCACCAAGGTCGTCCTGTCGAAGGTGACCGCCTTCGGGGACACGAGCACCACCTCGACGACCGCAGCGGCCACCACCGCACCGGCGACCACGACGTCGACCGCTCCGGCGACCACGACGGAAACCGCGCCGGAAGCCACCGGGTCGGACACGCCGCCGGCGTCCGCCTGACCCCCTGAACGCCCCTCCCGCCTCCACCCAGCCCTTCGAAAGGTCTGCACCATGCTCCGTTCCATGTTCTCCGGCGTCAGCGGCCTGCGCTCGCACCAGACGATGATGGACGTCGTCGGCAACAACATCGCCAACGTCAACACCACCGGCTTCAAGAGCTCCAACGTCGTCTTCGCCGACACGCTGTCGCAGTTGACCAAGGCCGCCGGCGCCCCCACCGAGGTCACCGGCGGCACCAACCCGTCGCAGGTCGGCCTGGGTGTCCGCGTCGACGCCATCACCCAGAACATGACGCAGGGTTCGGCCCAGTCGACGGGCAAGTCCACCGACCTCATGCTCAGCGGCGACGGCATGTTCGCCGTCCAGCAGGGCGACGGGGTGTTCTACACCCGCAACGGTTCCTTCACCCTCGACGCCGACGGCTCCGTGGTGACCAACGCCGGCGCCTACGTCATGGGCTGGCGTCCCGACGGCCAGGGGAACATCAACACCAACGGGCAGACCGAGAAGCTGGTCATCCCGTCCGACACCGTCATGGCGGCACGGCAGACGAGCGAGGTCGACGTCACGGGCAACCTCGACAAGACGTCCACCGGTGCCAGTGACCCGGCGAAGGGCGTCATCACGTCGGTCGCCGCCTACGACGAGCAGGGGGTGGCCCAGACGGTCTACCTGCGGTTCGTCAACGATGACGGCACCGACACCTGGACCGTGACCTCCTCCACCGACCTCAAGGTGGATCCGGACGACTGGGCGGACGCCGGCACCTTCAACTTCGACGCTGACACCGCCGCCACGCCTCCGACCGTCAAGGGCCAGAAGGCGACCAGTGCCGGCATCACGGTTCTGGCTGACGACAGCCCCACGGGCGAGAACATCGTGGTGGACCTCGGCGCCCTCACCGGCTTCGTCGGCACCACCGGCAAGAGCAACGTCGAGTCGAAGGGCAACGGCGCCCCCATCGGCACCCTGACCAGCTACTCGTTCGGCACCGACGGCGTCATCACCGGCTCCTACTCGAACGGCTACAAGCAGACCCTCGGCCAGGTCGCCATCGCGACCTTCAACAACTCCGCGGGCCTGGTCAAGGAGGGCAACTCCCTCTACAGCGTGTCGACGAACTCCGGCAACCCCGTCTTCGGCATCGCCGGCGACGCCGGCCGCGGCGCGATCCTCGCCGGCAGCCTGGAGATGTCCAACGTCGACCTGTCGGCGGAGTTCACCAACCTGATCCTCGCCCAGCGCGGTTTCCAGGCGAACTCCCGCATCATCTCCACCTCCGACGACATCCTCCAGGAGCTCGTCAACCTCAAGCGCTGACCCTCGTAGCGCTGTCGATGGACGCCCTCCCGGGCCGCGTGGTGCGCGGCCCGGGAGGGCGTTTCTCGTCACACCCCGTCACCCTGCTCGCTCCGTTAGCACGAACGGGTGCATGAGGCAACCCCCACTCAGGTCCTGCCCGGGCACGCCGATGGGATCAGTGAAACCGGCCCAGGGACGGGCCACTACTCCACCCAAGGACGGAAACCCCGTGATCCTCGTGACTCGCCTCAACGGGTCGGTGTTCGCCGTGAACCCCGACCTGATCCAGCGCGTCGACGCGACCCCCGACACGGTCATCACGCTCGTCGACGGCGCGAAGTTCGTCGTCACCGAGCCGCTGACCGAGGTCGTCGAGCGCGTCATGGCGTTCCGGGCCCGCGTGGTCGCCACCGCGCACGCCCTCGAGGAGACGGGGACCGCGGACGTCCTCGAGCTGCCGGCTCACCCCCACACCGAGACCACCACCAGCGACGCCGACGGGGAACTGCCCGCTCCGGTCCCGCTGCACCGCAGGAGGCCGTGACCATGGACTTCGCCACCATCGGCGGGCTCGTCATCGCGACCGCCGCCGTCCTCTGGATGCAGAACCACGAGGGCGGCACCATCGGGAGCATCCTGCTGCCCGGTCCGCTCGTCCTCGTCTTCATCGGCACGCTCGGTGTCGGCCTCATGGGCGGCATCATGAAGGACGGCATCGCCTCCATCGGCACGCTGAAGAAGGCGCTCCTCGGCAAGGTCGCCAACCCCGCCGGAACCGTCGAGATCCTGATCCAGATGGCCGAGCGCGCCCGCCGCGAGGGACTGCTGGCTCTTGAAGACGCCATCAAGGCCGTCGACGACGACTTCCTGCGCGACGGCCTGCAGACCGCCATCGACGGCACCGACCCCGACGAGCTGTACGAGATCCTCACCGCCCAGATCCAGGCGAAGAAGGCCGCCGACAAGCAGGCCGCGAAGATCTTCGGCGACATGGGTGGTTACGCGCCCACCGTCGGCATCTGCGGCACCGTCATCTCGCTGGTCGTCGTGCTCGCGAACCTGTCCGACGCCGCGGCCCTGGGCCCGATGATCGCCGGCGCCTTCGTCGCCACCCTGTGGGGCGTGGCCAGCTCGAACTTCTTCTTCCTGCCCGTGCAGAGCCGCCTGATGCGCCTGTCCGGCATCGAGGTGGCGCAGATGGAACTGGTCGTCGAGGGCATCCTCGCCATCCAGGCCGGCTCCAACCCGCGCTCGGTCGCCAAGAAGCTGCAGAGCCTCCTGCCGCCGGGCACGGCGGTGGCGGACAAGAAGGCCGCCTGATGTCCTCCTCGGCGCACAAGCGGCGCCACAAGCACGAGGAGCACGACGAGCACGTCAACCACGAACGCTGGCTGGTCTCCTACGCCGACATGCTGACCGTCCTCATGGCGCTGTTCATCGTCCTGTTCGCCATGTCGCAGATCGACCAGCTGAAGTTCGCCCAGTTCAAGGAGGGCTTCAACGAGGGCACCTCCTCGTCCAACCTGGTGCTCAGCGGCAACAAGGGGATCAACGACATCGACAACGGCGCCGACCCGGTCAACATCAAGGTGATGGCCGGCGGCGACCCGATGCAGGCCCCGAACGCCGAGCAGATCATCGCCGAGGCGCAGACCGCGCAGGAGACCGCCCGGTCGGCCAGCCAGCTGGAGGCGGCCCGGGCGGAGGTCGCCGGCTACCGCGAGATCATCGAGCGGATCGACGCCGCGCTGGAGCCCCAGGGCCACCAGGACCAGGTGACGTACCGCATCACCTCCGACGGCCTCGTGGTCGGCCTGGTCGCCGACAACGTGTTCTTCGCCAACGCCAGCGCGGACGTCCAGCCCGTCGGCCTGCAGGTCCTCGACGCCGTCGGCCCCATCCTCGGAGGCCTGCCGAACGACGTGGTCGTCCAGGGGCACACCAACTCCCTGCCGCTGAGCTCCACCGTCCGCTACCGCGACAACTGGGACCTGTCCACCTCGCGCGCCAACAGCGTGGTGACCCGGTTCATCGACGTGCACCACGTGCCCGCCGAGCGCCTCACCTCCACCGGGTACGGGCAGACCCGCCCGCTGTACCCCGACAGCGACGACCGGGCCCTGGCCGGCAACCGCCGTGTCGACCTCGTCGTCGCCTCGCCCTCATCGGAGGCCGTCAAGGCCCTGCTGCCCCAGGTCGCCGAGACGATCCCCACCGACGGGCCCACGGAGCTGAGCACGCCCGCCAGCGAGACCGCCAGCCACGACACCACCACGACCACGACGGGAGGCCACTGACATGGCCGGCAAGAAGGACGGCGACAAGGCCGAGGCCGCGCCCGGCGGCAAGAAGAAGCTCATCATCGTCGCCGCTCTCGGCGCGGTGCTGCTGGCCGGCGGCACCGGCGGCGGCGTGTTCCTGCTGACCAAGGGCGACACCGCCGCCGCGGCCGCGACCGAGGAACACCTGGAGCCCGGTGACGTCACGACCCTGGACGCCATCAGCTTGAACCTCGCCGACGGCCACTACCTCAAGATCGGCCTGGCCCTGCAGGCCGTGGCCAGCGAGGGCGGTGGCCACGGCGGCTCCACCGAGCTCGACGGCAGCAAGGCGCTGGACCTGACCATCTCCTCCTTCAGCGGCCTGTCGATGGCCGACCTGTCCAACGCCGAACAGCGCCAGCACCACAAGGAGCTGCTGCAGGAGAAGATCATCGAGGCCTACGTCACGGAGACCGAGGGCGTGGAGCACAAGGAGGTCATGGGCATCTACTTCACCCAGTTCGTCATGCAGTGACGAGCTCGGTGAGGGCCCGGCACGACCCGCTCCGCACGAGGGCGCGGCAGGCNGCCGCGCCCTCGTGCGTCCCCGCTCTGCTCCTCACCGCGGTCTCGCGCGGGTGAACGCTCAACCGTGCAAGATCACCACGGGAGGGGGGCGGCGCGGGGCGGGGCGCGGGGGAGGGGCGCGTCACCCGTTCAGGTGCGCGCTAAAGGGTGAGGGCCCTTCGTGCCGATAGGTGCAGCGTGGCACCCGAGACCTCCACCAGCGCAGAGCGGACGGGCGGCCGCCGCTCCCGGCGGCGCGGCGTCCCCGTCCCGTACGACTTCCGGCGGCCGACCAAGCTGTCGCGCCAGCACGCCCGCGTGCTCGAGATCACCTACGAGACGTTCTGCCGCCAGTGGGCGACGCTGCTGTCCTCCACCCTGCGCACCAGCGTGCAGGTCGAGCTGGACGGCGTCCAGCAGTTCAGCTACGACGAGTACGCCGCCACGCTGGCCACCCCGTCGATCATGACGGTGTTCGACCCCGAGCCGCTCGTCGGCGCCGGCGTCCTGCACCTGGACACCCCCCTCATGCTCACGTTCGTCGAGCGGATGCTCGGCGGCACCGGCGCCCACGAGCAGCCGCTGCGCGTGCTCACCGACATCGAGGCCGTGCTGTGCCGCGGCATGGTCGAGCGCACCCTCGGCGAGCTCGCCGCCTCGCTCACCTCGATCGTGGACCTCAAGCCCCACCTGACGAGCATCGAGCAGAACCCGCAGTTCGCGCAGGCCTCCGCCGCCACCGACGTCATGATCGTCGCCTCGTTCCACCTGCAGGTCGAGCGCATCGAGGGCACCGCCACCCTCGCCCTCCCGCTGGACCCGCTCTCCGCCGCGCTCAGCGCCGCCGAGCTGCGCGTCGCCAGCCCCGAGGAGCTGCGCATCCGCCGCCTCATGCGCGACCGCCTCGACGACCACCTCGAGCACATCCCCGTCGAGGTCTCGGTGCGCCTGAACGCCACCCAGCTGCGCCCCGACCAGATCCTCGCCCTCGTGCCCGGCGACGTCCTGCGCCTGCCGCACGCGGCCGAGGCCCCCCTCGAGGTCGTCGCCTCCGACACCCTCGTCGCCTCCGCCGTGGCCGGCAGCCGCGGCTCCCGCCTGGCCTGCCTGATCGTCCCGACCCCCGAGGAGTCCTCCCGATGAGCACCATCACCCACGCCGACCTGCAGGCCCTCCTCGGTGAAGCGGCCCAGGCCGCCCTCGCGGTCCTGCCGCTGTCCGCTCCCGGCACCGTCACCGGGATCGTGGACGCGTCCGCCGCCCCCGACATGGGCGACGAGGGCACCGCCGTCTCCGCCAGCTTCGCCGGCGCCTCCACCGGCCGCGTCGCCGTCATCGTGGGGGAGGAGACCCTCAACACCCTCCTGATGAGCCCCGAGGGCGCCCTCGACCCGGTCGACGCGCTGCGCCCCGCCCTGGAGACCGTCGTCGCCAGCCTGGGGCAGTGCACCCTGGACGTCGGCGTCGAGGGCGACCCCGCCGAGGCCGTCGCCGCCCTCGAGGGCGGCGCCGTGGCCGTCGTCGGCGCGGGCGGGGAGACGCTGGCCCTCATCGGCCTGACGTTCTCCGCCGACGCCCCCCAGGTCTCCGTGCCCGTCATGGCCACCCCGACCAGCGCGCCCGTCGCCGGCGGCGGCCCGCGCCGCACCATGGACCTGCTGCGCGACGTGCAGATGGACGTCACCGTCGAGCTGGGCCGCACCAACATGACCGTGCAGGACCTGCTGGCCCTGACCCCCGGCTCCGTCGTGGAGCTGGACCGCGCCGCCGGCAGCCCCGCCGACGTGCTCGTCAACGGCCAGCTCATCGCCCGCGGCGAGGTCGTCGTCGTCGACGAGGACTACGCCATCCGCATCACCGAGATCGTCACCCCGGGCACGGAGGCCGGCGCCTGATGGAGGCCCTCGCCGCCCTGGGGCGCATGTCCGTCTCCCTGGTCGCCGTCCTGGGCCTGCTGTGGCTCGGCGCGCGCTGGCTGCGCCGCTCCCGCGCGGTCGGCGCGGCCACCAGCGGCCTGGAGGTCCTCAGCAGGGTCGGCGTCGGCGCCAAGGCCGGTGTGGCGGTCGTGCGCATCGGCGAGCGGGCCCTCGTGGTGGGCGTCACCGAGCAGCAGGTCACCCTGCTGACCGAGGCGCCCGCCGCCGACCTCCTGCCCGCCCCGCAGGTGGAGCCCGACCAGGTCGTCGAGATCCCCGCCGAGACCGTCGCCGCGACCCCCGCGGTCGTGCCCGCGGTCGCCACCGCGCGCCCCGCCGCGGTCGCCACCGCGCGCCCCACCGCGCTCAACGGCTCGGCCCTGTCGCCGGCCACCTGGACCAAGGCAGTCGACGTGCTGCGAGAGAGGACGACCCGCCGGTGAGCACCCGTACCGCCCGCAGGCTCGCGGCCGCCGCGCTGCTCGCCGGGGGTCTGCTGACCGGCGCCGCCGCCAGCGCCTCGGCCCTGCCCGCCGCGCCCCTGCCCGCCGCCGCCCCCGCGCTCGGCGCGAGCACCGCGACCGCGCTGCCCGCCGCGCTGCCCGCCGTCACCGCCCCCACCGCCCCGCAGGCCCCCACCGACCCCGCCGGTGCCGGCTCGGTGACCGTGGACGTGGCCGGCATCACCGGCGCCGACGGCAAGCCCAGCCAGTCCGTCACGATCATCATCGCCCTGACGGTGCTGTCCGTGGCCCCCGCGCTGCTGCTGCTGACGACCTGCTTCACCAAGATCCTCGTGGTGCTGGGCCTGACCCGCAACGCCCTCGGCCTGATGGGCACCCCGCCGAACCAGGTCCTCGCCGGCCTGGCGCTGTTCCTGACGATGTTCGTCATGGCGCCCACCTTCAGCGCCATCAACGACGTCGCGATCCAGCCCTACCTCAAGGGCGACAAGACCACCACGCAGGCGTTCACCGACGGTTCGCAGCCGCTGCGCGAGTTCATGTGCGGGCAGACGCGCGACGACGAGCTCGCCCTCATGACCAAGGCCGCCAAGCGCGACAAGCCGAAGAACTGCGCGGAGACGCCCATGAGCACCCTCGTGCCGGCGTTCGCGCTCTCCGAGCTGCGCTCCGCGTTCATCATCGGATTCGTGATCTTCATCCCGTTCCTGGTGATCGACATCGTCGTCTCCGGGGCGCTGATGAGCCTGGGCATGATGATGCTGCCGCCCGTCACGGTCTCCCTGCCGTTCAAGCTCCTGCTGTTCGTCATGGTCGACGGCTGGGGCCTCGTCGTGAAGTCGCTCGTCGGCAGCTACGCCGGCTGACCTCCCCTCAAGGGGATCACCCGATCGGCCGATGCACCGGTCGAACGTCACGGCCGGCACCCCGGCTGCACCGTCACGGCCGGCACCCCGGCCGAACCCTCGGGCCGGCGCACCGGCCGACCCGCCCCGACCGGAAGGCCCCGCGATGTCCGACGTGACCGTCATCCACCTCGGGATGACCGCTCTCGTCCTCGCCGCCAAGCTCAGCGCCCCCCTGCTCCTGACCGCCCTGGCCGTCGGCTTCGGCATCTCCCTGTTCCAGTCGGTCACCCAGCTGCAGGAGCAGACCATCGCCTTCGTGCCCAAGGCGCTCGCCGTCGGCATCGCGATCGTGGTGTGCGGCAAGTGGATGCTGCACGAGCTGACCGCCTTCACCACTTCCCTGTACGGGCAGATCCCCGACCTGGTCAGCGGCGGCTGAGCCGTGCAGGGGCTGTCCACCACCGTCGGGCTGGACCTGCTGCTGGCCGTGCTGCTGGCCTCCGTGCGGGCCGTGGCGTTCCTGATGCTCGCGCCGCCCTTCGCCTCCCGCGCCGTCAACGGCCGCGTCAAGGCGATGCTGGCGCTGGCGCTCGTCCTGCCCGTCGCCGGTCAGCTGCGCGGGCAGGTGCCCGCCGCCGAGCCGGCCGCGCTGATCGGCGCGATCGTGCAGCAGGTCGTCGTCGGTGCCGTCCTCGGCGCGTTCTGCGCCCTCGTCTTCGCCGCCGTCCAGGCGGCCGGTGACCTGCTGGACCTGTTCGGCGGGTTCCAGCTCGCCAGCGCCTACGACCCGCTGAACCAGACCCAGTCGGCGATCTTCGGCAAGCTCTACAACTGGACCGCCACCGCCCTGCTCGTGCTCTCCGGCGGGCACCTGCTGGTGCTGCAGGGGTTCCTGCGCACCTACGAGGTGCTGCCGCTGGACGCCGGGCTCTCCTTCAGCACCGTCGCGCAGGTGTTCACCACCGGCATCGGGCAGCTGATGCTCTCCGCGCTGCAGATCGCCGCGCCCCTGGTGGCGGTGCTGTTCGTCGCCGACATCGGCCTCGGCCTGCTCTCGCGCGTCGCGCCCGCCCTCAACGTCTTCGCGATGAGCTTCCCGCTGAAGATCCTCATCGTGCTCACCCTCGGCGGCTTCGCCTTCGCCGTGCTGCCCGAGGTCGTCGACGACATCGCCGGCACCCTGCGCGAGACCCTCGTGCGGCTGACCGGGAGGGGCGGGGGAGGGGAGTGAGCGGGGAGAAGACCGAGAAGCCCACCCCCAAGCGCCTCACCGAGGCGCGCAAGGAGGGCAACGTCCCGCAGTCGCGGGACGTGGCCGCCTGGCTGTGCACCGCCGCCGGTGCGCTGCTGGTGCCCCGCACCATCGAGGCCGCCGGCGACGCCGGCCGGCAGGCGCTGCGCCGCGTCGCCGACGTGGCCGCCGACCCCGAGCCCGGGCGCGCGCTGGCCGCCTTCAGCAGCGCCTTCAGCGCGCTCCCGGGCGTCCTGGGGCCCCTGCTGGTCGTCACGGTGCTGGCCGTCGTGGTCTCCGGCGGGGTGCAGGGCACCCTGCGCCCGGCCACCAAGAAGCTCAAGCCCAGCTTCAAGGCCCTCAACCCCGTCAACGGCTTCAAGCAGCACTGGGGCCCGCAGGCGCTGTGGGAGGGCACGAAGTCGCTGCTGAAGACCCTCCTCATCGGCGGGGCGCTGTGGGTCGTCGCCAAGGGGCTGGCCCCGAAGCTCGTGGGGCAGGGGGTGCTGCCGCTGTCGTCGGTGCTGTCGGCCACCGGCTCCGCGATCAGCTCCATGCTCGTCGTGACGATCCTCGTCGGCCTCGTCATCGCCGCCGCCGACTACGCCATGAGCCGCCGCCGGATCATGAAGAACCTGCGGATGAGCAAGCAGGACATCAAGCAGGAGCACAAGAACGCCGAGGGCGACCCGCTCCTGAAGGGCGCCCTGCGCTCCAAGCAGATGGCCATGTCCCGCAACCGGATGATGGCCGACGTCGCCACCGCCGACGTCGTCGTCGTCAACCCCACCCACATCGCCGTCGCCCTGCGCTACGAGCCGGGCAGCGGCGCCCCCAAGGTCGTCGCCAAGGGCGCCGGCACCATCGCCGCGAAGATCCGCGAGAGGGCCAAGGAGAACGACGTCCCCCTGGTCAAGGACGTCGAGCTGGCCCGCTCCATGTACAAGAGCGTCAAGGTCGGCCAGGAGATCCCCGCCGAGCTGTTCGCCGCGGTCGCCAGGGTGCTGGCATTCGTCATGAACCTGCGCACCCGCGGGGCGACCACGGCCCTGGGCGAGGCCCACACCCTGCCCGCCTGACCCAGCCCGGCCGGCGCGTGCCCCACACGCACCCCACCGCCCAGCACCCTCGGTGGTCGAGGAAGTCGTCACTTCCTCGACCACCGAGGGTGTTCGCGTTCGGGGCGAGGGAGGGCGTCCGCCGGGCGGGGGCTCAAGGATCCGCGCCCGGGTGCCGAAGGTGGCAGTAGCCAGGACGGCGCAGCAGGGCCACGGATCGGCCGCTGGACGAGGGAACCCGCACGGGTGACCAGGACGACAGGCGGTGCAGTGCGCTTTCGCAACCTCTCGCAACTGGCGGTGCCCGTGGGCGTCGTCGGCATCATCCTGCTGCTCGTCGTGCCCGTGCCCGCCGCGCTGCTGGACTTCCTCATCGCCGCGAACATCGTGTGCTCGCTCATCGCGCTGCTGGTCTGCATGGCCGTCAAGCGGCCCCTGGACTTCTCCGTCTTCCCCTCGCTCATCCTGGTCCTGACGCTGTTCCGGCTGGGCCTGAACGTGGCGTCGACGCGGCTGGTCCTGTCCGACGGGTACGCCGGCAAGGTCATCGAGGCCTTCGGGCACTTCGTGATCTCCGGCTCGCTCGTCATCGGCCTGGTGATCTTCCTGATCCTCGTGGTCATCCAGTTCGTGGTCATCACCAAGGGCGCCGAGCGCGTCGCCGAGGTCGGCGCGCGCTTCACCCTGGACGCGATGCCCGGCAAGCAGATGGCCATCGACGCGGACCTCAACGCCGGCCTGATCGACGAGGACGAGGCGCGCAGGCGCCGCTCCGACATCAGCGCCGAGGCGGACTTCTACGGCGCCATGGACGGTGGCTCGAAGTTCGTCAAGGGCGACGCCATCGCCGGCATCATCATCGTGCTGATCAACCTGATCGGCGGCTTCGCCATCGGGATGGTCCAGCTGGGCCTGGGACCGGCGGAGGCGATCCAGCAGTACGCGCTGCTGAGCATCGGCGACGGCCTCTCCTCGCAGGTGCCCGCGCTGCTGCTCAGCGTCGGCACCGGCCTCATCGTCACCCGCTCCACGTCCAACGGCGACATGGGCACCGAGGCCATCAAGCAGCTCGGCCAGCAGAAGTCGGTCCTGCAGATCGCCGGCGGGGCCGCGGCCTTCCTGGCCCTGATCCCCGCCATGCCCAAGGTGCCGTTCCTCCTCGTCGCCGGCCTGTGCTTCGTGGGCGCCAGCCGCATCGGCAAGCGCGACGCCGCCGAGGCCAAGGCCACCGAGCTGGCCGAGCTGGCACCGGCGCCCGTCAACCCCGCCGAAGCCGCGGAGTCCCTGCTGGAGGAGATGCGCGTCGACCCGCTGGAGGTCGTCCTCGCCCCCGACCTGGTGGACCTGGTGGACACCTCCGGCGGTGGCGACCTGCTGGAGCGGGTGCGCGCCCTGCGCCGCAAGATCGCCCTGGAGGTGGGCCTGGTCGTGCCGCCGGTGCGCACCCGCGACTCCCTCGACCTGCCGGTGTCCACCTACGCGGTGCGCATCTCCGGCGTCGAGGTCGCCCGCGGCACCGCCCCGCCGGGCCAGGTCCTCGCCCTGGGCGACAACCTCGACGGCCTGCCCGGCCGCGCGACGGTGGAGCCCGTCTTCGGCCTGAACGGCAAGTGGATCCCCGCCGAGCTGCGCCACCAGGCCCAGCTGACCGGTGCCACCGTCGTGGACCGCGCCAGCGTGCTCATCACCCACCTCGGTGAGCTCGTGCGCACCCACGCCCCGCGCCTGCTGGGCCGCGAGGACGTGCGCTCCCTGGTGGACGCGCTCAAGCGCACCCACCCGGTCGTCGTGGACGAGCTCACCCCGAGCGTCCTGACACTGGGGGAGGTGCAGCGCGTCCTGCAGGCCCTGCTGGAGGAGGCGGTGCCGATCCGCGACCTGGCCCGCGTCTTCGAGGCCCTGAGCCTGAAGGCCAAGCAGGGCTCGGACCTGGACGGCCTCGTGGAGGCGTCCCGCGCCGCGCTGGGGCCGGCCGTGGCGGCGGTGCACGAGCAGGACGGCGTCCTGCACGTCATCACCCTCGACCCGCTGCTGGAGCACTCCCTGGCCGAGGCGTTGCGCCCCGGTGAGCACGGCGCCAGCCTGGCGCTGGACGCCGCCACCGCCGAGCACCTCGTGACGGCCTCAAGTTCCTGCGTGGAACGTGCCGAACAGCAGGGCATCTCCGCCGTGCTGGTGTGCGCCCCGCCCCTGCGGGCCCCGCTGCGCCGGCTCCTGAAGGTGGCCGTCGGCCGCCTGCACGTCCTGTCCTACGACGACGTCAGCAACCACCCCCGGATCGAGACGGTTGGATCGGTGAGCGGTGTCCACGCACTTGCTTCTTGAGGGCCCCGACCTGCAGGACCTCCTGGCCCAGGTCCGTCAAACCCACGGTGACGCCGCCCGCGTCGTCCGCGCCGAGCGCATCCGCTCCGGAGGCGTCGCCGGATTCTTCAGCAAGGAGCGCTACGAAGTGACGGTCGAGATGCGACACGACGGCACCGCCGGCGACGAGCAGCAGCCCGCTGGCGGGGAGGCCCTCGACTTCGAGGCGCTGCTCGCCGCCGCCGACCGCGCCGAGTCGGAGGCCGCCGAGGCCGCCGAGGACCAGGACGCCGCCGCGCCGTCCGCCGGGCGGCACGCCGCCCCCGCGGCACCGGACGCGGAGACCGCGCCCTCGCCCGTCCAGGCGCTCAAGGAGGCGGCCGCGGCTGCCGATGACTTCGAAGAGGCCCGGCAGGGCCTCGTGGAGATGCTCAAGGCCTCCGGTGCCGTGAGCAGCGCCCGCGCCGCGGGCCTGCTCGGTGCCGACGGCCCGGGCGAGGCCGGCGCCGCCGGTGAGCCCGGCCAGGAGGTCGTCGAGGAGGTCGACCTGGCCGCCGCGCTCGCCGAGGCGGCCCGTCGTGAGGAGGAGCGCCGACTGGACGCCGAACGGGCCGAGGCCGAACTGGCCGAGGAGCAGCGCCTGGAGGCCGAGCTGGCCGAGGCGCAGCGCCTGGAGGCCGAGCTGGCCGAGGAGCAGCGGATCGAGGCCGAGCTGGTCGAGGCGCAGCGCCTGGAGGCCGAGCTGGCCGAGGCGCAGCGGATCGAGGCCGAGCTGGTCGAGGCGCAGCGGATCGAGGCCGAGCTGGTCGAGGCGCAGCGGATCGAGGCCGAGCGCCTCGAGGCCGAGCACAGGGAGGCGGAGCGGCTGGAGGCCGCCCGCGCGGAAGCGGAGCGTCGGGAGGCGGAGCGCATGCAGCAGGAACGTGTGGCGACGGAGCGGCTGGAGACCGAGCGCCGTGAGGAGGCCCGCCGCGAGGAGGCCCGCCGCGAGGTGCGCCGCCGCCAGGCCGAGCGCATCGAGCGCACGACGGTGCCGGCTCAGGCGTCCGGGCGCAGCCTGGGCGACGTGCTGGCTGCCGCGGAGGCCGCCGACGGCACCGACCGCCTGCGGGCCATGCTCTCCGCCGGCCGCGGCGCCGGCACGGGGCGCGGTCGTCCCGAGGCCGCGCCGCAGCGCCCGCTGCCGCCGCACCGGCCCCTGTCGACCGAGGGCACGGGCTTCGCGGCCACCATGGCGGCGGTCCGGCACCTCGGCGCGGTCGACGCGACCACAGGACCGAACGTGATCCCTGATGTACGCTCGGTCACTAGGCAGTCGTCGCGTCCCTCGGGGACCCGCCCGGGCCGGCCGGCGGCCGCTGCAGGCGCCGGCGCCCCGTTCGGCGCGCTGCCCGCTCGCACCACGGAGGATCGCGTGACTCCTGACCAGTTCGGTGCCGCCAACGGCGTCGCCGCCCCCCGCCGCGTGGAGCGGACCGACGCGCCGGCCGAGGGCCGCGGTCGTGCGGGGGAGCAGGAGGCGCCGCTGCGCGGCGAGGGGCTCGAGGCGCGCCGCGGTGCGCCTCGCCGCCCGGAGCTGCGCCGCCCGGCTCCCGTGGAGGACCACTTCGGCGACCGCTTCGTGGAGGAGGAGCCGGCGCTGCGCGGCGCGGGTGCCGGTTACGCGGAGGACGACTACGAGGCTCCGTTCGAGCCCGCGGGGGAGCGCCGGCAGGCGTACCCGTACGCGGTGCCGGACGACCGCGCGCAGCCTCGCGACGAGCGCGGCGAGCCGCGCCACGAGGCGCGGGCGCAGCAGGCGCCCTCGCACACGCACAGCGTGGCCGGCGAGCGCGCCGCCCACGACGGGGACGACAACGAGGCAGCTGACATGGACCTGACTTACCGTGATTCTGTGACCACCTACAGCGACCGCCCGGCGGCTCGTGCTCCCTACCGCGAGCCCCACGACTCCGGCGACGTCCTGCGCCTGGCCCGCGAGATCGAGGTCCCCGTGCCGCTGCGCGTGGGTTCCGGCGAGCTCGTCGTGGTCGTCGGCGAGGCCGACGCCGTCGTGGCCGCAGCGCTGCTGGTGGCCGACGAGGTCGGGTCCGAGGCGCCGCTGGTCCTCGGCCGCGCCGACGTGCAGAACACCGTCACCGCCGAGGAGCTGCCCGCCCGCCAGGAGCAGGCGCGCCGCTGGAGCGCCCCGCTGACCGTCGCGATCCCCGCCCGCCCGACCGGTGCCGACGCCGAGCGCGCCGCGCGCCTGGCCGCCGAGATCGGCGCCGCGGCCGTCGTCGTGTGCGTGGACGCCACCCGCCGCAGCCACGCCGTCGCCGCCCAGCTGCGCGCGCTGGACGAGGCGGGCGTGCCCGCCCGTCGCCTCGCGGTGCACCGCGCCGCCGAGAGCCCGGACCCCCTCGACGTGCTGTCGCTCGACGTCCCCGTCGGCTTCCTGGACGGGCGGCCGGCCACCTCCGGCGCCTGGGCGGGTCTGCTGCTCGACGCGACGTCCGGTGGCGGCGCGGCGCGCTGACCCCGTGGCCAGGCGGACGAGCGCCGGGGTGGTGAGCTCCACCTCCCCGGCGCAGTGGCCCGCGGTCAACGGCAGGGTGCGCGTGCAGGTGCAGCTGCCCGAGGCTCTCGGCGGCGACCTCCTCGAACTGCCCACCCGCGTGGAGGACTCCGCCGAGGGCAGCCTCGTGGTGGCTGCCCCCGGCTTCTCGGGAGACCTGCACCTGGTCGCCCCCGGGATGCCGGTGACCGTCCTGTGGGCCAGCGAGCGCGGGCAGATGCGCCAGGACTTCCTGATCGCCGAGGTCGTGCGGCGCCGCGTCCCCTCGTGGGACCTGGCCCCGTGCGGGGAGGTCGAGGTCCAGCAGCGGCGCCGCTTCGTGCGGGTGCCCGTCACCGGGAACCTCCGCCTGCACGCCGTGCCCGGTGACCCGGTGCGCCAGGACCCCGACGCCGCGCCGGAGCCGGCCGTGACGGCCGCCTTCGTCGACCTCAGCGAGGGCGGGGCGTGCGTGCGCGTGCGCAGCGACGCCTGGCCCGAGGCGGGCCGGCTGGTGCGCACCGTGTTCGAGCTCGACGGCGGCCCCGTCGAGCAGCTCGCCGAGGTGGTGCGCCTCGTGCCGGACCCCGCCGGGACCGGTGAGCACGACGACCTCGTCCTGTCCTTCGTGGAGCCCGTCGCGGCGTCCGACCGCCTGCGCCGCCACGTCATGCAGGAGCAGATCCGCAACCGTCGCCGGGAGGCACCGTGACCCCGATCGTGATCGCCGCCAGCCTGCTGCTGGCCGGTCCCTCCGTCGCGGCGGCGCTGACGGGCACCGGCAGCGTGGACACCGCGCTGCTGCACCTGCTGCTGGCGCTGCTGGTGTGCACCGTCGCGGCGCGCGCGGTGCGCGCCCTGGTGCTGCACTACCAGGGCGCCGTGGAGGCGGCCGCGGAGGCTCAGCTCGAGGCCGACGGCGACGCGGGGGCCGACCACCCCGCCCGCCGGCGCGGAGACGCCTGAGCGGGCCGTCCCCACCGCTGCGGGACCCCGCCGCGACGCCCGTCCCCACCGNGGGCGTCGCGGCTCGCCGGGCCGGTGTGACGCGCAGGCGAAGGCTGGCCACGGATCGTCACCTATGCTGGGGCCATGCTCGTCCTGACGCGCAAGGCCGGAGAATCCGTCGTCATCGGCGACGAGGTCGTCGTGCGCGTCCTGGAGGTGCGGGGGGACGTGGTGCGCGTGGGCATCGAGGCGCCGCGCGACGTGCAGGTCCACCGCCAGGAGGTCTACGAGGCGGTGCGCGAGGCCAACGTCGCGGCGGCCGCGGCCAGCGAGGAGGCCGTCTCCGCCCTGCAGAACCTGGTGCGCCGCACCGGCACCTGAGCACCCGGCACCTGAGCACCCGGCACCGCGGACCGGTGGTCGCGACGGGGACCGCGTGACGAAGATCACGTGGTGGGGGGCACCCGGACGGGTGGTGCGGCCCCGGCCCGGTCTCCCTACAATTCCCGCACCGGTTCCGCCTCGCGGTTCCGGTGACGATCCGCCACCCCCGTGGTGTGAGGACAGGGCTGTCCGCGGTTCGAGCAGCAGACCGGTACGCCGGTCACCGTCCGGGACCAGGAGGTACGAAGATGGACCAGAACACTCCCGTGCAGGACACCGACGTCGTCATCGACGTGCGTGACGCCGCCGACCTGACGACCGTCGCCAACCCGCGCCGCGTGCGTCTCTGACGCCCGCCGCACCCGAGCCGGGGCCGGCACCGCACCGCGGTGCCGGCCCTCTCGCGTCCTGCGTCCTCAGGCGTCCCGCAGCAGCCCCGCGCGGTGCCAGCGGTGCATCAGCTCGAAGCCGTTGTCCCCGCTCACCCACGGCACCCGGGAGTCCGCCGGCGCGGCCGTCGCCGTCAGCGGTCGGCCACCGGCCAGCAGCTGCTCCGCGGGGGTCAGCCGCCGGATCGCCACGCCGGCCACCCGTTCCGGGGCGGCCGCCACGAACTCCGCGTACAGCTGCGGGTCGTGCTGGCCGTCGTCGCCCACCAGCAGCCACGTCACCTGCGGCAGCTCCCGCGCCAGCCGCGCCAGGCTGCCGCGCTTGTGCGCGCTGCCGTCGCGGAACCACCCCGTGTTCGTCGGCCCCCAGTCCGTCAGCAGCAGCGGCCCCTCCGGGTACCCGGAGCGGCGCAGGAACCGCGTCATCGTCGGCGCCACGTTCCACGCGCCCGTCGACAGGTACAGCACCGGCGAGCCCGGGTTCTCCGCCACGAACTGCTGGTACATCTCCGCCATGCCGTTGACGGGCACGCGCGCCTTCTCGTTGAGCACGAAGCTGTTGTAGGCCGCCAGCATCGGACGCGGCAGGCGGGTGACGACGACCGTGTCGTCGATGTCGGAGAGCAGCCCCAGCTGCGCCTGCGGGCCCACCACCACCACGCGGGAGGTGCCGTGGTGCTCCCGCGCCGCCTCCGGCGTCCGCTCCCCGCCCCCCTCGGTGTCGTCCTCGACGCGCTCCAGCGCCTCCTCGAGGGCCTCCCGGTCCACCCGGTGGTCCGGGCCCACGGTCAGGGTGATCGGGTGCTCACCCGGCGGCAGGTCGACCTCGACCACCTCGTCCAGGTAGCCGCCGCGGTCCGTGCGCAGCCGCACCCGGCGACCGCCCACGTGCACCGTGACCTCCACCCCCGCCACCGGCACGGTGAGGAAGTTGCGCCAGCCGCGCACGCTGCGCGCGGCCTCGCGCTCCAGCTCCGCGGCCTCGCCCTCGCGGCCCAGGACGACCCGGCCCAGCACCCGCACCCACCCCGGCCCGCCGTAGCAGGGGTAGGCCACCGCGCGGGCGTGGTAGCCGCGCCGGCGCAGACCGGAGCCGACGACACCCTTGACGGCGTCCTCCACCCGGGCCGCGCGGTGCAGGCCGTGCTCACCGGGTCGCGGCGTCAGGTCCAGCCCGCGCAGCTCCTCCAGGTCGCGCAGCGCCTCCTCGCGCCGCCACACCCGTGCCCCGGAGCGTGCTGGGCCCGTCGTCGTCCCCCGTGTGATCACGGGTTCACGCTAACGGGGCTCGAACCCGGCGGCGAGGCGGCGGAACCCCTCCTCCAGCGGCACCCGCGGCTCCCAGCGCAGCGCCTCGCGCGTGCGGCGCTGCTCGAACCAGTGCGCGGTGGACAGCTGCTCGGCGAGGAACCGGGTCATGGGCGGCTCGTCCGCCACCCGCAGGCCCGTCCAGGCGCGCTCCACGACGCTCCCGGCGACCTTCGCCACCGCCGACGGCACCCGCCGGGCCGGTGCCGGCACCCCCGCGGCCTCGCAGATGCTCGCGAGCCACTCCGCCACCGTGCGCGGCTCGCCGTTGGTGACCACGAACGCCTGCCCGTGCACGTCCTCGGCGCGGTCCAGAGCCGCCACCAGCGCGTCCACGGCGTTGTCGACGTAGGTGGTGTCGATCAGCGCCGTGCCGTCGTCCAGCAGCGGGAGGCGACCGGCGCGGGCGCGATCGGCGATGCGCTGCACCAGCTGCGTGTCGCCGGGGCCGATGACGATGTGCGGTCGCACCGCGACGACCGCGAAGCCGGGGGCGTCGGCAGCCAGCGCCAGCAGCTCCGCCTGCGCCTTCGTCACCGCGTAGGAGCCGTGCGCGGCGGACGGATCGGCGGGCGTGGTGCCCACCCCCACCAGCGCCGAACCGCCGTGCGCGACGGACGGCGAGCTCACCATGACGAACCGGGAGGCGCCCGCGGCGCGGGCCGCGGCCAGCAGCCGCTCGGTGCCGCGCACGTTCGTCTCCACGTACTCCTCGTGCGGGCCGGTGATGGACACCTTCGCCGCCAGGTGCACCACGGCGTCCACACCGGCGCAGGCGCGCTCCAGCGCAGCGGCGTCGGCGACGGACCCCAGGACCTCCTCGACGCCGTCGAGGCCGGCGGGGCGGCGCTGCAGGACCCGCACGTCCTCGCCCCGGCGGGCCAGGGCCAGAGCGGTCTCGCGGCCCAGCATCCCGCTGGCACCGGTGACGAGGACCTTCACGCGAGCCTCCCGGCCTTCTCGCCGGCCAGGACCCGCTCCGCCCAGGCGGCGACGCGGACCCGGTCGATCTTGGAGTTGTGCCGCACGTCCGTCGGCAGGGCAGGCACCAGGAGCACCGCCGCCAGGTTCCGGCCGGTGGCGTGCCGCACCCGCCGGGACAGCGCCGGGGGAGCGACGGTGGTGCGCCCCACCGGCCCGGTCACCGCCGTCTCCGCCTCCGCCACGACGACGAGCTGGCGCGCCCCGCGCGGTCCGACCCCGACCAGGGCCGCACGCGCGATCCCGTCGACCGACTCCGCGCGCTGCTCCACGCCCACCGGGGTGACGACCTCGTCGGCCGTGACCACCACGTGCGCCAGTCGGCCCTCGATCCACACCCGGCCGGCGTCGTCGAGGTGCCCGACGTCACCGGTGCGGTGCCAGCGCCCCGCGCCGACCGCGCGGGTCAGCTCCTCCGAGGGCCGCACCCGCACGCTCGCCGCGTGCGTGGCCCACAGCTGGTCGTAGTGGTCCTTCACGTGCTCGCCGCCCACGACGACCTCACCCGTCACCCCGGGCGCGGCCACCACGTCGTCGCCGGCGGCGCCGTCGGCGTCCAGCGGCGCGATGCCGACGACCACCCCGGGCACGGGACGGCCCACGCAGGTGCCCTCGCCCTCGCCGGCCTCCAGGACGTCGGAGAGGCTGACGTCGGTGGCCGGCAGCACCTCGGTGGCGCCGTACGGGGTGCGCGGGTCCGCCAGCGGCATCAGCTCGCGCACCCGCTGCAGCAGCGGCGTGGGCACGGGCGCACCCGCCGACAGCAGCACCCGCACCCCGGCCAGCGCCTCGCGGCGCCGCTCGTCCAGGTCGTCGGCGGTGGCCAGCACGTTGACGACCGCCGCCGGCGACAGGAACGCGGAGGTGGCGCCGCTCGCGGCGACCGCGTCGGCCAGCGCCGTCGCGGTCAGCGTCGCCGGCTTCGTCACGTCCATCGCCGGCACCACGCAGGTGGCGCCCAGAGCCGGCCCGAACAGCGCGAACGGCGCGAACGCCGAGACGAGCGGGTGACCGGGACCGGTGCGGATCACCGCGCCCATGGCGACGGCCAGCCCCGCCAGCTGCGCGTGCGTGTACACCACGCCCTTGGCGGGGCCGGTGGAACCGGAGGTGAACAGGACCGCGCCCTCGGCGTCCCCGGCCGGCTCCGCAGGCAGGGCGGCGCCCCCCGCGAGCCGGTTCTGCCCGCGCTCGGCCACGTCCAGCAGCGTCGCCTCCGCACCCGTGGCGCGCAGGACCGCGTCGCTCACCGGCCCGGCGGCCACGCGCCGTCCCGGCCAGCGCAGCGCGCGCGCGGCGGCCAGCGCCTTCGGCACCCCGATCACCCAGTCGACCCCGCTGGCGGTGACCGCGCGGGTCAGGCCCCGCACGCCCAGCCCGGCGTCGGCGACGACGGCCACCGCGCCCACGCGCAGCACGGCGTACAGCGCCGCGGTCAGGTCCGCCCCGGGCGGCACCAGCAGCGACACGCGCTGCCCGGGCCTCACGCCCAGGTCCTCCAGGCCCGCGGCGAGCTCCCGGGTGCGCCGCGCCAGCAGCGACCAGCCGATCGCCCGGGAGGTGCCGTCGGGACGGACCTCCACGACGGCCGGTCCCTCGTCCTCCGAGCGCTCCTCCAGCGCCGCCCACAGCCGCGGCGCCCCGAGCCCGGTCGCGGCGGCCGTGCCGGTGGTGACCGGCGGAGCAGCGCCCTCCAGGCGCGCGCCGAGCCAGTCCAGCACGACCGGCGCGAAGCGCGGGTCCTCGGGCGTCAGGTGGCTCGCGCCGGCGAGGCGGTGCACGTCGGCGCCGGGCAGCCGCCGGCGCCAGTCCCGCAGGAACCCCTCGCCGAAGACGGGGTCGCGCGGGCCCCACAGCACCAGCGCGGGCAGACCCGCCTCGCGCAGCCGGTCCACGCCGGCCGTGACCGCGTCCAGCGCCGGACGGCTGGGGTGGTCGTGCCCGACGGGCACGTCCGCGACGAAGTCCTCGATGCCGGCGCGGTCGTCGGCCGTGCGGTACGGCGCCCGGTAGGCGTCGCGCACCCGCACGTCCAGGGCCGGCTTCGGCAGCGCCAGCGTGGTGCGCAGGAAGACCTCCGCGCGGCGCGTCACCAGCGGCAGCACCCCCGGCAGCAGCGCCGCACGCAGCGCCCCCGGCGGGGGGGCGTCGGCGGGGTACGAGGCGGCGGTGTTCGCCACGACCAGCCCGGCCAGCCGCGCCTCGCCGCCGTTGGCGCGGTGCCGGCCGGCACCGCCGCGCTCGCGCTCCAGCTGCTCCGCGGCCCACCCGGTGACGACGATGCCGCCCCAGTCCTGCCCGACGGCCACCACCGGCCCGGTCAGCTCCAGCGCGTCCAGCACGTTCGCCAGGTCGCGGGTGCGCTGCGTCAGCGTGCGGTGGACGCCGGTGCGCTCGGAGAAGCCCATCTCCAGCTGGTCCACGGCCACCACACGCCACGGCCGGGCTGCGGCTGAGGCCGCCGCCGCCAGGTGCCGCCACAGGTACGACCACGTGGGGTTGCCGTGCACGCACACCAGCGTCCCGGCCACGTCGTCCTCGCCGGCACCCGGAGCGGTGTCCAGCAGGTGCCAGGTGCGCTGCACGCCCGCGCTGTCGGGGGCCCGCACGAGCCGCGACCAGGCCGGGTCCAGCCCGGGCAGGCCGGCGGGCGGCAGGGCGGCCGGGCGCAGGGGAGGGGTCACCACCGTCGGCGCTCGCTGCCGGCGGGGCGCTGCGGGGCGTTCACCAGGCCAGCTCGATCATCGCGGTGTTCAGGCCCGACCCGACGCCCATCGCGACGACGCGGTCGCCGCGGCTGAGCTCCGGGGCGGTCGCCGCCAGCGTCATGGGCAGCGAGATCGGCCCGACGTTGCCCCAGCGCGGGAACGTCATCGGCACCTTCGCCGGGTCGATGCCGACGCGCTCCACCAGCGTCTGCGTGTGCACGCGGGAGATCTGGTGGATGACGAAGCGGTCGGCGCCGCGCCAGCCCCACAGCTCGTCACCGCCGTTGAAGGCGTCGGCGACGATCTCGATGCCCTCGTTGAGCAGCAGCTTGGTGTCGGTGCGCATGTGGTTCATGTCGCCGATGCACAGCTCGTGGTGGGCGGTGCCGGCGCGCGTGACACCCCCGAGGACGCGGTGCGCCTCCGGGTGCTCGTCGGCGCGGCCCAGCACCGCAGCCGCTGCCCCGCAGCCCAGCGTCATGGTCGCGAACTCGTTGAGGAAGTCCTTGCGGGTGATGCCGTCGCGCTGCAGGCGCGCGATCGTCCCCTCGTGCATGCTGCGCACGTCCTCGGCGCCCAGGACGACCGCGTAGCGCACCGCGCCGGCGTCGATCATCGCCGAGGCGACCTGCAGGCCGTTGACCCAGCCCAGGCAGGCGTTCGTGATGTCGAAGTTCATCGCCGAGGCGGGCAGGTCCATGCCGTGGTGGACGGCCGTGGCGATGGCCGGCTCCAGGTGCGGGCGGGTCACCGTGGTGCTGATGACCAGCCCCACCTCGGACGCGTCCACCCCCGCCTCGGACAGCGCCTTCACCCCGCACTCGGCGGCGACCTCGGCGGCGTCCTGACCGTCGGCCCACCAGCGCCGCTCCGTCACGCCGGCGACCTTCTCCAGCAGGCCCGGGCGCAGCCGCAGGCGCTCCAGGGTCGGTGCCAACACCTCGTCGAAGTGGGAGGACGGCACGACCACCGGCGCCTCGACGTGCGACACCGACAGCAGGGCCGCGTTGGCCGGACGGAAGGTCGAATTGCCCAGCGCGTCCCGGCCGGTGCTGTCGTTCAAGGGCTTCCCCACATCCTCGCTCCTGCGCCGCCCGGTGGACCACGTGCTGCCGGCGGCCCCTCGGGGACACCGGCGCGGCAGTCGCGGCGAGGGATCAGGTTAACCGCCTGTCGCCGCGGCGCCTCCCGAGGCGGTCCTCCGACTGCAGCGGGCTCCTGCGGACCTCGCCGGTCGTGCACGGCAGGTGCACGGCGGGTGATCAGCGGGTGCCCGGTGGGTGCTCGGGGAGGGGGCGCCGCCGTGCTACGGTTTTCCTCGTCCTGAGCGCGCCGGGAAGGCGGGCGCAGGGTCACTCGTCCGGGTGGCGGAATAGGCAGACGCGCTAGCTTGAGGTGCTAGTCCTCGTATAGAGGGTGGGGGTTCAAGTCCCCCCTCGGACACTCGTTGAGACAGCGACGAGATCGGCTCTGACCAGCATTCGTGCAGGTCAGGGCCTTTTTCGTGTCCGGGCGTCTTCGTCCGGAGCTCGTGGGCGAACCGGCGCCGGCAGCGGCGGGGTGGCTACGGCGGGGTGGCTACGGCAGGGTGGCGCGGACCCGGCGAGCGCGGGACGGGGCGGGCGGCGGCGTCCGCGCGGCGGCACGGGCACCCCCGCCGGCGGGCGCCCGGCCCCGCACCGGTGCCGGGCGGTGGGTGCTGGCCGGGGTGCGCGCGTCGGCCAGGCGTGGCAGGACCAGGGTGCCGCGGGCGGTCCGCTCGGCCTCGACGGTGTCGAGGACCTCGCTCCAGCTCGACCAGTCCAGGTGCTTCCCGGGCAGGTTCTCGTTGTAGCCGGTGCGGTAGTACACGTGCGTCCAGCCCGGGGCGGCGAAGGTGCCCACCACCTCGGGCTTGTCGTCGATGAGCACGTCACCGGCGACCAGGGTCTTGTCCCGGGTGACGATCACGCGTTCCGTCCAGTGCAGCCCCAGGTGCTCCTCGACCCACTCGTACTTCTCGCGCACGCAGTGCCGGTAGGCGCGCACCGGAGCGGTGCAGATGCGCACGTCGTGGCCGGCGTCGAGCATCGCCTCCAGCGCCCGGCGGGCGCCGGGCAGGGGGCGCAGCTCGCGGAAGAACCCCTCCTGCGCAGGGACGGCGCGGATGCTCTCGTGCCACTGCTCGGGGTAGCTGTCCTCGATCCAGTACGAGTCCGCCTGCGCGCGCGGGACCAGCGGGGCCTCCGGGTGCGCGGCGGAGAAGCGGCGGTCGAAGCCGTCGCCGAAGTCCGCGAGCGTCTGGTCCTGGTCCACGAGGACGAGCACGAGCGGACCCCTCCCGAGGCGGTGGACGACGGCGGCGCCCGAGGGCGTCCGGGTGCTCATCGGCACGAACGCCCCCGCGGTGAAGGCCCGTGGACGGGGAGGGCGCCGGTACCGGCCCGGGCGGGCGGGGTCCCGAGCGGGCGGGGTACCGCGGCGGTGGGACGGCCGAGCCCGGCGGTTCAGACCCGGAAGCGCCCCACGAGCCCTTGCAGCTCAGCCGCCGTGCGCGAGAGGTCCGCGGCGGCCCGGCTGGTCGCGGAGGCGCCCTCGTCGGTCTCCCGGGCGACGGTGGACACCCCGGAGACGCTGCGGGCGATGCCGTCGGCGCCCGCGGCGGCCTGCGCGACGGAGCGGTTCATCTCCTGCGTGGTGGCGGTCTGCTCCTCCACCGCGGCGGCGATGGTGGCCTGGCGGTCGTTGATCTGGGCGATGATCCCGCTGATGCCGTCGATGGCCCCGACGGCGGCGGTGGTGTCCTGCTGGATGGTGTGCACCCGCGCGACGATGTCCTCGGTGGCGCGAGCGGTCTGCTGCGCGAGCTCCTTGACCTCGCTGGCGACGACGGCGAAGCCCTTGCCGAGCTCGCCGGCGCGGGCGGCCTCGATGGTGGCGTTCAGCGCCAGCAGGTTCGTCTGCTCGGCGATGGCGGTGATGGCCCTCACGACGTCGCCGACCTCCGCGGAGGAGCGCCCGAGGCGGTCGACGATCTCGCCGGTCTCCTGCGCCATCCCCACGGCGCGCGTGGCCACCTCGCTCGCGCCGGCGGCGTTGTCCGCGATCTCGCGGATGGACGCGCCCATCTCCTCGGTGCCCGCGGCCACGGTGGACACGCTGCCGGAGACCCCGTCCACGGCCTGCGACGCCTGCTCGACCCGGGCGGCGGAGTCCCGCGCGTTCGCCGACAGCTGGGCGGAGGTGGCCGTCAGCTCCTCGCTGGCGGTGGCCAGGGCGTCGGCGTTGCCGGAGATGGCGCGCACGGTGCCGGCCATCCCCGCGATGGCCTTGTTCAGGGCGCGCGCCATGTCGCCCACCTCGTCGCGGGTGTCGACGTCCAGGGTGCGGGAGAGGTCGCCGTCGGCCAGCCCCTCGAGGACCTCCACGGTGCGCTCCAGCGGCTTGGAGACCATGCGCGCGATGCCGACGGCCAGGGCCAGCCCCAGCGCGACGGCGGCGACGATGGTGACGACGGTGACGGTCCGGGCGGTCGCGTAGGCCTCGCGGGCGTCCGCGAGGTAGGCGGCGCCGAAGTCGCGCTGGACCACCTTCAGGGCGTCGAGCCGGGTGCGCGCCTGCTCGAAGAGCGCGTCGGCGCGCTCCGCGCGGGCGGCGGCGTACTCGCCGCCGTCGTTGCTGCCCAGGGCGATGGGCACCAGGACGGTGTCGCGCTCCTGGCGCCACTGCGCGACGAGGTCCGCGACCTCGGCGATGGACTCGCCGGTGGCGGCCGGGGCGTCGGGGCCCGCGCCGGCGGCGAGGTGCGCGTCCAGCTCGTCGTCGACGGTCCCCAGTTCGGCGACCAGCTCGGTGACGGCCGAGGCGTCGGTCTGCATGAAGAGCTCGTCGAGCTGGACCAGGGAGCGTTCCAGGCGGACGTGGGCACGCTCGAGCTCGTCCAGGGGCTGGGTGACGTTGACGTCGTAGGCGCTCAGGCGTTCCTGGGAGTCGCTCAGGCGTGCCAGGCCCAGGACGCCGACCACGACGACCGCGCAGCAGACGACGAGGAAGCCCGCCATCAGCTTCGACGCGGTCCTCAGGTCGCGGAAGGCGCCGAGCGGCCCGCGGGGACCGGGGGTGGGCGGGTGAGCGCTGGCCATGGTGGTCCTCCGTCGGACGTCGGCCGTGGACGGCCCGGGGGGTGCGCCGCGCTCGGCAGGTGCTGCCTGTGCCGTGCTCATCGGCACGGGCACCGGGTCGGTTGAGGCGTTCGAGGCGTTCCGCCGGTTCCGTCCGGGGCGCTCCGGTCCGGGGCGCACGGGTGCGGGCGTGGTGGGGTGCCCGCGCCCGGCGCTCGCTAGCGTGGGTGGATGACCGGTGAGCGGGCGGGGGACGGGGCGGACGCGGGCGGGACGGCAGGCGCCGGGCGGCTCGTGGACCTGCTGCGCGACCAGGCGCGCGCCTGCGCCGACCTCGGCTCCCCCCTGTACGCGCGACTGCTCACCCGCGCCGCCGACGACGTCCTGGCCGGTGGCCCGGTGCGCCTGGTGCTCGCCGGGCACGAGGACGACCCGCCGGGTGCGGCGCTGCCGCTGCGGCTGCTGGGCGTCGCGCACCGCCTGGCCCTGTCCGGCGCCGCCCCCGGCTACGCCGCGCACCTGCCCAGCACGGGCGGTGACGGCGACGCGGAGGCCGCCTGGTCGGCGTTGCGCGACCTGCTGGCCGCCTCGGGGGAGGAGGTGCGCGCGGGGTTGCGCACGGCCCCGCAGACCAACGAGGTGGGGCGGGCCGCGGCGCTGCTGGGCGGCCTGCTCACCGCCGTCGCGCAGGTGCGCCCCACTCCCGGCCCGCCCGTGCCGGTGCGGCTGCGGGAGGTGGGCTGCTCCGCCGGGCTGAACCTGCTGCTGGACCGCTTCCGCTACCGCGGTGGCGACGGGCGGGTGCGTGGGCCGGAGGAGTCGCCCGTCGAGCTGGAGGGGGCCTGGGACTCCGAACCGCCGGCGTGGCCGGCGCCGGGTTCCTTCCGGGTCGTCGAGCGCGTCGGCGGCGACCCGGACGTCGTGGACCCCACCTCGGCCGACGGCGCGCTGCTGCTGCGCTCGTACGTGTGGGCGGACCAACCGCACCGCGCCGCACGCCTGGAGACCGCCCTCGAGCTGGCGCGGCGGGTTCCGGTGGACCGCCGCCGGATCGGGGCGGCCGGTCTGCTGGCGGACCTCCGGCTGCAGGACGGGGCGCTGACGGTGGTGCAGCACTCGGTGGTGTGGCAGTACCTGCCCGACGACGAGCGGGAGGCCGCCGAGCGGCGGCTGGCGCAGCTCGGCGAGGCCGCGACGCCCGCGGCCCCGCTGGCCCGGGTCTCCCTGGAACCCGGTGGTGGCGACGCGGGCGCCTTCGACCGCGGGGAGACGGGTTACCCGGTGACCGTCACCACCTGGCCGGGCGGGCAGCGCCGCGTCGTGGGGACGGCTCCACCGCACGGCGTCCCCGTCCGGTGGGACGCCCAGCGGTAGGCCGGGTCCGCGGGCGCCGCCCCCGGGCTCGGGGGCCTCGCGGTCGGGCTCCGGTGATCGCCGCGCGCGACTGGGAGAAAATGCCGTTATCGCGGGTACAAAATCCGGTAAAAAACCCGGTGCGATCCGGCAGCGGAGGGGAACCGGTGTCTGCGCGCCTCCCTACGGTGTGGACGCCGGAACGACGGGTCCCGGCGTCTCGATGGTTTGGAGGAGCGCGTGCGGCGACTGGTCGTGGACGTGGGGCTCGCCGTGCTGGCGGCTGCGGCGGGCGCCGCGCTGGGTCTGGAGCGGGCCGGCACCTGGGACGGCGGCCCGGGCGTCGTGGCCGCCCTGGTGCTGCTCACCGCCGTCCTCGCCGTCGTCTCCACTGTCGAGCAGGCGGTCGGCCGGTGGCGCGCCGGACGGCGGGCCGCGCACCGGGACGTGCTGGACGACCTGCTGCACGCGGTGCTGTGGAGCGTCGTGGACGCGACCGGGCTGGACCCGCGCGAGCTGGCGGTCGCCGCCTACCGGCTGCACCGGCCGGCGTGGCCGGGGCGCCCCGCGCGGTTGCTGCGGCTGCACCGGGTGCGCGCGGGGCGCCGTCCCGCGGCCTCGGGGACGGTCTGGGCGCCCGGCAAGGGCGTGATCGGCCGGTGCGTGGCTGAGGGGGAGGTCGTCGCCGTGGACGTGTCCGCCGCCGAGAGCGCCCTCGGCGAGGTCGACGCCGCCGGCTGGCGGCGCCTCCCCGCGGAGGCGAGGCAGGGGCTGACGTTCGAGGAGCACCGCCGGTTGCGCGGCAAGTACGGCGCCGTGGTCGCCGTGCCGCTCGTGGACGACTCCGGGCCCGTGTCGGCCGTGGTGGGCTGCCTGGCGCTGGACGGCCCCGCGGGCTCCCTGCCGCGCCTGACCGACCCCGTCGTGCTGGGGGTCCTGGAGGCCAGCGGCCGGGCGCTGCGCCGCCTCGAGCTGCCCGCGGCGTCGGCCGCGGCACGCGCCGCGGCCCAGGGCGCTCCGGACGCCGGGTGCCTCGTGCTGCACGCGCAGCTGCAGCGCCTCGACGTGCCGGCCGAACGCGTGCGGGCGCTGACCGGTGAAGGGGTGCCCGGGAGCTGACCCGGGCGGGACCGGCCCTCCACCCGGGGTGGAGGGCCGATCGTGCTCACTCGGCGAGCGGCGAGGGGCCCAGGTCGGCCAGCAGCTCGGCCATCTTCTTGTAGGCCTTGTTGCGGTAGTCGATGAGCGCGGCGAGCTTCTCCGGCTCCAGCTCCAGGAACCCGGAACCGGTCTTGGTGCCGAACTTGCCCTCCGCCACCAGCTCCAGCAGGTTCTGCGGCGCCGAGAGGCGCTCACCGAAGTGGTTCTCCAGGACCTTGAAGCCCTTGGCGTACACGTCCAGGCCGGCCATGTCGGCGATGGCGAACGGCCCGAAGAACGGCAGGCGGAAGCCGAAGGTGGTGGAGACGATCGTGTCGACGTCGGTGGGCGTGGCCACGCCCTCCTCGACGACCGTCATGGCCTCCTTCAGCAGGACGTACTGCAGGCGGTTCAGGACGAAGCCGGGCACGTCCTGCACCTGCGCGCCCTTGCGGCCGGCGCGGGTGAGCAGGTCGTCGATGAGGGGCAGGACGGCCGGGTCGGTCGCCTCGCCGGTGACGAGCTCGACGCCCGGGATGAACGGCGCCGGGTTGGAGAAGTGCACGGTGAGGAACAGCGAGGCGTCCTCGAAGGCCTCGGCGAGCACCTTGACCGGGATGGTGGAGGTGTTGGTGCCGATGATGGTGCCGGGGGTGACGGCCTTCTCGACGCGGGAGAGGACGTCCTTCTTGACGGCCGGGTCCTCGAAGACCGCCTCCTCGACGAAGTGGACGTCGGCGACGGCCTCCTCGATGGAGTCGGCGGGGTGGAACTTCTCCTTCAGCACCTCGGTGCTGCCGGGCGCGAACAGGCCCTGCCCCTCGAAGAGCTCGGACTCCTTCAGCAGGCGCTCGTAGTTGCGCTGGGTCGACTCCTTGTCGGCGTCGGCCAGCCAGACGTCGTTGCCGGCCAGTGCCAGCGACTGGGCGATGCCGCCGCCCATGTAGCCGGTGCCGATCTGGGCGACGCGGGTGATCTTGTCGGTGCGGGGTGCGGTGGGCACAGCGTTCTCCGGTCGTGAGTGGTGGGTGGCCGCAGGAGCCGCGTCGCACCCCGCCGGGGCGGGGTCAGGCGCGGTCGCCGGCCTGCGGGCCGGGGACGTGGTCGGCGGTGCCGCGCAGTTCGGCGATCTCGTCGATCACCGCGCGGAAGTTGGCGACGTCGTGGGCGAAGCGCCCCAGGAACAGGCCGTCGACGCCGTCGGCGACCTGGGTGAACAGGCCGGGGCCTGCGCTGCCGCCGTAGAGGATCCGGGTGGTGCCGCTGCGGTGCGACAGCGCCTCGCGCAGCCGGGTGGTGACGCCCACGACGTGCTCCGGGGGTGCCGGTTCGGTCTGCCCGATGGCCCAGTTGGGCTCGTAGCCGATGGCGACCTCGGCGTCACCGGGCACCTCCTCCAGGGCGGCCAGCACCTGGCTGATCGTGGTGCGGGCCGCGTCCTCGACGTCGATGCGCACGTTCTCGCCGATGCAGATCAGCGGGACCAGGCCGTTGCGGGCCGCCGCGGCGGCCTTGCGGGCGGTGACGATGTCGTCCTCGGCGAACATGCGGCGGCGCTCGGCGTGGCCGATCTCGACGAAGCGGACCCCCGCTTCGCGCAGCGCCGCGGGGGAGACCTCGCCGGTCAGCGCCCCGAAGTCCTCCCAGGAGGCGTCCTGCGCCCCCACCGCCACGGGCGTGCCGCGCAGCAGGTCCACGGCCGTGGTGATGTTGAGGAAGTCGGGGATGACGAACGCGTCCACGCCGCTCGCCGCGACGTCCGGACCGAGGGCCGCGACGTCGGCGAGGTAGCTGCGCGTGCGGGCCAGCGAGAAGTACATCTTGAGGCTGACCCCGACGAGCGGGCGTGGACGGCTGGTCATGGTGCGTGCTCTCCGGTGGTGTGCGGCGGTCTCAGCAGGAGGCGACCGTATCGGCCTCGGCCGCGTCGGACGCGTCGGTGTCGGTCTCGTACCCGCAGATCGCGTCGACCTTGGCCTTGGAGGCGCTGGAGGGGTCGAAGACGTAGCCGAGGAACTCCTTGGCCAGCCGGCGCGCGAGCTCCTTGCCGATCACGCGCTCGCCCAGGGTGAGGACCTGCGCGTCGTTGGAGAGCACCAGGCGCTCGACGGAGAAGGAGTCGTGCGCGGTCGAGGCGCGCACGCCCTTGACCTTGTTCGCGGCGATGGCCACGCCCATGCCGGTGCCGCACACGAAGATGCCGCGGTCGGCCTCACCGGCGGCGATCTTGCGGGCACCGGCCACCGCCACGTGCGGGTAGGCGGTGTCCTCGTCGCCGTTGATGCCGACGTCGATGACCTCCTTCACGCGCGGGTCCTTCTCCAGGTCGGCCTTGATGGCGTCCTTGTAGGACAGCCCGGCCTCGTCGGCGGCGA
>NZ_JALBVB010000059.1:56533-68620 GCF_022669155.1 Kineococcus sp. TRM81007 | reverse complement strand
CGCCCCCCAGGAACAGCAGCAGGCCCACGCCCCACCAGAGGGCGGCAACATCGACCTGGCTGGCTGCGACGGCCGCCACAACGAAGACGAGCACCGCGATCAACGGGGCGCCGTCCCGCGTCGCCGATCGTGCGCGCACGGTGTCCTGCCTGCGGTGTGGCCGGCGTTCCGGGTGCCCGGCACAGTGATGAGTACGGTGGAGCTCGTGAGCAGTTGGCAGCACACGGTGCCCTTGCTGGTGCTGGCCCTGCTGGCGCTGTACACCGGGTGGCAGCTGCGCCCAGCGCGCATGGCTCGGCTGGGACCCAACGCGTGGATCGGGATGCGCTCGGGGAACACCACCGCTTCAGCGGCCGCGTGGCAGGCAGGACACGCGGCGGCCTGGCCGCTGTCCCGGCTGGGAGCGGGCTCATCGCTGGTGGTCTTCGCAGTCGGTGTGCTCGGCGTCATGCTCGCGCCCGCCAGCGCGGCTGAGGCGATCAGCAGTGCTGCCGGGATCGGCGGGATGGTGCTGCTGATGGTGTTCCTGGTGCTGGCGTACCGCCGGGCCGATCAAGCTGCACGGTCGGTGCTGGCCGACACGGCGAAGCGCCGCTGACACCTGGCGGTACCGGGACGCGGGCCGTCGGCGCCGACGCAGGCAGTGCCTACCGCTCGGTGAGCAGGGCAACGCCACGACATCGGCACGAGCGCGACGTCGCCAGCCAGCGGCGACCGCGCACAACGCGGGATGACCGGTAGATCAGGCGCTTGCCTCAAGGACCGCGGCGTTGTCGCAGGGGCCGGTCGTCACCGTCCTCGAAGTAGCTGATCTCGACGTCGGGCAGCTCGTTCTGCAGCTGGTAGGCCAAGCCCAAGCCCTCATCTCGCCAGGCCCGCTCCTGCTCGGCGTCGGGCCAGCGGTAGTCGGTCCGGCCGAGAGCGTTGTAGCGCTCGTTCCACTTCCGCAACTGCTCGACGAGCTCGTCGCTGGCACCGAACTCGCCCGGGTCGACTGTGCCCATGTGGTCGACGTCGCTGTCCCAGACCGGGTCCTGAACGCCCCACTCGGCCATGACCCGCAGGGCGACGGGGCGGTAGGGCTCCTGCACCTGATGAGCATGGCACCCGGTGCCCAGCCTCGGGATCACGCCAGTGGAAGCGGGATCACCCCATCGCGGTCTGGTCTGGCCGCTTGCTCATCGGTGCGGGCTCAGGCGGTCAACGCAACACCTCCGCCAGCACCTGCGAGGGTGACCGAAAACCAAGGGTCTGTCGAGGCCGCTCGTTGAGTTCTCGAGCGATGGCGTCGAAGTCGCCCTGCGTCAGGGTCCGAAAGTCCAGCGATCGAGGCAGGTACTGGCGCAGCAGGCCGTTGGTGTTCTCGTTGGAGCCACGCTGCCACGGGCTCTTGGGGTCGCAGAAGTAGACCTGCACTCCTGTCTGAGCGCTGAAGCGGGCGTGCTGGGCCATCTCATGGCCCAGGTCCCAGGTCAGCGACCGGGCCAGGTGGCTGGGCAGGCGGGTGATCGCCGCGGCCAGCGCGTCGGCGACGGCATCAGCTCGATGATCACCGCGGGGCAGCGCGACGAGCATCAGGAAGCGGGTGGAGCGCTCGACCAGCGTGGCGACCGGGCTCATGCCCTTGCCGAAGACCAGGTCACCTTCCCAGTGACCAGGAACAGCGCGGTCGCTCGCCTCGGCGGGACGTGCAGAGATGTGCAAGGTGCCTGGCCGTGCCCCGCGCCCGTCGGGCAGGCGCACGCCCTTGGGCCGCCGCAGCGCGCGGCCGGTGCGCAGGTAGATGGTCAGCTCGCGGCGCAACGCTCCTCGCGGCTGGACGAAGAGCGTGCGGTAGATGCTCTCGTGGCTGACCTGCATGTCCTCATCGTCGGGGAAGGTGGCTTTCAACCAGCCGGCGATCTGCTGCGGTGACCAGCGGCGCAGCAGCTTGTCGGCGACCAGCCGACACAACTGCGGATGGCTCACCAGCTTCCACGGCTTGGGGCGAGCCGCTCGAGCCCAGGCCCGATCATCGGCCTTGACCGCCCGGTAACGGCGCCGTCCGCCGCCCGCGGTGACCTCTCGGCCGATGGTGGATGGCGCCCGGTGAAGCCGGCGGGCGATCTGACGCAGCGAGCAACCCTCGGCCAGGCCGCGGGAGATCTCCTCGCGTTCGGCCAGGCTGAGTCGTCCCCGGCCGCGGCTGCGCGGGTGCGGGCGGATGCCTCCGCAGCGTTCCAGGTAGGCGCGCACGGTGCCCGGGCACAAGCCCAGGGCCCGTGAAGCCGGCTTGACTGCCATGCCTGATCGCAGCTTGTTCCAGACCGCCTCGATCATCAACGGTGTCAGCTTCTCGAAGTCCCCACGCGGCACGACAGCCTCCCCGAATCACCCGATCGAGGAAGTGTTGCGCTGACCCCTTGAGACCGCCGGCATGAGCGGAAGATCACCCAGCTCCCGCCATGATCCACAGGACAGGGCCTAGTAGTGCTTTGTTAGGTCTTGGGGTGAGTCCCACCGGGTGGTGTAACTGAGGATCGCCTTCCCCGCCGCGATCGGTGTGTCGCACCGGCAGCAGGGAGGGCCACCGCGTGAAGCTCTGCGAGAAGCCGCCTAGCACCTCGTAGAACAGGACCCACACGATGACCCTCGAGCACCAGTCTGCCCTCTCCAGCCTTGTCGAGGCACTCGCCGACGCCGATGGTGGCGACCTGATGCGCCGGTTGCTGCAGGGTGCCCTGCAGGCCCTCATTGAGGCGGAAGCCCAAGCGCACATCGGCGCCGACCGCCACGAGCGGACCTCGACGCGCACCACCCAGCGCAACGGGGTGCGCGAGAAGTTGGTGGCCACCACCGCTGGCGACCTCACCGTGAAGATCCCCAAGACGCGGACCGGGTCGTTCTTCCCGACGCTGCTGGCCCCGCGTCGGCGCATCGACGTCGCCCTGCACGCGGTCGTCATGGAGGCTTACGTCCACGGCGTCTCAACGAGGAAGGTCGACGACCTCGTCCAAGCCCTCGGCGTCGAGTCCGGCATCTCCAAGTCGGAGGTGTCCCGGATCTGCGCGGACCTGGACGGCGAGGTCGCTGCTTTCACCTCCCGTCCGCTGAACGCGCAGGCAACTCCGTACGTGTTCCTCGACGCCACCTACTGCAAGACCCGCATCCGCGGCCGGGTCGTCTCCCAGGCGGTCGTCATCGCCACCGGTGTCACCGCTGACGGACACCGCGAAGTGCTCGGCTGCAACTGGGGGCACCTCCCGCGAAGCGGGGGACGGGGATGCTGAGACCCTCGACTTCTGGAAGCAGTTCCTGACCTCGCTGCGCGACCGCGGACTGCGCGGAGTCCAGCTGGTCATCTCCGACCAGCACCGCGGCCTGGTCGCCGCGATCGAGCAGACCATGGCCGGCACCGCCTGGCAGAGGTGCCGGGTCCACTTCATGCGCAACGTGCTGGCCAAGATCTCCAAGAGCCAGGGCGAGGCGGTCGCGGCGATGGTCCGTACCATCTTCGCCCAGCCGACCCCGACACTGGTGGCCGAGCAGGTCCGCGTCGTCGCCGACACCCTGCGAGCCCAGTTCCCCGCCGTCGCTGCGATGCTCGATGAGGCCGGCCCGGACGTCACCGCGTTCGCGGTCTTCCCCGAGGCGCACTGGCGCAAGATCTGGTCCACGAACCCGATCGAGCGCCTGAACCGCGAGGTCAAGCGCCGCACGGACGTCGTCGGGATCTTCCCCAACCCGCCGGCGGTGCTGCGCTTGGCCGGCTGCGTACTGATCGAAGCGCACGATGAGTGGGCCGTCACCGGCCGCCGCTACCTCTCCGAGGCGTCGATGGCGCTGCTGACCCCACCGGAGCCGACCGCCCTGCCCGTCCACCACACCGGCACCAGCACCAGCACCGACACGGACATCACCCTCGACAGCCTCACCGCCCGCACGGCATAGTCCGAACCGCAGCGCTTCGCGCGACCGCAGTTGCACCACTCCACGGGACGTCACCGTGGATGCGGTGCTGTTGCCTCCTCCGACGCGTCGCGGTGGTGCTGCGGCAAGCAGGTGATTGAGCGCGAGATCGTTCAAGGACGGGTGCGCCGGGTGTCGAGGTGGGGTGGTGCTGTTCTTCACCGCGCGCTCGAGAAGGGCCGGCGACGTGCGCCCTGCCGGCCCTGGCACGGCTGCGTCGCTGTCTCGTGCGGTCTGGGGCGTGGTCGGTTCGGCACCGCGTTCGCTGCTGGTCGTGCTGGCAGCGCAGCTGACGGCGGTGCTGGGGTTGGTGTCGACGTGGTGGGGTCAGCAGGCCCGTGACGATCTCGCCTGGTGGGTCGTGCAGGTGGCGTGCACGCTGACGGTCCTGGCGGCGACGGGGTGGGTCGTGACCTGGCGTGCTCGGCGTTCGGTGGCCGAGCGGCGGGTGTGGACGCTGCTGAGCATCAGCTGCGCGATCTACGGCGCCGGGGTCCTGGGCACGGTGCTCTTCAGCGTCGTGCCGAGCACGGCGGCGCTGCTGGAGGTGCCGGCGGCGATCAGCGCGGTGCTGACCTTCCCGCTGGCCTACCGCGCGGTGGTGCGCTGGAGCCGGCACGGCGCCGGGGTGGATCCGGATGACCTGCTCAACGGGATCAGCTCGGCGCTGGTGGCTGCTGCGGCGATCGCCGCCGCGCTGGTCTACAGCGCTCCGGAGTCCACGCGTGCTCCTGGGCAGTTGTGGGCCTCGCAGCTGTCCTGGCGTCAGCAGCTGCTGGACGTGGAGGTCGCCGCGGTCCTGGTCCTGGTGGTGGCGGCGCTGACCTCGGCCTCGGTCAGCCGCCTGCACCGCGATGCGCGTCTGTGGTTGCTGATCTTCACGTACGCGCTGATCAACATCGGTGCCGTCGATGCCCTGCTGCACGGTGGTGTGCGCCCGTCCTGGTCGCTGCCGATCGCCGCGGTGGGTCTGCTGGCGCTGACGGCAGCGGCGCTGCTGCCGGTGCGCTTCGTGCCCACCCATGCCTCCGACCCGGTGAAGTCCACCGTCGGTGCCTTCGGTGTCGTCGCCGCCGGAGTGACCGTCATCGTCACGGTGCTGATCAGCGACCTGCCCGCCGTGATCGGCCTGTGCGGCGCTCTGGCGGTGATGGGCTCCAGCGTGCGGTTGTTGATCAACCTGACCGAACTGGTGCAGCTGGCCACCTGCCGCCGCCAGGCGCTGACCGATGAGCTGACCGGCATCGCCAACCGCCGCGCGCTGATGCAGGAGCTGAACACCCGCCTGCAGCGCGGCGCCGCCTTCGAACTGCTGGTGTTCGACCTGGACCACTTCAAGGAGGTCAACGACGGCCTGGGCCACGGCGCCGGCGATGAGCTGCTGCGCATGGTCACCCAGCGCGTGCAGCCCAAGCTGCCGGCCAGCGCGCTGCTGGGACGACTGGGCGGTGATGAGTTCGCGGTCATCGCCCCCGTCCTCGCTCCCGCCCCCGCTGTCACCGCCAGCACCTCCTCGCCTCAAGAGCGCACCGGGGAGCACGCCGAGGAGTGCGCCAGTGGTGCGCTGCGCGTGCTGCGGGCCGCCTTCAGCGAGCCCTTCCGCCTGGGCGGGATGAGCGTGCACGTCGACCTCAGCATCGGCAGCACCACCTGGGACCCCTCGAGCACCACCGAGCCCACCGAGCCCACCGAACCCACCGAGCGCGCCCGAGCTGGTGCCGAAGCTGCAGCTGGTACCGGGCCCGGTGACGAGGAGCCGCCGGTGGACGCTGCAGCGCTGCTGCGCCAGTCCGACACCGCGATGTACGAGGCCAAGCGCAACGGCTTGCTGGTCGTGGCCTACGACCCGCTGCGCCACGGTGATACCCGTCACCTGCTCTCACTGGTCGGTGAGCTGCGCCACGCCGTCGGCGCCGGACAGCTGCGGGTGCACTACCAACCCCAGCTGCACACCGGCTCGCACCAGCCGGGAGGCCAGCCAGCGGACCAGGCGGGAGACCAGCCCGGTGATCAGTCCGGCGAGCACGTCGGCGAGCACTGCAGCGGGCAGCTGGCGGGGGTGGAGGCCCTGGTGCGCTGGCAGCACCCGCACCTGGGGCTGCTGGCACCGGGGCAGTTCCTGCCGCTGGCCGAGTCGCACGGGTTGATGGATGTCGTCACCCGCGAGGTCCTGCACCAGGCGGTGGCCCAGCAGGCCGCCTGGCGCGCCACGGGACGCGACGTGCGCGTCTCGGTGAACCTGGCCGCCGGCACCTTGCTGGACGCCTCCTTGCCGCGAAGCATCGAGGCCCTGCTGGTCCGGCACGCGGTGCCGGCGACCCTGCTGGTGCTGGAGGTCACCGAGAGCGCGCTGCTGCGCGAGCCCGAACGCAGCCTGGCCGTCGTGCAGGCCCTGCGCGCTCTGGGCGTGCAGGTCAGCATCGACGACTTCGGTACCGGCTACTCATCGCTGACCCAGCTGCGTCAGCTACCCGTCGATGAGCTGAAGCTGGATCGCGCCTTCACCGTCGACCTGCTCACCGACCCGCGCGCGGCGGCGATCGTGGCCAACACCATCGCCCTGGCCCACGCCCTGGACCTGCGCGTGATCGCCGAAGGCGTGGAGGACGGAGCCACCCTGGCCGCACTGACCCAGCTGGGCTGCGACGAGACGCAGGGGTACCTGCACGCCAAGGCCCTGCCTGCGCCCGCCTTCGACGACTGGCTGGCCCGGCGCGAAGCACTCACCCGCACTTCGTCCCTCGCCGCCCGCACCGGCCCAGTGGGTGCGGGTGCTGCGGGCGACCCGCGATGAGAGTGGGACAGCACGAGCTCCAGCTGGTCGGTGCCGTGGACAGGGCCCGGTACAGCGTGGCCCGCGAGACGCCCACGGCCTGGGCCACCTCACCGGGCCCCAGGCGGGCCAGCACGTCGTCCAGGGCGGGGCGTGCGGCCAGGGCGTCGTGCTGCAAGGGCGGGGTCCTGCGCGGTGGTGGAGACACGGGCGTAGCCGAGCAGGTGACCGCGCCGCTGTCCGGTCGAGCGAGCGGGCGAGGAGGCGGGCACAGCCGGGACCGCCTCAGAAAGCGCCCACACGCCGCTGATGAGACGCCTGTTGCGGACACGGGTTCTGAGACGACGTGTCGCGTCCTCGTGGCCCCTCCCCCGCGGTGCCTCGCAAACGGTCAGCCCGAGACCAGGTGCCCCCTGTCGAGATCACCTCGACCATCTTCTGGAAGTCGTTGCCACGGGGATCAGGCGTGACCCCGTGTCGCCGCGTGCTCCTCTCCAGAGCTGGCTCGACCTGATCGGCACCGCGACCCCGATACGGGGGCATGTCCTGATCGATCGCCTTCACGGCTCGCTTCACGGCGTCGCCCGCCGCACGCTGCAACGCCTTCTCGTCCATCTCGAACTTGGTCATGCGGGCGAGGTGGGCGCCATAACCGGCAACGGCGCCCTCTTTGCCGCGCCGCAGGTGGAACCTCAACCGGACGCCGCGCCGCGGGCTGGTCGTCACCTGTTCGTGCAACAGTCCCTCTTCGTCCGCGGACACGGGTGCGCTGCTGAGCGTGCGGGTTGACCTCGCCCCAGGGGCGACGTCGACGCTCGTCCCACGACCGTTCGGCAGGCGTGAGGGAGAGCACGATGGACGAGAAGCTGAGCGCCGGCGAGTTCGAGGCGCTCACCGGTCTGACGCCGAAGGCGCTGCGCTTGTACGCCGACCGCGGGATCCTGTCGCCGGCGTGGGTGGACCCGGTCAACGCGTACCGCGCCTACGACCGTGCTCAGGTGCGGCACGGCATCTCCCTCCACCTGCTGCGGCGAGCTCAGGTTCCGATGGTGGAGCTGGCGAAGGCCGACGACTTCGACTTCGAGGGTCGGCGACAGGCGGTCGCTTCTCAGCGTCTCATCGAGGACTTCCACCTCGACGTGGCGGAGAGGATCGCCGCCTTCGACCCCGACGACTTCGTCGCCCACCACAGCCCGGCGCCGGCGCTGGAGTGGATCGGCGTCGTGATCGATCTCGGCATCCCCGACGACATCGATGGTCGTGTCGAGGCCTTCAGCGGGCTCGCGATCGATGCACCCGCGGTCGACCGCGCCTTCGAAGAGCTGCTGACCGACGTCGGTGCGCCCCCTTCGGACATCGTCTGGACCGCCGTGCCCGAGGCCACCCGGAACGGGGGCGGGCGGATGCTCATCGCCCGACCTGCGTCACCGCACCGCAAGCCGCCGACCCCGGAGCTGGTGCAGGCCCACGTGCGGTCACGCACCGGGCGCGAGGTGACCGCGACCGCCGGCACCCTGCCGCGTCGCCTCGAGATCACGTTCACCAGCGCCGGTCCGGACGACCCTGGTCCCGTCGAGGAAGCGGCCCTCGGCTACCTGCACCTCCTCGCCTTCGAGCACCACCTCCAGCAGCACCAGCTCACAGCGATCCAGGCCACCCCACGTCAACTCGTCCGCGGCGCCTCCCTGCTCGACGGTCCCGCCCCGATCAGCGTCTTCGACGCCCACCCACCAGCAGGGCTGTAGCCACCGACCGGCCCGGTCTGAGGCGGCTGCCACCGCTCAGCTGCTTCCGGAGAGGCGCTCGGCCGGAGACACGACCAGCAGGAGCTCGTCCTGGCGCGCCTCACCGTCCCGCAGTCGATCGACTACCGGACGGGGCGAGCGTCGGCGGGCGGGGTGCCGAACACGGCCGGGTCGCGCTCGGGGACGAGCTCAGCGGTGAGGTCGGCGCCCTCGATGCGGTCCCAGCGGAACCAGCGCGGGGCGCCACGGGTGCGGCACCAGCCCACGAGGTACCACTGCTCGTCCGTGCGGGCCAGCAGGTGGGGCTCGACCCGCCGGTGCGAGGGCACGCCCGACCGGTCCCGGTAGCGCAGCGCCAGCACGCGGCGCTGCACGAGCCCCTCCTCCACCGCACGCAGCACGTGGGGGCGCTCCGCGGGTGGTCTGCGGACCCAGACCCGGCTGGCGAGCTGCTCGGTCCGGTCGCGGGCCGCGGGGCCCAGGACGTCGAGCACCTTCTCCAGCGCCGCTCGCCCGTCGGCGGCGTACGGCGCGTCACCTCCAGCGGCCAGTGCCACCGCGAGCGCGACCACCTGCGCCGGGGTGAGGTTGACCGGTGGGAGCGTGGCGACCTCGTCCAGGACGTACCCCCCACCCCGGCCGGCTTGCGCCCGCACCGGCAGCCCGGCCTGCTGCAGGGCGGCGACGTCCCGCTTGATCGTGCGGGTGCTCACCTCCAGCCAGTCGGCCAACCGCACGGCGTTGCGTCCCCTTGGCCCGGCACGGCGCAGCTCCTCGCTGAGGGCGTGCAACCGATCGGTGCGGTTCACGACCGGAAGAGTGACAGAAATGGTGACAGGCCGCTGTCACCGACCCCGCTGCACGCTGGGGGGCATGACCGACATCGCCCTGTTCCACTCCGTCCTCGGCGTCCGCGCCGGGATCACCGACGCCGCCACCCGCCTGCGCGCCGATGGGCACCGGGTGCTGATCGTCGACCAGTACGGCGGGCGGAGCTTCGACGACTACGACGACGCCGGTCGCTTCGTCGAGCAGGTCGGCTTCCCCGAGCTGATGCGCCGCGCGGTGCAGGCGGTGCAGGACCTGCCGGACGGCTTCATCGCCGCGGGCTTCTCCAACGGTGGCGGCATGGCGGAACACGTAGCCACCCAGCGGCCTTGCCGCGGCGTCCTCATGCTCTCCGGTGCGCTCCCGGTGTCGATGCTCGGTGCGCAGGGCTGGCCGGCCGCGGTGCCCGCTCAGATCCACTACAGCGAGCACGACCCCTTCCGCTCACAGGAGTGGATCGACGCCGTGGTCGGGGATGCGCACGCGGCCGGCGCCTCGATCGAGGTCTTCGACTACCCCGGTTCCGGCCACCTGTTCACCGATCCGAGCCTGCCTCAGGAGTACGACGAAGCAGCCACCACGCTGCTGTGGCGACGCGTACTGGCCTTCTGCCGCGCCCTCGGTGATTGACGCCGGCCACGGCAGCGGCGCTGTCCCGCACGGCGACCGCCTACCGCGCCGTCGAGCGAGCTGGTGGACGTGCGGTGGTCTCCGGCTGCGGCCCTGCCGGTGCTCACGGCCCCGTCTCCTGGTGGACGGAGCCGTGAGCGCCGCGGAAGCCCTGCTGTTCGCTGGTCGCACGGGGGCGGGTGCGACGTCCGGGCTGCCGGTGGCGAGACGGGAATGGATCCGTGTCGTGCGCCGGTTGTCGTCCTCGCCGCGTGGACGGGGAGCCACGGGCTCCTGTGCGCTCGGCTGACCCCAGCCCCGCGACGGAAGATCCCCACATGACCTCGCGCACGGACCTCCCGCCCGCCACCGGCGCGAGCGGCCCGGTCGAGCCGTCCCGCCCGAGCATGGGGCGCACCGCCCTGGTGCTCGGGGCCTTCGTCGCCGTCGGGCCGCTGACCATCGACATGTACCTGCCGGCCCTGCCCACGATCGTCACGCAGCTGCAGACGACCGAGGCCGCGGTGCAGCTGACCTTGACCGGCACCCTGGTCGGCCTGGCCCTGGGCCAGCTCGTGATCGGTCCGCTCTCCGACGCCCTGGGCCGGCGGCGACCGCTGCTGGCCGGCACCGCCCTGCACGTGCTCGCCTCGCTGCTCGTGCTGCTGGCACCGAACATCGCCGTCCTCGGCGTGCTGCGCGTGCTGCAGGGCGTGGGCACCGCGGCCGGCGCCGTCATCGCCCTGGCGATCGTGCGCGACCTGTACGACGGGCGGGCAGCGGCCACCATGCTCTCCCGGCTGTTCCTGGTGATGGGCGCTGCCCCCGTGCTCGCCCCGACCATCGGGGGCGAGGTGCTGCGCTTCACCTCCTGGCGCGGGATCTTCGCCCTGCTCGGCCTCTACGGGCTCGTCCTGCTGGCGGTCGGCGCGCGGGCGCTGCGCGAGACCCTGCCGCCCGAGCGGCGCCGTCCCCTGCGCCTGGGCGCCACCGTGCGGACCTACCGCGCTCTGCTGCGCGACCGCACCTACCTCGGCCTGGTCCTGGTGGCCGGGCTGACCATGGCCGCCCTGTTCAGCTACGTGGCCGGCGCCTCGTTCGTGTACCAGGGGCAGTTCGGCCTGGACCAGCAGCAGTTCGGGCTCCTCTTCGGCGCCGGCGCCTTCTGGCTGATCGCGGCCACCCAGCTCAACCCGCTGGCCCTGCGCCGCTTCGCCCCGGCCCAGGTGCTCCTGGCCGGCACCCTCGGCGGCCTGCTCGCCGGCACGGCGCTGCTGGTGCTGTCCACCACCGGCACCGGTGGCCTGGCCGGGGTGGTGGCACCGCTGTGGGCGGTCCTGTTCTGCACCGGCCTGGCCCTGCCGAACGCTCCGGCACTGGCCCTGTCCCGGCACGGTGAGGCCGCCGGCGCGGCCGCCGCGCTGCTGGGAGCCGTCCAGTTCGGCGTCGGCGCGCTGGTCTCGCCGCTCGTGGGCCTGCTCGGCAACGACGCACGCGCCATGGGCGTGGTGATCCTGGCCGCCCTGACGCTCGGCACCGCCGTGCTGGTGCTGCTCGTGCGGCCCTGGCAGCTCGCGGGTGAAGCCGGCCCCGCCGTCGCCGCCGGTCACTGAAGGGGCCGGCGCCGCACCCGCGCCCTGCGCCGTGGAGCTGCGAGCAGCGCCGCGGGGAGGGCGACGACCGGGGTGGTGACGACCTCCAGGAGTGAGCTGTTCGCGATATCGCCCGCCTGCACCCGGAGCACCACCACGGTCGTGCCGATCGCGCTGACGCACCGGACCGCGCCGACGGCAGCGGTCAGTAGCGGAAGGCGCTGACCAGCTGCTGCAGCTCGGCGGCGGCGCGGGAGACCTCGCCGGCGGTGGTGGCGGTGTGCCCGGCGCCGACGGTGGTCTGCGTGGCGGTGGCCGCGATGCCGGAGATGTTCGCGGCGATCTCCTGGGAGCCGGTGGAGACCTCCGCCACGTTGCGCACCATCTCCGACGTGGTGGCGGACTGCTCCTCCACCGCGGCGGCGATGGTGGACTGCAGCGCGTCGATGCGGGAGATGACCTCGGTGATGGCCGCGATCGCGCCGGCCGCGGCGGACGCGTCGGCCTGGGTGGCACCCACCCGGCCGGTGATCTCCTCGGTGGCGCGGGCGGTCTGCTGGGCCAGCTCCTTGACCTCGCCGGCCACGACGGC
>NZ_JALBVB010000059.1:0-56483 GCF_022669155.1 Kineococcus sp. TRM81007 | reverse complement strand
GCGGGAGGACGCGCTCAGGCGCTCCAGGATGGCGGAGGCGTCGGCGGCGGAGGCCACGGCCGCGGAGGCGACCTGGGAGGCCTCGGCGGTGGAGGAGGAGATCTCCCGGATGGCTGCGCTCATCTCCTCGCCCGCGGCGGCGACGGTGGCGATGGACGTGCTGATCTCCTCGGTGGCGGCGGAGACGACCTGCGACTGCTGCGCGGACTCCTCCGCCCCGGAGGACAGCTGCGTGGCCACCGTGTTGAGCTCCTCCGAGGAGGAGGCCAGGGTGCCGGCGTTGGCCACCACCTGGCCCATCACCTCGCCCAGCCGCTCGGTGGAGCGGTCCAGCGCCTGCGCCATCACGCCGACCTCGTCGTGGCTGTCGATGCCCACGCGCTGGTCCAGCCGGCCCTCGGCCAGGCCCTCCACCACCGCGACCACCCGCGCCAGCGGGCGGGAGATGCCGCGGGCGATCAGGACGGCGACGGTGACCGCGAGCACCAGCGCCAGCGCGATCGTGGCGGTGATCTCGGTCAGCGCCACCGCGTACGCCTCCCGGCCCTGCGCGGAGCGGTCGGCGGCCGCGGCCTCCTCGCGCTCCTCCATCGCCTCCAGGGCCACGTTGATCTCCCGGTTCACCGGCGTCGTCGTCGCCGCGCGGGCGGCGGCGAACGCGGCCAGGTCCCCGGCCACCGCCAGGGGGACGAGCTCTTCACGCGCGGCGCGCCAGTCGGCCAGGTGGGCCTCGAAGGCGCGCAGCTGCTCCCGCGGCTGCGAGGGGCTGGTGCCCAGGTACTCGCTCCACGCCTCGTCCAGCGCGGCGTCGTGCTCCGCCGCCTTCTCGGTGATCCTGGCGCGGCCGGCGTCGTCGACCTGCAGGGCCAGGTCCAAGAGGTCCTTGGCGGCGAGGTTGAACTCGTTCTGCGTCATGTCCAGGGCGTGCACGGAGACCACGCCCTCGGCGTACATCGCCTCCAGGCGCTCCTGCGCGCTGCGCAGCTGCACCACGCCGACCACGCCGACGGCGAGCAGCAGCAGGCTGACCACCCCGAAACCGGCGAACAGCTTCGCCCCCACCTTCATGTCCCGCACACGACCCACGACACTGCCCCCCGCTCGAACGCGCCGCCACGCCACTGCGGCGCCCGACCGCGTCGGGTGGCTGCATGCTCAACCACCCCGACCGCACCAGGGACATCGGCACCCGGAAGGGGGACGTGGACCGGGAACCACCCGATCGGGTCAGGCGCAGATGTCGTCGGTGGCGACGCGGGCGGTGATCGTGGGCTCCGGGGAGGCCGCGGCGCCCGCGGTGGCGCTCGGCGGGGCGGTGGCGCCGGTGACGCGGGCCCGCACGTCGGTGACCGAGTGGTCCGCGGAGGACACCTCCACCACGACGGTGCGCCCCAGGCTGCCGTCCGGGCGCGCCGCCGCCCCGCCGAACGCGGCCGCCACGGTCTGCGCGCTGTCCGCGCGGTCCGGGCCGTAGCGCACCAGGACCGGCACCGAGGAGTCGCTGGCCTCGCCGTCACCGACCCCGGCGACCGCGAACCCCACCTCCGCGAGCGCGTCGGCGACCGCCGCGGCCGTGCCGGCCGGGGCACCGGTGTTCACCACGCGCACCGACACGTCGCCCGGGGCGACGACCAGCTGCGAGCTCGCCGACGGGTCAGTGCTCGCCGTCGCGGTGGGTGCGGCCGACGGCTGCCCGGCGGTGTCGGTGCGGATGCGCTGCCACAGCTCCTCCGCGGCCGCCGTCCACTGCACGCGCGCGTCGTTCGGCGGGTACGGCTCGGTGGGCACGGTCACGAAGCGCACCGCGTCGGCGGGCATGCCCTGCACGCTCTGCGCCAGGTCCACCAGCTCGCTGATGCTGGCCAGGTCCGGGTCGGTGGTCACCGACTTCGTCGCCGCGTCGAGGAACGAGTACAGCCGGTCCGGGCGCAGCAGGATCTGCGAGCTGGTGACCTCCTGCACGATCGAGGACATCAGGGCCTGCTGGCGCTCGATGCGGGACAGGTCGGAGCCGTCGCCGATGTACCGCACGCGCGCGTAGGCCAGGGCCGTCTCCCCGTCCACGTCCTCGTGGGTGCCGGCCTCCAGGTGCAGGTTCGCCCTGCGGTCGTCGATGTCCTCCGGCGTGCAGATCGTCACCCCGCCGAGGGCGTCGATCATGGAGCGGAAGCCGCTGAAGTCCACCACGGCGTAGTGGTCGACGTACACGCCGGTGAGGGCCTCCACCGTGGTGATCGTGCAGGCCGGTCCCCCCTCGGTGAACGCCGAGTTGAACATGCCCACGTGCGCCTCGATCGTGCTGCCGTCCGGGGCCGTGCAGGCGGGGATCTCCACCATCGAGTCGCGCGGGATGCTCACCAGGGTGGCGCTCTCGCGGTCGCCGGCGAGGTGCACCAGCACGGTGGTGTCGGAGCGGGCGCCCGGGTCGGCGGCCTCGCCGCCGTAGGCGCCCCCGGTGCCGTCGGCGAGGGCCCGGGTGTCGCTGCCCATGACGAGGATGTTCACCGGCGATGTGCCGGCGGTGGTGTCCTCGTCCTTGCCGGGGCGCGTGCCCAGCAGGCCGGAGACGTCCTCGGCGGTGATGTTGCCCTGCAGGCGCTGGTAGGCGTAGACGCCGCCGGCGCCCGCGGTCAGCGCGAGCGCGACGAGCGCCACCACGGCCACCCGCAGGGCGCGCAGCGCCGCGGTGTGCGCGTGGCTGGCGTGCTGCCCCCGGGCGCGCCGGCCCGCACCGGGCACGTCGGCGCGCGGCGGGACGGAGCCGTCGGTCGTGGGCATCCGACCACGGTACGTCGCGCACCGGACCGGCGTGGTCCTGATCCCCGGGTGCGCGCAGCGCGTGCGCGACGTCTTCACAGCGCCGCACCACCGCCGCCGGGCGGGGCGCTCAGCCGCCGACGGTGGCGTCGTTGACGGCCAGGTGGTCGGCGACGGCGGGGAAGACGACGGTGAAGCAGAGCAGCACCACGGCCGCCGCCACGAGCAGGCTCAGCAGCAGCCGCACCCACCACGGGCCCGGCAGGGTGCGCCACCACCACGCGTACACGACGTCCCCTCCCCTCAGCCGACCGCGGCCAGCGAGGCCGGCGGCCCGTCGGCGCGGTCCTGCGACGACTCCAGCTGCGCGTACACGATGTACCGCTCGCGCGCGGAGTACATCGGGTGGCAGGCCGTCATCGTCAGCCACGCCTCGGTGGGCTGCTCACCCGGCCGGTCCGGCACCGGCGCGATGATCTCCACCTGCTGCGGGGTGACGATGCGGTGGCGCCGCACCCGGTACGTGTACCAGCGGTCGGCGGTGGCGACGACGACCGCGTCCCCCTCCTGCAGCTCCGCGACGCGGTGGAAGGGCTTGCCGTAGGTGACGCGGTGCCCGGCGATCGCGAAGTTGCCCACCCCGCCGGGCATCGCGGTGCCCGGGTAGTGGCCGATGCCGTCCTCCAGCTCCTCGGCGCCGATGCCCTCCACGACGGGCACGGCGTAGTCGCTGCCGAAGCGGGGCACGTACGTGATCGCGAAGGCGTCACCGGTGGGCGGGGTCTGGTCCACGTCCGGGACCGCGGGCGCCGCCGGCGCGGTCGGTGCCGCCGCCCTCGCGGTGGGCGCGGGGGCGGTGTCCCAGCGCTCCTGCAGGGCGTCGACGGCGGCGGCCTGGGCGCGCTCGCTGGTCAGGTCCGTCCAGTGCAGCTGCCACACCACGAACAGCAGGACGAGCACCCCGGCGGTGACGAGCAGCTCGCCGGTGACGCCGACGGCGCGGCGGATCACGCGGGGACCCGGGCGGCGTCGAGGGCGGTGGAGCCGTCGAAGGCGGGCAGCAGCAGCCCGTCGGCCTCGTCGTGCGCCTCGACGGACCAGCCCAGCCCGTAGGCGTCGACGTACTGGCGGTAGACGGCGACCTGCGCGCTGGCGCCGAGGGCGGCGCGCAGCGCCTCGGGGTCGCCGATCGCGGACACGCGGTAGGGCGGGGAGTAGGTGCGGCCCTGCAGGACGAGCACGTTGCCCACGCAGCGCACGGCGGAGGTGGACACGACGCGCTGGTCCATGATCGACATCGCTTCCGCGCCGCCGGCCCACAGCGCGTTGACGACGGCCTCGACGTCCTGCTGGTGCACCACCAGGTCGTCGGGCGAGGCGCCGGCGGGCCGGACGGTGTCGGGGGCGTCGTCGAGGACGACCGTGACACCGGGTCCGGTGGCGGCCAGCGCCCCGGAGGCGATGCCCAGGGCGGGCTCGTCGAGCGGGTCGGCGGCGACGGCGGGCGCGGCGGTCCGGGTGAGCTCGGCGACCTCGGCGCGCAGGTCGCCCACGCGCGCGGCGCGCTGCTCGTTGAGCCGGGACCGCTCGGCGACGAGGGCGCCGAGGTCGGCGGTGTCCGAGCGCAGGTCGGTGCCGCGGGAGGTGAGGGCGCTGGTGGTGAACAGCAGGCCGGCGAGCGCGAAGACGCCGGCGACGGCGGTGCGACGGACCGCCGTGCGCGTCCGAGGTGCGCGCACGTCCCCTCCTCCTCGACCCCGTTCACGCGGTGCACCCGTGGCGCGACCGTCCGCGAGGTCTGCTCCTACTACGCTAACCAGGCGATCAGCGTGCTCCTGCACGCCCCGTCCCGACCCGGAGGTTGACGTGCCCGAGCCCCGCGACGAGCGGAAGCGCGACGAGGAGACCGCGGAGGGCACCGGCGCGGAGGGCGCGGCGGAACCGGGCCGGCGCCGCCGCCGGCGCGGTGGGAGCACCGCCGACGACACGGACCGCGCGATCAAGGCCCGCAACCGGCTCACCCCGCGCTGGTGGATCTTCCTCATGGTCGCCCTCATGGTCCTGGGGCTGCTGTGGATCGTCGTCTTCTACCTCTCGAGCGCGCAGTACCCGGTGCCCGGCTGGGACAACTGGAACCTGGTGGCCGGCTTCGGGCTCGTCCTCGTGGGCTTCGCCATGACGACGCGCTGGCGCTGACCGCCGTTCACCGCGAGGGCCCCGGAGCGCTGATCGGCACTCCGGGGTCCTCGCTGCATCGACGCTCCGTGCTGTCGTGAACACTCCGTGCGGCTGGCGGACCGTTCATCCCCGACCCACCTGGGGACGAGCTGTGGATCGCCGGGGGACGAGCCCCTTCCTGTCCACAGTTCCTGTCCACCGTTCCATCCACAGGCTGTGGACGACTGTGGGTGGGGGCGGACGACTGTCCACACCCCCACCCACAGCGCGTGGACAATCACCGCCTGTTCGCACACCTGTGCGGACGCCCTGTGGACAACTCCTCAGAGGACGGAGCGGCTGCCCGCGTGCACCAGCAGGGCCAGCACCGCGATCGCCACCGCGGCCACCGCCGCCCACTGCACGGCCCGCGCCCGCCGCCGCAACCGCACCAGCAGGGTGGCCACCACCAGGCCCGTCACCAGGCCGCCCAGGTGCGCCTGCCACGAGACGCCGCTGATGAACAACCCCAGCGCGAAGTTGATCGCCACCAGCGCCACGACCTGACCGGTCTGCCGGCCCAGGTCCCGGTTGACGACCACCAGGGCCCCGAACAGGCCGAAGACGGCGCCCGAGGCGCCCACCAGGCTCGTGTGGGCCGTCAGCGGCAGCAGCAGCGCACCCACCGCCCCGCCCAGGGCGGAGAGCAGGTAGAGGGCCGCGAAGCGCGCCCGCCCCAGCAGGGGCTCCAGGTAGTGCCCCGTCAGCCACAGCGCGTACGTGTTGAACAGCAGGTGCAGCAGCGAGGCGTGCAGGAACGCCGACGTCAGCGGCTGCCACCACGTGTCCGCGTCGAAGCTGTTCGCGTAGCCGATCTCGTTGACGAGCGGCAGGTAGTAGTAGAGGTCCGCCGGCAGCACGTAGCGCGCGGCGAACATCGCCACGCACACGACGACGACGACCTTCGTCACCAGGCTGTCGCGCACCCGCACCGAGCCGCCGAGCGCGGTGCGGCCCTGCCGCACGCCGCGGTTGCCCTCGGCGACGCAGTCCACGCACTGCACCCCGACCGCGGCGGGGCGCTGGCACTGGGGGCACGCGGGCCGCTCGCAGCGCTGGCAGCGCACCCACGACTCGCGGTCGGGGTGCCGGGGGCAGACGGGCTGCCCGGTGGAGGTCTCGTTCGCGGCGTCGCTCACGCTGCGCTCAACGCACCGGGGGCCGTCGCCGTTCGCGCGTTCCGCGATCGGCGGAACGCACGCGGGGCGGTCCCGTCAGCGCTCGACGTCGACACCGGTGATGACGACCGCCTCGCGGGGCGCGTCGGCCGGCCCGGTGGGCACGTTCGCGATGGCCTCCACGACCTGGCGGCTCTCCTCGTCGGCGACCTCGCCGAAGATCGTGTGCCGGCCGTTGAGGTGCGGGGTGGTCGCCACCGTGATGAAGAACTGCGAGCCGTTGGTGCCGTGGCCGGCGACCTTCCCGGCGTTCGCCATGGCCAGCAGGTACTTCTTGTCGAAGCGCAGGTCCGGGTGGATCTCGTCGTCGAACTGGTAGCCGGGGCCGCCGCGGCCGTCACCGCGCGGGTCCCCACCCTGGATCATGAAGCCGTCGATGATCCGGTGGAAGGTCAGCCCGTCGTAGAACGGCTCCGTCTTCGTCTCCCCCGTCGACGGGTCCTTCCACTCCTTGGTGCCCTCGGCGAGGCCGACGAAGTTCGCCACCGTCTTCGGAGCGTGGTTCTCGAACAGCTCGATGCGGATGTCGCCGTGGTTCGTGTGCAGGGTCGCGCGCATGCGGTCATCGTCGCACGGGGTCCCCGAGCCACCGCACGGTGGCGCGGTCGGCGCCGCTGCGGTGGGATGGGGGTCCTGATCGCCGGCCGGGCACCCACCCGCGCCCCGAGGCGTTGCCCCGGCGAGACGACCGCAGACGGAGGAGGAACGGATGTCCCTGACCAAGAACCGGCCCGGCAAGCTGGTGCAGGTGCGCGAGCAGGGCACGGCCCTCGCGGAGAAGGCCCTGACCGAGAAGGTCGCCCCCGCAGTGGACAGCGCCAGGACGTGGGCCACCCCGCACGTCGAGACCGCCCGCACCTGGGCCACCCCGCACGTCGAGACCGCCCGCACCTGGGCCACCCCCCACGTCGAGGTCGCCCGCACCTGGGCCACCCCCCACGTGGACAGCGCCCGCACCTGGGCCACCCCCCACGTCGAGACCGCCCGCACCTGGGCCACCCCGCACGTCGAGGGCGCCGCGCAGCGCGTCGGCCCCGCCGTGGACACCGCCCTCGACAAGCTCACCACCGAGCTGCTGCCCCGCCTGGCGGAGGCCGTGCACGAGGCGGCCGACACCGCGAGGACGGCCGCCACGCCGGCCGTCGCGGCCGCCACCACCGCCGCGACCAGCGCCGCCGCCAAGGGCGCAGCGGCGACCACGGCCGCGACCACCGCCGCCAAGGGCGCGACCACCGCCGCGAAGGGCGCGACCACCGCGGCCAAGGGCGCGGCCACCGCGGCCGCCGCCAAGGGCGCGGGCAGCGCCCTCAACACCACCAAGGTGGCCCGCGAGCGCGGCGCCGGCGCCCTGGCGGTGCTCAAGGGCGAGGCCACGGCGAAGAAGGCGAAGAAGGGCCGCAAGGGCCGCAAGCTGCTGCTGGTGCTGGCGCTCACCGGCGCCGGCGCAGCCGTGTTCTCCGCGGTGCGCAGCCGCAAGCAGGAGGACCCGTGGGCCACGCCGGGTGCCGCGTGGACGCCCGCCGCACCCACGAACAACCCCACCGCCACCCCGGCCCCCGTGCCCGGCTCCCCGAGCAGCCCCGAGCCCGCCGCGGCCGGGAGCACCGCAGCCGCCGGCAGCGCCCCCGGCGGCCAGGGCGACACGTCCGGTCTGGTCGCCGAGGAGCTCCCCGACGAGCCGCCCTCGAACGCCGTGCGGAACTTCGAGGAGGCCACCGCGCCCGTCGAGGACGACGAGAAGAAGGACTGAGCGTCCCGAGCACGACGAAGGCCCCCACCCTGCGGGTGGGGGCCTTCGTGCTTCCCGGGTGGAGGCGAGGGGACTCGAACCCCTAACCCCCTGCTTGCAAAGCAGGTGCGCTACCAATTGCGCCACGCCCCCGGGGGCACCGCGTTCAGCGCACGGTGTCGGTGGCTTCCGCCCACAGGTCCCGCTCGGCCTTCGCCGACGCCTTGCGGCGCCACGCGAGGGCCGCACCCGCCACGGCGGCCACCAGCAGCAACTTCTTCAACGGATGACCTCCACGACGTGCCGAACGGCCTCGAAGGCTAGCACGGGCCCCCTCCCACACCCCCGGTCGTGGCGTTCCGCTCAGGTCCGCCCCGCCGGTGCCGACGGGGAGGGCCGGACCACCCGAGGCGACGCAGAGGACCATGAAGGCACCGCAGCAGGCACCCCGAGCCCCCCGAGGCGCACCGCGCCCCGGCGCGGGCCCGCGCACCGCCGTCGTGCACGAGTGGGTCGCCGCGCGCGCCGGCGCCGAGCAGGTGTTCGAGGCGCTGGCCGGCACCTGGCCCGACGCCGACCTCTACGCCCTCAGCCGCGCGCCCGGGACCCACCTCGACGTGCAGGGCCGCCCCGTGCGCACCACCGCGCTGGACCGCGCCGCCACCCGCGAACGGCGCGCCCTCACCCTGCCGCTGATGCCGCTGGCGTGGCGGGCCCTCGGCCGCGGCGACTACGACCTCGTCGTCACCTCCCACCACGCCTTCGCCACCGCCCACCGCCTCACCGCGCCCGGCGGCGTGCACCTGGCGTACGTGCACACCCCCGCCCGGTACGTGTGGAACCCCGAGCTGGACGGGCGGGGCACCTCGCCGCTGCTGGCGCCGGCGCGCCGGCTGCTGGCGGGCGTGGACCGCCGCTCGGCCGCGCGCCTGACGGCCGTGGCCGCCAACAGCGCCGAGGTGGCCCGCCGCGTGGAGCGGTGCTGGGGCCGCGAAGCCGTCGTCATCCACCCCCCGGTGGACGTGCAGCGCTTCGCCGACGCCCCCGGCGAGCGCGACGAGCTGGACCTGCCCGCCGGCTACCTGCTGGGCCTGGGCCGCTGGGTGCCCTACAAGAACCACGCGGTGGTGGTGCAGGTCGCCGAGCGGCTCGGGCGGCCCGCCGTCCTCGCCGGCGCGGGCCCGCTGGCCGGTGCCCTGCGCGAGCGGGCCGCCGCGGCGTCCGTGCCCGTCGTCGTGCTGGAACGGCCCGGCGACGCGCAGGTGCGCGAGCTGCTGCGGCGCGCGAGCGCCCTGGTGTTCCCCACGTTCGAGGACTTCGGGATCGTGCCGGTGGAGGCCATGGCCTCCGGCACGCCCGTCGTGGCCCTGGCCCGCGGTGGCGCCGCCGAGACCGTCGTGGACGGCGTCACCGGCGCCCTCGTGGCCGAGCACCACCCCGCCGCGTACGCCGAGGCGCTCGCGCGCGCCGAGGCGTGCTCCCCGCACGCGTGCCGGGAGCGGGCGGCGGCCTTCGGGCTGCAGCGCTTCCGCGAGGAGGTCCGCGCGTGGGCCGCGGCCCACACCGGCGCGACGGTCGGGAGCCGCTGACGTGGAACTCCTCCTGGGCGCCGCCCTCGCCCTCACGGGCGGCCTCGTGTGCGTCACCGCCGGCGACCGCACCCGCCTGCTGGTGGCCGCGTTCCTCGCCGTGCCCCAGGTGTTCGCCGGTCCGCTGGGGGCGCTGTCCCTGCCGCTGAGCCAGTGCTGGGTGGTCCTCGCGGCGCTGTGCTGGCTGCTGGAGCGCAAGGGCGTGCCGCTGGGCGACCCGGTGGTCCGGGCGGTGCTGGCGCTGGCCGTCGTGCAGGTCGCCGCCGTCGTCTGGTCGCCCGAGCCGCTCGTCGGCGTGCTGGAGGCCGCACGGCTGGCGTCCTTCGCGTTCCTGTACCTGCACGTCGTGCGGGTGGAGCGCGAGGACCCCCGGGGCGTGCGCGGGTCGTTGCAGGTCGTCCTCGCGTGGGCGCTGGTGGCGGCGGCGCTGGTGTGGGTCTTCCGGCTGTCGCCCGGGCTGGAGACCGCGTTCCTGCGCTCCCCGCTGGCCGTCGCCGTCGCCGGCCCGGACGCCATGACGGCGTTCTGGGGCGAGGGCGCCAACAACGTGATGGACCCCGCCAAGGCCGGCGGGTTCTTCATCAACGCCAACGTGGCCTCCATGTTCCTGGGGGTCGCGACGTTCGCGTTCCTGGCCCTGGGCGTGGACGGCCACCGGCGCCGGTACCTGCTCGGCGCGCTGGTGACCTGGTCGGCCACCTTCGCGACCGGCTCGAAGACCGCCGCCGCGCTGGCGCTGCTGCTGCCGGTGGGGGTGCGGGCCGTGCACGTGCTGGGCCGCCCCTCGGCGCGCTGGTTCCTGCCGCAGGCCGCCGTGGTCGTCGCCGGCGGCGCCTGGCTGCTGCCGCGCCTGCTGGAGCGGTACGTGCCCGGCTACGCGGACGCGTCCTCCGAGAGCCTCGCCAGCCGCGCCCCCATCTGGGACGCGGCCCTGCGGATGTTCCAGGACCACCTCCTGCTGGGGCTGGGGCACGGCGGGTGGGCGCGCACGATGGAGCTGTACGCGCACCTCGGCGTGGACGCGCTGCCGCCGCACAACCTGCTGATCGCCGCGTGGGCGTCCACCGGGCTGGCCGGTGTGCTGGTGCTGGTGCTGCTGGCCGGCACCGTCCTGCACCGGTTGCTGGCCGTGGTCGTGCGCCGCGCGGGCTCCCCCCTGGCGCGCACCGCGGGCTTCGCGCTGGGTGCGTGGGCGTGGGTGCTGGTGCACGGCATGGGTGACAACACCGCGGTCTACGGGGAGGCCAAGTCGATGGTCCTGCTGGCGCTGCTGCTGGGCGTCGTCACGGTCCGGCAGGGCGCCACCCCGGCGGCGCCCGCTGCCGTCGCCGCCGCAGACGTGACCGCGCGCAAGCCGGCGCTGGGGGCGGCGTGCCCCGCGTAGCGGTGCTGCGCCACCAGCTGGGGGTGGCGTCCGAGCCGTTCGTGCTGGAGCAGGCGCGTCGCTTCACCCGCTACGAGCCGGTCCTCGTGGGCCGGGACCCGCTGCCCGCGCACGCCGACCCCGGCTTGCCGGTCGTCACCCTGGCGCAGCGGTGGGGACCCGCCGCCGCCGCCGGGTACGCCGCGGGTGCGCTGTCCTGGCCGCTGACCCGGGTGCTGCGCGAGGTGCGCGCGGACGTGGTCCTGGCGCACTTCGGCGTGGAGGGCGCGCACGCGCTGCCCAGCGCGCAGCGCGCCGGGCTGCCGTTGGCCACCGTGTTCCACGGCTTCGACGCCACCTGCACCCGCACGGCGCTGCTGCGCGCGCGACGCGCCTCCTGGGTGACGTACGTGCGCCGGCTGCCGCGGCTGGCGCGGCACGGCGACCTGTTCCTGCCCGTGTCCGGTCACCTGCGCGCACGGCTCCTGGCGCGCGGCTTCCCCGCCGACCGCACCGTCACGCACCACCTCGGCCTGGACCTGGACAAGGTCCCCGCGGCGGCACCCACCGGGGACGGCCGCACCGTCGTGCACGTCGCCCGGCTGGTGGAGAAGAAGGGCACCGAGCACCTCCTGCGCGCCGTGGCCCTGCTGACCGCGCGCGGCGTCGACGTGCGGCTGGTGTGCGTGGGCGACGGCCCGCTGCGCGGGTCGCTGGAACGCCTCGCCCGCGAGCTGGGGGTCGACGGCCGCGTCGTCTTCACCGGGGTGCTGGGCAACCCGGACGTCCTCGCGCACGTCGCCGCCGCGAGCGTGCTGTGCCTGCCGAGCGTCACGGCGCGCTCCGGCGACCAGGAGGGCCTGGGGCAGGTGCTGCTGGAGGCCGCAGCCCTGGGCAGGCCCGTCGTCGCCACCGCGCACGGTGGCATCCCCTCCGCCGTCGTCGACGGCGTCACCGGCCTGCTGGTGCCCGAGGCCGACCCGTCCGCGCTCGCCGGAGCGCTGGCCCGGTTGCTGGACGACTCGGCGCTGGCCCGCCGCACCGGCGAGGCGGCGCGACGCCACGTCGAGCGGTCCTTCGACGTCGCCCGGCAGACGCGCCTGCTGGAGGACCTGCTGGACGGTGCCCTGCGCACCCGCGCGGGGGGTGCGCGGTGAGCGGGCGCCTCGTCGTGCTGACCCGTGGGCTGCCGCTGCACGGCGCCGGCGGCATGGAGTCCGTCGCCTGGGACGTCTCACGAGCCCTGGCCGCCGGCGGTTCCGCCGTCACCGTGCTCACCACGGCGGTGCCCGGCCGTCCGGCGGCGTGGACGCTGGACGGCGTGGACGTGCGGGCGCTGCCGGGCACGGCGCCGGGGCGCTACTCGCGCACCTGGTGGTCCGCCTCCCGCCGAGCGCTGGAGGAGCTGCTGCGCACCGGTCCCGTCGCCGGCGTCCTGTCCGTCAGCGCGGGGGCGTTCTCCTGCGTGGACGTGGCCGCCCCCGCCGGGGCGGTCCGCCCCCGGTTCGTCCTGCAGGCCCACGGCACGTCCGCGGCGGAGCTGACCTCCAAGCTGCGCAGCGGGTCCGCGCTCACCGCGCTGTCCGCCGTCCGCAACGCGCGGGCGCTGCTGCGCGACGCCCGCACCTACCGCCGCTTCGACGCGGTGGTGGCGGTCGGTCCGGCCGTGGCGGCGTCGCTGACCTCCCCGCCGCTGGGGCGGCTGGTGCGGATGCCGCCGGTGCGCACCGTCGCCAACGGCGTCGACACGGCGGTCTTCCGCCCCGACCCGGCGGCCGCGGCCGCGGTCCGGCGCGAGCTGGGCGTTCCCGCCCCGGCGCGCCTGCTGATCGTCGCGGGCCGGCTGCACCCGCAGAAGCGGGTGGACCGGGCGCTGCGGGGGTTGCGGTCGCTGACGCGCACCCGCCCCGACCTGGACCCGCACCTGCTCGTCGCCGGCGGCGGCGGCGACGAGGGGCGGTTGCGCGCGCTGGCCGCGGACCTCGGCGTGGGCGGGCGGGTCCGCTTCACCGGCTCCGTGCCGCGGGAGCGGCTGGCGTCGCTGTGCGCCGCGGCCGACGCCTCCCTGCTGACCTCCGCCTGGCGCGAGGTGGGCCTGACGATGACGGTGCTGGAGTCCCTGGCCTGCGGCACCCCGGCGCTGGTCCCCCTGGGCACCGCCGGCACGGAGGACGCCGGCGGCGCCGTGACGCGCGTCGACGTGGCCGACGAGCGGGCGTTGGCGGCGGCGGCCGGGGACGTCCTCGACCGCGGCCGCACCGGGGGGAGCCTGCTGCCGGCCCGTTGCGAGCTGCGGCGGGTGGCGCGCGAGTACGAGCGGGCGCTGCGGGGCGAGTGATGCGCTCCGCCGTGCAGCGCCTCTTCTGGGGCGGCCTGGCCGGCAAGCTCCTCGGCCTCGTGCGGGAGGTGCTGCTGGCGGCCGCCTACGGCACCGGCGCGCCCGCCGTGGCCGCCCGCGTCGCCCAGACCGCCACCCTGGTGCCCGTCGACCTCGTCACCGCCGACGCCCTCAGCGCCGGGTTCCTGCCGGTGCACGCCCGTCTGCGCCGGCACGACCCCGCGCGGGCCGCCGCGCTGTTCCACGCGCTGCGCGCGGTGCTGCTGGTGCTGGCGCTCGCCGTCACCGCCGCCCTGCTGCTGCTCGCCGGCCCGGTCGTGGACCTGCTGGCACCCGGGCTGGACGACGGCACGGCCGCCACCGCGGCGACGTTCCTGCGGGTGATGGCCCTGGGCCTGCCCAGCTACCTGCAGTTCGCGCTGCTCAGCTACCTGGAGGCCTCGCACGGCTCGTTCCGGCTCTCCAGCGCCCGGCCCACCGCCCAGAACACGGGGATGGTCGCGGGGCTGGCGGTGGCGTGGTGGCTGTCGACGCCCGTGGCGCTGGCGTGGGGGTTCCCCGCCGCGTACGTCGCCCTGCACGCCTGGGCGCACTTCTCGCTGCACCGCCGCGGGCTGCTGCCCCCGCCCCGGTGGGAGCGCCGCGCAGCCCGGGACGCGCTGGTGCAGCTGTGGCGGCGGGTGCGTCCCCTGCTGCTGCTGCCGCTGGTGCTGCAGTCGTCGGTGGTGGTCGAGCGGGTGGTCGCGTCCCTGCTGGGCGACGGGGTCGTCGCCGCCGTCGACTACGCCCGCTTCGTCGCCACCACCGGGGTGAACCTGCTGGCGGTGCCGCTCGGCCTGGCGGGCCTGGCGGTGCTGCCGGAGCTGAGCGCGCCGGACGCCCGCGAGCGCCTGGAACGGCTGGTGCCGGCGGTGCTCGTCGTGGTGGTGCCGCTGTCGGCGGTGCTGGCGGTGGACGCCGCCGGGGTCGTGCACGTGCTGTACGGGCGCGGCGCGTTCGACGCGGCGGCGGTGGCGACCTCCGGGCAGGTGCTCACCGGCTTCGCCGTCGGGTTCTGGGCGCAGGCGCTGTCGTACGTGCTGGTGAAGGCGCTGAACGCGCGCGATCGCAACCGCGCGGCCGTCACCGCCCTCGCCGCCGGGCTGGCGGTGACGCTGGCCGTGGACCTGACCCTGCCGACGGTGCTGGGGCCGGTGGCGCTGGGCCTGGCGGTGTCGGCGGGTGCCGTGGTCACCACCGCGCTGGCGGCCCGGACGCTGGGGGTGGGGGCGGTGCTGGTGCGGTGCGCGGCGCTGTGCGCGCCGGGGGCGCTGCTGGTGGCGCTCGCGGCGGCGCTGGTGGGGGCGGTGGTGCCGGGGACGTGGGCGGGCCTGGCGCTCGGCTCGGCGGCGGCCCTGGTGGTGTGGGGGCTGCACGTGGCGTGCGTGCCGGCGCTGCGCCGCGCGCTCGCGCAGGTGCTGCGGCGCTCCTGACGGCCGCGGGGTGTCAGCGGGTGAGCAGGACTTCCACCAGCCCGCGCAGCTCCTCACCGCGCGAGGCCCAGTCGTGCCCGGCCGCCGCCCGCCCGCAGCGCAGCACGCGCTCGGCCCGCTCGGCCGCGGGCGCCGTCAGCAGGTCCAGGACCCGGCCGGTGAACGGCTCGGCGGCCCGCTCGGTCCACACCGCACCGGGCACCTCGGGCACCGCGGGCAGCGCCGTGCTCACCACCGGCAAGCCGGCGGCGAGGTACTCGTACGTCTTCAGCGGGCTGATGCCCTCCGTGAGCGGGGTCAGCCGGTACGGCACCAGGCCGACGACGGCCGCGGCCAGCTCCGCCGCCAGTTCCCGGGGGCCGAGCGGTCCCACCACCTCGGCGCCCTCGGCCAGCAGCGCGCGCCACGCCGGGTGCGCCGTCGTGCCCGGCGCCACGGGGCCGACCAGGCGCACGCGAGCGGTGCCCCGCAGGCGTCGTGCCAGCGCCGCCAGCAGCTCCAGGTCCACCTTGTGCGCGGCGAGCGTCCCGGCGAACACGGCCACCGGTTCGCGCGGTGCCCGCCGCTGCGCCGCGGCGGCCGCGAACAGCTCCACGTCGGCGACGTTGGGCAGGTGCCGCAGCGGGGAGAAGCCCTGCCGGTGCAGGTGCTCGCGCACGGCGCCGCTCGTGGCGATCGCCAGGTCGGCCGCGCCGGCCAGCTCCCGCTCGGCGGCCAGGAGGCGCGCGCGGGGCACGCCGGGGTTCTCGTGCAGCAGGTCCACCAGATGGTAGACGGTCGCGTCGGCGAGGCCGGGCAGGTCGTACGCGAACGGGGTGTACGTCCACAGCACCCGCGGGCCGGGGTGCTCGGCCCACCGCCGCACCTGCCGGTGCAGCAGGTGGGCGTTCAGCGCCCGGGTCGCCGGCCCGTGGTGCGGGACGAGCCGCGGCGCGACGACCGCCGCGCCGGGCGGGACGGGCCGGGCCGCGCGGGACGAGGCGGGGCGCAGCGCTCCCGGCAGCAGCCGCCGCAGCACCCGGCGGGCGTCGCCGGGGCGCAGCCGGCGCGTGCCGGTGCCCTCGGCGAACACGACCGGCCAGCGGCGTGCGAGCGCCGCCACGGCCCGGTGCTGGTTGGTGGCGACGGCCGCGTCCCAGTCCGCGGTGCCCAGCACCAGGACGAGAGGGCCGGACGCGCTCACCGGCCGGCGGCCGCGACGACCTGCACGACCGTGCGCAGCAGGATCTTCACGTCCAGCCACAGCGACCAGTTCTCGACGTAGTGGTTGTCGTAGCGGGCCCGGTCGGCGATGGAGGTGTCCCCGCGCAGGCCGTTGACCTGGGCCCAGCCGGTGATGCCGCACGGCACCCGGTGGCGCCACAGGTACTCGTCGTGCTCGGCGCCGAAGCGCTCCACGAAGTACGGCCGCTCCGGCCTCGGGCCCACCAGGGACATGTCGCCGCGCAGCACGTTCCACAGCTGCGGCAGCTCGTCCAGGGACAGCCGGCGCATCCAGCGGCCCAGCGGGGGCAGGCCGTCGTCCGCGACGCTCCACCGGGTGGCGCTCTCCTCCGCCGTGGCGCGCACGCTGCGGAACTTCAGCAGCTCGAAGCGGCGCCCGGCCAGGCCCACCCGCTCCTGGCGGAACAGCACGCCCGGCCCGCCGTCCAGGCGCACCGCGAGGGCGCACAGCCCCAGCAACGGGCTCAGCAGGACCAGGCCCGCGGCGGACGCCACCACGTCCACGACCCGCTTGAACCGCCACGACGGCGCCCGGAACGCCGGACGCCGCAGCCGCACCAGCGGGACCCCCCGCAGCAGCTGCATCGTGCGGGAGGTGCTGGTGACCTGCCAGAAGCGGGGCACGGCGAAGATCTCCACGTCGAGTCCGTGGCAGGCGCGCAGGACGTCGACGACGACGGGCTCGGGCACGTTGGAGTACCCGATGATCACGACGGAGGCCTCGTGCTCGTGGACCAGGCGCGGCAGGTCGGCGATCCGGCCGAACACCGGCAGCGGCCGGGAGCACGGGGGCAGGCGCGGTTCGTCGTCCACGAAGCCGACGGGCAGCAGGCCGTGCTCGCGGCGCGCCAGGACACCCGCCAGCTGCGCCCCCAGCCCGCCGCAGCCGACGACGAGGGTGCGCCGCTGCACCCGTCCGCTGCGGCGCACCGCCTGCACGAGCACGTACGCGCCGGCGCGGGCAGCGACGACGAGCGCGGTCTGGGCGGCCGCGAACCACAGCAGCGGCTCGTCCACGGACCCGGCCCCCAGCACCACGTCGGCGAGGGAGGTCGCCCCCAGCGCGGCGACGGCCGCGGCCAGCAGCAGCGGCAGGTCGTCCAGGGCACTGGGTTCCAGCCGGGGCCGGTACAGGCCGGTGAAGCCGTGCACGGCCAGTAGGGACACGCCGAACACGGCCAGACCCGGGTGCCGCAGCCCGTCGGCGAGGCCGGGCAGGAACAGGTCCGCGAGCAGGACGACCAGCACGCAGCCGGCGTCCACGGCCACCAGCAGCGCGGTCAGCCGCGAGCGCGGGCGGCGGGCGGCGCCCGGCACCGGGCACGACTGTCCCGGGACCGGTGGGCGGGCTCCCGCCGTCGGCTCTCCGGTCAGCGTCACGTCGTTGCTCCTGGTGCATCGGGCCGTTACCACAGGCTGGGGGTTCCCTCCGTTTCCGTCGGCCGGACGGCGTGTCGACTTGAGTCGAACCCGGGACGGAGCCCGGTTCAGGTGGCCCGCCGCGCGGCCGATGGGTGCTCGTCCGCCCCTGCGGGCGCCCCGAACCACCACCCGAGCCCCAGGAGCACCGAGGAGCACCGCCCGATGGAGCTGGTCGACTACCTGCGCGCGCTGCGCAAGCACTGGGTGCTGCTGGCGCTCGCGGTGCTGGTCGGACTGGGGGCGGGAGGCGGGTCGACGGCGCTGAGCACCCCGCTGTACCGGGCGGACTCCCTGCTGTTCGTCTCCATGCACGACGGCGGCGGCGCCGTGGCCCTCATGCAGGGCGGCATGTTCACCCAGCAGCGGGTGCAGTCCTACACGGGCGTGCTCACCAGCCCGAAGGTGCTGCAGCCCGTGATCGCTGAGCTGGACCTGGACACCACGGCCCGCGCCCTCGCCACGCGCATCGGCTCCGACGCCCCGCTGGGCACCGTCCTCATCGAGGTCACCGTGGAGGACCCCTCCGCGGAACGTGCCGCGCGGATCGCCGATTCGGTCGCGAAGCACTTCGGCACGGCCGTCGCGGAGCTGGAGCGGCCCTCCCCGGACGTGGTCAGCCCCGTGCGCGTCAGCGTGCTGCGTCCCGCGGAGGTCCGCGAGGAGCCGATCGCCCCCAGCTTGTCGCGCAACCTCGCGCTGGGCCTGCTGTTCGGGGTGAGCGCGGGGACGGGCCTGGCGGTGCTGCGGGAGGTGCTGGACACCACCGTGAAGACGACGGCCGTCATCACCGGCATGGGCACCCCGGTGCTGGGCACCACCCTGCTCGGGGAGTCCGGCGAGAAGCCGGAGCTGGTCGTGGAGCACGCGCGCACGCCCCAGTCGGAGGCGCTGCGGCAGATCCGCACGAACCTGCAGTTCGCCGACGTGGACCACCCCCCGCGGGTCGTGGTGGTCACCTCAGCGCTGCCCGGGGAGGGCAAGAGCACCCTGGCGGTGAACCTGGCGCTGACGACGGCGCTGGCGGGGGTGCGCACGATCCTCGTCGAGGCCGACCTGCGGCTGCCGAAGGTGGCGGAGTACCTGGGCGTGGACCGCAGCGCGGGCCTGACGACCGTGCTCGCCGGCCGCGCCGACGTGGACGACGTGCTGCAGCCCTACGGCGACTCGGGCCTGTCGGTGCTGGCCAGCGGGCCGATCCCGATGAACCCCTCCGCGCTCCTGGGCTCGCGGCACATGGCCGACCTGCTGGAGCGGCTGCGCGAGCGCGCGGACCTGGTGATCGTGGACAGCCCGCCGCTGCTGCCGGTGGCCGACGCGGCGGTGCTGGCCCGGCAGTCGGACGGGGCGATCGTCGTCGTCCGGCACGGTCGCACGACGCGCGACCACATGACCCGGGCCCTGGAGCGGCTGCGGGCGGTCGACGCGCGGGTGCTCGGGGCCGTCCTGTCGATGGTGCCGGCGCGGCGCTCGGAGTACGCCTACCCGTACGACTACGGGTACGGCTACCAGCCGGAGACCGCGACCGACGCGGAGCCGCTGCTCACGGAGCGCTGAGCCGCCGCGCGCGGCGGGGCGGCGACGGCGTCGAGCACGTCCTCGACGGCCGCGGCCAGGCGCTGAGCGGTGCTGCGGTGCTCGGCCTCGGGGCGCAGGTGCACGTCGGCGACGTCGTCGGCGCCGGGGTCGGCGGGAGCGGTGGGCCCGCGCAGCGCGGGGGCCGCGGCCAGCAGGGCGCGCCAGCCGGCGGCGGGGTCGGCATCGGCGCGGCCGGGCCCGCAGCGCGGCAGGGCGGCGGCGATGCGGGCGAGCTCGGGCAGGGTGAACGTGCGGCGCTGGGCCGCCGGCAGCAGGTCCACCACGGCGGCGCGGTGCTCACGGGTCATCACCAGCACCGCGTCGGCCTCGTGCACCAGGTGCTCGTCGAGCTGACGGGCGGTGGTCCCGGCCGGCGCGGTGCCGGTGACCTCCGCCAGGACCCGCGCGGTGGTGGGGTCCACGCCGTGCCCGGTCAGGGCGCGCGTGCCGGCGCTGACCACCCGCACGCGCGCCGCGCGCGCGCCGAAGCGCTCGTCGAGGCGGTGGCGCAGCAGCGCGGCGGCCATCGGGGAGCGGTGGACGTTGGCGGTGCACACGACCAGGACGGTGAACGCCGCAGCGCTCACGGGGCCATCTTCAGCATCTGCCTGCGCTCGCGCAGGGCGGCCAGCAGGGCGGTCGTCTCGACGTGCCGGTCGCCCTGCAGGATCGACTGCTTGGCGGCGGACTCAGCGGCGGCGGAGACCTCCTCGTGGCTCATCCCGCTGGCCGTGGACGCCACCCGGGGCCACTCCACGGCGCTCAGGTCGAAACCGCGCAGGCGCCGCAGCACCACCTCGTGCACGACCCCGGTGGTGGGCAGCGGGTAGTCCAGCAGGGCGTCGAAGCGGCGCAGCACCCAGCGCTCCAGGAGCTGCGGGCGGCAGGTCGTGGCGACGAGCACGCTCGTGGAGGTGTCCTGCTCGAGCAGGGCGGTGAAGGCCCGCAGCACGTCGCGCAGCCCGGCGCCGCGCTCCGGAGCGGTCGGCTCGGCCAGGGCGTCGAGGTCGTCGAAGAGGTACACGCCGCGGGTCTGGGCGACCAGGTCGAAGACCAGGCGCAGCCGGGCGGCCGAGTCGTCGGCGGGCGCATCGGCGAGGGCGTCGAGGCGGACGGAGAACAGGGGCAGCAGCAGCTCCCCGGCGAGCGCCTCGGCGGTGAGGGACTTGCCGGTGCCGGGCGGGCCGGTGAGCAGGAGCCTGCGCACGGGGTCGAAGCCGCGAGCGAGCAGCGCCTCGGCGCGGCGCTGCTCGGCCAGGACGCGGTGCAGGCGGCCCATGACCTCCCCGCCCAGCGCCACGTCGGCCAGCCGGGTGGGGGGCTGCTGGACGGTCAGGACCTGGGCGAGCTCCCCGCGGGGCTGGGCGACGGGGACGGGGCGGGCTGCGACGGCGCCCGGTGCGCCGGCAGACCGGTGCGCACCGGTGCGGCCGGCGTCCAGGAGGGCGCGCACCTCCTCGGCGTGGCGGGTGCGCCCGGTGCGGGTGGCGGCCTCGGCGATCTGCAGCACCACGGAGCGGAACCGGGCGTCGTCGCCCAGGCTGTGGCTCTCCACCAGCGCCTTGACCTGTGCCGCCGTCGCCATGACCCTCCCTGAAGTCACCAGGAGCCTACAGCGAGTGATGTGAAGCCCAGCGTGTCGATGGGCCGCCCCGGGACGCGGAGAACCCCGCACCAGATCGGTGCGGGGTTCTCCGGAGGTGGGCCTAGGAGGACTTGAACCTCCGACCTCTTCCTTATCAGGGAAGCGCTCTAACCGACTGAGCTATAGGCCCGGAGCCGCAGCGGACGCGGCGGACCCCACTCTACCGGATCGCCGGGAGTGCCACCGACCACGGCCGCCGCGCCGGCAGCCGGCCGGTCAGTCGTCCGACAGCGTCACGTGCAGACCGCCCACCAGGGCGGCCGACACGTTGTAGAGGAAAGCCACGATCGTGGACAGCGCCGTCAGCAGCACCACGTCCACGACCGCGATGACCGTGGCCAGCGAGAGCACCTTGCCGAAGCCCAGGTAGTCCAGCAGGTCCACGTCCACCTCACCGCCGACGACGTCGCGCAGCAGGCCGTTGACGTCGGTGAACACCCCCATGCCGTCCAGGACGCTCCACACCACGGCCGTGGCGACCACGAGCGCGATGCCCACCGCCACCGACAGCAGGAACGACAGCTTCGTCACCGACCACGGGTCCACCCGCGCCAGCGTCAACCGCACCCGGCGCGGCACCTCGACCGCCTGGGCCGGGCCCGTGCGCGCGGCCGGACGGGTCTGCGCCGCCCCACCCGCCTTCGCCGCTGGGCTGGCCTTCGGCGTCCCCGCCCCCGTGGTGCCGGGCGAGGAGGCCGTGCGTTCGGCGGGACTCACGAAGCACCTCCGGGATCGGTGTCGGTGTCGACCGCGGTGCCCCCGTCGGCCGATCCGTCAGACCGTACGTCATGACCCGGGTGCACCGCAGTGTCTGCGGGCGACGGAGCCTCGTCCGCACCGAGCGCCGCGGACTGGTCGTCCCCGGCTCCCGCGGCGTCCTGCAGCGGGTCGTCCAGGCCCTCGACGGTCGCGTCCGCGGCCTCCTCGTCGGCGACCTCCTCGTCGAGGACGCGCTCGGCGTTGCGGGCCACCGCGATGATCCGGTCCCCCGTCTCCGGCCGCGCGAACGTCACGCCCATGGTGTCGCGGCCCTTCGCGGGCACCTCGTCCACCCGCGAGCGCACCACGCGCCCGCCGGCCATGACGACGAGCACCTCGTCGTCCTCGGAGACGGTCAGCGCCCCCACGAGGTCACCGCGCGCCTCGGCGAGCTTGGCGACCTTGATGCCCAGCCCGCCGCGACCCTGCCGGCGGTACTCGGCGATCGCCGTGCGCTTGGCGTAGCCGAGCTCCGTGACCACGAACACGTCGAGGTCGTCGCGCGCGACCGCCATCGCCAGCAGCTCGTCGTCGCCGCGGAACTTCATGCCGGTCACGCCCGAGGTGGCCCGGCCCATCGGCCGCAGCGTGTCGTCGTCGGCGCCGAAGCGCACGCTCATCCCCTTGCGGGAGACGAGGAAGAGGTCCTCCCCCTCCCCCACCAGGGCGGCGCCGAACAGCTCGTCGTCGACCTCCTCGCCCTCGGCACCGGGCCGCTGGCGCAGGTTGATGGCGATGAGGCCGCCGGAGCGGTTGGAGTCGTACTCGCTCAGCCGCGTCTTCTTGACGATGCCGCCGCGGGTGGCGAGCACCAGGTACGGCGCCTGCTCGTAGTCCTCGACGTCCAGGACCGCGACGATGCGCTCACCCGGCTGGAAGGCCAGCAGGTTCGCCACGTGCTGACCGCGCCCGTCGCGGCCGCCCTCGGGCAGCTCGTAGCCCTTGGCGCGGTACACCCGCCCCAGGTTCGTGAAGAACAGCAGCCAGTGGTGGGTCGTGGTGGTGAAGAAGTGCTCCACCACGTCGTCCTCGCGCAGGGACGCCCCGCGCACGCCGCGACCGCCGCGGCGCTGCGCGCGGTAGAGGTCCGTGCGGGTGCGCTTGGCGTAGCCGCCGCGGGTGACGGTGACCACGACGTCCTCGACGGGGATGAGGTCCTCGACGCTCATGTCGCCCTCGAAGGGCAGCACCTGCGTCTTGCGCTCGTCGCCGTACTTCTCGACCAGCTCGCCGAGCTCGTCGCCGACGATGCGCCGCTGCCGCTCGGGGCGGGCGAGGATGTCGTTGTAGTCCTCGATCTGGCGCATGAGCTCGTCGTGCTCGTCGGTGATGCGCTGGCGCTCCAGCGCGGCGAGCCGGCGCAGCTGCATCTCCAGGATGGCGCGCGCCTGCACCTCGTCGATGTCGAGCAGCTGCATCAGCCCGTCGCGCGCGGCCTCCACCGTGGCGGAGGCGCGGATCAGGGCGATGACCTCGTCGAGGGCGTCGAGCGCCTTCAGCAGCGCCCGCAGGATGTGCGCGCGCTCCTCCGCCTTGCGCAGCCGGAAGCGGGTGCGGCGGACGATGACGTCGAGCTGGTGGGTGATCCAGTGCTTGAGGAACGCGTGGATCGGCAGGGTGCGCGGCACCCCGTCCACCAGCGCGAGCATGTTCGCGCCGAAGTTCTGCTGCAGCTGGGTGTGCTTGTAGAGGTTGTTCAGCACCACCTTCGCCACGGCGTCGCGGCGCAGCACGACCACGAGGCGCTGGCCCGTCTTGCCGGACGTCTCGTCGCGCACGTCCGCGATGCCGGTCAGCCGGCCGTCGCGCACGAGGTTGGCGATGTTCTCGGCCAGGTTGTCCGGGTTGACCTGGTAGGGCAGCTCGGTGATCACCAGGCAGGTGCGGCCCTGGATCTCCTCGACCTCCACGACGGCGCGCATCGTGATCGAGCCGCGGCCGGTGCGGTAGGCGTCGCCGATGCCGCGGTGGCCGAGGATCTGCGCGCCGGTGGGGAAGTCGGGGCCCTTGACCCGCTGCAGCACCGCGGCGAGCTGCTCCTCGTCGGAGGCTTCCGGGTGCTCCAGCAGCCAGGAGACGCCGTCGGCGACCTCGCGCAGGTTGTGCGGGGGGATGTTCGTCGCCATGCCGACCGCGATGCCGGCGGAGCCGTTGACCAGCAGGTTCGGGAACCGGCTGGGCAGGACGTCCGGCTCGTCGGTGTGCCCGTCGTAGTTCGGCGAGAAGTCGACGGTCTCCTCGTCGATGTCGCGGACCATCTCCATGGCCAGCGGCGCCATGCGGCACTCGGTGTAGCGGGGCGCGGCGGCCGGGTCGTTGCCGGGCGAGCCGAAGTTGCCCTGCCCGTCCACCAGCGGGTAGCGCAGCGACCAGTCCTGCGCCAGGCGCACGAGGGCGTCGTAGATGGAGACGTCGCCGTGCGGGTGGTAGTGGCCCATGACGTCCCCGACGACGCGGGCGCACTTGGAGTAGCCGCGGTCCGGGCGGTACCCGCCGTCGAACATCGCGTACAGCACGCGCCGGTGCACCGGCTTCAGGCCGTCGCGCACGTCCGGCAGGGCGCGCGAGACGATGACGCTCATCGCGTAGTCCAGGTAGGACCGCTGCATCTCCAGCTGCAGGTCCACCTGCTCCACGCGGTCGCCGGTGGGCGGCTCGATGGTGCTCTCGCTCACGAAGGGGTCTTCCTCTCAGGTCGTCGGCGCCGGGCGGCGGTGCGTGCACGTGGGGCCGGGCCGGCCCGTTCCACGTGGAACCACCGCCTCAGACGTCGAGGAACCGGACGTCGCGGGCGTTGCGCTGGATGAAGGTGCGGCGGGACTCCACGTCCTCGCCCATGAGGACCGAGAACATCGCGTCGGCCGCGGCGGCGTCCTCGAGCGTCACCTGCAGCAGCGTGCGGTGGGCCGGGTCCATCGTCGTCTCCGACAGCTCGTCCCAGTTCATCTCGCCCAGCCCCTTGTAGCGCTGGGTGGCGTTCTCCTTGGGCAGCTTCTTGCCCGCGGCGCGGCCGGCCGCGATGAGTGCGTCGCGCTCGCGGTCGGAGTAGGCGAACTCGTGCGCCGCCCCGCCCTGCCACTTGATGCGGTACAGCGGCGGCTGCGCCAGGTAGACGTGGCCGTTCTCCACCAGCGGGCTCATGTACCGGAACAGCAGCGTCAGCAGCAGCGTGCGGATGTGCTGCCCGTCGACGTCGGCGTCCGCCATGATGATGATCTTGTGGTAGCGGAGCTTGTCGAGGTTGATCTCGTCGCCGATGCCCGTGCCGAACGCGGTGATGAGGGCCTGGACCTCCTGGTTGCCCATCGCCCGGTCCAGCCGCGCCTTCTCGACGTTCAGGATCTTGCCGCGGATCGGCAGGATGGCCTGGGTGCGCGGGTTGCGCCCGCGGGTGGCCGAACCGCCCGCGGAGTCGCCCTCGACGATGAACACCTCGCACTCGGCGGGGTTGTTGGACTGGCAGTCCTTCAGCTTGCCGGGCAGCGAGTTGCGCTCCAGCAGGGACTTGCGGCTGGCCTCGCGGGCCTTGCGCGCCGCCAGCCGCGCCACCGACGCCGAGTGCGCCTTGCGCACGATCGCCTTCGCCTCGGCCGGGTTGGAGGCGAACCAGTGGCCCAGGTGCTCGCGCACCTGCGCCTGCACGAAGGTGCGGGCGAACGTGTTGCCCAGCTTCGTCTTCGTCTGCCCCTCGAACTGCGGCTCGGACAGCTTCACCGAGATGACGGCCGTCAGGCCCTCGCGGATGTCCGAGCCCTCGATGGTGTCCTTCTCCTTGATGAGCTTCTGCTCGCGCGCGTAGTCCGGCACGAGGTTGCTCAGCGCGGTGCGGAAGCCCGTCTCGTGGGTGCCGCCCTCGGTGGTGTTGATGGTGTTCGCGTAGGTGAACACCGCCTCCGAGTAGGACGTCGTCCACTGCATGGCGATCTCCACGGAGATGCCCTGCGCCGGGTCCTCCGCCTCGATGGAGATGACCGAGTCGTGCAGCGCGTCGTTCTTCTTCTGCGAGTTGACGTGCTTCACGTAGTCGACCAGGCCGCCGTCGTAGCGGTACGTCACCTCCCGCAGCGGCGCGGCATCGGTGGCCTCCGCCTCCGCCTCCGCGTCGTCGTCCGCCGTGGCGCGCTCGTCGCGCAGCGAGATGGTCAGGCCCTTGTTGAGGAAGGCCATCTGCTGGAAGCGGGTGCGCAGCGTCTCGAAGTCGAACGTCGTCGTCTCGAACGTCTCCGCGCTGGGCCAGAACGTCACCGTGGTGCCGGTGACGTCGGTCTCCTCGCCCTTGACCAGCGGCGCGACCGGCACGCCGCCGCGGTACGACTGCCGCCACACGTGCCCCTGCCGGCGCACCTCCACGTCCAGCCGCGACGACAGCGCGTTGACGACGGAGATGCCCACGCCGTGCAGGCCGCCGGAGACGGAGTACCCGCCGCCGCCGAACTTGCCGCCGGCGTGCAGCACGGTCAGCACGACCTCCACGGCCGGGCGGCCCTCACCCGGCATGACGTCCACCGGGATGCCGCGGCCGTTGTCGGACACGCGCACGCCGCCGTCGGCGGTCATCGTCACGCCGATGGTGTCGCAGTGCCCCGCCAGGGCCTCGTCCACGGAGTTGTCGACCACCTCGTACACCAGGTGGTGCAGGCCGCGCTCCCCAGTGGAGCCGATGTACATGCCGGGGCGCTTGCGGACCGCCTCCAGGCCCTCTAGCACGGTGATCGCGTCGGCGCCGTAGTCCGAGGACGGGGTGCCGTCCGGCGTGACCGCGTCCGCGAGCGAGGGGGCCTCCTCCGGCGCGGGCTGCTGGTCGGGGTCGGTCGTCTCTTCGTCTGGCACGGGCGCGTGCTCTCCCTCCGCGTCGAGCGGCGCGGGCCCGCGGGCGGGCGGGCGCGGGGGCCCGTTCCGCCAGAGGCCCTCACGACCGCCAGGTTCGCCGCCATTCTACCCCTCCCGGGGCCGGCGATCACCTCAGCGAGGCGCCAGGGGCGCCTCTCGCGCTCGAGCCCCCCGGGTGCGGGGGGACCTACGCGCCGACACCCCCGGCGGCGCAGCGGCCGTTCCGCGGCTCGCGCGCGTCCACGGGCCGGGCTCCGGCAGCGGCTCAGCCGTAGGTGTCGCGGGGCCCGCGCCCACCCGGCGCCGACCGGTTGCCGCGCCGCCACGACGGCCCCTGCGGCCCGCGCACCACCACCTTCACGACGACACCGTGCCCCAGCTCCTCGTCGAGCCGGCGCACCAGCACGCTCGTCAGCAGCCGCACCTGCGTCGCCCACGCCGTGGACTCCGCCCGCACCACCAGGGTCCCGTCCTTCAGGCTCTCCGGGGCGCAGTGCCCCGCCAGCTCCGGGCCCACCACGGCGTCCCAGCGCCCGAAGGCGCCGCCCACCGCCACCGGCTGCTCCCAGCCGCGCTCCCCCACCAGCCGGTCCAGGGTCGAGCCCAGGGCCTGCGGGTCACGGGCGTCCGGCCACGCGCCCGAGCGCGCCGACGGGTCCCCGCGCCGCGGGCCGCCGGCCCGGTCGCCGCCCCGCCCGCGCCCGCCGGGCTGCTGCCCCGCGCGCCCGGGGCGCAGGCCCTTGGCCGCGGCCGCCGCCCGCGCCCGCCCCAGCGCCGTGCGCGCCAGGTCCGCGCCGGTGGGGTCGTCCCCGCCCTGACCGCTCGCCGACGGCTCCGGCAGCACCACCGCCCCGTCGGCGCCGGCGGCGTCCGCGCCACCGGCGCGCTCCGCACCGGTGCCGGCGTCACCCGCGTCGCCCGGGTCGCCGCCCGGCGGCCGCGGCGGCTCAGTCGCCACGGACGGCGCTGCCCGTCGTCACCAGCACCCGGTCCGCGCCCGAGCCGCGCAGCGCGTCCGGCACGTCCTCGGGCACAGCGGCCGTCACCAGCACCTGCTCGGCGCCGGCCACCACCTCCGCCAGCCGCTCGCGGCGCCCCGCGTCCAGCTCCGCGAACACGTCGTCCAGCACCAGCACCGGCCCGCCCGGGTCGGTGTGCTCGTCGTCGCGGCGCAGCAGCCCGTAGCTCGCCAGCCGCAGCCCGAGGGCCACCGACCAGCTCTCGCCGTGGCTGGCGTACCCCTTGGCGGGCATGCCGCCCAGGGTGAGCACCAGGTCGTCGCGGTGCGGGCCCACCAGGCACACCCCGCGGTCCAGCTCCGCCTTGCGCTGCTCGCCCGTCGCGGCCAGCAGCGCGAGGCGCAGGTCCTCGCGCGAGGGCCCGGCCGCCACGTCCACGGCTCCGGTGGCGAGGTCCGCCAGCACCGGCAGGGCCGAGCGGTACCCCAGCTCCAGCTCCCCCTGCCCGCGGCTGACGGTGCGGTACGCCTCACCCGCCGGGTCGCGGAGGTCGCCCAGCAGCGCCAGGCGCGCCGCCAGCAGCTCCGCGCCGACGCTCGCCAGGTGCTCGTCCCACACGTCGAGCGTGGAGGTGTCCGCCCGCCCCGAGCGCAGCGCGGCGCCGGCGGACTTCAGCAGCGCCGTGCGCTGGCGCACCACCCGCTCGTAGTCGGCCCGCACCCCCGCCAGCCGGGGCCAGCGGGTGACCAGCAGGTCGTCCAGGTAGCGGCGCCGCCCGTCCGGGTCGCCCTTGACGAGGGCGAGGTCCTCCGGCGCGAACAGCACCGTGCGCAGCACCCCGAGCACTTCGCGCGGTCGGCGCACCGGGGCGCCGTTCAGGCGCGCCCGGTTGGCGCGGCCGGGCGTGATCTCCAGCTCGACCAGCGCCCGGCGCTCCCCGCGCACCAGCTGCGCGCGCACGACCGCACGCTCCGCCCCCTGCCGCACCAGCGGCGCGTCCCCGGCCACCCGGTGGCTGCCGAGCGTGGCGACGTACCCGACCGCCTCGACGAGGTTCGTCTTGCCCTGGCCGTTCAGGCCCACGAACGTGGTCGTGCCCGGCCGCAGGTCCAGCTCCAGGGCCGGGTAGGACCGGAAGTCCGCGAGGGAGAGGTGCGCGACGTGCACGCGCGCGGCGTCAGTGCGTCGAACCGGAACCCGAGGTGGGTCCGGCGTCGGTCACCGCGTGCCCGCCGAACTGGTTGCGCAGCGCGGCCACCGCCTTGATCGACGGGGAGTCCTCCTGGCGGGAGGCGAAGCGCGCGAAGAGCGCCCCGGCCAGCACCGGCATCGGCACGGCGTTCTCGATGGCCTGCTCCAGGGTCCAGCGGCCCTCGCCGGAGTCCTGCGCGTAGCCGCGCAGCTTGTCCAGCTTCGGGTCCTCCTCCAGGGCCTTGACCATCAGGTCCAGCAGCCAGGAGCGCACCACGGTGCCGCGCGTCCACGCCTTGAAGACCGCGGGGACGTCGCTGATGATCCCCTTCGCCTCGAGCAGCTCGTAGCCCTCGGCGTAGGCGTGCATGAGGCCGTACTCGATGCCGTTGTGGACCATCTTCGCGTAGTGGCCCGCGCCGACGCCGCCGGCGTGCACGAAGCCCTCCTCGCGGGGGCCCTCCGGGCGCAGCGCGTCGAAGACCGGCATGGCGATCTCCACGTGCTTCTTCGCGCCGCCGGCCATGAGGCCGTAGCCGTTCTCCCGGCCCCACACGCCGCCGGAGACGCCGCAGTCCACGTACCCGGTGCCGCGCTCGGCGAGCAGTTCGGAGTTGACCGTGTCGTCGGTCCACTTGGAGTTGCCGCCGTCGATGACGAGGTCTCCGTCGCCCAGCAGGGGCGCGAGGCTCGCGACCGTGTCGCGCGTGATCTTGCCCGAGGGGACCATCACCCACACGACCTTCGGCGAGGGCAGGGCATCCACCAGCGCGGCCAGCGACGCGACGTCGGTGACGTCCGGGTTGGGGTCGTACCCCGTGACCTCGATGCCCTTCTCGCGCAGGCGGGCGCGCATGTTGCCGCCCATCTTCCCGAGACCGACGAGTCCGATGTGCATCTGGCGACCCTTCCCGCCCCGGCTGTCCGGGGCCTGAGTGCGTGCCGGCTCAGCCGGCGAGGCGGACCGGCATCAGCAGGTACCGGTAGCTGTCGTCGTCCTCCCCGTCCGCCTCCGCCTGGCCGGTGATCACGGCCGGGCGGGTGGACTGGGTGAACGACAGGCGGGCGTAGGGCGCCGACAGGGCCCCCAGCCCGTCCAGGAGGAACTGCGGGTTGAAGGCGATCGAGATGGACTCGCCCACGAGCGAGGCCTCGAGGGCCTCCGTCGCCTGCGCGTCCTCACCCTGTCCCGCCTCCAAGGACAGCACGCCGTCCTCGAAGCGCAAGCGCACGGGCGTGTTGCGCTCGGCGACGAGGGCCACGCGCTTGACGGCCTCCACGAGAGCGGAGGTGGACACCACCGCGTGCGTGGGCGACTCGGCGGGGAACAGCGCCCGCACCTTCGGGTACTCGCCGTCCACCAGCAGCGACGTGGACTGCCGGCCCTCCGCGGAGAAGCCGATGAGGTCGCTGCCGCCGTCCGCCAGGGCCACGCGCAGGGTGCTCGTGCTGCCCAGCGACCGCGCGACGTCGGAGAGGGTGCGGGCCCGCACCAGCGCGGCCGTGGAGAAGTCGGGGGTGCTGGGGTTCCAGCGCAGCTCGCGCACCGCCAGCCGGTAGCGGTCGGTGGCCAGCAGCGTCAGCCGGCCGCCCTCGATCTCCAGGCGCACGCCCGTGAGGATCGGCAGCGTCTCGTCGCGGCTGGCGGCGATCGTCACCTGCGCGACGGCCTCGGTGAACTCCGAGCCCGGGACGGTGCCCGACTCCGCGGGCATCGCGGGCAGCGAGGGGTACTCGTCGACGGACATCGTCAGCAGCGTGAAGCGGCTGGCGCCGCACGTGACGACGACCTTGGAACCCTCCGTCGTCAGGGTCACGGGGCGGTTCGGCAGGCTGCGCGAGATGTCCGCCAGCAGGCGCCCGGAGACGAGGACCTTGCCGGCCGTGCGCACCTCCGCGGGCACCTCGACGCGGGCGGACACCTCGTAGTCGAAGGTCGACAGCTGCAGCGAGCCGTCGTCACCCGCCTCCAGGAGGACGCCGGCCAGCACCGGCACGGGCGGGCGCGAGGGCAGGGCCCGGGCCGCCCAGGCGACGGCGTCGGCCAGCACGTCGCGTTCGACCTGCAGCTCCACCAGGCACCGCCTCCCGCCGAGTCCACCTCGTCCGAACCAGCCCGCACCGCGGGCGGTTCCCGACAGTAGTGGAGACGCCCGGAGCCGGTGCAGGCGGTGTCCACCGCCCGTCCACCGCCACCCACAGGTCTTCCCGGTCTCCTCCAGGTCCTCCGGAGGAGACCGTCCCCAGCCCGTGTCCACACCTCTCGTGGGTTGACGGATCCATCTGGAGAGGGATCCGCCGTAGTCGTCGCCCTTGTGCAGGCTGTGGACGACGAGACGTCTGCGCAGGTCAGCGGGCTTCCACACCCCTTCCAGGCGTGTGGAGCACCTGCGGACGACGGGCCTCGGTCATCCACAGGGCGGTGGACGGCCGGGGCGGCGTCCCCAGGCGTCCCCAGCCCTCCGCTGCGGCGTCCACGGGCTGTCCACCGGGTTGTCCACGACTGGGGACATCGCTGTCCACAGGGATGTCCCCAGCGTGTGGACAGCGGTGGACAACCACCTCGCACCGGTGGGCGAGTGTGGAGGCGCCTGGGGAGAAACCGATTTCCGGACGTTCTGCACGACTCCGGACGCAGAGAGCCCCCGCACCGGACGGTGCGGGGGCTCCACGGGGGTGCACAAGGGTGGGGACGACCTGTGGACGAGTCGGGCCTTACTGGGGACGGCGGCCGGTCAGCCCCGCGCGGGGGCGTCCGTGCGACGGGTCAGGCGCCGGCCTGCTTCTTGATCCGGTTGGTCAGCTCGGTGACCTGGTTGAACGTGCTGCGCCGCTCGGCCATCTGCTGCTTGATCTTGCGCTCGGCGTGCATGACCGTCGTGTGGTCGCGGCCGCCGAAGTGCTGGCCGATCTTCGGCAGCGACAGCTCGGTGAGCTCCCGGCACAGGTACATCGCGATCTGCCGGGCCGTCACCAGCGTGCGCGAGCGCGACGTGCCGCAGAGGTCCTCCAGCGTCACGTTGAAGTACGACGCCGTCTGCCCCATGATCGCCGCCGCCGTGATCTCCGGCGTCTCGTCGTTCGGGATCAGGTCGCGCAGCACGATCTCCGCCAGCTGCATGTCCACCGGCTGCCGGTTCAGGCTCGCGAACGCCGTCACCCGGATGAGCGCGCCCTCCAGCTCCCGGATGTTCGAGGAGATCTTCGAGGCGATGTACTCGTTGACGTCGTCGGGGACCTCCAGCCGCTCCCCGATCGCCTTCTTGCGCAGGATCGCGATGCGCGTCTCGAGGTCCGGGGGCTGCACGTCCGTGATCAGGCCCCACTCGAAGCGGCTGCGCATGCGCTCCTCGAAGCCCGACAGCTGCTTCGGCGGCAGGTCGGAGGTGATCACGACCTGCTTGCTCGCGTTGTGCAGCGTGTTGAAGGTGTGGAAGAACTCCTCCTGCGTCTGCACCTTGTTCGACAGGAACTGGATGTCGTCGATCAGGAGCACGTCGACGTCGCGGTACCGGCGCTGGAACGCCTGGGCCTTGTCGTCGCGGATGGAGTTGATGAAGTCGTTGGTGAACTCCTCGGAGTTCACGTACCGCACCTGCACGCCCGGGTACAGGTTCTGCGCGTAGTGCCCGATCGCGTGCAGCAGGTGGGTCTTGCCCAGCCCCGACTCGCCGTAGATGAACAGCGGGTTGTACGCCTTCGCCGGTGCCTCGGCCACCGCCACCGCCGCGGCGTGCGCGAAGCGGTTGCTGGCCCCGATGACGAAGGTCTCGAAGATGTACTTCGGGTTCAGCCGGGAGTTCTCGGTCCTCGCGCCCGGGCGGGCCCGCGAGGCCTGCCGGCCCGTGCCCGCTGCCCGGTCCACCTTGAAGCCGGTGAACAGCAGGTCCGGGTCGGAGTCGTCCAGCGACACCTCGTCCGCCGGCCCCGCCGGGCCCGGCACGGGTGGCCCGCCGTCCAGCTCGACCTCCAGGGCGGTCGCGGACGCGCCCCGCTCGCGCTCCAGGCTGCTCACGCCCTCCCCCGAGGCGCTGCCCCGGTGCTCACCGGTCAGCTCCGGGGCGAGGGTCTGACCGATGGAGGCGTCGACCGTGACGGCCAGGCGCACCGGGAAGCCCAGCTGCTCGCTCAGCGCGCGCGTCAGCGGCTCGCGGACCTTCTGCTCGATGACCTCCTTGGTGAGGTCGTTGGGCACCGCCAGCAGGGCCGTGCCGTCCAGCAGCCCCAGGGGCCGGGTCAGCCGCACGAACGCGCGCTGGTGCGGGGTGACGCCGCCCTCGTCGAGCTGCGCGACCGCGCGCTCCCAGACGTCGGGGAAGTTGCCCCGGTCGGTCTCCACTCGAGCCATCTCCCGTCGTGCCCGGTCGGTTCGACGGGCTTCGTCCACACCTTCGTCCACACACTGTGCACGACGGCCGGGTAGGACGAAGCACCCCATCTCAGCGCCGGCACGGGCGGGGTCGTCGGCAGTCGGACGGGACCGTAACAACGCGGGTGGCCGCCGTTCAAGTGGCGGTCCCCCGGCGGTCACCTGCACGGGTGGTGCGCCGCCCGGCCCCCTGCGGCGGGCGCGCTTTGACCGGGGTGGGGCCGTCACCGTACCCTGCTGGGGATTGTGCTCCGCGGCACCTCCGGTGCGCCGAACCTCGGCCGCCACCGGTCGAGGCCGACGGCGGAGCCCCGGCCCTTCCGAGCATGGAGAACTGACGTGAGCAAGCGCACCTTCCAGCCGAACAACCGTCGGCGGGCCAAGACGCACGGCTTCCGCCTGCGCATGCGCACCCGCGCCGGTCGCGCCATCCTCTCCGCGCGCCGCGCCAAGGGCCGCGCGCAGCTGTCCGCCTGAGCAGCTCACCCGCTCGCGGCACCCGGTGCTGCCCACAGCGCGCCGCCTGAGGTCCAAGGGCGACTTCACCGCCGCCCTGCGCCAGGGTGCGCGCACCGGCACTCGTCGCCTGGTGCTGCACTGGGTGCAGACCGACGAAGCCCACCCCACGAGGGTGGGCTTCGTCGTGTCCAAAGCCGTGGGCAACTCGGTGGTGCGCCACCGCACCCAGCGTCGGCTGCGGCACCTCGCCGCCGACCGGCTCCCCCTCCTGCCCGCCGAGGGGGGGCTCCTCGTCGTCCGGGCGCTGCCCGCAGCCGCGGGCTCCTCCTCGGCCGACCTCGCCGCGGACGTCGACCGGGGGCTGCGTCGCCTCGGGCTGACCGGCCGGTGACCGCCGTGGGCGATCCCGTGCCGCGGCCCTGGTGGCACCCCGTGCGCTGGCCGGCGCTGCTGCTGGTCGCCGTCGTGCGGGTCTACCAGGTCACGCTCTCCCCCGCGCTGGGGCCGACGTGCCGGTTCTACCCGTCCTGCTCCTCCTACGCCGTCGAGGCGCTGCGCACCCGCGGGGCGCTCGTCGGCACCTGGTTGACCGTACGCAGGCTCCTGCGCTGCCACCCGTGGAACCCTGGTGGCGTCGATCCCGTTCCGCCCAGGGGCCCCTCCGGGCGGGGACAGCACCGATGAGGGCCCAGCCCGTCTCGAGAGGACAAGCCGCAGCATGATCGAGTTCTTCTACGACCTCTTGTACCCCATCCAGTGGGTCGTCGCCTGGATCATGGTGCGCTTCCACGACCTGCTCACCGCGATCGGGCTCGATCCGGCCGGCGGCGCAGCGTGGTCGCTGTCCATCGTGGGCCTGGTCGTCGTCATCCGCGTCCTGCTGATCCCGCTGTTCGTCAAGCAGATCAAGGCGATGCGCGGGATGCAGGTCATCCAGCCGGAGATGCGCAAGATCCAGCAGAAGTACAAGGGCAAGACCGATCCTGCCAGCCGCCAGGCGATGCAGCAGGAGATGATGGCCCTGTACCGCACCTCGGGCACCAACCCGATGGCGAGCTGCCTGCCGATCCTGCTGCAGTCGCCGATCTTCTTCGCGCTGTTCCACACCCTCAACGGCATCGGCAAGGGCGAGGCCGTCGGCCCGCTCAACGCCGAGCTCGTGGAGCAGGCCGACAACGCGACGATCTTCGGCTCGCAGCTGTCCGACATCTTCCTGCAGTCCTGGGGGCAGGACGGCGAGTGGAGCACGATCATCCTCACCGCGGTGATGATCGTCCTGATGTCGCTGTCGCAGTTCGTCACGCAGAAGCAGCTGATGGCGAAGAACACCTCCTCGGCGTCGATGGAGGGCAACCCGTTCGCGCAGCAGCAGAAGCTGATGCTCTACATCCTGCCGATCATCTTCGCCGTCTCCGGCGTCAACTTCCCCATCGGTGTCCTCCTGTACTGGCTGACGACGAACGTGTGGTCCATGGGCCAGCAGTTCTTCGTGATCCGCCGCATGCCGAACCCCGGCTCCGTGGCCGAGAAGCAGCTGCAGGAGCGTCGCGCGCGCCGGGCCGCCCGCCGCGGGCAGGTCCTGCCCGCCACCGAGGCCGGCACTCCCGCTGCGGACCACCCCACCACCGCAGCCGCACCGGTGCGCCGCCAGCGCCAGCAGCCCAAGCGGGGCGGGAGCCGCGAGAAGCGCCGCCCCAGCGGCTCGCGCAGCACGCAGCGCCCCGGCAACCGCTGAGCCGACAGACCGAGCACGAACGACCGAGGAGGACCACGAGTGGACGGCACGACCGGCGCGGTGGAGACGGACCCGCAGACGGCTGCGGACGCGGGTACCGAGGACTCGACGACCACGGCGAGCGAGCGCCCCGCGCAGCGGGCCGGCAGCGCGGCGAAGCGGCTCGAGGAGGAGGGCGACATCGCCGCCGACTACCTCGAGGAGCTGCTCGACATCGCCGACCTGGACGGCGACATCGACATCGACATCGAGAACGGCCGGGCCTCGGTGGCCGTCGTGGCCGACCAGGCGGGCACCCCGGCGTTGACCCGCCTGGTAGGGGCGGACGGTGAGGTCTTGGAGGCGCTCCAGGAGCTCACGCGCCTCGCCGTGCAGGCGCAGACCGGTGACCGCACGCGGCTGCTGCTCGACGTCGCGGGACACCGCGCCGGCAAGCGCACCGCGCTCGTGGCGCTCGCGAAGGAGGTGTGCGCCCGGGTCCGGGCGAACGGTGAGGCGGAACACCTGGAGCCGATGTCCGCCTTCGAGCGCAAGGTGGTCCACGACGCGGTCGCGGACGAGGGCCTGACGAGCGAGTCGGAGGGTCAAGAGCCGCAGCGGCACGTCGTGGTCCTGGCGCCGGAGACCGACACGGCGGAGAGCACCGCAGACTGACCGGTGGAGCACCGGCCGCCGGATAGGGTGGCCGCGTGCTTGACGAGGTTCCCGAGGGCGATGGCGTTTCACGTGAAACGCCATCGCCCTCTGTCGTTCCCCCGGCCGCAGCGGACGTCTTCGGTGAGCGCCTGAGCGCCGCCACCGCGTACCGCGACTTCCTGGCCACGGCCGGGGTGGAGCGAGGGCTCATCGGGCCGCGGGAGGTGCCTCGCCTCTGGGAGCGGCACGTCCTGAACTGCGCCCACCTCGGGGAACTCATCGACGCCGATGAGACCGTGGTGGACATCGGGTCCGGCGCCGGGCTCCCGGGCATCCCCCTGGCTCTGGCGCGGCCCGACCTGCGGGTTCAGCTCATCGAACCGCTCGAGCGGCGCTACACCTTCCTGCGTGAGGCCATCGCCCTGACCGGCCTGGGCGATCAGGTGGCGGTGGCCCGCGGGAAGGCGCAGGACGTCGCGGGGGAGTTCTCCGGCGGTGTCGTCACCGCCCGGGCGGTCGCTCCCCTCACGAGCCTCTACACCTGGACGCTCCCCTTGTGCCGCCCCGGCGGGCACCTGCTGGCCATCAAGGGCCGCACTGCCACTGAGGAGATCGCCGCCGCAGCCGACGTGCTCGCGGGGCTCGGCATCACGAGCACGCCGGAGGTCGTCCACTGCGGTCCCCCCGGGGAGGACGGCACGACGGTCGTCCGGGTGGCGCGCGGCAGCCAGCCGCTGCGTCGGCGCCCCTCGCGCTCCACACCGACTGGCACTGGTCATCGCCGTCCGCGGACGTCGCGAACCACGGGAAGGAAGAAGGCGTGACGCACTTGGGTTGGTTCGGCACTCTTCGAACGGCCTCCTCGCGGGGACTGGGGTGGTTGGGCCGAGAGGCCGACCCCAGCCCCTCGGAGGTTTCACGTGAAACGCCCGCGGCCACCTCGGAGACGACGAGCGAGCTCCCCGGCGAGCAGGCTCCCGCAGCCGCAGCCGCAGCCGCGGCCGCGGCTCCTGCGACTGCTCCCGGCGACGCGGAGAGTGATTCCGCCGCATCTCCGGTCACCCCCGATGAGGGGGCGGAGGACGCCGCTACCGGCGTTTCACGTGAAACCGAGCCTGATGCGCCGGCTCTGGAAATCGTCGGAAGGGTGCAGGACCTCGGCGACGGCGACCAACTCGTTCCACGTGAAACGCAGCGCGCCCTGGTTGCGGAGCGCTTCCCCCGACCGGCGGAGACTCGCGTCCTGACCATCGCCAACCAGAAGGGGGGCGTGGGGAAGACGACGACGGCCGTCAACCTCGCCTCCGCCCTGTCCGCCGCGGGCTTGAAGGTGCTCGTGCTGGACCTGGACCCGCAGGGCAACGCCTCGACGGCGCTCGGGATCGAGCACCACTCCGAGGTCCCCGGCGTCTACGAGGTGCTCGTGGAGGGGAAGGCCCTGGCCGAGGTGGTGCAGCGCTGCGAGGAGGCGCCGGACCTCTGGTGCGCCCCGGCGACCGTGGACCTCGCGGGTGCCGAGATCGAGCTGGTCTCCATGGTGGCGCGTGAGTCCCGGTTGCAACGGGCGCTGGCCAAGTACCTGAAGGACGTCGAGCGCAGCGGTCAGGGGCGCGTGGACTACGTCCTCATCGACTGCCCGCCGAGCCTGGGGCTGCTGACCATCAACGCCTTCGTGGCGGCTCCCGAGGTGCTCATCCCCATCCAGTGCGAGTACTACGCGCTGGAGGGCCTGAGCCAGCTCCTGGCGAACATCGAGCTCATCCAGGAGCACCTCAACCCCGACCTCACCGTGTCCACGATCCTGCTCACCATGTACGACGGCCGGACTCGGCTGGCAGCACAGGTGGTCGAGGAGGTGCGCCAGCACTTCGGCGGCCAGGTCTTGCGGGCCCTGGTGCCCCGATCGGTGCGCATCTCGGAGGCGCCGAGCCACGGGCAGACGGTGATGACGTACGACCCGCTCTCGTCCGGGGCACTGGCCTACCTGGAGGCCGCCCGGGAGATCGCCCACCGCGGGGAACTGCTGGTGGAGGGCGAACCCGCGGCCGGGCAGGTGACGGCGACCGTCGCGCCGCCACGGGTCGACCCGTGGTCGCGGTGGAGTGATGGAACGGGGAACCGGCGCGGTGTCGCGTCGAAGGAGGGTGGAGCGTGAGCGAGAAGCGGCGTGGACTCGGACGTGGTCTGGGTGCGCTGATCCCCAACGGTGCGACAGCTCCGGCCGCAGCTCGCGGCGGGGCTGCTGCACCACCGCCCGTGATGCGGCCCGGTGCGCGCCCGGTGGACCTGTTCTTCGACCAGTCGACCGCACGGGCGCCCCGGCCGCTGGAGGAGCCGGGGGAGCTCACCGCCCCCACCGACGTGCCGGCGGAGACGGCGGAGCCGGTCGAGACGGTGGAGGAGCACCCCGCGGCGCGGACAGCCGACACGCCCGCCGACGTGGACGAACCGGCCGTGGCCGGGGAACCCGCCGCGACGCCGGTTCCCGGGACGGTCGGCGAGGCCCCCGAGGGTGGTGCTGAGCAGTCGCCGCCCGCGCCGGAGCCGGACGAGGTCGTGGGACCCGACCAGGACCCCTCCGGCGCACCCGTCGACCCTCCCGCCGAACCCCCCGCGCAGGAGCCGGCGAGCGCCCCGGCCGACGAGCACGACGACGGACTGGTGCCGGTGCCCGGGGCCCGCTTCGCCGAGGTGCCGATCACGGCGATCGTGCCGAACCCGCGGCAGCCGCGCAGCGTCTTCGACGAGGACGAGCTGGCGGAGCTCGTCCACTCCGTCAGCGAGATCGGCGTGCTGCAGCCGATCGTCGTGCGCCCGGTGGGCACGGACGACGACGGAGCACCGCGCTTCGAGCTCGTCATGGGCGAGCGGCGCTGGCGGGCGGCCACCGAGGCGGGCCTCGGCACGGTCCCCGCCATCGTCCGCGAGACCGCCGACGACGACCTGCTGCGCGACGCGCTGCTGGAGAACCTGCACCGCAGCCAGCTCAACCCGCTGGAGGAGGCCGCCGCGTACCAGCAGCTCCTCGACGACTTCGGCTGCACCCACGAGGAGCTCGCCTCCCGCATCGGCCGCTCGCGGCCGCAGATCAGCAACACCCTGCGGCTGATGAAGCTGCCGCCGCTCGTGCAGCGGCGCGTGGCCGCCGGCGTCCTCAGCGCCGGCCACGCCCGGGCGCTGCTGGCCCTGGAGGACGGTGGGGCGATGGAGCGGCTGGCGCAGCGCATCGTCGCCGAGGGGCTGTCCGTGCGGGCCGTCGAGGAGATCATCGCGGTCGGCGACGCCACCACCGCGCCACGCCGCCGGAACCCCGCCGAGCCGCAGCCGGAGCTGGAGTCGCGCGCCTCCCGGCTCGCCGATCGTCTCGACACCCGCGTGCGCATCAGCATGGGACGCACCCGGGGCCGGCTCACGGTGGACTTCGCCGGCGTGGAGGACCTGGACCGCATCCTGCGGCTCCTCGACTCCTCCGGCCGCTCCCCGGCGTCCTGACCCGCGCGGCGCGCGCCGCTGCGGGCACCTGCCGGGCGGTGTCCTCCGGCAACCGGCCGGGAGCGGAGGACACCGCTGTGCCGGCGGTGCGGCGGTTCCCTGCGCTCGAGCCTGCCCGCTCGTCGCGCCCCGGCCGCACTGCCACCTAGGATGCCCGGGACGGGCGGGGAAGACGGAGGGAGCGGCTCCGGTGGGTCGTCGCATGGCGCCGTTGATGCTCGACACGGTCGCCGACCTGCCGAAGGCGTCGCGCCGGTGCGTGTTCTGGGAACTGGACACCGTGGCCGCCCAGCGCGCCGCGGAGGCCGGGTACCCGGACTTCGAGAAGGAGGTCTGGATCTCCACGGTGCTGCTGGAGTGGGGCCCGTGCGGGCGGCTCGTCTACGTCGACGACCAGGCGGCAGGGTTCGTCACGTACGCTCCGCCGTCGTACGTGCCGCGGCAGACGGGGTTCGCCACGTCACCGGTGAGCGCGGACGCGGTGCTGCTGATGACCGGCTGGATCGACCCGGCGTTCCGCGGGCAAGGGCTGGCCCGGATGCTGCTGCAGGGCGCGGCGAAGGACCTCACCCAGCGCGGCGCGAAGGCGGTGGAGGCGTTCGGCGGCACCCACCTGGTGCCCGGCGGCGACGGCGACGACGGCTGCGCGCACGACACGTCCGAGCCGTGCGTGCTGCCCGCGCACCTGCTGGAGTCCGTGGGGTTCACGGTCGTGCGCCCGCACCACCGCTACCCGCGGCTGCGGCTGGAGCTGAAGAGCGCCATCAGCTGGCGCGAGGACGTCGAGGCGGCGCTGGAGCGGTTGCTGGGCAGCGTGCGGGTGCCGGTGCTCAGCGGCGTCGCGCCCGGTTGACGACCCCGGGCGCCGGTGCTGCACCCCGCGGCGGGGCGTTCACGGCGACAGGCGGAACCAGACCTCCTTGCCGGTGTCCGCGGTCTCCACGCCCCACGCGTCGCTGAGCAGGTCCACCAGGGCGACCCCGCGCCCCGAGGTGGCCTCCGGGGAGGCCTCGCGCGCGACCGGGGGCTCGGAGCTGCCGTCGCTGACCGCCACGGCCATCCCCGGTGTCCCGTCGCAGGTCACGCGCAGGGTGATGGGTGGACCGCCGTGGGCCACGGCGTTGGTGACGAGCTCGGTGGTCAGCAGCTCCGCCTCGTCGAGGACCCGGGAGTGGTGCACCGGGCAGTCGTTCTCCTCCAGGAAGCGACGCGCCTGGCGCGCGGACTCCGCGTGCGGGGCGAGGGTCCGCTGGACGGCGGGTGTGACGTCGCACATCCGCTCATCGTGGGGGACGCCGCCGCGGTCGGCACCCCGGGGACGGGGCGGCGGACGCTGCGCGCGGCGGAGCGGGCCCCGGCGCGGCGTTAAGGTCGGTGCCCGGAGGTTCCCCGTCCCGTGGGGCCCCGTCCCGCGAGGAGGTCGAGGAGGTCACCGTGAGCACCGTGGCAGCCGGTCCAGAAGCCGGCGGCACCGCCCGGGCCGACGAGGTGACCCGCGAGGCCGCGCGCCGGCGCACCACCGCGGTCATCAGCCACCCGGACGCCGGCAAGTCGACGCTGACCGAGGCCCTGGCCCTGCACGCCAACGCGGTGCGCACGGCTGGGCACGTGCACGGCAAGGCCGGCCGCGCGGGGGTCGTCAGCGACTGGCAGGGCATGGAGAAGGACCGCGGCATCTCCATCTCCTCTGCCGTGCTGCCGCTGCACCACCGCGGCCACGTCGTCAACGTCGTGGACACCCCCGGGCACGCCGACTTCTCGGAGGACACCTACCGGGCGCTGACCGCGGTCGACGCCGTCATCATGCTGATCGACGCCGGGCGCGGGATGGAGGCGCAGACCCGCAAGCTCTTCGGCGTCTGCCGCCACCGCGGCCTGCCGGTCATCACGGTGGTCAACAAGTGGGACCGCCCCGGCCGCGAGGCGCTGGAGCTGCTCGACGAGGTCGAGCAGGTCACCGGGATGCAGCCGACGCCGGTGACCTGGCCGGTGGGCATCGCCGGCGACTTCCGCGGCCTGCTGGAGCGGCGCACCGGCGAGTACGTGCGCTACACCCGCGCACCCGGTGGCGCGACGCTCGCCGAGGAGGAGCGCCACCCGGCCGCGGCCGCTGCCGAGGTCGAACCCGACGCCTGGCCGCAGGCGCTGGAGGAGGACGAGCTGTTGCGCGCCACCGGGGCCGAGCACGACCAGGCCTCCTTCCTCGCCGGGCGCACCACCCCCGTCTTCTTCACCGCCGCCGTGGCGAACACCGGGGTGCGGCAGGTCCTCGACGCCCTCGTCGACCTCGCCCCCGCCCCGCACGAGCACCCGCTGCGCGACGGGCGCGCCCTGCCCGTCACGGCGGGTTTCACCGCCCAGGTCTTCAAGACGCAGACCGGCATGAACCCCGCCCACCGCGACCGGCTCGCCTTCGCCCGCGTGCGCTCCGGCCGCTTCGAGCGGGGCATGACCGTGCACGACGAGCGCACCGGCCGCCCCCTCGTCCTCAAGCACGTGCAGACGGTCTTCGGCGCGGACCGCAGCACGGTCGACGAGGCGTGGCCCGGCGACGTGATCGGCCTGGTCAACGCCAAGCACGTCCACGTCGGCGACACCCTGCACGAGGGGGCGCCGGTGGCCTTCCCGCCGCTGCCCGTCTTCGCGCCCGAGCGGTTCCGCGTGGTGCGCCCGCAGGACCTGGGCCGCGGCAAGCAGTTCCGGCAGGGCCTGGCCGAGCTGGACGCCGAGGGTGTCGTGCACGTGCTCACCTCCGCGCTGCGCGGGGACGGCGAACCGGTCCTGGCGGCCGTCGGCGACCTGCAGTTCGACGTCGTCCAGCACCGCATGACGCACGACTTCCACGCCCCGCTGCTCTTCGAGGACCTGCCGTACACGGTGGTCCGGGTCGTGGACGCCGCCACCGAACCGCTGGTGCAGGGCTTCCGCGGGGCGGAGGTCGCGCAGCTGCGCGACGGCACGCGGTGGGCGTTGTTCACCGACCGCTGGCTCCTGAGCAGCTTCGCGCGCACCCACCCGGGCGCCGAGCTGGTCGAGCTCGTGGCGACCGGCTGAGCACCGCGCGGACGCAGCGGGCCCCGGCACCGCGAGGCGGTGNGGGGCCCGGCCGGGTGGTGCCGGTCGCGTCAGCCGATGACGTCGGAGAGCTCGGCGAGGATGTCCGGCTTCGGCCGGGCGCCCAGGATGCTCTTGACGACCTCGCCGCCGGAGTAGACGTTCATCAGCGGGATGGACGTCACGCCGTACTTCGCGGCGGTGCGCGGGTTCTCGTCGGTGTTGAGCTTCACGATGGTGATCTTGTCGCCGTGCTCGGCGGCGATCTCCTCCAGCACGGGCGCGACGCGGCGGCACGGGCCGCACCACGGCGCCCAGAAGTCCACGAGGACGGGCTTGTCCGAGTTCAGGACCTCGGCCTCGAAGGTGTCGTCGGTGACGGCGGTGGTGGCGCTCACGAGCGGCCTCCTGGTTGTGGCGGTGCCCGGTGGTGTTCCGGGGGTGGGTGGGTGGGTCAGCGCTGGCGCGGCTGCGGCCGCTCGACGGTGCCGGCGGACGCCCCGACCGGCACCTCGGTCTCCTCGCGCGGCGGGTCGACGTGCTGCTCGACGTCACCGCGGGCTGCGAGGAACCGCTCGGCGTCCAGGGCGGCGGAGCAGCCCATGCCGGCGGCGGTGATGGCCTGCATGTAGGTGTGGTCCACGACGTCGCCGGCGGCGAACACGCCCGGCACGTTCGTCCTCGTGCTGCGGCCCTCCACGAGCACGAAGCCGTTCTCGTCGAGGTCGACCTGCCCCTTGACGAGGGCGGTGCGCGGCTCGTGGCCGATGGCGATGAACAGGCCGGTGGCCTCCAGCTCGCGCTCGGCACCGGTGACGGTGTCGCGCAGCGTCAGGCCGCTGACCTTGTCCTCGCCGTGGATGGCGGCGACCTCGGAGTTCCAGGCGAAGCGGATCTTCGGGTCCTCGTGCGCGCGGCGGGCCATGATCTTCGAGGCGCGCAGCTCGTCGCGGCGGTGCACGATCGTCACCGACCGGGCGAAGCGCGTCAGGAAGGTGGCCTCCTCCACGGCGGAGTCGCCGCCGCCGACGACCACGATGTCCTGGTCGCGGAAGAAGAACCCGTCGCAGGTGGCGCACCAGCTCACGCCCCGGCCGGACAGGCGCTTCTCGTCGGGCAGGCCGAGCTCGCGGTACGCGGAGCCGAGGGCGAGGACCACGGCGTGGGTGCGGAACGTCTTCCCGCTGCCGGTGACGACCTCCTTGACCTCGCCGGACAGGCGCACGTCCACGACGTCGTCGGTGACCAGCTCCGCACCGAAGCGCTCCGCCTGGGCGCGCATGTTGTCCATGAGGTCCGGGCCCATGATCCCCTCGGGGAAGCCGGGGAAGTTGTCCACCTCGGTGGTGTTCATCAGGGCACCACCGGCGGTGACGGAACCCTCGAAGACCAGCGGCGCGAGCTCGGCGCGCGCGGCGTAGAGGGCCGCCGTGTACCCGGCCGGGCCGGAACCGATGACGATGACGTTGCGGACGTCGTCCACCGAGGGGCTCACCGAGGGACCTGCTTCCTTGACGCGGGGGGCGACCGGTGCGCCGGTCGCGTGCTGGCCTCAACCGATCGTAGGGCGGGGGTGTTCCCCGGTGCCCGGCGCCCCGGCGGGGTGCTCAGGGGGAGGCAGGGGCCTGGACGGCGGGCAGCTCCACGCGGTTCAGCGGTTCGTCCCCGGGCGTGCAGCCCAGGGCCACGACGACGACCTCGCCCGCCTCGCCGGCGGTGGGCCGCTCCACGACGAGGGCGGCCGGCTGCGAGCGCCACGCGGCGACCTGCACGGCCGCGACGGAGGCGGCGTCCACCCCGGCGGCGCGCGCGCAGGCCAGGGCCTGCTCGGCGGCGGGGCGCTGCGACTCGTCGGGCGTTCCGGTGGGGGGCAGCGCGGAGCTCTTCAGGTTCCGCTCGGCGTCGACACCGGGCAGGGCGTCGGGGGCGTCTCCGCCGCCGCCGGGGGTCTCGGCGGGGCCCGTGCCGCCCGTCCCGTCGCGGGTCCCGGTGGCCGGTCCGGTCAGTGAGGCGCCGACCGCGGCGACGGCGGCGTCGGCGGCGTAGTCGGCCCCGCTGCGCAGCACGGGCACGTCCACCGCCGCGGCGGCAGCGGCCCCGGACTCGGCGGCGGAGTCGGCTGCGGAGCCGGCCGACGTGCTGGAGCCCGCGCCCCCGCCCGGGTCGAGCTGCAGCACCGCGCCCACCCCGGCCGCGACCACGCCGGCGGCGACGGCCACGGCGAGACCGCGCCGCCAGCGCGCCGGGTGCGAGCGGTGCCCGGCCAGGGACGCGACCCGGGCACCGGGAGCGGCACCGGGAGCGGCACCGCCGGCCTCGTCCAGCTCGGCGCGGGCGCGGGCCAGCGCGGCGTCGACGCGGGCGGTCACGTCGGCGGGCATCGGGCCGTCCGCACCGGCCGCGGCGCGCAGCAGCTCCCGCACGCGCGCCTCCTGCGGGGGCAGCGCGTCCCCGGACGGGGGCTCCTCGCCGTCCCGCCCTCCGTCCGGCTCACCAGCCGGACCGGCGGCCTGCGTCACCTGGCACCCCCTGCGCTCACCCGTCGTGGACCGTGGCTGTGACGCGCGGCGGCCCTCACGGGTTCCCGTCCGGGGTGTCGCCGCGCAGCAGCGCCGCCAGCGCGGTGCGCCCCCGCGAGCAGCGCGACTTCACGGTGCCGACGGCCACGTCGAGGACCTGCGCGGCCTCCGCGACGGGCACGTCGTACATGTCCACCAGCACCAGCGCGGCGCGCTGCGCCTCCGGCAGCAGGGCCAGGGCTCGCGTGACGTCCAGGTGCGCGTCCACGGAGCCGGTGCGGTCGGCGGCGACGGCGAGCGCCGCGCCGGTGCGGTCCCCGTCACCGCCCGCGCCGGTCTCCTCCTCCAGGGGGCGGGCGGGGCGGGCCGCGCGGCGGCGGGCGCGGTCCAGGCAGGCGTTGACGACGATGCGGTGCAGCCACGTCGTCACCGCGGACTCGCCGCGGAAGCGCCCCGCGGCGCGCAGCGCGGACACCAGGGCGTCCTGCACGGCGTCGGCGGCCTCCTCGCGGTCGCCGGTGGTGCGCAGCGCCACCGCCCACAGCCGGTCGCGGTGGCGGCGCACGACCTCCCCGAACGCGTCGGGGTCGCCGGCGACGTGGGCGGCGACCAGCTCCGCGTCGGTGCGGGGGTCCCGCGGCGCCTCGCTCACGGCGCCGCGGGCGTTCCCTGGACCTGCACCTCGCCGAGGGAGACGCGGTTCTCCCCGTCAGTGGTGGGTGCCTGCGTGAACCACAGCAGCAGCCACCGGGTGCGCACGGGCTCGGCGGGCGCGAGGGTCTGCTCACCCCCGGCGGGGGCCTGCGCGACGACGGTGGACCCGGCCAGGGGGTCCTCGCCGCCGGTCGCGGTGCGCAGCTCCACGGTCCCGCCCTCGCCGCTGGCGGTCAGCTGCACGGACGTCACGTCCACCTCGGCGCCGAGGTCCAGCAGCACCCCCACCCCGTCCTTGAGGCCGCCGAAGTCGGGGGTGTCGTAGCGCTCGCTGTCCCAGGCGGTGGCCGGGTCGCCGTCGGTGACCCGTTCCGGGGCGGTGCCCTCCTCGCCGTCGCCGAGGGGGTCCACCGCGGTGACCGACGCCACCGGAAGCGGCGCCGGCGCGGGCGGCGGGGGCGGGGCGGGTGCGGGCGGTGGTGCGCTCGTCGTGGCGGTCGCGGTTGGGGAGGTGGCGGCGGGCGGGGTGGACGGCTCGTCGTCCGGGCTCAGCCCGCGCAGCTGCCACATGGCCAGCACGAGGCCGAGGAGCACGACACCGCCGACGAGGGCCAGCACGAAGCGGGAGTCCTCCTGCTGCGGCCTGCCGGTGGAGCGGGGGCGGGTGAACGGGACGGGCGGCTCCTCCTCGGGCACCACCTCGTCGCGGTTGCTCAGCCGGCCGCGGACCTCCGCCGTCGCCAGTTCCCCGCGCATGCGGTGCAGCGCGTCGCCGAGGTCGTCCAGGGACCACGGCGCCAGCTGCAGGGCCAGCTCGGCCGGTTCGCGCGGGCCGTCCTCGTGCGGGCCGAACGTGACCGAGCACAGGGTGTCGAGGTCGTTGGGGGCGTCGGGGCGCAGCTCCTTCAGCGGCACCGGCGGGTCCCAGCGACCTCCTGCGGTGGGTGCCTCCGGCAGGCCGGGGGCACCCGGGAGGTCGTCCACGCGCGGCCAGCGCCCGCTGAGGCCGGCGTAGGTCAGGGCGACGAGGCCGACGGCGTCGGCGCGGTTGGCCAGGGCCGCCGCGCGGGCGGGGGAGACGGCGGGCGGGTCCTCCTGCAGGGCGGCCTCCACCCCGGTGCCGAGGACCCGCACCACCGCGTCCGGGCCCAGGACGACCGACTCGGGCGTCAGGCGGGTGTGGTGCAGGCCGCGGCGGGCGGCGGCGTCCAGGGCGGTGGCGGCCTCGCCGACGAGCCCGCGCACCGCGGCGGGCGTCAGCGTCCCCTCGCGCAGCAGGTCGCCCATCGACCAGCCCTGCACGGCCTCCTCCACCACGAAGGCGACGGCCCGCCGCTCGCCGGACGCCGTCTCGTGCAGGTCGGTGCCGGCGTCCAGGACGCGGGGCAGGCGCGGGTCGCTGAGGGTCGCGGCGCGCCGGCCGGCGTCGAGGAACTCCGCGGCGCGCGGGTCCGCGGCGTCGATCGTGCGCACCCGCACCCACCGGTCGAGCGTGGTGTCCCAGCCGACGTGGTCGGTGCTGGCGGAGGTGGGAGGCAGCTCACGGCGCAGCACGTAGCGGTCCGCGATGGTGCTGCGGCCGGCCGCGTCCAGTGGTCCCTCCCCGCCCCGGGCGCACCGCGCGTGCGCCAGCGGGCCCGCTCCCCGCGGGCCGGGACCATGCTAGGGCGGTGTCAGGCCCCGGCCGGGCGGACCGCGCCGTACAGGCCCGGCACGGCCACACCGGCCTCGCGCACGACGTCGCCGGTGTGGGGGGCGTGCAGCACCCGCCCACCGCCGAGGTGGAGCGCGACGTGGTGGATGCTCGAGGGGGACGAGCCGCTCGCGTAGAACACCAGGTCGCCGGGGCGCAGCGCGCCCAGCGGCACCTTCGGCAGTCCCGCGTACTGCTGACGGGAGGTGCGGGGGATCGCGGTACCGGCCTGCCGGTAGGCCCACTGCGTCAGCCCGGAGCAGTCGAAGCCGCCGGGGCCGGTGGCGCCCCACGCGTAGGGCGGGCCGAGGCGGGTGCGGGCGGCGGTGATCGCGTCCTGCGCGGTGTCGCCGGTGGCCGCGGCGGGCGCGTCGGCGCCGCGGCGGGAGCGCTGGACCCCCCGGACGGGTGGTGCGTCCCCGCCGGGCGCCCGCATCGGCGACCATCGGGGCGTGAGCACGACACGCCGCCCGGCGCCCGCCGCCCCCTCCGACCCCCCGGCGCACGACGCGTCGACGGAGTCGCTGGCCCGTTCCAGCGCCCTCATGGCGTCCGGGACGCTGGTGTCGCGGCTGCTGGGGTTCGTGCGCACCGCGGTGCAGGGCGCGGTCCTGGGCGTCAGCACGCAGGTCGGCGCGCAGACGTTCGACGTCGCCAACAAGGCGCCCAACGTCTTCTACATGCTGCTGGCCGGCGGGGTGCTCAACGCGGTGCTCGTGCCGCAGATCGTGCGGGCGCTGAAGCGCCCCGACGGCGGCGAGGACTACGTCAACCGGCTCGTCACCCTCGCCCTGGCCGTCATGGCGGGCGCCACGGTGCTGCTGACGCTCGCCGCGCCGCTGGTGGTGCGCCTCTACGCGCCGTCCTGGTCGGGGGAGTGGACGGCGCTGGCCACGCTCATGGCGTTCTGGTGCCTGCCGCAGGTCTTCTTCTACGGCCTGTACACGGTGCTGGGGCAGGTGCTCAACGCCAAGGGCAGCTTCGGGCCGTACATGTGGGCGCCGGTCGTCAACAACGTCGTCGCGATCGCCTCGCTGCTGGTGTTCGCGCTCGTCGCCCCGGGCGCGCAGGCGTGGTCGGCGGAGCGCTTCGACGCCACGTCCATCGCCGTGCTCGCCGGCGGCGCCACCCTGGGCATCGTGGCGCAGGCGCTGGTGCTGCTGTGGCCGCTGCACCGCTCCGGGTTCCGCTACCGGCCGCGCTGGGGCCTGCGCGGTTCCGGCCTGGGCACCGCCGGCCGCGTCGCCGGCTGGACGTTTGCGGGCGTCGTGGTCGGCCAGCTGGTGTTCGTGCTCACCACGCAGATCGCGACGGACGCCGGCGAGTACCTGACGGTGAACGACCTGGAGGGCGCCACCAACGCCACCTACACGCCCGCGTACCTGCTGTTCATGCTGCCGCACTCGCTGGTGGCGGTCTCCCTGGTGACGGCGCTGTTCACCCGCATCAGCTCCGCCGCCGCGCACGGCGACACCGCCGCGGTGCGGCGCGACTTCTCCTCCGGCGCGCGCACCGTCCTGGTGGCGGGCGTGCTCGCCACAGCGGCGCTGGTCGCCCTGGGGCCGTGGATCGGGATCGCCCTGTTCGGCGACGACGGCTTCTTCGTCGGCCGGGTGGCCGCCGCGATGGCCCTCGGCCTCGTGCCCTTCAGCGTCACCTACCTGGTGCAGCGCGTGTTCTACGCCTACGAGGACGCCCGCACCCCGTTCACCGTCTCCGCCGTCGTCGCGGCCGTCATGGCCGCCGGGGACCTCGCCTGCTGGCTGCTGCTGCCGCCGCGGTGGACGGTCCTGGGCATCGCCCTGGCGATGAGCCTGTCCAACGTGGTCGGCGTCGTGCTGGGCCTGGCGCTGCTGCGCCGCCGGCTGCGCTCCCTGGACGGCGGCGGCATCGACGGCCACCTCGTGCTGCGCACCCTCGTGCGGGCGCTGATCATCGGCCTGCTCGCCGGCGGCGCCGCGCACGGGCTGGCGCTCCTGATCGCGCGGCTGGGCGACTCGCGCGCCGTCGCCCTCGCGGTCGTCGTGGTGGGCGGGCTGGTGCTGCTGGGCCTGTTCGTCGCGCTGTGCCGGGCCATGCGGGTGCGCGAGCTGACCGACCTGGTGGCGCCGCTGCTGCGGCGGCTACCCCTGCCCGGTCGGAGCTGAGGGCCGCTCCCGGCGCTCGCCGTCGCCCGCCGCGCCGGGCGGCTCGTGCCCGTCGGTGGTGCCGTCGGTGTCGCCGCTCACGTCCGCGTGCGGGACGGCGTCCACGCGCCGCCGCCCGCGCCGCACCGCCCGCACCAGGCCCACCACCAGCAGCGCACCCGCGCCCCCGCCGACCAGGCCGGTCAGCCAGCCCTCCAGGTCGGCGCGCACGTTGACGTCCAGCCCCACCGGCTCGCCCAGCGGCAGCCCGGAGGGGGTGCGCAGCTGCGCCTCCACCACGACGCTGCCGTTGGCCAGCGCCCGCACGGGAACCCCGACGCGCACCTGCCCGCGGGCCGGCACGGTCTGCGCGGGCACCGCCTCCAGCTGCACGCGGGGGCTGCGCGGGCGCAGGACCAGCTCCACCCGCACCGGCGCGAACAGCTCGTTGACGATCGTGACGGGCAGCTCTGTGCGGGTGGCGGCGAGGTTGAGGACGCTGCCGGGCAGCACGTGCACCGCCCGCAGCAGCGCGGCGGCGTCCTCCTGCAGGCCGGCGCGGGCGGAGCGCAGCTCCGGCAGGTGCCCGCGCCAGGACGCCGCCAGCAGCATCAGCGCCGAGCGCTGCGCGGCACCGGTGGCGGGCGCGGTGCCGTCCAGGGCCTCGCGCAGCTCGGCCAGGGTGGCCAGCGCGTCCCGCACGGCGACGACGTGCGCACCGGGCAGCGCCGGCCGCAGCGAGACGGTGTCCGGCTCGGGCGCGGCGGCCCGCTCCACGTCCGGCACGGGCGTGGCCAGCAGGTCGGGCAGCGACTGCCAGGACGCCCACCCCGAGGCCTCCACCGCGGCCACGACGCGCTGCACCACGGCGGGTCGCGGGTCGAAGGAGCGTGCCGCCACGACGAGCAGGCTGCGCGGGTCGCTGGGCCGCTGCAGGGTGATCGTGGCGACCTCGGCGAGGACCCGCTGCACGAGCGAGCCGGCGACCTCGTCGTCCACGACGTCCTCCACCTCCGGGCTCGCCGGGACGGCCGCGCGCTGCAGCAGCTGCGACAGGGCGCTGTCGGCGATCAGCCCGGTCAGCGTGGTGCCCGCCCCCGTCCCGGCCTCGACGTCGGCCCGGCCGGTGGGGGTGTAGGTCAGCTCGTCCCGGGTCGGCAGCGCCTCGTCGTCGAGGACGACGGTCGTGGCGCCGGCGCGCGCGGCCAGGGTGAGCACCTCGGTGCCGGCGTCCTCGTCCACCGGCCAGGACACGCCCGTCAGCACCGTCGCGGCGTCCAGGGACGTGGCCACGTCGACGCCCGCCGCGCCCGCCTCCGCCAGCAGCTCCGCACCGGCGGCGACGGCCGTCAGGGCGGTCAGGTCCGGGTCGCCGTGCGGCAGGGCGACGACGCAGCGCCCGGCGGCGGCCGCGGCCAGCCGCTCGCGCCAGGTGGCCAGCGCGACGATCGTGCGGGCCGGGTCGGTGGTGCCCGGGGGCAGGGCCGCCGCCTGCGCGGGGACCTCGACGGCGGGGGGCAGCGGCGCCGCCTCCCCGACGGCGGTGCCGTCGCCGGCCTCGGTGCCGTTGAACGGCGGGGTGAAGACGTCGGCGAGCACGGCGGGGTCCAGCGCCCAGGAGGTGCGCGGGTCGCCGGACGCCTCCACCAGCCGCCCCAGCCGGCCGGCGACCTCCTCGGCGAGCCCGTCGGCCTCGCGCACGCGGCCCGCCACCAGCGGCAGCAGCAGCGTCAGCAGCGTGGTGCGCACCCCCGCCGGGGTGGAGACGAGGAAGGTGCGGGCCAGCCCGGCCCGTTCCCCGTCGCCGGTGACGACCTCCACGGCAGCCGGGTGGGCGCCCTCGCCGCCGCCGAGCTCGGACGCCTCCAGGGTCAGCAGGACCTCCGCCTCCTCGCCGGGCCGCAGCCCGCCGGCGGTCACGTCCGCGTCGTCGGAGGAGACGACGGCGCGGCCCAGGGAGGAGTCGGCGTCGGCGGACTCCCACCGGTCCAGGGAGGAGCGCGCCACGACGGGGGAGCGCTGGGCCACGAGCCGGGCGCGCAGGCCCTCCAGCGCCTCGCCGCCGTCGTTGCGCACCCGGGCGCGCACCGCGATCAGGGAACGGGCGGGGTCGTCCGCGGCGTACGTGGTGGGGGTGACGTCCACGACGGCGACGTGCAGCGGCAGGGCGTCGTCCGCACCCGCCGGGGAGGGGGTGGTGGTGGCGGCCGCCGGTGCGGGTGCGCCGGCGAGCGCGGCCGCGCCCGCCAGCCCGGCCAGCACCGCGCGTCGGCCGGGGCCGTGGGGGGCGTCGCGGCCGCTCACGCCAGTTCGCCGAGGCGCTGGGTGGCGGCCTCCACCGCGCGGCGCTCGTTGGGGAACGCGAGGCGCTCGTCGAGCTCGCGGAACGGCACCCACGCCACGTCCACCGCCTCCGCGTCGGGGTCGTTCTCGACGGTCAGGCGCCCCCCGACGGCCTTGAGCAGGAACAGGTGCACGGTCTTGTGGATGCGCCGGCCGTCCGCGGAGAACCAGTAGTCGATGCTGCCGAGGGTCTCCACGACGACGCCGCGGATGCCGGTCTCCTCCTCGATCTCGCGCACCGCGGCCTCCTCGAGGGTCTCGGCGCCCTCCGGGTGGCCCTTGGGCAGGCACCACTCCAGGCGCCCGGCGCGGTTGAGGCGGCAGATGACGGCGGCGCGCGGCTCACCGGTGCTGACGTCGACGACGAGCCCGCCGGAGGAGGTCTCCTGCACGGTGGGCAGCCGGCGGCGCGGCTCCCGGGCAGGTCTGACCATCGCCTCACTGTATCCAGCGCGCCGCCCGGCTCTGGCACCCTTGGACCCCGTGCTCCCTCCCGCTGGACCCGCAGGACCCGACGCCGCCCTGGAGCGCGCGCTGGACGAGGCGCGCGCCCGCGCGGTGCGCGCCCTGGAACCGGTGATGCCGGTGCTGGTGGACCTCGGCCGCCGCTTCGAGCAGGCCGGTCACGAGCTGTCCCTGGTGGGCGGCCCGGTGCGCGACGCGTTCCTGGGCCGGCGCTCGGCGGACCTGGACTTCACCACGGACGCGCGCCCCGACGACACGGTGGCGATCCTCAAGCGCTGGGGCGACGCGCACTGGGAGGTGGGCCGCGAGTTCGGCACGATCGGCGCGCGCAAGCGCTCCGGCGGCGTGGACGTCGTGGTGGAGGTGACGACGTACCGCTCGGAGAGCTACGACCCGGACTCCCGCAAGCCGGAGGTCTCCTACGGCGACGACCTCGTGGGCGACCTGTCGCGGCGCGACTTCACGGTGAACGCGATGGCGCTGCGGTTGCCGTCGCTGGACTTCGCGGACCCGCACGACGGGCTGACGGACCTGGCGGCGGGCGTGCTGCGCACCCCCGTCACGGCCGAGCAGTCCTTCTCGGACGACCCGCTGCGGATGATGCGGGCGGCGCGCTTCGCCGCGCAGCTGCGGCTGCGGGTGGCCCCGGACGTGCTGGAGGCGATGACGGCGATGTCCGGCCGCATCACCATCGTCTCCGCGGAGCGGGTGCGCACGGAGCTGGAGAAGCTGCTGGTGGCAGCCGACCCGCTGGCGGGGTTGCGGCTGCTGGTGGACACGGGCCTGGCCGACCACGTGCTGCCGGAGCTGCCGGCGCTGCGCCTGGAGATCGACGAGCACCACCGCCACAAGGACGTGTACGAGCACTCGCTGACGGTGCTGCAGCAGGCGATCGACCGGGAGGACGGCCCGGACGGTGACGTGCCGGGCCCGGACCTGCTGCTGCGGCTGGCGGCGCTGCTGCACGACGTGGGCAAGCCGCGCACGCGCCGGTTCGAGGAGGGCGGCGGGGTGAGCTTCCACCACCACGAGGTGGTGGGCGCGAAGATGGTCGCGAAGCGGCTGAAGGCGCTGCGCTTCGACAACGACACCGTGAAGGCGGTGGCGCGGCTGACGGAGCTGCACCTGCGCTTCCACGGCTACGGCGACGGGGAGTGGACGGACTCGGCGGTGCGCCGCTACGTCACCGACGCGGGCCCGCTGCTGCCGCGCCTGCACAAGCTGACCCGCAGCGACTGCACGACCCGCAACCAGCGCAAGGCGAACCGGCTGGCCGCCGCGTACGACGACCTGGAGGCGCGCATCGCGCGGCTGCGGGAGCAGGAGGAGCTGGACGCGGTCCGGCCCGACCTGGACGGCACGGCGATCATGGAGCTGCTGGGCATCGGCCCCTCGCGCACGGTGGGGCGGGCGTACCAGCACCTGCTGTCGCTGCGGATGGAGCGCGGCCCGCTGGGCGAGGAGGTGGCCCGCGAGGAGCTGCTGGCGTGGTGGGCGCAGCAGCCGGAGTCCCAGCAGCAGCCGGAGTCCTGACCCTCCCGCCCCTCCCTCCCGAGCGTCCCCCCTCCCGCGGTGGTCGAGGAAGTTGCCACTTCCTCGACCACCGTGATCGTGCGTGGTGCCACTTCCCTGATCACCGCGGGGAGGGGGCGGGGAGGGGTGAGAGGGGTGGGGGTCAGGCGGCGAAGACCCGGACGCGGTTCTTCCCGGCCGCCTTCGCCGCGTACATGGCGACGTCGGCGTGCTGCACGACCTGCTCGGCGTCCTCCCCGGGGGAGCGGTGGGCCACCCCCACGCTGGCGCCGACGCGCACCCGCCCGCCCGGCACGTCCACGGGCAGCACCGCGGACTCCACGAGCCGCCCGGCCAGGTCGGTGGCGGCCGTGCCGGTCAGGCCCCGCACGAGCACCGCGAACTCGTCGCCGCCCAGGCGCGCGCACAGGTCCTCCTCGCGCACCACCTGCCGCAGGCGGTGTGCGACGCAGCGCAGCAGCTCGTCCCCGGCGGCGTGGCCGTGCCCGTCGTTGACGACCTTGAAGTCGTCGAGGTCGACGAACACGACGCTGAACCGGGTGGCGGGGTCGGCCGCCGCCCGCTCCAGGGCCTCGGTGAAGGCGGCGCGGTTGGCGAGGCCGGTGAGGGCGTCGGTGCGGGCCTGCTCGGCGAGGGCGCGGTGCGCGTCGAGGTTGCGCAGCGCCAGCGACGACTGGTTCAGGATCGAGCGCAGCGCGGAGACGCCCTCGGCGGTGACGCGGTCGGGAGCTCCGGCCAGCACCCAGCCACCCGCGAGCGCGGGGTGCGGGACGGCGACCCACCGGCAGGCGCCGGCCGTGAAGGCGTCCAGGCGCGCGGCGTCCACCGGTCAGCACCTGCGGCAGCGGTCCGCGCCAGGCGCCGGCGGCGTGCACGACGTGGGTGCCGTCGGGCCCGTCGAGGACCAGGACGCTGACCAGCCCGGGGGTCGCCGCGCACACGGCCTCCGCGGTGCGGGTGGCAGCGGCGACGACCTCCTCGCGTTCGAGGGCGCCGAGCAGGCCCCGGCCGAACTCCGCCAGCGCCGCGTCGCGCCGCTGGGCCTGCTCGCGGGCGAACAGGGCGTTCGAGAGGTGCCGGGCACCGGCCATGGTCGCGTACATCAGCGGCACGCACCCGAGCAGTTCCGCCCCCCTGCTGGGCCCGTCGTGGCCGGGGACGGCACCCCACAGCGCCAGGCCGCCGACCATGCCGGCGACCAGCAGCGTGCAGTGCAGCACCGCCCGCCGGGAGCTGCCGTAGACGGCGCGGAACCACAGGCCGGGGAAGGCGACGCCGAGGACCATCGTGGGCGGTGCGGTCAGGGCGACGGTCGCGCCGACGAGGAGCGCCTCGGCCAGGTCGGTGGCGAGCGCTGCGCGGCGGGTGACGTAGCGGTGCGTCCACGCGAGCGCCAGGAGCCCGGTGGCCGCCGCGACCAGCAGCGCGGTGACCGGCTCGGCGCTGCGCGCGTAGGCCGGGAACGTCAGCGCCGCCGACAGCAGCGCGAGCAGGAAGAACAGCCACCGCGTCTGCTCCACGAGCTGTGCGGGTCGTGACCACCGCCGCGTGCGCAGCCGGTCTCCTCCAGCCGCCATGGACCTCACCACCTCACCGGGCGGTGCCTGCCGGCCCGTCCACCCCGCGGGGCACCGGCCGCACCGGTGGACGTCCCCGCGCTGTGGTCATCGGCCCGCCGGGGTCGCTGCCGCAGCGCCCGTCAGGGTGAGTGCTCAACCGGATGCCCCGACCCCCGACCGCTCAGGGCGCTGGTGCCGAGCGGTCGGCCGTCTCGGGAACGACCGTTGGCGAGGCGGCGTGAGCTGCCGAGGCACTCGGCGGGCCGGTGCAGGCTCGCGCTTCGCAGAGCACGAGCGTGGTCCCGGCTGCTGCCGGTCGCGATCGGGGGTGGAGCTGGCCGTGGCGGCCCGTCCACACGCAGCACGCCCGGTTCTGGAGCGGTGATCTCCGACCCCGGGGCCGTGAAGCCCGAGCCGGGGGCAGGCAGGAGGAGTGGTGCGCTCAAGCACCTTGCTGGGGGTGCCGATGAGGTGGTGTGCTCACTCGACTTCGCGGCCTGAACGTGGCCTCCAAGCTGTTCGCCGGGTTCGGCGTCGTCTGCCTGCTGCTGGCCGTCGTGGTCGGCGTGGGCATCAGCCGCCTGGACAGCTCGCAGGCGAACACGGATGCGATCTCGACCAGGGGGATGGCGTCGGTGCAGACCGTGGGCGAGGTCAAGGCCGCCTTCCTGCGGATGCGCCTGTCCGTCACCAGCGCCGCGCTGGCTCCCACGCCGGAGAAGACCACCGAGCAGCTGGAGATCATGGCCGGCGACGACGAGGCCTACGACCAGGCGTGGCAGGCCTACCTGGCCACCTCCCCGGCGGCCACCGCCGAGGACCACGGCGTGGTCGAGGACCTGCTGGCGCAGTACCGCACGGTGCGTGAGGGGTTGGTCACCGCAGCCGAGGCCAACGACACGCAGACGTACATCGCGGTCCGCGACGCCGAGGTCACCCCCCTGAGCCAGCAGATCACCGGCCAGCTGGACGCGATCAGCCAGACGGAGACCCGGGCCGCCGTGGAGCTCGCCGAGAAGAGCGACAGCGACTTCCACGCCGCGGTGACGCTGCTGCTGACGATCGGCGCCCTCGCGGTCGCCGTGGCCGTGGTGGTGGCCGTGGCCGTCTCGCGCTCGATCGCGCGTCCGCTGGCCAAGACGCTCACCGTGGTGCAGGGCCTGGCCACCGGCCGCCTGGACCAGCGGGTGGACTACGTCAACACCGACGAGGTCGGCCGGCTGGCCGGCGCAGTGGACACCACGATGGAGAACCTGACCGGCACCGTGCGCCGCATCACCGCCTCGGCGCAGACACTGGCCGCCTCCAGCGAGGAGCTGAGCACGGTGGCCGACGGCCTCTCGGCCGGGGCGGTGCAGTCCTCCAGCCAGTCGCAGGTCGTCTCCGCGGCCACCGAGGAGATCTCCACCTCGATCGGCACCGTGGCCGCCGCCGGTGAGGAGATGACCGCCGCGATCCGCGAGATCGCCTCCTCCACCGCCGAGGCCTCCCAGGTCGCCTCCGCCGCGGTGGCCTCCGCCTCGGAGGCCTCCGCGATCCTGGAGCGCCTGAGCGCGTCCTCCCGCGAGATCGGCGACGTGGTCAAGCTGATCACCTCC
>NZ_JALBVB010000058.1:27894-58177 GCF_022669155.1 Kineococcus sp. TRM81007 | reverse complement strand
GCGGGCACCAGGCCGGCGACGAGCTGCTCAAGGCCGCCACCGCCGCCTGGAGCGACTCCCTGGCCGGGAGGGGGTTCCTCGCCCGCTGGGGCGGGGAGGAGTTCGCCGTCCTGCTCGCCTCGACCGACGAGGAGGACGCCCTGCGGCGCGTGGACGCCCTGCGCGCGGTCGTCCCGCACGGGCAGACCTGCTCCGTCGGCGTGGCCCGCTGGGACGGCACCGAGGGACCGGCAGCGGCGCTCGCCCGCGCCGACGAGGCCCTGTACGCCGCCAAGACGAGCGGGCGCGACCGCCTCGCCGTCGCGCCCGAGCTGTGCTCGCGCAGCACCGGCACCGAGGCCGCCGCCCGCTGACCCGGCGCGGGCGGCGGCACGGCACCCGCCGGTGGCAGACTCGCCACCGTGACCACCAGCACCCCCGCCGGCCGTACCCGGCACGACGTCGCCCGCCTCGTCGACCACACGCTCCTCAAGCCCGAGGCCACCGCCGCCGACGTCCTCGCGCTGTGCGCCGACGCCCGCGAACTGGGGGTCCTCGCGATCTGCGTCTCCCCCTCGATGCTCAGCGTCGCCCGCGGCGAGGCCGTCGAGGGCCTCGTCGTCGCCACCGTGTGCGGCTTCCCCTCCGGCAAGCACCTCAGCTCGGTCAAGGCCGCCGAGGCGGAGGCCGCCGTGCGCGACGGCGCCCACGAGGTCGACGTGGTCATCGACGTGGGCGCCGCGCTCGCCGGGGAGTTCGACGCGGTGCGCGCCGACGTCGCCGCCGTGCGGGCGGCCGTGCCCGCCCCCGGCGTGCTGAAGGTCATCGTGGAGTCCGCCGCGCTGCCCGACGACGTCCTCGTCGAGGTGTGCCGCGCCGCGGAGGCCGCCGGCGCCGACTTCGTGAAGACCTCCACCGGCTTCCACGCCACCGGCGGCGCCACCGCGCACGCCGTGGAGGTCATGGCCGCAACCGTCGGCGGGCGCCTGGGCGTGAAGGCCAGCGGCGGCATCCGCGACACGGCGAGCGCGCTGGCGATGCTCGACGCGGGCGCCACGCGGCTGGGACTGTCGGGGACGGCGGCCGTGCTGGCCGGCCTGGACGACTGACCCGGCGCGGGACGCGGAGGAGGATCGGCGTGAGCGACGACGTGGACGAGGACGTGGCCGCCGGCGGGAACGGCGGTGACGACGGCATCGAGTGCTGGCTGACCGACATGGACGGGGTGCTCGTCCACGAGGAGCGCGCCCTGCCCGGTGCTGCGGAGTTCCTGCAGCGCCTGACCGACACCGGCCGGCGGTTCCTGGTGCTGACGAACAACTCGATCTTCACCCCGCGCGACCTGGCGGCCCGGCTGGCGCGCAGCGGCATCACCGTGCCCGAGGAGGCCATCTGGACCTCGGCGATGGCCACCGCGGACTTCCTGGCCCGGCAGATGCCGCGCGGCTCCGCGTACGTCATCGGCGAGTCCGGCCTGACCACGGCCCTGCACGAGGCGGGGTTCATCCTCACCGACACCTCCCCGGACTACGTGGTGCTCGGCGAGACGCGCACGTACTCCTTCGAGGCGATCACGCGGGCGATCCGGCTCATCGAGGGCGGGGCGCGGTTCATCGCCACCAACCCCGACGCCACCGGTCCCTCCGCGGAGGGGCCGCTGCCGGCGACGGGCTCGGTGGCCGCGCTCATCACGCGGGCCACCCGCGCCGAGCCCTACTTCGTCGGCAAGCCGAACCCGATGATGTTCCGCTCCGCGATGAACCGGATCGCCGCGCACTCGGAGACGACGGCGATGGTCGGCGACCGCATGGACACCGACGTCGTCGCCGGCATCGAGGCGGGCCTGCGCACCTTCCTGGTGCTGACGGGCTCCACGCGCGCCGAGCAGGTGGAGCGCTACCCGTTCCGCCCGCACCGGGTCGTGGACTCCGTGGGCGACCTGGTGCCCCTGGTCTGAGGACCCGGGCGGTGCGGGGACCGCCGGGTCGACCGCCGGATCAGCCGTCGGCGCCGAGGACGTGGGCCATCACCCGGTGCCCGCGCGCCTCGGCGGTGCGGCTCTGGCGCTCCAGGCTGCGCGCCAGCAGCAGGTGCGCGTACCCGTCGGCGGGGGCGCGGCGCACCAGGTCGCGGGCCTGCTCCTCCGCCTTGCCGAGCATCGCCGCGCCGAAGTAGGAACGTGCCAGGAGCTCACGCAGGGCGCGGTCTTCGGGGTTGCGCTCCAGCAACGGTTCCAGCGCGGCGACCGCGTCGGTGAAGCGGCGCTCGTCGAACGCCGTGCGGGCCAGTTCGAAGCTCAGGAGGTCGACGATCACCCGCTCCACAACGGCGCGCGCGGCCGGGCGATTCCGCCGGACGGGGTACGCCCCCTCAGGGGCGGGCGCCCGGCGGCCGATGCACGGGACCGTGACGGGGACGGCGACCGCGCGGCGACCGCTGCGGACAGTGGTGGGTGCGCTGCTGCCCGAGGGGCGGCGCCTGCCCGACGAGGTGTGGCGGAGCCGGCACCGCGCCGTCCTCGTCCTCGCCGCGGCGCAGGCGCTGGTGCTGCTGCCGCTGGGGCTGCTGCTGGGTCACCCCCTGCCGCACGTGCTGCCCCTGGTGGTCCTCGTGCTGGCCCCCCTGGCCGCCGCGCTGCCGCGGCGGTGGGGGCGCGCGGCCAGCTCCGCCGCGGCCACCACCAGCCTGTTCGCGGCCTCCGCGGTGCTGGTGGACCTCACCGGCGGCCTGATCGAGTCGCACTTCCACTTCTTCGTCATGGTCGGCGTCGCGGCGCTCTACCAGGACTGGGTGCCGTTCGGCGTCGGCCTGGGCATCGTGGTGCTGCACCACGGCGTCCTGGGCACCTTCCTGCCGCACAGCGTGTACGACCACCACGACGGGATGTCGAACCCGTGGGGCTGGACGGCCCTGCACGCCGGGTTCATCCTCGCCGCCAGCTGCGCCCACCTGGCCTCCTGGCGCCTCAACGAGCAGCAGAGCCTGCACGACACCCTCACCGGCGTCGCCAACCGCACCCAGCTCGGCGAGGTCCTCGAGCGTTCCCTCGCCGACGGTCGCGGGACCGCCGTGGTGCTGCTGGACCTGGACGGCTTCAAGGCCGTCAACGACCTGCGCGGCAGCGCCGTCGGCGACGAGGTGCTGCGCGCCGTCGCCCAGCGGCTGCGCGGCGGCGCGCGGGCCGGCGACCGGGTGGGCCGCCTGGACGGCGACGAGTTCGCCGTCGTGCTGGACGGCGCCGGCGGCGAGAACGCCACCCGCGCCGCCGCGCGGTTCCTGGCCCTCGTGCGCGAGCCGCTGGCCGTGGACGGGCAGGAGCTCACCGTGCAGGCCAGCGGCGGCGTCGCCGACAGCGCCACCCTCGACGCGGCGCAGGGCGCCGCGGGGGGCGGTGAGCAGCTCCTGCGCAACGCCGAGCTGGCCGTGCAGCAGGCCAAGGCCGCCGGCGGGGACCGCGCCGTCACCTACGCCGAGGCGATGGGGCAGGCGGCCACCGACCGCGCCCTGCTGCTGGAGGACCTCGCCGGCGTGGTCGAGCGCGGCGAGCTGGAGGTGCACTACCAGGCCACGGTGGAGCTCGACGGCGGCGCCACGGAGGGGTTCGAGGCCCTGCTGCGCTGGCGCCACCCCCGGCGCGGGCTCGTCCCGCCCCTGGAGTTCGTGCCGCTGGCCGAGAGCAGCGGGCACATCGTCGCGATCGGCACGTGGGTGCTGCGCACCGCCGTGCTGCAGGCCGCGCGGTGGTCGCGCGAGCAGGGGCGCCCGGTGACGATCGGCGTGAACCTGTCCGCGGTGCAGCTGGCCGGCGACGAGGTCGTCGACGTGGTCGCCGGTGCCCTGCGCGACTCCGGCCTGCCGGCGCGCCAGCTCACCCTGGAGATCACCGAGAGCCTGCTGGTGGGCGACTTCATCGGCACCGCGGCACGGCTGGAGAGGCTGCGCGAGCTGGGGGCTCGCATCGCCATCGACGACTTCGGCACCGGCTACTCCAGCCTGTCCTACCTGCGGCGGCTGCCCGTGGACATCGTCAAGATCGACCGCTCCTTCGTCGGCGACCTCAGCGGCGGCGGCTCCGCGACCACGCTGGTGGCGAGCATCGTGGAGCTCGCCCGCAGCCTCGGCCTGGACGTCATCGCCGAGGGCGTGGAGACCGAGCAGCAGGCCGGCGCGCTGCGCGCGCTGAACTGCGGGCTGGCGCAGGGGTACCTGTACGCCCGGCCGGTCAGCGCCGGGCAGGTGCGGCTGCCGGCCACCGCGAACCCGGCCACCGCGAACCCGGCCACCGTGCGCTGACCCCGCCGGTGCGCCGCACGGGGTCCACCCCCTCAAGCGGCACCGGCTGCGCGCCGATGCACCCCGCGCACCCTTCGAGCAGTGGAGGAGCCGCCGCGCGCACCGGTGCGCGCGGGCGCCGACGCCGATCGAGGGGACCCCGCCGTTGACCAGCAACCGGGTGGCGCTCGCCGTGTTCTACGGCTCGGGCGGAGCCCTGCTGCTGCTCGTGGCCGCCTGGCCCGTGTGGGCGGCCGTGGACCGGCCCACGACCGCAGCGCTGGGCGTGCTCGCCACGGCGGTGTCCGCGGTCCTCGGCCGCGCGCGGCGCCTGCCGGTGCTGCCCGAGCGGCTGCTCGTCCTGGGCGGGACCGTGATCGTCGCGCTGTCGGTGCGCGCCGTCGGCGGCGGCCCGGCCAGCACCGCCGTCGCCGTCTTCGCCGGGTGGGTCGTGGTGTACGCGGCGCTGTTCCTGCCGCCCGTGCGGGCCGTGCTGCACGCCGCGGCGGCGCTGGCCGCGTCCGGCGCGGCGCTGGCGTCCGTGGGACCGGTGGCCTCGGCGCTGCTGCAGACCGTCCTGCTCGCCACCACGGCCGCCTCCACGGGGGCCGTCGTCGCCGCCCTGACCCGCCGCGCCCGCGAGGCGGCGACCACCGACGCCCTCACCGGGCTGCTCAACGAGGCCGGCCTGACGCAGGTCGCGACCCGCGACCTCGCCGGGGTCGACGAGGGCTCCCCCGGTGCGCTGCTGCTGCTGGACCTGGACCGCTTCGGCGAGCTGAACCAGGCCCTGGGCCGCGAGGGCGGCGACGACCTGCTGCGGCAGGTGGCCCACGCGTACCGGCGCGCGACGGGGCGGCACGGGCACGTCGCGCGGCTGGGGGGCGACGACTTCGCGCTGTGGCTGCCCCGGCTGCCGCAGCCCCTGCGCGGCTGCTCGGTCGCGGAGCTGACCGACCGGCTCGCCGACGCCGTCGCCGCGCACGACACCGGCCCCTTCGAGGTGGCCGGGGTCCGGGTGGACGTGGACGTCACCGTCGGCGTGGTCCTCGCCCCCGTGCACGGCACGGACCTGGGCACCCTGATGCAGCGCGCCGACACCGCCCTGCACGCGGCCCGCCGCGCCGACCGGCCCGCGCTGACGTGGGAGCCGGCGATGGACGAGCGCACCGCGGACGGCGTCCAGCTGCACGCGCAGCTGCGCACGGCGGTGGCCGAGGGGCAGCTGCGGCTGCACTACCAGCCGCTGGTCGAGGCGCACAGCCGCCGGGTGCGGGGCGTGGAGGCGCTGGTGCGCTGGCAGCACCCCACCCGCGGGCTGCTGCCGCCGGGGGCGTTCCTGCCGGAGGCCGAGCGGACCTCGGTGATCGTCGCCCTGACGGACTGGGTGCTGGGCGAGGCCCTGGACCAGGCCGCCGCCTGGTGGCGCTCCGGCAGGCCGCTGCGGGTGTCGGTGAACCTCTCCGCCCGGCTCGTCGCCCACGACGGCCTCGTGGGGCAGGTGCTCACCCACCTGCGGCGCAGCGGCGTGCCCGCGGACCTGCTCGTGCTGGAGGTCACCGAGTCCGCCGTCACCACCCAGCCGCGCCGCGCCGCCGCGGCGCTGGCGGAGCTGCGGGCGCTGGGCGTGCGCATCGCCCTGGACGACTTCGGCACCGGCTACACCAGCCTGGCGATGCTGCAGGACCTGCCCCTCGACGAGCTGAAGGTGGACCGCCGCTTCGTGGCCGGCGCCCTGCGCGGCGGCGGCGACGAGGCCATCGTGCGGGCCGTGCTGGAGCTGGCGCACCACCTGGACCTGGAGGTCGTCGGCGAGGGCGTGGAGGACGAGGCGACGCGGCGGCTGCTCACCGAGCTCGGCTACGACCTGCTGCAGGGCTACCACTTCAGCCGCCCGGTGCCGGCCGATGAGGTCGCGGCGCTGGACTTCGCGCCCGCCCCGGCCGCGCACGCACCGGCCGCCCCGGAGGTGGAGGTCGTGCGGGCCCGCTCCGCGGAGCGCCACGCGCTCGCCGCCGGCACCGGCGACCCGGTGCTGCAGGAGCTCACCGCGGTCGCCGCGCGCGCCACCGGCACCCCCGTGGCCATGGTCACGCTCGTCGGCCACGAGGACCAGCACGTGCCGGCCGCCGTGGGGGTCGGCCCGCACCGGCTGCCGCGCGAGCAGGGCGTGTGCCACCACGCCGTCGGCGGCGACGTCGTCGAGGTCCCCGACGTGTCGGTGGACGCCCGCTTCCGCGACCTGGGGTACGTGGTCGGCGGGGACCCGGTGCGCTTCTACGCCGGGGCGCCCGTCACCGACGCCGCGGGCCGGGTGCTGGGCACGGTCTGCGTGCTGGACCGGCGCCCGCGCACCCTGACGAGCTCGCAGCGCGACGTGCTGCGCGGGCTGGCTCGCGCGGCCGGCGCCCGCTTGACGTCCCTCGCCGACGCCACGGCCGACGCCACGGCCGGCACCCCCGGCTGACCCCGAGCCCCGGACACCTCGATGATCTTGCACGCTTGCGCACTCGACCGCGCAAGATCACCGAGGGTGGGGCGGGGGGGTGGAGCAGGCGGTCAGGCCCAGCCGAGCTCGTGCAGGCGCGCGTCGTCGATGCCGAAGTGGTGGGCGACCTCGTGCACGACGGTCACCCGCACCTCCTCCACGACGTGCTCCCGGTCCCGGCAGACCGCCAGCGTCGGGCGGCGGAACACCGTGATGCGGTCCGGCAGCGCACCGGCCGCCCACCAGGTGCCGCGCTCGGTGAGCGGGGTGCCCTCGTACAGGCCCAGCAGGTCGGACCCGAACCCCTCCGGCGGGTCGTCCTCGACGAGGACGACGACGTTGTCCATCGCCCGCGCCAGCTCGGCGGGGATCCCGTCGAGGGCGTCGGCCACGGCGTCCTCGAACTCCTCGTGCCCCATGTCGACCACGCCGGCAGTCTCCCAGCGCCCTCAGCAGCAGCGGGAGGAGACCGCGCCGGCGCGGGCGTCGGCGCGGCGCCGCTCGAACTCCCGCCGCGTCAGCGGCGGGTGCCCGTGGGCGGCGCACTCGGCGAGGTACCGCTCCCAGCGGGAACGGCCGTCCACCTCCCGCAGGTACCAGCGCAGCTCCTGCACCAGGCGCCTCACCGCAGGACCTCCTCGCGGCCGGCGGCCTCCCGCTGCTCCTCCGCGGTCGGGAACAGCCCCGCGGGCTCGCGCAGCCGGGACGGCACCGCCGGCACCTCGGTGGTGGGCAGGGAACCGGCGCGCAGGGCTCGGGCCACGACGACGGCGGCGTTGACGGCCACGACGATCACCAGCAGCGCGAACACCGCCTGCAGGACGCCGTTGACGGTGGAGTTCGTGACGACCTGCTGCATCTGCCCGGCGTCCTGGGCGGCGCCGAGGAGCCGTCCGGCGTCGAGGGCCGCGCGGTAGGCGTCGGCCTGGGCGAAGTAGCCGATGGCCGGGTTGTCCGAGAACACCTTCTGCCAGCTCGCCGTCATCGTCACCACCAGGTCCCAGGCGAGCGGCACCGCCGCCACCCACGCGTAGCGGACGCGGCCGTGCTTGACGAGCAGCGTCGTCACCAGCGTCAGCGCGATCGCGGCGAGCAGCTGGTTGGCGATGCCGAACAGCGGGAACAGCTGGTTGATGCCGCCCAGGGGGTCGGTGACCCCCGCGTAGAGGAAGTACCCCCAGGCGCCGACGACGACGGCGCTGGCGATGAGGTTGCCCGGCCGCCACGACAGGTCGCCGAACCGCTTCCACACGTTGCCGATCGTGTCCTGCAGCATGAACCGGCCCACGCGGGTGCCGGCGTCGACGGCGGTGAGGATGAACAGCGCCTCGAACATGATCGCGAAGTGGTACCAGAACGCCTGCAGCCCGCCGCCGAACGCGGACTGGAAGATCTGCGAGATGCCCAGCGCGAGGGTCGGCGCCCCGCCGGTGCGCGAGACGATGTCCTCCTCCACCGCCTGCGCGGTCGCGGTCAGCGTCTCCGGCGGGGTGGTGATGCCGATGCCGGCGAGGAACTGCGAGGCGGACTCGGCGGTGCCACCGGTCGCGCCCGCCGGGGAGTTCATCGCGAAGTAGACGCCCTGGTCGATGACGGAGGCGGCGATGAGGGCGCTGATGGCGACGAAGCTCTCCATGAGCATGCCGCCGTAGCCGATGAGGCGGACCTGGCGCTCCTTGGCGATCATCTTCGGCGTCGTGCCGGAGGCGATGAGCGCGTGGAAACCGGACAGGGCGCCGCAGGCGATGGTGATGAACACGAACGGGAACAGCGAGCCGGCGAACACCGGCCCGTTCCCCTCGCGGGCGAAGGTGGTCACCGCGTCGTTGGCCAGGACGGGGCGGGCGATGAGCAGGCTGACGGCCAGCAGCACGATGACGCCGACCTTCATGAACGTCGACAGGTAGTCGCGCGGGGTCAGCAGCAGCCACACCGGCAGCACCGAGGCGACGAACCCGTACACCACGAGCGCCAGCACGAGCGTCTCCTTCGACAGCGTCAGGCTGTCGGAGATCCCCAGCTGCTCGACGTAGCCGCCGCCGACGATGGCGGCCAGCAGCAGCACCACGCCGATGCCGGTGGCCTCCAGCACCCGTCCGGGCCGCAGGTAGCGCAGGTACACGCCCATGAACAGGGCGATGGGGATCGTCAGGGCGATGGAGAACACGCCCCACGGGGACTCTGCCAGGGCGTTGACGACGATGAGCGCCAGCACCGCCAGGATGATGATCATGATGGCGAACACGGCCACGAGCGCGGCCGCGCCACCGACGGGGCCGATCTCCTCGCGCACCATCTGCCCCAGGCTCTTGCCGTCGCGGCGCATCGAGAAGAACAGCACCGTCAGGTCCTGCACGGCACCGGCGAAGATGACGCCCACGACGATCCAGATCGTCCCGGGCAGGTACCCCATCTGCGCGGCGAGCACCGGCCCGACCAGGGGCCCGGCACCGGCGATGGCGGCGAAGTGGTGCCCGAACAGCACCCGCCGGTCGGTGACCTCGTAGTCGACGCCGTTGTGCAGGCGCTCGGCGGGCGTGGCGCGCGAGTCGTCGGCGCGCAGGACGCGGTAGGTGATGAACCGCGCGTAGAAGCGGTACGCGATCGCGTAGGAGGCGAGCGCGGCGAACAGGATCCACAGCGCGTTGACGGACTCCCCGCGCGCCAGCGCCAGGACCGTCCAGGCGACCGCGCCGACGAGGGCGACGAAGCTCCAGACGGCGACCGAGCGGGCGGTGGGCCGGCGGCGGGTGCCGCTGTCGTTCGGGGTGGGCACAGCGGTGGACACGACCGCCTCCTCGCGGGACGTCCGGGTGGTTGCCGCCCGATCATCACCGCGGGTGAGCCCCGTGTCACCTCGCCGCGCCCACCGCTCCCCTCCCCCACCCGCTCACCCCCGATCCCGCGGTGATCGAGGGTGAAGGGGGTCAGGCGCGCAGGGCGGTGAGGAAGGCGTCGATCTTGACGCGCAGCTCCTCGGCCAGGCGGGACAGGCCCGTGACGTCCTGCGCCCCGCCCCAGCTGCCGCCGCCGTCCACGGCCGCGCGCACGCCGTCCACGAGGCCGTTCATCTCCGCGACGGTGGCGCTGATGCCGGTGATGGCCTGCACCGCGCCCTGCGCCTGGGCGCGGATGCTGGCGACCTGCGCGGAGACCTCCTCGGTCGCGCGGCCGGTCTGGTCGGCGAGCTCCTTGACCTCCGCGGCGACCACGGCGAAGCCGCGGCCCGCCTCGCCGGCGCGGGCGGACTCGATGGTCGCGTTCAGGGCCAGCAGCCGGGTCTGCCCGGCGATGCTGTTGATGACGGAGACGACCTGCTGGATCTCCTCCGACGCCCGGGTGAGCGCCTGCATCGTCACCGACGCCTGGTCGGCCTCCGCGCTGGCGGCCGAGGCTGCCGAGGACAGGCCCTGCGCCGAGGCGCTCAGCTCGGTGGACGCGGTCGCCACCTGCTCGGCGACGCCGAGGACGTCGGCCTCGAACGTGTCGGCCAGGACCAGGCGGTTCTCGTGGGTCGCCGTGACGCTGTCGGCGGCGTCCTTCATGCGGCCGCGGGCCTCGTCGATGCGCCCGGCGACCTGGCGGAAGCCGCCCCGCAGGCCGGCCAGCAGGTAGCGGCGGTGGTGCCGGCCGCCGGCAGCCGCCGTCAGGGCGGCGCCCGCCTCGCGCACGAACGCGTCGGAGGCGTCGATGGCGCGGTTGACGCTGTGCTGCGCGGCGAGCAGCTCGGGGACGGCCTCGACGCCGGGGACGCCGCCGACGCGACGCTCGAAGTCGCCGGCCGCGATCGCCTCGCACACCTCGGCGACGTGGGCGGTGAAGGCCCGGTGCAGCTCCAGCTCCCCCTGCCCCGCGGGGGCGGGGCGGCCGAAGAGGGACCTCGCGGCGCTCGGCACGTCAGGACTCCTCGGGGATCAGGGACCAGATGAACTCGTCGTAGTCGACGCCGCGCTCGGCCAGGTGCCGGCCCAGCAGGGCGGCCCCGGCCTCCGCGGCGGCGCGGCCGGAGCCCGCGCGGGACTCCTCGGCCAGCAGCTCGCGGTACAGCGGCTGGACCGCCTCCACGCCCGCGCGTGCGGGGCGGCGGCGGTTGGAGTGGTAGCCGACGATCTTCCCGCCGGGCCCGAAGGAGGGGGTGACGTGCGCCAGCACCCAGTAGTTCGCGCCGTCGGCGGCCAGGTTGTTGACGTAGGCGAACAGCTCCCGGCCGGAGGAGACGGTGTCCCACAGCAGCTTGAAGACGGCGCGCGGCATGGCGGGGTGGCGGATGAGGTTGTGCGGCTGCCCGACCACCTCGTGCAGCTCGTAGGCGCCGACGCGGCAGAAGACGTCGTTGGCGTAGGTGATGACCCCGCGGGTGTCGGTCTTGGAGACGATGAGCTCGTCCGCCCCGAACGTGCGTTCCCGGCCCGTGGGCCGCACCGCGACCCGGCGCGGTCCCGGCGCGGTGGTGGCGCTCCCCATGCTCACTCCCTGCTGCGGCAGCTCGTCCGTTCGGCTGCTCCTCCCACGTATCGGTGCGACCCTCCGTGACTTGAGCACCGGGTGCGCCCCTCTTCCGAGGGGGCGCCCACCGACGCCGGGCGGGTGCCGCGCGTCCGGGGGCACCGCCGGGTCGTGGCAGGATCGCCCGGTGCGATTGGCTGACCAGCTCGACGGCAAGCGCCTCCTCCTGACCGGCGTGACCGGCTTCATCGGCGAGGCGCTGCTGCAGCGGATCCTCGTCGACGTGCCCGGCGCCTCGGTCGTCGCGCTCGTGCGCCCCAAGCCGGGCCAGAGCGGCGAGGACCGGATGCGCTCGCTGCTGAAGAAGCGGATCTTCTCCGCGGCGGGCGACCCCGACGACCTGCTGAAGACGCGCGTGGGCGTCCTGGAGGGCGACCTGTCGCAGGTGCCGGAGCTGCCCGGCGACCTGGACGTGGTGGTGCACTGCGCCGGTGACGTCTCCTTCGACCCGCTGATCCAGGACGCCTTCACCACCAACGTGCTGGGCACGAGGTCGCTGGTGGAGCGCGTGCTGGCCGCCTCCCGGCCCGAGGCGCCCACCCACTACGTGCACGTGTCCACCGCCTACGTGGGCGGCCGGCGCCGCGGCGCGGTGCCGGAGCGGGCCGTGGACCACGAGGTGGACTGGCGCACCGAGCTGGAGGCGGGTCTGCGGCTGGCCGCGCGCATCGAGGAGGACTCCCGCCTGGACGCGCGGCTGCGCACCTTCCTGCGCGCCGCGGAGCGCGACCACGGCCGCGCCGGGCCGCTGACGGTGGCCGCCGACGCCGAGCGCCGCCGCGTGGAGTGGGTGACCGAGCAGCAGAAGGCCGCCGGCAAGGAGCGGGCCCGCACCCTGGGCTGGACGGACTGCTACACCTTCACCAAGGCGATGGGCGAGCGGTTCGTGGAGGAGGTCGCGGCGCCGGTGGTGCCGACGACGATCCTGCGGCCGAGCATCGTGGAGTCGGCGCTGGTCCACCCGCACCCGGGCTGGATCGAGGGCTTCAAGATGGCCGAGCCGATCATCCTGGCGTACGGCAAGGGCGAGCTGACGGAGTTCCCCGCCGCCCCGGACTCGGTGCTGGACGTCGTGCCGATCGACCACGTCGTCAACGCGATCCTCAAGGCCGCCGCGACCCCGCCGCCGCTGTCGCAGCCGGCGTACTACCACGTCTCCTCCGGCAACCGGAACCCGATCACGTTCCGCGGGCTGTACGAGCACGTGCGCGACTACTTCGTGGAGCACCCGTTCGACTCCTCCCCCGAGGTCATGCCGACGTGGGACTTCCCGGGGCAGAACGCGGTGGAGCGCAAGGTGCGCGTCGGCGAGGTGCTCACCGGCGTGGGCAACCGCGCCCTGATGCTCGCCCCGCGCTCGGAGCGGGTGCGCCGCGCCTCCCGGAAGCTGGACGCCGCCCGCCGCCAGGTGGAGTTCGCCCGCCGGTACATGGACCTCTACAAGGCGTACACCGAGGCGGAGCTGCGCTTCGTGGACGACAACACGCTCGCGCTGCACCGGTCCCTGGACCCGGAGGACGTCGAGCTGTGGGGCTTCGACACCGCGGTGGTGGACTGGCAGGCGTACTGGCGCGACACGCACTGCCCCAGCGTGACCGGGCAGATGCGCAAGTACGAGGAGATCCGCCGGCGCCGCAAGGCCGCCGAGGCCACCGGAGGCCCGCGGGAGCTGAAGCCGGTCGCGGAGGGCGCGGCACCGGTGCTGGCGGTCTTCGACCTGGCGGGCACCCTGCTGCCCGGCACGGTGGTGGACACGTACCTGACGCTGCGCCTGTCGCAGCTGGACGCGTCGGCGCGGGTGGCGGAGTTCGCGCGCGTGGTGCGGCACCTGCCGGGCTGGATCGCCGCCGAGCGCCGCGACCGCGGCAGCTTCCTGCGCTCGCTGTTCCGCGGCTACGCCGGGGTGGACCTGGGTGCGCTGGAGGCGCACGTGGACGACGTGTTCGCCCCCCGGTTCCTGGAGCAGGTCTCCTCCGACGCGCTGCGCCGCATCCAGGCGCACCGCGACGCCGGGCACCGCACGATCCTCATGACGGGTGACGCGCGCGTGGTGACCCGCCCGCTGGCGGGGCTGTTCGACGAGGTGGTGTGCACGGACCTGGAGGAGGAGACCGGGCCGGACGGGCGCCGGCGGGCCACCGGGTTCCTCACCTCCCCGCCGCTGGTCGGGGAGTCGCGCGCGGCGTGGCTGCGCCGGTACGCGGAGGTCGTCGGCGCGGACCTGTCCGCGAGCTACGCCTACGCCGACTCCCACCCGGACGTGCCGCTGCTGAAGGCCGTGGGCAACCCCACGGCCGTCTCGCCGGACGTGTCGCTGTTCCGGGTGGCGCGCGCCTCCCGGTGGCCGGTGGCGGACTGGGCGGCGTCGTCGCCGGCGCGGCGGCTGCGGGTGCCGCAGCAGGTGCTGGCCGGCACCGCCTGAGCGCCGCGGTCCCGTGCGCCCGGTCCCGTCGCGCCCGGCGCCGTCCGCGGGCGCGGCGGGCGCGCCGTGGGAGGATGCTCGGGTGCGCCCGTCACGAACGCCGAACGCGCCCGGAGCCGTGCGCGAGGAGGTCCCCGCATGACGATGCTGATGGGTGAGGACGGCCCCCGCCGCCTGGTGCGGGCCTTCCCGCTGGCGCGGGGGCGCCGCGCCGCCGGCGGTGGCACCGGCGCACCGGACGGGCCGGGCGGCTCGCGCAAGGTGCACCGCAACGACTGGGTGCGCTCGCGGCCGGCGTCGGCCGTGCGCGCCGGTCTGCAGCGCGTCCTGCTGACGCCGCTGATGCGGGCGGAGCTGCGCATCGACGTGCGGGGCGTGGAACTGCTGGACGGCATCGGCGGCCCGGCGGTGATCGTGGCCAACCACTCCTCGCACCTGGACACCCCGGTGCTGCTGGACGCCCTGGGCCCACGGCGGCGCAGGCGCGTGGCGGTGGCCGCGGCGGCGGACTACTTCTTCGACGTGTGGTGGCGCTCGGCGCCGTCGGGCCTGGTGATCGGCACCTTCCCGCTGGAGCGGCGCGGCGGCCGGGGCGCGAACGCGTCCTCGCAGCTGCTGGCCGACGGCTGGAGCCTGGTGATCTTCCCCGAGGGCGGGCGCAGCTACACGGGCGAGGTGCGCCCCTTCAAGAAGGGCGCGGCGTACCTGGCGCTGGAGGCGGGCGTGCCGGTGGTCCCGGTGGCGCTGCGCGGCACGTACGAGGCGATGCCCCCGCGGCAGAACTGGCCGTCGAAGGGGCGCCCGCGCATCAGCGTGACCTTCGGCGAGCCGCTGCGCGGGCGGCCGGGCGAGCGCGCCGGGGACTTCACGCCGCGCATCGAGGAGGCCGTCGCGAAGCTGCTCGCGAACAGCTGAGCAGCTCCAGCCGGGCGGTGACCTCCGTCACAGCTCACGGGTCCCCGCAGCACGGCCGCGCCCCGGGGACCGGCCGTGGGCGACGGAGAGGTGTACGTCAGGCTTCGGTCTTGTTACGGTCTGCTGGTTCCCGGAGCCGTTCGGGGACCCGTCGCGGGGACACGCCGAGTCCTGCCCGCTCCGCGCCGGCACCTGTGATCATCGGGCAGGAGCGGGGGACCCATGGTTCCTCGGACACCCGCCGCGCTCAGCGCGGCCGGGGTCCTCGGGGTGAAGCCGCCCGCGGGCGGCCGGGCCAGCGACCTTCGGCCCGAACCCGACAGCTCACCTCGCAGGCGTCGGAGGTTCCCCATGCCCGCGTCCTTCCGCCGTACCCGCACGTCCGCTCGCACCCTGCGCCGCGGCCTGCTCGCCACCGCCGCCGCCGGTGCGGCCGGCGCCGCGATCCTCGCTCCCGCCACGGGCGCCTCCGCCGCTCCCGTCTCGGAGTGGGACCGCCTGGCCCAGTGCGAGTCGTCCGGCAACTGGCAGATCAACACCGGCAACGGCTACTACGGCGGGCTGCAGTTCAGCCCCAGCACGTGGACCGGTTTCGGCGGCGGGCAGTACGCCCCGCGCGCCGACCTGGCCAGCCGCGAGCAGCAGATCGTCGTGGCCGAGCGCGTCCTCGCCGGCCAGGGCTGGGGCGCCTGGCCGTCCTGCTCGCGCCGCCTGGGGCTGAGCGGTGCCGCCGACCCGGCCGGCGCCGAGCAGGCGCTGCTGAACCCGGCACCGGTCCCCGCGCCCGCCCCGGCCCCGGCCCCCGCCCCCGCCCCCGTCGCGGCGGCCGCCCCGGCTCCCGCCCCCGCGGCGCGCACCCACACCGTGCAGCCCGGCGAGACCCTGTACCGGATCGCCGTGAACAACGGCGTGCCCGGCGGCTACGTGGAGCTGTGGAACGCCAACCGCGCCGTCATCGGCGACGACCCGGCCCGCATCGAGGTCGGCATGGTCCTCGCCCTGCCCTGACGAGCAGACCCCTCCGCGGAACCCCCCGGCGCACCGCGCGCCGGGGGGTTCCGCGCGTCCAGGGGTTCCGCGCGCCCGGGTCCCGCGCCACGCTGGGTGCGTGAGGGCGCCGTGGCAGCTGACCGTCGTGCACGCCGCCGACCTGGGGCCGCGGCGGTGGCGCGAGGTGCGCCTCCTGCTCGACGACGCGTTCGCGGGAGACGTCGACGACACCGACCTCGACCACGCGCGCGGCGGCCTGCACGTGCTCGCCCACCTGGACGGCGCCCTGGTGGGCCACGCCGCGCTGGTGCAGCGCAACCTCGTCGCCGGCGGGCGGCCGCTGCGCGCCGGGTACGTGGAGGCTGTCGCGGTGGCCGCCGCGCACCGCCGCCGCGGCCTCGGCTCGGCGCTGATGGGCGCCGTGGAGGACCTGGCGGACCGCGCGCACGAGGCGGTGTTCCTCGGCGCCTCCGACGACGGCGCGCGGCTGTACCGTGCGCGCGGCTGGCGGGTGTGGACCGGCCCGACGGGCGTGATGACGCCCGAGGGGGTGCGCGCCACGCCCGGCGACGACGGCGGGGTCCACGTCCACGACCCCGCCGCCGCACGGGACGTCACCACCCGCCTGCTGTGCGACTGGCGCGCCGGCGACGTGTGGTGAGCGCCGGTCAGGCGACGCCGAACGCCTCCTTGACGGGGTCGATCGCGAAGTACAGGACGAACAGCGCGGCCGTCACCCACATCAGCGGGTGCACCTGGCGGACCTTGCCGCGCGCGACCTTCAGGACGACGTAGGCGACGAACCCGGCGCCGATCCCGGCGCTGATCGAGTACGTGAACGGCATCAGCACGATCGTCAGGAAGGCCGGCAGCGCGATCTCCACGTCGTCCCAGTCGATGCCCTTGACCTGGGTCATCATCAGGAACCCGACGACGACGAGCGCGGGGGTGGCGGCCTCGTACGGCACGATCGAGACGACCGGCGCCAGGAACGTCGTCAGCAGGAACGCGGTGCCGGTGACGACGCTGGCCAGGCCGGTGCGCGCGCCCTCCCCCACCCCGGTGGCCGACTCGATGTAGCTGGTGTTGCTGGAGACGCCCGCCGCGCCGCCGGCCGCGGCGGCGATCGAGTCCACGACGAGGATGCGCCGCGTGCCCGGCGGGTTGCCCTCGGCGTCCAGCAGGTCACCCTCCTTGCCGATGGCGACCATCGTGCCCATCGTGTCGAAGAAGTCGGCCAGCAGGAGCGTGAAGACGAGCAGGACGACGCTGACGACGCCGATGCGCTCGAACGAGCCGAGCAGGTTGAACTGCCCGAGCAGCGAGAAGTCCGGGGTGTCGATCCACGAGTCCGGCAGGGCGGGCACGTTCAGGCCCCACGCGCGCGGGTCGCGCACCTCGCCGTCGGCGCCGGTGCGCGGGCCGAGCTGGGCGACCGCCTCGACGACGACGGCCAGCACGGTGGCGACGACGATGCCGCCGAGGATGGCGCCGCGGACCCCGCGCGCCATGAGCACGATCATCAGCAGGAGCCCGGCGACGAACACGAGCGTCGGCCAGCCGTTGAGGAAGCCGCCGATGCCCAGCTCCAGGGGCGTGCCGCTGCCGGAGCGGACGAAGCCCGCGTCGACGAGGCCGACGATGGTGATGAACAGGCCGATGCCGACGCTGATCGCGGTCTTCAGCTGCGCGGGCACCGCGTGGAAGACGGCCTCGCGGAAGCCCGTCAGGACGAGCACCAGGATGATCAGGCCCTCGAGGACCACCAGACCCATGGCGTCCGCCCACGTCATGCCCGGCAGGGCGGCGACGCCGAAGGCGACGAACGCGTTCAGGCCCAGGCCGGTCGCGAGCGCCAGCGGGTAGTTGGCGACGACGCCCATGAGGATCGTCATGACGCCGGCGACGAGCGCGGTGGCCGCGGCGACCGCCGCGAGGTCCGGGGCGGCACCGCCGCCGAGGAACCCTCCCGTGCTGTCCGGCTGCGTGCCGATGATCAGTGGGTTGAGCACGACGATGTAGGCCATCGTGAAGAAGGTGGCCAGGCCGCCGCGGACCTCGCGGGCGACGGTGGAGCCGCGTTCGGTGATGCGGAAGTACCGGTCCAGCGCCGGGCGCCGGCGGGCGGGTTCGGTGTGGGTGGCCATGAGCACCTCGGCGTTCTCGTGCGGGAGCGGCGTTCCGGCCGCGACGTCGAGGCCGGCACGGATCCTGCCAGAGCCGGCGAGGCGGCCGGGGACGCCCGCACGGGCCGTCGGTGTCCCGCGACGCTCAGTGGCTGGTGGTGCCGCGGCGCGACTCCAGCACGGGGTCGACGAGGTTCTCGACGACGAGGCCGGTGACGACGGCGTCCACCGCGGCGTGCAGGACCTCCACGACGCCCTCGCCGGTGCGCCAGGTGCGCGGCGGGGCGCCGGCGCCGGTGGCGTTCTCCAGGGTCTGGTCGACGATGATCCGGGTGAGGGTCTGCGCGACGTCCGCGCGCACCCGCAGCAGGCCGCTGGCGCGCCACACCCCTCGCAGGGCGCCGAGGGCGGCGGAGGTGGCGACCTGCATGGCGACGGTGGCGGCGACCGGCCGCTCGTCGTCGCCCGGGTGGCGGCCCAGCAGGATCAGCAGGGTCCGTCCCGGCACGTGCGAGACCGGGCGGCCGGTGATGGCGCGCTCGGCGCGCTGTCCGGCCGCCGTCGCCGCCGCCCCCACCAGCCCGCCGAGCACGCCGCGGGCGGCGGCCCGCGCCAGCACGGCCGGGCGCGTGCCGTCCGCCTCGGTGATCGTCAGTCCCACGGCGCCACCTTGCCCGGCCCCGCGCTGCCCCGCCACCGCACCGCTCCACCCCGCCCTGCCCCCGCCCCGCCGGGCCCACCCCTCCCCCGTGATCCTGCGCGCGTGAGCGTTCAACCGTGCAAGATCACCGCGGGGTGGAGGGGCGGGGGTGGGGGGCGCCGGGTCAGGGGTGCTGGGTCAGGGGTGCTGGGTCAGGGGTGCTGGGTCAGGGGTGCTGGGTCAGGGGTGCTGGGTCAGGGGTGCTGGGTCAGGGGCGCTGGCCGAAGGCGTGGCGGCGCACCCAGGCGTGCATCGCCACCGCGGCCGCGGCGCCGACGTTGATGGAGCGGGTCGAGCCGAACTGCGCGATCGCGAGCACGTCCGTGCAGCGCGCCACCGCCTCGTCCGTCAGCCCCGGCCCCTCCTGCCCGAACAGCAGCACGCACGCGCGGGGCAGGTCGTACGTCTCCAGCGGCACCGAGCCGTCGACGTTGTCGATCCCCACCAGCGGCAGGCCCCGCTCTGCCGCCCAGTCCGCGAGCGCCGCCACGTCGGCGTGGTGGTGCACCGACAGGTAGCGGTCGGTGACCATCGCGCCGCGGCGGTTCCAGCGCTTGTGCCCCACGACGTGCGCGCCGGCGGCGTTGACGGCGTTGGCGGTGCGCACCACGGAGCCGATGTTCGCGTCGTGCTGCCAGTTCTCCACCGCGACGTGCAGAGGGTGGCGGCGGGTGTCGAGGTCGGCGACGATCGCGGCGTTGGACCAGTACCGGTAGGCGTCCACGACGTTGCGCCGGTCGCCCTCGCGCAGCAGTTCGGGGTCGTAGCGGGGGTCGTCCGGCCACGGGCCCTCCCACGGGCCGACCCCGACCACGCGCTCCGGCGCGCCCCCCTGCTCGCTGCCCGGCACGGCGCCATCCTGTCAGCCCGCCCGTCGGCTCCCCGTCAGCTCCCCGAAGGAGTGCTCGTGCCCCGTCCCCGCCCGTTCGCGCAGGTCGACGTCTTCTCCCCGGTGCCGTACCGGGGCAACCCGGTGGCGGTGGTGCTGGACGCCGAGGGGCTGGACGCGGAGGCGATGCAGCGGTTCGCGGCGTGGACGAACCTGTCGGAGACGACGTTCGTGCTGCCGCCGTCGGACCCGGCGGCGGACTACCGGCTGCGGATCTTCACGCCGGGCGGGGAGCTGCCGTTCGCCGGGCACCCCACGCTGGGGTCCGCGCACGCCTGGCTGGGTGCCGGGGGGCGCCCGCACGGCGGGGACGTCGTGGTGCAGGAGTGCGGGGCCGGTCTGGTGCCGGTGCGCCGCGACGGGGCGGCGCTGAGCTTCGCGGCGCCGCCGCTGGTGCGCAGCGGGCCGCTGGAGGAGGAGGTCCTGGACCGGGCGGTGCGGGCGCTGGGCCTGGCCCGGGAGGACGTGGTGGACCACCGGTGGGTGGACAACGGCCCCGGGTGGGCGGCGGTGCGGCTGGCGTCGGCGCGGGCGGTGCTGGACGTGGAGGTCGACGCGGCCGTCCTCGGCGACCTGCCGCTGGGGGTGGTGGGTGCCCACCCGGCGGGTTCGGGGCACGCGGTGGAGGTGCGGGCGTTCGTGCCGGAGCTGGGGGTGCCGGAGGACCCGGTGACCGGGAGCCTGAACGCCGGGCTCGCGCAGTGGCTGACCGGGGACGGCACCCTGCCGCCGGACTACACCGCCACGCAGGGCGCGCGGGTGGGCCGGGCCGGCGTGGTGTCGGTGCGCACGGTGGACGGGCGGGTGTGGGTGGGCGGGGAGAGCACCACCTGCGTCGAGGGCACCGTGCTGCTGTGACCGTGCGGCTGTGACCGTGCGGGCGGCGGTCGCCGCTACGGCGTGACCGCCAGGCTGCCCAGCAGCGCCAGGGACTGGGCGCTGACGCTGCCGGGCTCGGCGTGGTAGACGACGAGCTGCTGACCGGGCGCGGAGCGCACGTCGAAGGTCTGCACGCCCAGGGTGAGCGGACCCACGTGCGGGTGCGCGAACCGCTTGACCTCGGCGGACTTGCCGCGGGCCTCGTTGCGGTCCCACAGCTCGGCGAACTCGGCGCTCTGCCGCGACAGGCGGTGCACCAGCTCCCGGGCGCGGGGGTCGCCGCCCGGGGTGCCCTCCAGGAGCCGCAGGCCGGCGACGGTGCTCGCGGCCGCGGCCGGCCAGTCCACGTAGAAGGTGCGGGCCGCCGGGTCGAGGAACACCTCCTCGACCAGGTTGCCGGAGCGCGGGAACCCGCTGAACAGCGCCGAGCCGAGCCGGTTGGCGGCCAGCACGTCGTAGGTGCGCCCGAGCAGCAGGGCGGGTGTGCCCGGCCAGGCGTCCAGCAGCTGCCGCAGGGCCGGGTCGGCCCGCTCCGGCGCCGGGGCCGGCGGGCGCGGGGCCAGCCCGGCGAGGCGGAACAGGTGCTGCCGCCCGTCGCCGTCCAGGGCGAGGGCGTCCGCCAGCGCGCCGAGCACCTGCGGCGACGGGGAGCGCTCGCGCCCCTGCTCCAGGCGCACGTAGTAGTCGGCGCTGACGCCGGCGAGCACCGCGACCTCCTCGCGGCGCAGGCCCGGCACCCTCCGGGGACCGTGGGCGGGCAGGTCGACGTCGGCGGGCCGGACGGCGGCGCGGCGGCCGCGCAGGTAGTCGCCCAGCGGGGAGTCAGCCATGCGGCGAGGGTAGGCGGCCGAGGCGGGCGCGGTCGTGGGTGCGGCGCTCCCAGGTTCCCCGCGGCCTGCCGCGGACGACGGCGCCGCAGCAGCCTGGTCACCGTGACCACCACCACGAACACGAACACGAACCCCACCCCCCGTCCCGCGGGCGGGGCGGACCCCAAGGTCGTCGTCGTCACCGGCGCGAGCAGCGGCATCGGCGAGGCCACCGCGCGGCGCCTGGCGGGCGAGGGCCACCACGTCGTCCTCGGGGCGCGGCGCACCGACCGCCTGGAGGCGCTGACCGCCCGGATCCGGCGGGCCGGCGGCAGCGCCGAGCACCACCGGCTCGACGTCACCGACCCCGCGAGCGTCACCGCCCTGGTCGACGGCGCAGCGCAGGCTCACGGGCGGGTCGACGCGATCGTCAACAACGCGGGGGTCATGCTGCTCTCGCGCCTGGACGCCGGTCTGGTGGACGAGTGGCACCGGATGCTCGACGTGAACGTCAAGGGCCTGCTGCACGGGATCGCCGCGGCCCTGCCGCACTTCCAGCGGCAGGGCGGTGGGCACTTCGTCACGGTGGCGTCCATCGGCGCCCACCAGGTCTCCCCCACGTCCGCCGTGTACTCGGGGACGAAGTTCGCCGCGTGGGCGATCACGGAGGGGCTGCGCCTGGAGCTGGACCCGCGCTTCCGCATCACCACGATCTCGCCGGGGGTGGTGGAGAGCGAGCTCGCCACGCACATCACCGACCCCACGGCCGCCGAGGTGATGCGCGAGTACCGGGCCACGACGATCCCCGCCGACGCGGTCGCCCGCGCGATCTCCTACGCCCTGGGGGAGGCCGGCGACGTCGACGTCAACGAGGTCGTCGTTCGCCCCACCGCGCAGCGCTGGTGAGGGCCCCCGGCGCGCCCGGGCGGGCGCCGCCCGCCCGGGCGGGCGCTCAGGCGGTCCCGCCGCGCGGTTCGAGGACCACCACGTCCGTCTCGGTGGCGCGCCGGGCGGCGTGCGCGCCGAGGTCCGGGTCGACCGCGAGCCAGCGCTGCCACAGCCGCTCGCGCTCCTGCCCCTCGGCGCGGCGCGCGCGGACCGGTCGCGGGGCCCGGTGCGCCAGCCGGACGACGGCGTCCGGGTTCGCCCGGAGGTTCAGCCACCAGGCGGGGTGGCCCTCCTCCCAGCCGTTCATGGCGGGCACGACGAGGTCGGGGCCGTCCTCGAGGTAGCCGACGATGACGCTGCGCTCCTGCCCGGACCTGCGCCCGACGGTCGTCAGTCGCAGCGCACCCCACCCGCGCCTGTTCGCCGGGGTCCACAGGAACCGGCCGCCGCTGAGGCGGTTCAGCACCCGGTGGACGCGCCAGGCCGTGTGCACGAACCACGGGGGCGGGACGCGCGGTCGCACCGGCTGCTCCGTCACGCCGCCCTCCGCCACGCCGAGCGCAGCGACAGGCTGCGCCCGGTCTGCAGCAGGGAGTTCTCGTACAGCCGCCGGGCGACCGCCACGAACAGCGCCGCGGTGGCGGCGATGACCAGCAGCGCGATGAGCGGTTCGGTCCAGCCGACGTCGCCCTGCAGGACCCGCTTGGGCATGACCATCGGGGAGGACAGCGGCACGTAGGACAGGACGGTCTGCAGGGTGCCGGGGTCGTTCGCGGCGAACGTCGCGAAGAACGGCAGCATGACGAGCATCTGCACCGGGGTGGCGGTGGACTGCAGGTCCTCCAGCCGGCTGGCCATCGCCCCGGCCGCCGCCCACAGGCACGAGAGCATCGCGAACCCGACGACGAAGAACACGACGAACCACACCGCGGCGGTGGGCACGCTCGGCAGGCTCTCCAGCAGTTCCGGCTCCGCGATCGCCAGCCCGCCCAGGCCGGCGGCCACCAGCAGCACGATCTGCCCCAGCGCCAGCAGGCCGTTGCCGACGATCTTGCCGACGAGGAGCTGGTTCACCGGGACGGTGGTGACGAGCAGCTCGACGACGCGGGTCTGCTTCTCCATCACGACGCTCTGCGCGATGGAGTACCCGAAGATGACGACGATCTGCAGGAACAGGACCGCGAACGCCAGGCCCAGCAGGTAGGTGGTGAACGGGTCCACGGCGTCCGGGTCGAGGAGGCGCTGGGCGGGCGGCGGCAGGGTCAGGACCTGCTCGGCGGTGGACGCGTCCACCCCGGCCGCGGTCAGCAACCCGACCGCCTGCGCCCCCCGCACGCGCGCGGTGAGGACCTCCCCGAGCCCGGAGGGGACGTTGCGGTCGCCGACGACCTCGGCGGCGCCGGACGCGGACGGCAGCACCGCGGCGTCGACGTCACCGGCGCGCACGGCGGCCTCCGCGGCGGCGGCGTCGGCGACGGTGCGCACCTCGACCCGCACGTCGCCGCTCTCGCCGGGGCGCTCGGCCAGCAGCGGCGCGGTGGTGGAGGTGGCCGCCACCTCGTAGCGGTCGGTGCCGCCGGAGACCAGCCCCGGCAGGAACGCCGCGGCGAGCACGATGACGAGCAGCAGGAGGGTGGAAAACACGAACCCCTTGTCGCGCAGGCGCTCGCGCATCTCGCGGTCGGCCACCAGCCACCACTGGCGCTGGACGCCGGGGGTCGCGCTCACCGGGACACCTCCGAGAACAGCTCGGACAGGGACGGGACGACGGGTGCGAACGAACGCACCGGGCCGCGGCGCAGGGCCTCGGCGAGCAGCCGCTGGTCGGCGTCGGAACCCTCCACCTCCACGACCACCCGGCCGGGCGCGGACTCCACCAGCCGCACCCCCGGCACGTCGCCCACCCAGTCCAGCGGGCCGTTCGCGGTGAGGGCGTACCTCGACCCGGAGCGTCCCCGGCGCAGCTCCTCCGGTTCCCCGGCGGCCACGACCCGCCCGCCGGCGAGGATGACGAGCTCGTCGCACAGCCGGTCCACGAGGTCGAGCTGGTGGCTGGAGAACAGCACGCCCACCCCGGCGCGGACCCGTTCGCGCAGCAGTTCGGCCATGGCGTCCACGGCGAGCGGGTCGAGCCCGGAGAACGGCTCGTCGAGGACGAGCAGCTCGGGGTCGTGCACGAGGGCGGCGGCGACCTGCACCCGCTGCTGGTTGCCCAGCGAGAGCGATTCGAGCTTGTCCTGCGCCCGTCCGCCGAGGCCGAGGCGATCCAGCAGGTCCTGCGCGCGGGTGGCGGCCGCGGCGCGGTCCACGCCGTGCAGGCGGGCGAGGAACACCAGCTGCTCCAGCAGGCGGCCCTTCGGGTACAGGCCCCGCTCCTCGGGCATGTAGCCGAAGCGGCGGCGCTGCGCGAGGTCGGGGGCCGTGCCCCGGAAGGTGACGGTGCCGGAGTCGGGGGCCAGGACGCCGAGGGCGATGCGCATGGTGGTCGTCTTCCCGGCGCCGTTGGCGCCGACGAAACCGACCATGCGCCCGTCCGGCACGGCGAGGCTGACCGCGTCCAGCGCCAGGCGGTCGCCGAAGCGGCGGGTGATGGAGTCGAGGACGAGCACGGGCCGACCCTAGGGACGCCCCGCGCACCGGCGCGTCCCCCGTTCGGCGCACGGTCCCTCCCCCGCTCGTCGGGGTTCGGCCGCGGGCGGGGTTCGGCCGCGGGCGGGGTTCGGCCGCGGGCGGGGTTCGGCCGCGGGCGGGTTCAGCCGCCGGCGGCGTGCACCCGCACGGCGGTGGCCTTGACGACGAAGTGGACCTCGTCGCCGGGGGCGAGGCGCGCCTCGGCGGCCGCCTCCACGGTGACGTCGGCGAACAGCTCCAGCGGCCCGTGGCGCCCGCGCACCCGCACGGCCCGCCCGCGCGGTTCCAGTTGGGTGACGGTGACGCGCCAGCGGTTGCGGGGGCTGCCGCCGGGGTCGGCGGCGTGCACGGCGACGGCGGCGGGGTCGAGCACCGCGACCGCCGGTCCCCCCGGCGGGCAGCCGTCGTCGACGAGGCCGGCGACGAGCGTGCCGTCGGCGGTGCGCAGGCCGTCGGCGGTGGCGCGCCCGGTGAGCAGGACGAGCCCGGCGATGCCTGCGGCGAACGCGCTGCGGGGCCGGGTGAGGACCTCGTGCACGTCACCGCGCTCGGCGACGCGGCCGTCCTGCAGCACCGCGACGCGGTCGGCGAGCGCCAGGACGTCCAGCAGGTCGTGGGTGACGAGCACGACGCCGCCGGGGCGCTCGGGGTGCTGCCCGCCGCGCAGCACCTCGCGCAGCACCCGGCGCACCTCGGGGGCGGCGGTGACGTCGAGCGCGGCCATCGGCTCGTCGAGCAGCAGCAGGCGCGGCCGGGTGGCCAGCGCCCGCGCGATCGCGACCCGCTGGGCCTGCCCGCCGGACAGCCGTCGCGGCCGGCGGGCGGCGAGGTGCCCGGCGCCGACGGCGTCCAGCCAGCGCGCGGCCCGCTCGCGCGCCTCGCGGCGGGACGCGCCGGTGCTGCGGGGGCCGAAGGCGACGTTGTCGGCGGCGCTGAGGTGCGGGAGGAGCAGCGGGTCCTGCGCGAGCAGCGCCACGCCGCGGCGGTGGGCGGGCACGAGCACCTCCCGCCCGGTGGCGCCGGCGGCGGTGAGCACGCGCCCGTCGAGGGCGATGCGCCCGGCGGTGGGGCGCAGCAGCCCGGCGAGCAGGTCCAGCAGGGTGGACTTGCCGGCGCCGTTGGGGCCGAGGACGGCGAGGACCTCACCCGGCGGCACGTCGAGGTCCACGGCGAGGCCGCGCGGCGCGTGCCGCACTGCCACCTCCAGCCCCGGCCCCGGCCCCGGCCCCGGCCCCGGCCCAGGTGACGCGTTCACGGGCTGCCGCGCCCCTCGCGCCCGCGCACGCCCACCACGACGACGACGCTGACCGCGACGAGCACCAGCGCCAGCGCGACGGCCGCGTCCGGGTCGCTCTCGCGCTGCAGGTAGACCTCCAGCGGCAGGGTGCGGGTGACGCCCTCCAGGCTGCCGGCGAACGTCAGGGTGGCGCCGAACTCGCCGAGGGACCGGGCGAACGCGAGCACCGCGCCGGAGGCCAGGCCGGGCGCCACCAGCGGCAGCGTCACGCGGGTGAGCACCCGACCGGGCCGGGCGCCGAGGGTGGCGGCGACGCGCTCGTGGCGCTGCCCGGCGGTGCGCAGGGCGCCCTCGGCGCTGAGGACGAGGAACGGCAGGGCGACGAACGTCTGGGCGAGCACGACGGCGGCCGTGCTGAACGCGATGCGCACCCCGAGCACCTCCAGCGCGGGCGCGAGCAGCCCGCGCCGGCCCAGCGCGTACAGCAGGGCCAGGCCGCCGACGACGGGCGGCAGCACCAGCGGCAGCAGCACCACCGAGCGCAGCACCCGCAGGCCGGGGAAGCTGCCGCGGGCGAGCACCAGCGCCATCGGCACCCCCAGCAGCAGGCAGCAGGCGGTGCTGGCGGTGGCGGTGAGCAGGCTCAGCCGCAGGGCGGCCAGCGACGACGGGGAGGTGACGAGCTCGCCGAAGCGCGGCCAGTCGACGCGGGCGACGATCGCGACCAGCGGAACGAGCACCAGCAGCAGCCCGGCGGCGGCCGGCACGTGCACCCAGGCCGGCAGGGCACCGCCCACGGGCTCGCCGGCGCGGCGCTCCCGGCGGCCGGCGCGGCTGGCGCGGCTCACGCGGCGGGCACCCCGAAGCCGGCGGCGGCCAGCGCCGCCCGGCCCGCCTCGCCGGTGACGGCCTCGACGAACTCCGCGGCCAGCGCGGGGTCGGCGGCGTCCCGCAGGGCGGCGACGGGGCAGGTGTTGACGGCGCCGGCCGCCTCGGGCAGCGGCACGGCGGTGACGGCGTCGCCGGCGCGGGCGACGTCGGTGGCGTAGACGAGGCCGGCGTCGGCCTGCCCGGTGGTGACCTTGCCGAGGACGTCGGTGACGGAGGACTCCTCGCTGACGGGTGTGAGCGCGACGCCGGCGGCCTCCTGCACGCGCCGGGCGGCGGCCCCGCACGGCACCTGCGGCGCGCACACGACCACCGCGAGGCCGGGGCGGGCCAGGTCGGCGAGGGAGGTGACGCCGGCGGGGTTCCCGGCGGGGGTGGCGACGGTCAGGACGTTGGTGGCGAACACCTCCGGCTCACCGGCGACCAGGCCCGCGCCGGCGACGCGGGCCATCGTCGCCTCGTCGGCGGAGGCGAACACGTCGGCGGGGGCGCCCTCGAGGACCTGGGTGGCCAGGTCGGCGGAGCCGGCGGAGCTGAGCGCGACGTCGACGCCGGGGTGGTCGCGCTCGAAGTCCTCCGCCACCTCGGTGAACACCTCCTGCAGGGAGGCGGCGGCGAACACGGTGAGCGTGTCCCCGTCCGGGGCGGCGGCCGCCCCGCACCCCGCGATCAGCCCGGCGAGCAGGGCGGTCAGCGCGGCGGCGACCGGGGCCCGGCGGCGGGCGGCGCTCACGCCCGCTCCCCCGCCGGGGTCTCGACGACCACGGTGGTGGCCTTGACGACGGCGGTGGCGCGGCTGCCGGGCTGCAGGCCCAGCTCCTCGGCGGCCTCGCGGCTCATCAGGGAGACCACGCGGTGCGGCCCGCACTGCATCTCCACCTGCGCCATCACGCCGTCGGCGACCACGCGGGTGACCAGGCCCGCGAAGCGGTTGCGCGCCGAGCGCGCCACGCCGGTCGTGTCGGGCGCGGCGGCGGCGGGGCGCTGCACCGCGAAGGCGGCCAGGGCGGCGCCGTCCACGACGAGGCGCCCGGCGTCGTCGCGCGCGGCGGGCAGCGCCCCGGCCTCGGTCCAGCGGCGGGCGGTGTCGTCGGAGACGCCGAGCAGCTCGGCGACCTCGCGGATCCGGTACTGCGGCACGCACCCCAGGTTATGCACCGCAGGAGCGGAGGTTCCACCCGGTTCGGGACCGCGCCTGCGTCACTCCCCGCGGAGGATCGCCAGCATCTGCGGCAGGTCGAAGACCTGCGCCACGGCCACCCCGGACTGCCGGCCCAGCTCCGGGTCGGCCCCGGCGGCCAGCAGCGCCCGCACGACCGCCTCGTCCTGGCGGAAGACGGCCGCGCCCAGCGCGGTCTGCCCCTTGTCGTTGACGCGGGAGTGGTCGGCGCCGCGCTCCAGCAGCGCGCGCACCAGCCCCTCGTGCCGGTGGTAGGCGGCCAGGAGCAGCAGCGTGTCGCCGGAGGAGTTCGTCAGGTCCACGGGCACGCCCGCGTCGACGCGCTCCAGCAGGGCGGCGGCCGAGCCCGCGCGCGCCAGGTCGAAGGTCTCCTGCAGGAAGCGCAGCTCGTCGCCGGTCAGGTCAGCGGTCACGCCCCCGACGGTAGCCGGGAGGGCCCGCGGGGCCCCTCCGCGCGGCACCCGCGCGGAGCAGCGGGAGGGGGTGGCGCCCGGGCGGTGCGGCGCCCTACCGTGTGCTGAACCGGTTCGGTGCAGCGTCGCCCGCAGGTCGCGCCGTCCCACCGGACCCCGGCGAAGACCCGAGAGGACGACGTGCTCGACACCGACAAGATCTCCGTGCAGCTGTACACGGTCCGCGAGGCGCTGGCGGCCGACACCGAGGGCACCCTGGCCCGCCTGGCCGCCATCGGCTTCCGCAAGGTCGAGCCGTTCGGCCTGACCGAGTGGGCGCCGAAGCTGGCGCCGGCCCTGGCCGCGCACGGCCTGAGCGCCCCCAGCACCCACGCCAAGGTCGTCGGCGGCGACGTCGAGGAGGTCCTCGCCGCCGCCGCCACCACCGGCACCACGCTCGTCGTCGAGCCGTTCGTGGACCCCGAGCGCTGGACGACGGCCGAGGACGTCGCCGCGATCGCCGCCGAGCTGAACGCCGCCGCGCGCCGCGCCGCCGACGCCGGCGTCACCATCGGCTACCACAACCACTGGTTCGAGCTGGAGAACCTCATCGGCGGGCGCACCGCCCTGGAGGTCCTCGCCGACTCCCTCGACGACGCCGTGGCGCTGGAGGTCGACACCTACTGGGTCGCCGTCGGCGGCCAGGACCCCGCGGCCCTGCTGGGCCGCCTGGGTGAACGCGTCAAGGCCGTGCACCTGAAGGACGGCGACGGCACCCGCGAGACGAAGAACCAGGTCGCCCTCGGCGCCGGTTCCATCGACGTCGCCGCGATCCTCGACGCCTCCTCCGGCGTGCAGCTGGGCGTCGTGGAGCTCGACGACACCTCCGGCGACGTCTTCGACGCCGTCGCCGGCGGCTACGCCTACCTCACGGGGGTGTCCGCGTGAGCGCCCCCGAGCCCCGCACCGGTCCCGTCGGCATCGGGATCATCGGCGCCGGCGTCATCTCCGGCACCTACCTGGAGAACCTCACCAGCTTCCCCGACGTGCGGGTGCACGCGATCGGCGACCTCTTCCCCGAGGCGGCGGCGGCGCGCGCCGAGGCGCACGGCGTGCCCCGGCACGGCGGCATCGACGCGGTCCTGGAGGACGACGACGTGGAGGTCGTCGTCAACCTCACCGTGCCCGCCGCGCACGTGGAGGTCTCCTCCGCGGCCATCGCCGCCGGCAAGCACGTGTGGAGCGAGAAGCCCATCGCGCTGGACCGCGCCGGCGGCGAGACGCTGATCACCCAGGCGGCCGCCGCCGGGGTGCGGCTCGGCTGCGCCCCCGACACCTTCCTCGGCGCCGGTGTGCAGGCGTCGCTGGCCGCGATCCGCCGCGGCGACATCGGCACCCCGCTGAGCGCGCTGACCCTCATGCAGTCCCCCGGCCCGGAGTCCTGGCACCCCAACCCGGCGTTCCTGTTCCAGACCGGCGCCGGCCCGCTGTTCGACATCGGCCCCTACTACTTCACCCTCCTGGTGCAGGCGTTCGGGCCGGTGGCGGCGGTCGCCGCGATCGGCTCGAAGTCGCGCGCCTCGCGCGTCATCGGCTCCGGCCCCAAGGCCGGCGAGAGCTTCGACGTCACGGTGCCCACCCACGTCAGCGCGATCGCGCAGTTCGAGAGCGGGCAGAGCTCGCAGAGCATCCTCAGCTTCGACTCCCCGCTGCAGCGGCACGGCTTCGTGGAGATCACCGGCACCGAGGCCACCCTGGAGGTGCCGGACCCGAACAACTTCGACGGCGACGTGCGCATCCGGCGCACCGGCTCGGAGGAGTGGGAGCTGCTGGCGTCCACGAAGGCGACCTCCACCCGCGGCACCGGCGTGCTGGAGATGGCGCGCGCGATCCGCGCCGGGCGCCCGCACCGCGTGCAGGGGGCGCTGGCCCACCACGTCGTGGACGTCCTCGCCTCCGTCGACGAGTCGATCAGGAGCAGGAGCTTCGTCGACGTCACCAGCACCGTCGAGGCGGCCGAGCCGCTGCCGGCGGACTGGGACCCGACGGCCCGCACCGTCTGAGCGCACCACCCGTCCGGTGGTGGTGGCCT
>NZ_JALBVB010000058.1:0-27889 GCF_022669155.1 Kineococcus sp. TRM81007 | reverse complement strand
GGTGGAGGCCACCACCGTCCGCAGGACCTCCCCGTCAGCCTCACGGCTGATCCTCGCTCCGGGAGGTTCTCGGGCGCCGCGGGCCGACCTACCCTGGGCGGGTGCCCCTCCTCGCCGAGCTCTCGGCTGCCCTGCCCACCGCTCACGCCGTGCTGCCGGACTGGCTGGAGGCCTCGTCCCTGCTGGACACCCTGGGCGGCGCGGCGCTGTGGGGTGCCGCGGCCATCGTCTTCGCCGAGTGCGGGCTGCTGATCGGCTTCTTCCTGCCGGGCGACTCGCTGCTGTTCACGCTGGGCCTGTTCACCCGCGAGGGGCACGTCCCGCACTCCATCTGGTTCGTGTGCCTGGTGCTGTCGGTCGCGGCGTTCGCCGGCAACGTCCTCGGCTACGAGATCGGCCGCAAGGCCGGCCCGGCCGTCCTGGACCGGCCCGACTCGAGGATCTTCAAGCGCAAGCACATCGAGAGGACGCAGCAGTTCTTCGCCACCTACGGGGCGCGGGCGATCATCCTGGCGCGCTTCGTGCCGATCGTGCGGACCTTCATCACCGTCGCCGCGGGCGCCGGGCGCATGTCCCGGCGCACGTTCTTCGTCTTCTCCGCCGTGGGCGCCGTGCTGTGGGGCACCGGCGTCACCGTCCTGGGGTACCTGCTCGGCGGCATCCCGCTCATCCGGGACAACATCGAGCTGGGTCTGCTGATCCTCGTGGTGCTGTGCGTGCTCCCCGTCGCCGTGGAGGTCCTCAACGCCCGCCGCAAGCAGCGCCGCGCCGCCGCGGAGCTGCCCGCCCAGACGGCCCTGCGCGCGGACGAGGCCACCCCCGAGAACCACCGCTGAGACGCGCCGGGCACCATGGCGCGGTGCCGCGCTCGGAGCAGCTGCTGTCCCTGCGGTGGGGCGACATGGACGCCTACCGCCACGTGAACAACGTCGAGGTCCTCCGGTTGCTGGAGGAGGCGCGCGTGCGCGCCTTCGGGGTGCCCGGCCCCGACGGCTCGGCACCGATGCTGGCCACCGGGATGGTCGTGGCCCGCCACGAGGTCGACTACCTGCTCCCCCTGGACTACCGCACCGAGCCCGTGGCGGTGGACCTGTGGGTCGAGCGCGTCGGCGGCGCCAGCTTCCAGGTGCGCTACGAGGTGCGCGAGCCCGAGCCGCCGGCCGTGGGCGAGGCGCGCACGTACGTGCGCGCCTCCACCACGTGCGTCTCCTACGACTTCGCCACCGGCCGCCCGCGCCGGCTCACCGACGCCGAGCGCACCCGCCTGGCCGCGCTGGCCGACGCCCCCACCGCCCCCTGACCACCCGCCGCGCCCCGGGCCCGCGGCGCGGACCTGCGAGGATCGCGGGGTGTCCGACTGGTTCGCGCAGCTCGCCGACCCGCAGCTGGAGCACCTCGGCGCCCTCGGCGTCTACGCCCTCGTCTTCGGCATCGTCTTCGCCGAGACCGGCACGCTCGTGGGCTTCTGGCTGCCCGGCAGCACCGTGCTCTTCACCGCGGGGCTGCTGGCCGCGCGCGACGGCAGCCCGCTGTCGCTGACCGTGCTGGTGGTGGGGGTGACGCTGGCGGCGATCCTCGGCGACACCGTCGGGTACTGGTCCGGGCGGCGGCTGGGGCGGCCGTGGCTGCTGCGCCGGGCGGGCAAGGCCGCCAAGCACCTGCCGCGGGCGGAGGATTTCTACGCGAGGTACGGCTGGTTCGCCGTCGTGGGCTGCCGGTACATCCCGTGGCTGCGGGCGTTCACGCCGATCATCGCCGGCACCGCCGTCATGCCGTACGCCGCGTTCGCCAGCGCCAACGTCGTGGGCGCGCTGACGTGGGGGGCGCTGCTCGTGCTCGCCGGGTACGCCGCCGACTCGCTGCCGTGGATCCGCACGCTGGCGTACGTCATCGCCGGCACCGCGATCGTCTTCTCGATCGTCGCGCCGATCGCCGGGGCGGTGCGGCGGCGCCGCGCGGCGCGCTCCCGGTGAGCCGGCCGCGCCCCGTCCCGGCGCGCGCGGTGCGCACGGAGACGGTCGTGGAGCGCTCCCGCTTCCTGTGCGTGCTCCAGCCGGTGCCCGACGAGGCCGCCGCGGACGCCGTCGTGGCCGCCGCGCGCCGGGAGTTCCCCGACGCCCGGCACCACTGCACCGCCCGGGTGCTCGGTGACGACGGCGAGGTGCGGCGCGCGAGCGACGACGGCGAGCCCGCCGGCACGGCCGGTGCCCCGATGCTCGCCGCGCTCGACGGCGCCGGCGTGACGGGCGCGGTGGCGGTGGTGGTGCGCTGGTTCGGCGGGGTGCTGCTGGGCACCGGCGGGCTGGTGCGCGCCTACGGCGGCGCGGTGGCCGGGGCGCTGGCCGAGGCGGGCCTCGTGCAGCGGCAGCGGGTGGACCTCGTGCAGGTGCGCGCACCGCTGGCGGAGGCCGGGCGCGTGGAGGCCGAGCTGCGCCGCCGGCACGCCGTGGAGGACGTGGCGTGGGGCGCGGACGGCTGGCGCGCGGTGGTGGCCGTACCGGCCGGCGGGCGCGGCGGACTGGAGGCCGAGCTGGCCGCCGCGGGCCTCGCCGCACCCCTCACCGACGCCCTGGTCGACCTGGGCCCCGCCGTGCGCCCCCTGACCTGACCCCGCCGCTCCTCCCCGCCCGCGGTGATCAAGGAAGTTGCACCACGCATGATCACCGCGGGACAGGGGGAAGGTCGGGTCAGGCGGGGCGGGTGACGGCGGTCAGGCGCACCGCGACGGTGACGTCCACGACCTCCGGCAGGGCGGCCAGCCGCTCGTCGAGGCCGGCGGCGTCGACGTGGTGGGCGCTGGGTCCCATGAGCACCAGGTCGCGCAGCGCCTCGCGGCCCAGCGGGCGCAGCACGCTCAGCTCCCGCACTGCGGCCGGCGCGAAACCCGCCAGTTCGGCCGCGAGGCGCTCGTCCTTGCGCTCGTCCACCCCGAGCATCCCCAGCACCGCGCGCACCTCGCCCAGGTGCGCCGGCAGCGGCGTGAGCACCGCCCACGTCCCGCCGGGGCGCAGCACCCGGGTGACCTCCGCCGTCGCGCGCGGGGCGAACACGGTCGTCACCAGGTCCGCGCAGCCGTCGGCCAGCGGCAGCGGGCGCCACACGTCGGCGCCGACGGCCGCGGCGCGAGGGTGGGCGCGCGCGGCCCGGCGCAGGGCGGGCGCGGAGGTGTCCAGGCACACCCCGTCCGCGCCGGGCAGCGCGTCGAGGACGTGCGCGAGGTGGTGGCCCGTGCCGCCGCCGACGTCGACGACCCGGCCGGCGCCGGGCACCAGTTCGGCGGCCAGCTCCGCGAGCGCGCCGGCCACGGGCGCGTAGTGGCCGGCGGCGAGGAACCGCTCGCGGGCGGCGACCATGTCCGCGGTGTCCCCGGGGTGGGCGCGCCCGCCGCCGGAGAGGTTGACGTACCCCTGACGGGCCACGTCGGCGCTGTGACCGGCGGGGCACACCAGCCGCCGCGCGTCCGCGGCGAGGTCCTGCCCGCACACGGGGCAGCGCAGCACGGGCAGCGCCGCCAGCAGCGCGGCCGGCAACGGCGCCGGGGTGGGCGCCGGGGTGGGCGGGGGCGTCTCCAGGGCCGTCAGCGCTCGCGCTCGGCGGACCCGCCCAGCGGGTGCAGGCCGGTGAGGGCACCCACCCAGGAAGCCGGCACCCGCGCCAGGCGCTCGTCGTAGGCGCGCACGGTGGCGGCGTGGAAGGCGAGGTCCCCGGCCAGGCGGTGCTCGGTGTCGGCGATGGCGCGGCGGGTGCCCTCGTCGGGCTGCGCACCGGAGTGCAGGCTCAGCTCCGCGAGGCGGCTGCGGCGCTGCTCGGCGAGCGCCCCGGCCTCCACCGCCAGGTCGCGCAGGCGCACCAGGGAGGCGCGTGTGGCCGCCGCGTAGCCGACGGCGGCGGCCACGAGCAGCAGCAGGACGACGAGGACGACGGTGCCGGCGGTGCCCACGTCAGCCGCCCAGCCCGATGTCGGCCAGGGAGTAGGCGGAGCGGTACGGCAGGCCCTCGGCCTCCACGCGCTCCTTCGCGCCGGTGGCGCGGTCGACGATGACGACGACGCCGACGACCTCGGCGCCCGCCTCGCGCAGCGCGGTGACGGCGGTGAGCACGGACCCGCCCGTGGTGGAGGTGTCCTCCACGGCGAGCACGCGCCGCCCGGCCACGTCGGGGCCCTCGACGCGCCGCTGCAGCCCGTGGGCCTTCTCCGCCTTGCGCACGACGAACGCGTCCAGGGGGGCGCCGCCGTGCGCGGCGGCCCAGCCGCGCGCGTTCGCGGCGTGCACCACGGCCAGCGCCACCGGGTCGGCGCCCATCGTCAGCCCGCCGACGGCCTGGAAGTCCCAGTCGGCGACGAGGTCGAGCAGCACCGGCCCGACGAGGGCGGACGCCTCGCCGTCGAGGGTGATCCGGCGCAGGTCGACGTAGTGGTCGGCCTCCTCGCCGCTGGACAGCGTCACGCGGCCGTGCACGACGGCCCTCTCGGCGATGAGGGCGGCGAGGCGCTCGCGCTCGGCGGTGGGGGTGCTCACGGGGCACGAGCTTAGGCGGTGGCCGGGTGGGCTCCGGGCGGCGGCGGTAACGTCCGGGCCGTGCGCCTGGCCACCTGGAACGTGAACTCCGTCCGTGCCCGCCTGGACCGCGTCCTGGCGTGGATCGACCGCAGCGACGTCGACGTCCTCGCGCTGCAGGAGACCAAGTGCAAGGACGAGCAGTTCCCCTTCGACGCGTTCACCGACATCGGCTACGAGGTCGCGCACCACGGGCTGTCCCAGTGGAACGGGGTGGCGCTGGTGTCCCGGGTGGGGCTGGAGGACGTGACCACGTCGTTCTCCCCGGACGTGCCGGGCTTCGGGGTGCCGCCGGTGGTGGAGGCGCGCGCGATCGGCGCGACCTGCGGCGGGGTGCGGGTGTGGAGCCTGTACGTGCCCAACGGGCGGGGCCTGGACGACCCCCACTACGCGTACAAGCTGCTGTGGCTGGAGGCGCTGCGCGACGCCGGGCGCGGCTGGCTGGCGCAGGACCCGGCGGCGCAGGTGGCGCTGGTGGGCGACTTCAACATCGCACCCCTCGACGAGGACGTGTGGGACACCTCGGTCTTCGAGGGCGCCACGCACGTCTCCGAGCCGGAGCGGGCGGCGTTCCGCGCGCTCGAGGCGGCGGGGTTCGGCGACGTGGTGCGCCCGCACGCGCCGGGGCCGGGCACCTACACGTACTGGGACTACACGCAGCTGCGCTTCCCGAAGCGGCAGGGCATGCGGATCGACTTCGTGCTGGGCTCGCCGGCGCTGGCGGCGCGGGTGAGCGGCGCGACGATCGACCGGGCCGAGCGCAAGGGCAAGGGCGCCTCCGATCACGCCCCGGTGGTGGTGGAGCTGGACGGCGACGCGGCGGCGGGGGCGGCCGAAGGGGTGTGAGGGGCGCCACTGCGCCGAACGGTTGAAGACGGCCCCCGGGCCGCTGCGCGGGGGAGACGCGCGGCGCGTGCGCGGCTAGGTTCGCGAGGGTGCGAGCACCTGTGAACGACTCCGACGTGGAGGCCGTGGAGCTGAGCGCGGCGACGGACGCGCACGGGCAGCGCGCCGTGGCGACGCTGCTGGAGGCGTGGGCCCGCCGTCCCGTCCCGGGGGACACCGTCTCGACGGCGCGGCTGCTCGTGGCGGCCAGCGAGCACGCCGCCTACGCGGGCGAAGCGCGCCGGGCGCTGCGGCTGGCGCGCCGGGCGCTGGCGACCGGGGAACAGGTCGCCCCGGACACGCGCTGCTACGTGGTCTCGGCGCTGCTGCTGCGCGGGCACCTGCGCGAGGCGTTCGCGCTGGTGGAGGAGGTCCTGGAGGACCGGCCCGCGGACGTGGAGGTGTACGAGTTCCTCGGCGAGGAGCTGGCCCGGCACGGCCGGTGCGACGACGCGGCCCGGGTGTGGACGGCGGGGTTGTTCCGCTGCGCCGGTGACGGGGAGGCCACCGAAGTGCTGCTCGCGGCGATGCGCCGCGGCCGCGGCCCGCAGCGCCCGGTGGACGTGCGCGACGAGGTGGACGTGCACGACGAGGTGGACGTGCGGGACGAGGTGGACGTGCGGGACGACTCGGTGGACGTGCGCGAGCCGGTGGGGGCGCGCCCCGCGGTGGTGCTGCCGGGGCAGGCACCGGCGCTGGACTGACGCGCGGCGGCCGGTCCCCCGGCCGCCGCGCGCGGGTGCTCACCCCTTGACGGACCCCTCGGTGAGGCCGCCGCGCCAGAAGCGCTGCAGCACGACCATGAGGACGACGAGCGGGACGACGGACACGAGGACGCCGGCGGTGGTGAGCTCGTAGAACTCCGGGAGCCGGTCGGTCTGGGCCCGCCAGTTCACCAGCCCCACGGTGATCGGGTACAGCTGCTCGTCGGCGAGCATGATGAGCGGCAGCAGGTAGTTGTTCCAGATGCCGACGAACTGGAAGAGGAAGACCGTCACCAGCGCGGGCACCATCATCCGCAGCCCGAAGGTGTGGAAGATGCGCAGCTCACCGGCCCCGTCGAGGCGGGCGGACTCCACGAGCGAGGCGGGCACGACCGCCCCGGCGAAGATGCGGCAGAGGAAGAACCCGAACGGCGAGACGAAGCTGGGCAGCAGGACACCGAGGTAGCTGTCGGTCAGGCCCAGGTTGCTGAACATCAGGAACAGCGGGAGCGCGGTGGCCGTCCCCGGCACGAGCACCCCGCCCAGGATCAGGCCGAACACGAGGTCGCGGCCCTTGAAGTCGTACACCGCCAGCGCGTACCCGCCGGCGGCGGCGAGGTAGGTCGCCACCAGCGCACCGCCCCCGGCGTAGAGCAGGCTGTTGAAGAACCAGCGGACGAAGATGCCGTCGTCGAAGGCGAAGACCTGCCCGACGTTCTCGAAGAGCTGGAACCCGGCGAACCAGAACCCGTTGGTGGTGAAGAGGTCCTCGGTGGACTTCGAGGCGGCGACGACCACCCAGTAGACGGGGACGAGGAAGTAGACGGCGACGAGCGCCAGCACCGCGGTGACGATGATGGTGCGCGCCGCCGGTGGCCGGGTCGCACCGCGCTGCGGGGTGCGCTGCACGGCGCCGATGGTGGCGAGGCGGTCCTCCTCGGGGCGGACGGCGGTCACGAGTCCCTCCGGGAGACGAGTCGCAGGAAGACGAACGACAGGACGAACGCGGCCAGGGCGATGACGACGGCCTGCGCGGCCGCCACCCCGTAGTCGTTGTAGGAGAACGCCGAGGAGTAGGCGGCGAAGTTCGGCGTGTACTTCACGTCGATGGCCGGGGACACGGCGCGCATCACCTGCGGCTCGGCGAAGAGCTGCAGGGTGCCGATGATGGAGAAGACGGTCGTCAGGACCAGGGCCGGGCGGATCAGGGGGAGCTGCACGGACCAGGCCAGGCGGAACGGCCCGGCGCCGTCGACCTTCGCCGCCTCGTACACCTCACCCGGGATGGCCTTCAGCTGCGCGATGACGATCAGCATGTTGTAGCCGGCGTAGGACCAGGTGACGATGTTGGCGATGGACCACAGGACCGTCTGCGGGCCCAGGAAGTCCGGGGCGAACCCCAGCGCCTGCAGGCCCGCGACGATCGGCGAGAAGCCCGGCAGGTAGAGGAACGACCACAGGATGCTGGCGATGACGCCGGGGATGCCGTACGGGGCGAAGTAGGCGGCGCGGAAGAACGCGGGCCACTTGGCCGAGGCCGACTCCAGGAGCAGGGCGAGGATCGTCACCGCGACGATCATCACGGGCACCTGGACGACGCCGAAGAGCAGCACCCGCCAGATGGAGTCGACGAACGCCGGGTCCCCCAGCGCCCTCTCGTAGTTGTCCAGCCCGGCGAAGCGGGAGGTGATGCCGTCCTCGCCGAAGAGGCCCTGGCGCTCGACGCGGGTGAAGCTCTGCCCGACGGCGTAGACGATGGGCAGGACGAACGTCAGGGCGAACAGGACGAGGAAGGGCGCGAGCAGCAGCCACGGGGCGCGGCGCTGGGCGTGGTCGGCACGAGCGGGGCGTCGCCGCGACACCGCGGGCCGTGCGCCCGTGCTGCGGGCGGCGGGCGCCGCGGGGGCGCTCACGAGGCGCTCCCGGCCCGGACCCGGAGGCCCTTCTCGCGCATGATCGTCAGCGTCTGCTCCTGCACGGCGGGCAGGGCGTCGACGATCGGGCGCCCACCGGCGCCGCGCTCGCGGAAGACCGCGGAGAGCGCGTCGTTGAGCTCGATGAAGATCGGTGACCAGGCCCAGTCGGGGTTCTGGGCGTCGGCGGCGGGCACGAACACCTCCTCGTTGTAGTTCTGGCCGCCGAAGAACTCGGACGGCTCCTGGCGGGAGGCCCCGATGTAGTCGGGCGACGGCGACCAGCCGATGCCGCAGTTCTCGATCTGGGCGTCGATGGCGCGCGGGTCGGTGGTCATCCAGTGGATGAAGTCCATCGCCTCCGCGGGGTGCTGGGAGGTCGCGAGCACCGCGGCGGTGGAGCCGCCGAGGGTGGCGGAGGCGTACCCGGTGTCCGGCCACACCGGCAGGGGCGCCACGCCCCACAGGCCGGAGGTGCCGCCGACGCTCTGCACGAGGGCGTCGCCCCACGAGCCGGTGGTGACCGCGGCGATGGAGCCCTCGGCGGCCGCGGCGGTCCAGCCGGAGGAGAAGGGCGCGAGCGCGGTGTCGTAGAGGTCCTCGCTGAAGGCGGTGTCCATGAACTCGGCGACCGTGCGGGTGGGCCCGCCGGTCAGGTCGACGACCCACTCGTCGCCGTCGGGCGTGAACCAGGCGGCACCGGCCTGCATGCACAGGCTGGTGAAGACGTTGGGGTCGTTGATGCTGAACCCCTCCAGCCGGTGGGTGGGGTTCGCCTCCTTGACGGCGCGGGCGAGGTCGGCCCACTCCGGCCAGGTGGCCGGCGGGGTCGCGCCGATCGCGTCGAGGACGTCGCGCCGGTAGAACCAGCCCATCGGCCCGGTGTCCTGCGGGACGCCGAAGACGCCGTCACCCAGGGAGACGCGGGCGATGTCGCCTTCCCGGTAGTCGCCGAGGTGTTCCCGGAAACCGTACCGGGAGAGGTCGACGAGGCCGTTCTGCAGCAGGAAGCTGGGCAGCACCTGGAACTCGACCTGGGCGATGTCGGCCCCGCCGCCGGCGGCGAGCGCCCCGAACATGCGGGTGTAGCCGCCGTTGGTGCCGGCGCCGCTCCAGACGGCCTTGACCTGCACGTCGGGGTTCTCGGCGTTCCACAGGTCGCACACCGACTGCAGGTCCTTCAGCCAGGCCCAGTAGGTGAGGGTGATCGGTCCGTCGGCCCGGGGTTTCAGGGGCCGCTGGTTCACGGAGTCGCCGGCGGCGCCGGCGGCGCACCCGCTCAGCACCACCGCCCCCGCACCCAGCGCGGCCCCCAGCGCACCGCGTCGTGTCGTCTGCACGTGGGCTCCTCGTCGTCGAGAGATCCTGGAGTCGCAGACTAACCACGCTGCGTGCTCCCGGGCCACGAACCCCGGCGTCGGTGCACGACGTGATCCGTGTCACCGGAGGGGCGGGGCCCGCCCGGCGCACCGCGGTCCCCGGTGGTCACGGGTGCATGCGCGCCCCCTTGACGACCTTGTCGACGCGGCCGCGCGGGCCGTGCACCGCGATCCCGACGAGGTCGAGCTGCGCGCCGGGCGCGGCGGCGACCACGGCCCGGTTCGCCGCGTCGTGACCGGTGGCGAACATGCCGGCGGTGAACACCGCGAGCGGCAGGCCACGCTCCACCGCACGGCGGTGCGCGGTGCGCAGCAGGTCCGCGGTGCCCTCCAGGACGAGCACCGGCTGCCCGAGGAGGGCCAGGTAGGCGGTGCCGTCGGCGTCGGCGTAGGGCTGCCCCACGAGCTCGGGGTGGGCGGCGGTGACGCCGCCGGCCAGGAACGCGGTGACGTTCAGGCGCTGCCACGCGGCCAGGTCCTCGCGCAGGAGGACGGCGATCTTCGTGTCGAACCGGACGGGGGCGTCGTCGGGGGTGGTGACCTCGTTCACGGCGGCAGCGTGGCGCGGCGCAGCGGGGGGCGTCTTGTACGTTCCTGACGTGCCCGAGGCGACGGCCGGGTCCGCGGCCGAGGTGGTGCGCAGCTGGCGGCCGGCGGTCCCCGGCGTCGCCGAGGTCCTGCACGCCCGGTTCACCCGCCACGCGTACCCGATGCACGTGCACGGCACCTGGGCGGTGCTGCTCGTCGACGAGGGCGCGGTCAGCTACGACCTGGACCGCCGGCACCGCGGTGCGCTCGGCTCGGCGGTCACGGTGCTGCCGCCGGACGTCCCGCACGACGGGCGGGCCGCGACGGGCGCGGGGTTCCGCAAGCGGGTGCTGTACCTGGAACCGCAGGCGCTGCCGGCGCACCTGGTGGGCGCGGCCGTCGACGAGCCCGCCCTGGCCGGTCCCGCCCTGCGGGGCGCCGTGGCGGCGCTGCACGCGGTCCTGTCGCTGCCCGGCGAGGAGTTCGAGGCGGCGGCGCGGGCGGTGCTGCTGGTCGCCGGGCTGCGCCGGCGGCTGGAGGGCCGCGAGGCGCGACCGCCGCGCCGGGACGCACCGCTGGCGGCGCGGTTGCGGGAGCTGCTGGACGCGCACGTGGTGGAGGGGGTGACGCTGCAGCGGGCCGGGCGGGAGCTGCACGCCACCCCGGAGCACCTGGTGCGCACGTTCCGGCGCGAGGTGGGGATGCCGCCGCACGCGTACCTGACGGCCCGGCGGGTGGACCTGGCGCGGCGGCTGCTGCTGGCCGGTCACCGCCCGGCGCGGGCGGCGGTGCTGGCGGGTTTCCACGACCAGGCGCACCTGACGCGGCACTTCCGGCGGCTGCTGGGCGTCACGCCGGGACGGTTCGCGACCTGAGCACCGCACCCGGGGGCCACGATGGGGGTGTGAGCGGCGAGCGCAGGGGTCCCGGTTCGATCACCGACGTGCCCGGTGTGCGGGTGGGGCAGGTGACCCGCCGCGGCGGCGGCTGGCTCACCGGCGTCACCGTGGTGCTGCCGCCGCCGGGGACGGTGGCGGGGGTGGACGTGCGCGGCGGTGGCCCCGGCACGCACGAGACGGACGCGCTGGACCCGCGCACCCTGGTGCCGACGGCGGACGCGGTGGTGCTCACGGGCGGCAGCGCGTACGGCCTGGTCACCGCGCACGGGGTGCAGCGCTGGTGCGCCGAGCGGGGCCGGGGTTTCCGCGTCGGAGCTAGCGAGCGCGAGGTGGTGCCGATCGTGCCGGCGGCGGCCGTGTTCGACCTGGGCCGCGGCGGGGTGTTCGGCAACCACCCGACGGAGGCGATGGGGTACGAGGCGGCGGCCGCGGCGGACTCCCCCGCCGGGACGGTGGTGCGGCGCGGCGTGGCCGGGGCGGGCACGGGGGCGGTCGTGGGGCGCCGCTTCAAGGGCGGGGTGGGCACGGCCTCGGTACGGGTGGGCGGTGCGGTGGTCGGGGCGATCGCCGTGGTGAACGCTTTCGGGCTGCCGGTGGCGCCGGGCGCGGCGCGCGGCGGTGCGGTGCCCGGTGAGCCGCTGGGCTCGGGGCCGGCGCTGAACACCACGCTCGCGTGCGTGGCGACGGACGCCGCCCTGGACCCGGCGGAGGTCTCGCGCACGGCGACGACCGCCCACGACGGGCTGGCCCGGGCGCTGGACCCGGTGCACACCCTCTCCGACGGGGACACCGTGTTCGCGCTCGCCACCGGGGCGGTGGCGCTTCCGGGGACGCGACCGGAGCGGGTCGCGGAACTGGTGCGGTTGCAGGCGGCGGCGGCGGAGTCGGTGCGGCTGGCGGTGCTGGACGCGGTGGCGTCGGCGGAACCGGTGGAGGTCGGCGGTGAACTGCTGCCCCGGTGGCCGGGGTGAGGCACCGGCCGGGGCGCCAGGGACGGCCCCCGGCCCCTAGTGGCGGCTCGCGGTCCCCCGCTTCGGAAGGATCTTGCCCACGGCGAGCGCCGCGAACACCAGCGTGCTGCCGGCGACGGCGAGCTGGAGGGATCCCGTGGTGCCTGACCACACCAGGGCCGCGGTGCCCAGGCCGCCGGTGCTGCTCACGAGGCTGATCTGCCCGTACACGTCACACGCTCCTCAACGCGTCGCGGGGGCCGCGGTGACGTGGTGCCACCGGGCCTCCCTTCCCGTCACCAGGTCTGCCAGCGAGCGGACGAAGACGGCTTGGATGAACAGGTCGTAGACGAGCTCCACGACCAGGGGGGCGGCGGTGAGCCTGGCCGCCCAGCCACCGCGCCAGACGGTGACCAGGCGCTCGACCAGGAAGACGAGGCCCACGCCCGTCCACAGCGGGGTGGTCCCGAACGCCAGCGCCGGGTCGAGGGCGATGGCGAGGACCAGCAGCAGGTAGAGCTGGAACGCGAGGACCCCGAACCCGATGCCGAGCTGCTGCCCCCAGTACCGCGAGGTCGTGCGGGTGAGGCCGTAGTGGCGGAGGTTCTCCAGCGCACCGCGCTGCCAGCGCGTGCGCTGCTCCCACAGGTCCCGCCACGTCGGCATGATCTCGGTGGTGACGACGCACTCCGCGGGCGACGTCATCCGCCAGCCCAGCGTCTTCAGGGCGAGCGTGAGCTCGTTGTCCTCCGTCAGCGCGAGGGTGTCGTAGACCTGGCCCGCGCGTCCGGGCAGCGCACGGCCGCGCTGCTCGGCGACCTGGCGCAGCGCCTCGGCCCGGAACAGGGTGCCGGTGCCGGTCAGCACCATCACTCGCCCGGTGCGGACGATCTCGCGGCCGTAGCGCGTGTACTCGTTGCGCTGCAGCTGACCGAGCAGGCCGGCGCCGGGGTCCCCGTAGAAGATGCCGCCGACCGCACCGATCCGCGGGTCGGACTCCAGGGACGCGGCAGCGGTCTCCAGGAACCTCGGGGCGAGCACGGTGTCGGCGTCCATGACGAGGACGAAGTCGTCGGCGGCGAGGTCGGGGCGTCCCGGGGCGCCGGGGGTGGACCGGCGGTCGCCGGTGGAGCGGCGTCCCCCGCCGGACGACCGCTCCCCCTCCGTGCGCCGGGGGGCCCTGGCGCTGCGGCGGAATCGACTGGCGAACACCTGGTTGAGGGCGCCGGCCTTCTTGTCGGTGTTGCCGACCGTCTCGAGCACCTCGGCCCCCAGGGTGCGGGCGACGTCCGCCGTGGCGTCGGTGCAGTTGTCCGCGGCGACGATCACCCGATCCGGAGGACGCGTCTGCCGCTGCAGGGCCTGCAGCGTGCCTGTGAGCTGTGTCGCCTCGTCGTGCGCGGGCACGACGACGACGATGGCGGGTGGCAAGGGAGGACCTCCGGCTGGGGACCGCAGCCGCCGTGGGGTCGGCGACCGGTCACCATGCTGCTCCGGGGAGTGACCGCGAGTGCACCCCCGTCGGCGCACGTCATCCGTCCAGCCGAAACCGGTTCACCCGTGCGGGGGCGCCGGGGTGACGCGCCGGCGGGTCAGCTCCGCTCGCGCCGGGCCGGCGGTTCCTCGATGCGCAGGGGCGGCAGCCCGACGATGTCGTGGGTGGCGGAGGCGATGCCGATGCCGGCCTCGTCCAGACCGGCGAGGACCTGCCGGGTCACGGCGTCCTTGACGGCGCGCACCCCGCGGTGCGGCACGAGGAAGCGCAGCGACATCTCCAGCCAGTTGTCGGTGAGGCGCCAGTACACGGCCGGTTCCAGCGAGGCGTCGGAGATCGCGTAGCGGGTGCGCATCCTGGCCAGGGCCGCTTCGGCGGCCGGGTCGTCGACGACCGCGTGGTCGCGGGCGGCGGCGAGCAGGACGGCCTCGGCGCGGGCGCGGTCGGCGCCGTAGGGGACGGGCAGCGCGATCTCCTCCCACAGGTACGGGAAGTCGCGGGTGTAGTTGTAGACGGGCTCGTCGAAGATGACGCCGTTGGTGACGGTCACGAGGCGGCCGGTGTACTGCCGCGAGTGCACCCACCCCGCGGGGTCCGCGCCGCCGGAACCGGCCGAGGGCGGCTGCCCCATCTCCATGACCGTGGTCTTGAGGAACCCCAGGCGCACGACGTCGCCGCGCACACCGCCGAGGCTGACGCGGTCGCCGACGCCGAAGGTGTTGCCGCGCAGGATGACGAAGTAGGCGGCCAGCGACAGCAGCACCTGCTGCAGGGCGAACGCGAGACCGGCGCTGAGCAGCCCGACGCCGGTGGTCAGGTCCGTCTCCGGGGTCACCCAGATCGAGAAGACGCCCAGGACGAGGACGACGGCGCTGAGGACCTGCAGGCCCTGCCGGGCCCAGAACCGGCGGGGGTCGGCGACCCGCCCGCCCAGCGCGCGGCGCACCACGGCGCGCGCCGCGCCCCGCAGCCCCAGCACGGCGAGCACGAGGACGGCGGTGAACAGCAGCTTCACGCCCGTGGTGGCGCTGACGCCGACCAGGGTCACCCCGAAGAGCTCCACGGCCTCGGAGGGCACCGAGTCGAGCACGGGCGTCTCGAGGACCCCGCCGTCGAGGAACAGGGTCACGTGGCACGGCCTCCCGGGGTCGGCGGCCCGGGGGCTCCCGGGTCGGGGCGGGGTACCCCGCGGTCGGCCGAACGTACCCAGCGGTGCGGTCCCGCGCAGCTCGGCGCGGGGAGGGCCGCCGGGCGCGACCGGGCGGTCAGCGCCGGTACGGGCGCCGGTCACCTCCCAGCTCCAGCCCGGCGAGCCGTCGCAGCACCCGCACCCGGCGCAACCGGCGCACGACGGGCCGCGGCAGCAGCCGGCGCACCACCGGTGTGGTGGCGGCCAGCGGCGGCTCGCGCCAGGGGCGCTCGGCGCGCACCCGGGCGCGGGTCTCCAGGTCCAGCGGGGTGAGGACCTGCTCGACGGCCAGCAGGACCGTCCCGCGCAGCAGCCACAGCGAGGTCTGCTCGCGCGCGTCCACCAGCAGCAGCTCGGTGAGGGTGGCGCGCGCCTCCCCCGCCCGCTCCAGGCTCTGCGCGAGGCGCTGCTCCACCTCGGCCTCGACGCCGGACGCCTCGGCCTCCAGCAGCGCACCGAACTCGTCGAGGCAGGCGGCGACCTCGGTGAGCACGACCGCGAACGCCGCGCGCACCTCCTGGCCGTACCCGTCGTCGCCGGCCGCGTGCGCCGGCGCCTCCTGGCGCATGGCGACGAAGAGGGCCCGCAGCGCCAGCAGCGAGCTGTCCAGGGCCTCCAGCCCGCTGCGCAGCACCGGTTCCACGTCGGCGGTGGCGAGGGCGCGGGGGTTGAACCGGCGCAGGTCGCGGACGTCGCCGAGGGCGGTGGCGGCCCGGTCGGCGGCGGTGGTGACGGCCCGGGCGCGCGTGAGCCAGTCGGTGACCTCGGCCTCGGTGACGGGGCGGGCGGCCATCGCGGTGCCGGCGGTGATCAGGCACTCGGCCTGCTCCTGGGCGACCGCGCGCACCTCGCTGACCGCGTCGCGGGTGGGCACCGGTGGCGGCACGAGCACGCTGAAGGTGATGCCGACCCCGGCGCCGATGAACGTGGTGACGAGGCGGGTCTCCGCGGCGATCTCCTGCCCGCCCACGGCCAGGACGAGCATGGCGCTGATGGGTGTCTCCAGCGCCTGGGCGCCCAGCCGCAGCACGGCGGCCAGCAGCAGGGAGGCGCCGACCGCCACGGCCAGGCTCCACCAGCTGAGCCCGACGACGGCGGACAGGGCGACGGCGACGAGGACGCCGGTGAGGACGGCGCCGACCCGCACCACGGCCATCTTGAGGCTGGAGGTGGCCGACGCCTGCAGGACCAGCAGCGAGGTGAGGGAGCCGGTGAGGTCGACGGGGCCCTGCGTCGCGACGAGGGTGAACAGGTAGGAGACGACCGCTGCGGCCGTCAGCCGTGCCGTGGAGGCCAGCGTCGGCCACAGCCGGGCGCGCGGCCGCCGCGCGCGCCCGGCCCTGAGCGCCCCCCGCAGGGCCGCCCAGCGCCGCCCGACCGCCGTCATGCCACCCCCTCCCGCTCCGCCGCGTGCGGCTCCACGCTGCCGCGTCCGCACCGCGCCGTCGAATCGACCGGAAGTTGCCCGACGCACACGACCGTTGCCGTCGTGTTCACCGGGCGGCTGCGCCTGTGACCCCGCGAGGTCGCCCGTGCCCGGTTGGCTCCCCGACCGGACCACAGCCGGAGCACAGCCGGACCAGAGCACGACCACAGGAGCCCCCGTGACCGACGTCCCCCCTCCCCTCGCACGCCGCACCCTGCTCGGTGGCGCCACCGTCCTCGGCGCCGGCCTGGGCGCCGGGCTGCTGACCGCGGGCGCGTGGCCGCGCGAGCGCGGCTTCGCGGACCCCTTCACCCTCGGCGTCGCCTCCGGTGAACCCACCCCCGACGGGTTCGTGCTGTGGACGCGGTTGGCGCCGGACCCGTACGCCGAGGACGGCCGCGGCGGGATGCCGGACCGCGACGTCCCCGTGCAGTGGGAGGTCGCGCACGACGAGGGCTTCCGCCGGATCGTGCGGCGCGGCACCGAGGTGGCCCCCGCGCACCTGGGGCACAGCGTCCACGTCGAGCTGGACGGCCTGCACCCCGGGCACCAGTACTGGTACCGCTTCCGCGTCGAGGGCCGCTCCACCCACCTCTCCCCCGCCGGGACGACCCGCACCGCGCCGCACCCGCGCACCTGGGGAACGCCGCTGACGATGGCGTTCGCCTCGTGCGCCCAGTACGAGCACGGCTGGTTCACGGCCTACCGGCGCCTGGCGGAGGAGCAGCCCGACGTGGTCCTGTTCCTCGGCGACTACATCTACGAGTACGAGAAGAACCAGTACGTCGTCGGTGACGGCAACGTCCGCGACCACGCCGGCCCGGAGACGACGACGCTGGCCGGCTACCGTCAGCGCCACGCCCAGTACAAGACGGACCCCGACCTGCAGGCGGCGCACGCGGTCGCGCCGTGGGTGGTGACCTGGGACGACCACGAGGTCGAGAACAACTACGCCGACCTGGTCGCCGAGGAGCAGGAGCCGCACCCCACGCAGGAGGAGTTCGCCGCCCGTCGCGCCGCCGCCTACCAGGCGTACTACGAGAACATGCCGCTGCGGCGCTCGTCGATGCCGCAGGGCCCGGACATGCGGCTGTTCCGCCGCCTCGACTGGGGGCGGCTGGCGTCGTTCCACGTGCTCGACACCCGCCAGTACCGCAGCGACCAGCCCGGCGGGGACCAGTTCCCCGCGACGGGTCCCGAGCGCGACGACCCGAACCGCACGATCCTGGGCACCGAGCAGCGCGACTGGTTGCTGGAGGGCCTGGGCTCCTCGGCCGCGACGTGGGACGTCATCGCCCAGCAGGTCATGGTCCACGAGCACGACTACGTGCCCGGCGCGGACCGCGGGTTCAACCCCGACTCGTGGGACGGGTACACCGCCGACCGGCAGCGCCTGCTGGACGGGTTCGTCGAGCGCGGCGCGCAGAACCCCGTCGTCCTGACGGGGGACGTGCACAAGCACTACGCCGCGGACCTGACGCGCGACCCCTCCGACGCGGACGCGGCCCCGGTCGGCGTGGAGCTGGTGTGCACCTCGATCACCTCCGGCGGCGACGGCACCGACGGGTACGGCGCGGACCAGTTGGCCGACAACCCCGACCTGAAGCTGGCCGACGACCGGCGCGGCTACGGCATCGCCCGCTTCGAGCGCGACCACCTGCGCGCCGACTTCCGCGTGCTGGACCACGTCTCGCAGCCGGGTGCGCCGGTGCGCACCCGCGCCTCGTTCGTGGTGGAGGCCGGCAACCCGGGGCTGCAGGAGGTCTGAGCTCGGCCGCGGCGGGAGCGCGGCGGGGTACCCGCCCGGCGCCGGCAGGACGGCCACCGGTTCCGCGGGTTAGCGTGGGACCGGTGGCCGCCGGCCACCCGCTGAGGCCCCCGGGAGAAGAGTGCGCGTCAGTCACCCCGCCCCCACCGCGGCGGTGGGCCGGTGAACGCCGGTTCGCCCGGTGCCCTCCAGCACCCCGAGGCGTTCGCCCCCGCGTACGGCGCGGTCGACCTGACGACGTGCGACCGCGAGCCCATCCACGTGCCCGGCGCCGTGCAGCCGCACGGCGTGCTGCTGGCCGTCGACCGCACCGAGCACCGGGTGGTGGTGGCTTCCACGAACGCGGCGGGGTTCTTCGGGCGCGCCCCGCGGGACGTGCCGGGCGCAGCGCTGACGGAACTGCTCGGCGAGGAGGTCGCCCGCCGGGTGCGCGAGGCCGACGTCGGGGGGAACCTCGACGAGGCCCTGCACGCCCGCCTGGACGTGGCCGCCGGCCCGGTGGACGCCGACGTGGCGCTGCACGTGTCCGGGGACCGGCTGGTGGTGGAGGTGGAGCCGCTCTCGCCGGACGCGGCACCGGTGTCCTACCGCGCCACCCGGGCGGCGATCGCCCGCCTGGCCGGCAGTTCCGGCATCGACGGGCTGTGCGACCGGCTGGCGCGGGAGGTGCGCACCCTGACCGGTTTCGACCGCGTCATGGTCTACCGCTTCGACGCCCAGTGGAACGGCGAGGTCGTCGCCGAGGACCGCCGCGACGACCTCAACGCCTTCCGCGGCCTGCACTACCCCGCCTCCGACATCCCCGCCCAGGCCCGCCGCCTCTACACCGTGAACTGGACCCGGCTGATCGCCGACGTCGACTACGCGCCCGCACCCCTGCACCCCCTGCTGGACCCGGGCACCGGCGCCCCGCTGGACCTGTCGCACTCGGTGCTGCGCAGCGTCTCGCCCATCCACGTCGAGTACCTGAAGAACATGGGCGTGACCGCCTCCATGTCCGTCTCCCTCGTCGTCGAGGGCAGGTTGTGGGGACTGGTGGCGTGCCACCACTACTCCGGCCCGCACCGCCCCGGCCACGACGCCCGCTCCGCGGCGGAGTTCCTCGGCCAGACCGCCTCCCAGCTCGTCGGCGAGCGGGTGCGCTCCCGCGAGCGCGAGCAAGCCCTGGCCGCGGCGGAGCTCATGACGGACGTCCTCACCGCCGTGGCCGCCAGCGACCGCGAACCGCTGGCCACCCTCGTCGAGGACGGCCGCCTGCTGCGGATGCTCGACGCCGGGGGCGTGGCCGCCTGGACGGGCAGCCGGTTGCTCACCTGCGGCGAGGTACCGCCGTGGGCGGCCGTGCAGCGCATCACCACGCTGCTCGCGCGGGCCGACGGCGCCGCCACGTTCACCGACCACCTGTCCGCGCTCAGCCCCGGCCTGGCCGACGTGGCCGGTTCGGCGGCGGGTGCGTTGCGGGTGGGGATCGACGGAGACGCCTGGGTGCTGTGGTTGCGCCCCGAGCAGCCCCGGGTCGTCGACTGGGGCGGCGACCCGCACAACGTGCAGATCGCTCAGGGCGAGGGGGCAGCGGTGCGCATCAGCCCCCGCAAGAGCTTCGAGAAGTGGCAGGAGGTCGTGCGCGGGCGCAGCGCCCCGTGGCTGCCGTGGCACGGCATCACCGCGGACCGGCTGCGCAACCAGATCACCGGGCTCATGCTGGGGCGCTCGCGCGGGCAGATCGCCATCGCCGAGTCCCTGCAGCGCGCCGTCGTCCTCGACGAGGCGCCCGAGGTGCCCGGCCTCGAGGTCCTGGCCCGCTACTGCCCCGCGGAGGGCGGCCAGCTCGGCGGCGACTGGTGGGACGTGCTGCCCCTTGACGGTGACCGGGTGGCCGTGGTGGTCGGGGACGTGGCCGGGCACGGCGTGCACGCCGCCGCGGCGATGGCGCAGCTTCGCACGGCGGTGCGCGCCTACCTGCTGGAGGGGCACTCCCCCGCCGCGGCGCTGGAACGCCTCGACACCCTCGTGGGCACCATGCCCGGCAACCACACCGCCACCGCCGTCGTCGGGATCGTCGAGCACGGCGGCACCGGGGACGGCCCGGGCGACGGCTCCGCGGCGGTCGTCGAGCTGGCCAGCGCCGGGCACCCTGCCCCGCTGCTCGTCAGCGCGGCGGGCACCACGGCCCTGCACGTGCCACCGCGCCCGGTGCTCGGTCTGGGGTTCGGGCCGACGACCGGCCTGGACGGCGAGAACGTGCGGGTCCCGCTGCCCGCCGACGCTGCGCTGCTGCTGCACAGCGACGGCCTCGTGGAACGCCGCGACGCCGGCCTGGAGCAGACGACCGCCGCGCTCGCGGAGGCCGCCACCCGCGCCGCCGGGGAACTCCTGCCGGACCCGGAGCGGGGCATGGCGGCCGTGGTGGACCGGCTGCTGACGGCCGTGCCCGGCGGCGGGGGTGACGACACCACACTGGTGCTGCTGCGGCGCAGGTGAGCCCCTGCAGCAGCGCCCACCGGGTGCGGGACCCGGTGGGCGCCGCCGCGGTCGTCAGAGGGCGCTGACGGCCGGGGCCTCCGCGCGGCGCACGACGAGCCCGGTGGAGCGAGCGGCGTCCTGGGCGTCGAGGTCGACGGTGAAGTCGCGGTTCTCCACGTCCACCTCCACGGTGTCGCCGTCGCGGACCTCCCCGGAGAGGATCGCGCGGGCGAGCCGGTCGCCGAGCTCCCGCTGCACCAGGCGCCGCAGCGGCCGGGCGCCGTACGCCGGGTCGTAACCGGTCAGCGCCAGCCAGTCCTTCGCCGCGTCGCTCACCTCCAGGGTGAGGCGGCGGTCGGCGAGGCGACCGGCGAGGCGCTGCACCTGGATCTCCACGATCCGGGACAGCTCCTGCGTGGACAGCGGGTCGAACACCACGACGTCGTCGAGGCGGTTGAGGAACTCCGGCTTGAAGTTCGCCCGCACCGCGCTCATCACCGCGTCGTGCTTGGTGGCCCGCGACAGCTCCGGGTCCACCAGGTACTGCGACCCCAGGTTCGAGGTCAGGACGAGGATGACGTTGCGGAAGTCCACCGTGCGACCCTGCCCGTCGGTGAGGCGACCGTCGTCGAGGACCTGCAGGAGGATGTCGAACACCTCCGGGTGGGCCTTCTCCACCTCGTCCAGCAGCACCACCGAGTACGGCCGGCGCCGCACGGCCTCGGTGAGCTGGCCGCCCTCCTCGTAACCGACGTAGCCGGGGGGCGCGCCGACGAGGCGGGCCACCGCGTGCTTCTCGGAGTACTCGCTCATGTCGATGCGGACCATGGCCCGCTCGTCGTCGAAGAGGAAGTCCGCGAGCGCCTTCGCCAGTTCCGTCTTGCCGACGCCGGTGGGGCCGAGGAACAGGAAGGAACCGGTGGGGCGGTCGGGGTCGTTGACGCCGGCCCGGCTGCGGCGCACCGCGTCCGAGACCGCCTCGACGGCCTTCGCCTGGCCGATGAGCCGGGCGCCGAGGAACTCCTCCATGCGCAGCAGCTTCTCGGTCTCGCCCTCGAGGATCCGGCCGGCGGGGATGCCGGTCCAGCCCGCGATGACCTCGGCGATGTCGTCGGGACCGACCTCGTCGGCGACCATCGGCTTGTGCTCGACGGCCTGGTTCTCCGCGGCCTGCGCCCGCTCCAGCTCGCGCTGCAGGGCGGGGATGCGCCCGTAGAGGATCTCGCTGGCGCCGCCCAGGTCGCCCTCGCGCTGCAGCCGCTCGGCGTGCGAGCGCAGTTCGTCGACCTCGTGCTTGAGCTCACCGACGCGGTTCAGGCCGGCCTTCTCCTGCTCCCACCGGGCGGTGAGGGCGGTGAGCTGCTCCTGCCGGTCGGCGAGCTGCGCGCGCAGCGCGTCGAGGCGCTCGCGGGAGGCGGCGTCGTCCTCCTTGGACAGCGCCAGCTCCTCCATGCGCATCCGGTCGACGGCGCGGCGCAGCTCGTCGATCTCGACGGGCGAGGAGTCGATCTCCATGCGCAGCCGGGACGCGGCCTCGTCGACGAGGTCGATGGCCTTGTCGGGCAGCTGGCGGCCGGAGATGTACCGGTCGGACAGGGTGGCGGCGGCCACGAGGGCGGCGTCGGAGATGGCGACCTTGTGGTGAGCCTCGTACCGCTCGCGCAGGCCGCGCAGGATGCCGATGGTGTCGGGCACGCTGGGCTCGCCGACGAACACCTGCTGGAAGCGGCGTTCCAGGGCGGGGTCCTTCTCGATGCGCTCGCGGTACTCGTCGAGGGTGGTGGCGCCGACGAGGCGCAGCTGGCCGCGGGCGAGCATGGGCTTGAGCATGTTGCCGGCGTCCATGGAGCCCTCGGCGGAACCGGCGCCGACGACGGTGTGCAGCTCGTCGATGAAGGTGACGACCTGCCCCTCGGAGCGCCGGATCTCCTCCAGCACGGCCTTCAGCCGCTCCTCGAACTCGCCGCGGTACTTCGCCCCGGCGACCATGGCGGCCAGGTCGAGGGCGACGAGGCGCTTGCCGCGCAGCGATTCGGGCACGTCGCCGGCGACGATGCGCTGGGCGAGGCCCTCGACGACGGCGGTCTTGCCGACGCCCGGTTCGCCGATGAGCACGGGGTTGTTCTTGGTGCGGCGAGACAGCACCTGCACGACGCGGCGGATCTCCGCGTCGCGGCCGATCACGGGGTCGAGCTCGCCCTGGCGGGCGCGCTCGGTGAGGTCGACGCCGTACTTCTCGAGGGACTTGTAGGTGCCCTCGGGGTCGGGCGAGGTGACCTTCACGCCGCCGCGCACGTCCGGCAGCGCGTCGAGCAGGGCGTCGCGGGTGGCGCCGACGGCGCGCAGCGCCTCCCCGGCGGCGGACTGGCCGGCGGCGGCACCGAGCAGCAGGTGCTCGGTGGAGACGTAGGCGTCGTCGAGGCCGCGCGCCTCGTCGCCGGCGGACTGCATGAGCTGCACGGCGGGGCGGGAGAGCTGCGGCTGCGCCACGGAGGAGCCGGAGGCGCTGGGCAGCGAGGCGAGGGCGCCGTCGACGCGGCGCGTCAGGAGGGCGCGGTCGGCACCGACGGCGTCGAGCAGGGCGCCGGCGACGCCGTTCTCCTGCGCGACGAGCGCGGCGAGGACGTGCAGGGGCTCGACCTGCGCGTGGCCGGCGGAGGTGGCGCGGCCGACCGCGTCGGCCAGCGCCTCCTGGGCGCGGGTGGTGAGCTTGAGGTCCACGGGGCTACCTCCGGGCGAGTGGTGCGGAACGACTTCGCTGGCTCCAACGCTGCCAGACTTGAGCTTGTTCCGCTCAACTCCCAGGTTCCTCGGCCCCGCAGCCCCGGTGTCGACGCGGCCGCCCCCACCCACCCTTCCCGCCCCCACCCCCTCCCGCCGTGATCTTGCACGGTTGAGCGCTCACCCGCGCAAGACCACCGTGGAGGAGCGGAGGGGTGGAGGGGGTGGGGATCGAGCGGGTCGAGCGGCTCAGGCGGGGCAGCCGGCCGGGTCGGCGTACTGCTCGGCGTCGGTGAAGACGGCGTCGGAGACGCTCGCGGTACCGCCGACGGCCACGACGTAGCAGGGGCGCAGGCGCTGCAGCTCGGCGCGGGTGGCGGCGGGCAGCGCGTCGCGCTCGGTCAGCAGCAGCGGCCCGACACCGAGGGTGGAGGGACCGGCGGCCAGGGCGTCCGGGAAGGACGTGCCGGAGGCGATGAAGACGATGGGGGCGGCGCCGGGCTCCCAGACCGCCGCGGAGACCTCGGCCGCGGTCTCGTAGCGGTCGCTGCCCGACAGGCGCAGGTTGCCGCGAGTGCTCACGGCCGACCTCAGCTCCGCGCCGCCGGCGGCGGACGCGGCGGTGGCGCCCGACGCCCCGGGGGCGTCGTGCTGGGCGGCGGTGCCGGCGGTGGCGGTACCGGCGGTGGCGAGGGCCGCGCCGGCCAGGGCGGTGGCGGCGAGGGTGGCGACGAGCTTCACGCGCATGAGGGGGTCACTCCGTGGTGTCGGGTGCAGCACGGACGATCACCGTCCGTCACACCGACTGTGCCGCGTCCCCCGCTCCACCTCGCTCACGGAGAGCGGCCCCCTGACCCGTACGGGCGAGGGACGTCACGCGTTCCCCGCCGCACCTCGCGGGGAGTCAGTCAGCGAACACCCGCAGTGACTTTCCAGGGGCCGCTGTCAGCGCACCCGCCGCACCAGGGCTCGCAGGGCCCGGTACCCCACGACCCCGCCCACCACCCAGGGCGCGGCGACGACGACCGGGTCCAGCACCTGGTGGTGCACGTCCGCCCGGCCGCGCCCGAACCGGGAGCGCAGCCCGCCGTGCGTCGCCTCCGCGAGCACGCCGGTCTCCGTCACCGGGTCGTCGGGGTGCCGGCTCGCGAAGGACCTCACCGTCTCCTCCACCGAGTCCACCCGGTCGGCGGCGATCAGCAGCAACCAGTGCGCGGTGCGGGCCTCGCCGTAGCGGTAGGCGTAGCGGCGCACCGCGCCCGAGACCCCCTTCAGCGGGGTCGCGGTACCGAACACGGGCGTCAGGAACGCGTGCTCGATCGAGCGCTCGCGGGGGAGCCGCTCGGGCTGGCGCTCGGGGAACTCCCAGTGCGCGCCGTTCAGGTCGGGGTCGAAGCGCTCGCGCGGGAACGCCGGGCGGTCCGCCGGGTCCAGGTCCACGCCCCAGCCGGGGATGCGGGCGCGCAACTGCTCGGGGGTCTCCGGCAGCGGGGGTTTCGCGGCCGTGTAGGTGTACGCGGGGTCCTCGGGGTCGAGGTGGTCCAGGCGGTCGCCCTCGGGTGCGGTCACGGCGGTTCCTCCTGCAGCTCAGCTCGCGCCCGGAACGACGAGCGGCTTGATGCAGCCGTCGAGCTTGGACGAGAAGACGTGGTACCCCTCGGCGACGTGCTCCAGCGGGAACCGGTGGGTGACGACCTCGCGGGGCGTGAGGTGGCCGTTGCGGACGTGCTCGAACATCCGCGGCCACTGCCGCTTCACGGGTGTCTGGTTCATCCGCAGGGTCAGGCCCTTGTTCATCGCGTCGCCGAACTTCACGGCGTTCGGGACCGGCCCGTAGGCGCCCATCACGGAGATCGTGCCGCCCTTGCGCACGGCGTCGATCGCCCAGTTCAGGGCGATCGGGGAACCGCCCTGCAGCTTCAGCTTCGCCCCGGCGACGTGCTGCAGGAAGTTGCCGTCGGCCTCGGCGCCCACTGCGTCGATCACCGAGTCGGCGCCGAGGAACCCGGTGATCCGCTTCAGGTGGACGACGACGTCGTCGTGCTCGGTGAAGTCCACGGTCTCCGCGTGGGCCATGGTGCGGGCCTTCTCCAGCCGTTCCGGCAACTGGTCCACGACGATCACCCGCCCGGCACCCATGAGCCAGGCCGACTGCGCCGCGAGGAGCCCGACGGGGCCCGCGCCGAGCACCACGACGACGTCCCCCTCGACGACGTCGGCGAGCTGCGCCCCGAAGTACCCGGTCGCCGCGGCGTCGGTGAGCACGACCGCGTCCTCGTCGTGCATCCAGTCGGGGATGACCGCCGGACCCACGTCGGCGAAGGGCACGCGCACGTACTCGGCCTGGCCGCCGTCGTAGCCGCCGGCGGTGTGGGAGTAGCCGTAGATGCCACCCACGGCGGTCGCGTTGGCGTTGACGTTGTGGCAGTTGGACTGCAGCCCGCGCGCGCAGTAGAAGCAGGAGCCGCAGAAGATGTTGAAGGGCACCATGACCCGGTCCCCGACCCGCAGCTTCTCCACCGACGGGCCCACCTGGTCGACGACGCCGATGAACTCGTGCCCGAACGTCGTCCCGGGCCGGGTGTCGGGGATCGCCCCGTGGTACAGGTGCAGGTCCGACCCGCAGATCGCGGCCAGGGTCACCCGCACGATCGCGTCGTTCGGGTGCTCGATGCGCGGGGAGTCCTTCTCCTCCGCGCGCACGCGGTAGGGCCCGCGGTAGACCATGGCTCGCACCGGCGACTCCCGTGCAGTCCTGGGGCGGCCCGCTGCCGGCCTCGTCGGCGCCCACTGTGCCCCCGCGGGAGCGGTCCCGCACCCCCGCGCGTCAGCCGCCGTCACCGCGCGCGGCGGGCGGGCGCCCGCGGCGCGGCAGGTCGCCGGCGTCCGCGGGCATCCGCCCGGCCCGGCGCAGCGCCTCGCGCAGGACGAACTCCGCCTGCGCGTTGACGCTGCGCAGGTCGTCGGCGGCCCACCGCGCCAGCGCCTCGTGCACGGCCGGGTCCAGGCGCAGCAGCACCTGCTTGCGGCTGCGCCCGCGCGCCGGCGCACCCTCACCGGGCGTCCCGCCCGCCGTCCCGTCCGCGCCCGCGGCGCTCACCCGTACAGCGTGCCGGTGTTGACGACGGGGGTGGCCCGCCCGTCCCCGCACAGCACGACCAGCAGGTTGCTGACCATCGCGGCCTTGCGCTCCTCGTCGAGCTCGACCACGTCCAGCTCCTGCAGCCGCGCCAGGGCGAGCTCCACCATCCCGACCGCGCCGGCGACGATCTGCTCGCGCGCGGCCACGATCGCCGAGGCCTGCTGGCGCTGCAGCATCGCCTGGGCGATCTCCGGCGCGTACGCCAGGTGCGTGATGCGCACCTCCACGACCTCCACACCGGCGACGGCGACGCGGGCGGCGACCTCGTGGGCCAGCTCGTCGGCGACGACGTCGGTGGACCCGCGCAGCGAGGGGCCGGCGGGGGCGTCGTAGGGGTGGGTGGTGACGACGTGGCGCAGCGCGGACTCGCTCTGCATCTCCACGAACTCGTCGTAGTCCTCGACGGCGAACGTGGACTGCGCGGTGTCGGCGACCTGCCACACGACGATGGCGGCGACCTCGACGGGGGAACCGGTGGCGTCGTTGACCTTCAGCCGGCCGGTCTCGAAGTTCCGCACCCGCACCGAGACGCTCACGGTCGTGGACAGCGGCACGACCATGACGAGGCCGGGTTCGCGCACGGTGCCGGTGTAGCGGCCGAAGAACTGCACGACGCGCGTCTGGCCGGGCTGCACGGTGCGCAGCGAGGTCAGCAGCAGCAGGGTCGCCAGCCCCGCCAGGGCGGTGAGCGCCCACAGGACCGGCCGGGCGCCGGGGAGGGCGAGGGCCAGGACCGCGAACAGCGCGGTGAGCAGGAGGGGCGCCAGGACGGCGAGCAGGGCCCGTGCGCCGTGCAGGTGGTGGGCGGGGCGTTCGGCGATGTCGACGCGGGCACCGTCGTGGCCGACGGGGGTGGTGGCCGGCGGGGCGGCGGAAGGGCTCTGGTCGTCCGGGCGGCGGGTCTCGGCGCGCGGGTCCTCGGCGGTGCGGGACACGGTGGTCTCCTCTCGGGTGGCCCTTGAAGTGATATCACTTTGCTACCACGGCGTCGAGGGGCCGCGCCCGAGCGCGGGAGGGGGCACGCTGGGCGGGTGGCAGCGCGCGAACTCGTCGTCCTGGGCACCGCCAGCCAGGCCCCCACCCGCACCCGGAACCACAACGGCTACCTGCTGCGGTGGGACTCCACCTCCGTGCTGTTCGAGGCCGGCGAGGGGACCCAGCGGCAGATGGTCCTCGGCGGCGTCGCCTCCCCGCGCGTGGAGCGGATCTGCGTGACCCACCGGCACAACGACCACTGCCTGGGGGTGCCGGGCGTGCTGAACCGGATGGCGCTGGACTCCCCCGGCCGCTCCGTGACCGTCCACGGCCCCGAGGAGGCCGTGCCGCACCTGCGGGCCCTGGCCGCGGTGGCCGACGCGGACGTCGACGTGCGCGTCGAGGGGGTCCCCGCGCGCGAGGAGGAGGTGCCGGTGGCCGAGGTGGCCGGGTGCGCGCTGACGGCGCGGGCCCTGGAGCACCGGGTGCCCGCCGTCGGCTACCGCCTCGCCGAACCCGCCGGGGTCCGGTTCCGCCCGGAGGCGCTGGCCGCCGCGGGGATCTCCGGGCCGGACGTGCGGGTGCTGCAGCGCGAGGGTGAGCTGCGCGGCGTGCGGCTCACCGACGTCACCGAACCGCGGCGCGGTCAGGTGTTCGCGCTCGTGATGGACACCCGCGCCTGCCCGGCGGTGGAGCACCTGCTGCGCGGCGCGGACCTGGCGGTGGTGGAGTCCACCTACCTGCACCGCGACGAGCGCCTGGCGCACGAGTACGCGCACCTGACCGCGCGGCAGGCCGGCGAGGCCGCCGCGCGCGCGGGCGTGCGCCGGCTGGTCCTGACGCACTTCTCGGCGCGCTACGGGGACCTGGACGAGCTCGGCGCCGAGGCCCGC
>NZ_JALBVB010000057.1:213778-280747 GCF_022669155.1 Kineococcus sp. TRM81007 | reverse complement strand
CGGTCATCCCGCTGTCGTGGACGTCGACGACGTCGCGGTCACGGCTCCCCCGATCCGCGCGGTCGTCGCCGAGCGGCCACGTCCGAAACGCGGCCGTTCAGTCGAGCGCTCAGCTGAGGAGGTCCTCCACGATCGCGCGCTGGACGGCCAGCCCCGCCCACTCGTCGTCGCCGACCGCGTCGTAGACCAGGGCCAGCGGACCGCTGTACCCGGCGTCGAGGATCGAGGACAGGCTCTCGCGGTAGTCCACCTCGTCGACGTCGCCCCCGTCCCAGTGCGCCTTGGCGTGGCAGGTCTCCGCGTAGGGGGCGACCTCGGCCAGGTCGGCGTACTTGCCCGGACCGCTCCAGTTCCCCAGGTCCACCAGCAGTCCCACCGCCCCCTCGAGGGGGTCGAGGACAGCCCGCACGTCCGCGGCGTCGCGCGTCACGTCACCCCAGTTCTCGGTGACGACGCGCAGGTCCCCGGCACGGGCGGCGATGCGCCCCAGCGCCGCGGAGCTGTCGGCTTGCGCGGTGCCGGTGCGGGTCTGGCCGGCCACCACTCGGATCCGGGTGGCTCCCAGAGCGGTGGCGTCGGCGAGGTAGGAGGAGATCCACGCCTCCTCGCGCGCGGCCTCGCTCGGGTGGGTCAGGTCACCGTCGTCCACCAGCAACGCGTCCAGCACGACACCGGCCTCGGCCAGCGCCGCGCGCAGTTCGGCGAGGTAGCCGGCGTCGCGGTGCGGGAGGTGGAAGTGGCACACCTGCACCGTGCGGTAGCCGTGGTCGCGCAGCGCCGCGGGCAGCTCGAGCAGCGGCAGCCCGGCGGGTTCGGTGGTGGTTCCGGCCCGGAAGCGGCCCAGGGTGCGGTCCAGGGACCAGGCGTGGACCGCCGCGGCCCGCAGCAGGTCGTGGCCGGGGCCGGGATTGGTGTCATCGCTGACCGTCATGTCCCCAGCATCCCGCACGCGCACCTCCCCGCCCTCGGCCGGACCTCACGCCCCCGGGCATCGCGGTCATGTCGGATTCCGCGCGGTCATCGACAACGGTGGAGGTGCGCGACTCCCAGGCCGACGCCGTCCGGGGCATCGGCCTTCCGCAGGGGGTGGGTGGGGCCGGCCGGTCCTGGACGCCCCGCCCCACCGGGCCCGCGCTAGAGGACCTCGGCCAGGAACGCCCGCATCGAGGCCGCCACCTGGTCGAGGTGAGACTCCAGGAGGAAGTGCCCACCCGGCAGCAGCTCGACGCGGGCCTCGGGCAGGTGGGTCTGGAAGGCACGTGCCCCGTCGGGGCCGAAGATCTCGTCCCGCTCACCCCAGATCGCCAGCAGCGGGACGGGGTGGGCCCCGAAGGCGGCGTGCAGGCGGGGGTAGAGCTGCCGGTTGCTGGGGTAGTTGCCGTAGAGGGCGAGCTGCACCTCGTCCATCCCCGGGCGGCTGATCTGTGCGACGTCGCGGGTCCAGGTGTCGGGGTCCACCACGCTGGGGTCGTCCAGGCCGTGGACGTACTGCCAGCGAACGAGTTCAGTGGTGAGGGTGGAGCGCACGACGGCCTCGTCATCGGGGTTGCCGTCGCTGGCCCAGCGCCACAGCGGTGCCCAGAACGCGTCGACGAAGCCCTCCTCGTAGCCGTTGCCGTTCTGCGTGACGATCGCGGTGACGCACTCGGGGTCGCGCAGGAACAACCGCCAGCCCACCGGCGCGCCGTAGTCCTGGACGTACATCGCGAACCGCTGCACCCCGAGCTGGCGCAGCAGGCCCTCGACGACGTCGCTCAGGTGGTCGAAGGTGTACTCGAACTCCTCCACCCGTGGCGCCGCGGAGTGCCCGAAGCCGACGTAGTCGGGGGCGATGACGCGGTAGCGGTCGGCCAGGCGCGGGATGAGGTGGCGGAACATCGCCGAGGACGTCGGGAAGCCGTGCAGCAGCAGGAGCACCGGGGCGTCGGCGGGGCCGGCCTCGCGGTAGAAGACCTCGCGCCCGTCGATGGTGGCGGTGCGGTGGTGGGTCACGGTCATGATGGCTCCTCGCCGATCTAACGCTTGTCGAACGCTTCGACGTTAGATGTGTACCTGATTGTTCTAACGTTTACAAGATCGGCAACCGTGATAGCGTCTGAACGTGTCGACACTGGAGCGCCCCTACGTCCTCCCCGGTGAGCCGCTGCCCGTGCGCCTGCTGAACACCCTCTGGGCAGAGCGCGGGGACCTGCGCGACGACCTGACGACACCGACGGACGCCCTCACGTGGTTGCGCACCAACGGTTTCCCGACGAAGAGCGTCGCCCCCTCGGAACTGGACGCCGTCGTGGAACTGCGAGCAGCCCTGCGCACGGTCGCCGGCCACCTCACCGGCGACGACCGGGTGAGCGCGCTGCGGGTCGGCGGCGACGACCCCTCGGTCGTCACTGCGGCAGACGACGTCGCGGCGGCCCTGGTGGTGATCGACGAGCACTCCGCCCTCGCCCCCACCGGCCACCTCGCTCTCGTGGACGGTCAGGTGCAGTGGAGCACCCCACCCCCCGGGTCGACGATCGAGGACGCCCTCGCCGTCATCGCCGCCGCGGCGGCCGTCTTGTTCACCGGTCCCGACGCCTCGCGCCTGCGCGCCTGTCACGGTCCGCGCTGCGTCCTGTACTTCGTGCAGGACCACTCACGTCGGCAGTGGTGCTCACTGGCGTGCGGCAACCGCGCGCGGGCGGCGCGGCACTACCGGCGCCACCAGGACGAGACCGCGCCCCGGTCGCGGGGGAAGCGGACGAGCGAGCAGCCCTCGACAGCGCCGCACCCTCTTCGGTGACCACCGCCCCGAATGGCCACCGCCGCGGCCCTGCCCGACGCCCGCGGCTGCCCTCAGCAACGCGTACGCGGCGGACGTCTCTGCAGACCACCGACCGTGAACACCGACTTCACGGTCATCCCGCCGTCCGCGGAGGCGGCGACTCAGCGGTCATGCCGATGAGCACGCGATGAGTGAGCGCAGACGTCAGGATGGCTGAATGGCCACCTCGGACGAGCTGAGCACGGCGCCAGCACCCCGCCGCCGGCGCTGGCACCAGCGTCCCTTCTTGATCGTTCTTGTGCTGCTGTTCGCACTCTGGGGGGCCGCTCACTTCTACGAGCTGCCGTCCGCGTTGTGGGGTCTGCCGACGCTCGTCGGTGGACTGTGCCTCGCGAACCTCAAGCGACAACGCCAGCGTGAGCAAGCGCATCGCCGCAGCGCCTCATCCGTGTAAGGCGCCGTGCGCCATCTGACGACCTCGCGGTCATGGCGCCGGCCGGGCGGGATCACGACCGACGTCATCGCGGTCATGTCGATGACCAAGAGATCACCCACGACGCTGCATTCTCGCGGTGGGGCGCTCACGACGCCCGAGGGACGCCGACCGCAGCCCGGTTCAGGTCAGGGCGCGGTGCAGCAGCACTTCGCCGACAGCACCCAGCGGCAGCACCAGCAGCAACCACGCCGCAGCCGCACCAACGCCTCGAGCACGCGCACCCGCCGCTCGCGCCGCTGACGCGGTGGCGCCGAGCACCGACACCAGGACGGCGCCGAGGACGCAGAAGACGACGGCGTCACCCGTGTAGCGCAGATAGACGCCGTAGGTGATCACACCCTCCGCGAGGAAGACCCCGCCCAGCAGCGCCGCCCCCAGCGCGGCCACGCGCAGCGAACACGCACGCCGCCAGCACCACCCGGCCACCCCCAGGACCGGCCCGCCGAACACGCCGGTGGCGGCCCACATCACGACCGTGGCGGGGTTGACGCCGAAGCCCCGCAGGGCGGACGTGGCGTAGTAGCCGGCGACCTCACCGAAGCACACCAGGACACCGGCCAGGACCGCGGCCCAGGGCCGCCGGCTCCAGGCGCCGACCAAGAACGCGGGAGCGACCCAGGGACCCACCGCGTTGGCCAGCCCGGCGAAGGGCCAGGGCAGCACGGTCTGCAACCCGGATGTCGCCGCCCCCCACACCACACCGATCAGCACTGCTGCACCGAGCAACGGTGCTGCCCCCAGACCACCGGCCGGCCCGACGCGCCGGCCGCCCCCGGCCCACGGGGTGCGCGGTGAGGTCGTCGGGGCGGCGGGTTCGCTCATGGTCGCAGCCTGCCGTGCCACAGGTGACCCGGACATCACCGCATGGTCGGATCCTCGACACACGATCGCTCATCCCCCAGGTTGAGGGCCGGGCTCGACGATCGACCTGAGTTCACGGTCATCCCGCGAAGAGTGCGGAATCAGGACGGGCGGCGGCGTCTGCCCGGGTCGATGACTGGGCCGCCTCGACGATCGAGGGCGCTCACGGTGACCAAGCAGGACGAGCCTCTGGAGGCAGCTGCCGACCCGGCACCGTCTGATCAGCGGTCCCAAGCGGCGATCACACCATCGAGCACCTCGCGTGCGCGCACCGCATCGCGCACCACCGCGTCCAGCCGGCGGCGCTCGACCAGCAGCGCCTGCAGCAGCTCGCCGGTGCGCGCGGTCGGCGGAGCGCCCAGGCACGGCAGCAGCTCAGCCACCTTCGAGCTGCACAGCCCTGCGGCGAAGAGCTGCTGGATCAGCACGACGCGCTCCACGCACCACTGCTCGTAGCGACGCTGGCCCCCAGACGTGCGGGTACTGGCCAGCAGCCCCTGCTGCTCGTAGTAGCGCAGCGAACGGGCCGAGACACCGGTGCGCTCCGCCAGCTGCCCGATCCGCACGAACGCACGCTCCTCGATCCGCGAGGAACCGCTCGCGCAGCACCCGCCCTTGACCTTGACACCAGTGTGAAGTCTTACCGTGCCGATATGAGCGCAGACCAGAGCCACCAGCGCCAGCAGGTCCCCGAGCGGAGCACCGGCGCACCCGTGCGCCAGTTGCGCCTGGTCGTCGAAGCCGACGACTACGAGCAGGCAGTCACCTTCTACCGCGACGTCCTCGGCCTGCCCGAACGAGCAGCCTTCCAAGGCGCCGGAGACGCGCGAGTCGCCATCCTCGACGCCGGCCGCGCCACCTTGGAAATCGTCAACCCAGCTCAGAAGCGCATGATCGATGAGGTCGAGGTGGGCCGGCAGGTCGCCCCGCACCTGCGAGTGGCCTTCGAGGTCGACGACACCACCGCACGCACCAGCACCCTGGAACAGGCAGGAGCCGAGGTCGTCGCTGCCCCGGTGCGCACCCCGTGGAACTCCCTCAACGCCCGCCTGCACGCCCCGGCCGGACTGCAGATCACTCTCTTCCAAGAGCTCAGTTGACACACCCGCTCATGGCGCGGGCAGTGCGCAGTCTCACCACCTCACGAAGGCAGGTGCGCCTCCAGCGCCCGCTGCTGCGCACTCAGCTCCGCGATGCGCGCGGCCACCTCGCGGCGCCGCGCGGTCAGCGTGGCGCGCAGCTGCGGGCACATCTGCAAGCTCAACTGCTCATCGGCCCCACGCGCGCACGGCAGGAAACGGCGCACCGCGGCGGAGTTCAACCCGAAGGCGTACATCACCTGGATCGCCGCCACCAGCACCGGTGCGTCCTCGGCGAAGTCCCGGTAGCCGCTGGCATCGCGCGAGCAGGTGAGCAGGCCCTGCTCCTCGTAGTAGCGCAACGCCCGCCGGCTGACCCCGCTCAGCTGCGCCAGCTGCCCGATCCGCATCCCGCCGCCCCTCCGGCTTGCCCGCCACCGCACCGACCACAGCACCGCGCCCCACCGCACCCCCACCGCACCCCCACCGCACCGGTGACGCAGCGCCTGTGACGACGTCTCTGAGGGCGTCTGTGCGGCTTGACCTTCACGCTAGCGGCACCCCTTAGCCTCCCGGCCCGTGAACGGCCCGCACGCCCAGCCCGCACCGCCGACCCAGGACCGGACCTCGACCGACGCCTCGTCGTCGATGTCGGCCCCGACCTCTACCTCCACTGACGCCTCGACTGCGTCCGGGACCCTCCCGCGCCAGCACACCACCCACGGCGCGGGCCCTGCCGCGCCCGGCACGGCCGCTGCAGCGTTCCAGGTGCCCCAGACGCCGCAGGTGCACCGGCCGCAGCCCGTACAGCGGGTGCGGCGGGTGGTCATCGTGCACGGCTACGCCGCCACCCCCGGCGATCACTGGTTTCCCTGGCTGGCCGGGCAGCTTCAGGACGCCGGCATCGAGGTCAGCGTGCCCGCCCTGCCCGACCCGCACGCCCCCGACGCACTCGCGTGGCAGGCCGCCACCGCCGCCGCCATCGAAGGCGCCGGCGGCATCGACGAGCACACCCACCTGGTGGCGCACTCCCTGGGCTGTGTGACGGTGCTGCGCCACCTGGCCAGCCTGCCCACCGCTGATGACGACACGAGTGAAGGCACCGGACCTGGTGCGCCCGGCACCTGGCGTCTGGGTGGGCTGAGCCTCATCGCCGGCTTCACCGGGCCCCTGCCGGCGCTGCCGCAGCTGGACGGCTACCTCACCACCCACGCGAGCACCCACCCGGGCACCCGGCCCCACCCCGGTCCGGGCGCTGCACCCCCCAGCGCCCTCAGCGATGAGGACCTGCGCCGCATCGCTGCCCGTACCCACCGCCTGCACCTGCTGCGCTCCGAGCACGACGCCTACGTGCCCACCACCGCCACCGACGCCCTGGCTGCCCGGCTCGGCGTTCCCGTGGACGCCATCACCGGCGCCGGGCACTTCCTGGCCGCCGACGGGATCACCACGCTGCCGCCTGTGCTGAACACCATCATCACCTGAGCGCCGCTCATCCCCACCGCAGCACCACGGGAGGGAACCAGGTGATGTGATCATGCTGACGTGATCACACCGACGAGATCACGGTGCCGCCGCTGCGACAGGGCCCGCACGTCGCGGGGCAGCCGCCTTGACTTCACCGGTCGCCCCGGAGGGGGACTCGCTCATGAGCCTGACCCCTGAGCCCTTGCCCATCCCGCTCGGTGACGGCACCTGGCGCACCGACCCGTTGCGCCTGGCCGTGGCCGCCTACCTGGCCCGCTACCGCGGCGAGACCCGCCGCCACGCCGAATCCGACCTGCGCGCCTACCTCACCTGGTGCCAGCTGCGGCAGCTCAACCCCTTGGCTGCCCGGCGCCCGCACATCGAGCTGTACGTGCGGTGGATGCAAGAGACCCAGCGCTTCGCCGCCTCCACCGTCTCGCGGCGGATGTCGATCGTCGCCGGCTTCTACCGCAGCGGCGTCATCGACGAGGTCCTGGAGCACTCCCCGGCCGACCACGTCCGCCGCCCCAACGTGCCACCGGAGTCACCCACCCTGGGCCTGTCGCACCTGCAGCTCGAAGCGCTGCTGGCCACCTCCCGCGACTCGCCCAACCGCTGCGACTTCGCGATGGTCTGCTTGCTCGGGCTGCTGGGCCTGCGCATCTTCGAAGCCTGCGGCCTCGACATCGCCGACCTCGGCGAAGAACACGGGCACCGCGTCCTGCGGGTGCTCGGCAAGGGCCACAAGGTGGTCCTGGTCCCGCTGGCCCTGGCGGTGGGCAGGGCGGTGGGCAGGGCGGTGGATCGCAGCATCGGGGACCGCGAACGTGGTCGCGGCACGGAGCCGTTGCTGCTGAACACCCGCGGGGACCGCCTGGACCGCCACTCCGCGACCCGCCGCCTCAAGCACCTGGCTACTGACGCCCGCATCCGCTTGCCGCGGATGCACCCGCCCATGCTGCGCCACACGTACGTGACCACCATGCTCGACGCCGGGGTGGACCTCAGAGACGTGCAGATCGCCGCCCGCCACGCCGACCCGCGCACCACGATGCGCTACGACCGAGCAAGGACCACGCTGGATCGGCACCCCAACTACATCCTCGCCGCGTACATGGCCTCCGGCACCTGACCGCCATCTTGCATTCCTGCCGAAGTGCGCGGGGTCGCACGAGGCGATCCGGACGCCCACGAACGCCGCGAGTGCCCCCTGATGCCTCCGCCCGCGCCGAGCTGCGCGCTGTGCGCAGAGCCCCTGGAAGCACGCAGCGGCGGTGCCGAGGCCACGGCCGGCGCGCGATCGCGCCTCCAGCAGCGGTCCAGCAGGTGTGCCAGGCTGGCCGGACTCGATGAGGAAGGAAGCGCGATGGCTGAGCCCGACGACCTCGACGTGCAGCGCCAGCGAGGTCCCGACCCGATGCCCTTCACCAGCAACATCCAGCGCACCACGGCCCTGAGTCCCTGGCTGATCCACTACAACACCACCCGAGCCCACTCCGCCCTCGCCGGGCAGCCCCCGACCAGCCGCCTGTCACCAACGTGATGGCCGAGTACAGCTAGCTCCTGCAGCCGAGGCCGTGCTGCGGTGACGAGCGCCCGGTCATGGCGCGCTCAGTGCGCGTCTGAGGATGACTTCGGGGCCATGTTGTAAGTGATCACGGGGCTGCGGTCGGCGAGGCGGTCGTAGAGCTCCTGGGCGCTGTTGGCCTGGCCCGTCGTCCACCGCACCGTGCTCCACCCCTCGCCCGCAGCCATCGTGCGCAGGTGCTCCAGCACCGCACGAGCCCCGCCACGTCCCCGCTGGCTGGGGTCGACGAACAGGTCGTCCAGCCAGCACCCGAGCGATCCGGCCAAGGGCCGCTCGAACAGGCGGTAGTGCGCCAGGCCGACCACCTGCTGCTGCGCGTGCTCTCGCAGGAGCAGGCAGCGGGTCTGGGCCTGCGGGGCGACGATCCAGGACCACACGCGGGACAGGTGCTCGCTGCTCAAGACCTCGCCGGCGACCTCGCCGTAAGCCAGGTACAGCCGCTGCCACTCGGCCCGGTCCGCGTCGGTGGCTGAGGTGATGATCCAGGTGGCGGTGTCCGCGGTGCTCACCGGCCCAGCCTCTCGTGGGTGGGTGTGCAGAAGGCCATGGGGTCTGAACCACGCACTCTCATACGGTCATCGAAGTCCTCATGTTCAGCGGGCGCACCGTGCGACGAAGAAGGCGTTCTACCAGCGCCTGTACCGCGACTTCGCCGAACTCCTGGGCATCGGAGCCATCGACTTGGAGATCACCGTCGTGGAGACACCTCGCCACGACTGGGGCATCCGCGGCCAGGCCGGTGACGAGCTGACCTCGTCCTACCGCGTCGAGCAGTGAGCCCCAGCGATCTACCACACATGGCGCGGTCAGGACGTTTCGCCGAGTGCGTCGCAGCCGGTCCAGCCACCCACGATCCCCGGCCGCCACGAGGACCCATGGGATGACTGCCGTGTCGTGGCCACCCTCATGTACATCAGCTACCCTTGACGTGTACACGATCAGGAGGTCGCACGTGAGCAAGACCCACATCGACATCGACGACGACCTGCTCGCCCAGGTGGCCGCCCTCACCGGGACGACCACCAAGCGCGACACCGTCGAAGCCGCCCTGCGCGCGACCCTGCACCAGGAACGCCGCCGCGCCGCCGCCGAACGCCTCATCACCCGAGCCGAGAGCGGGTACTTCGCCCCACTGCTCCAGGAGCACCCCAAGGCCAACGGCGACGACGTCGAGGCGCCTGCTGCCGGCGACCAGCGACAAGGCGCTGCGTGAGCTTCCTGCTCGACAAGTCCGCCCACGCCCGCTGGCACCAACCGGTCGTGGCCGCCCGGTTGAACGACCTCCTGCGCGCGGACCTGCTCGCCATCGCCCGCCCGAGCGTGCTGGAGATCGGGTTCTCCGCCCGCTCCCCGCAGGACTACCGCGACGTCATCGCCGACCTCACCGAAGCGATGACCGTCATCGAGCTCAGCACCGAGATCAGCGCCCGTGCGCAGGACCTGCAGGAGCGCCTCACCCACCGAGGCTGGCACCGGGCCCCTGGACCGGTGGACCTCCTGCTGGCCGCCACGGCCATCGAACACGAGCTGACGCTCCTGCACCTGGACAAGGACTTCGAGCTGATCGCTCGCGTCAGCTCGTTGCAGCAAGAGCGAGTGGTTCCCCGGGACGCGCCCGCTGCGTGACCCTGGCGAGGCGACGTCCGGCCGACCGGACCGACCTCACGGTCATGGCGCTGTCGCGAACGTCGACGACCCTTCTGGATCGGCGGCTCCACGCATGGACACCATGGCATCGAGCTCCTGAAGAGAGCATCCTGACTGCTGTGACGGGACAGCAGTGATGGCGATGACAGGACTCACTGAGGCGTTCCGCGGTCTGGTCACCTGGATCACCAACACTTTGCTCCCTTCCCGCAAGCAGCAGGTGAAGCAGACCGAAGAGGCCCGGCACGTCACTTACTTGGACCCTCCTGACGGTGCGCCCACCGCATCACGAGGACATCGCTGATCTCCGGCGGAGTGTGCTCCGGTGACTTCAAGGGCAGCGCCAGTGCGAGCAAGATCATCGCCGCACCGTCGCGTCCGAGTGAATCGCTAGGCGCTCCTGACGACCTCGCGGTCATGGCGCTGGCCAGGACGTCCCACGACCACCCTCACCCGCCGACGAGCGAGCACCGGCTACCCCAGGCATCGTGACTCGCATGGCCGTGTGGCACTTCACCGTCGAAGGGCACCAGTGGGTGGTGCGTGAGCGTGATGGCGAGCCCGGCTCCTACGACGTCGACTGGCTCAGCGGCCCCCACCCGTACGGCTTCACCTCCAAGTCCTCCGACGGCTCCGCGGTGGCACCAGCAGAGATGGAGGAAGCCATCGCGGACTTCCTCGCCGGGATCAACCCGCGAACCGGCTACCTCGACTGACGACCGGCCCCCAGGCACACATCCGGTTACACACCCGGTCGCACGGTGATCAGGCATCCTGAACGGGTGGGTGAACGCCGCTGCTACCGCCCCCGAGGTCACGGGACGCCGCGCCCGTGGTGGCGCGCGGAGGTCAACACCACCCCCTTGGCCGGCCAGCGCGAACCCCGCCCCGGTCCGGTCACCGATGCGGACGACGAGCGACTGGCCGACCTGCGCCGGCGGGTCGTCGAGCCGGTGGTCACCAGCGTGCTCAGACCTGAGGAGATCGAAGCCCTGAGCGTGCACTGGGGCATCGACGGGCGCGCCGGGGACGTGTGGGTGCGCATCGACATCCCCGCCGAGCGGCACGAGCAGCTGCTGCTCTCACCCTGGTGGGCGTCCGACCCGAAGGAGGTCGCCGCACCCACCACCGATGTGCAGATCGCCGCCCATCTGGGTGACCGCCTGGAGGACTGGGTCTGCGAGACGGCCTTCGCGTGGGGCCAGCAGCGACGGGCCCACTACGAACTACCCGGGGCGTAGGCGCCGGGAGCGCACCTCGCCCCGCCGACACCGCGGCCTCGGCGCCCCGGCGGCGCGACCACGGATGCCATCACGGGTGCCGTCACGGGTGTGGGGTCGGGGTCGGCGACAGTCCCAGGCTGCGGTCGACCTCTGCTCGCGGCCACACCGGCACCTGCGCCAGGTGCTCACGGAGGAAGGCCACCTCCTCCTGGTCCAGGCCGTACGAGCCGTCCAGACCGCCGGCACCGCCACCGACGTGCGCCATCGACCAGGCGACGCGACACGCACCGGGATGCTCCTCCGGCGCCGCGCACAGCGCCTGGCCGATCACCTCCTGCACCGCGTGCACCTGCTCGGGGGGTGGCCAAGACGTCCACCACGATGCGGAAGGGCTGACGGGCATCGTCCGTGGGCTGCTGCAGCGAAGGCTCCGGCACGCTCTCGACGCCAGCCAGGCAACCGATGAACGCCACTGCTTTCTCACCGACCATGCACGCGGTCATCCCGCCGATCGCGCGGTCCTGCCGATCTGCGGTAGATCGCCAAGCCCGCCCACGGCGAGCACTGGCGTCGGTTGGCGCCCTGCTCAGGGGTCAGTCCAGGCGTTCGATGAGGACCCGGTCGAGCGCCCGGCGGCCGACCGGACCCCATGCCGGCTTGCCTCCGGGCAAGCCACGGTCTCCGTTCTGGCCCATCAGCATCAAGAAGAGGCCCTTGAGCGCGGCCAAGCCGCGGGCACGCCGGATCGTCGCCTCGCCAGCCTGCGCGTAGGCGGTGAAGAAGCGACCGGCCGCGCCCTGCGGCAGCAGCACCCAGGCGGCTGCCAGGTCCACCGCCGGGTCCCCGGCGAACAGGTCACCGAAGTCCACGACCCCCACCAGCGCCCCGTCGGCGACGACGACGTTCGCCGGGTGCAGGTCGCCGTGCACCCACACCGGCGGCCCTTCCCGCGCAGGTGCCGCGACGGCGTCGGCCCATGCGGCTCGAAGAGCGGCGGCGTCAGTGCCGATCGCGTCAGCGCCGAGGCAGTCCAGGAAGCAGTTGAAGCCGTCTGTGCAGTCCTCGGGGTGCGCACCGCGGCCCGTGTCAGCCGGTGCGTCGGCGGGGGCTGGCACGTGCAGCGCCCGCAGGAACGCCGCCAGGGTGTCGGCGGCGTGCTCGCCGCGGGTGATCTCCCCGTGGTCCAGGGGCAGGCCCGGCACCCACGTCATGACCGTCCACATCCTGGGGAACCGCTCGGAAGGAGCGCCACTGCGCACCGGGACGGGGATGGGCAGCGGTAGGCGTGGGGCCAGCAGCGGCAGCCACCGGCGCTCCTTGAGCTGGTGAGCGGGGTCGGTGTCCATGCGCTGCACCCGCACGGCCAGCGCGTCCCCCAGGCGCCACATCTGGTTGCCCCAGCCGCCCCGTACTTCGCGCAGGGGCAGCTCGGCCAGGTCCGGGTGCTGGTCGCGCAGCAGGTCGCGGACGAGGTCCGCGGTGATCCCGGTCCCGTCCTCGGTCTCGGTCATGCGGAGCAAGCTACGGAGGCTGCGCCTGTGGTGACCGCTGTGACACGGCCTCCTCACAGCACCGAGGTGCTTCCCGCACATGCCGCTGGCCAGGACGTCTTCGATCGCCACCTTCTGCCGAGAAGCGGGTGACCCTGGTGCCAGGTGATCACGGCAGGCACGATGGGCCGATGAGCATGGAGGGTTTCCACGCCGTGCCGGACCCCTCCGTCGGGGACTGGCTCCCCCCACGCCTGTCCGGTGCCTTCGGCGCGGTGGGCCGCACCGTGCCCCGCGGCTACGCCGCCTACGCCCGCGTCCTGCACCCGGTGAACCCCGAGCCCGCGACTGAGCCGACCACCTGGGCCGGGGTCTGCGCCCGCACCGGTCGCACCGCCCACGCCCTCATGCAGTGGGAGTCGATCACCACCCCGGCCCCGGGCACGGTGGGCTTGCCCCTCTCCGGTGAAGGCCGCTGGGACGAGGTCCAGGTCGAGCGCGGTTGCCTGGCCCCGCAGGCGCTGAGCCCGCTGCTGGATGTCCTGGCCCCCTTCACCGCTGATCACGACGGGCAGCAGGCGTGCCACCACGCGTTGTGGGACGGCTGGGGCTGGCTCATCGGCGGCAACACCTTGGTCGTCGCCTTCCACGACGGACCCGGTCCCCGCCCACCGGCGCCGATGTGGACGGAGCTGCCCGAGGTGGTCCAGGACGCGTTGAACGCCCCGCGCCTGTCGCTACCCGGGCGTGAGCACCTGCTGTTCACCGGCCCGCTGCACGCCGCGCTGAGCATGGGCGATCAAGTCACCGACGACTGGTTCCTGCCGCAGTCACCGAACCTGCTGTGGCCGGCGGACCGTTCCTGGTGCCTGGCCAGTGAGATCGACTTCGGCTCCACCCTCGTCGGCGGTCCGGCCGAGCTCATCGCCGCCGTCCTGGCCACCCCCGGCCTGGAAGCGTGGCCCATCGGCGAGGACGACGACCTGTCCGCCTTCGCCGACCACCTCAACACCTGACCCCACGTCCGGTTATGGGGCTCTTCGGATCTGTGGGTGGGTAGCTCACCCTGACCCGGGCCGCCGACGTCGCCAGGGGCGGGTACCGTCGGCGGCGAGCAAGATGCGGATGCGGTAATTGTCGAAGTTGCGGAACCCCTGCGCCAGGCGACGGGTCTTCTCGATGATGAGGTTGATGGCCTCGGTGCCGCCGTTGCTGATGCGGTAGCGGTGCGGATCGTCATCGAAGTAAGCCAGCACCTCCGCCCGCCACGATCGCAGCGTCCGCCCCAAGCGGGCGATTTCTGAGATCGGGCAGCGGTGGAAGCTCTTGAGTACCCGCTGGGCGATGGTCCGGCCAGCGGCTGGGGTTGGGGCGTGAAACATGGAGCGAAGGTCCTGGTAGGCGTGCCAGGCCACGGTGACCTCCAGACCGGGGTCACCAGCCTGCAGCGCGGCCTCGAGGCGGGCTCGGCCGCGGTCGGTGAGGTTCTCCCGGGCCGTGGTCAGCAGCCGACGAACCCGGTACAGCGGGTCATCGCGGTGCCCGCGCCGGCCGAGGGTGGCCTGCTGGATGCGGCGGCGGACTTCGTCCATCGCGGTGGAGGCGAGCTTGACGACGTGGAAGGCATCCAGAATCGTCACCGTGTCGTGCGGGAGTTCGGTGCGGATGGCGTTGGCGTAGCCGCGGAAGGGGTCCAGGGCGGCGTGGGTGATGCCGGCGACGAACTCGCCGGGCTGGGCCCGCAGCCAGGTGGCGTAGACCGGTCTGGAGCGGCCGAGGGTGACGTCGAGCAGACGGGCGTGGACCCGGCCGTCCAGGTCGCGGGTGAGGTCGACGATGGAGGTGACGGCCCGGTCGCGGTGCCGGGCAGAGGGGCGCCAGATGTGCTCATCGACCCCGAGGGTGTCGACCCCGGCCAGCCTGGTGGCGCGGGCTGGCTCGCGGTCGAGATGCTCATGGGCTCGGGCGCGCACAGCGTTCACCAGGGTATGCCAATCCACTCCGAGCTGGCGGGCCAGGGTGGAGACAGTGGAGTCATCCCAACGCAACGCATGGATCGCCCACGAGACTGCACGGGTGGTGAGCTTCGCCCGTTCAGGCAGATTTGGGGTCTTCTCGGACCAAACGCCGACCGGACAGCGCGGTTCCCGGCAACGCCAGCTCCGCTTGCGCCAAACGAGCTGCACAGGGGTGCCGAAGCAGGGCGCGTCAGCGAGGCGGTGCTCGCGCCGGCCGTGATCGGTAGCAAGCACCCCGCAGCGCCGACAGGCCACCACCGAGGGCCGATTGGTCTCGATGAAGCGTCACGGCTTTGATGCCGCTTCCTGATGAGTCATGGGCGTGGCGGCGGGGTCCGATCGGTGGAGGCGTGGGCCGGGTCGCCTCCCAGCCATCTCAGTGCGAAGCAGTAGACATCACCCATTTACCGACCGAACGGTTTGCAAACTAAACCGTCTGGTCGGTACGGTACGGGCATGTCTTCCCTGCCCGCCGGGACCGCTGGCGCTTCGCACCCCGCTTCCCCCTCCCCCTCCGGTGGCGGGCGCGCCGGCGGGCGACAGTGGGCCGCGCTGGCGGCCCTGACCCTCGCCGTGACCCTGCTGGCCGTGGACGGCACCGTCCTGGCCCTGGCCGTGCCCTCGCTGACCGCGGACCTGACGCCGACTTCTGCGCAGCTGCTGTGGATCGGCGACGCCTACTCCTTCGCCTTGGCCGGGTTGCTGATCAGCATGGGCACCCTCGCCGACCGCATCGGGCGCAAGAAGCTGCTGATGATCGGCGTCACCGGCTTCGGCGGGGCATCCCTGCTGGCCGCGCTGGCCTCGACCCCCGGGATGCTGATCGCGGCCCGGGTGCTCCTGGGCGTGGCCGGGGCCACCCTGATGCCCTCGACCCTGTCGATCGTGCGCGACATGTTCCGCGAGCCCGTCCAGCGCACCCGTGCCATCGCGGTGTGGGCCGCGGGCTCCTCCGGCGGCGCCGCCCTGGGCCCCCTGGTGGGTGGGGCGTTGCTGGAGAACTACTGGTGGGGTTCGGTCTTCCTCATCAACCTGCCCGTCATGGCCCTGGTGCTGCTCGGCGTCGCCGTCCTCGTGCCGGAGTCGCGCAACCCGAACCCGGGTCGCTTCGACCTGCTCAGCGCGGCGCTCTCCGTGGGGGCGGTCGTGCCGCTGGTGTGGGCGGTCAAGCACACTGCCCAGGAAGGCCCGGACCTGCTCGGCGCCGCCTCCCTCGTGCTGGGCCTGGCCGCGGTGGCGTGGTTCGTGCGCCGTCAGCGGCGTTTGGAGACCCCGCTGGTCGATGTCACCCTCTTCGCGCGTCCGGCTTTCACGGGCACCGTCGTCGCCTCCCTGATCGCGATCTTCGCCTTCAGCGGCTTGCTGTTCTTCTTCTCCCAGTACCTGCAACTGGTGCGCGGGTACTCCCCGCTGCAGGCGGGGCTGCGGGAACTCCCGATGACGATCGCCTCCATCGCCGTGGTCGCGGTCGTGGCCACCGTCGTCAACCGCCTCGGGGTGGGACGCTCCCTGGGGGCCTCGCTGCTGGTGGCCGCGGTCGGTCTGGTCGTGCTGGCCGCCGGCGAGAGTCGTCCCGGTTACGGTGTCATCGCCCTGGGGCTGGTGATCATCGGCATGGGGGTGGGGATCACCTTCACCGTCTCCGTCGACGCGATCCTCAGCGTCGTGCCGCGCGAACGCGCCGGCGCCGCCTCGGCGATCTCGGAGATGTCCTTCGAGCTCGGCCTGGCCCTGGGGATCGCCCTGCTGGGCACCTTGCACACCGTGCTGTACCGCGCCGCGCTGCCCGTGGCGACGGAACTGCCCGAAGGCGCCGGGGATGCCGTCCGGGAGTCCCTGGCCAACGGCACCAACGCCCTGCAGGGTCTGGGTGCGGCCGGCGAGGAGGCCCTGTCCGCGGCCCGGCACGCTTTCACCGAAGCCATGCAGACCACCTCGCTCATCGCTGCCGCACTGCTGGCGATCGCCGCGATCGTCGCGTGGAAGGTCGTCCCCTCCGCCCGCCGTTCCTGACCCTTCCACCACAGACCCTGCGCGGGTGGCGGGGCAGGGTGGACGAGCACGCCCCTCCGCTGGGTCGACCACCCCCACGAGACTGCGCCCGCACGGGTCCGACCTGGTCATCAGCCTCCTCCAGCGGTCGCCGGACAGGGGCGACACGGTGCTGGTGCTCGATCACGACGCCGGGCAGGAGGGGGCCAACGCACCTCCCGCCCGGCGTCGACACGGGCGCCGGACCGGCCCCGGACTCAGCGCGTCAAGTGCGGCAGGACGTCGTCGGCGAACCGCCGGTAGCTCTCCTGAGGATCGTCCGCGCCGGCGACGACGACCACCGACTCGGCCCCGGCCGCCTCCCAGGCCCGCACCGCCTGCACCGCCTGCTCCGGGGTGCCCGTCACGGCGACGCGCTGGAGCACCTGGTCGCTCATCGGACCCCGGTCACCGGGGACCTCGGCCAGGCGGGCCAGGTGGTCGAAGACGCCGAAGTCGACGATCCGCTGCATGCGGGTACGCACCTGGTCCACCGCCGAGGCGTCGTCGTCGCCCAGGCTCACCATCGCGAACAGCGTCACCTGGTGCCCCGGTCCCGCACCGCGGTCCCGCTCACCCCGGGCGCCCTCGGCCACGCGCTGGTGCGCCCACCGCACGGCAGCCGGCGAGGCGATCTCGGGCAGGAGCACACCGTCGGCGTGCGCACCTCCGGCCTGCAAGCCCTTCGGCCCGGTGGTGCCGAGCAGGATCCGGGGGACGACAGCCGGCGGGAACCCGAGCCGGACGGCGTCGAGGTGCACGTGTTCCCCGTGCAGGGTCACCTCCCGACCCTGCAGCAGGACGCGCAGCGCCGTCGCAGTCTCCTGCAGGACCGTCAGCGGTCGGGGCACCGCAGCCCCGACCTGCCGCATCCACGAAGGGATGCCGTGGCCCAGTGCGACGGTCAGGCGACCGGGGGCCAGGCGGGCCAGTGCAGCGATCTCCATGGCCGTCGTCGCGGGGTTGCGCGTCGAGGCCGGCAGCAGGCCGATCCCCACGTGCAAGGTCTCGGTGCAGGCCAGGGCCGTCGCGGCCATGGCGATGCCTCCCGCCCAGGGCAGGTCCTCGCTGAACCACAGTTCGCGAAAGCCGACGCGCTCGGCCCATCGGGCGAAGGCAGGCAGGTCCTCAGGCTTCCAGTCGGGCTCGAACCGGACTCCGCAACGCACGGTTGATGGCACCTCTCTCGGTCACTGGGCACACGGTGCCGACGTGGAGCGAGGCTCAGGCAGCCTCGCCGGTGGCGACTGCGACGACCCGAGACCAACCACCGCACGCGGTAGAGGTCGGGGCGATGCAGAGTAGCCCGCTGGATCCTCCCCCGACCGCGGCGCACCCGATCGGGTGAGGTCGAGCAGGAGGTCGTGAATCCTCCGGTACACCTCGGGACGGTCGATCTCCCGGCGCGACCTCGAGAGCGCGACTCCATCGGCCGCCCGGCACACCAGCAGCGACTGCTGCGGGTGGAGTCCGTCGTGGGCCAGCTCCCGCGACCACCGCCGCGCATCGTCGCGCGCCAACTGCGGCACCCCCGGCACCGTGGCCAAGGCGGTGAGCAGGCCGATGCGGCTGGGCAGGCCCGAGGCCTCTTCCAGGGCGGCGAAGGTGACGTCTACGTAGGCGCGCAGCAGGCGCCCCCTGGTGCGGTCGCACGGATCGAGCGCGGCGTGGACCGCGAGGTGGAACCGCGCGGTCACGTCGTGGGCCAGCGCGAACATCAACTGCCGGCGGGAGCAGAAGTAGTGCATCAGGCCGCTCTTGGACACCGCGGCGTACTCGGCGATGACGCTCAGGCTGACACCAGCCCCGTTCAACATGACGACCTGAGCCGCGGCGTTCATCAGTAGTCGGCGCGCCGAGACATCGGGCAGACGGGCATGCACGCCTTTGACCCGTCCGTCCTGGCCCAGTTCTGGGCCCGATCCTGGGCACGCTTCCTGGTCCGGGTCCTGCAGTCCCCGGCGCAGGCCCGTCACCTGCGTCGGCCCGTCGTCAACGCAGGCCCCCGAACGCGAACTCCTGGCGGGAAGCCGGTAGACACCGGCCCGTCACCGGAGCCAGGTCCATCGTCGCGCAGCGCGGCGAGCCCGCCAAGCCCGTGCGGCGGCCTGAGCTTGGAGGGAGATGCGCCGAGCGTCGACGAAGTCCAGCCCTCGTCGCGCCACGATCCGGCGCACGGTCCACGTCAGCAACGACCGCACCGACGAAGGCATCGGACGAGATCGCCTCCCTGCCCGGTCCTCCAGTCGCCACACGCGCACGGGGACCGACGAGGTGTTCAGCGCGCCGGCCCGGTTCGGGAGGACGTGAGATCGGGTCGGGCTCTTCCAGAGGTTCTGGCGTTCACGTTCCATGCCCTCTACTATACCGACCAGACGGTCCGCTAGCTTGGAACGAGGAGACATGACCACCCCCGCACCCGCCGCCGACCCCTTTGCGCGCGGCGCGCTCTGGAGCGCCGGCCTGGACCCCGTCCTGGTCCTCGGCGGCACCGGCGTCGTCGGGTCCGCCCTGGTCCGCCACCTGCGCCGACTGCACCCGAACCTGCCCCTGGCCATCGGCGCCCGCACCGCCCGTCGCCTGGAGGCCGTCAGCACCGCCGTGGACTGCACGGAGCCCTTCACGGTCGACGTCATGGTGCCCGGGCTGCTGCTGCCCGCCCACCGGGGTTTCTCCGCCGTCGTCGCCGCGGTCCCTGACGCCGGCCACCACGCCCAGCGCCACGCCCAGGAGCGCGGCGTCCCGTTCGTGAACCTGGCCGGCGGGGTCCACACCATCGCCCAGGAACTCACCGTCCACCTCGCCGACCCCGGATCGAGCACCGTCGTGCACGCCAGTTCCTGGGCTGCGGGCATGGTCTCCGCCCTCACCCTGCGCTCAGCCGAGCACCTGCAGGAGATCACCAGCGTCACGCTCATCGCCGGCATCGACCCCCACGACGAACTCGGCCCCGCCAACGACGAAGCGGTCACGGCCGAGATCGCCGGATCCCACCCCCTACCCCTCACCGCCAGCGGAGGAGGCTGGTCCTGGACGCGCAAGCGCACGCGCTCACGCCTCAACTTCGAGACCGTCAGCGGCGACGCGGCCAGTGCGCGGGAGTTCAGCTCCGTCGACGTCCTGGTCCTCGGCGACGCCCTTCGCCCGGCCCGCACCCGCTTCGCCATCGCCGTGGAGGACTCCAGCGCCACGCTCACCGGGCAAGACCCCTCCCACGACATCGTCGTGCTGCTGCGCGGGCGCAATCGCCACGGCGCACCGGTGGTCAACCGCTACGACTTGATCCACCCCGGTGGCCTGGGTGACCTCACCGGCCTGGGGGCGGCGCTGCTCGTCGAGCGACTGCTGAGCCTGGACGGTGGCCTTCCGCCGGATCCCGGGTTCCACTACGCGGACCGCCTCCTGCACGGCTCACACGTCCTGCGCCGCCTCGGCGAGGTGGGGGCCCGCTTCGCCCGCTCGGCGTACCCGGTCACGACCGACCCGGTCCGGGCCGAGCCCGCGAGCCCGGCCTGATCGGATTCGCGGGGGCGGAGGTGGTGGCCGGGGCGCAGAACCCCGGCCACCACCTCACGCTCGGCGGCCGCGCTCGGCGGGCCCCGTGTGCCCCGTGTGCCCCGTGTGCCCCGTCGCGTCGGCACGGGACTCGGTCTCTACCTCGACGTCAACTTCGACCAGGGGGCCGTCGGTGCGACTGAGGGCCAGCAGCAGCTGGCGCGTGCTCTCCAGCTCCGCCGCGTCGTTGACGCCCTCGTACAGGCCGGCGATGCCGGCGCCGTCGCTGGCGCGAAGGATCAGCGTCACCCGCTGGGGGTGCAGGCCGTCGTCGGCGAACTCCTGGCCCCAGCGCCGGGTGTCCTCGCGCAGCAGTTCGCTGACCCCGGGAACCACGGCCAGCGAGGCGATGACCAGTGCGTGCTCGGTCGCGACCGGTGCGCCGATGAGTTCGTCGAAGGTGGCGTTGACGTAGCCGCGCACCAGCCGGCCCCGGGCGTGGTCACGGGGGTCGATCGCGGCGTGCACCGCGGCCCGGAACTGCTCCACCAGGTCCTCGGCCAGGGAGAGCAGCAGCAGGTCGCGTGATCGGAAGTGGTGCAGCAGGCCGCTCTTGGAGACCCCGGCCCGCTGGGCGACGGCATCGAGGCTGACTCCCACCCCCTGCTCGGCGACGACCTGCGCGGTCGCGTCGAGCACCGTTCGTCGAGTCCTGGCGGTGTCGCGCTCCTTGCCCGGCAACCGGTCCTCCGTCCTCGGCCTCGAGAAGGCCCGCTGCGGCACTCCTGGTGAGCGCGTGCAACCCACATACTATTGCCGACTGAATGGTTTGCAGAACAGTGCATGCGGTCGGTATGATGCGAAGGCTGGTGCCGCGTTCACATCGCGCTGGCCTGCTACGCGGACCCACCGCACCGGCCCACCGCGCCATCTCGAGGTGCCGCTCGCCCCACCTCCGGGACCCCGCCCTCGGGACTGCCCCCTGGAACCACACCCCCGGAACCACACCCCCGGAAGAGGACAGATCGTGAACGACGCGAAGCGCGCCTCCGGCTTGGCGGTGCTGTGGGAGTTCGTGCACCCGCACCGGTGGGTCCTCGGCCTGGCGCTGGTGCTGGGGCTGGCCTCGACCGGCGCCTCGCTGGCTCTGCCCATGGTGACCAAGCGACTGCTGGACACCCTGGGCACCGACGCCTCCCTGACCCCGGCCATCACCCTGCTGGTGGTGCTCCTGGGGGTCGGCTCCCTGCTGGGGATGTGGCAGTGGATCCTGCTGGGGACGCTGGCCGAGCGCGTCGTCCTGCAGGCGCGCACCTCGATGGTGCGCCGCTACTTCGGTGCTCGACCCGGAGCCCTGAACCGGCGCAGCAACGGGGAACTGGTCACCCGCGTCACCTCCGACACCGTCATGCTGCGCGAAGCCGCCTCCTCGGGCGTCATCGAGATCATCAACTCGATCGTCATGCTGGTCGGCACGATCGTGCTCATGGCGGTCCTGGACCGCGTGCTGCTGCTGACCACCGTGGCCGTGCTGCTCGTGGTCGGCGTCGTCGTGGGCGTGCTGCTGCCCCGCATCGGCCGCGCGCAGGAGCTCGCCCAGGCCTCACTGGGCGAACTCGGCGGCACGCTGGAGGGGGCCCTGCGCGCGGTGCGCACCGTCAAGGCCAACTGCGCCGAGGACCGTCAGGTGAGCGCGATCCTGGGCAAGGCCCGTGACTCCGCCGAGCACAGCGTGCGCGCGGTGCGCGTCGAGGCCCTGACCTGGACCGCCGGCACCGCCGGCGCCTACCTCTCCGTCATCGCCGTCCTCGCCATCGGCGCCTGGCGCATCGACGCCGGCCTGCTGAGCGTGTCGAGCCTGGTGGCCTTCTTGCTCTACGCCTTCGGCATCGTCGAGCCCATCACCAGCCTCGCCCAGGAACTCAGCCAGCTGCAGGCCGGCACCGCCGCAGCCCGCCGCATCCGCGACGTCCAGCAGCTCGAGCTGGAGGAACCGGCACCCACGGAGGGCTGCTCCGGGCGCAGCGTCCACCCCCTCACCGTGACGACGGCCGCGAGGACCGCCACGACAACCGCACCAGCGGCGTCAGCCCCCTTGCTGGCCCTGAAGGGCGTCACCGCCCGCCACCTGCCTGGCGGACCGGCCGCCCTGAGCGATGTCTCCCTCGAGTTGCCGCACCGCGGCCGGGTGGCGATCGTCGGACCGTCTGGAGCGGGCAAGACCACCCTGTTCGCCCTGCTGCTGCGCTTCCTGGCCCCGCAGCGCGGAACCGTCGAGCTCGAGGGAACCAACTACGAGGACCTGACCTTCGAGCAGGTGCGCCGCCGCTTCGCCTACGTCGAGCAGGACAGTCCCGTGGTCCCGGGAACCCTGCGCGAGAACCTCGTGCTGCCCAGCCCCTCGGCTCCCGAGGAGGCGCTGTGGAATGCGCTGGCCGCCGTGCGTCTCGCAGAACGAGCGAGAACCCTGCCCCAGGGTCTGGACACCTCGTTGAGCGCTGCTGCCCTCTCCGGCGGTGAGCGTCAGCGCGTCGCCCTGGCCCGGGCGGTCCTGCACGCACCCGACGCGCTGCTGCTGGACGAGGCGACCGCGCAGCTGGACGGCATCACCGAAGCGGCGGTGCACGACGTCATCGCCGACTTGGCCCGGAACCGGCTCGTGATCACCATCGCCCACCGCCTGTCCACGGTGATCGACGCCGACCTCATCGTCGTCGTCGAAGCGGGCCGGATCCGCGCCAGCGGGACCCACGAACAGCTTCTGGAGAAGGACGGCCTGTACCGGGAACTCATCACCGCACTGCGGATCACCACTCCCAACCAACACAGAGAACACTCGCGGTGATCACCAGCATCGTCGCCACGCATTCCACGCACCTGACGTGCGCCCACCCTGGAGCAACTCTGGGACGCACCCGAACGCCGTCCGCATCGTGGTCGCCCGGTTGATGAGCACCGCCGTCGCGAGCAGCGCGATACCGGCTCCGGCTTGTCCAGGCTTCGGCTCCAAACCCGAGCAGGGCTGTGCAACCGGCTCTCCTGCAGGGACCAGGCCGCCGCCGCGAAGCTGCACGAGGGGCGGCATCGCACAGACCGTCCGAGTCGAGGATGGGTAGGGCACCCTTCCCACCCACAGATCCGAAGAGCCGGTTATGGTTCCTCTCTGTGTCAGCCGCGCCTTTCGCGACGGCTGAACCGAGCGGGGTGTGGTGAGTGCTGCCTCCTGCTCTGGGACGGCTGGGGCATCCACCCCACCGGCCACGCCAGCTCCCCGCACAGCCACCCGCGCAACCAGCGAGGAACCTGGCCACGCCTGCCGGAAGGCGCCGGCGCCCGCCGCGTCGATGACGGTGCACCCCTGCTGCAGCAACCTCCGCCCGGGTCTGCAGCCGCGACCGACGCACCCCGGCACGCCGCAGCCGTCGACAGAGCCGCTACCGGCGCTGGTCCGCCTGCCGAACCGGGACTACTACCTCTTCGCCGGCAGCACCAGCGACCTGGGCGACTGGGGCCCGGCCCTGCCGCTGAGGTCCGGTGGCCACGCTCCCGACCCGGCGTTCGTCTGGCCCACCGATCACGCCTGGTGCCTGGCTCGCGACGTCGACCCGCACTACGCGGGCATCGGTGCCGCACCGGGAGCCATCGAGGCCCTGGTGCACCGCTCCGGCCTGGACGTCGTGCTCACTGACCTGACTCGCGAGCAGCCCCACTACTGGTGAGCGGCCGTAGTACTGCTGATCAGCGGCTCCGCCGATCGCCGGATGCATCCGCTCACTGCGCAGAATCCTCCTGCTGGCGGTCTCCTCGGGCACCGTTGCTGGTGCCGGTGACACGGGGCCGTCGGCGCACCTGGACACCACCGGATCACCGCCCAACGTCTGCTGACCCGAACTTGGTGCGAGGTCCGGCATGAGAACCGCGAGGTCCGGTGGCCCCAGGCCGTGAACGACTGGCGCTCCCCCGCAAGTGGAACGGTCACCCCGTGGATGACGGCGCGCACGCAAGGACCTCGTCGCCGCGCGTATCGCGATGGGCAACCAGTTGCGTGCTCACCTCGAGCACGTCCTGCCCGGCGTTGTCGGGCTGTTCAGCCACCTGGCTTCAGCCGTCACGCCGGCGTTCTCGATCCGCTTTCCCACCCAGGACAAGGTCGGCTGGCTCTCGCCTCGCCGGTTGGAGAACCGGCCGTGCACCCGGCACTACTGCAACCCGCGCCGCGCCGACGTCCTGCACGCCCACCTGAGCACCGCTGCCCGCACCTGCACCGGCCCGCGAGCTGAGGTGCGAGCGGCCATCACCACCGCACTCGTCGCCGGACTGACCTGCCTGGCCGGCGCCACTCCCTCGACCCGGCAGTCCGGCAAGGTGAGGGTCGTCGCCTTCCGCTGGGCCGTGGGCATGCAGTTGCGCGGGGCGTGGGGGTACCTCCCGCTCGACGGGGTGATGGAGTTCGCCGGCGACTCCCACCACGCCAACGCCTGGGCCGTCGACCTCCACGCCCGCGCCCGCGCCAAGGGGCACTCCCATTCGCACGCCACCCGCATCCTCGCCGGAGCCCGGGTGCACGTGACCTGGCGCTGCTGGCGCGACGGCGTCGCCTACGGCCCGACCCGCCACCGGGCCCATCAATCACTCACAGCAACAGCCGCTTGATCGCAAGGGCGTTGCAGTTCTCGAAGCGCCGACCGCACGTGCTCAGGCAGCTCGCACAACCCAGTAGCGGGACGCCAACACGGCCGCGGCTGCACAAGCGAGCACGATGGCCGCCTCGAACAGCACGACGGACGCCTCGGTGCTGTAGCCGCTGGTGCGGGCGACGAGGACTGCCAACGGCAGGGACACGACGGCGGACAAGGGCATCAACAGTGCCATCCTGCGCAGCGTGGCGCCCAGCCGGTCTGCTGACCGCAAGCCGAAGTTCACCGCGAGCAGGACCAGGCCCACGAACAGCACACCGGCCAGGGCGTACAAGCTGAAGATGAAGACGGTGCCGCCGGTCGTGGCCTCTTCCGTGATCACGCTGGGCGGAGGAGGTGTTGTCCCCGGAGGGGAGTAAACCGGCTCTGGCGTCGGTTCCGAGGTGACAGCACCCATGACCCCCAGCAGCAGCGGCCAGATGCCGATGACGGCGACCACGGCGCCGATCGCCGAGAACACCATCAAGCGGCCGTAGCGCCCGCGCGGGCGCTGCAACCCCCGCTCCCGCACCACCTCGTCGGCGAAGGCGTCGACGTCGGTGCCCAGCAGGGCGTGCGGGTCGTCGGTGTCCATCTCGGCACCGGCGGCCACCAGGTCCGCTTCCACGTCAGTCAGAAGATCGCGACGGTCCCGACGCGGCAGGCCGGTGGCTCGCCAGCGGCGATCGATCTGCGCCAGCACGCCGTTCACGCCGGACGGCAGGGACTTCTCGTCCTTCTCGGCGAGGTGTTGCTCGCTCATCGGTGCACCTCCGTGGGGTGGGTGTGGGACGCGGCAGGGGGGAAGGTGTTCGTGGCGCCGTCGACACCGGCGAGCAGGGCGGCCACGGCACTGGTGGTGTCCTGCCACTGCTGCTTCCACGCCGCCAGGGCGAGCGAGCCGTCAGGGGAGACGGAGAACACCTTGCGCGGTGGGCCGACGCTGCTCGGCTCTGAGCGCTCCTCCAGCAATCCCAGGCGTCGCAGGCGGGTGATCAGCGGGTAGATGGTGCCGTAGCTGGTCTCTCCCAGCCCGGCGTCCTGCACGCGGGACGCCAGTTCGTACGCGTGGCAGGGACGCTGGCTCAGCAGCGCCAGCAGGCACATGTCCAGCACCCCGCGCAGCAGTTGGGTGCGACGTTCGAGGGCTTCTCCCTCATCCGCTGGCGCCATGTCAGGCACAGTAGCTGCTGGTAGTTGGTCTTGCCTAGTACCTCCTGCGTGTCACTCGTCGATCAGGCGGTCTGCCGGGTCAGCGACCACTCGCCGTCGACACGGGGCATCTCACGCCGCGCTCCGGGCGCGGTTCTCGCTCACCCCAGAGCCGAGACGACCGGCTCCAGCAACTGCTTCAAGGCGGGAGTGTCCTCGCGCAGGGTGGTGCTGAGCAGGACCTGGTGCTCGTCGAGCACCCAGCCGGCGGGCTGCTGCAGCGGCAGCAGCCGCAGGTGCAACGTGAAGGGACGCACCCGTCGGCCGAGGCGGTGCTCGTAGGCGTTGACGAAGCGGGTCAGGTCCAGTCTCTCGTGGCTGGCGCTGGAGCGGTCGTGCCCGCTGCGATGCTGCGCCGACTGGTCGAGCTTGATGTCGTTCAGCCAGTGCCAGAAGTCGCGGTGGTGTCGTTGGGCCAGATCCCGCATCGCGGGCGAGTCCTGCAGCCCGCGCCAGTGCGGCGGTGACGGTGGGGCCATCTCGCGCGCCTCGTCCGGTGTCGCCGGCGGAGCGGTGGGCGGCAGGTGCTGCAGGGCGCGAACCCACCACCTCGTCCACTCATCGACTGCCAGACGCAGATCAGCACCCGGCCCGACGTCAGCGCCGGCGCGGCTCTCGTGGGACTCGCCTGGCCCACGGGTCGGAACGGGTGGGAACAGGTGGCCGACGTCCGGCTCGGTGACCACGAAGCGTCCCAGGCCGGCGGCGTCCCGCACGTACAGGGCCATCGCCAGGTGCTGGTCGATGCTCTCGCGGATCTGCCAGCTCCTCGTTCCGGCGAAGCGCACGTCCTCACCCTGCTGCCAACCACCTCAGCGATCAAGGGCCGATCGAGGTGTCGCCGTCATGGCGCCGTCCGAACGCGAGCACGGGCGGTCGCTGGTACCCGCTCGTGTCGAGGCCCGCGCTGATCCCCTCGCCGTTGCCGCCTCCAGTTCGTCGAGTCCCTGGCGGGAGGTCGCCCCGCCCGACGCACGCGTTCCACGACCCAGCGCATGCCCTCGCGGGACTGGACCGACTACCCCGAGCAGCGTTCCAGCGCCGCGACCTCTTCCACGCTGACCCCGGCTCGAAGCCCGGGTGCCCACGGGCAGGAGCGGTCCGCCCCGCGGCGGGTCAACGCGCCCGCAGGACGAGGGCCGCTCCCTGCCCTCCGCCGCCGCAGATCGCGGCGACACCCGGCGCGCCGCTCCCGGCGCGGTGCAGGCGCAGCGCCAGGTGCCCGGCGATGCGGGCCCCGGACGCGCCGATCGGGTGGCCCAGGGCGATGGCCCCACCGTGGGCGTTGACCAGGGCGGGGTCGACGCCGAGCAGGCGGGTGGAGTGCACGGCCACCGCCGCGAAGGCCTCGTTGATCTCGACGGCCACCGCGTCACCGGGTGCGGCGCCGATGCGCTGCAACGCCCGCGCGGCCGCGTTGGCCGGCTGGGCGTGCAGGGTGGTGCCGGGGCCGGCGACGACGGCGTGGGCGAGCACCTCGGCCAACCCGGTGACCCGGTGCGCACGGGCGTACGCCTCGCTGGTGAGGACCAGCGCGGCGGCCCCGTCGGTGATCTGCGAGGAGGACCCCGCGGTGATCGTGCCCTCCGGGGTGAAGGCCGGGCGCAGCCGGGCCAGGACCTCGGGCGCGGTGTCGGGGCGGATGCCGTCGTCGGCGGCCACGGTGGTGCTGCCTCGGCGGCCGGGGACCTCGACCGCGGTGATCTCCTCACCCAGGACGCCGCTCCGAGCGGCGAGCGCGGCGCGCTGGTGGGAGGTCGCGGCCCAGGCGTCCTGCGCCGCGCGGTCGATGCCCAGCGCGGTGCACGCCGCGTCGGTGGCCAGCCCCATGGCAGTGCCGTCGAAGGCGTCGGACAGGCCGTCGTGCTCGAGGGTGTCGATCACGCTCACCGCGCCGAAGCGGGCGCCGGTGCGCGAGCCCACCCAGGCGTGCGGGGCCAGGGACATCGACTCCTGCCCGACCGCGACGACCACGTCGGCCTCGCCGGCGGTGATGAGCCGGTGCGCCTGCGCGACGGCTTCCAGGCCCGACAGGCACACGGCGTTGAGGGTGGTCGCGGGGGCCGTCAGCGGGATGCCGGCCGCGACGGCGGACTGGCGGGCGGGGTTCTGACCCGCGCCGGCCTGCAGGACCTGCCCGCCGACGACGGCGTGCACCTGGCCGGGGTCGATGCCGGCGCGCTGCAGGGCGGCGGTGACGGCGTGGGCGCCGAGCACCGTGGCGGGCACGGTGGCGAAGGCACCGAGGCTGCGCACGAAGGGGGTGCGGGCGTACCCGGCGAGCACGCTGCTCACGCCGGACCTCCCGTCGCGACCGCCGCGACCGCCGCGACCGCCGCGACCGCCGCGGCGACGGTGAACGGCGCACCGGTCAGCGCGCGCACGCCCTCCACGCTCTCCCCCGGCGCGAGCACGACGAGTTCGAGCCCGGTCCCGCCGGGGCCGATGTCGAAGACGGCCCGGTCGGTGATGACGCGGTCCACGACGCCGCTGCCGGTCAGCGGCAGGTCGCAGGAGCCGACGATCTTGGGGCTGCCGTCGCGCGCGAGGTGCTCCATGACGACGACGACGCGCGGGGTGCCGGCGACCAGGTCCATCGCCCCGCCCATCCCCTTGACCATCTTGCCCGGCACCTGCCAGTTGGCCAGGTCCCCGCGCGCGGAGACCTGCAGCGCCCCGAGGACGGCGACGGCGACGTGGCCGCCGCGGATCATCGCGAAGGAGGTGGCCGAGTCGAAGCAGCTGCCGCCGGGCAGCACGGTGACGGTCTGCTTGCCGGCGTTGATCAGGTCGGCGTCCTCCTCGCCCTCGAACGGGTAGGGGCCGAGGCCGAGCAGGCCGTTCTCGCTCTGCAGGGTCACGCGCACCCCCTCGGGCAGGTGGTTGGCCAGCAGGGTGGGGATGCCGATCCCCAGGTTCACGTGGTCGCCGTCGCGCAGCTCGGCCGCGGCGATCGCGGCCATCTCCTCACGGGTCCAGGGCACGGGGTGCTCCTCTCATCGCTCTGACGGGCCGGCCGCGGGCCGGGGGCGCACGGTGCGCTGCTCGATCGGGCGGTCGCGGTCGGTGCGCACCACCGCGGTGACGAACACGCCGGGGGTGTGCACGTCGTCGGGGTCCAGGTACCCGCTGCGCCCGCCGACTCGGGGCTGTTCTCCCCCGGGCTCGAGCAGGTGCTCCACCTCCGCGACCGTCACCGGTGCCGCGGTCGCCACGACGGGGTTGAAGTTGCGCGCCGTCAGCCGGTAGCGCAGGTTGCCCTCCGCGTCGCCGGTGTGCGCGTGGACCAGCGCCAGGTCGGCGACGATGCCGCGCTCTAGCAGGTACGTGCGCCCGTCGAGGACGGCGGTGGGTTTGCCCTCGGCGACCGGTGTGCCGACACCGGTGGCGGTGTAGAAGGCGGGGATCCCGGCCCCGCCGGCGCGCAACCGCTCCGCCAGCGTGCCCTGCGGGACGAACTCCACGTCCAGGTCGCCGTCCAGGTAGCGCTTCGCGAAGAGCTTGTTCTCCCCCACGTAGGAGGCCAGAACCCGGCTCACCTGGTCGTTCTCCAGCAGCACCCCCAGGCCCTGGCCGTCGACGCCCATGTTGTTGGACACGATCGTCAGCTCCCGCACGCCGGACCCGCGCACGGCGTCGATGAGGGCGAACGGCACCCCGCACAACCCGAAACCTCCCACGGCGATCGTCATGCCGTCGCGCAGGACGCCCTCGAGCGCCTGCGCCGGGCTGCTGCGCCGCTTGCTCACCGCTCCCCCTCGTCCGTGCCCGTGCCCGCGATCTCGACCGTGCCCGTGGGCGGCGGAGCGCCGCGCCGGCGCTGCGGGTGGCGCGGGCGCGCGGGCGGCACCACCGGCAGGTCGGCGAGGTCGGGCCCGGCCACGACGCGGTTGCTCAGCGCGCCGATCCCCTCGACCTCCAGGCGCACCACGTCGCCCGGCGCCAGCGCAGGCGGTTCCTGGGCGCCGTGGCGCCCCCAGAGCTCGGCCAGGCAGCCGCCGTTGCCGCAGGTCCCCGAGCCGAGCACGTCCCCCGGACGCACCCACGTGCCGCGCGAGGCGTAGGCGATCATCTCCTCGAACGTCCAGCCGGCGTTGGAGAGCAGGTCGCGCCCCACGCGCCGGTCCCCGACGAACGCCTGCAGCTCCAGCGCGAGGTAGCCCTCGTCGTCGCGGAAGGTCTCCAGCTCCTCGGGGGTGACGACCCACGGACCGAGCGCGGTGGCGGAGTCCTTTCCCTTGGCGGGGCCGAGGTTGACCTTCATCTCCCGGCCCTGCAGGTCGCGGGCGGAGAAGTCGTTCAGGACCGTGTAGCCGAAGACGTGCTCGCGCGCGGCCCGCGGGGACAGGTTCGCGCCGGGGGCGCCGACGACGACGGCGACCTCCAGCTCGAAGTCGAACAGCCGGCACCCCGGCGGGACCGGCACGTCGTCGTGCGCGCCGATCAATCCGTGCGGGTTGGTGAAGTAGAACGTCGGCGCCTCGTACCACTGCGGCACCACACCCGCACCGCCGGAGACGCTCTGGACCACCCCCTCGACGTGCTCCTCGAAGGTGACGAAGTCGCGCACCGACGGCGGGGTCAGCGGCGGCAGGAGCCGCACGTCGGCCACTGGCACGGCGGGCGAGGAGCGCACGGCCCAGTCGGCGGCCTCCCGGGCCGCGTCGTGGCCGGCGCCGGCCAGGTCGAGGACCGTGGTCCCCGCACGCAGCGCGTGCAGCACCTCCTCACCGGAGGCACCGGTGACGACGGCGGAGAACTCGGCGCCGGCGTGGGCGCAGCGGGCGAACCTCACGCCGGCACCTCCACCAGGGTGGAGATGCGGCGCATCAGCCCGGGCACGTCGGCCTGCTCGCGGGGGGTGTGCTCCAGCATCCAGCGGCCCAGCTGCACGGAGGCGTCGACGACCTGCCGGGCGCGCTCGCGGCGCCGCTCGGCGTACCGGTGCAGCACCTCGTCCAGCGCGGCCGCGTCGAGCTCGCCGCTGCCGCCGCCCGAGCCGGTGAGCAGCTCGGCGAGCACGGCGACGTCCTCCAGCGCCTGGGCGGCGCCCTGGGCGACGGTGGGCGGGCACGAGTGCACCGCGTCACCGACCAGGACGACGCGGCCGCGGTGCCAGGGTCCGTCGACGAGGTGGGACTCGAAGCGGGCGTAGTTGACGTGGGTCTGCTCGGTGAGGCTCTCGCGGATCGCGTCCCACGGGCCGTGGTAGGCGCTCGCGAGCTCGCGCACGACCTCGACCTGCTCGGCCGGGCTCAGGCCGGAGCGGTCCTGCACGTCCTCGACGAGGTAGGCGTAGACGGAGTCCCGGCCCGTGGGGCAGTACCCGGCGATGTAGCAGGGACCGCCGTAGGTGAGGTCGGTGCGGGTCACCTCCGGCGGGCGGGGGACGTACACGCGCCAGATGCCCATGCCGGTGCCTCGCGGCTCGACGTCGATGCCGATGGCGCGGCGGGTCCAGGAGTGGATGCCGTCGGCGCCCACGACCAGGTCGTACCGGCCGCCGGAGCCGTCGGAGAAGTCCACGTCCACGCCGTCGGCGTCCTGGCGCAACCCGGTCACCGAGGTGCCGAACCGAACCCGCGCGCCGGCGCCGGCCGCCCGCTCCAGCAGGATGCGCGCCAGGACCGGGCGGGGCATCCCGAGGGTGGCGGGCAGGTCGGGACCGCCGGTGCGCACGTCGGGGATCTCCGCCACGAGGGTGCCGGCGGGGTCGGGGGCGCGGATGCCCACGGAGTCGAAGGCGAAGCCCACCTCCTGCACGGTCGGCCACACCCCCAGCCCGCGCAGCACGCGCAGGGCGTTGCCCTGCAACGTGATGCCGGAACCGACGTCCGGGACCCCCGCCCGGCTCTCGGCGAGCTGCACCGCGACCCCGGCTTCGGCGAGCAGGGTGGCGGCAGCGCACCCGGCGGCACCCCCGCCGACGACCAGGACGGAACGGACTGCGGGCATCGTCGCCCCACCTCTCTGACGGAACTTCCTGACGGTCCTACTTCAGGGCGATCGGGTTCAGCGGTGCACCCACCGCCCCGGTCACCGGCAACGGTGCGGCCACGAGGAGGAACTCGTGGGTGCCGTCGGCCGCGCAGTCGGCGGCCAGCTCCTCCAGCGCCCACATCTCCCCGACGAACAGGCCGGTGTGGGGGATGACCACCTGGTGCAACGGCTGGAACGCCGCGTCGAACTCGTTGGGCCGCACCTCGAAGCCCCAGGTGTCGGTGGCGACGGCGGCGAGGTCGCGTTCGTGCAGCCAGTCGGCCGTGGTGAACGAAAGCCCCGGGGCGGGCCCACCCGCGTACTCGCCCCAGCCGTCGCGCCGGGTGCGGCCGTACTGACCGGTGCGCACCAGGAGGATGTCGCCGGGGCCGACCGCGGCGGTGGGCCCCTGGGCGGCGATGGTCGCCTCCAGGTGCTCGGGGGTGATGGCGAACCCGTCGGGCAGTTCACCGCCGGTGCCGGCGACGTCGTCGCCGAGGGCCCGGCCCACGTCGAGCAGGACACCGCGCCCGGCGAAGTCCGCGGCGACGGTCTCGATGCCGGTGACCGCGTCGCCGAGGGAGGTGACGACGTCCCCGGCGCGGCGGCCGTTCCACGCCCGGCCGTGGTCGAAGATGTGCCCGAGGCCGTCCCACTGCGTGGAGCACTGCAGCGGCATGGCCACCACGTCGTCCGCACCACCGAGGCCGTGCGGGAAGCCCTGCCCCCGTTCGGCGTCGGTGCCGGTGTCGAGCATGGTGTGCACCGGGTTGGTCCGCCGCCGCCAGCCCCGCTGGGGACCGTCCATGTCGAAGCGCTGCGCCAGGGAGAAGCTGCGCCCCCGGCGCACCAGAGCCGCAGCGCGCCGGCGGTGCTCGTCGGTGATGAGGTTCAGCGTGCCCTTGACGTCGTCGGCGCCCCAGCGACCCCAGTTCGAGCAGCGGGCGGCCGCCGCGGCGATCGCCCCCTCGGGGTCGGTCCGGTCCAGGGGCGCGGCGGCCGGTCCCCGCGGGCGGGTGGTGCTCACTCCGTCCGCCCGCCCAGGCGCTCGGCCACCCAGTCCGCGATGAGGTCGGTGGCCACCGCCCCGTTGTCGACGCTGGAGTGGGCCGTGCCGCCGGTGCGGTCGGTGAAGACGACCAGTTCGCGGTCCGGGGAGTTGACCAGCTGCTCGTACGTGCGGTGCGCGTACGCGAGGGGGATCTGCCGGTCGTGCTCACCGTGGGTGACGAGGAACGGCACCCGGACGCGGTCCAGGACCCCGTCGAGGTGGACGCGCTCGGCGACCTCGAAGAAGCCGTCCAGGTCCTCCGCGCCCCACACCCACCGCACGTGCTCCCAGTAGTGCGGGACCGGGCGCTCCCCCTCGCGCTCGCGGCGCGCCTTCTGCACGGCGCGCCAGTCGTGGTTGGCGCCCCACGCCACGCCGAGGGCGAATCGCGGCTCGAACGCCACCGCGCGGGGGGCGTAGTACCCGCCCAGGGAAACCCCCAGCAGGCCGATCCGGCCCGCGTCGACGTCCTCGCGGGCGGCGAGGAACTCGTACACCGGGCCGGCCCACTGCTCGGCCTCGGGCACCGCGTGCATCTCGTGCAGCCGCAGCGCCTCACCGGTTCCGGGCTGGTCGATGCTCAGGGTGGAGACCCCGCGGGCGGCGAGCTTGGCGCCCGGCCCGGTGCGGTAGAGCATCTCCTTGGTGCTGTCCAGGCCGTTGACCTGCACGAGCAGCGGGGCCGGGCCCTGCACGCGGGTGCCGTCCGGGTTCAGCGCCCGGGTGAGGATCCCGGACAGGTGGGCGCCCGCGTAGGGGATCTGCACCCGTTCGGCGTTCTCCCCGGCCAGGCGCACCCCGCGCTCGAACGTCTCGCGGAACTTCGCGTACAGGGCGACGCGCGGGGCGTGCCCGGCGGCCTGCACGCGCTCGCCGGTGAGGAAGTAGGTGGCCGCGCGGCCCAGCTTCTCCCCCGCCGAGCGCAGCCGGCCGGCGGCCTCGTCCTCGGCGGCCAGCTCGACGAGCACGTCGCCCTGACGCTCCCAGGAGGCCGTGAACTCCGCGGTGCCGGCGTCCTCACCGCGCTGGGCGGCTTCCAGCAGCGGCTTGCAGATGACGTCGACCTCGCCGATCCGCGCGCCCATCTCCATCGCGAGGTTCACGGACAGGTTCCACACGTAGTTGCCGGGGAAGTACTGGAACACGACTCTCCTCGATCCTGCGGGCTTCTCAGCCCTGGCCCTGGCGGGCGTACGGGTTCACCAGGGCGTCCTCGGTGCCGGGCAGCACGCCCTCCTCGGTGGCGCTCGGCCTGCCGGCGTCCGGCGGGAAGCACTCGGTCATCGACATCGGCATGGCGCCGTTGCGGTAGATGCTGTTCGAGCCCAGCGACGGCTTCCACGTGTTGGGCTTCCAGTCCGGCACGTAGTTGCGGTAGCCGCCGGTGTTCAGCTCCACCCGCATCCCGCCGGGTTCGCGGAAGTACAGGAAGGTCTGCTCGCCGATGCCGTGGATGGACGGGCCGTACTCGATGTCCACGCCGTTCTCCATCAGGACGTCGGCGGCCACCAGCAGCTCCTGGTGCGAGTCCGTCCAGAACGCGATGTGGTTCACGCGCCCGCCGAGCGAGGAGGAGTCGAGCACGACCCCGAGGTCGTGGGACTTCTCGTTGGTCGTCAGCACGCTGAAGACGGTGACGTCGGCGTGGTCCAGCTCGGTGAACGCCATGGTGCGGAAGCCCAGGACCTCCGAGTACCAGGCGGCGAAGCCCTTGACGTCGGCGGCGGCGATGGTGACGTGGTCCAGGAACCGCGGGGCTGCCGCGTGCGAGGAACGCTTCTCGGGGCGGTCGGGGAACACCGAGGCCAGCTCGGCCGGGGCGGTGTGCCGAGGGACGTCCCAGTACAGCTCCGTGGTGTGGCCGTAGGGCCCGGTGAACCGGTAGGAACGGCCGTGCCCCTGGCGCTTGTCGTGCCAGGTCCCGCTCACGCCCTTCGCCTCCACCCGCGCGGCGGCGTCCTCCAGCGCCTGCGCGCTGGTGGTGCGCCAGGCCATCGTCAGCAGGGCCGGCTGCTCCCCGGGGGAGATCACCAGCGAGTACGGGTAGTGGTCGCCCCAGCAGCGCAGGTAGACGGAGCCGTCCTCGTCGCGGTCGACCACGCGCAGGCCGAAACCGGCCTCGAAGAAGGCGGCGGAGGCCTCCACGTCGGGGGAGGCGATCTCGAGGTGGGCGAGGTGCGCCAACAGGTTCGTCATCGAACGTCCTCTCGGGTTTCTCGTCGTCGGCCCGGGACGGCGCGGGGTGCCGCAGGAGGCGCCGCGCCGCGGCCTGCCACGACTCTGCGGCACGCCCGGGCCATCGGGGAAGGACCACTTCCCGATGCCCGTCATCACCGGGACTGATGCCCGTGCGGGCAGGGGCCACGTGGCGGTGGGCAGCGCCGGCACCAGGGGCGCGGCGCCCGCGACGGCCGCGGCGCTGACCGCGCCGGTGGTGGACGCTCGGTGTCAGGCGGGCACCGGTGGCAGGGAGGACGCCGCCCGGCGCACGACGTCGCGCACCCAGGTGTGCTCGGGGTCGGCGGTGTACACCGGGTGCCACCACATCGCCTCCACGAGGGGGCCGATCTCCAGCGGTGGCACCAGCGCCCGCACACCCGAGCCCGGCAGCAGCCGGCGCGCGAGCCGTTCCTGCAGCAGGGCGATGCGCCCGCTGCCGGCCACCAGCGCCGGGACGGTCAGGAAGTGCTCGGTGACCACCTGCACGTGCGGTTCCACGCCCAGCATCCGCATCTGCAGTGCCGCGGGCGTCGAGGCCCTCGGGCCGTGGTAGGTCACCACCCACGGCATCGAGCGCAGCTGCTCCACGTGCAGCTCGGCCCCCACGTCGGGGTTGTCCTCGGCCACCACGCACACCCACCGGTCCCGGTGCAGGTCCGCGTGCGGGGTGTCGGTGAGGAACCCGTGCGGCAGGAGCAGCAGGTCAGCGTCGACGAGCGTGCGCTCGGCGTTCTCCACGACCGAGGGGGTGTTGGCCGAGAACCGCAGCCGCACACCGGGCGCCTCCGCCGCCAGCAGGGCGGTCAGGGGCCCGCTGAGCACCGCCTCGGCGTAGTCGCTGCTGACCACGTGCACCTCGCGCTCCGACGACGACGGGTCGAAGTCGGGCTCGGCGCTGAACACCCGCTCCACCCCCGCCAGCGCGACGCGGGCCTGCTCGCGCAACCGCACCGCCAGCGGTGTCAGCTGGTGCTCGTTGCCCACGCGGGTCAGCAGCGGGTCGTCGAAGTGCCGGCGCAACCGCGCCAGGGACGCGGACAGCGCCGGCTGGCTCAGGCCCACCTGCGCGGCGGCCCGGGTGACGCTGCGCTGCTGCAGCAGCGCGTCGAGCGCGACGAGCAGGTTGAGGTCCAGGTTGCGCAGGTTCACGGGCGGGCGGCCGGGACGTGGAAGACGTGCCGGCCGCACGGCACCTCGGTCACCTCCGCGCCCGGCAGGTCCACCACGCCGCTCGCCCCGGGCGGCACGCGCACCTCGACGTGCAGGCCCTCGTCGTCGCGGCTCCAGCGGATCGACGCCTCGCCGTAGGGGGTGCGGTGGCTCGCGGCGGCGGAGGTCACGGTGCCGCCGGGGCGGGGCGCGAAGCGGATGCGCCGGTAGCCCGGCGCACTCGGTGCGAGGCCGGCGACGACGCGGTGCAGCCAGTCCGCGACCGCACCCAGGGCGTAGTGGTTGAACGAGGTCATGTCACCGGGGTTGACGGTGCCGTCGGGGAGCATCGAGTCCCACCGCTCCCAGACGGTGGTGGCGCCCATCGTCACCGGGTACAGCCACGACGGGCACTCGGTGCTCTGCAGCAGCCGGTACGCCTGGGCCACGTGCCCGGTGCCGCTGAGGGCCTCGGTGACGGCGGGCGTGCCCGCGAAGCCCGTCGCGATGCGCCCGCCGGCGTCGTCCACGAGTTCGGCGAGGCGGTGGCCGGCCGGCGCCCGCACCTGCTCGGGGAGCAGGTCGAACACCAGCGCGAGGGCGTAGGCGGTCTGGGTGTCGCTGCTCAGCCGGCCGCCCTCGCGCAGGTACCGACCGGTGAACGCGGCCGTCACGTCCTGCGCCAGTGCCGCGTACCGGGCCGCGTCGGCCTCCTCCCCCAGGACGGTGGCGGTCCGCGCCAGCCGGCGCACCGACCGCGCCAGGTACGCGGTGGCCACCAGGCCGGGTTCGGTGGTGGCCTCCCACGGGGCGTCGGGCGGCGCGGCGGGGTCCAGCCAGTCCCCCAGCTGCCGCGTCTTGTCGCACACGAGGTCGTCGCCCGCCGCGGCCACGGCCTGCTCCACCCAGGCGCGGGCGCTGGTGTACTGCCGGCGCAGCACGGCGGTGTCACCGGTGCGCTCGTGCAGGACCCCGGGGGTCAGGACCGCCACGTCGTCCCACACCGCGGCCGGGAGCTCCAGGACGCTCGCCCAGAAGCCCAGGGGGATCCACGGCACGTAGTAGGGCACCGCGCCCAGCTCGGCCTGCTCGGCGGCGAGGTCGGCCAGCCAGGACCCCAGGAAACCGGAGACGTCGTACAGGAACGCCGCGGTGGGCGCGAACACCTGCAGGTCACCGGTCCAGCCGAGCCGCTCGTCGCGCTGCGGGCAGTCGGTGGGCACGTCGACGAAGTTCGAGCGCAACGACCACACGACGTTCTCGTGCAGGCGCTCCAGCAGCGGGTCCGAGCAGGAGAACCACCCGGTGCGCTCCAGGTCGCTGTGCAGGACGCGGGAGACCACGTCACCGGGGTTCAGCTCGCCGGGCCACCCGGAGACCTCCGCGTAGCGGTACCCGTGGATCGTGAACCGCGGTTCCCACGCGAGGGGATCGCCGGGCAGGACGAGGACGTCGGTGGCGGCGGCCTGCCGCAGCGGGCGGGTGCACAGCTCACCGTCCTGCAGGACCTCGGCGTGCCGCAGGGTGACCTGCGCGCCGGCCAGTCCGTCGGTGCGCACGCGCAACCTGCCGGAGTGGTTCTGCCCGAAGTCCAGCACGAACCGCCCCTGCCCCTTCGCCTCGACGGACACCGGGAGGAGCTCCTGCGTGCAGCGCACCGGCGGCCCGGTCGGGGCGACCAGGACGCTCGCGTCGAGCGGGGACGTGCGCACCGGTTCCCACCCGGCGTCGTCGAACCCGGGCAGGGACCACGCCGCGTCGTGCAGGCGGGCGTCGAAGCGCTCACCGTCGTACAGCCCGGAGAACAGCACCGGCCCGGACCCGGCCCGCCAGTCCGGACCGCTGGCGACCGTGTGCAGCACCCCGTCGGACGTGGTGACCTCCAGCTGGGCCAGCGCCGCCAGGTCGCTGCCGTACACGTCGTGCCGGCCGCCCTCGAAACCGAGGCGACCGCGCCACCAGCCGTCACCCAGCCACACGCCGATCGCGTTCGCGCCGGGGCGCACGAGGTCGGTGACGTCGAACGTGGCGTACCGCAGCCGGTGGTGGTAGCTGGTCCAGCCGGGGGTCAGCTCCTCGTCCCCCACCCGCTGCCCGTTGACCTCCGCCTCGGCCAGCCCGTGGGCGCTCAGGTGCAGGCGGGCGCGCACGATGCCGCCGGGCAGGTCGAACTCGTGCCGCACCCGGCAGGGGCGGCGGTCGGTGCCGGCCTCCTGCGGCCAGGGGGCACCCGCGAAGCGGGCCGTCCAGTCCTCCGGTCGCAGCAGTCCCGTCTCCAGGACGGCGGGCTCGCTCCCCCCGCCCCAGCCCGCCGGGCCCCGCACCTGCACGCGCACGCGCACGCGCTCGCGGGAGTTCAGGTCCCGGGCGGGCCAGGGCACCAGGACCTGCTCGCCGCCGTCCACCTCGTGGACGCTGACCTCCACGGCGCCCGCGGGTGCCTCGACGCCGACCTCCACGCGGTAGCCGAGCTGCCGGTAGCCCTCGGGGGCGTCCTCGACGCGCCAGGACAGGCGCGGCCGGGACTCCCCCGTGCCGAGCCGCCCCGGCTCGTGGTGCTCGAAGCGGACGGAGACGGGGCGGGGTGTCACGGGCGGGCCTTCCGGTGCGGGCGGGAACGGGGTCAGGCGGTGTGCTGCGGGGCGCGGGCCCCGGGCGAGGGTTCCTCGGCCACGGAGTCCACCCGCGGGATCCGGGAGATCCACAGCAGGCCGATGAGGCACGCAGCCAGGCTGGTGCCCGCGAGGAAGTAGAACAGGTAGCTGGTGCCGGCGTTGAGGATCGACAGGGTGAACAGCGCGACGACGGCGGCGACGACGCGGGCGAAGGCGATGGTGATGCCCTGCGCGCTGCTGCGGTACAGGGTCGGCAGGAGCTCCTGCGACCACACCTTGTACATCGGCTCGCCGGCGATCGCGCCGCCCAGGGCGAACAGGTAGCTGGCCACGGCCAGGGTGGTGGCCGACAGGCCCGCCAGCGCCGGGACGAGCCACGCGCCGACCACGAGCACCGTGCCGACGAGGAAGGCGGTGGTGCGGTGACGGGTGTCCACCAGGCGCATGAGGCTGACCATGCCGACGAAGACGACGACGAGCCCGATCAGGCTCAGCACGCCCGCGGTCTGGAAGTCCAGGCCGGCGTACTGCGTGTACAGCACGGTGCCGTACTGGCCGTTGGTGTTCGCCGCGATGTTGGCCAGGGCGTAGAACAGGCCGGTGGCCACCAGCGGGGCGGCGTAGCGGGAGCGGAACAGGTTCGCCAGCGAGCGGAAGTCGATGTCCTCGCGCTGCACCTCACGGGTCCGCCCGGAACGCGCCGCGCTCCACTCGCGCGACTCCGGCAGGCCCAGGCGCAGGACCAGGACGACGAGCGCGATGACGAGCAGCTGCCCGTAGACGATCCGGCCGCCGGTGGTGCCCATCGGCCCGACGCCGATCTGCAGCAGGATGACGGCGACCACGCCGACCATCCACAGCACGTGGGAGAAGGCCACCATCTTGCCCTTCTTCCCCTCCGGTGCGCTCTCGGCGACCATCGCCAGCGACGGCGGCAGGTCGGCGCCGGCCGCGAACCCGAGCAGCGCCACACCCGGGTAGAGCAGCGCCAGGCCCGGCGCGAACGTCAGCAGGGCGGCGCCGGCGGCGAACAGGACCATCGTGACGCCGAAGACCCGCTTGCGCCCGAACCGGTCGGACAGGCGGCCGCCGACGAGCGCACCGACGGCGATCATGGCGGTCAGCAGGGCCGACAGCTGCTGGAACTGGCCGTCGCCGATGCCGAGCTCGTCCTTGTACAGGGCCAGGGCGACGCCGGTGCCGGCGATGGCGCCGGCGTCGAGGTAGGAGGCCATGCCGGCGACGACGGCGACGTACCAGGCCCGGCGCTCCGACAGGGGCGCGGGGATCGAGGGGTTGGTGCTCACGGATTCTCCTTCGAACCAGTCGAGGGGGGGCGGTGTCAGCCGACGAGGCCGTCGCCGAAGCGGAAGACGGGGTCGGCGGTGTCGAACGGGACGTCGCTGCGGCTGGCGGCCACGGCGGCGGTGGAACGGGGCAGGTCGAAGGGCAGCCGGCCGCGCGCCACCGCGCGCCCGGTCAGGACCGCCCACAGCGCCTCGTCGCCCACCCCGAAGGTGGCCGTCAGGCAGGCGGCCGCCTCGGCGATCTCCGGGAGCGCGGCGGGGCGGTCGAGGTGGACGTCGACGACGGTGGGCACGGTGCGCGCCACCGAGAGGACGCGTTCGAGCTCCTCGGCGCCGAACTCCAGCGCACCGGTGTGGAAGTGCGCCTCGAACCCCCCGGGCCGGGGTTCGTGGGGCGCCTGCACGCGCACGACCGCGACGTCCGCGCGCGCCGGGTCCGGCACGGCGACGACGTCGTCGCCGACGGCGGCCGGGTCCAGCCCGTCGAGGAACACGCGGGTGCCGGGCCGCAGCGGCAGCAACCGGCCACCGCCGGGGGCGCGGTCGGTGAGGACGGTGACGGAGGCGGACTGCGCGGCCAGGCCGGCGGCGCGCAGGTCGGCGCGCCCGACGGTGCGCCCGGCCGCCTCCACGTCCACGTACGGGTCCTCGAACAGCCCGAGCTGGAACTTCACGCGCAGCAGGCGGCGCACGGACTCGTCCAGGCGGGACTGCGGCACCCGGCCGGAGCGCACGAGCTCCAGGACGAGGTCGGTGCGCGTCTCGCCGCCGAACTGGTCGACACCGGCGTGCAGGGCCTTCTCCACGCGCTCCAGCGGGCTGAGGTGCTCCACCCCCCAGGCGCGGGCCGGCATCCACTGGCCGAAGATCGACGCGTCGGTGATCAGGCCCCAGTCGGTGCACACCACGCCGTCGAAACCCATCCGCTCGCGCAGCAGGCCGGTGGCCACGCCGCGGTTGAACCCGAAGGCGACCTCCTCCAGGTCGGTGCCCACGGGCATCCCGTAGTACGGCATGACCTGCGCGGTGCCGGCGGCGATGGCCGCGGCGAACGGGCGCAGGTGGTCCTCCAGGTTGCCGCCCGGGTAGACCTGCTCCCGGCCGTACGGGAAGTGCGGGTCCTCCCCGTCCTTCTGCGGGCCGCCGCCGGGGAATTGCTTGGTGGTCGTGGCCACCGAGGCCGGGCCCAGCGAGGCGCCCTGGAAACCCTCGACGTACGCGGCGACGAGCTCGCTGGTCAGCTGCGGGTCCTCGCCGCACGTGCCGCTGATGCGCGACCACCGGTACTCGGTGGCCAGGTCCACCTGGGGGTGCAGCGCGGAGCGGATGCCGAGCGCGAGGTACTCCTGGCGGGCGGCGTCGGCGGCCCGCCAGACCAGCCCCGCGTCGCGGGTGGCCGCCAGACCCAGCGGTTCGGGCCACTGCGACAGCGCCCCCGCCGCGGCGGCCGCACCGGGGTTGTCGGCGGAGGCGTTGCGCGGGTCGGAGGAGACGGTGACCGGGATCCCCAGGCGCGTGCTGCGGGCGAGGTCCTGCAGGCGGTTGTGCCACTGCGCGGCCTCTCGGGCCGAGGCGACGGGGCCGACGAGGTTCAGGTGCGAGATGCCCAGGCCGGCGACGAGCTCGGTGGTGTCCGCCAGCCCGACCTCCGGGGCGGCCGCTGCCAGCTCACCGCCGGGCCCGATCGCCACCATCGTGTGGAAGAGCTGACCGGCCTTCTCCTGCAGCGTCATGCGGCCCAGCAGGTCCTCGACGCGCTGGTCGACGGGGAGGGGGGCGGTGCGGGGCCTGCTGTCCACGGCCATCGAGGACCTCACTGCTCGGACGGCCCACGGTGGCCGCGACACCACGACCGTAAGTGAAATTGTCCGCTTGGTCAATGTTCGTGGTCCGGGCGGGCGCTTGCTAGCGTTCCGGCACCGGGCGGGCAGTCCGGGGACGGGGAGGACGACGGTGACCGCGCACGACCAGGCCGCTGCACCCGCCGCGACCCGGCGGTCCGGCGGCAAGCGGGGGCCCTACGCCAAGACCGCCGGCAGGCGCGAGGAGATCCTCGACGCGGCCTTCGACGTCTTCGCGCAGCAGGGCCTGCGCGGCAGCTCCCTGCGGGAGATCGCCGAGCGCGTCGGGGTCAGCCACACCTCCCTGCTGCACCACTTCGGCTCCAAGGACCAGCTCCTCATCGCCGTCCTCCAGCGGCGCCGGGAGGTGCAGACACCCGTCATCGAACGCCTCATGAGCGAGCGGGGGGTGATGGACGCCGTCGTCGAGAACGTCCGCGAGAGCGCCACCACCCGCGGGATCGTCGCCCTGCACACCACCGTGGCCGCCGAGTCCACCGACCCCGACCACCCCGCGAACCTCTTCTTCCGCGAGCACTACCACGGCTACGCGCAGACGATCAGCGCCGGCATCGCCCGCGACCAGGCGCTCGGCCGGCTGCGCGACGACGTGGCCCCCCTCGTGGTGGCACGGCAGTTGTCCGCCCTGCTCGACGGCCTGCAGGTGCAGTGGCTGCTCGACCCGGACCTCGACATGGTCGCCGAGGTGGAGGCGTTCGCCGCCCTCCTGCTGCCCCGCTGAGCGCCGGCGCTCAGCGGGCGCAGCGCGGCCCCGCGCCAGCCGGCCCGGGGCGCCGCCACGGGTGGCTCGGCGACCGGCGGAGCACCTCGAGCGGGGCGCCCGGGTCTCGCCGAGCCCGGCGCGGAGGACCGCTCCCCCGGCTCCGGCGGGGCCGGAGCCGGGTCGCGGTGGGGCCGCGGTGGGGTCAGGCCGCAGCCGGCTCGACGGCGCCGACGAGCGCGTCCAGGACGGCGCTGAGCTTCTCGGTGACCTCCGTGTCGTCCTTGGGGTGCAGCTCGGCGAAGCGCACCACGGACGCGGGGATGGCCATGGTGGCCTCGGCGAGCACGCGCGCGCCGGCGACGCCGAAGACCTTGCGGGCGTCGTCCTGCGCCCACACGCCGCCGTACTGGCCGAAGGCGCTGCCGACGACGGCGAGCGGCTTGCCGGACAGGGAGCTGGCGCCGTAGGGGCGCGAGGCCCAGTCGACGGCGTTCTTCAGCACGGCGGGGATGGAGCCGTTGTGCTCGGGGGTGACGACGAGGACGGCGTCGGCGGCCGCGATCGCCTCGCGCAGGGCGGCGGCGGCGGGCGGGACGGAGCCCTCGACGTCGACGTCCTCGTTGTAGAAGGGCAGGTCGCCCAGGCCCTCGTGGACCCGGAGGGTGGTGCCCTCGGGGGCGAGGTGGACGGCGGTCTCGGCGATCTGGCGGTTGACGGAGGCGGCGCGCAGGCTGCCGACCAGGACGAGGACGTCGGTCACGGGGAACTCCTCGGGGTGACGGGGCGGAACGGGAGTGGGACGAGGGGTGGGGCCGGCGGGCCGTGGGGTCCGGCGGCCCCACCGGAAGAAGGCGGACCGCGGTCCGCTTGTTCCCGGACTGTAGTCCGCTCCCGGGCGCACCCGCCACCCCCGTCACCCCGCGGGCGCCCCGGGCGGGGCCTACCCTCCCGGTGTGACGCGCGCGCTGCCGGTGCTGGCCCCGGGACGGGGACCGGTGCGCGCGGACGCCTCCCGCAACCGCGAGGCGCTGCTGCGCGCGGCGCGCTCCCTCGTCGAGGAGTCGGGCGTGGCGGGTTTCAGCATGGACTGCCTGGCCGCCCGCGCCGGCGTCGGCAAGGGCACCGTGTTCCGCCGGTTCGGCTCGCGCTCGGGGTTGTTCACCGCGCTGCTCGACGAGTTCGAGCGCTCCTTCCAGGAGCAGGTCCTCGCCGGTCCACCGCCGCTGGGACCGGGCGCCGACCCCGTGGCGCGCCTGGAGGCGTTCGGCCGGCACCGGCTGCGCTTCGTCGCCGAGCGCGGCGACCTGCTGCGCGCGGCCGGGGCGGACCTGCGCGGCGGGGTGGACCCGCCCGGGGACTTCGCCCGCACCCACCTGCGGGTGCTGCTGCGCACCGCGGGGGTCGACGGCGACCTCGACGTGCTCGCCTTCTACCTGCTGGCGTGCCTGGAGGCGCCGCTGGCGGCCCAGCTGGCCGGGGTGCGCGGTCTCGGCGCCGAGCGCCTGGGCGAGGGGTGGGCCGACCTGGTGCGGCACGTCACCGCCCCGGCGGCCCGGCCCACGGGGTGACGCGCCGCGGCGCCGCGAGGGGGACGGCACCCGGTCAGGCGGTGCGCTGGTACAGCACGTGGTCCTGCCAGCGGCCGGCGACGCGCAGGTAGCCGCGGGCGACGCCGATGCGCTCGAAACCGTTGCGCTGCAGCACCGCCTGCGACGCCGAGTTCGACAGCAGGGTGCCCGCCTGCAGGCGGTGCAGGCCCAGCTCGCCGAAGGCCGCCTCGACCGTGCGGGCCACCGCCTCCGTCGCCACCCCGCGCCCGTTGACCTCCTCGGCGACGAAGTAGCCGAGGTCGCCGGACTGGGCGGGCCCGCGGACCACCTCGCTGACGGTGCTGCGCCCGACCAGGTCGCCGTCGTGGACGACGGCGTACGGCACGACCCGGCCCGCCGCGTGCTCGGCCAGCAGGTGCGCGATCAGCGCCGCCTGCCCCGCCTCGGTGGCGTACCCCTCGTCGCGCTCGGGTTCGAAGGGTGCCAGGAACTCGCGGTTCGCGGTCAGCAGCCGCGCCAGGCCCGCGGCGTCGGCCGGTTCGAGCAGCCGCACCGCGGTGCGCGCCCGGGGGCGCCGGGCGCCGTCGCGGGCGCGGCTCACGACAGGACGAACCAGACGGTCTTGCCTCCGCCCACCCGCTCCACGCCCCACCGGTCGGAGACGATGTCCACGAGGGCGACGCCGCGGCCGCCCTCCGCCTCCAGGGCGGCCTCGCGGCGCACCGGCGGGCGCGGATCGCCGTCGGAGACGGACACCTGCATCCCGGCGGTGCCGTTGCAGTGCACGCGCACCCGCACGGGCGGGCCGCCGTGGCGCACCGCGTTCGTCACCAGCTCCGAGACGAGCAGCTCCGCCTCGTCGAGGACCCGCGCGTGGTGCACCACGCAGTAGGCCTCGGACAGGAAGTGGCGGGCCCGGCGCGCCGAGTGCTCGTGATCAGGCAGGGTGACCTCAGCATCCGGCGTCGCCTCGCACACGGGGCCATCCTGCCCGCACCCGCGCGAGCGTGCGCGGCGGGGCCGTAGCCGGCACCCGCCGCCACTTGCGGCGTCAGGCCGCCAGCAGGCGCAGCATCTCCTGCGCGACCTGCTGCACGCGGCTGCGCAGGGCGTCCAGCTCCCCGTCGTCGACGCGGCCGCCGCTGAGGTGACCGGCCGGGCGCGGGGCGCGGGCGGGCGCCAGCAGCCGCTCGGACAGCTCCACGCCCAGGCGCACGGACACCGACAGCGGCGACGCCCAGCCGGGCGCGTCCACCTGCGCCAGCGCGGCGGGCAGCTCGTCGGGGAACGACCAGGCGGCCAGCGCCTCGGCCGACACGCGCGTGTGGCTGCTGCCGTACAGGTGCACCTCGGCGGCCAGCAGCTCCTCGCGGTCCGCCGCCCCCGCCAGGACGGCCGGGTAGCGGTCCGGGTCGCAGCGCACCAGCAGCGCCTGCCCCAGCCGGGCCAGCAGGCCCAGGCTGAAGGCGTCGGGCGCCTTCACGCCGAGGCGCCCGGCGACCTCCCCGGCGGCCACGGCCGTGAGGACGCTGCGCTCCCAGAACTCCTCCAGCGACTCGGGGACGTCCTCCAGCCCCGCCATCGCCGCCACGGCCAGGCTGCGCACGGTGGAGAAGCCCACGACGGTCACCGCGAACGCCGGCGCGGACACGCGGCCGCTGAGGCCGAAGTACGCCGAGTTCGCCAGGCGCAGCACCTTCGCCGTCAGCGCCGGGTCGCAGCCGAGGGTCTGCCCCAGCGAGCGCGCGTCGGAACGGTGGTCGTCGGCCTGCGCGATGACGCGGGCCGCCACGGGGCGGTGCGCGGGCAGGTCGTCCAGGGCGGCGCTGATGCGGCCCAGCACCTCCACGGCACCGCCGGGGGCCGCGGAGGTGCCCGGCGCGGACGCCGGGACGGGAGGGGCCGCACCCGCGCGCGGGCGCGGCACGCTCACGCCGGCACCTGCCTCGGGGAGGGCAGCCCGGCCGGCTGCGGGGCCAGGGTGCCCCCGTCGCAGAGCACGCGCCACAGGTCCTCCCGGGTCATGGGCCGCGCGTACAGGTACCCCTGCACGGCCTCGCAGCCCAGCTCGACGAGCACGTCGTTCTGCTCGTGCGTCTCCACGCCCTCGGCGACCACGTCCAGCCCCAGGGTGCGCGCCAGCGAGACGATCGCGGCCGCCACCGCGCGCGCCGGGCCGCCGCGCGCGGCGCCGGCGGCGCCGGTGCCGCGTCCGCCGCGCAGGTCGCGCACGAAGGAGCGGTCCACCTTCAGGTGGTCGGCGGGCAGGTCCACCAGGTACGCCAGCGAGGAGTACCCGGTGCCGAAGTCGTCGATGGCCACGAGCGCGCCGTCGCGGCGCAGCTCCTCCAGCACGGTGCGGCAGGCGCGCAGGTCGCTGGCCAGGGCGGTCTCGGTGACCTCCAGGCACACGTCCTCCAGCCGCAGGCCGGCGGCGGCGACCGTGCGGCGCACCCCGTCGGCGAAGCCGTCCGCGGACAGGGACACGGCGGAGACGTTGACCGCCACCCGCCGCGGGACGTGCGGCAGGCCCGCCGCCGTCGCCTCGGCGCGCCACGTCGCCAGGTCCCGGCACGCCACGGCCAGCACGTGCGCGTCCAGCGCCGGCACCAGGTTGGCGCGCTCGGCGACCTCGATGAACGTCGCCGGGTCGATCGGGCCCAGCTCGGGGTGCCGCCAGCGGGCCAGCGCCTCCACCGACAGCAGCTGGGCGTGCGGGCGGGTGGGCGTGCCGGGGCGCACCACCGGCTGGTAGTGCACGTCGAGCGTCCCCCGCGCCAGCGCCTCGCGCAGGTCCGCGACCAGGCGCAGGGACCGGCGCGCGCGCTGGCGCACGTCCTCGTCCAGCAGCGCCCAGCGGCCGCCCCCGGCGGCCTTGGCCTCGTGGGTGGCGATGCCGACGTCGCGCACGACCTCCTCGGCGCCGCCCGGCTCACCGCTCAGCAGCACGACGCCGACGCTGGCGGCGACCCGCAGGCGCAGGCCGTTGACCTCCACGGGCGCCACCAGGGCGTCCAGCACGCGCCGCGCGGTGGCCTCCACCGCGGACTCGTCGGGCAGGTCGTGGCACACGAGCACGAACTCGTCGCCGCCGGGGCGGGACACCAGGTCACCGGTGCGCACGGTGCGCACCAGCCGGCGCGCCACCTCCACGAGCACCGCGTCGCCCGCCTCCGGGCCCAGGCCGTCGTTGACGGTCTTGAAGTCGTCCAGGTCCACCATGAGCACGCCCACCGGCGCCGCGGGGTGCACCGGCGGCAGCGGCACGCCGGCCGCGTCGGGGCAGGCCGCGTCGGGCAGCAGCTCCCCCAGGTGCTCCAGCAGCGCCAGGCGGTTCGGCAGGCCCGTCAGCAGGTCGTGCTGCGCCTGGTACGCCAGCCGGTTCTCCCGCGCGCGGCGGTCGGTGACGTCCTCCACGGTGCCGACGAACCCGGCGCCGTAACCGGGGGTGCGGCTGGGCGCCAGGCGCACCGTGACCCAGCGGACCTGCCCGGCGGAGGTGCGCAGCCGCGTGTCGAAGACGACGCGCTCGCCGGCCAGGACGTCGGCGACGGCCTGCGCCACGCGACCGCGCTCGTCGTCGAGCACGTGCGTCAGCCAGCCCGTGCCGCACAGCTCCTGCGCCGGCACGCCCAGCAGCGAGGCGAAGGCGTCGTTGACGCGGGACAGGCGCGCGCCGACGTCGGAGACGAGGGTGGGCACCGGGGAGTCCTGCGCGAGGGTGGCGAAGCGCTCCTCCGCGGCGCGCAGCGCGGCGCGCGAGCGCTCGTCGTCGGGGCTGAGCAGCTGCAGCACCCAGTGGTCCTCCGCGGCCAGCGCCACGTCGACGCGCAGGCGCTCGGAGACGGCCCCGAAACCGCTGATCCGCTCGGGCACGGGCCAGGCGGCCACCTCCGTGGCGCGCACCTCGCCGGAGGCGGTGACGGCCTCGACGGTGAAGCGGGTGCAGCGCTCGCGCACCAGGGCGCCGGGGGCGTCCGCGCCGCGCAGGACGCGGCCGACGGCCAGGTCGAGCAGGTCGCCGGGCGCGGCGCCCAGCAGGGCGGCGAGGGTGGCGTTGGCCCAGCGCACGCGGGGCCGCTCGGGCGCCTCCGGCGGGCGGGGGCGGGAGACGACGAGGACGGGCTGGTCACCGGCGGCCGCCAGGTGCAGGAGGGCAGCGGCCACCCCGGGGGCGACGTCCTCGCCCTGGCTGCGCCACACCTCGTCGAACACGCCTCGCCCCGTCCTCGAGAGCGGCACCCGGGCGGTGCCGCACGGGTCCTCCATCGGCACGCGCAGCGGTGCGGTTGACCCTTCCGGGCGCACCCGTGCGGGGGAAGGCGCCACGGACGGCCCCGGGAGGGTCACCGCGGGTGCCCGGCGCAGGTGTTCACCGCCCGCTGCAGCCCCGTTCACCGCGGTGCGGCGAGACCGGCACCGGGGCGCGCTGGGGTGAGGGGGTGACTCCCGACCTCTCGCGCCGGGCGCTGATCGCCTCCGGCCTCACCGTCCCCGCCGCCGCCGCGGCGGCCTCCCCCGCCGCGGCGTCCCCCGCGTCCGCGTCCCCGGCGCAGCCGCGGGCCGCGGCCGCCGGAGGCCCGTTCGACGCCGACTCGCCGCGCTTCACCCTCGCCGTGCTGCCGGACACGCAGTACCTCTTCGACGCCGACGCCGCCGACCCGGCACCGCTGGCGGCGACCCTGGCGTGGCTGCGCGAGCACCGGGCGGAGGAGAACATCGCCTTCCTCGCCCACCTCGGCGACGTCACCGAGCACGGCACGGAGGCGGAGACGGCGCTGGCCGCGCGCGTCTTCGACACCGAGCTGCCCCCGGGGCGGCGGAACCTGCCGCACGCCGTCGTCGCGGGCAACCACGACGTCAGCGGGGAGGACACCCGCGGCGCCACCCCGTTCCTGCACCACTTCGGCCCCGGGCGCGCCGCCCGGGTGCCGACGCACCGCGGCTCCTCCCCCGACGGGTACTCCTCGCACCACGTGGTGCGCGCCGGCGGCCGGGACTGGCTGGTGCTGGCGCTGGACTGGCGGCTGTCGGAGGCGGGGCTGGCGTGGGCCGGGCGGGTCCTCGACGAGAACCCGTCGCTGCCGACGGTCCTGGTCTCCCACGAGCTGGTCAGCGCCGACGGCGGCGACGGCACCGCGCAGCTGTCGGAGTACGGCCGGCGCCTGTGGGAGGAGCTGGTGCGCGGGCGCGACCAGGTCTTCCTCACCCTCAACGGGCACTTCTGGCCGGTGGGGCGCACCGTGCTGACCAACGACGCCGGCAACCCCGTGCACGCCCACCTGGCGAACTACCAGGACCGGTACTACGGGGGCGCCGCCGCGCTGCGCCTGTACCGGTTCGACCTGGAGCGCGGTGTCGTGGACGTGGAGACCTTCTCGCCCTGGTTGCGCTCGGTGCCCGAGGAGGAGCGCACCCCGCTGCAGCGCGAGGAGGTCGAGCGCACGAGCGGCGCGGACCGCTTCTCCTTCGAGCTGGTGCCCGCCCGGCGCTTCGCCGGGTTCGCCCCGCCGGTGGTGCCCGACCCGCGGCCCGCCCCGACCGTGGTGGGCCCGCACACCGCCGCCTACTGGCGCTTCGACGCCCTGCCCGGCGCCGCCGAGGGAGCGGTCGTCGCCGCCGGCACCGTCGTGGAGGACCTGTCCGGCAACGGCAACGACCTCACCGCCCGGCTGATCGGTGCCGGCACCGCCGGGGCGCTCACCTGGTCCGCGGAGCACCACGACGGCCAGCCCGCGCACGCCAGCCTGCGCTTCGACGGCCGCAAGGACCCCGACGGCGGGGCCGTGCTGGAGACCGCGCCGGGCGCGCCGCTGAACTCCGAGACGTTCCTGTCCGGGTTCACCATCGAGGTGTTCCTCAAGCTGCCCGACCCCTTCACCGGGGACCACGCCTGGATGGGCGTGCTGAGCTGGGAGGGCAGGAACGGCGACGCGGGCAAGACGCAGGGCTACAGCCCCGACGAGCCCACCTGCAGCCTGAACGTCAGCCCCGAGCGCTTCCTGCAGTTCGTGCTGTACCCGGAGCTGGACGACCTGAACCCGACGTCCTGGACGCACGCCCTCGACCCCGGCCGCTGGGTCCACGTGGCGATCGTCAACGACGGCCGGCGCAGCGTCGTGCACGTCGAGGGGTCGCGGACCGCCCGCAACCCGTCCACGCTCGCCCGGGGCATCGCCACCCTCGGCAAGCCGTTCGCCCTCGGCGCCACCCAGTCGGAGGAGGTCTTCGGGCAGGGCTTTCACGGCTGGGTCGGCGACGTGCGCATCAGCTCGCGCGCGCTGGAGCCCGGGGAGTTCCTCAGCGCCCCGGTCACCGCGACCCGCGAGGACTGACCGGGCGACGGGGCTACCGGGCGGCACTGAACGCGAGGAGGGCGGCCACCCCACGGGGGTGACCGCCCTCCTCGCCGTCAGGCGCCCGTCAGGCGCCCGTCAGGCGCCCGTCAGGCGTTCGTCAGGCGTTCGTCAGCGAGCGCAGCACGTACTGCAGGATGCCGCCGTTGCGGTAGTAGTCCGCCTCACCGGGGGTGTCGATGCGCACGACGGCGTCGAACTCCACCGTGGAGCCGTCCTCCTTCGTGGCGGTCACCTTCACGGTGCGCGGCGTGCGGCCCTCGTTGAGCTCGGTGAGGCCGGAGACGTCGAACATCTCGGTGCCGTCCAGGCCGAGGGAGTTCGCGCTCTCACCCGCCGGGAACTGCAGCGGCACGACACCCATGCCGATGAGGTTCGAGCGGTGGATGCGCTCGAAGCTCTCGGTGATGACGGCCCGCACGCCCAGCAGCGCGGTGCCCTTGGCCGCCCAGTCGCGCGAGGACCCGGACCCGTACTCCTTGCCGCCCAGGACGACCAGCGGGGTGCCCTGCTCGGCGTAGTGCTGCGCCGCGTCGTAGATCGACGTCTGCTCGCCGCCGGCGGTGAAGTCGCGGGTGTAGCCGCCCGAGACGCCGTCCAGCAGCAGGTTGCGCAGCCGGATGTTGGCGAAGGTGCCGCGGATCATCACCTCGTGGTTGCCGCGGCGCGAGCCGTACGAGTTGAAGTCCTTGCGCTCCACGCCGTGCTCGGACAGGTACTTCCCGGCCGGGCTGTCGGGCTTGATGGAACCCGCCGGCGAGATGTGGTCCGTGGTCACCGAGTCGCCCAGCAGCGCCAGCACGCGCGCGCCGGAGATGTCGGTCACCGGGGACGGCTCGGCCTGCATGCCCTCGAAGTACGGGGGCTTGCGCACGTAGGTGGACTCCGCGTCCCACGCGAAGGTGTCGCCCTCGGGCGTGGGCAGGCCCTGCCAGCGCTCGTCGCCGGCGAAGACGTCCGCGTAGTCCTTGACGAACATGTCCTTGCTGATGGCCTCGCCGATGACCCGCTCGACCTCGGCGGCGTCGGGCCAGATGTCGCGCAGGAAGACGTCCTGGCCGGACTCGTCCTGCCCGATCGGGTCGTCCTCGACGTCCCAGTCCATGGTGCCGGCGATCGCGTAGGCGATGACCAGCGGCGGGGAGGCGAGGTAGTTCATCTTGACGTCCGGGTTGATCCGGCCCTCGAAGTTGCGGTTGCCCGAGAGCACCGCGGTGACGGCGAGGTCGTTCTCCTGCACCGCGGCCGAGACGGGCTCGGGCAGCGGGCCGGAGTTGCCGATGCAGGTGACGCAGCCGTAGCCGACCAGGTGGAAGCCGAGCTTCTCCAGGTAGGGGGTCAGGCCGGCCTTCTCGTAGTAGTCGGTGACGACCTTCGAGCCCGGCGCCAGCGACGTCTTCACCCAGGGCTTGGCCGTCAGGCCCTTCTCCACGGCGTTCTTCGCCAGCAGCGCCGCGGCGATCATCACCGAGGGGTTGGAGGTGTTGGTGCAGGAGGTGATCGAGGCGATGGCGACGGCGCCGTGGTCGATCTCCGTCCGCGTGCCGTCCTCCATCGTGACGGCGACCTTCCTCGACGGCCGGCCCGACGCGGCGCCGGGGTCGGCGGGGGCGTCGCCGCCGTCGCCGCCGGAGGCGGCCGGCGGGTCGGAGGCGGGGAAGCTCTCCGCGCTGGCCTCGTCCTGCGTGGCCGTCGCCGTGTCGTCGATCGTGCTGCTCATCGCGGACGAGGGCGCGTCGCCGGGCACCTCGTCGGTGACGTAGTCGCCCAGGGCGGCGCGGAACGCCTCCTTGGCGCCGGTCAGCGCGATGCGGTCCTGCGGGCGCTTGGGGCCGGCGATGCTCGGCACCACGGTGGACAGGTCCAGCTCGAGGTACTCGGAGTACTTCGCCTCCCGGGACGGGTCGTGCCAGAGGCCCTGGTCCTTGGTGTAGGCCTCGACGAGCGCGACCTGCTCGTCGCTGCGGCCGGTCAGGCGCAGGTAGTCCAGCGTGACGTCGTCGATCGGGAAGATCGCCGCGGTGGAGCCGAACTCCGGGCTCATGTTGCCGATGGTGGCGCGGTTGGCCAGCGGCACGGCGCCCACGCCCTCGCCGTAGAACTCCACGAACTTGCCGACGACACCGTGCTCGCGCAGCATCTGGGTGATGGTCAGCACGACGTCGGTGGCGGTGGCGCCGGCGGGGATGGACCCGGTCAGCTTGAAGCCGACCACGCGCGGGATGAGCATCGAGACCGGCTGACCCAGCATGGCCGCCTCGGCCTCGATGCCGCCCACGCCCCAGCCCAGCACGCCCAGGCCGTTGACCATCGTGGTGTGCGAGTCGGTGCCCACCAGGGTGTCGGGGTAGGCCTGCAGCTCGCCGCCGACCTCGCGCGGGAAGACCACGCGGGCCAGGTGCTCGATGTTGACCTGGTGCACGATGCCGGTGCCCGGGGGGACGACCTTGAAGTCGTCGAAGGCGGTCTGGCCCCAGCGCAGGAACTGGTAGCGCTCGCGGTTGCGGCCGTACTCGATCTCGACGTTGCGCTCGAAGGCGTCGGGGCGGCCGAAGACGTCGGCGATGACGGAGTGGTCGATGACCAGCTCGGCCGGCGCCAGCGGGTTGATCTTCGCGGCGTCGCCCCCGAGCTCGGCCACGGCCTCGCGCATGGTGGCGAGGTCGACGATGCAGGGCACGCCGGTGAAGTCCTGCATGATCACACGGGCGGGGGTGAACTGGATCTCGGTGTCCGGCTCGGCGTCCGGGTCCCAGCCGCCCAGGGCGCGGATGTGGTCGGCGGTGATGTTCGCGCCGTCCTCGGTGCGCAGCAGGTTCTCCAGCAGCACCTTGAGGCTGAAGGGCAGCTTCTCGGAGCCCTCGACCGCCGCGAGGCGGAAGATCGTGTAGTCGGTCCCACCGACTGTTAGGGTAGCCTTCGCTTGGAAGCTGTTCTGGCTGCTCACCGTGAGCTCCTCACTCGTCGTCCGCTTCGCCGTCGTCGCGGGTCGTGCACGTCGTCCCCGATGCTGCCACCGTGCGGGCGGCGCCGGACCGGCACCCCACCGTGTTCGCCGACCATTTATCTCGACGTCAAGATACCACCGGGCGGCCCCGACGCGCCGGGCACGTCGGGACCACCCGCGCTCAGCTCGCCGGGACCAGCCGCGCCACGCACTCCACGTGGTGCGTCATCGGGAACAGGTCGAACGCGCGCACCCCGTCCAGGACGTACCCGCGCTCCGAGAAGGACGCCACGTCCCGCGCCAGCGCCGCCGGGTCGCACGCCACGTACGCCACCGCCCGCGGGCGCAGCCGCGCGATCGCCTCCACCGCCGCGGCGCCCGCGCCCGAGCGCGGCGGGTCGAGGACCACCACGTCCACACCGGCGCCCTCCAGCTCCGGGTCGGCCAGCGCCTCCTCCACGCGCCCCTCCCACAGCTCCACGTGCTCGGAGCCGTGCAGCGAGCGCCGCGCGTCGCGCACAGCGCGCGCCTCGCCCTCCACGGCCAGCACCGAGCCGTCCGCACCCACCGCGTCGGCCAGGACGGCGGTGAACAGCCCCGCGCCGGCGTACAGGTCCACCGCGCGCTCCCCCGGGCGGGGCTCCAGCGCCTGCAGGACCGCCTCCGTCAGCGCGGCGCCCGCGCCGGCGTGCACCTGCCAGAAGCCGGCACCGCTGACGCGGAACGCCAGCTCCCGCCCGCGCACCGGCACGCGCTCCCCCACCCAGGTGCGCCCGCTCACGCGGTGCACGCCCTCGGGGGTGCGCACCGCCACCGAGGCCCCGGGCAGCTTCGGCAGGTGCGCGCGGGCACCCTCGCTCGGCGTCACCACGACCAGCGGGTCGCCGCCGTCCGAGCCGGCCGCCACCTCCACCGTCGCCACGTTGCCGAAGCGCTGCCCCAGCACCCCGCTGCCGGCGACGGCCGGCGTGGAGATCGGGCAGTCCGCCAGCGGCACCACGTCGTGCGAGCGGTGCCCGCGCAGCCCGGTGCGCCCCTCGGCGTCGACGGCGAACTGCGTGCGGGTCCGCCAGCGCAGGCCCGGGTGCTCCGGCTGCGCGGCACCCGCGGGCAGCGGGACCTCCTCGACCTCGACGGCCAGGTCCAGCCCGGCCAGCCGCTGCAGCTGCTCGGCCACCACCTGCGCCTTCAGCGCCCGCTGCCGCGGCAGCGCCACGTGCTGCAGGTCGCAGCCCCCGCACAGCCCCGGCTTCGCCACCGGGCAGGGCGGCTCGACGCGGTCGGGGTCGGCGCGCAGAACCCGCACCGCGTCGGCGCGCCAGAAGCGCGAGCCGTCGAAGCCCTCGGTCACGCGCGCCAGCACCCGCTCCCCCGGCAGGGCGTGGCGGACGAAGACGACGCGACCCTCGTGCCGGGCCACGCAGTGCCCGCCGTGGGCGATCGGGCCGACCTCCACCTCGAACTCGGCGCCGGCGCGGTCGGCGCCCCTCGCCTCCGCGGAGCGGGTGCGCCGGTCGCGGCGGGCGCCGGGCGCGGCGGCGCGGGCCGGGCGGCTCACCGGGCCCCCTCGCGCTCGCCGCCGCTACCGCCGGGCGGCGGGGTGGTCGCGGCGGGCGAGGCGGGGTCCGGGCGCGTCGGCGTCGGCCCGAACGTGCCCCGGCGCACCACGCCCGGCGCGGATCGTTCCACGCGGTCCTCCATCCCCTCCGAACTGCTCAGCTGCCACGGCACGCTCGCCACCATCACTCCCGGGGTGTAGCGCAGCCGCGCCCGCAGGCGCAGCGCGGACTGGTTGTGCAACAGGGTCTCCCACCAGTGGCCCACGACGTACTCGGGCACGTAGACGGTCACCAGGTCGCGCGGATGGCGCGCGCGCAGCGCCTTGACGTGCTCGAGCACCGGCCTGGTGACCTCGCGGTACGGCGAGTCGAGCACCGTCAGCGGGATCGGCAGGCCGAGCGCGTCCCAGCGCGCCTGCAGGGCGGCGGTCTCCTCCGGGTCCACCGAGACGGTCACCGCCTGCAGGTCGCTCGGTCGCGCGGCGCGCGCGTACGCCAGGGCCCGCAGCGTCGGCTTGTGCAGCTTGGAGACCAGCACGACGCCGCGCACGCCGGTGGGCAGCGCCTTGGCCCCGGCCTCCTCGGCGATCTCCAGCTCGCGCGACACCGAGGTGTAGTGCTGCCGGATGAGCTTCATGTTCGCGAAGAGCACCACCATGGCGAGGATCGCCAGCCACGCGCCCTGCGTGAACTTCGTCAGCAGCACGATGACCAGGACCATGCCGGTCAGCCCCAGGCCGATGGAGTTGATGACCCGCGAGCGCTTCATCCGCCGGCGCGCCGCCGGGTCGCGCTCGGTGCGCAGGTGCCGGGTCCAGTGCCGCACCATGCCGGTCTGGCTCATCGTGAAGGACACGAACACGCCCACCACGTACAGCTGGATGAGCCGGGTGACCTGCGCGTCGAAGGCGAGCACGAGGACGACCGCGGCGCCGGCCAGGGCGATGATGCCGTTGGAGAACGCCAGCCGGTCGCCGCGCGTGTGCAGCTGCTTGGGCAGGTAGCCGTCGCGCGCCAGGATCGAGGCGAGCACGGGGAAGCCGTTGAAGGCGGTGTTGGCCGCCAGCACGAGGATGACGCCGGTGGCGGCGGTGACGACGTAGAAGGCGACCGGGAAGTGGTCGAAGACCGTCGCCGCGAGCTGGCCGATGATCGGGTCCTGCACGAAGTCGTCGCCGACGGGCACGCCGTCCTCGAGCAGCTGGATCGAGGGGTCCTCCGCGAAGCGCACCTGCGTGAGGTTCGCCAGCGCGATCGTGCTGACGAGCATGGTGACGCTGATGGTGCCCAGCAGCAGCAGCGTCGTGGCCGCGTTGCGGCTCTTGGGCTCGCGGAACGCCGGCACGCCGTTGCTGATGGCCTCCACGCCCGTCAGGGCCGCGGCACCGGAGGAGAAGGCCCGCAGGATCAGGAAGGCCCCCGCCAGGCTGGTCAGGCCGCCGGAGATGTCGTGCTCGGCCGTCAGGTCGTAGCGGGAGCTCTCCGCCATCGGCAGGTCGCCGAACAGGTACCGGCCGAAGCCGTACAGCGCCATGCCGAGGATCGAGAACATGAAGATGTAGGTGGGGATCGCGAACGCGGTGCCGCTCTCGCGGACCCCGCGCAGGTTCACCGTCATCAGCAGCAGCACCAGGGCGGCGGCGAAGAGGGCCTCGTGCCCGCGCAGCGCGGGGATCGCGGTGGCCGCGTACTGCGCGCCGGAGGAGATCGACACCGCCACGGTCAGGACGTAGTCCACCAGCAGCGCGCTGCCCACCGTCAGGCCCGCGCTCGGGCCCAGGTTCACCGTGGCGACCTCGTAGTCCCCGCCGCCGGAGGGGTAGGCGTGCACGTTCTGCCGGTACGAGGCGACGACCACGAGCATGACGACGACGACGGCCAGGCCCACCCACGGCGAGACCGCGTAGGCGGCGATGCCGGCGATCGACAGGGTCAGGAAGATCTCGTCGGGGGCGTAGGCGACCGAGCTGAGGGCGTCGGAGGCGAACACCGGGAGCGCGACGCGCTTGCGCAGGAGGGTCTCGGACAGTCGCTCGCTGCGGAACGGCCGGCCGACGAGCACGCGCTTGACCGCGTCCGTCACAGAGGGCACGTCCACCGATGCTACGTCCGAGCTCCCGCTGCGGCGGCACGCCGACGGGGCCGTCCGGGCGTCCGGGCGTCCGGCCGCGCCCCCGGACGCGCCCCGGACGCGCCCCGTGCACGGCCACGGCGGCGGGTGCGCCGGCGAGGCGGTAGCGTCGCCGCCCGGGAGGAGCCGCCGGCCACGCCGGCGCTCCCGGCCGCACAGGACGCACCGGAGGGGTCGTGCACTTCGTGATCATGGGGTGTGGGCGTGTCGGCTCCACCCTGGCGCTGACCGTGGAGCAGCGCGGGCACAGCGTCGCCGTCGTCGACCAGGACACCGACGCCTTCCGCCGGCTGGGCACCTCCTTCACCGGCCAGCGCGTCACCGGGGTCGGCTTCGACCACGACACGCTCGTGGAGGCCGGCATCCACCAGGCCGGCGCCTTCGCCGCGGTCTCCTCCGGCGACAACTCCAACATCCTCGCCGCGCGGGTGGCGCGCGAGAAGTTCGGCGTGGAGACCGTCGTGGCGCGCATCTACGACCCGGGTCGCGCCGAGGTCTACCAGCGCCTGGGCATCCCCACCATCGCCACCGTGCGCTGGACGGCCGACCAGGTCCTGCGCCGGCTGGTCCCCGAGGGCGCCCTCAGCGAGTTCCGCGACGCCAGCGGCCGCGTGGTCCTGGTCGAGGCCCCGGTGCACGAGGGGTGGGTGGGCAAGCCCCTGCACGTGCTGGAGGCCGCCGCCGGCGTGCGGGTGGCCTACGTCACCCGGCTCGGGCAGGGGCTGGTGCCGGTGAAGGGCACCGTCCACCAGGAGGGCGACCTGGTCCACGTCGTCGTCGCCGAGGAGCGCACCGCCGCGGCCACCGCCGTGCTCGCGGCCGCGCCGGGAGGGGGGGCCTGATGCGCGTCGTCATCGCCGGCGCCGGGATCGTGGGGCGCTCCATCGCGCGCGAACTGCTGGCCAACTCGCACCGCGTGCTGCTGGTGGACCGCTCCCCGGCCGCCATGAAGATCACCAGCGTGCCCGACGCCCAGTGGCTGCTCGCCGACGCCTGCGAGATTTCCAGCCTCGACGAGGCGGAGCTGACCGACTGCGACGTCGTCGTCGCCGCCACCGGCGACGACAAGGCCAACCTCGTCGTCTCGCTGCTGGCCAAGACCGAGTACGGGGTGCCGCGCACCGTGGCACGGGTGAACAACCCCAAGAACGAGTGGCTCTTCGACGAGGCGTGGGGCGTGGACGTCGCCGTGTCCACGCCGCGGCTGATGACGGCGCTCGTCGAGGAGGCCGTCAGCGTCGGCGAGCTCGTGCGCCTGTTCACCTTCCAGCGGGGCAGGACCTCGATGGCCGAGTACACCCTGGACACCACCAGCCCCGCCGTGGGCCGCACCGTCGGGCACCTGCCGCTGCCGGCGGACGCGGTGCTCGTGGCCATCGTGCGCGGGGACCGGCCCATCGCCCCCACGTCCGACGACGTCCTCGAGGCCGGCGACCACCTGATGTTCCTCAGCGTCCCCGAGGTCGAGGCGGAGCTGAGCGCACTGCTCGGCGCTCGCTGACGGCGGCCCTCAGGAGCGCCGGGTGCGCTCCTGAGGGCGCTCCGGGACCGCCTCGGGCCCCGTCCCCGGCTCCTCCGGCTGCAGGGGCGTGCGACCGCGCAGCAGCAGCGTGCCGGCGACCACCACGCCCAGGACGAGCAGGGGCCAGCCCAGCACGAGCTTGCTGACGGCCAGCGCCGTCGTCCACTCCCCCCCGCTGGAGCGGTCCGCCAGGTACAGCGGCAGCTGCACCGCCACGCGCACGACGTAGCCGGCCAGGAGCAGGCCGGTGAGCTTCTGGCACAGCGCGACGACGCCGCGGTCGCGCCGCCACCCCGCGGGGTCCTCGGTGACGGCGCCCACGACGAACCCCACCACCGGCCAGCGCGCCACCATGGAGACGGCGAAGACGACCGCGAGGGCCGCGTTGAGCAGGATGCCCGGCAGGAAGACGTCCGCGGCGCGGCCCGTGCGCGAGGCGATGAACGCGGCGACGGCGGTGGCGAGGATGCCGCCGACGGCGTGCTGCACGGTCTCGCGGCGCGCGATCCGCACGACCAGGGCCACCAGCAGCACGGCCACCGAGGCACCCACGGAGACCAGCACGTCGGAGGTGAGGAGCCAGCCGATCAGGAAGGCCAGCGCCGGGGCCGCCGAGTCCAGCAACCCCCGCCACCCGCCGAGCGCTGCGGACAGCCGCCGGCGCACGACCTCCTCGACCGTGGTGGGGGTGGCCTCCTCAGCGGCACCCCCCGCCCCGCCGAGCGCGCCGGGCGGCTCCGCCGACGGCGTCACGCGCCCTCGGGGCAGAGCAGGTCGTACCCGGGGTTGAAGATCACGCGGTGGCCGTCGTCGTCGGCGACCAGACCGCGCGCCCGCAGGCGCCGACCCGGCTCGACACCGGCGATGCGCCGCCGCCCCAGCCACACCAGCGACACGGACCCGGAGCCGTCGAACAGCTCGGCCTCCAGGGCGGGCACACCACCGCGCGGGCGCAGGGTGACCGAGCGCAGCGTGCCGCACACGCAGGCGCGCGTGCGGTTGCGGATGGCCCCGCACGGCGTCCCGCCGTGGCGCACGGCGTCCTGCTGGGCCTCCTCGGCCACCAGGTCCGACTCGGATGCGGTGAAGCGCTGAAGCGCGCGACGCCACAGCGGCGTGCTCAGCACCGACGACTTCGACACGTGCACAGCGTAGGACCCTCCCGGCCCGGCGGTGACCCGCTCACCCGCGCGGGCGAGGGGCGGCACCGCGAACGGCTCAGCGGACCTCGGTGATCTCCGGGCCGCGCTCGAACGGCTCGAGGTCGTCGCGGCCACCCTCGCGCCGCTCCCCCCGTCCCTGCTCCTGCTCCGCCGGTGCGCCCTGGGGGCGGCCCTGCGGCGGCAGCGCCAGCGGGATCAGCTCGCGGGGGGCCATCGCCTCGGCGCCGCGCACCACGACGACGTCGCGGACGACGGCCTCCAGCGCCTGCGCGGCCTGCGCGTCGTGCGCGGCCGGGCCGGAGAAGACGGCCCGCAGGAACCACCTCGGGCCGTCCACGCCGACGAAGCGGGTCGGCTGGTGCGCGGTGCGCCCGTCCTCCGTGCGCACGGGCAGCCGGCACAGCAGCTCGGCGCCGAAGGGCCCGGTGCGCTCCTCGGAGGCCCCGCCCTGCGCGTCGACGGCGGCGACGATCTCGGCGCGGATCTCGTCCCACACCCCGCGGGTGCGGGGGGCGGCGAACACCTGCAGCTGCGCGGCGGAACCGGCCAGGCCCACCGTGACGGCGATGACGCGCTTGCTGGCCTCCTCCACCTCGAAGCGCAGCTCCATGCCCTCGCGCCCGGCCAGCCGCAGCCCGCCCAGCGGCAGGCGGCCGTCCTCCGCCGGCACCTCCGAGGAGTCGAAGGGACCGTTCGAGCGGTCCGCGGCCACGGGGACCACGGGGGCCGCCGGGGTCGCGACCTCCCCGGCACCCGGCGCGGGTGCCGCCGCGGGGGCCTCCACGGAGGAGCCCGCGGCCTGACCCGCACCCGGGGCGGGCGCGTCCTCCACGGCCTCCTGAGCGGTGCCCTCGGTGGTGCCCTCGGTGGTGCCCTCGGTGTCCTTCGCGCGCTTGCGGCGGAACAGGCTCACGGTCGTCCCTCTCCGGTGCTGGTGCTCTGGTCTGTCGGCCGGGGCGCTCCCGTCAGCGCCTGCGAACCGCCCGTCGAGCCGTGCCCGCCCTCGCCCCGCGCGGACACCGGCAGGGTGCCGACGGGCACGAAGCGGACCCGCTCCACGCGCTGGACGACGAGCTGCGCCACGCGGTCACCGGCCCGCAGCTCCACCGCCTCGCGCAGGTCGGTGTTGTGCAGGGTGACGCGGATCTCCCCGCGGTACCCGGCGTCCACGGTGCCGGGGGCGTTCAGCGTGGTCAGCCCGCGCCGCGCCGCCAGGCCGGAGCGGGGCACGACGAACGCCGCGTACCCCTCCGGCAGTGCGATCGACACGCCCGTGGGCACGGTGACGCGCTCCCCCGGGCCGACCACGACGTCGACGCGGGTCGTCAGGTCGGCGCCCGCGTCACCGGGGTGCGCGTACCCCGGCAGCGCGGCGGGGTCGGCCAGGACCGTCGCCACCTCCAGGGCGGCTCCGGGCTCGACGGCGTCGGCGTTGCTCACGGGCGAGGACCCTACCGGCCGCCCCCGCACCGTGCCGGGGCGGCGCGTGGGCAGCGGCGCGTGAGAAGCTGACGCGGTGAGCACCACCCCCGGTCCCCGCTCCGCCGCCGACGCCGGGACCGGTGCGGCGGTGTGGCGCGAGCGGTGGTGGCCGGCGCCGACGACGTGGCTGGCCTGGCTGCCCGCGGTCGCCGGAGGCGCCCTCGTCGCCCTGCCGATCCTCGGGCCGGTCGGCGCGGCCGCGGGGGCCGCGCTCGGTGCGGCGCTCGCCGTGGCGGTGCTGCTGAGCATGGCCTCCACCGTGGAGGTCGCGGACGGGCACCTGCGCGCCGGTCGCGCCCGGCTGCCGCTGCGCGTCGTCCGCGGCGTCGACGTCGTGCCCGCCGCGCAGCGCCGCGCAGCGCTCGGCCCCGAGCTGGACGCCCGCGCCCACCTGGCGATCCGCTCCTGGGTGCCGACGGCCGTGCGCGTCCACCTGGACGACCCGGACGACCCGGCCCCCTACTGGGTGGTCTCCACCCGTCACCCCCAGCGGCTCGCGGACGCGATCACCCGCGGCCGCTGAGGGCGGGCGCCGCGTCTCAAGCGGCGCAGTCGTTGCACACGACGCGGCCGTCGCCGGTGTCGTGCAGCTGGCTGCGGTGCACCACCAGGAAGCAGCTGGTGCACGTGAACTCGTCCTGCTGGCGCGGGAGCACCCGCACCGACAGCTCCTCGTTGGACAGGTCCGCACCGGGCAGCTCGAACCCCTCCGCGGCCTCCGTCTCGTCCTCGTCGACGGCACCGGAGCTCTTGTCCGTGCGACGGGCCTTCAGCTCCTCGATGGAGTCCTCGTTGAGCTCGTCGTCGTTCTTGCGCGGTGCGTCGTAGTCGGTGGCCATGACCCCTGCCTCACTCCGTGTTTCCGTCGTCCTGCGGCCCGCTCAACGCGGCGCGGGCCCGAATGATGCCCGCGCCCCGGACCCTGCTCGCCGGTGCCCCGTTCGGCGAGGCGAGCACGCATCATGACCTACCGTCGCGCGCCCCACGAACCGGGGCTCCTCACGGCGCGTCGCGACACGCCACTCAGGGCAGTCGGGGTGGGCCGGGCGGGCCACCCGCCGGGCCGTGCGCGGTCCACAGCGCCGCAGCGGGAGTTGGAACGGGCTCCGACGCCCCGTAGTGTGCCGCCGTCCCCGCCGACCGGCGGACCGCGGCGCCCCGGCACCGTTCGGCCGCCGGGGCGCCCGAAGCTCTCGAGGAGGTGCCGTGCCCGTGCAGCAGCCCGCGCAGCAGCCCGTGCAGGACCCGCGCGCGAGCGAGGCGACGACCGTGCCCCACGGCGACACCGCCCGCACCGCGCCGCCCGCCTTCGTGGCGGAGCTGTCCGAGCGCGTCCAGCAGACGCGCGCCACGATCGACTCCGCGACCGCGGCCGGCGAGGAGGAGCTCGCCGCCGCCCACCTGGGCGAGCTGGAGGGGCTCGTCGACCTGGCCGCGGCGCACGACGTCGCCCTGCCCGACACCGTCGCCTACCTCGCCGCGCAGCAGACCGAGCAGCACGTGGAGCTGCCGGCCGAGCCGCAGCCCTCCGTCGACCTGACGCTGCCGGCCCAGCGCGCCGCCGCCTGCCCGGCCACCTGACCCGGCACCGGACGCCGTGAGGCCCTCGTCCCGCTCGGGACGGGGGCCTCACGCGTCCCCGGGCGGGCGCCCGCGGCGCCTCAGCCGGCCAGCTCCGCCCGCAGCGCCCCGTGCAGGCCGTCCGCGGCCACCAGCACGCCCTCCGGGCCGGCGGGCCCGCCGTCGAAGCCGGTGACCCGTGCACCCGCCTCGGCGGCCACGAGGGCGCCGGCGGCGAGGTCCCACGGCTTCAGCCCGCGCTCGTAGTAGGCGTCCAGCCGCCCGGCCCCCACCCAGCACAGGTCCAGCGCCGCGCTGCCGACGCGCCGCACGTCCCGCACCCGCGGGAGCAGGCGGGCCAGCACGGCGGCCTGCTCGGCGCGGCGCACCGGGTCGTAGCCGAAGCCGGTGCCCACCAGGGCGCGCTCCAGAGCGACGTCCGCCGGCCCGGGCAGCGCCCGCTCGTGCTCGCCGTCGCGCAGGCTCGCCCCCCGGCCGAGGGCCGCGCTCCACGACTCGCCGGTGGTGGGGTCGTGCACGCAGCCGGCCAGCACCGTCCAGGTGGCCGGGTCGGGGCGCTCCGCGCCGTGCGAGGGGTCGAGCACGCAGGCGACGCTGACGGCGTACGCGCGCAGCCCGTACAGGTAGTTGACGGTGCCGTCCACGGGGTCGACCACCCAGGTCAGCCCGGAGGTGCCGGGCCGGTGCCCGCCCTCCTCGCCCAGCACCCCGTCGTCCGGGCGCAGCCGGCCCAGGACCTCGCGCAGCAGCTCCTCGGAGGCGTGGTCCATGGCGGTGACGACGTCGGTGGGGGTGGACTTGGTGGCCGCCACCTCCACGCGGTCGGGGCGGCCGGTGCGCACGAGCTCACCGGCCGCGGCGGCGGCCTGGACGGCCACGCGCCGCAGCTCGGCCAGCTCCGGCACGCCCGGCAGGCCGTCCACGGCCGTCCCGCTCACGCCGGGGCCGGGGCCGGGGCGCGGTAGTCCTCGCCCGTCGCGGCGGGCAGGTCGGCACGCAGGTTCCGGCAGCAGTCGACGGGGCAGACGGTGCGGGAGGGGCCCAGGGCCCCCGTGGCCGGCTGCTCGGGGCGCTCCCCGCGGGCCTGCGCGGACCGCTCCTCGATCAGGTCCACCAGGCCGGCGACGAACGTCGCGTCGGCACCGACGGTGGCGGCGCGCGCGAACGGCAGCCCGATCTCGCCGGCGGTCTCCGCGGCCTCGGTGTCGAGGTCGAACTTGACCTCCATGTGGTCGCTGACGAACCCGATGGGAGCGACGACCACGCCGGGGACGCCCTGCTCGTGCAGCGCGCGCAGGTGGTCGTTGACGTCCGGCTCCAGCCACGGCTGGCTGGGCGGGCCGGAGCGCGAGCAGTACGTCAGGTCCCACGGCACGTCGCCGCCGCGCTCGGCGCCGACGCGGCGGGCGACCTCCGCGGCCACGTCGAGGTGCTGGCGCACGTAGGCGCCGCCGTCGCGGCCGGAGACGTCGTTCATGGCGTCCGGGATCGAGTGCGTGACGAAGACCACGCGCGAGCCGTCCGGCACCTCGCCCAGCGCGCGCGCCACGGCGCGGGCGTTGACCTCGGTGAAGGCGGGGTGGTTGAAGTAGTGGCGGATCTTGTCGAACTCGACCCGCCGGCCCTCGTCCGCCAGCTCCTGCGCCGTGCGGGCCAGGTCCTCGCGGTACTGCCGGCAGCTGGAGTAGGACGAGTAGGCGCTGGTGAAGACCACCAGGAAGCGGCGGGCACCGGCCTCGTGGGCCTCGCGCACCACGTCGGTGGCGTAGGGCTCCCAGTTGCGGTTGCCCCACAGCAGCGGCAGGTCGGCCAGGCCGCGGGCGTCCAGCTCGGTGCGCAGCCGAGCCAGCAGCGCGCGGTTCTGGTCGTTGATGGGGCTCTTGCCGCCGAAGTGCAGGTAGTGCTCGGCGACGGCCTCGAGCCGCTCGCGCGGGATGCCCCGCCCCCGCGTGACGTTCTCGAGGAACGGCACCACGTCGTCGGGGCCCTCCGGGCCCCCGAAGGACAGCAGGAGGACGGCGTCGTAGGGACGCGCGGAGGTGGTCGCAGCGCTCACGAGCCCATTCTCACCGCTGCGCGGCGGCGCGCCCGACGGGGGTGCGGCACCCGGCGACCCCCCTCCCCCACCCTTGACCCTCCACCTGAGGTCCAGGGTCGTCGCGGATTCGTGGACCGCGCCGGGTGAACGGCGCGGCACGCAGGTGGCAGAGTGCGTGCAGCGCTCGGCCCGCCCGGGAGCCGCGCCGGCCCGGCCAGTCCGGCCGCGCCGCCGCAGACGACACCGCTGGAGGACGCCCTCATGCAGGACCTGAGGCTCGTCGGGGTCCACGACGACGGCGAGCACGTGGTGCTCGTCGGCGCCGACGGAGCGCGTTACCGGCTGCGGGTGGACGAGGCGCTGCGCGCGGCGGTGCGCCGCGACCGGGCCCGGCTCGGTCAGCTGCAGATCCAGCTGGAGTCGCAGCTGCGTCCCCGGGACATCCAGGCGCGCATCCGCGCCGGCGAGTCCGCCGAGGAGATCGCCGAGTCCGGCGGGCTGCCCCTGGACCGGGTGCGCCGCTACGAGGGGCCGGTGCTCGCCGAGCGGGCCCACGTGGTCGGCCTGGCCCGCCGCACCGCGTACGGGCGCTCCGGGGGCAACGGCACCCTGGAGGAGCTGGTGGTCAGCCGCCTGAGCGCCCGCGCGGTCGACCTGGAGGGGACGCGCTGGGACGCCTGGCGGCAGGAGGACGGCGACTGGACCGTGCAGGTGGAGTTCGTCGCCGGTGGCCGCGGGCGCGTGGCGCGCTGGTCCTTCGACCCCGGCTCCCGCGCGCTGACGGCCACCGACGACGAGGCGCGCTGGCTGAGCGAGGAGGAACCGGCCGAGGCCGGGCCGCTGCCCGCACGCCGCCTCGTGAGCGTGGCCGGCGAGGCCGTGCGCGGGCGGGAGCGCGTGTACGACGTGGAGGCCGACGGCGGGGTGCGCACCGGCGGGCACGGGCAGCGCCCGGCTCCCGGGGACCTGGCCGCCGGGCTGCTGGACGCGCTGGACGCCCAGCGCGGGGTGCGCGGCGAGCCCGCGCCCGCTCCCGGGGCCGAGCCCGCCCCGCGGGTCGACGCCCTGCTGGCGGACCCGCCGCCCGCGCACCCGCCGGCGTCCGCGCCGCACGAGCACGAGGACCGCACGGTGCTGCCGCCCCCGCGCCCGGCCTCCCCGGAGCGCGCGGCGGGCGAGCACCGCCCGGACGAGCACGTGGCCGCCGAGGACGCCGAGGCCGCGGCGTCGCCCGCCGAGCACGGACCGGCCGAGCACGCGCCCGCCGAGGAAGCGCCCGCCGAGCACGCACCCGCACCGGGCCCCCTCCCCGGGGACGCCGCGGCGGACTGGGAGCTGGGTGCGGAGCAGGAGGTGGCGCAGGACCCGGAGCAGGAGGTGGCCCAGGACACCCCGGGGGGAGCGAGGACCCCGGACGTCCCCGAGACGCCGGGCTCGCCGCACGTGGACGGGGCGCCGGAGGCGGGGGCCACCGGGCGGCCCGACGCGGACGAGGCGGGCGAGGCGGGCGAGCAGGAGCAGCAGGACGGCAAGGCGTCCGCGGAGCGGCCCGCGCCGCGCCGGCGCAACCGCTCCGCCCGGCGCGCCCAGGGCGGCACGAGCGGCAAGCGCTCCAGCGTCCCCAGCTGGGACGAGATCATGTTCGGCGCCAAGAAGGACTGAGCCCGGGAGGACTGGACGTCCCCGGGTACGACGAGGCCCCCGTGCGGT
>NZ_JALBVB010000057.1:193265-213773 GCF_022669155.1 Kineococcus sp. TRM81007 | reverse complement strand
GGTTCACCGCACGGGGGCCTCGTCGTACCCGGGTCACGGAGCGGGGCGCTCGCCCTGCTCCACGGCCTCCTGCTCCACGACGACCTGCTCGCTGCGCAGGTCGACCTCCACGACCTCCTCGCCCTGCACCGTCCGCACCCCCACGCGCACCACCTCGACGGGCTGCACGCGCAGGGAGACGACCGGCACCTCCTCGTGGAGGACGATCTCCAGGGGCTCCGCGGGTGCGAGCCCGGCGGGGTCCTCCCCCACCGGGCCCGCTCCGGCCTCGTCCAGCGGCTCGTGCTCGACGACGAGCCGCTCGACGCGGACCGGGACCTCGACGGTGCGGACCTCGGAGACGATGCGCTTGCTGATCCGGACGCGTTCGCGCGGTGCGCGAACGGTCCGGGTCCGCAACTCCTCGGCCGAGCGGAGGACCTCGGCGTGCTCCTCGCTCAGCGGTCCCGCTTCGCAGTGGTCTCCTGGCCGGCGTCGAGGTCGATGTGCTCCTCGCGCACCTCGGCGGAGACGGTCTGCTCGTCCTGCACGGTCTTGGTGCCCATGCGCACGCGCTCGACCGGCGTGGTCTCCTTGGCGGCCACGGCGCGCTCCTCGTGGAGGGTCACCTCGTGCTCCTCCTCGGTCAGGTCGCCGCCGGACATCGCCGCGCCGCGGTTGGCCTCGGTGATCGGCTCGCGCTCGACCACGACCTCCTCGCGGTTGACCGGGACGGTGCGGCTCACGTTCTCGCTGGTGATGTACTTGCGCAGCCGCGCCCGGCCCGTCTCACGGGTCTCCTTGCCCACGCGCAGCTCCTCCTTGGAGCGCGTCATGGCGTCGTCGGTGTTCGGGCCGGAGGTGTCGTGACCCTCGCCGCGGACCCCGGTGCCGGTGGTGCCGGCCGTCTCGGTGCCGGCCGTCTCGGTGCCGGCCGTCTCGGTGCCGGCCGTCTCGTTGCCCGCGACGCCGGTGGTGACGCCGTAGTAGGCGTACAGGTCGTTCTCGTCCTGCTCGCTCAGCTCGTGGCCCGGGTCGTGGTGCGGGGCGTCCTTCACCATCGACTTGTCGAACGGTACGGTGACCGTGTCGCCGCTCACGACCGCCTGCGACAGCGGGATGAGCGAGACGTTGGAGCCGAACAGCCCCGTCTTCACGGAGACCCACTCCGGCTGGTTGGTCGCGTTGTCCAGGTAGACCTCGTCGACCTTGCCGATCTTGTCGCCGTCGCGGCCGGTGACCGTGGCGCCGTACAGCTCCTCGACGGAGTTCATCCCGGAGATCATGTCGTGGTCCCTTCCGTTGGACGTCTTGGCCGCTTTCGCCAATCCCTTGACGAGTGGAGGGGTACCCGGGGGCCGGGGGCCCAAACCCCCTGATCCCGGGGATCCGGCGCGAGGGGTCCGCAGGGGGTCAGAGGACCGCGGTGAACAGCGGCACGAGGCGCTCGTCGTCGGTGAGGGCGCCGTGCTGGCCGAGCAGGCGCAGCGCCTCGGGGCGCATGCGGGCGGAGTCCACCACCGCCACCGGGGCCGTCATGACGGCCAGCACGTCGCCGATGCGGCCGGAGACGTGCTCCTCCACGGCGCCGAACCAGCCGGCGTCGACGGCCTGCGCCCGGGTGAGCACCCGCGCGCGCTCGCCCAGCCGCCCGGACCAGGCACGCGCCACCTCCTCGGCGGCACCGGGTTCGGTGTACAGCTGCACGGCGCGCGGTTCGCCGCCGACGTGGCGGACGCCCGCGCGCAGCGCCGGCTCGTGGGCGACGTCCAGGCGCTGCACGGCCGGCACGTCCACCATGCCGTGGTCGGCGGTGACCACGAGCAGCGTCCCGCGCGGCAGCCGGCGCGCCAGCTCGCCCACGGCGGCGTCGACGCGGCCGAGCTCCTCGCCCCACTGCCAGGAGCCCACGCCCTCGCCGTGACCGGTGCGGTCCAGCAGGCCCCAGTACACGTACGTCAGCCCGCGCGGCGCCGCGCGCACCGCGGCGACCGCGGCGTCCACGCGCGCCTCCAGGCGCTCGGGGGTGCCCACGAACCGCCCGCCGCGCAGCGCCGCCTCCGTCAGGCCGGACCCGTCGAAGTGCGGCGGCGCCACCCGGGTGACGGGGACGCCGGCGGCCGTCAGCCGCTGGAAGACGGTGGTGTGCGGCTGCCAACGGCGCGGGTCGGCCGGCCCGTCCCACTGCAGCTGGTTCAGCAGGGCGTCGCGGTCGGGGTCGAGGACCTCGTAGCCGACCAGCCCGTGGGAACCGGGCGGCAGGCCGGTTCCCAGCAGGCCCATGCTCGTGGCGGTCGTGGTGGGGAAACCCGCGGTGAGGACGCGGTGGCGGCCGTCGGCGCGCCAGCGGCGCAGCGCGGGCGTGTGCCCGGAGCGCTCGCGCAGCGCCACCTCCCCCATGCCGTCGACGAGCAGCAGGCACACGCGGTCGGCGGCGGGCAGCTCCAGGGCCCCGGCGTCCGCACCAGCCCCGCCCGCCGCGCCGAGGGCGCGCTCGAGCGCCGGCATCAGGTCCGCGAGCGTGTCGCGCCCGTAGGAGGGCGCCGGCAGCACCGGGAGCACCCCGCCGTCGGGCGACGTCACCTGCAGGTGGCGGCCGACAGGGCGCCGGCGAACTCGACGGCGGCGGCCACCGCGTCGGCGCCCTCGGCCGCCCCGGCGACCCGCACGGTCAGGTCGTCGCCGGTGGCGGTGCCGGTGTAGCCGTGGTCGGCCTCGCAGTCGGGGTCGGGGCAGTTCGCCGGCTCGAGGTCGAGGCGCTGCACCGCCCCCCAGCTCAGCGTGAGGCTGACCTCGGCGGGCACCGCGCCGGGGCGGTGGTCGGCGGGCCGGGTGACGACCCGGGACAGGACCACGGACGCCACCCGTTCCAGCGGCACCGCCTCCGTGGAGCACACCGCGTACGGCTCGGGGGACGTCTCGTCGGGGCCGTGGTCGTCGGCGTGGGCGACGAGGAGCCGGGTGGCGGTGGTGGCCAGGACGGTGACGTGCCGGTGCACCTCCCCGCCGTCGAAGGTCGTCTCCTGGTGCACCAGGTGGGCCTCGACCCCCTCGTCGCCGAGGGCGGTGAGCAGGGCGTCGGCGAGCAGGGCCGGGTAGTAGCCGGCGCGCTCGAGGTCGGTCAGCAGCCGCGGCGGCAGCTCGCCGGGCCGGCCGGGGACGGCCCCCTCGGCGCCGGAGGTGCTGCTGGTGCCGTGCCCGGACCGCCGGGAGTGGGTGCGCTCGCGCATCCCCCCATCCTCCCCCACGCCGGGCCCTGCCACCGCTCGCCCCGGCGGGCGGGTCAGTCGGCGTCGAGGAGCAGTTCGCGCCCGCCCAGCGGCTGGAGCGGCCGGGAGTTCTCGGCGACCACGGAGCGGAAGTCGGCCAGCTGCTGCGCGGAGACCTCCACCGGTTCGCGCACCACGAACCAGGAGACCCCCTCCGTGCACGGCGGGGTCGTCAGCGACCCGGTGTAGCGGAAGGTCCGGCGGTCCTGCGGCAGCAGCGCCTCGGTGTCGAACCCGGTGAGGGTGGCCCGCTCGCCGGGTCCGGCGGGCAGGTTCGCGAAGTACTCCGTCAGCGCGGGGTTCGCCTCCCCCTGGCGCAGCAGGACCCCGACCACGGCGACGGCGCCGGAGTCGTCGGTGTGGACCAGGTGCAGCTCACCGGCGAGCGTCTGCCCGTCCAGCGCGTGCTCGGCCGGCTCGTGCAGGTGGAACTGCTTCAGCGCGTACGTCCTGCCGTCCACGCCGACCGTGGAGCCGGCCGGCTCCACGGCCTGGACCGTGTGGACCGTGTTGTCGAGCTCGACGTCCGCGGTGGCGTAGTCGAAGCGCAGGTCGGGCAGGGGGACCGTCGTCGCTCCGGCCAGGTCGACCGGCGACTGCTGCGCCGCGTCGGCGCACTCGGCGTACTCCTCGGACAGCGAGGCCCAGTTCGCCGGCCCCCGCTCCCCCTCGTAGGCGAACTCGACCTCCCGCTGGGCGCCGGCGGAGCGGACCGCGGCGGGGGCCGTGGTGCTCGTGCCCGGCGTGCTCGCGGACGGGGTGGCCCCGGGCTCGGGGGAGGTGCCGGGGTCCTCGCCGCAGCCGCTGAGGACGGCGAGGGCCGCGGTCAGGGCGAGGACCGGGGTGGCTCGGCGGTTCACGGGTGCTCCTCGGGAGGACACGGGCCGGTGCGGACCCCCACGCTGGCACCGCCGCCGGCACCGCGGCGCGCCGACGCGTGTCCCACCCCCCGACGCGGGCGCGGCCACTTGGGCGCGGCCACGTGGCCGCGGCTACGTGGGCAGGGTGCGCCGGTCGGGGTCGGCGCGGTCCTGCGGCGGCGCCAGGGTGACGGAGGCGCCGAGCACGCGCGCCCCCTCCTCCGAGACGAGCACCGGGGACAGCCGCAGCTCCGCCACCTCCGGCAGGGCGTCGGCGAGGACCGCGACGCGGGCCACGACGTCCTCCAGCGCATCGACGTCGAGCACGGGGCTGCCGCGGTGGCCGAACAGCTTCGGCGCCGCCTTCACCGAGCGCACCAGCTCGGCCACGTCGACGTCGGTCAGGGGCGGGATGCGGTAGGCCACGTCGCCCATGAGGTCCAGGGGGTCGCCCTCGACGCCGAAGCTGACCACCGGCCCGAACAGCGGGTCCTCGGTGCTGCGCACCAGGCACGGCACGCCCAGGCCGGCCATGCGCTGCACGGCGAGCACGTCCGCGCCCCGGCCGAAGACCTGGCGCATGTCGGCGACGGCCTCCGCGAGCGCGGAGGCGTTGGAGATGCCCAGGCGCACGCCGCGCAGGTCCTGCCGGCCGGCGAGCTCCTCGCCGACGGTCTTCAGCGCCACGGGCCAGCCCAGCCGCTCGGCGGCCGCGACCGCCTCGTCGACGCTGCGCACCTCCGCGCGCACCAGCAGGTCGACGCCACCGGCGGCGAGCAGGGCCTGCACGGCGCCCTGGTCCAGCTCCACGCTCTCGGCCGCCTCGTCCCCGGCGGCGGCCAGCTCGCGCTCCACCAGGGCGCGCGCGGCGCGCAGGTCCACGCCGTCGGGCGCCAGCGGGTGCCCGGGGTCGCGGCGTCGCCACTGGGCGTAGCGCACCACGGCGGCCAGGGCGCGCACGGCGTCCTCGGGCGTGGGGTACGAGGGCACGACCGGCACGTCCGCCGGCGCCGCGGTGCCGTCGGAGCCGGAGGCGCCGGCGACGGCCGCGGAGACGGTGCGGGTGCCCAGGAAGCAGGTGACGGTGGTCTTGGCGCCCGCCGCCGCGGTGCGGGCCACCGCGGCGGCCACCAGGGGGTCCACCTCGGGCGTGGGCGGCACCCAGCTGGCGACGACCGCGTCCACCCCCGGGTCGGTGAAGGCGGCCTCCAGGGCCGCCGTGAACGTCTCCACCCCGGCGTACGAGGGGACGGCCACCGGGCCGTGGGCGACCTGCAGGCCCCAGCTGACGCAGGCGTCGGCGGCGAGGGTGCCCAACGCGTCGGAGTTCCCGACGATGGCGACCCGCGAGCCCTCCGGGAGGGGCTGGTGCACGGCGACCTGGGCGACGTCGAAGAGCTGGTGGACGTTCTCGACCCGCACGACGCCGGCCTGGCGCAGCATGCTGTCGACGGCCTCGAAGGGGGCGCGGGAAGCGCGCACGGCGTGCCCGGGCGGCACGCCGAAGCCCGAGGCGCCGGACTTGACGACGACGACGGGCTTCTTGCGCGCCAGGGCGCGCGCGACCCGGCTGAACTTGCGAGGGTTGCCGACGCTCTCCAGGTACAGGCCGACCGCGTCGGTGCCCTCGTGGTCGAGCCAGAACTGCATGAGGTCGTTGCCGGAGACGTCGGCGCGGTTGCCGGCGGAGACGAACGTGGACAGCCCCAGGCCGCGGCGCTCGGCGGAGGAGAGCACGGCCACCGCGAGGGCGCCGGACTGGCTGAAGAGCCCGAAGCGCCCGGCGGGCGGCATGTCTGCGTACAGGGAGGCGTTCAGCCGCACCGCGGGGTCGGTGTTGACGACGCCGTAGGAGTTCGGGCCGACCACGCGCATGCCGTTGGCGCGGGCGATGCGCACCACCTCGCGCTGCAGCGCCAGCCCCTCGGGGCCCGTCTCGGCGAACCCGCTGGAGACGACGACGAGGCCGCGCACGCCCTGCGAGGCGCAGTCGGTGACGGTGGGCCCGACGGAGGCGGCGGGCACGGCGACGACGGCCAGGTCCACCGGGCCGGGCAGGTCGCGCACCGAGCGCACCACCGGCACGCCCAGCAGCAGCTCGCCGGGCTCGGCGTCGGCGTTGACGGCGTGCACGGCACCGGCGAAGCCGCCGGTGACGACGTCGGCGAGCAGGCGGTGCCCCACGGACCCGGGGGTGCGGCTGGCGCCCACCACGACCACGGACGTCGGCGACAGGAGCGCCTGCACGCTGCGGGCCTCGGCGCGCTGCTCGCGCGCCCGCATCACGTCCACGGAACGCTCGGTGGGGTCGATGTCGAAGGCGACCTCGAGCACGCCGTCGGAGTAGCCCTGGCGCACCTCGAAGCCGGCCTCCCGGAAGACGCCGATCATCTTCGCGTTCTGCGGGAGCACGTCGGCGGTGAAGCGGCGGATGCCGCGCTCGCGGGCGGCGGCGGCGAGGTGCTCGAGCAGGACGGAGCCGAGCCCGCGGCCCTGGTGGGCGTCGGAGATGTTGAAGGCGACCTCGGCGGCGCGCCGGGACCCGGCGCGCGCGGGCGCGGCGTCGAAGCGGGCGATGCCGACGATGTCCTCGCCGACGGTGGCCACGAGGGCGACGCGGTCGACGTGGTCGACGTTGGTGAAGCGCTCCAGGTCGCGCGTGGACAGGCGCGGCATGGGGGCGAAGAAGCGCATGTAGCGCGACTCCTCCGACTGGCGGGAGTGGAACGCCGCGACGAGCTCGGCGTCGGAGGGGCGGATGGGGCGGACGTGCGCGGTGCCCCCGTCGCGGAGCACGACGTCCGCCTCCCAGCGGGTCGGGTAGCCCACCGGCGGCAGCGGCACCATGACCGCCACCCTAGTGGGAGCCGCCCCGGGCGCGGCGGGTGGGACGATCGGGCGGTGGACTTCGGCGAGGTGCTGCGCCGGCGGCGCATGGTGCGCCGGTACGACGGGCGCCCGGTCGCGGACGAGGTGCTCCGGCGGGTGCTCGCCGCGGCGCTGCGCGCACCGTCGGCGGGCAACAGCCAGGGCCGCGACCTGCTGGTGCTGCGCGCGCCCGAGGACCGCGGCGCCTTCTGGGAGCTGACCACCCGCGGGCGCCCGGGGCCGGCGGGAGCGTGGCTGGCGGGGATGCGCACCGCCCCGGTGCTGGTGCTGCTGCTGGCCGATCCGGGCGCGTACGCGGAGCGGTACGCGCTGCCCGACAAACCCGGCCCCGACCGCGACGCGGCCTCCTGGGAGGTGCCGTGGCCGGAGGTGGACACCGGGATGAGCGCCCTGCTGGTGCTGCTCGCGGCGGTCGACGAGGGGCTGGGGGCGTGCCTGTTCGGGGTGCCGTCGGCGGCGCGGGACGCGCTGCGCGAGCGCTTCGCGGTGCCGGCGGGGCGCCGGTTCGTGGCGGCCGTCGCGGTGGGGCACCCGGCGCCGGGCGAGGCCTCGCGCCCCTCGCGCCCCCACCGGCGCACGCTGGCCGACAGCGCCCACGACGGCGCGTTCGGCGCTCCCTGGCCCGCTTAGGCGCCGCCGCGGGCGGGAGTGTCGGCCGCGGGCGGCAAGATGGGGGCCATGGCACGACGCACGTCCCCTCCCCCGCCACCGGACGCTCCCGAGCGCATCGTCGACATCGACGTCGAGCAGGAGATGCAGGGGGCGTTCCTGGAGTACGCGTACTCCGTCATCTACTCCCGGGCCCTGCCTGACGCGCGCGACGGCCTGAAGCCGGTGCAGCGGCGGATCCTCTACATGATGCAGGACATGGGCCTGACGCCCGAGCGCGCGCACGTGAAGAGCGCGCGCGTGGTCGGCGAGGTCATGGGCAAGCTCCACCCGCACGGCGACGTGGCGATCTACGACGCCCTGGTGCGCCAGGCGCAGCCGTTCACGATGCGCGTGCCGCTGGTGGACGGGCACGGGAACTTCGGCTCGCTGGACGCCGGCCCGGCCGCGCAGCGCTACACCGAGGCGCGCCCGGCGCCGGCGGCGCTGCTGATGACGACGGGCCTGGACGAGGACGTCGTCGACTTCGTCGCGAACTACGACGACCGCCTGAAGGAACCCGGCGTGCTGCCGGCGGCGTTCCCGAACCTGCTCGTCAACGGTGCCAGCGGCATCGCGGTCGGCATGGCGACGAACATGCCGCCGCACAACCTCGGCGAGGTGATCGCCGCCGCGCGCCACCTGCTCAAGCACCCGGACGCCGACCTGCCGGCCCTCATGCGGTTCGTGCCCGGCCCGGACTTCCCCACCGGCGGGAAGGTCGTGGGCCTGGAGGGCATCCGCGACGCGTACGCGAGCGGGCGCGGCACGTTCCGCACCCGGGCCGCGGTGCGGGTGGAGAACGTCACCGCGCGCCGCAAGGGCATCGTCGTGACGGAACTGCCCTACGGGGTGGGCCCGGAGCGGCTGACGGAGAAGATCGCCGACAACGTCAAGGCGAAGCGCCTGCAGGGCGTGGCCGACGTGGTGGACCTCTCGGACCGCACTCGCGGCCTGCACCTGGTCATCGAGGTGAAGAACGGGTTCGTGCCCGAGGCGGTGCTGGAGCAGCTGTACCGGCTGACGCCGATGGAGGAGACCTTCGGCATCAACAACGTCGCCCTCGTCGACGGCCAGCCGCGCACGCTGGGGCTGAAGGAGCTGCTCGAGGTCTTCATCGCGCACCGCGTCGACGTGGTGCGCCGGCGCACGGCGTACCGGTTGCGGCGCAGGGAGGAGCGCCTGCACCTGGTCGACGGCCTGCTGGTGGCGATCCTCGACATCGACGAGGTCATCGCCATCGTGCGCTCCTCGGACGACGCGGCCGCTGCGCGCGCGCGGCTGACGCAGGTGTTCGACCTGTCGGAGACGCAGGCGGCGTACATCCTCGACATGCAGCTGCGGCGGCTGACGAAGTTCTCCCGCATCGAGCTGGAGCGCGAGCAGGCGGAGCTGAACCGGCAGATCGCCGAGCTGCGCGCGATCCTCTCCGACGAGGGCAGGCTGCGGAAGCTGGTGGGCGACGAGCTGGCGCAGGTCGCCGCCGAGCACGGCACCCCGCGGCGCACGGTGCTGCTGACCTCCAGCGGGCCGGCGACGGGGGCGGTGACGGCGCTGGAGGTGGCCGACGACCCGTGCACGGTGCTGATGTCCTCCACCGGCCTGCTGGCGCGCACCGACTCCGCCGAGCCGCTGGGCACGGAGGGGCGGCGCACCCGGCACGACCTGGTGGTCTCCACCGCCCCGGCCACCGCGCGCGGTCACGTGGGCGTGGTCACCTCCGCCGGTCGGCTGGTGCGGTTGCCGGTGCTGGACCTGCCGGTGCTGCCGCCGACGAACGGGCGCCCGTCGCTGTCGGGCGGGGTCGCGCTGAAGGAGTTCCTCACCCTGGCCAAGGGTGAGCGCGCGCTGGGCCTGGTGCCGCTGCCGGTGGCGGGCGTGGAGGACCCGGACGACCCGGGTTTCGCGCTGGCCACCGCCTCGGGCGTCGTCAAGCGGCTGGTGCTGGAACCCCTCGGCAACCGCGAGGAGGTCGACGTCATCGCCCTGAAGGACGTCAGCGCCCGCAAGAAGGACGAGGTGGTCGCCGCCGTGCAGCTGCGCACCGGCGAGGAGGACCTGGTGTTCATCACCTCCGACGCGCAGCTGCTGCGCTTCAGCGCGTCGCTGGTGCGCCCGCAGGGGCGCGGCGCGGCGGGCGTGGCGGGGGTGCGCCTGTCCCCGGGTGCGCAGGTGGTGTCGATGACGGCCGTGGACGCCGACGAGCCGGACGCGGTGGTGGTGACCGTGGCCGGCGACTCCGGGGCGCTGCCGGGCACCCAGCTGGGTTCGGCGAAGGTCACGCCGCTGTCGGAGTACCCCGCCAAGGGCCGGGCCACCGGCGGGGTGCGCTGCCACCGCTTCGCCCGCGGGGAGGACGTGCTGCTGCTGGCGTGGGCCGGGCGCGGCCCGGCGGAGGCGGCGACCCCCACCGGCACGGCGGTGGCGCTGCCGGAGGCGCCCGGGCGCCGCGACGGCTCGGGCACGGCCCTGGACAAGCCCGCCGCGGCGATCGCCGGGCCGCCGCTGCTCTGACCCCGGGTGTGGCGGGGCGCGGTCCCGGCCCCGCCACACCCGGGGCCCGCCACCCGGAACCTCGCGGTGGGCCCGCCCGTGCGCGACGGCAGGTTCCTCGTCACCGTCGGGCGCGACCCGGCGCGTGCGCTGACGTCCTGCCGGGCGATCGGCGGCGGCACCGAGTTCGGGGGCCGGCGAGGCGTCCCCCTCTTCCCCGCCGGGGCGATCGCGTCCTCCCCGGTGGGGCGTTCGCGCTGCCGCGCGCGGACGCGGACGCCCACCGCTGAACCGCCGCCGGCTGCGGGTGCGCCGGGGACCGGCACCTGTTCGGATGACCGCGGTACCCGCCGGTGGACGGCGGGCGGAGGACGGAGGACGCGTGGGCGCGGGCAGGAGCACGAGCAAGGACCTCGGCGCGGTGCACCCGTGGGCGGTGCGCGAGGGCGAGCTGGACGTCTCCGCCCTGGAACGCACCGAGTCGCTGTTCACGCTGGCGAACGGCCGGCTCGGCGTGCGCGGCTCGCTGGACGAGGGCTCCCCCAGCGGCAGTCCCGGCACCTACCTCAGCGGTGTGCACGACCTCTGGCCGATGCACTACCCCGAGTACAGCTACGGGTACCCGCAGGTGCAGGAGCGCATCGCCGCGGTGCCCGACCCGAGCCTCGTGGAGCTGTTCGTCGGCCCCGAGCGCTTCGACGTGCGCACCGGCGAGCTGCACGCCCACGAGCGCACCCTGGACCTGCGCACCGGCACGCTGCGCCGCGAGGCGGAGTGGACCTCCCCCGACGGCGCGCGCGTGCGGGTCCGCTCCGAGCGGCTGGTGCCCCTGGAGCGCCCCGGGCTGTTCGCCCTCGACCACCGCGTGCAGGCGGTCGACGAGCCGCTGGAGGTGGAGGTGCGCTCGGCGGTGGTGTGCAGCCCGGGACTGCACCGGCCCCGCACCGAGGCCGCCGGTCGCGGCGGCACCGTGCGCCAGCGCACCGACGGCAGCGCGCTGGCGGTCGCCGTGCTCGTGGACCACGACGTCACCGGCCCCGCCGAGACGGAGGTGCGCACCCACGCCACCGCCGACCGGGTCGTCACCACCGCGCACGTGCGCCTGGAACCGGGCCAGGAGCTGCGGGTCGTGAAGGTCGCCGCGCTGGGCTGGGAACCGCAGGAGACGCGCCAGCACCTGCTGCCGCGGCTGCGCACCGCCCTGGAGGCGGGCCTGCGCGACGGTTTCGAGCACCTGGCCGCGCAGCAGCGCGCGGTGCTGGCGGAGTTCTGGGAGCACGCGGACGTGCGCGTGGACGGCGACGAGGCCCTGCAGCAGGCCGTGCGGTTCGCGCTCTTCCACGTCCTGCAGGCCGCCGCGCAGGCCACCGACCGCGGCATCCCGGCCAAGGGGCTGACCGGCACCGGCTACGACGGGCACACCTTCTGGGACACCGAGGTCTTCGTGATGCCGATGCTCAACCACGTGTGGCCGCAGGCGGCCGCCGAGGCGCTGCGCTGGCGGCACGCGATGCTGCCGGCCGCCAGGGAGCGGGCCGCCGAGCTGGGCCTGGCGGGGGCGACGTACCCCTGGCGCACCATCACCGGCCGGGAGAGCTCCGGGTACTGGCCGGCGGGCACGGCCGCGGTGCACCTGAACGCCGACATCGCCGACGCCGCGGTGCGGTACGTGCACGCCACGGGTGACGAGGACGCCGCGCGCGAGCTCGTGACGGACGTCGTGGTGGAGACCGCCCGCTCCTGGGTGGTGCTGGGCCGGGAGGACGAGGCCGGCCGCTTCCACGTCGACGGGGTGACCGGCCCGGACGAGTACAGCGCCCTGGTGGACGACAACGCGTACACGAACCTCATGGCCCAGGCGAACCTGCGCGCCGCCGTGGACCTGGCCGGGCGCTTCCCCGAGCGCGCGCGCGACCTCGGCGTCACCGACGACGAGGTGGCGCGGTGGGTGCGGCTGGCCGACGCGGTGCACGTCCCGCGCGACCCGGACACGGGCGTGCACGCCCAGGACGAGGGCTCCACCCGCCGCAAGCGGTGGGACTTCGAGGACACCTCGCTGGAGCAGTACCCGCTGGCCGACCACTTCCCGTACTTCAGCCTGTACCGGCGCCAGGTGGTCAAGCAGGCCGACCTGGTGCTGGCGATGCACCTGCGGCCGGAGGCGTTCACGCTCGAGGAGAAGCGTGCCGCGTTCGAGTACTACGAGGAGCTGACCGTTCGCGACTCCTCGCTGTCGGCGTCGGTGCAGGCGGTCATCGCCGCCGAGGTCGGGCACCTGGGCCTGGCCGCCGACTACGCCCGTGAGGCGGTGTTCGTGGACCTGCACGACCTGCGCGGCAAGACCGCCGACGGCCTGCACATCGCCTCCCTCGCGGGGGCGTGGCAGGCGCTGGTGGCCGGTTTCGGGGGGATGCGCGACGCGGACGGGCACCTGGCGTTCGCCCCGCGCCTGCCGGGAGGGCTGGACGGGCTGTGCTTCCGCACCCGGCACCGCGGCTCCTGCCTGGAGGTGAGCATCAGCCGCGACCGGGCCACCTACACCGTGGTCGCGGGCGGGCCGGTCGACACCAGCCACCACGGGGAGGGGTTCACCGTGCAGCCGGGTTCCCCGCGCACCTTCGACGTGCCGCCCGCGCCGGACCTGCCGCGCCCGGAGCAGCCGCCCGGGCGCGACCCGCGCGAGGTGCGCGAACGGGCGGGCTGAACGGGCGGGCTGAACGGGCGGGCCCGGCCGCGGACCCGGTACCGCTGCGGATCGGTTGCCGCTGTGAACTCCGTGTTGCGGCGCTCCCGCAACCGGCGCGGCGCGGTGGCCGGGGGCGGCGGACAGGAGTAGGCCTGCTGGACGTGGCAGAACCAGGCACCCCGCACCGGCAGGACCCCGCTGAGCCCGTCGCGCCCGACCGCACCTACCTGGCCTCGCTGCTGGCCGGTGTGGAGCGGGACGCGGCGAGTGCCACCCCGCTGGGCAGCGGCTTCGCCGGTGCCCCGCCGGAACTGCTGGACGCCACCGAGGCGGCAGTGGAGGGCCTGCGCGAGCAGTTGCTGGGGCTGAGCCACCGGCTGCACGCGAACCCGGAGGAGGCGTTCGGCGAGCACGCCTCGGTGCGCGCGGTGGCGGACCTGCTGGCCGGGCAGGGCGTGGACGCGCAGGTGGGCGTCCACGGGCTGGACACGACCCTGCGGGCGTCCGTCACCGCCGGCGACGGCCCGACCGTGGCGGTGCTCGCCGAGTACGACGCGCTGCCGGGCATCGGGCACGGCTGCGGGCACAACGTCATCTGCGCCTCGGCCGTCGGCGCGTTCCTCGGTCTCGTCCGCGCGCTGCGCTCCGGCGCGGTGGGCGGCACGGCGGTGCTGCTGGGCACACCCGCCGAGGAGGGCGGTGGCGGCAAGGAGACGATGGCCCGCGCCGGGGCGTTCGAGGGCGTCGACGCGGTGGTGATGCTGCACCCGTTCTCCTACGACGTGGCGGTGCAGCCGTTCCTGGGCCGGCGGCAGGTGCGGGTGACCTACCGGGGTGTGGCCGCGCACGCCTCGGCGCAGCCCTTCATGGGCCGCAACGCCCTGGACGCCGTGGTCGCCGGGTACCAGGGCGTCGCGATGATGCGCCAGCACATCAGTCCCGCCGACCGGGTGCACGGCATCGTGCTGGAGGGCGGGCAGCGGCCGAACGTCGTGCCGGAGCGGGCCTCCGCGGAGTACTACGTGCGCTCGGCGGAACCGGCGACGCTGGCGGACCTGTGCGCGCGGGTGGAGGCGGTGCTGGTGGCCGCGGCGGCGATGACGGGCTGCGGGTACGAGCTGGAGTGGGACCGGCAGCCGGCGTACCTGCCGATCCGCGCGAACCGGGAGCTGGCGGCGCGCTGGACGCTGCACCAGCGCCGCCGCGGGCGCACGGCGCTGCCGCCGGGGGTGGTGCCGGAGAACCTGTCGGGTTCCACCGACCTGGGCAACGTCAGCGTCCGGGTGCCCGCGATCCACCCGATGGTCGCGATCGCGGGCCCGGAGGTGTCGCTGCACACCGCGGAGTTCGCCCGGGCGGCCGGTGCCGCGTCCGGTGACGCGGGGGTGCTGGACGGGGCGGTGGGCCTGGCGCTGACGGCGCTGGACGTGCTGGCCGACGCGGACCTGCTGGCCGCGGTGCGCGCGGAGTTCGAGGGCGCCGGCGGTGCCCTGGACGTCGAGGGGTACCTCGGGTGAACCGCCGGGCCCCGGGGCGGGAGGGGACCGCTGCGGCGCTGCTGCTGCCGCCCCAGGGCCTACCCCACGTTCTTGTGGCGGTACATGCGGGCGTCGGCGGCGTCGATGAGGCCGGTGGCGTCCAGCCCGTCCTCGGGTGAGAGGGCGAAACCGATGCTCGCCCGCAGCGTCACGTCGCCCCCGGGGAGTTCCACGGGGACCCGGACGGCGTCGTGCAGGTGCTGCACCACCTGGCGCACGGAGGACACGTCGGCGGCGCGCAACCCGGTGAGCACGAGCAGGAACTCGTCCCCCGCCAGGCGGCCCAGCAGGTCGCCGGAGCGCACCACGGAACGCAGCCGCCCCGCGGCGTGGATCAGGGCCTGGTCGCCCGCGGCGTGCCCGAACCGGTCGTTGACCGCCTTGAAGCCGTCCAGGTCGATGAAGACGACCGCCACACCGGAGCCGGAGCGGGCGCTGCGGCGCAGTTCCAGCTCCAGGTGGTCCAGCAGGTGGGCACGGTTGGGCAGCCCGGTCAGCACGTCGTGGTGGGCCAGGTGCACGGTGCGCGCCTCGCGCTCCACGCGGTCGCTGACGTCGGCCTGGTTGCCGATGAAGTGCGTCAGCCGGCCCTCGGCGTCGTGCACCGGGCTGACGGTCACCTCGTTCCAGAAGGTGCTGCCGTCGCGGCGGTGGTTCAGCAGGGTCGTGCGCACGCCGCGGCCGGCCAGCAGGCGCCGGGCGATGACCCTCACCTGCACCGGGTCGGTGCCCGGGCCCTGCAGGAACCGGCAGTTGCGGCCCAGGCACTCCTCGGCGGAGTAGCCGGTCAGCTCCTCGAAGGCGGCGTTGACGTACACCAGCGGCTGGTCCGGTGCGGTGGCGTCGGCGATCACGATGCCGTTGCTGGCGGTGGCGATCGCCCGCGTCAGCAGCGCCGGCAACCGCTCGGCCGGCACGCCCAGCAGCGTCGGCCGCTCCCCCTCCCGCTGCCGCGCCGCGGACCCCGGCCCGGGCGGCGGACCGGCCACCTCGGCGGTCCCCGGTGCAGCGGTGCTGCCGGTGGGCGGCTGCACCCGGGACATCAGCAGACGGGCGGCCTCGACGACCTGGTCCCGCTCGTAGCTGAGGACGTACTCCATGGGGCGCCCGCCCGCCGGGCCCGGGGGGCCGGCGCCGGCGGCCGGTGCGGTGACGTCGCGGGCGGCCAGGGCCGCGGCGAAGTGCGGTGAGACGACCGTGACCACCCACTGCCGGCTCATCGGGTCGTCCTCGTGCAGGGCGGTGCCGTGCACGCCCGGCGCGGGCTCGGGGACGACGCCGGGCCCCAGGACGGCGGTCAGGGAGCAGACCGAGGCCAGGGCCTCGTAGCGACGCAGGGTCGCGGTGGTCAGGGAGTCGGCGTCCTGGAAGCAGGCCAGCACCACGGCCGTCTCGTCCAGCAGCATCGCCTGCCGCTCCACCTGCCGCGTCAGGGCCGCCAGCAGGTCCGGTGCGGTGGGTTGAGCCGGGACGCGGCGGTTGAGCACCTCGAAGACCGTCTCGGCCGGCGAGGGGACCACCGGCGCCGGCGGCAGGCGCAGGGGCGCCCCCCACCGCTGCGGCGGGGGCCCGGGGTGGGCGAAGTGCCAGCCCTGCCCCAGGCGGGCGCCCATGCTCAGCGCCCGGCGCAGGTGCTCGGCGGTCTCGATGCCCTCGGCCAGCACCAGTGCGCCGCAGCGCTGCGCCTCCGCCTGCACGGCGTTGACGACGGCGGCCACGTCCAGGGAGGGCCGGGCCCGCACCAGCGCCAGGTCCAGCTTGATCACCTCGGGGCGCAGGAACGGCATCAGCGCCAGCGCGGCCGGTTCGGCACCCACGTCGTCCAGCGCCACCGCCCAGCCCAGCTCGCGCACCCGGCGCACCCCCGCCAGCAGCTGCGCCGGGTGCTGCAGGAGGTCCCGCTCGGTCACCTCCACCACCACCTGGACCCCGGCGGGCACCACCGCGGCGACCTCCGCCAGGGCCCGTCGCGACAGCGCCGCCAGCGTGGGGGGCTCGACGTTGACGAACAGGGTCGCCCCCGCGGGCAGGCCCCCGGCCGAGGCGGCGACGTGGCGCAGGCACGCCTCGTCCAGGCGGAGCACCGCCGTGCTGCCGCACGCAGCGGCGTCGGCGAACAACTGCGCGGGGCTCAGCCGCTCGGCTCCCCGCCGGCCGCGCACCAGACCCTCGACGGCCACCGCGTCACCGTTGCGCAGGTCCACGATGGGCTGGTGCACCACGAGCAGGCGGGTGCCCTCACCGGGTTCGTGCTCCGCGGCGTCCTGCCGGCCCGGGTGGGGCGCAGGAGGTTCGGGAGGGTGCGTCGTCACCGCTCCACCACCCTCCCCGCTCTCACCGTCGCCGTCCCCGCTGCTCCCGGCGGGGCCACCTCTCCCGCGGACCCTAGGGACATCGCGGGGCGGTGTCGCGCCGGGTGCGGCACCGCCGGCGCGGTGGTCCGCTCAGCGGCGCACCGCCGCCGCGTCCCCGAGCAGCTCGTCCCACAGCGCGTCGCGCGGGCCCGGCGCGTCCTCCAGCGCGTCCCTGGAACCCCACACCCTCACGGTCCCGCCGTCGGCGCCGAGCGCGGGCCAGCCGGGGTCGCCGCCGGCGGCGAAGCCCGTCCAGGCGGCGACCGCGCGCCGCGACAGCGCCGCCGCGGCCGGGGTGGGCCACACGCCCGGCACCCGCGCGCCCAGCACCGGCAGCCGACGGGCCAGCGGCAGGACGGGCACGGCGTGCAGGAACTGCTCCATCGCTTCCGGGTTGCCGAACCAGAACGGCACGTCCAGCGCGTGGGTCGCACCGAACCGGCCGCCGAGGGCGGGGCTGCGCCAGGTGAACCGGGACAGGAACGTCAGCCCGCCGCGAGCGGCGTGGGCACGGGCGAAGCGGCGGGAGGGCTGCGCGAAGACCGCGTCGGTCAGCAGGGCGTCGCCCACCGCCCCGGGGGAGGCGCCGGGCAGCAGCTCCCGGTAGCGCTCCACCGCGGACGACGGCAGCCCGACGGCGGCGGCGAACGCCTCCAGGTCGCCGCGGGTGCGGGCCACGGGCGCGAACCCGCTGCGGGAGAACAGCGTCCACTCGTCGGCCTGGTGGTTCACCAGCAGCGGCACGGCCGGGTCACCACCGGCGTCCGGCCCCTCGGTGAAGGACCCGCGCACGAGGTCGCCGTCGACCACCGGGTGGTACAGCAGCGGGACGGCGTCGCGCGGGTCGCCGCTCGCGGCGGCACCGGCGAGCCGGTCCTGCGCGACGGTGTCGGAGGCGGCCAGCAGGCGCACCGGCGGCAGCCCGCCGAGGCCGGCGAGGGTCGCCGGCACCCGCGCCGCGGCGGCGACCTGCGCGGTCGTGCGGCGGGCCCGTTCCACGGTGAGCAGCTCACCCGTGACGGACGCGGCGATCGCGCGGGAGAACAGCCCGCGCGCTGCGGGCGCGCACAGCAGCGCGGCGACGGATGCGGCACCGGCGGACTCCCCCGCGATCGTCACCCGCGCCGGGTCGCCGCCGAACGCCGCGACCTCGCGCGCCACCCAGCGCAGCGCGGCGACCTGGTCGAGCAGCCCGCGGTTCTCCGGGGCACCGGCCACGGAGCCGAAACCCTCGAAGCCCAGCCGGTAGTTGGGGCTGACGACGACGAACCCGCGCGCCACCCACGCCGCCGGGAAGTACGCCGGCGCGGAGCCGGAACCGCTGATCCAGCCGCCACCGTGCAACCACACCAGGACGGGCAGCCCCCGCGCCGCGCGGCCGGCGGCGCTCACGTGCACGTCCAGCGTCAGGTGGTCGTCCCCGGCGGCCGGGTTCCAGCCGTAGCCGGAACGCGGGTCCTGGGGGGCGACGGGCGAGGGGCGGCTCGCGTCGCGCACCCCCGCCCAGGGCTCGGCCGGCTGCGGGGCCCGGAACCGCAGCGCGCCCACCGGGGGCGCGGCGTAGGGGACGCCGCGGAAGGAGAGCACCCCGCGGTGCGGCGCACCGGCGCGCACCGCACCGGCCCGCGTCCGCACGACCCGCCCGGTGTCCCGACCCAACGTCGCCCCCTCCTCCCGCCCGGTCCGGTGGGCACCGGGCCGCGGGCACGCTACAGCGCGCGGACCCCGGGGTCGGCGAGGGCCGCGACGGTCGCGTGCGCGGCCTCGGGCGACTCGGCGGCCAGCGCGGCACGGGCCATCTGGCGGCAGGTGGCGACGGTGGTGCGCGCCAGGGCGAAGCGGACGGCGGGCACGGCGGCCGACGCCATCGACAGGCTGGTGACGCCCAGGCCGACGAGCACGAGGGCCAGCAGCGGGTCGCGGGCGGCCTCACCGCAGACGCCGACGGGCCTGCCCGCGGTGGCGCCGGCCTCGCCGGTCAGGGCGACGAGCTGCAGCACGGCCGGCTGCCAGGGGTCCAGCAGCTCGGCCAGCTCCCCGGCGAGGCGGTCGGCGGCCATCGCGTACTGGGTGAGGTCGTTGGTGCCGATGCTGACGAAGTCCAGCCCGGCGGCCAGCAGGGCCGGCGCGCGCAGCGCCGCGGCGGGCACCTCGACCATGGCGCCGACGGTGCGCAGGCCGGCGGCGCGGGCCTGCGCGGCGAAGTCCGCCGCCTCGGCCGGGGTGGCGACCATGGGGGCCATCACCCACGGGTCGGTGCCGGTGCGCTGCGCGGCGGCGGCGAGGGCGCGCAGCTGGGTGGTGAGCAGCTGCGGGTGGCGGCGGGCGGTCCGCAGCCCCCGCACGCCGAGCGCGGGGTTCTCCTCCGGCTCGACCTCGACGAACGCCAGCGGCTTGTCGGCGCCGGCGTCCAGGGTGCGCACGACGACCTTGCGGCCGGCGAAGGCGGCGAGCACCCGGGCGTAGGCGTCCGCCTGCTCGGCCTCGGTGGGCTCGGCGGCGCGGTCCAGGAACAGGACCTCGGTGCGGAAGAGCCCGACACCCTCCACGGCGGCCGCGCCGGGACCTGCGGCGGCGCGCTCGGCGTCCTCGACGGTGCCGACGTTGGCGAGCAGCTGCACGGCGACGCCGTCAGCGGTGCGGCCCGGACCGCCGGGGGCCTGCGCCAGCGCGGCGCGGGCGGCGCGGCGGGCCTCGACGCGCTCGACGAGCTCGGCGTCGGGCGCGGGGGTGACGGTGCCCTCGCGCGCGTCCAGGACCACCCGCTCCCCCGCCGGCAGCGCCAGGGCGCCGGCCACCCGCACCACGCACGGCACGTCGAGCTGCGCGGCGATGATCGCGGTGTGGCTGGTGGGTCCGCCCAGCTCGGTGATGATCCCGACGACCTTCGTCAGGTCGAGCGTGGCGGTGTCGGCGGGCGCCAGGTCGGCGGCGACGACGACGGAGGGGCCGTGCAGGTCGGGCACGCCCGGCTGCGGCAGGCCCAGCACGTGGGCGACGACGCGGTCGCGCACGTCGCGCAGGTCGGTGACCCGTTCGGCCAGGTACGGCCCGGAGGCGGCGAGGACCTCGCAGAAACCCTCCACGGCGGCGTCGACGGAGCCGGCCGGGCCGGTGCCGGCGACGATGCGCCGCTCGACGTCGCCGAGCAGGCCGGGGTCCTCGGCCATCAGGGCGGTGGCCCGCAGCACGTCGGCGCTGGTGCCGCCGGCCGCCTCGGCGCGCTCGCGCAGCGTGGCGGCGACGGCAGCGAACGCCTCGCGCACCGCGGCGGTCGCGGCGGCCGGGTCGGCCGCGGCGGGCTCGTCGGCCGGCGGGCGCGCGGCCGGGGCGACGAGCACGACGGTGCCGACGGCAGCGGAGGTGCCGACGCCCACGCCGGTCAGCACGGCGGGCGTCGCGGGTTCGGTGAGCGTCACGGCGGGGTCCTCGGGGTCGTCGGGGTCGGGAGGGCGGAAGGGGTTCTCAGGCGGCGTCGTGGTCGGTCTCGACCACGGCGGCCAGCTGCTCCAGAGCCTGCTCGGCGCCGTCGCCGTCGGCGGCCAGGGTGACGGTCTCGCCGTGCTGGGCGCCGAGCCCCATGACCATGAGGATGCTGCGGGCGTCGACGGGCGTGCCGCCCTCCGGGGCGATCGTGACGGGCAGCCCGGTGGCGACGGCGGCCTGGACGAACAGGGACGCGGGGCGGGCGTGCAGGCCGACGCGGGAGCCGACGACGGCGGTGCGGGTGGGCACGGGGTCCTCCGGGAGGGTCTCGGTGTTCCGGGCCCCGGGGGTTCCGGGGCCGGGGGG
>NZ_JALBVB010000057.1:113114-193217 GCF_022669155.1 Kineococcus sp. TRM81007 | reverse complement strand
AGGCGGAGACGGGCTGGCCGCTGGTGGTGCCGACGGCAGCGGGGGCCTGCTCGCCCTTGCGGTGGGCGCTCTTCAGCGCGACGACGGCCAGGGCCGTGACGACGGTGCCGACGAGGATCGCCAGCAGGTACAGCAGCGGCTCACCGACGAGCCCGAGGACGACCACGCCGCCGTGCGGGGCGCGCAGCGTGTTCCCGAAGGCCATGACGAGGCCGCCGGTGACGCCGGAACCCAGCACGCAGGCGGGGATGATGCGCAGCGGGGCCGCGGCCGCGAACGGGATGGCGCCCTCGGAGATGAAGAACGCCCCCAGCAGGACGGCCGCCTTGCCGTTCTGCTGCTCCGCGCCGGTGAACAGGCGCTTGCGCAGGAACGTCGCCAGCGCGATGCCCAGCGGCGGGGTCATGCCCGCGGCCATGACGGCGGCCATGACCTTCAGCTCCACGGGGCTGCCGGAGGAGGCGGCCGCGGTGGCCAGGCCGGTGGTGGCGAAGGTGTAGGCGACCTTGTTCACGGGGCCGCCGAGGTCGACGGCCATCATGGCGCCGAGGATGACGCCCAGCAGGACGATGCCGGAACCGGACAGCGAGTTCAGGCCGCTGGTGAGGGAGTCCATCAGCCACTTCAGCGGCCGGCCGAGCACCACGAGCATGACGAACCCGGTGACGATCGTGGCCACCAGCGGGATGACGACGACGGGCATGATGCCGCGCACCGCGTTCGGGACGTTCAGCCGCGCCAGGCCGAGGGCGACGAAACCACCGAGGAAACCCGCGGCCAGGCCGCCGAGGAAACCGGCCCCCACGGTCACCGCGAGGGCGCCGCCGACGAAACCGGGCGCGATGCCGGGGCGGTCGGCGATGCCGAAGGCGATGAAACCGGCGAGGACGGGAACGAGGAAACCGAACGCGGCCTGGCCCACGACGAGCAGCAGGCCGGCCCACTGCTCGCGGTCGGCGACGTCGAAACCGTCGGCGAACAACCCGGTGAAGTAGGCGTTCGCGCCCACCCCGTCGCGGTCCAGGGCGATCTCGTACCCGCCCAGCATGAACGCCAGCGCGATGAGGATTCCGCCGGCGGCGACGAACGGGATCATGTAGCTGACGCCCGTCATGAGCCACTGCCGCACGCGGGTTCCGACACCGGCGCCGGAGGTGGCCCTCGTGGCCGGTGCTGCCGGCGCGGTGGCCGTGCCGGGGACCTCCTCGGCCGGTTCCACGGCCGGGCCGGCGCCGGTGCGGGCACCGGCCGCCTCGACGGCGGCGACGGCCGCGGCCACGACACCGGGGGCGTCGGCGACGGCCTTCTTCACCCCCACGTCGACGAACGGCTTGCCGGCGAAGCGGTCCTTGTCGCGGACCTCCAGGTCCGCGGCGAAGATGACGCCGTCGGCGGCGGCGACGACGGCCGGGTCGAAGGGGGCGGAACCCGCGGCGCCCTGCGTCTCGACGGTCACCTCGTGCCCGGCGGCCTTGCCGGCCTGCTCCAGGGCCTCGGCGGCCATGTACGTGTGCGCGATGCCGGTGGGGCAGGACGTGATCGCGACGAACTTCATCGTCCGTAGACCTCTTCCATGACGGTGCGGGCGACCGACGCGGCGTCGGGCGCCTCGAGCAGGGACTGGCGGAAGGAGACGTGGACCAGCTTGCGGGCCAGCGCGGCGAGGATGGTCATGTGGTCGGCCTCACCCGTGGTGGGGGCGGCGATGAGGAAGACGAGGTTGGCCCGGCCGTCCGGGGCCCCGAAGTCGACGCGCTCGCCGGAGACCACGCGCCCCACGGCGAGGCTCGGAACCGTCACGGCCTCGGAGCGGGCGTGCGGCAGCCCGATGCCGCCGGGGATACCGGTGGCCATCTGCTCCTCGCGGGCGGCGACGTCGGCGAGGAACCGCTCCAGGTCGGTGACGCGCCCGGCGGACTGCAGCTTCTGCGCGAGCTGGCGCGTGGCGTCGACGCGGTCGCCGGCGCGCAGGTCGGCGATGACGAGGTCGCCGGTGATGAGGTCCGGGGTGTTCGCGGTGTCGCTCATGGCTGCAGGTCCTTCACGGGGGTCTCGGGGTCGGGGTTCTCGACGACGCGGACGCCTCCGGCGCCGGCGCGCGTCTGCTCGGGGCCGGGGACGGTGCTGCCCGGCAGGAGGACGGCCGCGCGGCCCCACGCGACCGCGGTGGCCAGCCGCTGCGGGGCCGGGCCGTCGGCGGACAGGTAGCCGGCGAGGGTGCAGTCGCCCGCGCCGACGGTGCTGCGCGGCACCAGGGCCGGGCCGCCGGCCCACCAGGTGCCCTCGGCGGTGGCCAGCAGCGCGCCGGCCTCGCCGAGGCTGACGAGGACGTCGCCGCAGCCGCGGGCGCGCAGGTCCGCGGCGGCGGCGCGCACGTCGCCCACCGTCGTCAGCTCGCGGGCCACCAGCTCGGCCAGCTCCTCCAGGTTGGGCTTGACCACGTCCGGGCCGGCCTCCACGGCGGCGGCCAGGGCGGGGCCGGAGGTGTCCACGGCCGTGCGCGCCCCGGCGGCGCGGCCCAGCCGCACCAGGCGGGCGTGCAGGTCGCCGGGCGCTCCCGGCGGCAGGCTGCCGCTGGAGGCCAGCCAGCGCGGACCGACGGTGAGGCGGGCGCGCACGGTGCGCTCGAGCGCCTCGACCTCCTCCGCGCCCAGTACCGGGCCGGGCTCGTTGAGCTTCGTGGTGGTGCCGTCGGCCTCGACGACGGTGGTGTTGGTGCGCACGGTCCCGGCGATCGCCACGGGGACCACCTCCACGCCCTGCGGGGCCAGCAGCCCCACCAGGCGGTCGCCGTCCAGGCCGCCGCACGGCAGCACCGCTGCGGCGCGCGCGCCGTGCAGGGCCAGCGCCCGGGCGACGTTGACGCCCTTGCCGCCGGCGTCCTCGCTCGCCCCGCGGGCGCGGTGCACCTCGCCGCGGGTGAGGACGTCCAGCTCGAGGGTGCGGTCGATGCTGGGGTTGGGCGTGACGGTCAGGACCGCCGGGTGCGCGGCGCTCACGCCCGCACCACCCGCGGTCCGGCGGCCTCGACGTCGGCGACGACGTCGGGGTCCGCCCCGGTGTCCGTGATCACGGTGTCGACCCCTTCCAGGTCAGCGACGTGGGCGAAGTCGTCGCGGCCGAGCTTGGAGTGGTCGGCCAGGACGACGGTGCGGCGGGCGGCGCGCATGAGGGCGCGCTTGACGCCGGCCTCGGCGAGATCGGGCGTGGTCAGGCCCCGCTCGGCGCTGAGGCCGTTGGTGCCGAGGAAGCAGACGTCGGCGAAGACCTCCGCCAGGGCCCGCTCCGCCCAGGCGCCGACGGCGGCCAGGGTGCGCCCGCGCACCTGCCCGCCGACCAGGTGCAGGGTGACGTTGGCGCGGGTGGCGAGCGCCTGGGCGACCTGCAGGCCGTGGGTGACGACGACGAGGTCGCGGTCGGTGGGCAGCAGCTCCGCGAAGCGGGCGGTGGTGGTGCCGGCGTCGACGACGACGGTGCCGCCCTCGGGCAGCTCGGCCAGGGCGGTCTTGGCGATGCGCTCCTTCTCGGCGCTGAAGACGCCCTGGCGCTCCCCCACGGCCGGTTCGGAGCCCAAGCGCTCGACGGGGATGGCCCCGCCGTGCACGCGACGGACCAGGCCGTGGCGCTCCAGGGCGGTCAGGTCGCGCCGGATGGTCTCGGGGGTGACGTCGAGGGCCTCGGCGAGCGCAGTCACCTCGACCCGTCCGGCCGCGCGGGCGGTCTCGAGGATCGCCTGGTGGCGCTCCGGTGCGTACATCGCCGACTCCGTCGTCTCCGTGCCGTCCCCCGAGGGGTCCACGAGCCCGTTCGGACCCGGTACCGAGGATGATGAGCCCGTTTCGGGCTCGATGTCAAGCAAACGGGCACGAACGGACACCGCCTGGGCGTGAAACCACACGGAGCGGAAGCACCCCGACGCAGGACGCCCCCGCGACCGGTACGGTCGCGGGGGCGTCTCGTGCGGGGCGCGGGTCCCCGGCGTCAAGCGTCAGGCGTCGATGCGCTCGCGGTCCAGCCGCTCCGCCCCGGCGATGATGAAGTCCTTGCGGGGGGCGACGTCGTTGCCCATGAGCAGCTCGAACACCCGCTCGGCCGCGGCGCCGTCGGCGATGGTCACCCGCCGCAGCGTGCGGTGCTGCGGCTCCATGGTCGTCTCGGCGAGCTGGTCCTCGTCCATCTCCCCCAGGCCCTTGTACCGCTGCGGCTCCCTGTAGGTGCGCCCGCGGCGGTTCAGGTCGGCGGTGACGCGGCGCAGCTCGGCGTCGGAGTAGGTGTAGACGACCTCCTTCTTCGCCCGGCCCGTGCCGTTGACCTCCAGGCGGTGCAGCGGCGGCACCGCGGCGAAGACCCGCCCCGCCTCCACCAGCGGGCGCATGTAGCGGAAGAAGAGCGTCAGCAGCAGGGTGCGGATGTGCGCGCCGTCCACGTCCGCGTCGGTCATCAGCACGATCTTGCCGTAGCGCACCGCCGACAGGTCGAAGCTGCGGCCCGACCCGGCACCGACCACCTGGATGATGGAGGCGCACTCGGCGTTCTTGAGCATGTCCGTCACGGACGCCTTCTGGACGTTGAGGATCTTCCCCCGCAGCGGCAGCAGCGCCTGGTACTCGGAGTTGCGCGCACCCATCGCCGTGCCCAGCGCCGAGTCGCCCTCGACGAGGAAGAGCTCGGTGCGGGTGACGTCGTCGGAACGGCAGTCCTTCAGCTTCGCCGGCAGGGAGGACGACTCCAGCGCGTTCTTGCGCCGCTGCGTCTCCTTGTGCAGGCGCGCGGAGATGCGGCTCTTCATCTCCGCGACGACCTTGTCCAGCACCGTGGCGGCCACCTGCTTGTCCTCGCGGCGCGCGGAGGTCAGCTGCGCGGTGAGCTCGCGCTCGACCACGCGCCGGACGATGGCCCGCACCGCCGCCGTGCCCAGGACCTCCTTGGTCTGCCCCTCGAACTGCGGCTCGGCCAGGCGGACGGTGACCACGGCCGTCAGGCCCGCCAGCACGTCGTCCTTCTCCAGCTTCTCGTCCTTGCCGACCTTCAGGCGGCGCGCCTGCGCGTCCACCTGCGCCTTCACCGCGGCGAACAGCCCCTGCTCGAACCCGGACAGGTGGGTGCCGCCCTTGGGCGTGGCGATGATGTTGACGAAGGAGCGGACCGTGGCGTCGTAGCCGGTGCCCCAGCGCAGCGCGACGTCGACGACGCACTGGCGGCGCACCTCCTGCGGCGTCATGTGCCCGTTGTCGTCCAGCACCGGCACGGTCTCGGTGAAGGTGTCCTCGCCCTGCAGCCGCCACACCGGCGTCACCGCCGCGTCCGGGGTGAGGAAGTCGGCGTACTCGCCGATGCCGCCGTCGTGCTGGAAGACCTCCTCGGTGGGCTGCTCGCCGCGCTCGTCGCGCACCACGATGCGCAGGCCCGGCACCAGGAAGGAGGTCTGCCGGGCGCGGGCGGTGAGCTCGTCGTAGGAGAACGCCGCCGTCTTCAGGAAGATCTGCGAGTCGGACCAGTAGCGCACCCGCGTGCCGGTCACGCCGCGCTTGACCTTGCCGACGACCTCCAGGCCAGTCGCGGGCGCGAAGGGGGCGTCGGGGCCGTCGCCGTCGTAGCGGCCGGGAGTGCCCCGGCGGAAGCTCGTCGCGTACGTCTTGCCGCCGCGGTCCACCTCGACGTCCAGCCGCGCCGACAGCGCGTTGACGACGCTGGCGCCCACGCCGTGCAGGCCGCCGGAGGCGGAGTACGAGCCGCCGCCGAACTTGCCGCCCGCGTGCAGGTGCGTGAAGACCACCTCCACGCCGGACAGGCCCGTGCGCGCCTCGGCGTCCACCGGGATGCCGCGCCCGTCGTCGCGCACCTCCACGGAGCCGTCCGCGCGCAGGACCACGTCGATGCGGGTGCAGTGCCCACCCAGGGCCTCGTCGACGGAGTTGTCGATGATCTCCCACAGGCAGTGCATGAGCCCGCGGGAGTCGGTGGAGCCGATGTACATGCCGGGGCGCTTGCGGACCGCCTCCAGGCCCTCCAGGACCAGCAGGTGGGCGGCGGTGTAGCCCTCGGACCCGCTGCCCTCGGGCGTGCGGGAGCGGGGCGTCGAGCTGGGTGGAGTCACCCCGGCAGGGTAGACGGCACCGCCGACGCGGTTCCGGTCACCGCGCGCCGTCGCGCTCACCCCTCCGCCCAGAGCGAACGCGTTGCTCCCCCGGCGTGGGAACGCGAGCGCGGACCCGGGGGTTGGGACAGAGTGGGCGCGGGAGCACCCGCTGCCGCCGCCCGCAGGACCGGAAGGAGTCGTGGAGTGACCACCACAACAGCCCTTGCCAGCGACCCGATGACGGCCGCCGACCGCTGCGACCGTTGCGGTGCGCAGGCCTACGTGCGGGCCCTGCTGGCCTCCGGGGGCGAGCTGCTCTTCTGCGCCCACCACGGGCGCGAGCACCGCGACGCCCTCCGCGAGGTCGCGCGGGACATCCAGGACGAGTCCCGCAGGCTCACCGCGACGACGCCGGCGAGCGCGCCGGTCGAGGAGCGCTGAGGCGGCGCTGAGCACCACCAGCACGGACCGACGAGCCCGGCGCCACCCCCGTGGGTGACGCCGGGCTCGTCGTCGTGGCCCTCGCGATCGCGGTGGGTCTCGTCGGCGTCGTCGTCCCGGTGCTGCCCGGCACCGTGCTCATCGGCCTCGCCGCGCTGGTGTGGGCCGCCGTGGAGGGCGGGGCCGCCTGGGCCTTCCTCGCCGGCGTCGCCCTCCTGCTCGTGGCCGGTCAGGTCGCGATGTACCTCGTGCCCGGCCGCCGCCTGAGCCGCGCCGGGATCCCCCGCACCACCCTGCTGCTCGGCGGCGCGCTCGGCGTCGTCGGGTTCTTCGTCGTCCCCGTCCTGGGTCTGCCGCTGGGCTTCGTGCTCGGGGTCTTCCTCTCCGAGCTCGCCCGGGCCTCGCGCGCCCGGCTCGGGGCGCGCACCGCGTGGTCCTCGACCGTGCAGGCGCTGAAGGGCGTGGGCCTCAGCGTGGCCATCGAGGGCCTCGCCGGGACGCTCGCCGCGGCGACGTGGGTCGCCGGCGCGCTCGTGCTGCGCGGCTGAACCCACCACCGGCTCGGCGCCCCGGGAGGCGGGGCTCAGCCCGGCGGTCCGGACCCCGGATCGCCGCCGAGCTCCGCGAGCCGCCTGCGCAGGAGCTCCGCCAGCTCCACGGACTCCCCGTCGCGCGCGCCGCGTCCCACCTGCAGCGGGGGGTCGGCCGGCGCCGGGCGCACCCCCAGCAACCGCTCACGCAATCCTCCGTCCACGGTGAGCACGTGGAAGACGCCGTCCTCGGTGACGGCCAGCGACTCGTCGCGACGCAAGTACCAGCCGTGCAGGCCCGTGCGGGCCCGGCCCCCCGCCACCCGCGCCCGCAGCGGGACGGGGTCGATCCGCCGGCGCCGCACCTCGGCCACGAAGCCCGCCAGCAGCCGGTGCGCCTCGGAGGTCTCCGCGAGGCGGGCGCGCTCGGCCGCTGCGGCGTGGGCGGCGGCCGCCTCGGCCCGCCCGCGCCGCCACTCCTCCCGCTCCTCGGGCGTCGCTCCCGGCACACCGGGACGCTAACCGGTGCCGAGCACGTCGGGAAGCCGTGGGAGCCCCTCGCACGCACCTCGGCCCCCGGTCCGCGCGAGGCGGTCCGGGGGCCGGGAGCACCGACGAGCGATCAGTCCAGGTAGTCGCGCAGCACCTGCGAGCGCGAGGGGTGGCGCAGCTTGGACATCGTCTTGGACTCGATCTGGCGGATCCGCTCGCGCGTGACGCCGTAGACCTTGCCGATCTCGTCCAGCGTCTTCGGCTGGCCGTCGGTCAGGCCGAAGCGCATGGACACCACGCCCGCCTCGCGCTCGGACAGCGTGTCCAGCACCGAGTGCAGCTGCTCCTGCAGCAGCGTGAAGCTCACCGCGTCGGCCGGCACGACCGCCTCGGAGTCCTCGATGAGGTCACCGAACTCGCTGTCGCCGTCCTCACCCAGGGGGGTGTGCAGCGAAATGGGCTCGCGGCCGTACTTCTGGACCTCGACGACCTTCTCCGGGGTCATGTCGAGCTCCTTGGCGAGCTCCTCCGGGGTGGGCTCGCGGCCCAGGTCCTGCAGCATCTGCCGCTGCACGCGGGCCAGCTTGTTGATGACCTCGACCATGTGCACCGGGATGCGGATGGTGCGGGCCTGGTCCGCCATGGCGCGGGTGATCGCCTGGCGGATCCACCAGGTGGCGTACGTGGAGAACTTGTAGCCCTTGGTGTAGTCGAACTTCTCGACCGCGCGGATCAGACCGAGGTTGCCCTCCTGGATCAGGTCCAGGAAGAGCATGCCGCGGCCGGTGTAGCGCTTGGCCAGGGAGACCACCAGGCGCAGGTTCGCCTCGAGCAGGTGGTTCTTGGCGCGGCGGCCGTCCTCGGCGATCCACCACAGCTCGCGCTTGAAGATCGGGTCGATCGTCTCGCCGGAGTGCAGCTTCTCCTCGGCGAACAGGCCCGCCTCGATGCGCTTGGCGAGCTCGACCTCCTGCTCGGCGTTGAGGAGGGCGACCTTGCCGATCTGCTTGAGGTAGTCCTTGACCGGGTCGGCGGTGGCGCCGGCGGTGGCGACCTGCTGAGCGGGGGCGTCGTCGTCGTCGTCGGTCAGGACGAAGCCGCCGACGGTCTTCTTGGCGTCCCCGCTCTCCTCGGCCGGCTCGGCGGTGTCGGCGACGACCCCGTCCTCGACGACCAGGTCCTCGTCCTTGACCTCCACGAGCTCGTCGCCGCTGGGCTCCTCGCCGGGGGCGGGCTTCGCGGCGGTCTTGGCCGCGGTCTTCGTGGCGGTCCTGGTGGCCGTCTTCGTGGGCTTCGCGGCGGTCTTGGCCGCGGGCTTGGTGCCGGCGGCCTCACCGTCCACCGGAGCCGCGGCGCGCTTGGCCGCGGGACGGGTCGACGGTGCCGCGGACTTGGCCGCCGACTTGGTGGCGGTGGCCGTGGAGGTGGAGCGGCGGGTGGACGAGGCCGCCACGGCGCGCTTGGGGGCGGCCTCGGGGACGCGCACGGTGATGCCGGCGTCGTCGAGGGCACGCAGCACGGCCTTCATGCGCTGGACGGGCAGCTGGGCGTCCTCGCACGCGGTGCGCACGGCGTGGGCGTCGACGAACCCGTGGGTGGTGCCGTGCTGCAGGAGCTCCTGGAAGGGAGCGGACGCGAACTCGGGCGGGAGCGGCCGGGATGTCGGGACCGACGACACGGACTGCCTTTCGTCGTGGGCGGAACGGGACTGCGCGGGCAGCAGCCGACAAGGTCAACACCGGCGGGCACCGTTGCATGCCCACTGAGGACGACAAACGCCGATTGTGGCACGACGGGAGGCCTCCTGGCGCACCGCACCACCCTGGAGGACCGCTCGCGGTCCCCTGCCGGACGTCTCCCGGACAGCTCGCGGACCCGCGGGGAGGTCTCGCGACGGCCCCCCGGCGCGGGATCCGCCGGGCCGTCCCGGCGGGCTCACTCCTCCGGCTTGACCGCCAGCACCGGGCAGGGCGCGTCCAGGAGGATGCGCTGGGCACTGGCCCCGAGGATGAGCTTGCCGACGGGGGTGCGCCGCCGCAGGCCGATGACGATGAGCCCGGCGCCGGAGTCCTCCGCCGCCTCGATGAGGTCGTCGGCGGGGTCCTCGCTGTCGGGCACCTCGCGCAGCTCGTGGCCCAGGCCCGCCGCGTCCAGGCGGGCACGCACGTCGTCGTGCACGGCGCGCAGCTGTTCGGCCTCCTGGGCGTCGGCCTCCTTGCCGGGCCGCCGGCTGTGCACGACCACCAGCGGCAGCCCCAGGCGCAGGGCGGCTGCTCCGGCCTGCTCCAGGGCGGTGCGCCCCTCCGGGTTGGCCACGTACCCCACGACGATCCCCATGCGCACACCCTCCTGGACCACGCTGCGACGTGCGACCGGGTCCTCGACCGGCCCGCACCTGCCCGACGGCCCCGTCCCGGCGCTGCCGGGCGCAGCCGCCGCGACCGTACTAGACGCCCCGCACCGGTCTCCTCGCGCGGGTGCGGCGGGGCCCGGCCGCGCCCTCCGGTGGCCGCAGGGCTCAGCCGGCGCCGCGCTCGCGCGGCGGCAGGCCGGCGCGCAGGGCGGTGGCGACCAGCCCGGCGAGCCGGTGGCCGGGGTCCGCCTCCAGGGCGGCGCCGGTGCAGGCGTCCGCGCGCACCCCGTCGCCGACGGACCAGTACGCCCACCCGGCCACCGCCCAGGCCCCGGCACCTTCCCGGCCGGGGGCGTGCCGGGCGAGGTCGACGGCGAGCGCCGCCGCGGCCGCCGTCCGGGTGCGGTCGGGCTCGGCGCGCAGCGCCCGGTGGACGAGGTCGCCCGCCGCGGGGTCGGCGGTGCCCGGGCGGCTGCGCACCAGGGCGGCGACGGCGGGGGCGCGCAGGTGCTCGGGCGCCCCGGTGAGCAGGGCGGCGTCGCGCACGGGCACGTCCTCCAGCGCGGCCAGCAGGCGGCCCGCCGCGCGGGCGTCCGGCAGCACCGGCGCCCCCGGGGGCAGGTAGCGCGCGACCTCCCGCTCGAACTCGGCCAGGGCCCGCTTGCGGCGCACGGCGGTCCGGGCCGGCGGTGCGGCCGCGCGGGCCGCGCGGGCCGCCTCGCGGCGCTGCGCGGGGAGCGGGGTGCGCTCGGGCAGCGCGGCGTCGCGGTCCACGACGGCCGACAGGCCGCGGCTGACGGCCTCGGCCGCGACCCGGTCGGCGGCGGGTGTGCGCACCGGCAGGCCGGCGGGCGGGCAGCAGCGTGCGTCGGTGCAGGTGAGGGAGCGCCAGCGGCCGGCCGCGACCAGCACCGCCTCCACCACGGGCACCTGCGCGTCGCGCAGGCCGGACAGGGCCGCCGCGACGGCGGCGGCCCCCGCCGGGCCGGTGCGCAGCCCGGGCGCGGCGCCGGGCGCGCTACCGGACCCGGTACCCGTCTCGTCGTAGCAGACGACCAGGACCGGGCCGGCGGTGCCGCGGGCGCGCGTGCGCAGCAGGCACGCCACGGCCTCGGCGGCGGCCTGCGCGGCCCCGTCCCGCCCGGCCCGCGTCGGCTCCTGCGGCGCGGCAGCGGGCGCGGGGGCCGGGGAGGGCAGGTCCACGCGCACCACCGCCCCCAGCGGGCAGGGGCGGCCGGCACCGCCGTCCTCCAGCTCCACCAGGACGAGGCTGTGCCGGGGGTGGAAGCCGAGCCGGTACGGCAGCACGGCGAGCAGCTCACCCGGCCCGGACAGGAGCAGCGGCGACGGGGACGGGGACGGGGACGGGGACGGGGACGGGGATGGGGACGGGGATGGGGACGGGGATGGGGACGGGGGTGCGGGGTCGGCGGTCACGGCGCCACCGTGCCGGGGCGGCCGGGACGCAGCGGCCCGCAGTCCACAGCCGGCGGCGCCCCGCGAGGCGCCCGCCCGCTGTGACGCCCGCGGCGAGGCGGTCCCGAGCACGCCCGGACGGACCTCGAGGGGCTTGAAGGGGCCCCGAGGGGCCCCGAGGGGCCCCGAGGGGCCCGTGCGGACCTCAGCACGGCGGGTCGGTGCGCCGCGACCGCCAGCCGGCGTAGTCCTCGGTGGCGCTCAGCAGCGCACCCGCCGCCCAGGCGGCGACGGCGGCGTCGTCGAGCAGGCCGAGCAGCGGCAGCACGGCCTCGGGCACCGCGTCGGCGGGCGAGAGCAGGTAGACCAGGCCCAGGGCCGCACCGGCCAGCCGGGCGCGGCCGGGACCGCGGTAACGGCCGGCCACGGTGTCGGAGACCAGCGCCGGCACGGAGCGGACCCGCTCCTCCACGCCGGGCGTGCCCGGCGGGGTCCCGCGGCGCAGGGTCGACCACAGGACGGCCAGGGCGGCGCGGCGCCGGTGGGGTCCCGCGGCGGGCGGCCGGCCGGCCGGGCTCACCGCGGGCCCCCTCACGACCGGTCGGGGTCGCCGTCCACGCCGCCCCCGGCCACCGGGGGCAGCGCGTGCTCGGCGTGCTTGGCGATGCGGCGCAGCATCAGGGCGTCGGCGCCCGCGCCGACCGCGCCGCCCAGCACGGGCACCGCGCGGCTGCCGGCGCGCACCAGCCCCCCGGTGCCCACTCGCGCGAGCAGGCGGAAGCCGACGCCCTTGTTGAGGAGCATGAGCACCGCGGGGGACCAGCGACGGGTGGCCAGCGAGGCCAGGCGCCCGCCGATGTCCAGGCGGGGCAGGCCGGCGGACTTCAGCACGTCGGTGGCGTCGGCGCCGACGAGGGTCAGCAGCACGGCGCTGCGCACCTCCGGGCGCGAGGTGTCGTAGCCGCGCAGCTCGGCGACGGCGGCGACCGCGCGGGTGGCCAGCACGTAGAAGCCGGCGACGTTGGCGGGCAGGGCCACCGGCAGCGTCACGAGACCACCGACGCCCGTGGCGAAGCCGCTGGCCGCCACCAGCCGGGTGTGCCGGCGGACGACCTCGTGCACGGCCGACTCGGTGCTGGGGTGCCCGGCGCGCGCCCGGCTCGCCACGGCGACGGCCCCGTCGAAGGGGCCCTTGCCGTCGATGCCGACCGCGAGCAGCCGCTGCACCAGGGCAGCGGCGCGCGAGTCGTCGACCTCCTGCGCCTGCGCGGCGGTGACCTGCGGGTGCCGGTCGCGGCGTGCCACTGGTCTCGTCCCCCCTCCGGCCGGCCGGACGTGACCGGGCCGCAGCAGACGCTAACCGCAGCGCGTCGCCGGCGCGCGCCGGACAGGCGGCCCGGGCGGCACGGGCGGCACAGGTGGCTCGGAGCGCCTCAGCGGGCGGGGTCCTGCTCGCTGAGGTAGGCGGCGACCTCGGCCACGCCGTCCTCGACGTAGCGGCGGCGGGCCCACGGGCGGGGCGCGCGGTCGCCGGCGGCGGCGGGCGGACGGTCCGCCGCGGGCATGAGGGCGGGGTCCAGCCGGCGGCGGGTGCGGCGGTCCAGCACGAAGGGCACGAGGAAGAGGACGAGCAGCGCGGTCTGCACGAACGTGAGCATGGGGACTACCTCGGCAGGCGTCGCCGCGGACTTCAGCGCGCCTCGGCGACCGGGAGGGAGGGCGGGCGGGGCGGCGCGCGGCTGGTTGGATCGGCGGGTGCCCCGTTCCCCGCGACCGCGCCCGGCGCGCCCCGCGCGTCCCGGCACCAGGAGACCCGGGCCGGTGGAGGGCGAGGCCCTCATCAGCACGGGCACCGTGCGCCTGGAGCGCGACCGCGACGACCCGGACGGCTGGCTGGTGCTGGTCAACGGGGTGCCCAGCTCGTACGTGGACCTGGCCGACCCGGAGCACCTGGTGTTCGAGTACCAGCAGTGGACGGCGGCCGTGCTGGACGCCGTGCACCCGCCGGGCCCGCTGCGCGTGGTGCACCTGGGCGGTGCGGGCTGCGCCTTCCCGCGCTACGTGGCGGCCACGCGGCCCGCCTCCCGGCAGCTGGTGCTGGAGGTGGACGAGCGGCTGGTGGACCTGGTGCGCCGCAGCTTCGGGGCGAGCGGCTCGGCGGGCTTCAAGCTGAAGGTGGCCGACGCCCGCGCCGGTGTCGCCGCGCTGCCGGACGCGAGCCAGGACGCGCTCGTGCGCGACGCCTTCGCCCACGACCGGGTGCCGGTCCACCTGGTGACGGTGGAGTTCCTGCGGGAGGTCTCGCGCGTGCTGGCGCCGGGCGGGGTGTGGGTGGCGAACCTGGCGGACCGGCCGCCGATGCCGCACGCGCGGGCGGAACTGGCCACGGCCGCGGCGGTCTTCGAGCACGTCGCCGTCCTCGCCGAGCCGGGCGTCTTCCGCGGGCGGCGCTACGGCAACGCGCTGCTGCTGGCCTCGCACGAACCGCTGCCCGAGCGGGAACTGGTGCGGGCGCTGTCCGGCGGCGCGGCCCCGGCCCGCCTGGTGTCGGGCGCCGACGCGCGGCACTTCGCCGCGGGGGCGAGCGTTGTCACCGACGCCGCCGTGGCGGGCCCCGGGCCCGCCGCGACCCCGACCGCCCCTCCGGAGGAGCCCACCGCATGAACCTCGCGCTGCAGATGGCGTCCGCCGGCGGGTCCGGCGGCCAGGCGACCGGTCAGACGGGCGGGCTGACGGGCTTCGTGCTCGACACCGTCGCCACCCTGGGCGCGCCCGGCGTGGGAGCGCTGAGCTTCCTGGAGGTCGTCTTCCCGCCGATCCCCAGCGAGGTCGTGCTGCCGCTGGCCGGCTACCAGGTGCAGCAGGGGCGGGTCAGCCTGCTGTGGGTGGCCGTGCTGTCGGTGCTGGGGGCGTTCCTGGGCTCCCTGCTCCTTTACTGGGTGGGCCGGGCGGTCGGGCTGCGCCGCGCCGCGGCGGTCGCCGACCGGATCCCCCTCATGGACGCCGACGACGTGCACCGCTCGTCGGACTGGTTCCGCCGGCACGAGGGCGCCTCGGTGTTCACGGGCCGCTTCGTGCCCGGGGTGCGCAGCCTCATCTCCCTGCCGGCGGGCGCGGCGCACATGCGGCTGTGGAAGTTCTCGCTGCTGACCGTGCTCGGCTCGGCGCTGTGGAACGGGCTGCTCATCGGCCTGGGCATGCTCCTGGGCACGCAGTACCGGCTGGTGGAGCAGTACGGGCAGTACCTGGACTACGTCTTCTACGCGGCGATCGCGGCCGTGCTGGCGTGGGCGGTGCTGCGGCGGGTGCGCCAGCAGCGCGGGGGGCAGCACGGGGAGCGGCGGGGCGGCGACGACGACGAGGTGGACGTGCGGCGAGCGGAGGGCGAGCAGCAGAGGGGCCGCTGAACCGGGCCACCGGCGAGCCCCCGGGCGGCACGCGGCGGTCGTGGACCGCGGCCGGGGTCCCGACCGGCTCTGCTGACCGCGCCGCGCTCAGGTCAGGGCGTCGTCGCGGCTGGAGCCCTGCGGGCGCGCGCGCCGGGCGGCGGACCCCCGGCGCACCGCCTCGCGCATCCGGGGCACCACGACCCCCTCGCGGGCCAGCAGTTCGCGGGTGCGGCGGCGGCTGACGAGGATGCCGGCCACGCCGAGCGCCCACAGGGGGAACTGCACGGTGAGGGCCAGCTTGAAGGCGCCCAGGGAGTAGGCGCCTGGGCTGCCGGCGCCCTGCAGGTCCAGGACGACACCGACGGCGAGCACGAGCACCACGGTGGAGGCGAAGCCCATGACGTTGGTCATGCCGGTGGCCCCGCCGAGGCGGTGGACGGGGTTGGAGGTGCGGGCGTAGTCGAAGCCGATCATCGACCCGGGGACGCCGGCGCCCAGGACGACCACGAGCAGCACGAGCAGCGCCAGGGGTGCGCGGCCGGGCCAGGCCAGCACGGCCGTCCACGCGAGCACCTGCCCGGCGACGACGGCCAGCACGATCCAGGAGCGGCGCAGCGGGTGGCGCGCCACCAGGGTGCCCATGAGGGGTCCGGTGCCGGCGGCGACGACGGTGTAGAGGGTCAGCAGGGCGCCGGCGGCGCCGGTGGACAGGCCCTGCCCGGAGACGAGGAACGGGTAGCCCCACAGCACGGCGAAGGCGTTGCCGGCGAACGGGGTGGCCCAGTGGGTCCACAGCCCCAGCCGGGTGCCGGGGTGGCGCAGCGCGTCGCGCAGGTCCCCGGCGACCTGACGGGCGCCGCGCCGGCTGCGGGGGTCGGGTGCACCGGGCGGCACGTCGCGCAGCACGAGGACCGACAGGACCGCGGCGAGGACGCTGAACGCGGCGAGACCGGCGTAGGCGGGCGTCCAGCCGGGGCCGTGCAGCAGCGCGACCAGCGGCAGGACGCTGAACACCTGCCCGAGCTGGCCGAACAGCCCGACGAGCTGGGTCATCACGGGCACGCGGCGCGGCGGGAACCAGTTCGTGACCAGCCGGATCACGGAGGTGAAGGTGGCGGCGTCGCCGGCGCCGACGAGGACGCGGGCCAGGACGGCCTGCCAGGTCTCGGTGCTCAGTGCCAGCAGGAGCTGGCCGGCGCCCATGGTGGCGCCTCCCAGGACGACGAGGCGGCGCGGGCCCCAGCGGTCGATGAGGACGCCGACGGGCACCTGCAGCAGGGCGTAGACGAGGAACTGCAGCACGGCGAAGCTGGACAGGGTGCCGGCGCCGATGGCGTAGCGCTCCTGGGCCTCGAGCCCCGCGGCGGCCAGGGAGGTGCGGTTGGCGACGGTGACGACGTAGGCGACGGCGCCGACGGCGAAGACCAGCCACGCCCCGCGCACGGCGCTCGTCCGGTCGTCGGCGGGGCGGGTCGGGGCGCTCACCGGGCGCTCCGCAGCCGCTGCCCGGCACCGCGCACGTGCTCGCGCACGAGGTCCAGCCAGCGCCCGCGGTCCTGGCCGGCCAGCGCCTCCAGCAGCGCGGCGTGCTGGTCGAGCGTGGTGCCCATGCGCTCGCGGGAGCCGCGCACGATGGCCACGCCCATGCGCATCTGGCGGTCGCGCAGGGTGTCGTAGAGGCCGGCGAGGATCTCGTTGCCGGCGGCGCGCACCACGGTGGCGTGGAAGGCGCGGTCGGCGGCGGTGAAGGCCCAGGCGTCGCCGGCCTCGCGGGCGGTGCGCATGTCGTCCAGGTGCCCGGTCAGCGGGCCGGTCAGCTCGGCGCGCAGCTCCCAGGCGCGGGCGGCGGTGTGGACCTCGACGAGCTCGCGGGCCTCCAGGACGTCCTCGACCTCGGCGGGAGAGACGGGCACGACGAGGGCGCCGCGCTTGGGGATGAGGTGCACCAGCCCCTCGGCCTGCAGGCGCAGCAGGCCCTCGCGCACGGGGGTGCGCGAGACGCCGACGCGCTCGGCGACCTCGCCCTCGGTGAGCAGGTGCCCGCCGGGCAGGGAGCGGTCGAGGATGGCGGCCTTGACGTCGGCGTAGACGCGCTCGGCGGCGGGCGGGGCAGCGTGCACCTGAGCTGTGTCCATGATGTATCTATCCTCGCACGGCGAGGACCGCGTCAGCCCAGCGCCCCCGCCGCCACCCGCAGGTCCGCCACCAGGGCGGCGTACGCCCTCTCCCGCTCGGCCTCCGGCACGCGCAGCACCGCCGAGGGGTGGATGGTGCCCAGGAACGTCTTCTCACCGCGCGAGGTGACCCGGCGGATCAGCTGCCCGCGGTGCTTCGTGACGCGGAAGTCCTTCGGCAGCAGCGCCTTGGCCGCCGTGGCCCCCAGGCACACCACGACGTCGGGGTCGACCTGCGCCAGCTCCGCCGCCAGCCACGGCCGGCAGGCGGCGACGTGGGCGACGTCGGGGCTCGCGTGTATGCGCCGCCTGCCCGGGGCCTCCTGGCTGAACCGGAAGTGCTTCACCGCGTTGGTGACGTACGTGGTGGCCAGGTCGATGCCCGCCTCGGCGACGGCCCGCTGCAGCAGCCGGCCCGCCGGGCCGACGAACGGGACCCCGCGCCGGTCCTCCTGGTCGCCGGGCTGCTCCCCCACCAGCGCCAGGCGCCCGTCGACGGCCCCGGCGGAGAACACCACCTGCGTCGCCGGTTCCCACAGCTCGCAGCCGCGGCACGCGGCGGCCGCCGCGCGCAGCTGCTCCACGCTCGCGCCCGCGGGGACCCACTGCGCCGCACCGGGGCGCTCGGGTCGGCGCGCAGCACCGTCGGGGGCGCCGTCGGGGGTGCGGGTCGCGGTGTCCGGCGGGCGATCGCTCACCCCCCGATCATGGCCCCGGCCCCGGGCGGGCGCCCGCTGCGGGGTGCCCCGCCGCAGCGGGGCACCCCGGACGCTCAGCGGCCCTTGCGGGCGCCGGTGACGCTGTCGGCGACGGCGGCGGCCGCGCTGCGGTCGGCGCTCTTGGCCTTCTTGTCCACCCGCTTCTCCTTCAGCGACTTGCCGGCCTTCTTGACGGACCCGTTGCGCGGGGACTTGTCCACGGTGTGCTCCTCGCCGCCCGGTCGACCGGGCGTGCTCGCGCCTGCTCGGCGCGCTGTGCCGCGTGGTGCCGGCCCGGGGCCCTGGAGTCCCCCGTCGTGGTGCTGCGGGTCGGCGACGGGGCCCCTCGGGCCCCGTGCGGTCCCTCGACGGTACGCCCCCGCCGCGTCAGCGCGGGACCGGCGGGGCGCTGGGCCCGACGGGCAGGTCGTTGCGCACCGCCAGCGTCGCCCCGGCCCGGCGCACCGAGCGACCGTGCTCGGCGGGCAGCACGTCGCGCAGGAACCCGTAGCGGCGCAGGAGCTCCGCCGTGGCCGAGGTGCGCGGGCCCAGGCGCAGGTGCGAGAACCAGTCGGCGATGTCCCCCCACCCCGGCGCCGACAGCGAACCGCCGAACTGCTGCACGCTCAGCCCCGCACACAGGTTCGCGAACGCCAGCCGGTCCGCCAGCGGCCAGCCGGCCAGGGTGCCGGTGAGGAAGCCCGCGCCGAACACGTCCCCGGCCCCGGTGGCGTCCAGCGCCTCCATCCGCAGCCCCGGCACCTGCGCGCTCTCCCCCGTCGTCTGGTCCACCGCCACCGCGCCGTCCGCCCCGCGCGTGACGACGGCCACCGGCACCCGCTCCGCCAGCGCGGCCACCGCGGCCTCGGCGTCGTCGGTGCGGGTGTACCGCATCGCCTCGACGTGGTTGGGCAGGAAGGCGTAGCAGTGCTCCAGCCCGGCGAGCACGTCCGGGCTCCACTGCGTCGAGGAGTCCCACCCGACATCGGCGAACACCAGCGCGCCCTGGTCCTCCGCGCGCAGCACCCACGGCTGCGGGTCCGCCTCCAGGTGCGCCAGGCACGCTCGCGCCGCCGGCACCTCCACCGGGTCCGGCACCGGGGGCGGGTGCTCGTGGGTGACCATCGCCCGGTCGCCGCCGTAGGCGAGGGAGACGGTGACCGGCGAGTGCCAGCCCTCGACGCGGTGGGAGGTGGACAGGTCCACCCCCTCCTGCTGCCCCAGCGTCTCCCAGCAGAACCGCCCGTAGGCGTCGGTGCTGAACGCCGCTGCCAGCGAGGTGCGCAGGCCCAGGCGCGCGGCGGCCACGGCCATGTTCGCGATGCCGCCCGGGCACGAGCCCATGCCGGAGGTCCACACCTCCGTGCCCAGGCGCGGCTCGGCCTCCAGGCCGGTGAAGACGATGTCCAGGAACACCGTGCCGCGCACGTGGACGTCGAAGGGCGGCGGGTTCTCGGGCACGCCCCGATGCTGGGCGATCGCGCCGGGCCCCGCAACGGTTCAGCGCTGCACGGCGCCGCGCAGGGTCGCCAGGCCGCGGTGGGCGTTGCTGCGCACCGTGCCGGTGGTGACGTCGAGCAGATCGGCGATCTGCTCGTCGGCCATGTCCTCGAAGTAGCGCAGCACCAGCACGGTGCGCTGCTTGACCGGCAGGGCGCGCAGCGCGGTGAGCAGCTGGTCGCGGTCGGCCAGCTGGGTGCTGGCGTCGGGGCGGGCGCGCCCGGACGCCTCGGGCAGGGCCTCACCGGCGGGCCGCTCGCGGCGGGCGGCGCGGCGCCACCAGGACGTGCACGCGTTGACGACCATCCGGTTGACGTAGGCGACCGGGTCGTCCGCACCGGCCACGCGCCGCCAGGACAGCAGCGCCTTGGCCAGGACGTCCTGCACGACGTCCTCGGCGGTGTCCGGGTCGCGCAGCAGCCCGCGCGCCAGCCGGACGAGGGCCGGGCCGCGCGCGGCCACGAACTCCTCGAACGTCAGCACGCCCGGAGCCTCCCGCAGCGCGGTGCCCGCCGGGCTCACCGGGTCACCCCCGCACCGGCGCGCGCCAGCGCCTCGCCCGCCAGCGCCTGCACCCGCTGCACCAGGGCGCTCTCGTCCGCGGCGAAGACCTCGGCCGTGAGGTCGACCACGACGTCGCCCTCGCGGGCCACCACCCGCACCCGGTGCTGGGGGTTCTGCCCCTCGAAGGGGGTCGTCCACCCGGTCACCGAGTCGTCCCCGACGCCGGAGCCGGGCCGCACCCGCCACGTCGCGGACCCCGGCGCGTCCGCGGCGCACCCACCGGCCTGCTCGCGCGCCTGGAGCACGAACTCGCGCGCCCCGCCGTCGCGGAAGAGGAGCACCCGCTCACCCACCGACTGCCGCAGCGGCTGCACGACGGTGCTCTCCACGTACCAGCCGGCCGAGCGAGCGGCGACCACGGTCGCCGGCAGGCCGAAGACGTCGTCGCGGCACAGGCCCACCGCCGGGCTGCTCGCAGCGGGCTCCACCTCCGGCTGCACCGCTGCCGCCAGGGCGGGGTCCGCGACGGCCGACGGCAGCAGCTCGCGCACGGCGGCGTCGTCGAGCAGCGCCTCGGGAGGCACCCCGGCGGCCTGCTGCGGCGCCACGGCCGGGGTGCGCACCGGCGGCGGGGCGACGGACCACTGCGACAGGCCCAGCGGCACCACCACGGCCACCGCCGCGACCGCGCCGGCCACGGTGCGCCGCCGGCGGCGCACCGCTCGGGACCGGCCGCGGGCCGCCGCGCTCAGGGCGACCACGTCCACGCCGGGGTCGCTGCTCCCCAGCGCCCGCAGCGCCCCGGCCACCGGGTCGTCGCCGCACCCGTCGTCGTGCCCCTCGCCGTGCTGGTACCCGTCCACGGTCCTCCCCCGTCCCGCGCCCCGTGCGGGCCGCCGTGCAACGGACGCGCCGGCCGGCGCGTCCGTTGCACGTGATGCTCACCAGGACCACCCGTTCCCTGCTGCCGCTGCTGCTCGCCGTGGCCGGTGTCGCCGCCTGCGGCGGCGGCACCGCCCCGGCCGCGACCGCGGAGCCGGCCACCACCGCCACCTCCCCCGCGGCGACCACCACCACGGCCACCCCCACCGCCCCGGCCGCGACCACCGCTCCGGCGGGGAGCGCGACCGCCCCGCCGACGACGTACGCGACACCCACCGACTCGGCCGCCGACCAGGCCCTGTCCGACCTGGCCGGCGCCCGGGGCGCGGACGTGGTCTCGCTGGACCCGGCGACGCCCGACCAGCCGGCGCTGGCCGCGCTCGTCACCGACGAGGGCACCGGCGCGACGCTGGAACTGCTGCACTGGGAGCGCTCGGGCTGGGTCGCGGACGCGACGCTGGCCCTGCCCGAACCGGTGCTGGCCGACCGCGAGGGTGGTGCGGTGCAGTGGCGGCACCTGACGCAGGACCTCTGGTCCGACGCGGTGGTGTACCTGCAGGGCGGCACGCTGCACTCAGGCGTGAACGCGGTGGTGGCCAGCCACCACGGCGGCCGGTGGTCGCTGGTGCCGCGCGAGGGGGTCGAGGAGGGCGAGGGTTCACCCGTGCTGCTGGGGAACCCGCTCTTCGACGACGGCGCGGTCTTCGTCACGCGGGCGAGCGCGGGCGGGGAGGTGGTGGCGCAGTACTGGCGCTTCGACACCACGACGGGGGCGTGGGGGGAGCAGCCGGGCCCCTCGGTCGACTGAGGGCGGGCGCGGAGCAGGATGGGGTGCGGGGATCCCCCCCGTCAGTCCACCCGTCTGGAGGAACGCACGATGGAGTACCGGACCCTGGGCAGCAGCGGCACGTCCGTCTCCCACCTCGCCCTCGGCACCATGACGTTCGGCGCGGAGACCGACCGCGACGGCGCCTTCGCGCAGCTCGACGCGTTCGTGGAGGCCGGCGGCACGCTGGTGGACACCGCCGACGTCTACAGCGCGGGCACCTCCGAGGAGATCGTCGGGGCGTGGTTCGCCGCCCGCCCCGCGGAGGTGACCGAGCGGGTGGTGCTGGCCACCAAGGGGCGCTTCCCCACCTCGGGGGAGCCCAACGGCGTCGGCCTCTCGCGCCGGCACCTGACCCGCGCGCTGGACGCCTCGCTGCGCCGGCTCGGCCTGGACGCGGTCGACCTGTACCAGGTGCACGCCTGGGACCCGTGGACCCCGATCGAGGAGACGCTGGAGACGCTCGACGCGTTCGTGCGCGCCGGCAAGGTCCACAACGTGGGCCTGTCGAACTTCACGGGCTGGCAGCTGCAGAAGGCGGTGAGCACGGCCGACGCGTCGGGCCTGGTGCGGCCGGTGACGCTGCAGCCGCAGTACAGCCTGCTGGTGCGCGAGATCGAGTGGGAGATCGTGCCGGCCGCGGAGGAGAACGGCCTGGGGTTGCTGCCGTGGTCGCCGCTGGGCGGTGGCTGGCTGTCGGGCAAGTACACCCGCGACAACGCCCCCACCGGTGCGACGCGGCTGGGCGAGAACCCCGAACGGGGCGTGGAGGCGTACGCGCGCCGGAACTCCCAGCAGCGCACCTGGGACGTCATCGCCGCGGTGCAGCAGGTCGCGGAGGCGCGCGGGGCGTCCATGGCGCAGGTGTCGCTGGCGTGGCTGGCGGCGCAGCCGGCGGTGTCCTCGGTGATCCTCGGCGCGCGCACGCTCGAGCAGCTGCGCGACAACCTGGGTTCCGCGGACCTGGAGCTGGAGGCCGACGAGCTGGACGCGCTGGACACCGCCAGCGACCCGCAGCCGGCGGACTACCCGTACGGCGTCCCGGGCGAGCAGCAGCGCAGCCGCAAGCTCACCGGCGGACGGTGAACCTGCGGCTGCGCTGAGCGGGTCGTGAGCCCGGGGGCCTAGCGGTCCTCGGGCTTGCGGTCCGCCGCGACGGCGTCGCGCTCCCCCATGGGCTGCGGGTCGCCGACGGTGGTGTCGTGGTCCGTCTGACGTTCCGACTCCGCGTTGATCTCGGCGCCGAGGAGGATGGCGTAGCTGGTCAGCCACAGCCACATCAGCAGGATCACCACACCGGCCAGCGCGCCGTAGTTCTTCACGTAGGAACTGCCGCCGGCCAGCGTGACGTAGAGCGAGAAACCGATCGAGACGAGCAGCCACAGCGCGGTGGCGACCCCCGCCCCGACCGAGGTCCACTTCATCCGCGGCGAGTCGCGGTCCGGGGCCAGCCGGTACACCACGGCCAGTGCCACCAGCACCAGGCCCAGCAGCAGCACCCAGCGCAGGACGCTGACGACGACGTTCACGACACCGCTGGCGCCGAGCGCGTTGACCAGGACCGGCGCGACGGCGATGAACCCGATGGCCAGCAGCATGAAGACGATCGCGCCGAGCGTCAGCAGCAGGGCCACGCCCTTGCGCTTGACGAAACCGCGGGTCTCGTCCTCGTCGTAGGCCATGTTCGTGGCGGCCATGAGGTTCTGCACGCCGCTGGAAGCGCTCCACAGCGCCAGCACGATGGCCAGGGCGGCGCTCCACCCGGCACTGGCCTTGTTCTCGCTGACGTGCTCGACCTGGCTGGTCACCAGGTCGCGGGCCTCCTGCGGGATCGCGGAGATCTGGTCGATCTGGTTCGTGATCTGGTCGGGGTTGCCGAACAGGCTCCACAGCAGGAACGCCGCGGTCAGCGCCGGGAAGATGGCCAGGAACGCCTTGAACGCGACGCCCGCCGCCAGCAGCGGCACCTGGTCGTCGCTGGCCTCGCCCCAGGCCCGCTTGGAGACCTGCAGCCAGCCCTTCGCGGGGATCTGCTGGGGGGACTGGGCCTTCTCGCCGTGGTCGTCGTGCTGCACGGACAGCTCGTCGCTGCCCGCGCTGTCGCGCTGCGTCGTCCTGCTCATGGTCTCCACTCTCCCGTCCCCCGCACCGGGGCGCGCGCCGAGCACGTCGGCGTCGCGCAGTGCTGCTCAGGGGATGTGCGTGCCGCCGCGGGGTTCGGACGGCGCGTCGGCGTCGTCGGTGTCCAGCGCCTCGTCGACGAGGTCGTCCGTGCTCTCCTGCACGGCGTCCTGCTCGCCCCGAGGGCGGGTGTTCTCGTCCGGTCCGGTGCTCACACGTCCTCCTCGTCCACGGCCCCGCCCCCCGGAGGGGGCGGGGCCGTCGTCGGGTCCTGCCGGGTCCAGATCAGCTGCGGGCGGTGCCGCGGACCTCGCCGGCCGCGGACTGGCCCTGGCCCTTGACCTCGCCGGCCGCGGACTGGCCCTGGTCCTTGACCTCGCCGGCCGCGGACTGGCCCTGGTCCTTGACCTCGCCGGCCGCGGACTGCCCGTGCTCCTTGACGTGGGCGGCGGCGTCCTGCGCGTCGGAGCGGACGGTGTCCACGCCCTGCTTGGCGGTGTCGGCCACCTCGTGCGCAGCCTGCGTCGCCTGCTCCTGCAGGTTCTCGCGCACGTCCGTCGCCACGCCCTTCGCGGCCTCGACCACACCGCCGCCGTGCTCCTTGGCGGCGTCGACGGCCTTCGCGGTCGCCCGCGTCTCCTTCTCGCTGGCCGGGACCAGCGAGGAGAGCAGCCAGCCCGCCCCGAAGGCGATGAGCCCGGCGGCCAGCGGGTTGCCGCGCGCCTTCGTCGTCACGGCGCCCTTGGCGTCGCCGGCGGTGCCCGCGGCGCCCTCGCGCAGGCCACCGGCCGAGTCGCCGGCGCGGTGGCGCACGTCGCCCGCCTTGCCGCGCACGTCGCCCGCCTTGCCGCGCACCGAGTCGGCCGCGTCGTGGGCGGAGCCCATGACCGAGTCGGCGGCGTCGTGGGCGGAACCCATGACGCGGTCCTTCAGCCCGGTCGCCCTGTCCTTGACCTTGTCGGCCTGGCGCTGCGCGACGTTCGAGGGGCTGAGCCGGTCGGTCAGCTCGTCGAGGTCGGCGCTCAGCGCGGAGCGCGTCCCGGCGATCTCGCTCTCGATCTGCTCGGGGCTGCCGGGTCCGGCGTGGCCGCTCAGCTCGTCGGGTGCTTGGCCCATTGCGCGTCCTCCTTCAGTGTCACGGTGGTCCGCTCCAGCGGGGGCGGGACCTGCTTCATCGCCTTCTGGCCGCTCTTGGCGAGCACGGCCGCCACGACGCCCCACACGACGGTGACGACGAGCGCGGCCCAGGCGTGGCCGATCAGGTCGCCCAGCGCCAGGATCGCCAGAGCGGTCAGGGAGGCCAGGAACAGGTGCCCCGCCACGCCCGCTCCGGCGAACATTCCCGCACCGCGGCCGGCGTTCTTGGCGTCCTGGCGCAGTTCGGTCTTCGCGAGGGCGATCTCCTGGCGCACCAGCGCGGACATCTCGGTGGTGATGCTGGAGAAGATCTCGCCGATGGAGCGCTCGCCGCCGCCCTCGGGCTCGGGGCGGGGCGCGCTCGTCGCGCCGCTCACGGCCGACGTCCGTGGGTCGGGGTGTCCGACACCGACGGGACGTCGGAGGCGATGTGGCGCGGGACGAGGTCCTCGTCGGGGTTCTCGCCGTAGCGCGCGACGTCCGCCTCGACCCCGCCGGCACCCGGGGCACCGGGCAGCCCGGTGCCGGAGGTGGTGGCCGCACCGGTCGCCGTGGTGCCCGTGCCGGTCACGCCCGCGGCGTAGGTGGACGACCGGTCGCTGCCGCGCAGGTCGAGGGTGGCGTCGGTGCCCGCCGCGGGGGTCGGCGCGGTGCTCAGGGGCTCCAGCTCACGCCCCTCGGCGCCCTTGCCCCCGGAGGAGCTGTGGGCGGCCTGCGCCCCGCGGGTGACCCGGCCGGCGAGCGCACCGGCGGCCAGGGCCCCCAGCAGGAACGCCCCGGGACGGCGGCGCGCGTAGGAGCGCACCTCCTCCAGCAGCTCGCGCGGCTCGCGGTTCGCCAGCGCCTCGCCCCACGTGCCGGCGCGCTCGCCGACCTGGCGCACCAGCTGCGTGGCCGTGCCCGAGCCCTCGCTGGCCCGGGCCATCTGCGACAGCTCGGAACCGGCCTGCTGCAGGAACGCCGCCAGCTTGTCGCGCTGGCCGGTGGTCTGCTCGTCGACCTGCCGGCGCAGCTCGCCCAGCAGGTCCCCGGCGTGGCTCTGCGCCTCGTGCAGCACCTCGCCGAGCTGCTCCTGCGCAGAGGCCGCGACGTGCCCGGCCTCCTCCTTGGCGGTGCCGGCCACGGCCCCCGCCTGCTCCTTCGCGGTGCCGGCCACGTGGCCGGCCTGCTCCTTCGCGGTGCCGGCCACCTGGCCGGCCTGCTCCTTCGCGGTGCCGGCCACCTGGCCGGCCTGCTCCTTCGCGGAACCCGCGGTCTCCTGGGCGCGCTGCTTGGCGCCGCCGGTGCCGCCGGCACCGGCGGACGGCGATCCTGCGCCGCCCGTCACGTCGTACGTCGACATGTTCGCCTCCTCGTGAGGGTGCTGACTGCGGTGACCTGGTCGGACGCCGCTCAAGCCTTCTGGTCGCCGCCGACGGCGTCGTCCGCCTTCTGCTGAGCGGTGTCGACACCGCTCGCGTGCTCGCCGCCGGTCCTGGCGTCCGCGGCGTCGCCGGCCTTGTCGATGGCCTGGTCGGTCTGTGACTCGTGGCCCTCGGCGAACTGCTGGGCCTTGTCGGCGATCCCCACGTCGGTCTCCTCGTGGCTGGACCGGCCTTCGAGACCGGTGCGGTGATCAGTTGCGGTCACGGAGGGACTACCCGGACGGCGGGAGGTCAAACACGCGACCTCCGGACGTGCCGACCGGGAGCACCCGCGCGACAGTTGAGCGCGTGAAGGCACTCACCTGGCAGGGCAAGCGGTCCGTTCGCGTGCAGGAGGTCCCCGACCCCCGCGTGGTGGAACCGACCGACGCCGTCGTCCGCATCACGTCCACCGCGATCTGCGGTTCCGACCTGCACCTGTACGAGGTCCTGACGCCGTACCTGTCGAAGGGCGACGTCCTGGGCCACGAGCCGATGGGGATCGTCGAGGAGGTCGGCCCGGAGGTCCCGAACCTGTCCGTGGGCGACCGCGTGGTGATCCCGTTCCAGATCGCGTGCGGTCGCTGCTTCATGTGCGAGCGCGGCCTGCAGACGCAGTGCGAGACGACGCAGGTGCGGGAGAAGGGGTCCGGTGCGGCGCTGTTCGGCTACACCTCGCTGTACGGGTCCGTACCCGGCGGGCAGGCGGAGTACCTGCGGGTCCCGCACGCCGACTACGGGCCGATCAAGGTCGGTGACGACCTGCCCGACGAGCGGTACCTGTTCCTCTCCGACGTCGTGCCCACCGCGTGGCAGGCGGTGGCGTACGCCGGGGTCCCGGACGGCGGCAGCCTGGCCGTCCTGGGGCTGGGGCCGGTGGGGCAGGTGGCCGCCCGGATCGGCCGGCACCTGGGGTACGAGGTCGTGGGCGTGGACCCGGTGCCCGAGCGGCGCGCGATGGCCGAGCGGCACGGCGTCACCACGATCGACCTCACCGACGCCTCGGGGAACGACGCCGCGACACAGCTGCTGGAGCGCTTCGACGGCCGCGGGCCGGACTCCGTCGTGGACGCCGTGGGGATGGAGGCGCACGGCGGTCCCGAGGGGGCGATCGCGAAGGTCGCGCAGACCGCCGCGGGGCTGCTGCCCGACGCGGCAGCGCAGAAGGTCATGGAGACCGGCGGCATCGACCGCCTGGGTGCGCTGCGGACCGCCGTGGGCGCCGTGCGCCGCGGCGGCACCGTCTCGCTCTCCGGCGTCTACGGCGGCGAGGCGGACCCGTTGCCGATGATGACAATGTTCGACAAGCAGATCCAGTTGCGCATGGGGCAGTGCAACGTGCGCCGCTGGCTCGACGACGTCCTGCCCCTCGTGGAGGACCCGGCGGACCCGCTGGGCGTGATGGACCTGACCACCCACCGGGTGGCCCTGGACGACGCCCCGGAGGCGTACGCGATGTTCCAGGAGAAGGCGGACGGTTGCGTCAAGGTCGTCCTGCGGCCCTGAGCGTGCAGCACCACGGGCACTCCCTGCGCGACACCGCCCGCGGGGCGCTGTTCGGCCGCTGGCCCCGGCTGGGGCTGGCGCTGCGCAGCGCCGTCGCCGCGGTGATCGCGTGGCAGATCGCGCTGTGGCTGCCGTTCGCGCCCGCTGAGACCTACCCCTACTACGCACCGCTGGGCGCGGTCGTCGGCTCCTACACGACGGTGCGCTCCTCGGTGCGCAACTCCTCCCAGGCCGTCGCGGGCATCGTGCTCGGCGGGGTCCTCGCCCTGGCGGCGGAGCTCACCCTCGGGTCCGGGCCGGTCGTCCTCGCCGTCGTGGTGTTCGCCGCGACCCTGCTGGCCGGCTGGCGGTCGCTGGGCGACCAGCGCAGCTGGGTCCTCACCGCCGCGCTGTTCGTGCTGGTCGTCGGCGCTTCCGACCCCGTCACGTACGTGCTGGCCTACGTCGGCCTCACCACGCTCGGCGGCGCCGTCGCCGTCGCCGTGAACACCCTGCTGCCGGAACTCCCGCTGCTGCAGTCCGACAGCGCCCTGGAGCAGCTGGGGCAGGTCCTCGCGGAGCAGCTCGGCGACCTCGCCGAGGGCCTGCGCCGCGACGACCCGCCCGACGCCGAGGAGTGGTCCCGGCGCCTGCGCTCGGTCGAGCCGGTGCGCGCGGCGGCACGGGTGACGGGTGAGGAGGTGGACGACTCCCTGCGGGGCAACCTGCGCGCGCGCTGGCACCGGAACGACCTGCGGCGCCGGCAGGAGCGCCTGCTGCTGCTGGGCAACCTCGCCGTGCGCGTGGAGGAGCTGACGTCGCTGCTGGTGGAGGTGCAGAACACCACTGAGCGGGGTGTCGCCCTGGACGAGGCCGTGCTGCGCCAGCAGGTGGCCGCAACCCTCACCGCGACGGCGGCCGTGGTGCGCGAGCACCTGGACGGCGACTCCCCCGCCGAGCGCACGAGCGCGCTGCGCGAGGAGGTGCAGCGGCTGTCGGCCGCCGTGGCCGCGGCCGAGTACACCAACGAGCGCGACCGGCAGACCGCCGGGGCCGTCGTCACCGCGGTGCGCCGCTGCCTGGGCGTGCTGGAGGGGGACCGCGCGGAGGCGGAAGCGGACCCGGAGGCCGTCGCCCCCACCCCGTGGACGCTGCCCGGGACGTCCTCCGGCGGCGGTGGGCGGCCGCGGCGGGCCGGGCCCCGGTGGCGGCACCCGTTGCGCCGGAGCGGGTGACCTCCTCGCGAGCGGCGCGGTTGAAGGCGGCGGAGGCGGGTACGGGGAACTCACGAGCGGCAACGCCGAGGAACCGATGAGAGGAGCCCTTCGTGGTCAAGTACCTGCACGACGCCGGCATCAAGTCCGAGTGGGCCTACGCGGCCGCCTTCGGCAGCATCGGGCTGTCCTTCGCGTCGTGGCTGACGTCCAAGGAGAAGGAGAAGGGCGCCGGCATCGACCGCGCCGACCGCTGGGGCATCTTCATCGGCCAGTGGGCGCCGACCTTCTTCGGCTTGGGCAACGCACTGAAGTCGTACGAGAAGAACTGACCCGACGGACCGGGTCCGGAGACGACCAGCGAGAAGGATCCAGGAGGGACCTGCGTGTACCAGCACACCCGTGAACTGCAGTTCACCGCCAAGCCGGAGAAGCCCGACGCGCTCTTCGCCGCCAAGTTCCAGGAGATCCTGGGCGGTCAGTTCGGCGAGATGACCGTGATGATGCAGTACCTCTTCCAGGGGTGGAACTGCCGCGTCCCCGGCAAGTACAAGGACATGATCATGGACATCGGGACGGAGGAGATCTCGCACGTCGAGATGCTCACCGTCATGCTCGCCCGCCTGCTGGAGGGCGCCCCGGGCGAGACGACCGAGAAGGCCGCCGCCGCCAACCCGGTGCTCGCCGCGGTCCTCGGTGGCCAGAACCCGCAGCACGCCATCGTCTCCGGTGGTGGCGCCCGGCCCACCGACAGCCAGGGCAACCCGTGGAACGCCGGCTACATCGTCTCCAGCGGCAACCTGCTGACGGACTTCCGCTCCAACGCCGCCGCCGAGGGGCAGAGCCGGCTGATGACCAGCCGCATCGCCAACATGACGGACGACCGCGGTGTGAAGGACATGCTGGCCTTCAACCTGGCCCGCGACACCTACCACCAGCAGCAGTGGCTGCTCGGCATCCAGATGCTGGTGGAGGAGGGCTACACCGAGTCCGAGATCGAGCGCTCCAACGGCGACTGGGAGAACAAGGACGCCGCCCACGTCTTCTACACCTCCACCAACGGCAGCCGCGCCGGTGAGGGCCTGTGGGCCACCGGCAACAGCGTCGTCGACGGCGAGCCGTTCCGCGCGGAGCCGCTGCGGCCGCTGACCGAGGACGACGGCGTCCTGCCCGCGCCCGACCCGCTGCAGTTCGTCACCTACGACGGCAGCCAGGGACCGGGCAAGCCCGGCAACGCCGCCGGTGCCGCGGCGCAGCAGGCCGAGAACGTGGTCACCAAGGTGAAGGACGCCATCACCGGCGACAAGCACTGAGGTCCTCCCCCGCGGGGGGATCGGGGGGCGGGGNGGGTGCCCCGCCCCTCGCCGCTCCCGGCGACGCAGCGGCCTCCGGTGCCCGGGTGGTCAAGGCCGGTCCACGGGAAACCGACACCTCGACCGTGACCTGCGCACCGACCCGGACCGAGCACCACCGCACGCGAGGGACGAGCGCGTGAGCGCGGCGCTCGCGCTGCTGGCCAGCGCCCTGTGGGGCACCTCCGACTTCCTCGGCGGGACCGTCAGCCGGCGCCTGCGCGCGGTGCAGGTGCTCGCCGTCTCCCAGGTCCTCTCGTGCGCCGTGCTGCTGGCCGTCCTCGGCGGCTCCCTCGGGGCGGGGGCGGGTGCTCCCGTCGCGTCGTGGCTGGGGTGGTCGCTGCTGGCGGGCGTCACCTGGGCCGGGGCCATGGCCGCCCTGTACACCGCGCTGGCCCGCGGCACCATGGGCGTCGTCGCGCCCATCGCCGCCGGCGGCGCCGTGCTGCCCGTCCTGCTCGGCCTGGCGGCCGGTGAGCGCCCGGCCCCGGTGCAGCTGGCCGGTGTCGCGATCGCGATCGCCGGCGTGGTGGCCTCCGCCGGCCCCGACCTGCGCGGCGGAGCCGGCCGGCAGGGTGCCGCCGTCGCGCTGGCGCTGCTGGCCGCCGTCCTGTTCGGCGTGGAGATCTGGGCGCTGGCCCGGGGCAGCGCCTCCTCCGTGCCCGCGACGCTGCTGGGCATGCGCGTCACCTCCGCCGCCCTCGTGGTCGCCGCCGCCCTGGCGCGCCGCGGCGCGCAGGGCCCGGGTCGCGTGCAGCCGCGCGACCTGCCGCTGCTGCTGGCGCTGGGCGTGCTGGACCTGGCCGCCACGGCCGCCTACGCGCTCGCCTCCCGCAGCGCGCTCGTCAGCGTCGTCGCGGTCCTGGCCTCCCTCTACCCGGCCGTCACCGTGCTCCTGGCGCGGCAGGTCCACGGCGAGCGCCTCAGCCGCGTGCAGGCGGCCGGTGTGGTCGTCGTGCTCGTCGGTGCCGTGTGCGCCGGCCTGGGCTGACCGGGTCCGGTCGCGGGGTCGCGCCGGCCACCCGTTCGGCGGTGCGGAGGAGCCGTCCCGCTGCCGATCCACCTGCTGTGTCCGAGCAGGAGGTTCCCGTGGCCGAACAGGCGCCCGCCGGCGCCCCGTCCGCCGGCTGCTCGCGGCGCTCGCGGGCGCTGCACGCGCTCCTGCTCCTGGCGCCCCTGCTGTTCTTCGTCAGCACGGTCCCCGGGGTTCGCCCGCAGGAGGGGTACCGGTTCCTGCTCGACGGCGTCCTGAACAACCTCGCCTACGGGTCCGCGGCGCTGCTGTGCCTGCTGCGGGCGCACCGCGCAGCGGTCGGGCGCTCGGGCAGCCGGCTGGCGGGCTACCTGTTGGGTACGGGGCTGGCCCTGTACGGCGGCGGGAACGTGTTCTGGACGTTCGTGGTGCGGCCGATGGCCGACCCGCCGTACCCGTCCGGCTCGGACGCGCTGTTCCTGTCCTTCTACCCCCTGGCGTTCGCGGCGCTGGTCCTCGCGGCGCGCCGCCGCGGCGACCGCTCCACCCGGGAGCTGTGGCTGGACGGGCTCCTCGCCGGTCTGGCGGTGAGCGCCACCGCGGCCGCCGCCGTCCTCGGCGAGATCCTGGACGTGCCCGCCGAGGGGTGGGCCGCCGTCGCCGTGACCACCGCCTCCCCGCTGCTGGACCTCGTGCTGCTGACGCTGCTCGCCTCGGTGCTCGCCACGCACGGCTGGCGGCCGCCGCGCGGGCTGTGGCTGCTGGCGGCCGGCCTGGTGCTGTTCGTGGTCGCCGACACCGTCTACCTGCTGCGCACCGCCCACGGCACGTACGTGTCGGGGCGGCTCGGCGACGGCGTGTGGGTCCTGGGCGTGGTCCTCATGGCGCTCGCACCGGGCTGGCCGCAGCGGCGCAGCCGGCTCCGGCTGCCGCGGTGGGCGGTCGTGGCCATCCCCCTGCTGTCCACGGTGCTGGCCCTCGGGGTGCTGGTCCTCGACCACACCCTGCGACTGCACCCGGTGGCCGTCGCGCTGGCCGCGGCGACCGTGGTGGCGGCGCTGGGGCGACTGCTGCTGACGTTCCGGCAGGTGGCGAACCTCGCCGAGAGCCGCGAGCTGGCCCTCACCGACGAGGTGACGGGACTGGGCAACCGCCGCGCCGTGTACCGCGCCGTCGAGGAGGCGGGGCGGGACCGCGACGGGCAGCCGGAGGTGGCGCTGCTGCTGCTGGACCTGGACCGCTTCAAGGAGGTCAACGACAGCCTCGGCCACCACGCCGGCGACGAGCTGCTGCGCGCCGTCGGCGAGCGGCTGCGGCGCGTCGGCCGGGAGAGCGCCGCCCGGGAGGTCGTGCGCCTGGGCGGCGACGAGTTCGCCCTCCTGCTCGGTGCCGCCCCTCCGGTCGCCGAGTCGGTCGCCGCCGCGGTGCACGCGGCGCTGGAGGCTCCGATCGCCGTCGAGGGGCTGCAGGTGCGGGTGCGGGCCAGCATCGGCCTCGCCGCGCTGCCCTCCGCCGCACTGGACGCCTCGGCGCTGCTGCGCCGCGCCGACGTCGCGATGTACCGCGCCAAGACCCGCGGCCTGGGCACGTTCACGTACGACGTGGCGGCCGACGAGTTCGCCTCCGGCGACCGGCTAGCCACCGCGGAGCTCGTGCGCGAGGCCGTGCAGCAGCGGGCGCTGACGCTGCACTACCAGCCGAAGGTGGACACCGGCACCGGCCGCGTCGGCGGCGTCGAGGCGCTCGTGCGCTGGTACCACCCCACCCGGGGCCTGCTGTACCCGGACGCGTTCCTGCCGGTCGTCGAGGGGGCCGGGCTCATGGAGGAGATGACCGTGGCCGTGCTGGAGCAGGCGCTGGACCAGGCCCGCGACTGGTACCTGGCCGGTGACGCGCTGGCGGTCGCGGTGAACCTGTCCGCCTCGTCGCTGTCCGACCCGCGCCTGCCCGACCGCGTGCAGCGGCTGCTCGCCGAGCGCGACCTGCCGGCGCACCTGCTGGAGATCGAGATCACCGAGGACTTCCTCATGGCCGACCGCGAGCGCGCGCAGGTCATCCTCGACGGGCTGCGCCGCCGCGGGGTGCGGGTGGCCGTCGACGACTACGGCACGGGCTACTCCTCGCTGGCGTACCTGCGCCAGCTGCCCGTGGACGACCTGAAGCTGGACCGCTCCTTCGTCACCGACCTGGGCTCGGACCCGAGGGCGCTGGCCATCGTCCGCTCCACGATCATGCTGGCGCACTCGCTGGGGCTGCGGCTGGTCGCCGAGGGCGTCGAGGACGCCGAGACCTGCCGCGAGCTCACCGACGCCGGGTGCGACGTGGTGCAGGGCTGGTACTTCAGCAAGGCGCTGCCCGCGGCGGAGCTGACGGCCTGGCTGCTGCGGCACCGCGCGGCGGCTCCCGCGGCAGCCGCTCCCGCCACCGCGCCCGCGGCGGGGGTGACCTCGTGAGCACACCGGTGCTGGGCACGACCCCGGTGCCGGTGCGGGTCCCGCCGGGCCGGCGCGAGGTGGGCGGGCTGCCCGGGACCGATCGGGTGGAGGGCGCCGCCGCCGTCGGGGCGGTCCTGCCGGAGGCCGACGCGCTGGCCGCGGACCTGGGGCAGCCGGTGACGGCACGGCTGCCGTGGTGGCGCGCGCGCCTGTCGGTGCGGCCGGCGGCCGCGCCGTGGGCGGTGCTGGTGCGCGACGCGGCCGGCCGCCCGCGCGCCGCCGCCGTCCTCGTCGACGAGCTCTCCCCCGCCGCACCCGGCGAGCGCCGCAGCACCCTGGCCGCCGGCGGGGACGGCTACCTCGCCGGCGTCGCCGCCGCCACGGCGGACGACGCCCGTGCGCTGGGCTGCGCCCTGACCGCGGGCGCGGCGTCCCGCGGCACCCGCCTCGAGCTGGAGGACCTGCCCGACGACGCCGTCACCCGGGCGCTGGCCGCCGGCGCGGGAGCCGGTGTGCACCCGCTGGCCGCGGTGCCGTTCGTGCGCCGCCCCGCGGACGGCGACCCGCTGGACCTGCTCAGCCACGGCACCCGGAAGACGCTGCGCAAGTCCCGCAACCGCATCGCCGCGGACGGCCTGACGGTGCGGCTGTCGTTCACGTCCGCCCCGGCGGCCCTGGAGGAGCTGCTGCCCGACCTGGAGGTCGCCCACCGCGACCGCGACGACGCCCACGGCCTGCCGTGCGTGCTGAGCACCCCGGCGGGCCGGGCGGCCTGGCAGGCGCGCGCCCGCGAGCTGGCGAGCGCGGGAGCGCTCGAGGTCGCCTCGCTGCACCTGGACGGCGAGCTGGCGGCGTACGTGCTGGGGGTGCGGGACGGCGAGCGCCACGGGGTCCTCGAGGGCAGGTTCCGCACCCGGTTCGCGCGCTACGCACCGGGGCGGCTGCTGGAGGCCGCGGTGCTGCGGCGGGCGCTGCTCACCGACGGGGTGCAGCTGCTGGACTGGATGACGGGGGTGGCGCCGGAGACGCTGCTGGCCGCCGACGGCGCCGCGGCGCGCGTGGCGGTGCGCCGCCCCTGACCCGGCCCCTCCCCAGCGCCTGCACCGGCACCGGCACCGGCCGGAACGGCCGCCGCGGTGGCCCCGTTGGCCCGGCGTGAGCCCCGCACCGCCGCCCGTCGTCCCCCTGTCCGTGCTGGACCTGTCACCGGTCCCCTCGGGCACGCCCGCGGCGACGGCGCTGCGCCGCACGGTCGAGCTGGCCCGGGCGGCGGAGCGGTTCGGGTACCACCGCTACTGGCTGGCCGAGCACCACAACCAGCCCTCGACGGCCGGCTCGGCGCCGGCGGTGCTGGCCGCGGCGGTCGCCGCCGCGACCGGTGAGCTGCGCGTCGGCGCGGGCGGGGTGATGCTGCCCAACCACGCGCCGCTGGCCGTGGCGGAGGCCTTCCGGGTGCTGGCCGCCCTGCACCCCGGGCGCATCGACCTGGGCCTGGGCCGGGCTCCCGGCACCGACGCGCGCACCGCCCTGGCGCTGCGCGGCACCCGGCCCGACCCCGGCCCCGGCCCCGGCCCCGGCCCCGACGACTTCACCGAGCGGTTCACCGAGCTGCTGGGGCACGTGGACGGCTTCGCGCCGGGACACCGCCTGGCGGGGGTGCGCGCGGTGCCGGACGGCGTGCCGCTGCCGCCGGTGTGGGTGCTGGGCTCCAGCGAGCGGGGCGCGACGACCGCCGCGCGTCTGGGCACCGGGTACGCCCACGCCGGGCACCTGGGCACCGCCGACCCGGTGGCGCTGCTGCGCACCTACCGGGAGGGTTTCCGGCCCTGCGCGCACCGGGCCGCGCCGCACGCGCTGCTGACGGTCGTGGCGATCGTCGCGGACGCGGAGGAACGGGCGCGGGCCCTGCTCCGCGCGCACGAGCTGGCGAGCGTGCGGGCGCGCCTGGGCCGCCCGGGACCGCTGCCGAGCGCGGAGGAGGCCGCCGCGCACGCGTGGACGCCGGCGGAGCGGCACGTCGCCGGGCAGCTGGCCGAGGAGCTCGACGGCCGCGTCGTCGCCGGCACGGCGCCCGAGGTGGCGCGGCGGCTGCACGCCCTCGTGGCCGCCACGGGAGCCGACGAGCTCGTGGTGCTCACGCCGGTGCACGGGCACGCGGAGCGGGAGCGCTCCTACGAGCTGCTGGCGCGCGCCTGGGGGCTGGCGCCGCGCACCGCGGCGACGCGCTGAGCCCGCGGCGGCAGCGCGTGCAGGCGCACGTCGCGCAACCGCCCGTCCTGCGCCGTCAGCGTCAGGTACGTGCACGCCGGCTGCCGGCGGCGGTCGGTGGGCGAGCCGGGGTTCAGCAGCCGCACGCCCGCCGGGGTCGTGGAGTCCCACGGCACGTGGCTGTGCCCGAAGACCAGCACGTCCAGCTGCCCGGCGAAGCGGGCGTCGCAGCGGCGCTCGCGACCGGCCGCCGCCCCCGTCTCGTGCACCACGCCGAAGCGCAGACCCCCGGCCTCGAAGGACGCGAACTCCCCCAGGTGCGCGCGCACGTCCGCGCCGTCGTTGTTGCCGGCGACGCCCACCAGCCGGCGCGAACGCTCGCGCAGCGCCAGGACGGTGGCCTCGTCGACCCAGTCGCCGGCGTGCACGACCACGTCGGCGGCCGCCACCGCGTCCCACACCGCGGCGGGCAGGTCCTTCGCCCGCCGTGGCAGGTGGGTGTCCGCCAGCAGCAGCAGCCGCGCCGCGCTCACCGCGCGCGCCGGGTCAGTCCTGCGAGCCCAGCTGGCGCACGCGCACCGTCTCCGGCAGCTCGCGCAGCCGGCGGCCGACGTCCTCGGACGCGGCGGCGGCGATGTCGGTGACCACGTAGCCGAGGTCCCCGCGCGTGGCGAGCTGCTGGCCCTCGATGTTCACGCCCTCGTCGGCGAGGACCCGGTTGATCGCCGCCAGCACCCCGGGCACGTTGCGGTGCAGGTGGGCCAGGCGCACCGTGCCCGGCGTGGTCTCCGTCGCCAGCGGCGGCAGGTTCACGCTCAGGGTCGTCGAGCCGTGCAGGGCGTAGTCGCGCAGCTTCGCCGCCACGAAGCGGCCGATGTCCTCCTGCGCCTCCTCCGTGGAGCCGCCCACGTGCGGGGTGAGGATGACGTTGTCCAGGCCCCGCAGCTCCGACTCGAACGCCTCCCCGCGGCTCTTGGGCTCCTGCGGGAACACGTCCACCGCCGCGCCGGCGATGTGGCCGGACTCGACGTGCCGGCGCAGCGCGACGTGGTCGACGACGAAGCCGCGCGAGAGGTTCAGGAAGATCGACCCCGGGCGCATGCGGGCGAACTCCTGCTCGCCGAAGAACCCGCTGTTGCTGCTGCGCCCGTCCACGTGCAGCGTGACGACGTCGGCCACCTCGAGGACCTCGTGCAGGCTGCCGCAGCGGCGCGCGTTGCCCAGCGCCAGGCGGTCGGCGGTGTCGTAGAAGAACACGCTCATGCCCAGCGCCTCGGCCACCACCGACAGCTGTGAGCCGATGTTGCCGTAGCCGACGATGCCCAGCCGGCGACCGCGCACCTCGTGCGCACCGGTGGCCGACTTGTCCCAGACCCCGGCGTGCATGAGGCGGTCCTTGACCGTCAGCCGGCGCGTCAGCGCGATGATCTCCGCCAGCGCCAGCTCCACGACGCTGCGGGTGTTGCTGTACGGCGCGTTGAACACCGCGACGCCGTGCGCGGCGGCGGCGAACAGGTCGATCTGGTTGGTGCCGATGCAGAACGCACCGATCGCGCGCAGCTCCGGGGCGTTCTCCAGCACCTTCTCGGTCACGTGCGTGGTCGAGCGGATGCCCAGCAGCTGCACGCCGTCGAGGCGCTCGACCAGCTCGGCCTCGGACAGGGCGCCGGCGACCGTCTCGACCTCCCACCCGGCCTCGGACAGCAGGGTCCGCGCGTCGGCGTGGATGTTCTCCAGCAGGAGCGCGCGAGGGGCGGGGCGCAGGGCGGGCACGGTTCCTCCAGCGGTCACGAGCGGTGTGACCGCCTAGTCTGTCGCACCCCCGGAGCCGGCCCGACCCGCCTCCACCGCGCGCGCCACCGCGTCGGGCACCGCGTCCTCGCCGCCCACCAGCTCCAGCACCCGGCCACCGGGCGGCGCCGGCCGCTCCAGCAGCGCCGCGCACACGGCGGCCACGTCGGCGCGCGGCACGCTGCCGCGCTCCACGGAGCGCTCCAGCCGCACCCGGCCTGTGGGGGCGTCGTCCGTCAGCCCGCCCGGTCGCAGCACCGTCACCCGCAACCCGTCCGGGGCGGACGCGCGGGCCAGCAGCTCCTCCTCGGCGGCCAGCTTCGCGCGCAGGTACGCCACGAACACCTCGTCGACCCCCTCGGGCACGGCGCCGTCGCGCACGGCGTCCACCCCGAAGGACGAGACCAGCAGGTAGTCGCGCACGCCCGCCCGCTGCGCGGCGTCCGCCAGCAGCACCGCCGCCGCCCGGTCCACGGAGTCCTTGCGCGCCGCGCCGCTGCCCGGACCGGCGCCCGCGGCGAACACCACGGCGTCCACCCCCCGCAGCTGCTCCGCCACCTCGTCCGCGGTGGCGGACTCCAGGTCGGCGAGGACGGCGCGGGCGCCGTCGGCGGTGACGTCCGCCACGTGGTCGGGGTTGCGGACCAGCCCCGTCACCCGGTCGCCGCGCTCGGCGAGCGCTCGGGTGAGGAAGCGGGCCACCTGTCCGTGGGCTCCGGCGATCGCTGCGTGCACGACTCCGACGCTAGGCCGCGGCGCGCGGGCCCGCACCCGGGGCGGCGCACCGGCGTCGGGCACACTGCCCGCGTGCCGGACCGCGCCGCCCCCACGACCTCCGTGCGCGCCAGGCTGCACCTCGCGGCGGACACACCGTCCGAGGCGGCGCTCGGCGTCGCCGTGGCCCGCCGCCCCGGGGTGCGGGTGCTGACCGAGTCGCTGCGCGTGGACGGGCCGGACGGCGCCGTGGGAGCCACCGCCCTCGAGGCCGGCGGCGGCACGCTCCTGCACGGGCTCACCCTCCCCGCCGGCCGCACGACGGTGGAGTACGCCGCCACGGTGCGCGTGGAGCGGCGCCGCGCGCAGCCGCTGACGCCCCTGGAGCGGTGGGAGCTGACCCGCCCCAGCCGCTACTGCCCCGCCGACCTGCTCGGCACCCTCGCCGCCCGCGAGTTCGGCGCCGTGCCGCGCGAACGGCTGCCCGCGGCGGTGGCCGCCTGGGTGCACGGCGCCCTGGAGTACGCACCCGGCTCCAGCAGTCCCGCGGACACCGCGGTGGACACCCTCGTGGCGCGGCGGGGCGTGTGCCGGGACTTCGCCCACCTGACCGCGGCCCTGCTGCGGGCCCTGGACGTGCCGGCCCGGGTGTGCGCCGTCTACGCGCCCGGCCTGGCCCCGATGGACCTGCACGCCGTGGTGGAGGCGGCCCCGGTGGACGCCTGGGAGGTCGTCGACGCCACCCGGCTGGCGCCGCGCCAAGGGCTGGTGCGCATCACCGGGGGCCGCGACGCGGCCGACACGGCCTTCCTCACCACCTCCGGGCCGGTGCGCCTGGAGGCGCTGGAGGTCCTGGCCGCCGTGGACGGCGGACCGCCCGGCGACGACCTGGCGCCGGGCGCGGTCCTGCCCTGACCCCGGTGCCGCCCCCGGCGGGGCGGGACCCCGCCCCTCAGAGCTCCTCGTCCGCCAGCGTGACGGCGTCCGGGCGCGCCTCGAGCCGCTCGTCCGGGATGGGCTTGCCGGAGACCACCGAGACGCCGTAGGTGCCGTCCTCGATGCGCTTCAGGGCGTCCTCCACGCTCTGAAGGCGGCGGCGCGCGCCGTCCAGCAGGCCCTCCTGCTCCGCGGCCTGCTGCTCGTGGGCGCCCTCGTCGCCGAAGTCGTGCCCGCCGGTGGGCAGGTCCGCCGTGACGCCGTTCTCCATGCGGGAGGTGACGCCCTCGATCGTCTCCTGCAGCTCGCGCCGCAACTCGAGCAGCCGTTCGCGCGCGACCTGCGTGTCCATCGTCGTCCGTCCCTCCGTCGTGCCTGCCGGTCCCGCCGGCGGCGGGACCTCGTCCGGGGACGTGTCTACCCCGCCGCGCGCCGAGCGGCACGGCGGGGAGAGGCTGGGGGTGTGAACGCCCGAGAGATCCGCCTGGTCCGCCGCCCGCACGGCGAGCCCGTCCCCGACGACTTCGACCTCGCCACCGTCGAGCTGCCCGCCCCCGGCGAGGGGCAGCTGCTGGTGCGCACCCTCGTCATGTCCGTGGACCCCTACATGCGCCCGCGCATGGACGACGTGCCCAGCTACGTGCCGCCGTACCAGCTGGGCCGGCCCCTCGACGGCGCGGCCGTCGGTGTCGTGGAGGACTCGCGCGCGGACGGCTTCTCCCCCGGCGACCTCGTGCTGCACGGGCTGGGCTGGCGCACGCACGCGGTGCTGCCCGCCGCGGCGGTGCGCCGCCTGGACCTGCCCGCGGGCGTGCCCGAGACGGCCGCGCTGGGCCCGCTGGGCATGGTCGGCATGACGGCCTGGGTGGGGTTGCTGGACGTGGCGTCGATGCGCGAGGGCGAGACGGTGTTCGTCTCCGGCGCCGCCGGCGCCGTGGGCAGCCTCGTGGGGCAGTTCGCGAGGCTGCGCGGCGCCGGGCGCGTCGTCGGCAGCGCGGGCGGGCCGGAGAAGGCGCGGCACCTGACGGAGGACCTCGGCTTCGACGCGGGCCTGGACTACCGCGAGCGGCCCGTCCTGGACTCCCTGGCCGAGGCCGCGCCCGGCGGGGTCGACGTCTACTTCGACAACGTCGGCGGCGACCACCTGGAGGCGGCGATCGCGGTGGCCAACGACTTCGCCCGCTTCGCGCTGTGCGGCAGCGTGTCCGCCTACAACTCCCCGCGCGACCTGGGCTCCGCGCCGCCCGGGCCGCGCAACCTGTTCTCCGTGGTCGGCAAGCGGCTGCGGCTGCAGGGCTTCATCGTCGGCGACCACGCCGAGCGCCGAGCGGACTTCGAGCGCGAGGTCGGCGGCTGGCTCGCCGACGGCAGGATCGTCTTCCGCGAGACCGTCCGCGAGGGCGTCGAGGCCGCACCGGCGGCCCTGATCGGCCTGCTGCGCGGGGAGAACACCGGCAAGATGCTGGTGCGCCTCTCGCAGCGCTGACTCCCGCCGCCTCGCGCTCGCGGCGGCCGGGGGCCATGCTTGACCGGTGATCTCCGTCGATCTCGCGCTGCAGCTGAAGGACGCCGGACTGGAGTGGCACCCGGCCCCGGGCGACAGGTTCCTCATCCCGCACCGGGGCATGGACGAGGACGTGTTCACGCTCAGCGAGATGACCGCGGAGGTGCACGAGCACCCCTCGGGCCGGATCATCGGCTTCAACGGCACCACCGAGTGGGCGCTGGACTCCGTGGAGCAGCCCGAGGCGTGCTGGCTCCCGGCCGAGCACCAGCTGCGCGAGCTGCTGGGCGAGCGCTTCACCCGCCTCGAGCGGCGTGACGTGGGCGACGGTGTCGTGCACCGCGTGCTGCTGCTGGACGAGCGCGGCGCCGACGCCTTCGAGGCGCCCGACCCGGCGGACGCGTACGGGCGGGCGCTCCTGCACCACCTCTCGGGCGCGCCGGGCGGCAGCACCGGCACGGCCGGCACCACCCGCACCGCGGCCGGCTGAACGAGCGGCGGAGCGGCCGGGCGCCGCGCGGCGCCCGGCCGGACCGTCTCAGTCCTCGCCGGGCTCCTGCTCGCGCCCCGCCAGGAAGCGCTCGAACTCCGCGCCGAGCTCCTCGGCGGTGGGCAGGAAGGCGCTGGCCGCCCCGGTACCCGACCCCTCCTCGCCCTGCGCGTCGTACTGCTCCTCGAGCGCGTGCACGACCGCGGCGGCCTCCGGCGAGTCGGCGACCTGCGCGTCGACCTCCACCCGGGTGGCGGAGGCCGCCTCCAGCAGCGGCTCGACGGGCAGCTGCAGGCCCGTCTCCCCCGCCAGGGTGCGCACGAGCACCGCCGCGGCGTCGGGGTAGTCGTTGCCCGCCAGGTAGTGCGGCACGTGGGCCAGCACCGAGAGCACGTCGTGGCCGGCCTGCGCCCCGCGCAGGTGCAGCAGCGCCGCCGCGTTGCCGGGCACCTGTGCCTCCACGTCCCACGTGCGGTAGCCCTCCAGCAGCTCGGGCCGGCTGGCGCTGGCCGTCACGCCGCTGGGGCGGGTGTGCGGCACGGCGGTGGGGGCGGCGGTGAGCACGATGGTGCGCCCGACGCCGAGGTCGTCGGCCAGCAGCCACGCGGCGCGGGTGAACCGCTCCCACTGCACGTCCGGTTCCGGCCCGCTCAGCAGCAGCAGCGCCGAGCCCTCGGCGTCGCGCAGCACCTCGAGCTGCAGGACCGGTGCCGCGTAGTCCGCCCAGTGGTCGCCCGCGAACGTCATGGTCGGCCGCCGGGCGCGGTAGTCGTGCAGCTGGTCGACGTCGAAGACGGCGACGACCTCGGAGGTGCACACCTCGCGCAGGTGCTCCACGGCCAGCCGCACGGCGGCGCCGGCGTCGATGAAACCGGACAGCGCCACGACGAGGTGCGGCTCCACCAGCACGGGCGGGGTGCCCTCGAGCGAGTACAGCGACCTGGGATCCAGCATGGGCCCATTCTCGCCCGCCATCCCGCGCACCCGGTGCCGGGTGGCGCCGGCTGGCGCTGACGCGGGACCCTCGGGTCAGCCGGTGGTGCGCTCCAGCTGCGCGAGGCGCTCGGCGCGCAGCTGCTCGATGGCGGCCTCGAAGTCGGCCAGCGAGTCGAACGCCTGGTACACGGAGGCGAAGCGCAGGTAGGCGACCTCGTCCAGCTCCCGCAGGAACGGCAGGGTCGCCAGGCCGACCTGGTGGGCGTCGATCTCCGCGGCGCCCTGGGCGCGCACGGCCTCCTCGACCCGGTGCGCCAGCAGGGCGATGTCGTCCTCGCTGACCGGGCGTCCCTGGCAGGCCTTGCGGACACCGCTGGCGATCTTCGCGCGGCTGAACGGCTCGGCGGCGCCCGAGCGCTTCACCACCGACAGGCTCGCGGTCTCCAGCGTGGTGAAGCGCTTGGAGCAGTTCGGGCACTGGCGGCGCCGGCGGATGCTGCTGCCGTCCTCGGTCGTCCGCGAGTCGACCACGCGCGAATCGGCGTGCCGGCAGAACGGGCAGTGCACCCCAGGTCCCTCCCACGCGGCGCCCGGCGGCGGGCCGGGGTCCTGATCGTGGGGTGACGGTACGTCGCCGGTGTCGGCGTCGGCAAGCCGCACCGGGGCGCTGTGGACGCGACCCCGGCCGCTGCGGGGCCCGGGCAGGGCGCGCTGCGCGCCTCGGCCCTCCGCTGGGCCCACCGCTCGGCCCTCCGCTCAGTCCACCGCGGGCAGGGTCAGCCGCTGGCCCGCGCGCAGGGCCTGGGAGGGCAGTCCGTTGACCTCGGCGATCTCGGCGGCGACGTCTCGCCAGTCCTCCCCCGGGGCCAGCTCGGCGGCGATCTGCGAGAGGGTCTGCCCCGGCAGCACGGTCATCACGAGGGGCGCGGGGGCCGCGGCACCGCCGGGACCGCCGGCGGCGGCGGGCTCTCCCACCGCGGCCGCCACCGCCAGCGCCACCCCCGCCAGCGCACCGGCCGCCGTGCAGGTCACGCCCAGGCGCCCGCGGCGGGTCAGCCGCAGCGGCCGCCGGACCGGGGCGGCGGCCGGACGGCGTCGCGGCACGGGCGGGCTGGTGCGGGCACCCGCGCGGGCCGCGGCGCGGCGGGGGTGCGGCACGAGGCGGGCGGGGCGGCGGGCGGACCGGCGGGACGGTGCCGCCGGGACGGGGGCGAGGGCGGTGCTGCTCACGGGGAGGACCTCCGGCTCGGGAGCCGGTTCGAACGGGTGTTCGACCCGGCGGGGCTGTTCTACACCGCCACCCGCACCGCGCACCACCCCTGCGGGCGACCGCGGCGACCCGGGGGCGCGGCGTGCGGCGCGCACGCTGCCACCCGCCGCCGACACGCACCTCGACCGCGCGGGCCGCACGCGCGGCATCGACGCGTTCGAACACGTGTTTGAGGTCGGCGTCCGCCACCGGTAGCGTGATCGCAGCCGCGGGACGCCGCGGCCGCGACGACGGGAGCGGACGTGACGGACGTGCTGGACGGGGCGGACCACGACGGCCGGGACGGGGCCGCGGCGTCCGCGCGCCCCCTGCCCGACGGCCCGCTGGACGGGACGGGCCTGACGCCCCGTCAGCGCCGGGTGCTCGAGACGATCCGCGAGGCGGTCGAGCGCCGCGGGTACCCGCCGAGCATGCGCGAGATCGGGCAGGCCGTCGGGCTGACCAGCCCCAGCAGCGTCGCGCACCAGGTCAAGACGCTCGAGCGCCTGGGGTACCTGCGCAAGGACCCCCGCCGCCCGCGCACGCTGGAGGTCGTCGGCCCCGGTCCTGCGCACGGCGTGCTCACCGGGGGCGAGGACACGGCCGCCGACGAGCGCCCCGCCACGGCGTACGTGCCGGTGGTGGGGCGCATCGCGGCCGGCGGGCCGATCCTCGCCGAGCAGCTGGTGGAGGAGGTCTTCCCGCTGCCCGCGCAGCTGGTGGGCGCCGGCCAGCACTTCATGCTGCGCGTCGTGGGCGACTCCATGGTCGACGCGGCCATCTGCGACGGCGACTGGGTCGTGGTGCGCCAGCAGCCCACCGCCGAGAACGGCGACGTGGTCGCGGCCATGATCGACGGGGAGGCCACGGTCAAGGTGCTCCAGCGGCGCGACGGCCACGTCAAGCTGCTGCCGCGCAACGACCTCTACGAGCCCATCGACGGCGACGAGGCCGTCGTCCTCGGGCGCGTGACGGCGGTGCTGCGCAGCCTGTAGGCGCCCGCACCACCGGTCGCGCCCCGGGGGGGGGCGCCGGCCACTCAGCCGGCGAGCGGGCCCTCCCCGCCGGCGCCCACCTCGCACCACACCTGCAGGGCTCCGGGGACGCGGTACCAGCCCCAGTCCCGGGTCAGGGCGGACAGCAGCGCGGCCGCCTCGTCCCGCACGAGCACCTCCTCCAGACCGGCGAGGTCGAGGACCACGGTGATCCCGTCGGGGAGCTCACGCACCTCCACCGCCTGCAACTGCTCCACGGCACCCTCCGCGCCGAGCAGCTCGGCGGCGGCCTGCACGAGGTCGTCCGCGCGCTCCTCGTCCACCCCGCACTGCTGGGCGTACAGGCGCACGAAGCGACGCGCCCGGCCGAGCGCCTCGGCGCCCGCCGGCAGGGCCAGCCGGACGCGGTCCCCGGGGAGCACGCGGGCACCGCCCGGTTCGAGGCGTTCCGGGCGAGCAGCAGTGGGGTCCACGGGTCCTCCTGGGCGGCTCGGTGCCGCGGTGCTCGGGGGGACGGCCGTAGGCGACCGTGGGGTCCGCTCCGCGGTCCCCAGTCCTCAGCTACCCGGTGCACCGCGCACCGAAACGCGCCACAGGGCGCCTGCGCGCGACCGGCCCCGGCGGCCGGTGCACCTAGCGACCGATGGGGACCACCATCTCCACCACCGCCTCGACGGCCAGGCGCGGGGAGGTGAGGACGGGCAGGTCCAGGTCCCGCAGCAGCGGAGCGGCACCGATCATGCTGGCCTGCGCCAGCACGACGACGTCCACCGGCGGCCGGAGGGCGCGCACCTCGCGCCGCACGGTGTCGGCGACGCTGGCCGAGTACGTCTCCAGGTCCCCGGACTCGAAGGAGGGCCACGCGTCCAGGCAGCGGACCTCGACGAGCTGCACCTCGCGGCCGGTGGCGGCCGCGGACTCGTGCAGCAGCGGCCGCAGCGCGGCGGCCGCGTCGTCCAGGGAGCTGACGAGGGCGATGCGCCGTCCGGCCAGGACCGCGGCCTCGGCCATGGGCCGGTCCACGCGCAGCACCCGCACGCCGACCTCGGCCCCGACGCGCTCGGCCTCGGGGCCGGTCTCCGAGCACGTGGTCAGCACCAGCTCGGCGCCCTCGGCGACCAGGCGGCGCAGGCGGTCCGCCAGCGCGTCCCGCACGCTCGCCGCGCCGCGTGCGCGGGCGGCGGCGAGCAGCCCGGTGTCCACGAGGTGCAGGCCGGCGACGGTCTCGTCGCGCTGGTGCAGGAGGTCCCTGAAGGTGCGCACGTGCGCGTGCGCGGTGTGGAGGAAGCCGACGGTGGCCACGGGGTGAGGATGCCAGGCGCGGGTCCTCGGGGCAGCACCCACCCCCGGTACGGCGGCGAGCGTCACCCGGCCGGTGCAGCGGCGGCCGCGTCCAGCCGGTGCAGGGCCCGCCTCACCACGTCGGGGGAGTCCGTCACCCAGAAGGCCGGCAGGCTGCCGCGCAGGAAGCCGCCGTAGCGGGCGGTGGCCAGCCGGGGGTCGAGGACGGCCACGACGCCGCGGTCGCCCGCGGCGCGCACCAGGCGCCCCGCGCCCTGGGCCAGGCGCACGGCGGCGTGGGCGGCGGAGACGGTGAGGAACCCGTTGCCGCCGGCGCCGTCCACGGCGCGTGCGCGCGCGGACATCAGCGGGTCGTCCGGGCGCGGGAAGGGGATGCGGTCGATGACGACGAGCTGGCAGCTGGCGCCGGGGACGTCGACGCCCTGCCACAGCGACAGGGTGCCGAACAGCGACGTCGCCGGCTCCTCGGCGAAGCGGCGCACCAGGCGCGGCAGCCGGTCGTCGCCCTGGCACAGCACGGTGCGCCCGGTGCGCTCGCGCACCCCGGCGGCGGCCTCCTCCGCGGCGCGGCGGGAGGAGAACAGCCCGAGGGTGCGCCCGCCGGCGGCGTCGACGAGGGAGGCCAGCTCGTCGAGGACGGCGTCCGGCGGGCCGGTGCGCCCGGGGGGAGGCAGGTGCCGGGCCACGTAGAGGATGCCCTGGCGGGGGTAGTCGAAGGGGCTGCCGACGTCGAGCCCCGTCCAGCCGGACCGCTCCCCCTCGCCCCGGCGCAGCCCGAAGGAACCGGCGACCGGGTCGAAGGAACCGCCGAGGGTGAGGGTGGCGGAGGTGGCCACGACGGTGCGGTCGGTGAACACGCGCTCGCGCAGGAGACCGGCCACCGACAGCGGCGCCACGTGCAGCGAGGGGCCTCGTCCGCCGGGGCCGCCCGCGGTGATCCAGGCGACGTCGTGCTCGGAGCCCTCCGCGAGGCGCTCGGCGACGGTGAACACCTCCTGCACGGCCGCGCGCGCCAGGTGGCGGGCACCGCGGGTCTCGGCGTCCTCCTCCTTCGCGGCGCCGTCGGAGGCGACCTTGAGGTCGCTCAGGGCGGTGCGGGCGCCGTCGCGCACGGCGGTCACGGCGGTGGCCAGGGCCGCCGGCCAGGTGTCCAGCCGCCCGGGGGCGCTGTCCTGCAGCGCGGCGTCCAGCGCTACCCCGGCGTCCTCCAGCGCCTCGCCGACGACGCCCGCCGAGCGCCGCAGCCGGCGGGCCGCGGCGCTCAGGACCGTGCCGGAGAGCTCCGCGGTGGCGACCGCGGTGACGCGGTCGGCGAGCTCGTGGGCCTCGTCGACGACGAGGACGTCGTGCTCGGGCAGCAGCTGGCCGGAGCCCTCCAGGGCGTCGATCGCCGTCATGGCGTGGTTGGTGACGACGACGTCGACCTCCCGCGCCCTCGCGCGAACCCGCTCCGAGAAGCACTCGGCGGCCACGGGGCAGCGCTGCCCGCCCAGGCACTCGCGCGCCGAGACGGACACCTGCCGCCAGGCGCGGTCGCCCACGCCGGGCTCCAGCTCGTCGCGGTCACCGGTGCGGGTGGTCGCGGCCCACTCGCGCAGGCGCACCACCTCCCGTCCGAGCCGGCCGGAGTCGGAGCTGCCCGCCCCGGGCTCGCCCGCGGGGGCGGCCACGTCGAAGAGCGCGGCCTCGTCGGCGGGGAAACCGCCGTCGAGCTTGTTGCGGCACACGTAGTTCGCGCGGCCCTTCAGCAGCTCCCAGGTGGGCTCCCGGCCCAGCTCGGGAGCCAGGGCGCGCGCCAGGCGCGGGAGGTCCCGTTCGACGACCTGCGCCTGCAGGGCGAGGGTGGCGGTGGTGACGACCACGCGGGAGCGCTCGCGCACGGCGTGGGCGACGGCGGGCACCAGGTAGGCCATGGACTTGCCGGTGCCGGTGCCGGCCTGCACGAGCAGGTGCCGCTCGTCGCGCACGGCCTCGGCGACCGCGCGAGCCATCCGGGCCTGCCCGTCGCGGCGCTGCCCGCCGAGCGCGTCCACGACGACGCCCAGCAGCTCGGCGGCGCCGGCACCCCCGGCCTCGCCGGACGCACCGGCCTCGCCGGACGCACCGGCCTCGCCGGACGCACCGGCCTCCTCGTGGACCTGCTCGGTGCTGGGCGCGCTCACCGGACCATCCTCGCCGACGAGGGGTGGTCCTCCCGCCACCGTCCACACCGCGCGCCCGGGGTCCCCGGGCGCGCGGTGCTGTGGAGAGCGCGGCTCAGGCGCGCGCGGCGCTGAGCCGGTACGGCCCCAGCTCGGCGGCCAGGCGCGGTCGCACCCGTGCCCGGAGCCGGGTGCCGGAGGCGGTGTGCTCCTCCACGAGGACCTGGCCGGTGGTGTGCACCCGGTGCACCAGCTCGCCGCGGTCGTACGGCACGCACACCTCGACCTCGACGTCCGGCACGGGCAGCAGCTCCGCGATGCGCTCGCGCAGCTGCTCGACCCCCTCGCCGGTGCGGGCGGAGACGACGACGGCGCCGCGCTCGCGGGCGAGCAGGCGCTGCAGCACCTCCGGGTCGGCCACGTCGCACTTGTTGACCGCCACCAGCTCCGTCACCTTGTCGGCGCCCACCTCGGCGAGCACCGTGCGCACCGCCGCCAGCTGCCCCTCGGGGTCGGGGTGGGAGCCGTCGACGACGTGCAGGACGAGGTCGGCCTCGGCGACCTCCTCCAGGGTGGAGCGGAACGCCTCCACGAGCTGGTGCGGCAGCTGCCGCACGAAACCGACGGTGTCGGCCAGCGTGTAGGGCCGCCCCTCGGGCGTCTGCGCGCGCCGGACCGTGGGGTCCAGGGTGGCGAACAGCGCGTCCTCCACGAGCACCCCCGCCCCGGTGAGGCGGTTCAGCAGCGAGGACTTGCCCGCGTTGGTGTAACCGGCGATCGAGACCGACGGCACCGCGCGCGCCACGCGCAGGGAGCGCTTGGCGTCGCGAGCCGTGCCCATGCCGCGGATCTCCCGGCGCAGCTTGGCCATGCGGGAGCGGATGCGGCGGCGGTCCAGCTCGATCTTCGTCTCACCGGGACCGCGCGAGCCGATCCCCGCACCGCCGGCGACGCGGCCACCGGCCTGGCGGGACATCGACTCGCCCCAGCCGCGCAGGCGCGGCAACAGGTAGTCGAGCTGGGCGAGCTCGACCTGCGCCTTGCCCTCCCGGCTCTTGGCGTGCTGGGCGAAGATGTCGAGGATCACGGCCGTGCGGTCGACGACCTTGACCTTGACGATGTCCTCCAGCCCGCGCCGCTGCGACGCGGTCAGCTCGCCGTCGCACACGACGGTGTCGGCGCCCTCGGCGGCGACGAGGTCCGCCAGCGCGGCGGCCTTGCCCGCGCCCAGGTAGCTGGCGGGGTCGGGGTTGCTGCGCCGCTGCAGGACGCCGGCGAGGACGTCGGAGCCGGCGGTCGCCGCGAGCGCCGAGAGCTCCTGCAGGGAGACCTCCGCCTCCTGGCGGCTGGAGTCGGCGCTGGACCAGACCCCGGCGAGGACGACGCGCTCCAGGCGGAGCTGCCGGTACTCGACCTCGGTGACGTCGGCCAGTTCGGTGGACAGCCCGGCGGCGCGGCGCAGCGCGCGGCGGTCGGCCAGGTCGAGCTGGTCGCCGTCGTAGTCGCGCTCGTCCGCCGCCTCGCCACCACTCGTCGGGACCGCCGTGTCGTGGCCGGCGAGGATGCGGGCCAGGGCGCGGTCGAAATCGGTGTCGCGGTCCACCTCGCGCGCGTCGCCCGGCACGGTCTCGTGCAGGTCGTCGTGCGCGGTGCCCGGCGACTGCTGCGTCGCGGACGGGCGGGCCGGCGAGGAACGGTGGTTCATGGACCTCCCAGGTCGTGCGGTCCCTCACGGGTCGAGGTACCAGCATCCAGCTCAACGACCCGGGGGTCCACGCAATTCCGCGCGGCGCGCCGGGGCTCCGGGACGGCCCCCGCCGCGCCCTACCCTCGTCGCGTGGTCAGCAGCGGGACGCAGCAGCAGGACGGCGAGCACTACTTCACGGCCCGGCCGGCCGCCCCGGACGAACGGCGCGAGGTGCGTGTGCGGCTGGCGGGGCGGGAGGTGGCGGTGCAGACGGCGCCGGGCGTCTTCAGCGCCGAGCGCGTCGACCCGGGCACCGCGGTGCTGCTGCCGCTCGTGCCCGACGAGCCGGACGCCACCGGCGACGTGCTGGACCTCGGCTGCGGGTGGGGACCGGTGGCGCTGACGCTGGCGCTGCGCCAGCCGCGGCGGCGGGTGTGGGCGGTGGACGTCAACGAGCGGGCCCTGCACCTGCTGCGGGGCAACGCGCAGCGCCTGGGCGTCGAGGTGCGCGCGTGCCTGCCCGACGAGGTGCCGGACGACGTGGCGTTCGAGCGGGTGTGGTCCAACCCGCCGATCCGGGTGGGCAAGGAGGCCCTGCACGCGCTGCTGCTGCGCTGGCTGCCGCGCCTGGCCCCCGGCGGCGAGGCGCACCTGGTGGTGCAGAAGAACCTCGGCGCGGACTCCCTGCACCGGTGGCTGGACGCGCAGCTGCCGTCCGTGCTGCCGGGGGCGGGGACGACGCGCACGACGTCCTCGAAGGGCTTCCGGGTGCTGACCGTGCGGCGCGGCTGAGCGAGCCCGTCCGGGTCCGGTCGGGGTCCGGTCGGGCCCCGACGGACCTCAGGCGGGTTCGGTCAGCAGCTGCGGCGCCAGCCTGCCCGTCGCGACCAGCACGGCCGGCCCGGTCAGCCAGACGGTGCCCTCCACCAGGGTGGAGCCCCGCCCGACGGTGACGACGACCTCGCCGCCGGGCACCTCCACCCGCCACACGTCCGGCGAGCCGGGCCCCGCCCAGGCGCGGGTGGCCAGCGCCGCCGCGCACGCGCCCGTGCCGCAGGAGCGGGTCTCCCCCACGCCGCGCTCGTGCACCCGCATGCGCACGTCGCCGATGTCGGCGACGTGGTCGCCGGTGACGTCCACCGCGAGCAGCGGCACGACGAGCTCGACGTTGGTGCCGTGCGGGGGCGCGGGGTCCACCTGCGGGGCGTGCACGAGGTCGGCGTGGACCAGTTCCGAGGCCTCGGCGAGCGCGACGACGGTGTGCGGGTTGCCCAGGTCCACCGACAGCGCCGGGCGCACCACGCCGTCCAGGCCCGCCACGGCGACCCGGGCGTCGGAGCCGTCGGCCAACGCGCGCTCCCCGCCGGTCAGGCGCCAGGGGCCCATGTCGGCGGTCCAGCGCCCGTCGGGTTCGCGGCGCAGCCGCTTCAGCCCGGCCCGGGTGCCGACGCTGAACCAGCGACCGTCCCCCGCCTCGGCGGGCAGGTGACCCTCGGTGAGCAGGAACTCGGCGAACACCCGCACGCCGTTGCCGCACATCTCGGCGACCGAGCCGTCGGCGTTGCGGTAGTCCATGAACCACTCCGCCTGACCGGCGAGGTGCACGCCCGCGGGCAGGGCGGCGCAGCGCACGGCGCGGATCAGGCCGTCGCCGCCGATCCCGGCGCGCCGGTCGCACAGGCGCGCGACGACGTCCGGGGAGGGGTCCCAGGTCCCCTCGGGGTCGGCGACGAGGACGAAGTCGTTCTCGGTGCCGTGGCCCTTGGTGAAGGCGCTGCCGCTGGTGCCGGCGCCGCCGGCGGGGCTCTGCTCGCTCACGCGGCCGACTCTACGGCCAGCAGGTCGAGCACCCGCTCGGCCAGCTCGCGGGGGTCTGCGCCGTCGGGGGCGTCGAGCCAGCGCACCCGCCCGTCGCGGCGGAACCACGACTCCTGCTTGCGGGCGAAGCGGCGCGTCAGCCGGGCGGTCAGCTCGGCGGCCTCGGCCTCGGTGGTGGTGCCGTCCAGGGCGTCGAGGACCTGCGCGTAGCCGAGCGCGCGGGATGCGGTCAGGCCCTCGCGCAGCCCGGCGGCCTCCAGCCGGCGCACCTCCTCGACGAGGCCGGCGTCCCACATGCGCCGCACCCGGGCGTCGATGCGGGCGTCGAGCTGCTCGCGCGGCACGGCCAGACCGACCTGCACGGCCGGGCGCACGTAGCGCTGCTCGGGCAGGGACGCGGCGAACGGCTCGCCGGTGATCTCCCCCACCTCCAGCGCGCGCACGATGCGGCGGCCGTTGGAGGGCAGGATCGCCGCCGCAGCGGCCGGGTCGCGCGCGGCCAGCTCGGCGTGCAGCCGCTGCGGCCCCACCTCGGCCAGGCGCGCCTCCCACCGGGCCCGCACGGCGGCGTCGGTGCCGGGGAAGCGCATCTCGTCCAGGGCGGCGCGCACGTACAGCCCCGACCCGCCGACCAGCAGCGGGGTCCGGCCACGGGCGGCGATCTCCTCGAACGCGGTGCGGGCCAGGCGCTGGTAGCTGGCGACGTCGGCGGCCTCGGTCACCTCCAGCACGTCGAGCAGGTGGTGCGGCACGCCGCGCATCTCCGCGGCGGTCAGCTTGGCGGTGCCGACGTCCATGCCCCGGTACAGCTGCATGGCGTCGGCGTTGACGACCTCCGCCCCACCGGGCAGCAGGTGCGCCAGCGCCACCGCGACGTCGGACTTGCCGGAGGCGGTGGGGCCGACCACCGCGACCACGGGCGTCGCGGTCGGGTGCGGTGATCTCGACTGGCCCACGGGCCGATGGTGGCAGACAGTGGACGCGGCACGGACGCTGCACGGACGCTGCACGGACGCTGCACGGACGCGAGGAACGAGGAGGAGCCGTGGGCACCATGAAGTACCTGGGGCTGAAGCTGGACGAGGCCGTGGAGCAGGCCCGCGTCGCAGCGGAGCAGGCCCGCACCCGGGCGGGGGAGTTCGCGGGACAGCACTCCCAGCAGGCCGACACCGTCTTCCGCAGGGCCACGACGTTCGTCAACGAGCGCACCGAGGGCCGCTACGCCGGCCCGCTGGACCGCGCGACGAAGGTCGCGCAGACGGGCTGGCAGCGAGCCGCCGGTGTGCGTCCCGGCTTCGAGGGCTGGGGCACGCCGATGCGCGGCGGCACGCGCACCGACGGCACGCCGATGTCCGGTCCCGCCCGCTGAGGCGAGCGCACCGGGAGCACGATCCGCACGGGAACGAGCACGTCCGACACCTCGGGAGGACGAGATGACGATCCCCACCACACCGCCGACCACGCCGCAGCCGCCGAGCCCGGTTCCGCAACCGGGCACGCCGGGCCAGCCGCCGCAGCCGGACCCCGGCCCCACGCCGGGCCCGGACCCCGAGCCGGGCCCGGCCACGCCACCGCCGATGTGACACCGGCAGGACGCGCACGAGGGCCCCGCACCGTCCGGTGCGGGGCCCTCGTGCGTCGGCGGGCTCGGCCTCAGCGCCGGCGGATCGTGGGCAGCCCCAGCCCGACGGGCCGCGGGCCGGTGGCCGCAGCGGGCTCGGGTCGCGCCTGGCGGGCCTCCCACGCGTCCCCGGCGCGGGTGCGCCGCACCGCGAAGGTCTCGGTGGCGTCGGCCTCGAGGTAGTGCGGGGCACCGCGGCTGATCGTGACCGTGGCGACGTCCCCGGGGCGGGGCGCGGTCGTCCCCTCGGGCAGCGAGAAGTGCACGAGCCGGTTGTCCGGGGCGCGCCCCGACAGCCGCTGCGTGGCGGCGTCCTTGCGGCCCTCGCCCTCGGCGACGAGCACCTCGTAGGTGCGGCCCACCTGGGCGCGGTTCTCGGCGTAGGCGATCTCGTCCTGCAGCGCGGTGAGCCGCTCGTAGCGCTCCTGCACCACGGCCTTGGGCACCTGATCGCCCATGGTGGCGGCCGGCGTGCCCGGCCGCGGGGAGTACTGGAACGTGAAGGCGCTGGCGAAGCGGGCCTCGGCGACGACCTCCAGCGTCTGCTGGAAGTCCTCCTCCGTCTCGCCGGGGAAGCCGACGATGATGTCGGTGGTGATCGCCGCGTCGGGGATGCGCCCGCGCACCTCCTCCAGGATGGAGAGGAAGCGGGTGCGCCGGTACGAGCGGCGCATGGCCTTGAGCACGCGGTCGGAACCGGACTGCAACGGCATGTGCAGGCTCGGCATGACGTTGGGCGTCTCGGCCATGGCGTCGATGACGTCGCTGGTGAAGCTGGACGGGTGCGGGCTGGTGAAGCGGACCCGCTCCAGGCCGGCGATGCCGCCGGTGGCGCGCAGCAGCTTGCCGAAGGCGAGCTTGTCGCCGAACTCCACACCGTAGGTGTTGACGTTCTGCCCCAGCAGCGTCACCTCGAGCACGCCCTCGGACACCAGCGCCTCGACCTCGGCGAGCACGTCGCCGGGGCGGCGGTCCTTCTCCTTGCCGCGCAGCGACGGCACGATGCAGAAGGTGCAGGTGTTGTTGCAGCCCACCGAGACGGACACCCACGCCGCGTAGGGCGACTCGCGGCGGGTGGGCAGCGTGGAGGGGAAGACCTCCAGCGACTCCAGGATCTCCACCTGGGCCTTCGCGTTGTGCCGGGCGCGCTCCAGCAGCGCCGGCAGCGAACCCACGTTGTGGGTGCCGAAGACGACGTCCACCCACGGCGCCTTGCGGACGATCTCCCCGCGGTCCTTCTGCGCCAGGCAGCCGCCGACGGCGATCTGCATGCCCGGGCGGCGCTCCTTCACGGGCGCCAGGTGACCGAGGTTGCCGTACAGCTTGTTGTCGGCGTTCTCGCGCACCGCGCACGTGTTGAACACGACGACGTCCGGTTCAGCCGGGCCGTCGCCGCCCGCTTCGTCGAAGCGGACGTAGCCGGCGTCCTCCAGCAGCCCGGACAGGCGCTCGGAGTCGTGGACGTTCATCTGGCAGCCGAAGGTGCGCACCTGGTAGGTGCGGGGCGCCTGCTCGGGCGCGGCTGCCCCGACCGGCGCGTCGAGCGGGCCGGTCGGGCGGGGGACGGTGGGCGTGCTCATCGCCGTCCAGGGTAGGTCAACGCCCGGAGATCACGCTCGGGTCACGATCTGCCCGCATCCGTGGGCGTCCGGTGGGCACCGTGCACGGTGCCTGTACGTTCTGGCCGCATGAGTGACCCCTCCGCGGCCACCACCCCGTCCGGCGCCGCCGGCGCGCGCCGGCCGCTGGTGCGACTGGAGCACGTGGACAAGCACTTCGGCGCCCTGCACGTGCTGCGCGACGTGGACCTGACGGTCGCCGAGGGCGAGGTCGTCGTCGTCATCGGGCCCTCCGGCTCGGGCAAGTCGACGCTGTGCCGCACGATCAACCGGCTCGAGACCATCGACTCCGGCCGCATCACCATCGCCGGCGAGGACCTGCCGCAGGAGGGCAAGGCGCTGGCGAAGCTGCGCGCCGACGTCGGCATGGTCTTCCAGTCCTTCAACCTGTTCGCCCACAAGACCGTGCGCGAGAACGTCACCCTGGGGCCGGTGAAGGCGCGCGGGGTGAGCGCAGAGCAGGCCCGCAAGCGCGCCGACGAGCTGCTCGAGCGCGTGGGCGTGGCCAACCAGGCCGACAAGTACCCCGCGCAGCTGTCCGGCGGGCAGCAGCAGCGCGTGGCCATCGCCCGGGCGCTGGCCATGGACCCGAAGGTCATGCTCTTCGACGAGCCGACCTCCGCCCTGGACCCCGAGATGATCAACGAGGTCCTCGACGTCATGACGGGGCTGGCGAAGTCGGGCATGACCATGATCGTCGTCACGCACGAGATGGGCTTCGCCCGCCGGGCCGCCGACCGCGTCGTCTTCATGGCCGACGGGCAGATCGTCGAGGACGCCGAGCCGGAGACCTTCTTCACCGCCCCGAAGCACGAGCGCGCCAAGGACTTCCTGTCCAAGATCCTCACCCACTGACGTCCGGGCCGGTCACGACCGGCCCCGCAGCGGCGACCGCACGACCGACACGACCCAGGAGGACCCCATGAGGAAGACCCGCAGCGCAGCGTTCGCCGCCACGGTGACCGCCCTGCTCACGCTCACCGCCTGCGGTGGCGACGACGCCTCCACCGGCGCCGAGGGCGAGGTCGCGCAGCCGGAGGTGGACACCAGCGCCACCTTCGAGGCCGGCACGACGATGGCCGAGGTCCAGGAGGCGGGCACCGTCACCATCGGCACGAAGTTCGACCAGCCCGGTTTCGGCCTGGCCGACCTCGAGGGGACCCCCGCCGGCTTCGACGTCGAGGTCGCCGAGTACGTCGCCGCGCAGATGGGCGTGAGCCCGGAGGACATCGAGTGGGTGGAGGCGCCCAGCGCCCGCCGCGAGGACCTCATCGCCAACGGCGACGTCGACATGGTCGTGGCCACCTACACCATCAACGACAAGCGCAAGGAGCGGATCACCTTCGCCGGGCCGTACTACGTGGCCGGGCAGCAGATCATGGTGAACGCCGACAACACGACGATCACCGGCCCCGAGGACCTCGCGGCCAACCCGGACGTGAAGATCTGCTCGGTGACCGGCTCCACCCCGGCGGAGAACATCCGCCAGTACCTGGCCAGCCCCGACCAGCTCGTGACCTTCGAGGTCTACGACGACTGCGTCTCCGCGATGCAGAACGGCCAGGTCCAGGCGCTGACGACCGACAACGTCATCCTCACCGGCTACGTCGCCGAGAACGAGGGCGAGTTCAAGCTCGTCGGCGAGCAGTTCACCGAGGAGCCCTACGGCATCGGCATCGAGAAGGGGAACACCGCCTTCTGCGAGTTCATCAACGAGTCGCTGACCGAGATGGCCGAGAGCGGCGCCTACGAGGAGGCCTGGACGGCGACGGCCGGCCAGTACGAGGGCACCGAGGTGCCCGAGCTGCCCGAGCTGGACCCCTGCGCCTGACCCTCCGGGTAGACGCCCCCTGATCGCACGGAGGGGGACGAGGGCCCCGACGACGTGGCCGCCGTCCTCCTCCGTGTCCCACCCCACCCCGGAGGCCCTCACCCGTGGACCCCGTCCTCGAGAACCTCGGCCTGTTCGCCAGCGGGTTCCTGCGCTCCCTCGGCATCGCCGCCTGGGGGCTGCTGGGCAGCCTCGTCTGGGGCACGGTGCTCGCCGTCTTCCGCATCTCCCCCGTGCCGGTGCTGCGGGCCTTCGGCACCTTCTACGTGACCTGGCTGCGCAACACACCGCTGGCGATCGTGCTGTTCACCATGGCCTTCGGCATCCCGGCGGTCGGGATCAACGCCTCCTACTACGTGTTCGGCGTGGTGGGCCTCGTCCTGTACACCTCGGCGTTCGTCTGCGAGGCCGTGCGCTCCGGGGTGGCGACGGTGCCGACCGGCCAGGCCGAGGCGGCCCGCTCCATCGGGTTGACGTTCTCGCAGACGCTGGGGCTCATCGTGCTGCCGCAGGCGCTGCGCGCGGTGGTGCCGCCCGTCGGCAATGTCCTCATCGCGATGATCAAGAACTCGGCGGTCGTCGGCGCCCTGGGCGTCGGCGGGGACCTGTTCAGCGTCTACAACCGCCTCACCAGCGCCCAGGGGTACGCGGCGCTGCCCGTGCTCACCGGTGTGGCGATCGGCTTCCTCGTCATGACCCTCACGGCGAGCGCGCTGCTGGCGCTGTTCGAGCGGCGTGCGGCGGTGGCCCGGTGAGCGAACCCACCGCCGTCCTCTTCGACGCACCGGGCCCCAGGGCCCGGCGGCGCGCGTTCATCGCCAGCGTCGTGGCGGGCCTCGTGATCGCGGGCGTGGTGGCGCTCATCGTGCTGCGCCTGGCGGAGCGCGGGCAGCTCGACGCCGAGCTGTGGAGCCCGCTGGTCGACCCCTCCGACGAGCAGTTCGACGCGGTGTGGCAGCGCATCGGCGAGGGGCTGCTGGTGACGCTGCGCGCGGCGTTCTTCGCGGTGGTGCTGTCCCTGGTCATCGGCCTGGCCCTGGCCGCGGCGCGACTGAGCCTGGGCCGGGTGGCCCGGATCCCGCTCATCGGGGTCATCGAGCTGCTGCGCGGTCTGCCGGTCATCGTGTCGATCCTGTACGTCGACGTCCTGATGCGGGCGCTCGACGTCTACCAGGGCTCGGTGACGACCCTGGTGATCGCTCTCACCCTGTACAACTCGGTGATCATCTCGGAGATCACCCGGGCGGGGATCCTGTCCCTGCCCAAGGGGCAGGTGGAGGCCGGCCTGGCGGTGGGTCTGACCCGCGGTCAGGTCATGCGCACGATCCAGCTGCCGCAGGCGGTGCGCGTCATGCTGCCGGCGATCATCAGCCAGCTCATCGTCATCCTCAAGGACACGGCGCTGGCGAGCATCGTGCTCAGCCAGATCGAGGACCTCCTGAAGATCGCGGACCAGCTCGGCGGCTTCCTCGACAACCGCCTGCAGTCGTACTTCGTCATCGGCCTGATCTACATCGCGATCAACCTGCTGCTGGAGCAGCTGGCGAAGCTGGTGCAGCGGCGGATGTCCGGGCAGGGCCGCAGGCGACGGACCCGCGCGTCCACCGCCCCGGACGCGGAGCAGCAGACGGACACCGACGCCGCGGACCGGACGACCGGCACACGTCCCTGACTGCTCGCCCAGGCACGGCAGGAGGGCCGCCNGTGACGGGGTGGCGGCCCTCCTGCCGTGAGCCCCGTCCGGGGCCCGGGCTCAGATGCCGGGGTCGGTGGTGAACCGCGTCAGGACGGGCGGTGCGCTGAGCAGCTCACCGAGACGCGAGGCGCCCTCGGGGGTGGCGCGCCAGGCGCGGTAGGCGTCGTCGGCCTCCAGGGACTCCCAGCGCTCCAGCACCAGCACGTGCGCCTCGTCGGCGGCGTCGCGCAGGACGTCCACCCCGAGGTTGCCCTCGAAGGCGCGGGTGGCCTCGAGGGTCTCGGTGAGGACGGCGGGGGCGTCGGCGACGGCCTCCGGCTTCAGGTGCAGGTCCAGCAGGGACGTGATGCTCACGGGTCCTCCTCGTCGGGGCTGCGGGGAGGCTAGCCAGGTGGCGCGAAGAGCGCCCGCCGGGGTCAGTCGAGCGGGTCGGCGTCCACAGCGGCCTCGTCCTCCCCGATCGCCTCGCGCACCAGGCGCATGACGAGGCCCGGCGGGTAGCCGCGCCGGGCCAGGACACCGGCGAGCCGGCGCTGGCGCGCAGCGCGGTCCAGCCCTCGGGTGGCGGCCAGGGGACGGCGCAGGAGCTCGCGCGCCGCCTGCTCCTCGGTGGCGTCGTCGACGCCCTCCAGGGCGTCGCGCGCGGTCTCCTCGTCCACGCCCTTGCGGCGCAGCTCCTGCGCCAGGGCGCGCTTGCCGCGGCTGCGCGAGCGGGAGTGCACGTACGCCTCGGCGTAGGCGCCGTCGTCGACGAGGCCGACCTCCTCGAAGCGGTCGAGGACGTCGGTGGCGACCTGCTCGGGGACGTCCTTGGCGGCCATCTTCTCGGCCAGCTGGGCGCGCGTGCGCGGCGCCATCGTCAGCTGGCGCAGCGCGATGGCGCGGGCGACGTCGTGCGGGTCGGCCTCCCGGTCCGGGTTCTCCTCCGGACCGGGAGGCCGCTGACCGCGGGCACCTCGGCTCAGAACGCCACCGCGGGTTCGGCTTCGCCCTCGGCGGGGGCGTCGAGGCGGGCGCCGATGCCGAGCTTCTCCTTGATGCGCTTCTCGATCTCGTCGCCGAGGTCGGGGTTGTCGCGCAGGAAAGCGCGGGCGTTCTCCTTGCCCTGGCCGAGCTGGTCGCCCTCGTACGTGTACCAGGCGCCGGACTTGCGCACGAAGCCGTGCTCGACGCCGAGGTCGATCAGACCGCCCTCGCGGGAGATGCCGTGCCCGTAGAGGATGTCGAACTCGGCCTGCTTGAACGGCGGGCTGACCTTGTTCTTGACGACCTTGACGCGGGTGCGGTTGCCGACGGGGTTGGTGCCGTCCTTCAGCGTCTCGATGCGGCGCACGTCCAGGCGCACCGAGGCGTAGAACTTCAGCGCCTTGCCGCCGGTCGTGGTCTCCGGCGAGCCGAACATCACGCCGATCTTCTCGCGCAGCTGGTTGATGAAGATCGCCGTGGTGCCGGAGTGGTTCAGCGCACCGGTGATCTTGCGCAGCGCCTGCGACATCAGGCGGGCCTGCAGGCCGACGTGGCTGTCGCCCATCTCGCCCTCGATCTCGGCGCGGGGCACCAGGGCCGCCACGGAGTCGATGACGATGATGTCCAGCGCGCCGGAGCGGATCAGCATGTCCGCGATCTCCAGGGCCTGCTCACCGGTGTCCGGCTGGGAGACGAGCAGCGCGTCGGTGTCGACGCCCAGCTTGGCGGCGTAGTCGGGGTCCAGCGCGTGCTCGGCGTCGATGAAGGCGGCGATGCCGCCGGCCTTCTGCGCGTTGGCGACGGCGTGCAGGGCGACGGTCGTCTTGCCGGAGGACTCCGGCCCGTACACCTCCACGACGCGCCCGCGCGGCAGGCCGCCGATGCCGAGCGCGACGTCGAGGGAGATCGAACCCGTGGGGATGACCTCGATGGGCGGGCGGCTCTCGTCGCCCAGACGCATGACGGAACCCTTGCCGAACGACTTGTCGATCGCGGCCAGGGCGGATTCGAGGGCCTTCTCGCGGTCCGCAGGAGCGGGCATGTCCTCACCTCGGGTAGGGGTGGCCGACAGCTTCGGCCCGGTGTGTTCTTCCGACCCGGGGAACGCTACGACCCGCCTCCGACACGACCCGTGCACGCGGCCCGGCGTGTGGAGAGCGGGGCCGGACGGCCCCCTGTGGAACGGACGCGATCCTATCCGTACACGTGTTCGATTCCCAGCCCTCCGCCCGCCGGGTCGCTGTGGCCGGGGCGCTCCCCCTCCTAAGCTGCGCGTGCCCGCCGGCCGGTCGCCCGGCCGGACCACCGAGCAGCGACGGAGCGCACGTGAGCAGCAGCCACCCGACGGGCCGAGCACGGTTCCTGGACCAGCGCGGGCACGACCTGCTCGACCGCCACGCGCACCTGGAGCGCCTGGGCACCGGCAGCACCTGGGCCGAGGGCCCGCTGTGGCTGCCGCAGGAGCGGGCGCTGGTGGTCAGCGACATCCCCGGGGACCGGGTGCTGCGCTGGGACGAGGCGGGCGGGCTGCGCGTGGACCGCGAGCGCGTCGGCTTCACCAACGGGCGCACCCTGGACCACCAGGGCCGGGAGGTGTTCTGCTCGCACGGCCGGCGCTCCGTGGAGCGCCGCGAGCACGACGGTTCCACCACGGTGCTGGCCGACCGCTACGGCGGGGCGCGGCTGAACTCCCCCAACGACGTCGTCGTGGCCTCCGACGGCGCCGTGTGGTTCACGGACCCCCCGTACGGCATCAGCGTGCCCGAGGAGGGGCACGAGGGCTTCCGCGAGTACGGCGACAACCTCGTCTTCCGCCTCGACGCCGGCACGGGCGAGCTGCGGGTGGTCGTGGCGGACGTGGAGGAGCCCAACGGGCTGGCGTTCTCCCCCGACGAGTCGCTGCTGTACGTGGCCGACACCTCCGCCGCCGCGACGCCCGGCGGCGGCTCGAACCGGCTGGTCCGGGTCTACGACGTGCGCCGCGGCACGCCCGGCGGGCGCGGGCCGGACGCCCGGCCGGGCGGGCCGGTCGCCAAGAACGGCCGCGTCTTCGCGTCCATGGACCGCGGCCTGGCCGACGGCTTCCGGGTGGACACCGCCGGGAACGTGTGGACCTCGAACGGCGACGCCGTCACGGTCCTCGCGCCGGACGGGACGCGGCTGCTGGAGGTGGTCGTCGGCGAGGTCGTGGCGAACCTCTGCTTCGGCGGGCCGGAGGGCACCGACGTCTTCGTGGCGGCGTCCACGAGCCTGTACCGGCTGCGCACCCGCGCCACCGGCGCCGGCCTGTGGTGGCTGGGCGGCTGACCCCGCGAGCCGCCGCCCCGGCCGCCGCACCGGGGTGCGTCAGCGCTTCGGGGGCCGGTCCCTGCCCAGGCGCCGCTCGGGCGGCACGTCCATGGCGTCGCACAGCGCCAGCCACACCCGCTTGGGGTCCTCACCGGCGTCCAGCGCCTGCAGCGGCGTGCGGTCGTCCAGTGCCAGCAGCACCTGGTCGTGGGCGAGGGAACGCCCGTAGGCGCTGCCGAACTCGTCCTCCACCAGGGTCCAGAACTCGCTGACTCGCACGCGGGCAGGGTGCCACGCCGGCGCGGGCGCGAGCACGGCGGGCGAGGGCGGGCACGTGTCGGAGGCGGGTGCTGTGATGTGCCTCGTGTCCCCCCGCGCCGCGCGACCCGCCCCCGTGAGCACCACCGCGCAGGGCGCCGGCCGCGGCGCGGGGCCGGACGAGCCGCCCGGCGGGGTACCCGGCGCCGAGGAGGTCCTGGGGCGCTTCTCACCGGCGACCCGCGCGTGGTTCACCGGTGCCTTCGAGGCCCCCACACCGGCCCAGGTGGGCGCGTGGGACGCCGTCAGCCGCGGCCGGCACGCGCTGGTGGTGGCCCCCACCGGCTCGGGCAAGACGCTCTCGGCGTTCCTGTGGGCGCTGGACGGCCTGGCCGCCGAGCCGGTGCCGGAGGACCGGGACGTGCGCTGCCGGGTGCTGTACGTCTCGCCGCTGAAGGCGCTCGCGGTGGACGTCGAGCGCAACCTGCGCAGCCCCCTGACGGGCATCCGGCAGGCCGCGCAGCGCCTGGGGCTGCCGGTGCCGGACGTGCGGGTGGGCGTTCGCTCGGGCGACACCCCCGCCGACGAGCGCCGCTCCTTCTCGCGCACCCCGCCGGACGTGCTCATCACCACGCCCGAGTCGCTGTTCCTGCTGCTGACCTCCAAGGCGCGTGAGCAGCTGCGCGGGGTCCGCACCGTCGTGCTCGACGAGGTGCACGCGATGGCCGGCTCCAAGCGCGGGGCGCACCTGGCGCTGTCGCTGGAGCGCCTGGACGCCCTGGTCACCGCGGCCGGCGGCGAACCGGCGCAGCGGGTGGGCCTGTCGGCGACGGTCCGCCCCGTGCAGACGGTCGCCGAGTGGGTCTCCGGCGGGCGGCCGGTGACGGTGGTGCAGCCGGAGTCCACCAAGCGCTTCGACCTGCGCGTCGTCGTGCCCGTGCCCGACATGAGCGAGCTGGACTCCTCCGGCCGCGGCCCCGCCGACGAGGACGACCTGACCGGTCAGGCCGCCGGCGACCCGCGGCGGGCCAGCATCTGGCCGCACGTGGAGGAGCGCATCGTCGACCTGGTGGCCGGACACCGCTCCACGCTGGTGTTCGCCAACTCGCGGCGGCTGTCGGAGCGGCTGACCTCGCGCCTGAACGAGGTGTGGGACGAGCGCCTGGCCGCCGACGCGGAGACCGGCGAGGACGGCGGGGAGGGCGGCGGGGCGCCGGGCCCGGACGGGGTCGTGCGCCGGGCACCGGCGGAGTTCATGGGCGGGGCGGGGAGCGCGGCGGGCGCCCCGGCGGTGCTGGCGCGCGCCCACCACGGCTCCGTCTCCAAGGAGCAGCGCGCCGTCATCGAGGAGGAGCTGAAGGCGGGCCGGCTGCCCGCGGTGGTGGCGACCTCCAGCCTGGAGCTGGGCATCGACATGGGCGCGGTCGACCTCGTGGTGCAGGTGGAGTCCCCGCCGAGCGTGGCCAGCGGCCTGCAGCGCGTCGGGCGCGCCGGGCACCAGGTCGGCGCGGTCTCGCGCGGCGTGCTGTTCCCGAAGTTCCGCGGCGACCTGCTGCAGACGGCGGTCGTCGTCGAGCGCATGCGCGACGGGCGCATCGAGGAGCTGCGGGTCCCGGCGAACCCGCTGGACGTGCTTGCCCAGCAGGTCGTGGCGATGGTCGCGATGGACGAGTGGTCCGTGCCGGAGCTGCACGAGCTGGTGAAGCGGGCCGCGCCGTTCGCGACGCTCTCGCGCCCGGTGCTGGAGGCCGTGCTGGACATGCTGTCCGGCCGCTACCCCAGCGACGAGTTCGCCGAGCTGCGCCCGCGGCTGGTGTGGGACCGCGTCGCCGACACCCTCACCGGCCGTCCCGGCGCTCAGCGCCTGGCCGTGACCAGCGGCGGCACCATCCCCGACCGCGGCCTGTTCGGCGTGTTCCTGGCGAGCGGGGAGGGCCCGGGCCGGCGCGTCGGCGAGCTGGACGAGGAGATGGTCTACGAGTCCCGCGTCGGCGACGTCATCACCCTGGGCTCCTCGGCGTGGCGGGTGGAGGACATCACCCACGACCGCGTGCTCGTGACGCCCGCACCGGGCCAGCCCGGCCGGCTGCCGTTCTGGCACGGCGAGGCGCTGGGGCGGCCCGCCGAGCTGGGCCGGGCGCTGGGTGCCTTCGTGCGCGAGCTGGGCTCGATGGACGGCGGGTTCACCGGCGCGGCGGCCCGCGAGCGGGTGCTGGCCTCCGGCATGGACGAGTGGGCCACCGACAACCTCGTGGCGTACCTGGCCGAGCAGCAGGAGGCCACCCGGCACGTCCCCGACGACCGCACGATCGTCGTCGAGCGCTTCCGCGACGAGCTGGGCGACTGGCGCGTGTGCGTGCACTCCCCCTTCGGCGGCCAGGTGCACTCCCCCTGGGCGCTGGCGCTGGGCGCGCGGCTGCGCGAGCGCTTCGGGGTGGACGTGCAGGCCATGCCCGCCGACGACGGCATCGTGCTGCGCCTGCCCGAGGTGGACCTGCCGGAGGGTCAGACCCCCGACGTCGCCGACGTGCTGGCCCTGGAGGCCGACGAGGTCGCCGAGCTGGTGACCGCCGAGATCGGCGGCTCGGCGCTGTTCGCCGCGCGGTTCCGCGAGTGCGCCGCGCGGGCCCTGCTGCTGCCGCGGCGCCAGCCCGGCAAGCGCCAGCCGCTGTGGCAGCAGCGCCAGCGCGCCGCCTCGCTGCTGCAGGTGGCCAGCCGGTTCGCGAGCTTCCCGATCGTGCTGGAGACGGTGCGCGAGTGCCTCTCCGACGTCTTCGACGTCGCCGGCCTGGAGCAGCTCATGCGGGACGTCGCGGCGCGCAGGGTGCGCGTCGTGGAGGTGGAGTCGCAGCAGCCGTCGCCGTTCGCCCGGGGGCTGATGTTCGGCTACGTCGCGCAGTTCCTCTACGAGGGCGACTCCCCGCTGGCCGAGCGCCGCGCCGCCGCCCTGGCCCTGGACCCGGGCCTGCTGGCGGAGCTGCTGGGCCGCGGGGAGGGCGCGGCGCTGCGCGACCTGCTGGACCCGGAGGCCGTGGAGCGCACCGAGGCGGAGCTGCAGCGCCTGGCACCCACCCGCCGCTGCGCCGACGCCGAGGACGTCGCGGACCTGCTGCGGGTGCTCGGGCCGCTGACGACCGCGGAGGTGAGCGCGCGCAGCGGCCGCTCCGCACCCGACGAGGAACCGGTGGTCGTCGCCGAGGGGGAGGTGGCCCGCTGGCTGGTCGCGCTGGAGGAGGCGCGCCGCGTCATCCGGGTGCGCGTCGCCGGTGCGGAGCACTGGGCAGCCGTCGAGGACGCCGGCCGGCTGCGCGACGGCCTGGGCACCCCGCTGCCGGTCGGCGTGCCGGAGGCGTTCACCGAGCCCGTCGCGGACCCCCTGGCCGAGCTGCTCGGCCGGTACGCGCGCACCCGCGGGCCCTTCACCGTCGCCGACGCCGCCGCCCGCTTCGGCATCGGGCGGGCGGTGGCGCACGACGCGCTGCGCCGGCTGAAGACCACGGGCCGGCTCGTCGAGGGCGAGCTGCGCCCCGGCGGCAGCGGCCTGGAGCTGTGCGACGCCGACGTGCTGCGGGTCCTGCGGCGCCGGTCGCTGGCGGCGCTGCGCGCCGACGTCGAGCCCGTCGCACCGCGCGACCTGGCCCGCTTCCTGCCCACCTGGCAGGGCGTGGGCACGGGCCTGCGCTCGCGGTTGCGCGGGGTGGACGGGGTGCTGCGCGCCGTGGAGCAGCTCGCCGGGGCCGTCGTGCCGGCCAGCGCGCTGGAACCGCTGGTGCTGGCCGCCCGCGTGGAGGGCTACTCCCCCGCGATGCTCGACGAGCTGACCGCCGCCGGGGAGGTCGTGTGGGCCGGGCACGGCAGCCTGCCCGGCGACGACGGGTGGGTCTCCCTGCACCCGGCGGACCTGGCGCCCCTGACGCTGCCGGACCCGGAGGACTCCGGCGTCGACGTGGACACCGAGGTGCACCGCGCCGTGCTGGACGCCCTCGGCGGCGGCGGCGCCTTCTTCTTCCGGGCGCTGTCCGACGCCGTCGGCTCCACCGACGACGTCGCCCTGGCCACGGCCCTGTGGGACCTGGTGTGGGCCGGGCGCCTGACCAACGACACCCTCGCGCCGCTGCGCAACCGCCTCGGCGGCGGGCGCGCGGCGCACCGCACCCGGCGGGCCGCGCCCCGCTCCCGCTACGCCCGCCCCGGCTCGGTGCGCCGCCCCGGCGCCGGGCTGCGCGGCGTCGAGGTGCCCTCGCGCAGCGGGCCGCCCGCGGCCGCCGGCCGCTGGTCCCTGCTGCCCGATCGGGAGGAGGACACCACCGTGCGCGCGCACGCGGCCGCCGAGGTCCTGCTCGACCGGCACGGGGTGCTCACGCGCGGGGCGGTGACCGCCGAGCGGGTGCCGGGCGGGTTCGCCGCCGTCTACCGGGTGCTGGCCGCCTTCGAGGAGGCCGGGCGGGCCCGGCGCGGCTACTTCGTCGAGGGGCTCGGCGCCTCCCAGTTCGCGAACGCCGGTGCCGTCGACCGCTTGCGCGACACCGCACGCCCCCTGGGCGGCCGCAGCCCCTCCCAGCGCCGCGACGAGCAGGCCGAGGCGCGTCCCGGGGCGCTGGTGCTGGCCGCCACCGACCCGGCCAGCCCGTACGGCGCGGCGCTGCCCTGGCCGGAGCGGCCCGAGGCGTCGGCGGGCGCGAGCGGGCACCGGCCCGGCCGCAAGGCCGGTGCGCTGGTCGTGCTCGTCGACGGCGACCTCGTGCTCTACGTCGAGCGCGGCGGCCGCTCGCTGCTGTCCTGGAGCCCGGACCCGCAGGTGCTGCAGCCCGCCGCGGACGCGCTCGCCCTCGCCGTGCGCGACGGCGCCCTCGGCAAGCTCACCGTCGAGCGGGCCGACGGCGCAGGGGTGCTCACCTCCACCTCCCCGCTGGGCGCCGCGCTGGAGGCCGCCGGCTTCCACGCCACCCCCCGCGGGCTGCGGATCCGCACGTGACCGGCCGGTCCCGGCCGGGAGGCACCCGTGCCAGAGGGTGACGTCGTGCGGCGCACCGCGCGGCGCCTGCACGCCGCCCTGGCCGGCCGGGAGCTGGTCGGTTGCGACCTGCGCTGGCCGGACCTGGCGACGGCCGACCTGTCCGGCCGGTGCGTGCTCGAGGTCGCCAGCGCCGGCAAGCACCTGCTGACCCGCCTCACCGCGGGCGAGGGCGGGGAGCCGCTGACCCTGCACAGCCACCTGCGCATGGAGGGGTCCTGGTACGTCGAGCGCACCGGCTCCGACGGGCGCGGGCGACGTTCCGACGCGGGCGTGCGGGCCGTGCTCGTCACGGACACGTGGACGGCCGTGGGGCACCGGCTGGGGATGCTCGACCTCGTGCCCACGGCCGCCGAGGGCACCCTCGTCGGGCACCTCGGCCCCGACGTGCTCGGGCCCGGCTGGGACGCGGCCGAAGCCGAGCGCCGCCTCCTCGCCGACCCCGTCCGCCCCGTCGGGGAGGCGCTGCTGGACCAGCGGGTGCTGGCCGGGGTGGGCACCTTCTACATGGCCGAGGCGTGCTTCCTCACCGGCCTGAGCCCCTGGACGCCGGTGGGCGACGTACCCGCACCCGGCCGCCTCGTCGCGCTCGTGCACCGGTTGCTGCACGCCAACGCCGAGCGCACCGAGCAGGTCACCACCGGCGACCTGCGCCGCGGCCGCCGCACCTTCGTGCACGCCCGCTCCGGCCTGCCCTGCCTGCGCTGCGGCACCGCCGTGCGCGTCGCGCTCATCGGCCCGCCGGCGAAGGAGCGCACCGCGTTCTCCTGCCCCCGCTGCCAGTCCGGCCCCACCCCCACCGACGACGGCCGCCCGCAGGCGCCGCTGGGCGCCCGGCCCCGCCGCCGTGCGCCGGTCCGCGCGGCGGACGGCTCCGCGAAGCGCTGACGGGGTCGAACGTCCGGCGCCGGATCGTCACGCGCGCGTCATGGACAGCAGCCCCGGATGACGCTCTCGTGACAGCAGCGGTGAGGCCCCCGTCCCGCCGCGCGGGCCCACCGGGCACTGGTCACGGTGGACGTGCAGCGCCCGCCCCGGGGGCGCGAGGAGGACCACCGACGCACTGGAGGAAGCCGTGTTCAGCCGATTCCGCACCCGTCCCACCGCCCGCACCGCCGCCGCGGGCATCGTGGCCTTCGCCGCCTTCGGCGTCGCCGGCTGCAGCGACACCGCCGGCGAGGAGGAGGGCACCACCGTCGAGGACATCCAGGAGGCCGACGACGAGTCCCTGGAGGGCGAGGCCGCGGCCACGCCGTACGAGGGCGCCTACGACGGCACGTTCTACGACGACGTCAACACCTACGTGGGCCAGGAGGTGACCGTCTCCGCGGAGATCGACAGCATCGTGTCGCCGCAGGCGTTCATCATCGCCGGCACCGCGGACACCACCGTGGACCCGATGCTCGTCGTGGGTGCCACCGAGGTGACCGGCCTGACCGAGGGCGCCGTGGTCGAGGTCACCGGCACGGTGCACGAGGCCTTCGACCTGCCGCAGGTCGAGGAGGACACCGGCGTGGACTTCCAGGACGACCTGTTCAACGACTACGACGCCGAGCCGTACATCACGGCGACGTCCGTCGAGGTCGTCGAGGACGGCGGGGGTGACGCGGCCACGGACGTGGAGACCGCCACCGACTCCCCCACCAGCACGCCGACGGCGTCCTGACGCCTCCCGGCACGACCTCACCACCCGCCGCGGGCCGGTGAGGACCGGGCGGGGACCATCCCCGTGCCGCCGGNCCGGTGCGGGTGCGTCGCACCAGCACCGGCGGCAGGATAGCGCCGTGTCCCGGTCGGTGCTGCTCGTCGAGGACGACCCGCTGGTCCGTCGGGTCGTCCGCATGACGCTGGCCGCCGAGGGCTACGAGGTGACCGAGGCGGAGACCGGCGAAGCGGCGCTGGAACGGCTCGGCGAGGGGGGCGTGGACGCCGTCCTGCTGGACCTGATGCTCCCCGGCGCCGACGGGTTCGAGACCTGCCGGCGCATCCGGCGCACCAGCGACGTGCCCGTCATCGTGGTGACGGCCCGTGCCGACAGCCACGACGTGGTCGCCGGCCTGGAGGCCGGTGCCGACGACTACGTCACCAAGCCGTTCGTGCCCAAGGAGCTGACCGCGCGCCTCCGCGCGGCCCTGCGGCGCTCACCCGCCGAGGACCCCTCCCCGCGGGTGGAGGCCGGGGACCTCGTCGTCGTCCCCCGGGACGGGCTGGTGCTGCTGCACGGCGAGCCCGTGGACCTCACCCGCACCGAGCTGCGCCTGCTGTGCGAGCTCGCCGCCGTCCCCGGCCGCGCCACGACCCGCGAGGAGCTGCTGGAGCGCGTGTGGGGGTACGGGTACTTCGGGGACAGCCGGCTCGTGGACGTCCACGTGCGCCGGTTGCGCACCAAGGTCGAGGACGACCCGGCCCACCCCCGGCACGTCGTCACCGTGCGCGGGATCGGCTACCGGCTGCAACCGTGAGCCACCCCCCGCCGCGGGCGCACGACGGGCAGCGAGCCACCCGCCCCCGCGCGGTCCGCTGGCGCAGCCTGCGCGGACGCGCCACCGTCCTCATCACCGGCCTCGTGCTCGTCCTGTCCGCCGTGACGACCGTCGCGGTGTGGACGGCCGTCTCGCAGTACCTGCTCGTGCACCGCCAGCGTTCGGCGGTCGCGCAGGCCAGCGCGAACGCGGCGCAGGTCGAGCGCGGACTGCGCACCCGTGGCCTGCCGGCCCCCGACCTGCTGGCCCAGCTGCCCCGCGAGTCGGGCTCCACGTCGCTGCTGCTGCAGCGCGGCGAGTGGACCACCACGTCCCTGACCGTGGGGGCCGACGACCTGCCCACCGGCCTGCGCCGGGCGGTCGTGGACGGCAGCGCCTCCTCGCAGCGCGTCGAGGTCGACGGCGGCGTCGCCCTGGTCGTCGGCGTCCCGCTGGCGGGCATCGACGACGCCTACTTCGAGGTGTTCGGCCTGGGGGACCTGGACCGCACCTTCCGCGCCCTGAGCACCGGCATGCTCGCAGGGGCGGCACTGCTGCCGTGCGCCGCGCTGCTGCTCGGCCGCTGGCTCGCCCGGCCGGCGCTGCGCCCCCTGGAGGAGGTCTCCACCGCGGCCGCCGCCATCGCCGCCGGTGACCTGGGCGCGCGCATCGAGCCCCACGGGGACCCGCTCCTCGTGCCGCTGGCGACCTCCTTCAACGGCACCGCCCGGGCGCTGGAGCGCCGGGTGCTGGCCGACGCCCGCTTCGCCGCCGACGTGGCGCACGAGCTGCGCACCCCCCTGACCACGATCACTGCCGCCCTGGCGATCGTGCAGGCCCGCCGCGAGCACCTGCCCGAGGACGCCCGGGAGGGCCTGGACCTCCTGGGGCACGAGCTGGACCGCTTCCACCGGCTGGTGCTGGACCTGCTGGAGATCTCCCGCTCCAGCGGTGACGGCACCCTCGCCGCCGTGGAGGGCGTGCTCCTGCCGGACCTCGTGGAGCGCTCGCTGCCCGAGGCCGCGCGCCACCTGCTCGTCGTGGAGCCGGAGGCCCGCCGGGTGCGGGTGTGCGCGGACAAGCGCCGGCTGCGGCAGGTCGTGGTCAACCTCGTGGAGAACGCCGAGCAGCACGGCGGCGGCGCGACCCGCGTCACCGTCTCCTGCACCGCGGAGCACGGCCTCGTCGCCGTCGACGACGCCGGGCCCGGTGTGCCCGTCGGTGATCGGGAACGGGTCTTCGAGCGCTTCGCCCGCGGCCGCAGCGGGGACCGGGCCTCCACCGGGGGCGCGGGGCTGGGCCTGTCCCTCGTCGTGCGCCACCTGGAGGCCATGGACGCGCGGGTCGCCGTGACGGACAGCCCCGACGGCGGGGCGCGCTTCGTCGTCTCGCTGCCCCGCGAGGACGCGTGAGGGGCCGGCGCACCGCGGCGGTCCTCGTTGCGGCGCTGGTGGCCGCGACGGCGGGCTGCGGCGTGGGCGCGCAGGACGAGGCAACCACGGTGGCGCTGCCGGTGGTGACCACTCCCGCGCGGGCCGGGTCGTCCAGCGGTGCGTTCGTGCTGCAGGTGTACTTCGTGCGCGGCGACGAGCTCGCCGCCGTGGAGCGGCGCACCGCCACCGCCACCCCCCAGACGGCGCTCGACCAGCTCCTGGAGGGCCCGCGCCGCACCGAGGTCGCGGACGACGTGCGCACCGCGGTGGCCCCGCAGGAGCTGGTCGCGTCCGTCGGCCCGGGCGGCGAGGTCGTCGTCGCCGCCGGGCGCGACTTCGCCAGCGTGGGCGGCGCCAACCAGCTGCTGGCGGTCGCCCAGCTGGTGTGGACGCTGACCGGGCTGCGCGGTGTGGAGCACGTGCGCTTCACGGTGGAGGGCCGCCAGGTGGAGGTTCCGACCGACGCCGGCCTGACCAGCGCGCCGGTGCAGCGCGACGACTACGAGTCCGTGACCCCGCCCACCGGTCCCTGATCCTCGCGGGCTCCGTCGCCGCGGCGTCACGGCGGCGTCACGCGGCACCGGGCGGGGTGACGGTCTCGTGACAGGACCGTCGCCGGGCCCGTCCCGGCGAGCACGGCCGGGCGCACCCGGCCACGGTGGGTGGTGCGGACCCCGGCTCGCCGGGGCCGCCCCGGACAGGAGCACCACCGACGCTCAGGAGGACGCCGTGCCCAGCCGCCACCGCCACCACCGGTCCTTGCGGACCGCCGCCGCCAGCGCCGTCGCCCTCACCGCGGTGGCGCTGGGCGGGTGCGGTTCCCAGGAGGACGACCTGGTGGACGCCGCCCCGGACGACGTGCAGGAGGCCGCGGTCGACGCCGGGGACGGCGCCGCCGGTTCGCCGGGCGTCTACGACGGCGTCTTCGACGGCACCTTCTACGAGCAGATCGAGGACTGGGACGGGCAGCAGGTGGTCCTGTCGGCCGAGGTGGACGAGATCGCCTCGCCCCGGGCGTTCGTCCTGGCCCCGGCGCCGGGCACCGAGGTCGACCCGCTGCTCGTGGTGACCGCGACGGAGGTGGAGGGCCTGGAGGTGGGCAGCTCCGTCGAGGTGACGGGCACCCTGGGGGCGGCCTTCGACCTGCCGGGGGTCGAGGAGGACACCGGCGTGGACCTGGAGGGCGACCGCTACGACGACTTCGACGCCGAGCCGTACCTGGTGGCGACGTCGGTGGAGCTCGTGGACTAGCGGGGCGGGAGCGCGCCCGCCGCCCGCGGGCGGCGGGTGGCGGCTCTCAGGCCGCGGGCAGCAGCCGGCGCCGCAGGACCAGTTCGAGCTCCTCGGGCAGGCCGTCGAGGTCCACGGGGAACTCCCGGCCGCGACCGGCGAGGAGGTCCTCCAGCGCGGAGTCGACGATGGCGTCGACGGCCTGGTCCACGACCTCGTCGGCCACGGACGCCACGCGCTGCTCGTGTCGGGCCCCCACCGCTGCGGGGGCGGCCTCGACGACGGGCAGGCGCGGCGCGGTGGCCACGGTGCCCGCCGCCTTCGGGGAGGTCCGCGGCGCCCCGGGCACCAGCCCCTCGGCGGTGAAGCCGCGGTGGCCGCCCTCCTCGTCGGCGATGCGGCGGGTCACCTCGCCGAGCACCTGCGACAGCGGCACGTCGAGGGCGGTGCAGATGGACGCCAGCAGCTCGCTGGACGCCTCCTTCTGGCCGCGCTCCACCTCGCTGAGGTACCCCAGGGACACGCGGGCGGTCGAGGAGACCTCGCGCAGGGTCCGCTGCTGGCCGCGCCGCTCGTCGCGCAGCACGTCACCGATCGTCCGGCGGAGCACGACCATGCGGCGGCCTCCCTCAGGGAGTCGAGGGGGCAGCCCTCGGAGGACCGGTCGGCCGTTCGGTGCTCCTCGGTCGCTGCCCGTGGTGGAACCACCACCGTACCCCGCGGGTCGTTCGGAGGGCGTGGTGGGAACGGGGTTGCGCACGTCCTGCTCAACTCCCCGGACGCGGCCGGTGTTCCGCCCCGGCGCCGTTGCGAGGAGCGTCACGCCGGCGGGCGCAGCAGCGCGGCGAGGTCGGCGAGCACCGCCTCCACCGCCGAGCGGCGCACCGCCGCCCGCTCCCCCGGCGACCGCAGCAGGCGGGCCGCGGCACCGCCCGGCAGCGCGTCGGCGGCCACGGCCACGAACACCGTGCCGGCCGGGTGGCCGTCGGCCGGTCCGGGACCGGCGACGCCCGTGGTGGCCAGGCCGACGTCGGCACCCAGGCGGGCGCGCGCTCCGCGCGCCATCTGCCGGGCGACCTCGGCGTCCACGGGCCCGGTGCGGGCCAGCAGCTCGCCGTCCACGCCCAGCACCGACTCCTTCAGCTCGGTGGCGTAGGCCACCACGGCGCCGCGCACCACGGTGGAGGCACCGGGCACGTCCACGAGCGCCGCGCACACCAGCCCGCCGGTCAGCGACTCGGCCGTGGCGACGGTCAGCCCGGCCGCGCGCAGCGCGGCGACGACCCGTGCCGCGGCGGGCTCGCCGCTGGTCGCGGAGCCGTTCACCCGCGCAGCAGCTTCAGGCCGGCCGTGAAGTAGCCGCGGGCGCTGGTCAGGGTCAGCACCACGGCGGCGAGCATCACCAGCCAGGACGGCCAGTGCGCCCAGTCCGGCAGCGGCAGCACGAACAGCGCCACCGCGGCGATCTGCACGACCGTCTTGACCTTGCCGCCGCGGTCGGCGGGCAGGATGGTGCCGCGGCGGATGAGGAGGAAGCGCAGCAGCGTGACCAGCACCTCGCGGGCCAGGATCAGCGCGGTCATCCACCACGGCACGCGGCCCTGCAGCGAGAGCACGACCAGCGCGCTGCCGATGAGCGCCTTGTCGGCCAGCGGGTCGGCGACCTTGCCGAAGTCGCTGACGGTGCCCCAGCGGCGGGCCAGGTGGCCGTCGTAGCGGTCGGTGATGCTGGCGGCGGCGAACACGGCCGCCGCGGCCAGGCGCCAGCGCCAGTCGCGGCCGCCGTCCTCGGCGAGGAACCACACGAACAGCGGGACGAGCAGCAGCCGCAGCACCGTCAGCGCGTTCGGCAGGTGCGCCCGGTGAGCGGTGCGCCAGCCGCCGGAGCCGCCGGTGCGGGCGCTCACGCCGGCACGGGCGCCCCCGCGCCCACCAGCGGCTCGGCGAGCAGGTCGGCACCGGACACGCCCGTCACGCGGGCGCGCACCACGTCCCCGACGGCGGCGCGGGCACCCGGTGGCAGGTCCAGCTCCGTCTCGCCGTCGACCTCCGGGCCCTGGTGGGCGGCGCGGCCCACCACGTGCGGGTCGCCGTCCTCGTCGACGACGGACTCCACGAGCACCTCCACCACCTCGCCGAGGCGCTCCTCGGCCCGCTGGGCCACCAGCTCCTCCACGAGCCGGCCGACGCGGTCGGCCCGCTCGGCGACGACCTCGGCGGGCAGGTGCCCGTCCAGGCCCGCGGCCTCGGTGCCGTCCTCGTCGGAGTACCCGAAGACGCCGACGACGTCGAGGCGGGCGCGCTCGAGGAAGGAGCAGAGCTCGTCGACGTCGTCCTCGGTCTCGCCGGGGAAGCCGACGATGACGTTGGAGCGGACGCCGGCGAGCGGGTTGCGCTCGCGCACCTGCTCCAGCAGCGCGAGGAACGGGTCGGTGCCGCCGAAGCGGCGCATGCGGCGCAGCACGGCGGGCGCGGAGTGCTGGAACGACAGGTCGAAGTACGGCACGACACCGGGTGTGCCGGTGAGCGCGTCCAGCAGGCCGGGGCGCACCTCGGCGGGCTGCAGGTAGGACACCCGCACCCGCTCGATGCCGTCGACGGCGGCGACCTGCGGCAGCAGCGCCTCCAGGGCGCGGATGTCGCCGAGGTCCTTGCCGTAGCTGGTGGTGTTCTCGCTGACGAGGAACACCTCCTTCACACCCTGCTCGGCCAGCCAGCGGGTCTCGGCGAGGACCTCGTCGGCGGGGCGGGAGACGAAGGAGCCGCGGAAGGCGGGGATGGCGCAGAACGTGCAGCGGCGGTCGCAGCCGGCGGCGATCTTCACGGGCGCCCAGGGCCCGGAGCCGAGGCGGCGGCGCACCACGCGCGGGCCGCTGGCGGGTGCCAGCCCGGCGGGGAGGTCGGGCAGCTGCACGGCGGCGCGCGCGGCCTGGCGCTCGGCGGGTGCCAGCGGCAGGAGGGTGCGCCGGTCGCGCGGCACGTGGGAGGCCGGCTTCTCGCCGTGCAGGATCGCCTCGAGGTGGCTGGACAGGTCGGTGTAGGAGTCGAAGCCGAGGACGGCGTCGGCCTCGGAGAGCGACTCGGCGAGGTCCTTCCCGTACCGCTCGGCCAGGCAGCCGACGGCGACGACGGCTCCGGTGCGGCCGGAGTCCTTCAGGTCGGCGGCGGCCAGGACGGTGTCGATGGAGTCCTTCTTGGCCTGCTCGACGAAGCCGCAGGTGTTGACGACGGCCACGTCGGCGCCGTCGGGGTCGTCGACGAGGTCCCAGCCCGCGTCGGCGAGGCGGCCCGCCAGTTCCTCCGAGTCCACGTCGTTGCGGGCGCACCCGAGGGTGACGAGGGCGACGGAGCGGCGTTGCGCGGGAGTGCCTGGCACGTGCCCAGGGTACGCAGTCGCAGCCCCCGGCTCGCGCCCCGCGGGCGCGGACCCTCAGCCGGCGCGCAGGCGCGAGGCCGGCGGGCCGGGGTGCGGCACGCGGGCTGCCTCGCGGGCCGGCGGGGCGGGCACCCCGTCGCGCTCCGGGTCGGCGGTGGGTCCCGCGGTCGGTTCCGCGGCCGGCCCGGCGACCGGTTCGGCGGACGGCCCGGCGGTGGTCCCGGCGTCCCGCGCCTGCGCACCGTCGTGCTCGGCGGGGGTGGCGGCCGTGTCCGCGGCCGTGTCCGCGGCCGTGTCCGCGGCGGTGGGCGCCGGGTGGTCCTCCAGCAGCGCCCGCATGGACCGGGTGGGCCGGAACCAGCCGCCGCCGGGCGGCAGCGCCGACAGGCGGGTGCGCCCCAGCGAGACCTGGAACGCGCCCGGCACGTCCTCCAGGTCCACGAACTCGATGTGCGGGGACTCCTGCGCGTAGCCGGCCACCTCGGCGAAGGAGAGCACGACGCAGCGCACGCCGGCGCGGTGCAGCTCCTCCAGCGGCGCGAGGAAGTTGCGGCCGTCGCCGCTGGCGACGACGAGGCGGCGCAGCCGGTGGCTGGCGGCGCGCTCGGTGATGTGCTGGAGCATGGCGTCGTCGACGTCGTCCTCGGGGTGCAGCTTCGGGCGGGCGAAGACGGCGTACCCGAAGCTGCGCAGCGCCTCGATCCAGCCGCGCAGGGAGACGGCGGCGGTGGGCTGGACGTTGGTGAACACGCAGCCCTCCACCTCGTGGTCACCGGCCCCCGTGAGGAACCAGCGGGCGATGGCGTCGAAGCGGGGCCGGTCGGAGGAGGCCGGGCGCGAGCCGAGGATCGCCGACAGGGTCATGTCGATGTTGGGCGCGTCCCACACGAGCAGGTCCAGGTCACGGGCGGGCTCGTGGGGTCGCGGCGAGTCCATGACCCCAAAGTTACACGGAGAGTCACCGAGGTGCGACGCAACGCACCGTCCGTTGTGACGCCACGTAGAACTGGTTGCGACTGGCCGCCATCAGCCGGTGAACGGCCGGGCACCGCGTCAGCGCTGCGTCAGCTCCCAGGCGTCCTCGGACCCCTCGGCCTCGACCTCCTCCGGCACCGACCCGGCGCCGGGCTCCACCGCCCGCGGCGGCTCCTCCCCGCGCATCAGGGCCAGCGTGGCCGGCAGGTCCTCCGGGCGCACCAGCACGTCGCGCGCCTTGGAGCCCTCGCTGGGCCCCACCACGCCGCGCGACTCCAGCAGGTCCATGAGCCGGCCCGCCTTCGCGAAGCCGACGCGCAGCTTGCGCTGCAGCATCGAGGTGGACCCGAACTGCGTGGTCACCACCAGCTCGGTCGCCTGCAGCAGCACCTCGAGGTCGTCGCCGACCTCCTCGTCGATCTGCTTCTTCTGCGCGGGCGCCACCACGTCGTCGCGGTAGCTGGGCGCCAGCTGCGACTTCACGTGCGAGACGACGGCCTCGATCTCGCTCTCGGTGACCCACGCCCCCTGCACGCGCATCGGCTTCGAGGCGCCCATCGGCAGGAACAGCGCATCGCCCTGCCCCACGAGCTTCTCGGCGCCCGGCTGGTCCAGCACGACCCGCGAGTCCGCCAGCGAGGACGTCGCGAACGCCAGGCGGGAGGGCACGTTGGCCTTGATCAGGCCGGTGACGACGTCCACCGAGGGGCGCTGGGTGGCCAGCACCAGGTGGATGCCGGCCGCGCGCGCCAGCTGCGTGATGCGCTGGATGGAGGCCTCCACGTCCCGGGGGGCGACCATCATGAGGTCGGCGAGCTCGTCGACGATGACCAGCAGGTACGGGTAGGGCTGCAGCACCCGCTGCGATCCCTCCGGCGGCTTGACCTTGCCCGCCCGCACGGCCTTGTTGAAGTCGTCGATGTGCTTGAACCCGAAGGCGGCGAGGTCGTCGTAGCGCAGGTCCATCTCGCGCACCACCCACTCCAGGGCCTCGGCGGCCTTCTTGGGGTTGGTGATGATCGGCGTGATCAGGTGCGGGATGCCCTCGTAGATCGTCAGCTCCACGCGCTTGGGGTCCACCAGGACCATGCGCACCTCGTCGGGCGTGGCCCGCATGAGGATGGAGGTGATCATGGAGTTGACGAAGCTCGACTTCCCGGCGCCGGTGGCACCGGCCACCAGCAGGTGCGGCATCTTGGCGAGGTTGGCGATCACGAAGCCGCCCTCGACGTCCTTGCCCACACCCATGACCATCGGGTGCTCGCTGCGGGTGGACACCTGGCTGCGCAGCACGTCGCCCAGCGAGACGGTCTCGCGGTCGGTGTTGGGGATCTCGATGCCGATGGCGGACTTGCCCGGGATCGGCGACAGGATCCGCACGTCGGCGCTGGCCACCGCGTAGGCGATGTTCTTCGACAGCTGCGTGACGCGCTCGACCTTCGTGCCGGCGCCCAGCTCCACCTCGTAGCGGGTGACCGTCGGGCCGCGCGAGAAGCCGGTGACGCGCGCGTCGATGCCGAACTGGTCCAGCACCCCCGACAGCGCCTCGACGACGCGGTCGTTGGCGGCGCTGCGCTCCTTCGGCGGGGTGCCGGGGTTGAGGCTGGCGGGCTCGGGCAGCGCGTAGGTGACGTCGCCGGCCAGCGCGAGCTGCTCGACGCGCGGGGGCATCGGGGTGTGCGGCGGCGCGGGCAGGTCCTTGGGCTTGGCCGCCGGGACCGCCGCGGCGTCGACGGCCGGCGTCGCAGGCCCGGCCGCGGCGGCACGCGCGGAGGGCGGGTCCGAGGGCACGGGCCGGCGCTCCCCCGGCCGGGGGCGGGGCGCACCCGCGGCCTCCTCGTCGGCGGCGGCCCCCGGGGGCACCTCCTCGCGGGGGACGGTGGTCACGGCCGACTCGAACGCCTCGTCGCCGACGCGGGCCTCCAGCTCGCGCTCGCGGCGGCGCTTGCGCGCCCGGGTCTCCTTCGGCTCCGCCTCCTCCCCCTGCGCGGCGGCGCGCGCCCGGGCCAGCGCCGAGGCGGGCAGGTCCCTGCGGCGCCGGGACGCGGTGCCCGCCGCGTCCGCGGCCGGGTGCGGGCGGTGCGTCAGGCGCTCGTACACCTCCCGCAGCCGTGCCGGGATGGCGTGCACGGGCGTGGCGGTGACGACGAGCAGGCCGAAGAAGCCCAGCAGCAGCAGCAGCGGGACGGTGACCCAGCCCGTCAGGGCGGAGGAGAGCGGCCCGGCGACGAGGAAGCCGACCATCCCGCCGGCGTCGGTGACGACGTCGGCGCCGGCGGGCCCGGTCGGCGAGGGCGCGTCGGCGGCCAGGTGCACCAGGCCCGCGGCGGACAGCGTCAGGGCGGTGGTGCCCACGACGGCGCGGGTGGTGGTCTGGGTGCGGTCGGGGTGGCGCAGCAGGTGCACGGCCAGGCCGAGCAGCGCGAGGGGCAGCGCCAGGGCGACCTCGCCGAACGTGCCGGCGGCCACGGTGTGGATCACCTCGCCGGCGCGGCCGGGCAGCCCCCACCACTCCCGGGCGGCGACGACGAGGGCGAGGCCCAGCAGGGCCAGGCCCGCGCCGTCGCGGCGCAGCTCGGGGTCCAGGTCCCGCGCACCGGTGCCGACGCGGCGGGCGGCGCCGCCGACGACGTGGGCGCAGCCCATCCAGGTGGCCGTCAGGGCCCGCACGGGCCAGCTCGGGCCGGTGCGGACCGGCCCGGCGGGCGCGGGCCGCTTGGCGGGGGTGCGCCCGGCGGCGGGGCGGGCGCCGCCGCGGGTGCGCGCGGGCGTGGTGGACGACCTGCCGGACGTCTTGGCGGTCCCTGCCTTGGCCACCGTCGAACCCCTCCCCTGGGGCGTGCGCGTGGATGCGGAGCGGGGTGCGGGCGTGCGCCCCCCGCTCCCCCTGGTCCCCTTCTCCGGCGCGGTGGAGCGTGCGTTGGTGCGGGGGGCCATGCGCCTCACCGTACCCAGGCCCGGCGCGCGCGGCCGGGCGGCGCGCCAGCACCCGGGCGCGGGGCGGGGCCGGCGGGCCAGACTGTGCCCGTGGCGTCCCCCTCCCCCACCCCGCCCCCCGTGCCCGCGCCGGCCGCGGCGGCAGCCGCCGCGCGCGTGGTGGGCGTGGACCTGGCCCGGGCGGTGGCGATCGCGGGGATGGTGACCGTGCACGTGCTGCCGGAGACGGCGCCGGGGGTGCCCGGCGCCCTGTACGACCTGGCCGACGGGCGCGCCTCGGGGCTGTTCGCCGTCCTGGCCGGGGTGTCGCTGGGGTTGTCGACCCGCCGCACCCCCGCGGTGGCGCGCTCGCGCACCGCGGCGCGCACGGGGATCGCGGTGCGCGGGCTGCTGGTGGCGCTGCTGGGGCTGGTGCTGGTGAGCGCCGGCAGCCGCATCGCGATCATCCTCCCCTACTACGGGGTGGCGTTCCTGCTCGTGCTGCCGGTGCTGTGGTGGCCGGCGCGGCGGCTGGCGGTGCTGGCCGCCGCCTGGCTGGTCGCGGGCCCGCTGGTGGGCTTCCTGCTGCGCGACGCGTACGCGCTGGAGGCGGTCCACCAGCAGCCGACGCTGCTGGACCTGGTGCACCCGGGCCACCTGCTGGGCACGCTGCTGCTGACGGGTTACTACCCGGTGATCGGCTGGACGGGGTACCTGCTGCTGGGGCTGGCGGTGGCGCGCGCGGGCCTGACCGGGGCGACGGCCGCGCTGCGGCTGCTGGGGACGGGCCTGGTGCTGGCCGCGGGGGCGTGGACGGTGAGCGCCCTGGTGCTCGGGCCGGGCGGTGGCCTGGCGCGGCTGGCGGAGCTGGGGGTGGCGCCGGGCACGCCGTGGTGGACGTTCCACGGCACGGTGCCCACGGCCTCGCCGTGGTTCCTGGCGCTGGCGGAGCCACACTCGGGCACGCCGCCGGACCTGCTGCACACCTCGGGCACAGCCCTGGTGGTGCTGGGCGCGGCGCTGCTGCTGCCGACGGCCGTGACGCGGTTCCTGCGCCCCGTGGCGGCGTTCGGGTCGATGCCGCTGTCGGTCTACACCGGGCACGTGCTCGCGCTGGCGGCGCACCCGGGCGACAGCCCGGCGCTGCTGGCGGGGCACGTGCTGGTGGGGGTGGCGCTGGCCACGGCGTGGCAACTGGCGGCCGGGCGCGGCCCGCTGGAGGAGGCGTTGTCCTCGGCGGCG
>NZ_JALBVB010000057.1:0-113101 GCF_022669155.1 Kineococcus sp. TRM81007 | reverse complement strand
TGGCGCCCGCCGCACCGCGCTGAGGCGGGACGGTCAGCCGCGGCCCCACAGGCCGAGCTCGTCGACCGGCACGGCCCGGCCGGTGGCCAGGGAGGCGTTGCCGGCGATGCCGACGGCGACGGCCCGCACGCCGTCGGTGTAGTCGGCCGGGGTGCCCAGCGGGTCCTCGCCGGGGCCGACGAACACGTCGCGCAGCAGCTTGACGTCGCCGCCGCCGTGCCCGCCCGCACCGTTCTCGATGGGCACCTCGCGGGCGGTGCCCCAGTGCTCCTGCACGAGCAGGCGCTCGGAGACGGGCCGCTCGTCGCGCTCGTCGCGCGCCTCGGGCACGGCGCTGGGGTCCAGCCACGCCTCGGCGGTGACGGCGCCGCGCTCGACGACGGTGAGCTCGGCGCGCCCGGCGGTGCCGTTGACGGCGACGGTGTAGCCCTCCCAGGGGGCGTGGGCGTTGAGGGAGTACGACATGGACGGCCCACCGGCGTAGTCCACGACGAGGGAGAGGTTGTCCTCGATGTCGATGTCGCCGCTGAAGACGTCCTGGTCGCGCACGTACCCGTCGTGCTGCTCGTTGTCCAGGTACAGCTCCTGCAGCAGCTCGTCGCTGCGCAGGTCGAGCTGGAAGGGGTCGCTCGCGTCCCCGCCGGTGCCGCGGGCCGGGCGCGGGCCCAGGCCGCGGGCGGCGGCGTTCTTCGCCCCGTAGAAGCGCAGGCCGCCGCTGGCGAACACGCGCCGGGGCTCGTCGTCGATCCACCAGTTCACCAGGTCGAAGTGGTGGGAGGCCTTGTGCACGAGCAGTCCGCCGGAGTTGTCCTTGCGGCGGTGCCAGCGGCGGAAGTAGTCCGCGCCGTGCTTGGTGTCCAGGACCCACTCGAAGTGCACGGAGGTGACGGTGCCGATGGCCCCGGAGGCGATGACGCGCTTGAGGGCGGTGTTGCGCGGCGAGTAGCGGTAGTTGAACGTCATGACGACGGAGCGGCCGCTGATGCGCACGGCCTCGACGATGCGCCGGGCGCCGTCGGCGTCGGTGGTCAGCGGCTTCTCGACGACGACGTCGGCACCGGCCAGCAGGGAGCGGGACACGAGGTCGGCGTGGGTGTGGTCGGGCGAGGTGACGACGACGCGGTCCAGGCGCTCGTCGGCGATGACACGTTCGAGGTCGTCCGGGTGGAAGAGCCGGGGCGCCTGCGCACCGGCGGCGACGGCGGCGTCGCGGTGGAACTGCGCGCGACCGGGGTTGGTGTCGCCCAGGGCGACCAGCGCGGCGTCGGCGGCGTGCGCCCCCGTCATCGCGCCGACGTACATCCGGGCGCGCGAACCGCACCCCACCAGGCCGTAGCGGCGCTGAACCATCGTCTCTCCTTCGAGCACGGGTCGTGAAAGCCTTTTCCCGCCTCGAACCGTAGGCTCCGGGTCGACCACCGTCAACGACGAGGAGCACCGGTGCCCGAGCAGACGCCCGACCCCGCCTCGGGCCCCCTGGCCCTCACCCCGCCGATGGGCTGGAACAGCTGGGACTGCTTCGGCACCACCGTCACCGAGGCGGAGGTGCTCGCCAACGCCGACCACCTCGCGCAGCACCTGCTCCCGCACGGCTGGGACACCGTCGTGGTGGACATCCAGTGGTACGAGCCGGTGACGCGCGCGGGGGGCTACCGGCCGGTGTCCGACCCCGTGCTCGACGCGCACGGGCGGCAGCTGCCCGCACCGAACCGCTTCCCCTCCGCCGCCGGCGGTGCGGGTTTCGCGCCGCTGGCCGCCGCCGTGCACGAGCGCGGGCTGAGGTTCGGCCTGCACGTGATGCGCGGCATCCCCCGCAAGGCCGTCGAGCTGGACCTGCCGGTGCTGGGCACGGACGCGACCGCGCGCGACGTCGCGGTGCCGGAGGACGACTGCGCCTGGAACCCCGACAACGTCGGCGTGGACCTGGACCACCCCGCCGGGCAGGCCTGGTACGACGCGCAGGTCGCGCAGTTCGCCGCCTGGGGCGTGGACTACCTCAAGCTCGACGACGTCCTGCACCCGTACCACGACCGCGACGTCGCCGCGTACGCGGAGGCGATCCGCCGCAGCGGCCGCCCGGTCGTGCTGTCCCTGTCCCCCGGCCGGCGGCTGTCGCTGGCCCGCGCGGAGCACCTGCGCGAGCACGCCCAGGTGTGGCGGGTCAGCGACGACCTGTGGGACCGGTGGGAGGACGTGCGCGAGCAGTTCCAGCGCGCGGCCCGCTGGGCTCCCGGCCAGGCCCCGGGAGGCTGGGCGGACCTGGACATGCTGCCGCTGGGCCGCATCGGCGGCCGCGCCGAGCGCGGCGAGGACCGCCTCAGCCGCCTCACCCTCGACGAGCAGCGCACGCTGGTGACGCTCTGGTGCGTGGCCCGCTCACCGCTGATGTTCGGCGGGCACCTGCCGGACACCCCGGCGGACACGCACGCGCTCCTGACGAACGACGCGGTGCTGGAGGTGCTGCGCTCGAGCTCGCGGAACCGGGAGGTCGTCCGCGACGAGGAACTGGTGGTGTGGACGGCGCGGGCGGCGGACGGGGGCACGTACGTGGCGGTGTTCTGGCTCGGCGAGGAACCCAGCGGTCCGCTGCGGCTGAGCGGCGGCGACCTGGGAGTGGACGCGCCGGTGTCGGCGCGGGACCTGTGGTCCGGCGAGCGGGTACCGCTGAGCGCTGGCGCGGTGGAGGTGGAGGTGCCCGCGCACGGCACCCGGCTGCTGCTGCTGGCGCCCGCCGGCTGAGGGCACCGCCCGGGGCGCGGACCCCGGGCGGCGCGGCGGGTCACACCAGCCCGTGAGCGTGCATCGCCTCGGCCACGCGGGTGAAACCGGCGATGTTCGCGCCGGCGACGAGGTCGCCGGGCGTGCCGTACTCCTCGGCGGCCTCGGCGCAGCGGGCGTGGATGTCGTGCATGATCTGCTCCAGCCGCGTCTCGGTGTGCTCGAACGTCCAGCTGTCGCGGGAGGCGTTCTGCTGCATCTCCAGGGCGGAGGTCGCCACACCGCCGGCGTTGGCGGCCTTGCCCGGCCCGAAGGCGGTCCCGGCCTGCCGGAACACCGCCAGCGCCTCGGGCGTGGACGGCATGTTGGCCCCCTCGGACACGGCGATGCACCCGTTGCGCACCAGCCGGGCGGCGGCGTCCGCGTCCAGCTCGTTCTGCGTGGCCGACGGGATCGCGACGTGGCAGGGCACGTCCCAGACCGACCCGCCGGCGACGTGGCGGGCGGAGCGGACGCGCTCGGCGTAGTCGGTCAGGCGACCGCGCTGCACCTCCTTCACCTCCTGCAGAACCCGCAGGTCCAGGCCTGCCTCGTCGACGACGTACCCGCCGGAGTCGGAGCAGGCGACCACCGTCGCGCCCAGCTGGGTCGCCTTCTCCACGGCGTACAGCGCCACGTTGCCCGAACCGGAGACGACGACGGTGCGCCCCTCCAGCGACGTGCCGCGGGCGGTGAGCATCTCCGAGGCGAAGAACGTGGCGCCGTAGCCGGTGGCCTCGGTGCGCACCCGCGCCCCGCCCCAGGTCAGGCCCTTGCCGGTGAGGACACCGGACTCGTACCGGTTGGTGATGCGCTTGTACTGGCCGAAGAGGTACCCGATCTCCCGTGCCCCGACGCCGACGTCCCCGGCCGGCACGTCGGTGTGCTCACCCAGGTGCCGGTACAGCTCCGTCATGAACGACTGGCAGAACCGCATCACCTCCGCGTCGGACCGGCCCTTGGGGTCGAAGTCGGAACCGCCCTTGCCGCCGCCGATCGGCATGCCGGTCAGGGCGTTCTTGAAGATCTGCTCGAAGCCGAGGAACTTGACGATGCCCAGGTAGACGGAGGGGTGGAAGCGCAGCCCGCCCTTGTAGGGGCCCAGGGCTGAGTTGAACTCCACGCGGAAGCCGCGGTTGATCTGCACCTCGCCGCGGTCGTCGGTCCAGGGCACCCGGAAGATGATCTGGCGCTCGGGCTCGCAGATGCGCTCGATGGTCTTCAGCTCGGTGTACTCGGGGTGGCGCGCCAGCACGGGCGCCAGCGACTCCAGCACCTCCCGCACGGCCTGGTGGAACTCCCCCTCGGCGGGGTTGCGGCGGACGACCTCCTCGTAGATGTTCTCGACGACCGGGGCGACGACGTGGGTCACGACGAGGTTCTCCTTCTGCAACGCTGCGGGACGGTCGGTCGTGCTTCGCGGCGGGCCTCCGGCACCCTAACCACGGGGCGCGGACGGGAGCGCAGCCACAGCGGCGCCGAAGGCGTTCAGGAAGTGCTCCGCGGCCGCGCGCTGGGCGTCCTCGGCCTCGTCGAGGACGGCGGCGGCGCCGAAGAACTCGTGCATGACGCCGTCGTAGTGGCGGGCGGTGGTCTCGACGCCCGCCTCCTGCAGGTGGCGGGCGAACTCCTGGCCCTGGCTGCGCAACACGTCGCGCTCGCCGGTGACGACGAGGGTGGGCGGCATCGCTCGCAACCGCTCGGCGGGCAGGCCGAGCAGGTCGATGCGTGGGTCTCGAGCGGCGTCGGGGCGGCCGGCGAAGGCGTGCATCGCCATCCAGCTCAGCAGCGCCCGGTTCAGCGGGCGCCCGTCGGCAGCGTCCGCCATGGACTCCCCGAACTGCTCCGCGGTCGTCAGCGGGTAGACGCAGACCTGCGCCAGCGGGAGCTGCTCGCCCGCCTCGGCGAGCTGCAGCACCGTGGCCGGTGCCATGTTCCCGCCGACGGACTCCCCGCCGATGCCGATGCGCGCGGGGTCCCCGCCGAAGGTGGCGGCGTTGGCGGCGACCCACCGGTAGGCGGCGAGGACGTCGTCGTGGGAGGCGGGGAAGGGTGCCTCCGGGGCGCGGCGGTAGCCCGGCGAGACGACGATCGCGCCGGTCTTGTTCGCCAGGCCCCGGCAGGAGGCGTCGTAGGTTTCGATGTCGAAGAGCACCCAGCCGCCCCCGTGGACCCACAGGACCACGGGCAGCGGGCCGTCACCGGCGTCGGCAGGGGTGTAGACGCGCAGGGTCTGCTCGCCGCCGGCGCCGTCGGGGATGCGCAGGTCCTCCACCGAGCCCACCGGTTCGGGACCCTCGAGGCCGCGCTCGGCCACGACCTCCTTGACCGCGTCGTCGGGGCCGGGCTGCTCCCGGGCCTGCTCGGGGGTGAGGGTCTGCAGCGGCAGCGGGCCCAGGGAGGAGTGCGCGTCGGCGATCGCCTGCGCCTGCGGGGTGAGCAGGCCGGAGGCGTCGGTGGCCATCTCCTCCTTCCTGCCCGAGAGCGTGTCGCGCACCTGGTCCAGCGGGCGGGCGAGCAGCCCGGCGATGCGCTCCGCGACGCCCTCGCTGGGAGCGTGCGGGTGCGGTCGCGTGGGGGCCTGCCGCTTGGCGGCGAGGAACCGCCCGCCGAGCTCGGCCATGCGCTCGGCGCCCGCCTTGGCGCGGAACTCCGGCAACTCCTCCTGCTCCTCGTCGTCCACGTGGTGCCGCACGACCTGCATCAGGCGGGTCAGGGTCCGCTCGAACTCCTCCTGCCCGGGTTCGCCCCGGCCCAGGGTGACGAGCATCTCCTTGATCTCCTGGTGCTCGTGCTCGGCGTCGTCGTGCTCGTCGGTCATCCCGATCTCCGGCCAGATCGGGTACAGCACGGTCTCCTCGGCGAAGGCGTGCAGGGCCAGCTCGAAGCTGACCTGGTCCACGAGGACCCGGCGGTTCCCCCGCCCGGCCTCGAGGTGCTGGAACAGCCGCTCGACGATCGCGTGGTCGTCCGCGATGAGGTGGTCGACGTCACCCGGCTGGGTCTCGTAGTTCAGGGGCACGATCTCTCCCGCTCGGTGGGTGGGACGGCCACGCCGGTGGGCGGGACCGCGCGTCACCCGGTCCCGTACCCCGGTCGCGGGCCGTCACACCCGGCGGCGTCCCTCACGCGGGGGCGAGGAACGCGCGGGCCGGCGCGCCGTCGGCCCCCGGGACCAGCAGCGGCAGGCACGTGAACGAGTAGGCGCCCGGCGTCACCGCGCGCAGGTCAAGCGCCTCCACGACCACGACGCCCGCGCGCAGCAGCACCTCGTGCGCCGGTGCGGGGTCGTCGAAGGGGGCGACGGAGAGGTAGTCGATGCCCACCAGCCGCACCCCGCGCTCGACGAGGGCGGCGGCACCGTCGCCGGTCAGTCCCGGGAACTCCTCGCTGAACTCCGGGCCGTCCCACAGGGCACCGCCGCGGGTGCGCAGCAGGACGCGCCGCGTCCCGGCGGGGAACTCCAGCGACCGCACAGCGGGGGCGTCCAGGTGCCCCTCCGGGGCGGTGGCGTCCACGACCTCGCACGGCCCGACGAGCACGTCCAGCGGCACGGTCTCGATGCCGCCGGCGCTGTCGAGGAAGTGCACGGGGGCGTCGACGTGGGTGCCGCAGTGGGCCGAGCACGTCAGGCGGGAGACGTTCACCCCCTCCTGCGCGAGGGTCTGGTGGCGCTCGACCTCCAGCGCGGTGTCCCCCGGGTACAGCGGGACCCGGCCGGGCACGAGCGGCACGGTCACGTCGATCAGGGTTCCGGTCGGAGTGCGGTCCACGTCGGCCTCCTCGGCGGCGGGGCCGGGCTGCCGGGTTCGGCGCTGCCCGCCGCGGGTAAGCCTCCCGCATGGCTGAGGAGAAGGAGAACCCCGACCCCGAGGACCTGCCGAGCACGATCGCCCGCTCCGACGCGAAGACGCAGCGCACCTACGCCAAGACCCTCGAGCACGCCGAGGAGGAGTACGGCGACGGCAGGCGCGCGCACCAGACGGCGTACGCGGCGCTGAAGCACACGCACGAGAAGGTCGGCGACCACTGGGAGCCGAAGGACCGGAGGGGCCCCTCGGACGCGCAGGCCGAGGGTGGCCGTGACACGGACCGCGAGACCGCCGGCGGGGTGGACGCCAACGCCACGAAGGAGCACCTGATGGACGTCGCCCGGCGCCTGGACGTCCCGGGCCGCTCGTCCATGGACAAGGACGAGCTGGTGCAGGGGATCCGGAAGGCGAACGACCGGGAGACGCGGAAGTCGCGCGAGGAGGACTGACCGGGTCCGGCCGGCCGTCGGCACGCATGATCCGCCCGTTCCCGGGTACTGGGAGCGCACCAGTCCGAACGGTGAGAGGAGGGATCGTCGTGGGCCTGATCTCCGGCGTCCTCAAGGGCGCAGCGGTGCAGAAGATCGTCAGCCGGCTCACGAGCGGCGGCAAGCGCCGCTCCTGAGCGGGACGGGCGGTGGGCGGTGCGCGCACCCCCGCCGCCCGTTCGCGCGTCCGGGGCGGGAACGCGCCGCCCCCGCCGCCCGTCGATCACCGTGGGGGCCGGCCGTCGGCCCCGGGAGGAGGGACGACATGGCGCTGCGCAACCTCATGGCCCGCTTCGGCGCGGGAGCCGCCTCGGTGGACACGGTCCTGGACCGCGACGTCGCACAGCCCGGCGGCACGGTCAGCGGCCGGGTCGTCGTGGTCGGCGGCTCGGTGGCCCAGGACGTCGAGGAGGTCGTCGTCGGGCTGCAGGCGCGCGTGGAGGTCGAGAGCGGCGACTCCGAGTGGCGCGAGGACGTCGTCTTCGGCCGCGCCCGCGTCGGCGCGGGCTTCACCACGGTGCCTGGCGAGCGCACCGAACTGCCGTTCTCCCTGCGACTGCCGTGGCAGACGCCGGTGACGGCCATCGGCCGCTGGCACCTGCGCGGCGTGCACGTCGGCGTCGTCACGAAGCTGGTGATCGCCGGTGCCGTGGACCCCGGTGACCTGGACGCCGTGACCGTGGCGCCGCTGCCGGTGCAGCAGGCGGTCGTCGACGCGCTGGGTTCCCTGGGCTGGCGGTTCAAGCACGCCGACGTGGAGAAGGGCCGGTTGCACGGTTCCGACCTGCCGTTCTACCAGGAGCTGGAGTTCGCGCCGCCGGCGAGCGCCCGGGGGGTCAACGAGCTGGAGGTGACGTTCCTGGCCGACCCGCAGGGCGTGGACGTGGTGCTCGAGGCGGACCGGCGCGGCGGGCTGTTCACCGAGGGCCGCGACGTGGTGAGCCGGCTGCGCCTGTCCCACGCGGACACCGACCGCTCGCGGGTGGCCGGCGCGCTGGAGCGGGCGGTGCGGGAGCTGGGCGCCCGCCGCGGCTGGGGCTGGTGACTCGGCCACCGGGGCGGGGATCGTCAGGCGCTGACGACCACCGGCACGATCATGGGGCGCCGGCGGTGCTTCTGGCTGACCCAACTGCCCACGGTGCGGCGCACGATCTGCTGCAGCTGGTAGGTGTCGACCGCACCGGTGGACGCCTCGTTGAGGGCGGCCTCCACCTTGGCCTTGATGCCGCTGAAGCGCTCGTCGCCGTCGCCGATGAAGCCGCGGGCGTTGAACTCCGGGCCGGAGACGACCTTGCCGGTGACGGAGTCCACGGCGACGAAGATGGAGATGAACCCCTCCTCGCCCAGGATGCGCCGGTCCTTCAGGTCCGCCTCGGTGATCTCGCCGACGCTGGAGCCGTCGACGTACACGTACCCGACCGGCACCGCGCCCGTGATGCTCGCCTGCCCGTCCACGAGGTCGACGACCACGCCGTCCTCGGCGATGACGACCCGCTCGCGCGGCACACCCGTCTTGATCGCCAGCTCGGCGTTCGCGACCATGTGCCGGTACTCGCCGTGCACCGGCATGACGTTGCGCGGCTTGAGGATGTTGTAGCAGTAGAGCAGCTCCCCGGCGCTGGCGTGCCCGGAGACGTGGATCTTCGCGCTCTGCTGGTGCACCACGTTCGCGCCGAGCCGGATCAGGCCGTTGATGACGCGGAACACGGCGTTCTCGTTGCCCGGGATGAGCGAGCTGGCCATGACGATCGTGTCGCCGGCGCTGATGGAGATGCGGTGGTCGCGGTTGGCCATGCGCGACAGCGCCGCCATCGGCTCGCCCTGCGAGCCGGTGCACATGAGCACGACGCGGTCGTCGGGCAGGTCGTCGACCTGCTTGAGGTCGATGAGCACGCCCGGCGGCACCTCGAGGTAGCCGAGGTCGGCGGCGATGCCCATGTTGCGCACCATGGAGCGGCCCACGAAGGCCACCCGGCGCCCGTGCGCGTCCGCGGCGTTGAGCACCTGCTGCACGCGGTGCACGTGGCTGGAGAACGAGGCGACGACGATGCGCCGCTCGGCGCGGCCGAACAGCTGCTCGAGCACGGGACCGATGTCGCGCTCGGGGGCGGTGAAGCCGGGCACCTCGGCGTTGGTGGAGTCCACGCAGAAGAGGTCCACGCCCTCGTCGCCGAGGCGGGCGAACGCGTTGAGGTCGGTGATGCGCCCGTCGAGCGGCAGCTGGTCCATCTTGAAGTCGCCGGTGTGCAGCACCAGGCCGGCGTCGGTGCGGATCGCGACCGCGAGCGCGTCCGGGATGGAGTGGTTCACCGCGATGAACTCGCAGGAGAACGGCCCCAGCTGCTCGGTCTGCCCCTCCTTCACCCCCAGGGTGTAGGGGCGGATGCGGTGCTCCTTGAGCTTGGCCTCGACCAGCGCCAGCGTCAGCTGCGAGCCGACGAGCGGGATGTCGGCGCGCATGCGCAGCAGGTAGGGGACGGCGCCGATGTGGTCCTCGTGGCCGTGGGTCAGGACCACGGCCACGATGTCGTCGAGGCGGTCGGCGATGGGCTCGAAGTCCGGCAGGATCAGGTCGACGCCGGGCTGGTGCTCCTCGGGGAAGAGCACGCCGCAGTCGACGATCAGCAGCTTGCCGCGGTGCTCGAACACCGTCATGTTGCGCCCGACCTCGCCCAGCCCGCCGAGGCCCACGACGCGCAGGGCGCCGTCGGGCAGCGGCGGCGGGGCGGACAGCTCGGGGTGGGGGTGGCTCATGCGGCTCCTCCTGCGACCGGTGCGGTCGCGCTCGTGGTGCGGGTGGGTGCGGAGTCGGCGGGACCGGGCAGCAGCCCGGCGGCGGTGAGGTCGGCGGCGATGGCGTCGACCTCGGCGGCGGTGGCCTGGAGCAGCGGGGCGCGCACCGAGCGGTGCGCCAGCGCGCCGGTCAGCTGCAGGGCGGCCTTGACGGCGACGACCCCCTGCGTGCGGTTCATGATCCCGCGCACCGCGGGCAGCAGCCGCGCGTGCAGGGTGCGGGCGGTGAGCAGGTCGCCGGCGTCGACGGCGCGCACCATCTCGGCGTACTCGCGGCCGGCGACGTGGGCGACGACGCTGACGAGCCCGGAGCCGCCGTGGGTCAGCAGCGCCAGGTTCAGCGCGTCCTCGCCGGAGTAGTACGCCAGGTCGGTGCGGGCCAGCACCCACGACGTGGCGGTGAGGTCGCCCTTGGCGTCCTTGACGGAGACGATCCGCTCGTGCGCGGCCAGCCGCACGAGGGTCTCCGTCTCGATCGGCACGCCCGCGCGACCGGGGATGTCGTAGAGCATCACCGGCAGGCCGGTGGCGTCCGCCACGGTCGTGAAGTGGTGCTCCAGGGCCGCCTGCGGGGGCTTGGAGTAGTAGGGGGTGACCACGAGCAGCCCGTGGGCGCCGGCCTTCTCGGCGGCGCGGGCCAGCTCCGCGGTGTGCGCGGTGTCGTTCGTGCCGACACCGGCCAGCACGTGGGCGCGGTCGCCGACGGCCTCCAGGACGGCGCGCAGCAGGCGCTCCTTCTCGGCGTCGGAGGTGGTGGGCGACTCGCCCGTGGTGCCGCTGACCACGAGGCCGTCGTGCCCCTGCTCGACCAGGCGCTCCGCCAGCGCGGCCGCGGCGTCGGTGTCGAGGGCGCCGGAGGCGGTCAGAGGCGTGACCATCGCGGACAGCACCGCCCCGAACGGACGGGGGGGCTGCGCAGCGGTGGCGGTGGGCATGCAGGGAGGTTACCGCCGAGCACCGACCCGGCCGGTGCGGGACGTGCGAGGACCCGGTCGCTGCCCGCTCGGGGGTCCGGGCAGCGACCGGGTCCGGGGGTGTCATCGCCGCGGGGCGCGGGGGCGTTACACGTCCGCGCGCTCCCCGGGTGCGCGCACCCGCACGCGCACGCCCGCGCCGTCGGCGCTCGCCCGCACGTGGGACAGCAGCTCCACGACCGCGTCGGCGTCCAGCGGCCCGGTGGGGTGGGTGGTGCGCACGGCCAGGGTGGCGCAGCCGGCGGCGCGCGCGGCGGCCAGGCCGGCGGGGGCGTCCTCCACGACGAGGCAGTCGGCGGGGTCCACGCCGAGGCGGTGCGCGCCCAGCAGGAAGCACTCCGGGTCCGGCTTGCCGCGGTCGACGTCGTCGTAGGTGACCAGCGCCGCCGGCTCGGGCAGGCCCGCGGCGCGGCGGCGGGCGTCGGCGAGCGGCCGGCCGCAGGAGGTGACGACCGCCCAGCGCCCGGCGGGCACCTCGGCGAGCAGCCGCGGCACGCCGGGCAGCTGCACGACGTCGTGGACGTCGGCGACCTCGAGCTCGGTGATGCGCGCGGCAGCCTCCTCGGCGCGCTCGGCCCCCACGAGGTCGCGCACGATCTCGGAGGCGGGGCGGCCGTGCCCGCCGGCGGCCGCGAGCGCCTCGGCCGTGACGCCGTGCTCGAGGGCCCAGGTGGTCCAGCAGCGGGCGATGGCGGAGGTGGAGTCGACGAGGGTGCCGTCCATGTCGAAGAGCACGGCGGCGAAGGGGCGGTCGGGCAGGCTCACGCCCGCACCCTACGGGCGGCGACGGCGCGCTCACCCGGCTGCGCGCCGCGGTCGCCCGCACGGGGGACCGCGCTCGCCGTTCGGGCCCGCGGCGCGGCCGCCCGTGCCAGGGTGGGCCGCCGACCGGACCGATCCTGGCCGACCGGACCGATCCTGGGGGGACGATGGTGGACGGCGGGACGACCGCGCACGGGACCGCGGCGCGCGCGCAGGCGGTGCCCGCGGGCGCCGGGGGGTTCCGGGGCACGCACGAGCTGCGCACCTCGATCGCCACGGTGTGCCTGGCGGGCACCCTGGACGAGAAGCTGCGGGCGGTGGCCGCGGCCGGGTTCGACGCCGTGGAGGTGTTCGAGCCGGACCTGCTGGCCAGCCCGGAGAGCCCGGCCGCGCTGCGGCGGCGCGTGGAGGACCTGGGGCTGGCCGTCTCGCTCTTCCAGCCGTTCCGCGACGTCGACGACGTGGACCCGGCCGCGGTGGCGCGCAACGCCCACCGGCTGCACCGCAAGTGCGAGCTGGCGCTGGAGCTGGGGACGGACCTGGTGCTGGTGTGCTCGGCGGTGCACCCCGGCGCGGTGCGCGACGACGCGCTGCTGGCGGAGCAGCTGCACGCGGCCGCCGAGGTGGCCGCCTCGCACGGGGTGCGGCTGGCCTACGAGGCCCTGGCGTGGGGGGCGCACGTGTCGGACTACCGGCACGCCGCCCGCGTCGTGGCGGCCGCGGACCACCCGGCGCTGGGCAACTGCCTGGACTCCTTCCACGTGCTCTCGCGCGGGGACGACCCCGCGGGCATCGCGGGCATCGCGCCGGGGAAGGTGTTCTTCTACCAGATCGCCGACGCCCCGAAGCTGTCGATGGACGTGCTGCCGCTGAGCCGGCACCACCGCTGCTTCCCCGGCCAGGGCGAGTTCGACCTGGAGGGCTTCCACGCCGCGGTGGTCGGCAGCGGCTACCGGGGCCCGGTGTCGCTGGAGGTGTTCAACGACCTGGCCCGGCAGGCCGACCCGGCCACCACGGCGGTGGACGGGATGCGCTCGCTGCGCCACCTGCGCGACCGCACGTTCCGGCACCGCCCGTCGCTGCCGCCGGCGTCACCGGCGCCGTCGCTGCCCCGGGCGCCGGCGGTGCGCTCGTGGGCGTTCACGGAGGTCTCCGCCTCCCCGGCCACGGCGGGAGCGGTGACGGGTCTGCTGGCGCAGCTGGGGTTCACGTGCGCGGGACGGCACCGCAGCGGGCCGCTGGAGCTGTGGTCGAGCGGGGACGTGCGGGTCGTGGTGAACAGCCGCCGCGACGACGTGCGCGCGCAGGTGAGCGCCCTCGGGCTGGCGACGCCGCACCCGCACGCCCTGCACGAGCGCGCCCGCACCCTGCTGGCGCCGGCGGTGGACCGGGCCGTGGGACCGGGCGAGGCGGAGATCCCCTCGGTGGTGGCACCGGACGGGACGTGGGTGCAGTTCTGCGCCGACGAGCCGGCCGGCGACGGCTGGCTCGCGGACTTCGCGCCGTGCCCGCCGGCGCCGGTGCCCGCCCCGCGGGAGGGCGAGCGCGCGGCCCTGACGGGCGTGGACCACGTGGCCCTGCCGCAGCGGTTCGCCGGGTTCGACGGCGCCGCGCTGTTCTTCACCTCCGTGCTGGGGCTCGACCCCTCCCCCACCTCGGTCGTGCCGGGACCCGCCGGGCTGGTGCGCACGCGAGCGCTGACGTCCGCCGGCGACGCGGTGCGCGTCGTCCTGAGCGTGGCGCCCACGTCGGCGATGCTGCGCGGTCGCCCGCCGGGCGCCGGGCACATCGCCTTCGCCACCGACGACGCGCTGGCGGCGGCCCGGGCGTTCCGGCGCGCCGGCGGGCGGCCGCTGCCCGTCCCGGGCAACTACTACGACGACCTGGAGGCGCGCTTCGGGCTGGACGAGGGGTTCCTCGCGCAGCTGCGGGAGAACTCCGTCCTGTACGACCGGGACGCCGACGGGGAGCTGCTGCACTTCTCCACCCGCTCGGTCAGCCGCGAGTTCTTCGTGGAGGTCGTGCAGCGCACCGGCGGCTACCGGGGTCTCGGGGAGGCGAACGCCCCGGTGCGGATGGCGGCGCAGGCGGCACCGCCCCCCGCCTGAGCAGCCCACCGCCCGTGCACCGCCCGCTGGACCGTCCCGCGCTCAGGGGCGGGGTCGCAGCAGGTGCTCCGCGAGCAGTTCGGCCAGCGCGCCGATCGCGTCGCGGTGCACGACCTCGTACCCGTGGGTGCTCAGGGTCGGCAGGCACAGCAGCGCCGCCCGCGCGCTCTGCCCCTCGAGCTCGGACCGGGAGGCGTCGGACTCGAAGGCGGTGAACGCGGCCGGGACGGGCGCCGGGTCCAGGCGCTGCCCGAGCTGCAGCAGGTGGTCCGCGATCGAGGTGTCGTAGACGGCTCCGGCGTCGGCGTAGACGACGATCGGGCCGGAGTCCACGACGGTGCCGTACTCCGGTTCGGCCGGCCCCACCGAAGACCGCCACCGGGCCCAGGCCGAAGTCGCCGGGGTTCACGACCACCAGTTCCCCCACCCGCAGCGTGCCGCCGCCCTCGACGCGCTCGACGCGCTCGACGCGCTCGACGATCATCGACAGCTCGTCCACGTGCGCCATCACCCGCACACCGGGAGCACCGGGTTCCCCGGTACCCCGGTACCCCGGACCAGGCCGACGAGGTTCCCGGCGGCGTCGGTCCACAGCTCGTCCACGAGCCCCTCGAGCTCGCGGGCGCAGACGTCGCGCACGGCGTCCTCCGGGCCGACGGGGCCGTGGGTGGTGAGCAGTTCGCGCAGCAGGGCGAGCGCGCGGTCGGGGGTTCTCCCGGAGTGCTGGGCGGTCACGTCTCCCCTAGGGTCGCGGGTGTCGGGCCGCGGACCGCTCCACCGCCTCAGCGCGGCGCACACACCCCGGGACCTCCCGGGCGGCAGGGCCGGACGGTCCGCACCGCGAGCGAGCACGGCGGGCCGGCGCGGCGGACCAGCACGAGATCGAGCACCGGACCGAGCACGGGGGAACGCATGCGCATCGGGTACAAGCTGGCGACGGAGGCCTTCGGGCCCAAGGAGATCATCCGGCAGGCCGTCGAGGCCGAGCGGGCCGGTTACGACTTCGTCGAGATGAGCGACCACTACCACCCGTGGCTCGACGTGCAGGGGCACTCGGGGTTCACGTGGAGCCTGCTGGCCGCCATCGCCGCGAAGACCGAGCGGATCGAGCTGGCCACCGGCGTGACGTGCCCGTCGGTGCGCTACCACCCGGCGATCATCGCGCAGGCCGCAGCCACGATGCAGATCATCTCCGACGGGCGGTTCACCCTCGGCGTGGGCGCCGGCGAGCGGCTCAACGAGCACGTCGTCGGGCGCGGTTTCCCCGGCGTGGCCGAGCGCCACGAGCGGTTCCGCGAGTCCCTGGAGATCATCCGGCTGCTGTGGCGGGGCGGGTACCGGACCTACGAGGGCAAGCACCTGCGGCTGGAGGACGCGCGCGTCTTCGACCTGCCCGAGGAGCTGCCCGTCATCGCGGTCGCCTCCAGCGGGAAGGCCTCGGCGAGCATCGCCGCGGAACTGGGCGACGGGCTGTTCGCCACCGAGCCGAAGAGCGAGATCGTCAGCACCTGGAAGCAGCACGGCGGCAGCGGACCGGCGTACGCGGAGGTCCCGATGGCCTGGGCGCCGGACGAGGGGGCGGCGATCGACGCCGTGCTGGAGAAGAGCCGGTGGGCCGTCACCGGCTGGAAGGTGATGTCCGAGCTGCCCAACCCGGTGAACTTCGACGCCGCCACGCAGACGGTCACCGCGGAGCACGTCACGGCCCAGTTCGCCGTCGGCCCGGACCCGGCGGGCTACCTGAGCAACGCCCAGCAGTACGTCGACGCGGGTTTCGACCACCTCGTCACCCAGAACGCCGGCCCCGACCCCGACGGTTTCCTGGAGTTCTTCGCGAACGAGCTGGCCGAGCCGCTGCGCGGGCTGACCCCCTCGTCCTGACGAGCGGGCGCGACCGGCGGACCACGCCCGGCACGCACGCAACGGCCCGCCACCCCACCGGGGGTGGCGGGCCGCTGTGCACCGGGGACGGGCCCGGGAGCGGACCCGGCGGACGGTCAGCCCCGCGTCCGGCGGCCGCGGCGCAGCCGCCCGGCCACGACGGCGAGGTCCACGGCCGCGATCACCGCCAGCGCGAGCAGCACGATCCCCGGCCCCCGCGAACCGCCGGGCGGCTCCTCGGCGGTGAGCCAGAGCGCGGCGAAGACGCCGCAGACGACGAAGCCGAACGCCGCCAGCAGCAGGCGCAGGGCCAGCGGGGACCGCGCCGTGCGCGCCTCGTCCCCCGTGCGGCCGCGCGGCTGCCCCGGCGGGACCGACGGGTCGGCCGGTCGGCGGGTCCGGTGTCGACGCTCGTCAGGACTCATGCGGGGCCCGTACCCCGCGCGCCACGCGTCATGCGTCGCGTGCCGCGCTCCGGCGGGGTGCGCCGGCGGGAGCGCGCCGGGGACGGCAGCCCGGCCCCGGCGCGCGGGGCGGCGGACCTCCCCCGAGCGCCCACCGCCCGGACGCGAGAGGCTGGCGATCACACCGACGACCACACCGACGACCACACCGGCGACCACACCGGTGAGCGCACCGACGAGAGGAGGACCGGTGGCCCTCATCGAGGACTACGGGCTGATCGGCGACCTGCAGACCGCGGCCCTGGTGGGCCGGGACGGATCCATCGACTGGCTGTGCCTGCCCCGCTTCGACTCCCCCGCCTGCTTCGCGGCGCTGCTCGGCGACGAGGACGCCGGGCGCTGGCGCATCGCCCCCACCGGGGCCGGGGACTGCACCCGGCGCCGCTACCGCGGCGACGCGCTGGTGCTCGAGAGCGAGTGGGACACCCCCGACGGCACCGTGCGGGTGGTCGACCTCATGCCCCCGCGCGGGCAGGCCCCCGACGTGGTGCGCATCGTGGAGGGGGTCCGCGGGCGGGTGCCGGTCTCGATGGACCTGCGGCTGCGCTTCGACCACGGAAGCGTCGTGCCCTGGGTGCGGAGCACCGGGGGCGGGGTGCGCGCGGTCGCCGGCCCCGACGCCGCCCACCTGCACACCCCCGTGCCCCTGCACGGGGAGGGGTTCTCCACCCGCGCCGAGTTCACGGTCGGGCCCGGCGACCGGGTGCCGTTCGTGCTGACGCACACGCCGTCGTGGACCGGGGAGCCCGAACCCGTGGACGCGCAGGAGGCCCTGGCCGGCACCGAGTCGTACTGGGACGAGTGGCTGAGCAGCTTCCACTACGACCCGCGCGACCTTCGCGGGGAACCGGCCACCGCCGAGCGCTGGACGGCCGCGGTGCGCCGGTCCCTCGTCCTGCTGAAGGCGCTGACGTACGCCCCCACCGGTGGCATCGTCGCCGCGGCCACCACCTCGCTGCCCGAGCAGATCGGGGGCACCCGCAACTGGGACTACCGGTTCACCTGGCTGCGCGACGCGACGTTCACCCTGCAGTCCCTGCTGGGCACCGGTTTCGTCGAGGAGGCGAAGGCGTGGCGGGAGTGGCTCCTGCGGGCCGTGGCCGGCGACCCGGCGAAGCTGCAGATCATGTACGGCATCGACGGCACCCGGCGGCTGCCGGAGCACGAACTGCCCTGGCTGAGCGGGTACGAGGGCTCCGGGCCGGTGCGCGTGGGCAACGCCGCCGCCGACCAGCTCCAGCTCGACGTGTGGGGCGAGGTGCTCGACGGGCTGCACGTGGCCCGCAGCGCCGGCCTGGAACCGGACGAGACGGCCTGGGGCCTGCAGAAGGCGCTGCTGGAGCACCTGGAGGGCAACTGGCGCGCACCCGACAACGGGTTGTGGGAGGTCCGCGGGCCGCGGCGGCACTTCGTGCACTCCAAGGTGCTGGCCTGGGCGGGCGTCGACCGCGGCGTCCAGGCGATCGAGCGGTTCGGCCTGGACGGCCCCGTGGACACCTGGCGACGGGTGCGCGACGAGATCCACGCCGAGGTGTGCGAGCAGGGTTTCGACGCCGCGCGGGGAACCTTCACCCAGTCCTACGGCTCGCGGGGCCTGGACGCGGCCACCCTGCTCATCCCCGAGGTCGGTTTCCTGCCGTGGGACGACGCCCGCGTGGTCGGCACCGTCGACGCGGTCCAGCGCGAGCTGGAGCGGGACGGGTTCCTGCTGCGCTACGACACCGGCGCGGACGGGGGCGACGGGCTGGCCGGCGAGGAGGGCACCTTCCTGATCTGCACCTTCTGGCTCGCCGACGCCCTGCACGGCACGGGCCGGCGCGAGGAGGCCAGGAAGCTGTTCGAGCGGCTGCTGGACCTGCGCAACGACCTGGGCCTGCTCAGCGAGGAGTACGACCCGGTCGCGCGCCGGCACCTGGGCAACACCCCGCAGGCCTTCAGCCTCGTCGGCCTGGTCAACACCGCCCGCCACCTCGGCGGCAGCCACCCGGCCGACCTGGGACCACGCACCGGCGACGGACTGCCGGGCGACGGCAGCGCCGAGCGCGGGCCCGCCGGGGACGGTTGACACCCCGGCGCGGGTCCGGTGGCGGAGATCCCTGAACCGGCCCAGGATTGAGGACCTGCAAAGGTCACCTCGGCCCCGGGGGTCCCGCGCCGGGCGCGGGACCCCCACCACGATGGGAGTTCCCGTGAGCAGCACCGCGCCGTCCGCCCGCCCCGCGTCCCGGACGCCCGGACGCCGGCGCCGCCGCACCGCCCTGGCGGGGTTCCTGCTCGTCCCCCTCGCGCTGGCCGGGTGCACGGCCACCGCCGAGGAGGACACCGCGGCCAGCGGTGCGGCCACCGCGGACGCCACGCGGACCGCGGAGTCGGGCGGGCTGAGCGCCGGCGGTGCGGTGGAGACCCTGCAGGAGTCCTACCAGCAGGTCATCAGCGAGGTCCTGCCGTCCGTGGTGGAGATCCGCACGCCCAACGGTCTGGGCAGCGGTGTCGTCCTCGACGAGCAGGGCAACATCGTCACCAACGCGCACGTCATCGGCGCCTCGACCGAGTTCGAGGTGCAGTTCGCCAACACCGCGACGTCGTACCCGGCGACGCTGGTGGGCACCTACCCGCAGAACGACCTGGCGGTGATCCGGGTGGAGGGCGCACCGGACCTGCAGCCGGCGACGCTGGCCGACTCCGACGCCGTGGAGGTCGGCACGCTCGTGCTCGCCATGGGCAACCCGCTGGGCCTGTCCAGCAGCGTCAGCGACGGCATCGTCTCCGCCACCGGCCGCACCGTGTCCGAACCGCCCAGCGAGGCGGCCCCGGCCGGCGCGACGCTGCCGGGAACCATCCAGACCTCCGCCGCGATCAACCCCGGCAACAGCGGCGGGGCGCTGGTGAACATGGAGGGCGAGGTCATCGGCATCCCGACCCTGGCGGCCACCAGCCCGGCCGGCGGGGGTGGGGCCGCCCCGGGCATCGGCTTCGCGATCCCCTCCAACACGGTGAAGAACGTGGCGCCGCAGCTCGTCGAGGACGGCGAGGTCACCGACACGAACCGGGCCGCCCTGGGCGTGAGCGTCACCACCCTCGCCGACTCCTCCGGCCAGCCGGCCGGGGTGGGTGTCGTCGGGGTGGAACCGGGCGGGGCCGCGGATTCCGCGGGGCTGCGCGACGGGGACGTCATCACCTCCGTCGACGGCCAGCAGGTCCGCAGCACCGCCGAGCTGTCCGCGGTGCTGGCGGACCTGGAGGTCGGGCAGACGGTGGACGTCACCGTGCAGCGCGGCGGCGAGGAGCAGACGTTCCCGGTCCAGCTCGGCGAGCTGAGCGTGACGGGCTGACGGCTCGCGGCCGGCGGGCGTCGCAGGCGCGTCCCCGCCGGGTCGGGCACCGGCACGGTGTCGTACCGGTGCCCGGCCTCGCTCAGCCGGGCGTTCCCGCGGCGCCCGAGCGGGCGGCGCGCACGTCCTCGCGGACGCCGGCGAGGGTCTCCTCCGGCAGCAGCGAACCGATGCGCTTCAGCTCGGCCGCGCCGGCGGCCGCCAGGGCCGCGGCCCCGCCGCCGTACAGCAGGGTCGCCAGGAGCGCGGCGCTCGGCGCGGGCAGCACCTTGCCGAAGGTCCGCACGACGAACGCCGCGGACGTCCCGGCGGCCATCGCCCCCAGGACGGCGGCACCACCGAGCAGCGCAGCCCCCCTGGACGCCTCCTTCGCCTTGGCGATCATCTCCTGCTGACCGCGCTGGAACTCCGCACGGACGAGTTCCGCGGTGTCGGAGGTCAGGTCGTCGACGAGCTGACCGGCGGTGCGAGCGGGTTGGTCGGTCACGGTTCCGTCTCCTCAGGTTCCTGGGACGGGCCCCGGGCGGCACGGTCCCCCGGGCCGCACGCTACGCGCCGGAGCCCTCGGCCGCCGCTGGGCGGGCCGGGTGCGGAACGCGGGCGAGCGGGACCGGGCCGGGCGACCGACCGGCCGGCGGTTCACCTCGTCCGGGACAGCGGCGCAGGGCCGGCCACCTCACCGTTCGGCGTCCACGTCCACGTCCACGTCCACGTCCACGACCCCGGGCACCGGGGTGGTGCCGGCGAAGTCGTCCTTCATCTCGTCCACGCCCCGCTGCGGCCGGGCCAGCGGCAGCAGGGACCGCCGGTCGGCCCGCTTGGCGTCCGAGTCGATCCCCATCGCCTGCTCGAACCCGGTGCGCAGGCCCTCGTCGGCCTCGCCGTCGCGGTTGAACGACCACATCAGCGTCGCGTCCCCCATCGGCAGGTCCATCCCGGGGTCACCGTGCGTGCCGGTGTGCCAGGTGTGCCACGTCTTGCCGTAGGAGTTCACCAGCTGCTTCATCAGCGACGTCTCGACCTTCTGCGGCAGGCCCGGCGCGGACAACTGCCCGGAGAACACCTCGTAGTTGTGCGGGTGCCAGTAGTCCTTCTCCTGCTCCGGCAGCGTGTCGAACAGCGCCCCGGAGACGATGTACTCGATGCCGATGAGGTTGGCGTCGGCGGTGTTGCCGTCGAAGATCACGCACTGCAGGAGGTCGTCGTTGACGACCTTGCAGAAGTGGTGGGCCTCCATCTGCATGCCCGCGTCGCCCTTGGCGCAGTGCAGCCCCGCCACGTAGACGTCGAAGGCCTTCAGCGGGGGCGCGGACTGCAGCAGCTTCGCGCCCTGCTCGAGGACGGTCAACCACGCCCCCTCGCGTTCGCCCGCGGGCGTGACGGGGCCGGGACGGCGCTTGACGGCGGGGTTCAGGCTCACGGTCGCTCCTCCTCGGGCACTGCCGCCTCGACGCGGCGGGTCGGATGCCCCTCCCCTACCCCCCTCACCACCCGGTCACTCACCGGTGGACCGGTCCGGGGACCCCCCGGTGCGCGGGGCGGGCCGTCCACCGGCGCGCCGGGGACGTCGGTGAGCGCCGAACCGCTGCCCCGCTGCGAGGACGGGATGACGCTGAGCGTGCCGTCCCCCTCCAGAACGACCGCCGCGACGCGCTCCAGCCCCCCGCAACCGCTCGCCCGCACCGCCTGCCGCACGTCGGTGAGGGTGACCCGCTGCTGCCGCATCGCCGCCTCGTCGACCACGCCGTCCGACAGCAGCAGCGTCGGCCGGGCCGTCACCACGGTGCGCCCGGCGGGCAGGCGCGCCGTGGTCCAGGCGACCGCGAACTGCAGCGCGGCGAGCAGGGCCAGGGCCACGGCGCCCTCCGACCAGGACACGTCGGAGCTGAGCAGGATGGTCGCCAGGGTGGAACCCAGCGCCACCGTCACCACCAGGTCGAAGGCGTTGAGCTTCGCCAGGGTGCGCTTGCCGGACAGGCGCAGGACGAGGACGACGGTGGCGTAGGCGCACGCACCCACGGCCACCACGCGTCCCAGGTCGGACCACGAGTCGAACCACATGCCGCTCCCCTACCCCGCGCGGCGGCGCCCACTCCTCCGCGCGGCGCCCGGGTGCGAGAGCGCTCGAGCGCGTGCGCTCAGGGGGTGCCGGGGCTCAGGGGGTGCCGAAGTGGCCCGGCCACGGCCCGGCGACGTAGCCGGGGCCCCAGAACGGCGCGTAGCCGTAGTAGCCGTACAGGGAGCCGTAGAAGTCCGACTGGTCCGCCAGGTCCGGGTCGTAGCGGGGGGCGCCGGCGAGGCGCTCGCGGTCGAGGTCGACGCGCACCTCCTCGTCGCCGACACCGGTGACGGCCTCCACGGGCACGAAGGACACCTCCGCGCCGATGCCGAGGATCCCGCCGTGCTCCAGGCGCAGCAGGCGCACGTGCTTCTCGTCGCGGTCCACCAGCAGGTCGTCCACCGTGCCCAGCTCGGCACCGGCGCTGTCGACGACGCGACGTCCCCGCACGTCCTCGGCGGGGTCGGCCACGGTGCTGCCGCTGTCGCTGAGCCGGACGAGCACGTCCGCGGGGTGGCTGCCGGAGCGGCTGCCGGGGTGCTGGCTCACGCCGTCCTCCTCTCCGGGCGGGCGGGCCCGCCCTGGGCTGCTGTCCACCGGGTGGGTACCCGATCGCCCCGGACCCCAACCCCGCCGCGACACCACCGCGCCCCCGCCGCGGGGCCCGCGGCGCACCGGACTGCACCGGCCGCCCGGTCCCCCTAGGGTCGGAGCGCGGGAGGAGCGACCCCCCGCGGAGAGGAGAGGCGACGTGCTGGGACTGCCGGACGGCATCGAGGCCCTGTTGTTCGACCTGGACGGGGTCCTCACGGACACCGCCGCGGTGCACAACGCGGCCTGGACGGCGGCGTTCGACGGCTACCTGCGCGAGCGCGCCTCCCGCACCGGGGAGGAGTTCGTGCCCTTCGACCCCGACGCCGACTACCGCGCCCACGTCGACGGCAAGCCGCGGGCCGCGGGGGTGCGCGACTTCCTCGCCAGCCGCGGCATCACGCTGCCGGAGGGCTCGCCCGACGACGCCCCGGGCACGGAGACGGTCAGCGGCCTCGGCAACGCCAAGAACACCGACCTGCTGCAGCGCCTGGCCACCGACGGGGTCGAGGTGTACGAGGGTTCGCGGCGCTACCTGCAGGCCGCCCGCGACGCCGGGCTGCGCCGGGTCGTGGTCTCCTCCAGCGCGAACACGCGCCAGGTGCTGGAGGCGACCGGCCTGGCGGAGTTCGTGGAGGACCGCGTGGACGGCGTGACCCTGCGCGAGCTGGGCCTGGCCGGCAAGCCCGCGCCCGACACCTTCCTGGAGGGCGCGCGCCGGGTGGGTGTGCCGCCGGAGCGGGCGGCGGTGTTCGAGGACGCGCTGTCCGGCGTCGAGGCCGGCCGGGCCGGTGGGTTCGGCGTGGTGGTGGGCGTGGACCGGGTGGGGCACGCCGACGCCCTGCGGGAGCACGGTGCCGACGTCGTCGTGAGCGATCTCGCCGAGCTCCTGGGCGAGGCCGCGCGGTGATCGGCCCCGACACCTTCCCCGTCGAACCGTGGCACGTGCGCGAGACCGGTCTGGACCTGGACCTGCTCGGGCAGACCGAGTCCGTGTTCGCCCTGTCCAACGGGCACGTCGGGATGCGCGGCAACCTGGACGAGGGCGAACCGCACGGCACCCCGGGCACCTACCTGAACTCCTTCTACGAGGACCGCCCGCTGCCCTACGCCGAGGCCGGGTACGGCTACCCCGAGGTGGGGCAGACCGTCGTCAACGTCACCAACGGCAAGCTCGTGCGGCTGTTCGTCAACGACGAGCCGTTCGACGTGCGCTACGGCGAACTGCTCTCCCACGAGCGCGTCCTGGACCTGCGCGCCGGCACGCTGACCCGCACCGCCGACTGGGTCTCCCCCGCGGGGCGCAGGGTGCGGGTGCGCTCCACCCGCCTGGTCTCGTTCGCGCAGCGGGCGGTGGCCGCGATCGAGTACGTCGTGGAGGCCGTGGACCGGCCGGTGCGCCTGACGCTGCAGTCGGAGCTGGTCGCCAACGAGGCGGTGCCGGCGAAGAAGCGGGACCCGCGCGTCGCCGCGGTGCTGAACTCGCCGCTGGTGGCGGTGGAGCGGGACAACGGCCCCCGCTCGGCCACGCTCGTGCACCGCACCCGCGCCAGCGGCCTGCAGATGGCCGCCGGCATGCACAACACCCTGGAGGCCACCGGCCGGGTGGAGTGCCAGACCGCCACCGCCGACGACTGGGCCCGCACCACGTTCGTCGTGGCGGCCGAACCGGGACAGCCGGTGCGCCTGGTCAAGCACCTCGCGTACGGCTGGTCCTCGCAACGCTCGCACCCCGCGCTGCGCGACCAGGTCGCCGGCGCCCTCAGCGGCGCCCGCTACACCGGCTGGGAGGGGCTGCTGCGTGAGCAGCGCCAGTACCTCGACGAGTTCTGGGACGCCGCCGACGTGCAGGTCGAGGGCGATGCCGAGGTCCAGCAGGCCGTGCGGTTCGCGCTGTTCCACGTGCTGCAGGCCGGTGCTCGCAGCGAGGGCCGCGGCATCCCCGGCAAGGGCCTGACCGGTCCGGGGTACGACGGGCACATCTTCTGGGACACCGAGGCGTACGTCCTGCCCGTGCTCACCTACACCGCGCCCGACGCGGCGCGCGACGCGCTCCGCTGGCGCTGGAGCACGATGGACAAGGCCTGCGCGCGAGCGCAGGAGCTCGGCCTGCGCGGCGCGGCGTTCCCGTGGCGCACCATCCGCGGCGAGGAGTGCTCCGGCTACTGGCCGGCGGGCACCGCCGCGTTCCACGTCAACGCCGACATCGCCGCCGCGGTGGAGCGCTACCGCGTCGTCACCGGCGACGACTGCCTGGAGGCCGACGGGGGGCTGGAGGTGCTCGTGCAGACGGCGCGGCTGTGGATGTCCCTGGGGCACCACGACGCCGACGGCGCCTGGCACATCGCGGGGGTCACCGGGCCGGACGAGTACACCGCGGTGGTCGACGACAACCTGTTCACCAACCTGGCCGCCGCGCACAACCTCTCCGCCGCGGCCGCCGCCGTGCGCCGGCGGCAGGACCGGGCCCGCGACCTCGGTGTGGACCTGGAGGAGGCGGCGAGGTGGGTGGACGCGGCCGAGGCGGTCCACGTGCCCTACGACGAGCGGTTGCGCGTGCACCAGCAGCACGAGGGGTTCACGCGCCTGCCCGAGTGGGACTTCGAGCACCGCCGCGACTACCCGCTGTTGCTGCACGTCCCCTACTTCGACCTGTACCGGCACCAGGTGTGCAAGCAGGCCGACCTGGGCATGGCGCTGTTCTGGTTCGGCGACCGGTTCGGCGAGGAGGACTTCGCCCGCGACGTCGACTACTACGAGCGCCGCACCGTGCGCGACTCCTCCCTGTCCGCCTGCGTGCAGGCGGTGCTGGCGGCACGGACCGGGCACCTGGAGCTCGCGCACGACTACACGTACGAGGCCGCCAGCGTCGACCTGCGGGACCTGCACCACAACACCGCCGACGGGCTGCACATCGCGTCGCTGGCCGGCACCTGGATGGCCCTCGTGCAGGGGTTCGGGGGCCTGCGGGACACCGGGGGGGAGCTCACCCTGGACCCCGCTCTGCCCCACGGCATCTCGCAGCTGCGGTTCTCGGTGCGCTGGCACGGCCGCACCCTGCGGGTGACCGTGCGCGACCACGAGGCGACGTACGAGGTGCACGACGGGCCGGACGCGTCGGTGCGGCTGCGGCACGCCGGCCAGGAGGTCGTGGTCTCCACCGGCTCGCCCGTGACGCTGCCGGTGCGCGAGCGCAAGCCGCTGCTGCCGCGCCCGCCGCAGCCGCCGGGGCGCGAACCGGCGCAGCGGGTGCGCGCCGTCACGCACTGAGGGAGCGCCGGGAACCCCGCGCNCGCGGGGTTCCCGGCGCAGGGAGGGTGCCGGCGCGCGGGGTCAGGGGCGCTGCTCGCGCAGCCGCAGCGCGTGGCGGGCGGCGGCGCGCCCGCGGCGGCGGTCGCCGGCCGCGTCGTAGGCGATCGCGAGGCGGTACCAGGCGCCGGGGTCGTCCGGGGACGCCTCGACCTCGGCGCGGTACCGCTCGAACATCTCCCGGCCGGCGGCGCGGTCGACGCGGCCGGTGGCGGTGCGGTCCAGGTCGTCGGGGGGCAGCTCACCGCGCTCGGCGAGCTCGCGCCCGAGCCGCTCGGTGGCCCGCCCGAAGAGCAGTTCGCGGGCGACGGCCCACGCCCCCACCAGGGGCAGCAGGAGCACGGCCACGCCGAGGAGCACCCCCGCCCACTCGCCGGTGCCGATGAGCTGCACCCCGAGGCGCCCGAGCAGCACGAAGTAGAACAGCAGCGCCGCGCACGCCACCGCGACGACGATCTTGGTGCGCAACGTCGCGCCTCCTCAGTCGAGGTCGAGGTAGTGCTCGAGACCCACGGTGACGCCGGGGCGGGAGGCGACCTGCCGCACCCCCAGCAGCAGACCGGGCATGTAGGCGGCGCGGTCGTAGGTGTCGTCGCGCAGCGTCAGGGTCTCCCCCGGCCCGCCGAGGACGACCTCCTGGTGGGCGGTCATGCCGCGCATCCGCACGGCGTGCACGTGCACGCCGTCGACGACGGCGCCGCGCGCCCCGGGCAGGGACTGCTCGGTCGCGTCCGGGGAGGGACCCAGGCCCGCCTCGGCGCGGGCGGCCGCGACGAGCTGCGCGGTGCGGACCGCCGACCCCGAGGGGGCGTCCACCTTGCCGGGGTGGTGCAGCTCGACGACCTCGACGGACTCGAAGTACCGCGCCGCCCGCTCGGCGAACTTCATGACGAGCACGGCGCCGAGCCCGAAGTTCGTGGCGATGAGCACGTTGCGACCCGCCTCGCGCTGCCACGCCTCGACCTGCGCGACGCGCTCGCCGGTGAAGCCGGTGGTGCCGGTGACGACGTGCAGGCCGTGGGCCAGGGCCCAGCGCACGTTGTCCATCACCGAGCCGGGCACGGTGAGGTCCACGAGGACGTCGGCCCCCCGGGCCGCGGCCAGGTCGTCGCCGCGGCCCAGGGCCGCCACCAGCTGGAGGTCCTGCGCCGCCNCGGCGGCGCAGGCCCGGGAACCCATGCGGCCGCGGGCACCGGTGACGGCGACCCGCAGCGGGCCGCCCTCCGCCGGGGTGCTCACCGCACCACCGGCGCGAACGGCGCGTCGTCGGGGAAGGGACCGACGACGGTCACGGAGCGCGGCCGTTCGAGCAGGTCCGCGGCCAACGCCTGCACGTCCTCGGCCGTCACCGCGCGCAGACGCGCCAGGACGCCGTCGACGTCGAGGAACTGCCCGTGCACCAGTTCCGACTTGCCCAACCGGTTCATCCGCGACCCGGAGTCCTCCAGGCCCAGCACCATGCCACCGGCGAGCTGGCCGATGCCGCGGTGCAGCTCCTCCGCCTCCATCGGGGCCTCCGCGAGCTTCGCCAGCTCGCCGAGCATCAGCTCGGCGACCTGACCGGCCCTCGCCGGCGAGCAGCCCGCGTACAGGCCCACGTAGCCGGAGTCGGCGTAGTTCGCGTTGAAGGAGTACACGGAGTACGCCAGGCCGCGCTTCTCGCGCACCTCCTGGAACAGCCGGCTGCTCATGCCGCCGCCCAGCACCGCGTTGAGCACGCTGAGCGTGAAGCGGCGCTCGTCGGTGGCGGTGATGCCGGTGGTCCCCAGCAGCACGTGGGCCTGCTCGGTGGCGCGCTCGACGACCAGGGCACGCCCGCGCTCCAGACCGCCGGTGACCTGCCCTGCCGCCCGGCGCGGGGCCGGTGCGGCGTCGTGCAGGTCGCCGGCGGCGCGGGACAGCTCGCGCTGCACCGCCTCCACGACCTCGTCGTGGTCCAGGCCGCCGGCGGCGGTGAACACCAGCGTCGAGGGACGGTAGTGCTGGCGGTAGTGCGCCCAGACGTCGTCGCGGCTCACGGCCCGGATGGCCTCCGGGGTGCCGCCGATGGGGCGGGCCAGCGGGTGCTCGCCGAGGACGAGCTCCGCGAACCTCTCGTGCGCGACGTCGCCGGGGTCGTCGTCGTTCATCGCCAGCTCCTCGAGGATGACCTCCCGCTCGGAGCTGAAGTCGTCCTCGTCGAGCACGGCGGAGGTGACCATGTCGGTCACCACGTCGATCGCCATCGGGAGGTCGGTGTCGAGCACCCGCGCGTAGTAGGTCGTGTGCTCCTTGCCGGTGGCGGCGTTCGCCTCGCCGCCGACGGCGTCGAACGCGGTGGCGATGTCCATCGCGTCGCGGCGCTCGGTGCCCTTGAAGAGCAGGTGCTCCAGGAAGTGCGTGGAGCCGTGGTGGCCGCTGGTCTCGTCGCGCGAGCCGACGCCGACCCAGCAGCCGATGCTGGCCGAGCGCTGCCCGGGCATCGCCTCGGTCAGCACCCGCGTCCCGCACGGCAGGACCGTGCGCCGCACGAGGGCGCCGTCCACGTCGGACAGGGTGGTGGTGAGGGGGGCCGGCCCCGCCGCCTCCGTGGGGAGGTCGACGGGGCCGGTCACGCCGTGGTGGGCCGGCACGTCAGGCGTCGGCCGACGCGGCCTCGTCGGTGGAGGCGCCCGCGTCCGTGGACGCGTTCTCCTCCTCCGCCACGACCGGCACCAGGGACAGCTTGCCGCGCGGGTCGATCTCGGCGATCTCCACCTGGACCTTCTGCCCCACGGAGACGACGTCCTCGACGGTGTCGACGCGCTTGCCGCCGGACAGCTTGCGCAGCTGCGAGATGTGCAGCAGGCCGTCCTTGCCGGGCAGCAGGGAGACGAACGCCCCGAAGGTCGTGGTCTTCACGACGGTGCCGAGGTAGCGCTCGCCCACCTCGGGCATCGTCGGGTTGGCGATCGCGTTGACCGCCGCGCGCGCCGCCTCGGCCGAGGGGCCGTCGACCGCGCCGATGAACACGGTGCCGTCGTCCTCGATGGAGATGTCGGCGCCGGTGTCCTCCTGGATCTGGTTGATCATCTTGCCCTTGGGCCCGATGACCTCGCCGATCTTGTCGACCGGCACCTTCACCGTGATGATGCGCGGCGCGGTGGGCGACATCTCGTCGGGGGCGTCGATGGCCTCCGCCATGACGTCCAGGATGTGCAGGCGCGCGTCGCGGGCCTGGGTCAGCGCCCCGGCCAGCACGGAGGCGGGGATGCCGTCCAGCTTGGTGTCCAGCTGGATGGCGGTGACGAACTCCCTGGTGCCGGCGACCTTGAAGTCCATGTCGCCGAAGGCGTCCTCCGCCCCGAGGATGTCGGTCAGCGCCGCGTAGCGGGTCTCGCCGTCGACGGTGTCGGAGACCAGGCCCATCGCGATGCCGGCGACGGGCGCGCGCAGCGGCACACCCGCATTCAGCAGCGACAGGGTCGAGGCGCACACCGAGCCCATCGAGGTGGACCCGTTGGAGCTCAGCGCCTCGGAGACCTGGCGGATCGCGTAGGGGAACTCCTCGCGGGCCGGCAGCACCGGCACCAGCGCGCGCTCGGCCAGGGCGCCGTGACCGATCTCGCGGCGCTTGGGCGAACCCACCCGGCCGGTCTCGCCGGTGGAGTAGGGCGGGAAGTTGTAGTTGTGCATGTAGCGCTTGCGCGTCACCGGCGAGAGGGTGTCGAGCTGCTGCTCCATGCGCAGCATGTTCAGCGTGGTCACGCCGAGGATCTGCGTCTCGCCGCGCTCGAACAGCGCCGAGCCGTGCACGCGGGGCAGGACCTCGACCTCCGCGGACAGCGTGCGGATGTCGGCCAGGCCGCGCCCGTCGATGCGCACGGAGTCGGTGAGGATGCGCTGGCGGATCAGCTTCTTCTGCAGCGCGCGGTAGGCCGCGGAGACCTCCTTCTCACGGCCGGCGAACTGCTCCGCGAGGGACTCGCGCAGCTGCGCCTTGATCTCGTCGACGCGGTTCTCGCGCTCCTGCTTGCCCGCGATCGCCAGGGCCTGAGCGAGGTCGCCGGAGGCGGCCTGCTCCACGGCCGCGAGCACGTCGTCCTGGTAGTCCAGGAACAGCGGGAACTCGGCGGTGGGCTTGGCGGCCTTCGCGGCGACCTCGGCCTGCGCCTTGACCAGCGCGGCGATGTGGGGCTTGGCGGCCTCGAGCCCGGCGGCCACGACCTCCTCGGTGGGGGCCTGGGCGCCCTGCTCCTTGACGAGGTTCCAGGAACCCTCGGTGGCCTCGGCCTCGACCATCATGATCGAGACGTCCTCGGAGCCGTCGGCACCCGTGACGACGCGGCCGGCGACGACCATGTCGAAGACGGCCCGCTCGACCTCGGAGTAGCGCGGGAACGCGACCCACTGGCCGTCGATCAGCGCGATGCGCACGCCGCCGACGGGGCCGGAGAACGGCAGGCCCGCCAGCTGGGTGGACAGCGACGCGGCGTTGATGGCCACGACGTCGTACGCGTCGTCGGGGTGCAGCGCCATGACGCTGACGACGACCTGGACCTCGTTGCGCAGGCCCTTGACGAAGCTGGGGCGCAGCGGGCGGTCGATGAGGCGGCAGGTCAGGATCGCCTCGGTCGAGGGGCGGCCCTCGCGGCGGAAGAACGAGCCGGGGATCTTCCCGGCGGCGTAGCTGCGCTCCTCGACGTCCACCGTCAGCGGGAAGAAGTCGAACTGGTCCTTGGGCGTCTTGCCGGCGGTGGTCGCGCTCAGCAGGAAGGACTCGCCGTCCAGGTAGACGGCGGCGGAGCCGGCGGCCTGGCGGGCCAGGCGGCCGGTCTCGAAGCGGACGGTGCGGGTGCCGAACGAACCGTTGTCGATGACGGCTTCGGCGGCGGTGATCTCGGGACCCTCCACGGGGTTCCTCCTTCGTCGATCGGGTGCGGTGCGTGCCGCACCGGCGCGTGCCCGGCGGGGACGGGTCCCCACCGGTCCGGCCTTCGATCGAGGCCCACGGGCGCGAGGCGCCCGGAGGCCACTACCGAGGACCGGCACGACGCTGCGCGGTACGGCGGCCGGGGTGCCGCGGCGCGGCACTCCCGAGTCTGCCCGGAGTCGGGCGCTGGTGCGCGGCAGCGGTGCGCGGGCCTGCCCGTGCACCGCCACGCGCAGCAGGGGCGGTCCCGGGAGGGACCGCCCCTGCGCCGCCTCAGCGGCGGATGCCGACGCGCTCGATGATCGAGCGGTAGCGGTTGATGTCCTTCTTCGCCATGTACTGCAGCAGGCGACGGCGCTGGCCGACCAGCAGCAGCAGCCCGCGGCGGCTGTGGTGGTCGTGCTGGTGCGTCTTCAGGTGCTCGGTCAGGTCCCGGATGCGCTGGGTCAGCATCGCGACCTGCACCTCGGGCGAGCCGGTGTCGCCCTCGCTGGTCGCGTACTCGGCGATGATCTTCTTCTTGACGTCGGCGTCGAGGGGCACGGCATCTCCTGTGTCTCGTTGCGCGGTGCTCCGGGGCTGATCCACCCGGGCTCTCTGTGTCCGCGGCCGGTCGAACGGCTCGCCCAGGCTACCAGCCGAGGCTCCGTCCCCCGCGCGCGGACCGCAGCGCGACCGGGCGTCACAGGAGGCCGAGCAGCTCCCGGCAGCGCTGCACGTCGCGGTCCACCTGCTCCACGAGGGCGGCGGCGCCCTCGAAGCGCAGCGTCGGGCGCAGGCGGTGCACGAAGTCCACCGCGACCCGCTCGCCGTACAGGTCCAGGCCGGGGCTGTCGACGCAGTGCGCCTCCACGCGGCGCTCCACCCCGTCGAAGGTCGGGTTCGACCCCACGGACACGGCTGCCGGCAGCCGCTGCCCCGACGGGCGGTGCAGCCACCCGGCGTACACGCCGTCCGCGGGCACCAGCCCCTCGGCGTCCTCGCCGGAGAGGTTGGCGGTCGGGTAGCCCAGCTCGCGACCGCGGTGGTCGCCGTGCACGACGGTCGCGCTCACCCGGTGCGGGTGCCCCAGCACGGCGGCCGCGCGCTCGACGTCCCCGGCGGCGAGCGCCTCGCGCACCGCGGTCGAGGACCAGCGCGGCGGGCGGCCCACGCCGTCGCCGAGGTCGTCCACGGCGGTGACCGCGAAGCCGTGGCGGTCGCCCAGCTCGCGCAGCGTGCCCAGGTCGCCGCTGTTGCGCCGCCCGAAGCGCACGTCGTGGCCGACGACGACCTCCACGGCCCCCAGGGCCCGCGCGAAGACGTCCTCCACGAAGCGCTCCGGGGACCACGCGGCGAGCTCACGGGTGAACGGCAGCACGAGCACCGCGTCCAGGCCGCACGCGGCGATGAGCTCCAGGCGGTGCTCCAGGCCGGTGAGCAGGCCGGGGGCGCGCTCGGGCACGAGGACCTGCAGCGGGTGCGGGTCGAACGTCACCGCCACCGCGGCCGCGCCGCGCTCGCGGGCCGCGCGCACCACGCGCTCCAGCACCGCGACGTGCCCGCGGTGCACCCCGTCGAAGTTGCCGACGGTGAGGACCGAGGGGCCGAAACCGGGGTCCACGTCTGCCAGGTCGTCCCACCGCTGCACCCGCACACTCTGCCAGCCGCACCCCGGCGCCACGGCGGGCGGCCCCCCGCGCGGCGGGCGGGGTGGCCGCCCGCGCGGGCCCGCACCGGCCTGGCTAACGTCTCGGCCGGGACCGGGCCCGCCGACGCGGGCCCCGGGCCGCGAGACCCAGGACCGGGGACGGCCCCCGGGGCACGAGCGCTGGAGGCGGACGCGTGAGCACAGGACCTGTCGACCCGACCACGACGAGCGCGTGGGGCGCCCTGGCCGCGCAGGCCGCCGCGGGCCCCGACCTGCGGGGGTGGTTCGCCGCCGACCCGCAGCGCGCCGAGCGGATGACCCTCGAGGCGGCCGACCTGCGGGTGGACCTGTCGAAGAACCTCGTCACCGACGAGACGCTGCGGCTGCTGGTGCAGCTGGCCGAGGAGACCGGCGTCCTGGCCCGGCGGGACGCCATGTTCGCCGGTGAGCACATCAACGTCACCGAGGACCGCGCCGTGCTGCACACCGCGCTGCGCCGCCCGCCGGGCGCGCAGCCGCCGCTGGTCGTGGACGGCCAGGACGTGGACGCCGACGTGCAGCGGGAGCTGGAGAAGCTCTCCGCGTTCGCGGAGGCGGTGCGCTCGGGCGCGTGGACGGGCGTGACGGGCAAGCGCATCGCCACCGTCGTCAACATCGGCATCGGCGGTTCCGACCTGGGCCCGGTCATGGCGTACGAGGCGCTCAAGCCGTACGTGCAGGAGGGCCTGGAGTGCCGGTTCGTCTCCAACATCGACCCCACCGACGTGGCGGAGACGACGGCGGACCTGGACCCGGAGACGACGCTGTTCATCGTCGCGTCCAAGACGTTCGGCACCCTGGAGACGCTGACCAACGCGCGACTGGCCCGCACCTGGCTGTGGGAGCGCCTGGACGCCGCCGGCGCCCTCGCCGACGACGACGAGGCCCGCCGCGGCGCCGTCGCCAAGCACTTCGTGGCCGTGTCCACCGCGCTGGACAAGGTCGAGGCGTTCGGCATCGACCCGGCCAACGCGTTCGGGTTCTGGGACTGGGTCGGCGGGCGCTACTCGGTGGACTCCGCGATCGGCACCTCGCTGGCGGTGGCGATCGGCCCGGAGCGGTTCCGGGAGTTCCTGGCCGGTTTCCACGCCGTGGACGAGCACTTCCGCACCGCCGAGCCGGCCGCGAACGTGCCGCTGCTCATGGGCCTGCTGAACGTCCACTACGTGAACCACCACGACGCGCACACGCACGCCGTGCTGCCGTACTCCCAGCACCTGCACCGGTTCCCGGCGTACCTGCAGCAGCTGACGATGGAGTCCAACGGCAAGTCGGTGCGCTACGACGGCTCCCCGGTCACCACCGCCACCGGCGAGGTGTTCTGGGGCGAGCCGGGCACCAACGGCCAGCACGCCTTCTACCAGCTGATCCACCAGGGCACCCGAGTGATCCCGAGCGACTTCATCGCGTTCGCGAACCCGGCGCACCCGCTCGTGGACCGCGACGCGGGCGACGCCGACGTGCACGCGCTGTTCATGGCGAACTTCTTCGCCCAGACGAAGGCGCTGGCGTTCGGCAAGACCGCCGAGGAGGTGCGGGCGGAGGGTGCCGCCGAGGAGGTCGTCGCCGCGCGCACCTTCTCCGGCAACCGGCCCACCACCTCGATCATGGCGCCGGCGCTGACCCCGTCGGTGCTCGGCCAGCTCATCGCCCTGTACGAGCACGTCACGTTCGTCGAGGGCGCGGTGTGGGGCATCGACAGCTTCGACCAGTGGGGCGTGGAGCTGGGCAAGAAGCTGGCCCTGGAGATCGCGCCCGCCCTCACCGGCGACACCGCGGCCCTGGAGTCGCAGGACCCCTCGACCGCCTCGCTCATCCGGTACTACCTGCAGCAGCGGGGCTGACACCTCCCGCACGCGCCCCGCCGCCCCGGCAGCGCCCCGGGGCGGCGGGGCGCGTGCGAAGCTGACGCCGTCGCGGCGGGGCCCTCCCGCCGCCCGGTGCGGGACGGAGGGGTCCGGGGTGGCGGAGACGATGCGCGCGAGCGTCCTGGTGCGCAAGGGTGTGATCGAGGTCCAGGAGCGGCCCGTACCGGCGCCCGCCGACGGGGAGGTCCTCGTCCGCGTGGCCTCGGTCGGCGTGTGCGGCTCGGACGTGCACTACTACCGGGAGGGCCGCATCGGCGACTTCGTCGTCGAGCAGCCCCTCGTGCTGGGGCACGAGGTCTCCGGGCAGGTGGTCGCGGTGGGCCGCGGCGTGGCGGAGGCACGCGTCGGTGAGCGCGTCGCGATCGACCCGCAGGTGCCCTGCCGGCGCTGCCGGGCGTGCAAGTCCGGGCGGATGAACCTGTGCCCGAACATGCGCTTCTACGCCACCCCGCCGGTGGACGGCACGTTCTGCGACTACGTCACCGCCCCCGCCGACATGGCGCACGAGGTGCCGGACACGATGTCCGACGACGCGGCCGCCCTGCTGGAGCCGTTCTCGGTGGGGCTGTGGGCAGCCCACAAGGCGGGCACCACCCCCGGGGACCGGGTCCTGATCGCCGGGGCGGGCCCCATCGGCGCGATGGTCGCGCAGGCCGTGCGGGCGCGCGGCGCCGCCGACGTCGTCGTCACCGACTTCGTCGACTCGCGCCGCGAGCGCATCACCTCCTTCGGCGCCACGCGCTCGCTGCACCCCGTGGACGACGCCGACGAGGTCGCCGCCCTGGCCGCCGACGCCTTCGTGGACTGCTCCGGCGCCACCCCCGCCGTCGTCTCCGGCATCCGCGCCCTGCGCCCCGGCGGCACCGCCGTGCTCGTGGGCCTGGGCGACGACGAGATGCCGATCCCCGTCAGCCTCGTCGCCAGCCGCGAGATCACCCTCACCGGCGTCTTCCGGTACGTGGACACCTGGCCGCGCGGCATCGACCTCTTCCGGGCGGGCGCCGTGCACCTGGACGACATGGTCACCGCCCGGTACCCGCTGGAGCAGGTGCAGGAGGCGCTGGAGGCCGACTCCGACCCGCTGAGCATGAAGGCCGTCGTCGTCGTGAACCCGACGGTGGTGGGCGCGTGAGCGGCGTGCTGGAGCGCTTCTCCCTCACGGGCAAGGTGGCCCTGGTCACCGGCGGCTACCGCGGCCTGGGCCGCGCGTTCGCGCAGGCGCTCGCCGAGGCGGGCGCCGACGTCGTCGTCGCCGCCCGGGACGCGGGGCGCTGCGAGGAGGCCGCGCGGCAGATCGCCGCCACCACGGGGCGGCGCGCGCTCGGGCTGCGCCTGGACGTCACCGACCGCGCCGAGGTCGAGGCCGCGGTCGAGCGCGCCACCACCGAGCTCGGCGGCCTGCACGTGCTGGTGAACAACGCCGGCACCTGCGTGCACCGCCCCGCGCTGGAGGTGACCGACGACGAGTACGACGACGTGGTCACCACCAACCTCAAGGGCGTGTGGCTGCCCAGCCAGGTCGCCGCTCGCTGGATGGCGGCCCACGGCGGCGGCAGCATCGTCAACATCGGATCCATCAGCGCCTCGATCGTCAACCGCCCCCAGATGCAGCCCGTCTACAACGCCTCCAAGGCCGCCGTGCACCAGCTGACGAAGTCGCTGGCCGCGGAGTGGGCGCCGCTGGGCATCCGGGTCAACGCCCTGGCCCCCGGCTACGTCAAGACGGACATGGCCCCGGTGGACGAGCCGCGGTTCCGGCGGATGTGGATCGAGGACGCACCCATGCAGCGCTACGCCACGCCGGAGGAGATCGCCGCCAGCGTGGTCTACCTGGCCTCGGACGCCTCCAGCTTCTCCACCGGCGCCGTCGTCGTCACCGACGGCGGGTACACCTTGTTCTGAAGCCGCGCGTGCAGCTGCGACCGCGGTACCCCGTCACGACGCGGCGGCCGCGGCTGCGCCCGCGTCCACGCGGGCGACGACGCCTCGGTGCGGGTGCTCACCCGCCTGGGCGTGCGCCCGGGGGGCCGGCTGGTGCGCGCCGGCCCCGATCCCGCCGTCCCCGGCGGGTGGTCCGACCCGCGCGTGTTCGGCCTGCTCGCCGAGGAGCACCGCTCCGCGAGGGGGCCCCGGGACCGCGACCGGGTGAGGCCCGCGGGAACAGACGCGCCCGCTGTGGCATTCTCCCCAGCGGCATGGACACGGGATGGAACCTCACCGAGCGCCGGCACATCGACCTGGGCCGGACGGCGAGCGCGGTCTAGCGGCGGGCACAGCACCGCCGCCACCGCGCCACCCACCCCTACCCAGGAGCTCCCCCGTGATCCGCACCCTGAAGCGGACGCCCTTCGGCGTCCAGGTGCTCATCGGCCTCGTCCTCGGCGTCGTCCTCGGCGCGATCGCCCGCTCGATGGGCGGCACAGCCGAGGACCCGAACTGGCTGACCACCACCCTGTCCACCATCGGCTCGATCTTCGTGACGCTGCTGCGCACCCTGGTGCCGCCGCTCGTCGTCCTGGCCGTGGTCACCTCCATCGCGAACCTGCGCCAGGTCACCAACGCCGCGCGGCTGGCGTGGCAGACCCTGCTGTGGTTCGCCATCACCGCCCTGATCTCCGTCGGCATCGGCATCGCCCTGGGCATCGCCACCGACCCGGGCGACCGCACCTCCGTCGCGGCCTCGGCCGCCCAGGAGCCCAGCCGCACCGGCTCCTGGCTGGACTTCCTGCAGGGCATCGTCCCCGGGAACGTCTTCGGCCTGCAGGCCTCCGCCTCCGACGACGGCGTCTCGCTGTCCTTCAACGTCCTGCAGCTGCTCGTCATCTCCATCGCGCTGGGCGTCGCGATCCTCAAGGTCGGCGAGAAGGCCGAGCCGGTGCTGACCGTGGCCCGCTCCGCCCTGGCGATCGTGCAGACCGTGCTGTGGTGGGTCATCCGGCTCGCCCCGCTGGGCACCGTCGGCCTGCTCGGCCGCGCGGTCGCCAGCTACGGCTGGGACGCGCTCAGCCCGCTCGCTGTGTTCGTCGTGGACGTCTACGTCGGCCTGGCGCTGGTGCTGTTCGTGCTCTACCCGGTGCTGCTGCGCGCCAACGGCCTGAGCGTGCGCCGCTTCTTCGCCGGCGTGTGGCCCGCCACCCAGCTGGCGTTCGTCTCCCGCTCCTCCATCGGCACCCTGCCGGTGACGCAGCGGGTCACCGAGGAGGAGCTGGGCGTCCCGCGCTCGTACGCGTCCTTCGCGGTGCCGCTGGGCGCCACCACGAAGATGGACGGCTGCGCGGCGATCTACCCGGCGCTGTCGGCGATCTTCGTCGCCGGGTTCTTCGACGTGGACCTGTCGATCACCGACTACGTGCTCATCGCGTTCGTGTCGGTCGTCGGCTCGGCCGCCACCGCCGGTCTGACCGGTGCCACCGTCATGCTGACGCTGACCCTGTCGACGCTGGGCCTGCCGCTGGCCGGCGTGGGTCTGCTGCTGGCGATCGACCCGATCCTGGACATGGGCCGCACCGCGGTGAACGTCACCGGTCAGGCGCTGGTGCCGACGATCGTCGCCAAGCGCGAGGGCATCCTGGACCTGGCGCGGTTCAACTCGCGCCGCCGCGTCGAGGAGGCCATCGCCGAGCCCGCGGCGGTCTGACTCCCCCCGCACGACGAACGCCCGCCGCTCCCCGGTACCGGGGAGCGGCGGGCGTTCGTCGTCGCGGAGGACGCCGCCGGAGGCCCGCGGCGCCCCTCAGCCGACCGGGGTGAGCACGAGCAGGGGCTTGGCACCCCGGGCGGTGTCGCCCAGCAGGGCCACCAGGGTCCCGTCCGGTGCGAGGGCCGCCACCGGGCCCTCGTGCCCCGATGCCGCGGTGAAACCGCCGTGGGAGACCGCGCCGGCCTCGGCCGCGTCGAGGTGGCGCACGGGGAACAACCGGCGAGCCACCTCGGCCAGCGGCGCCACCGACGGGTGCTCCTCGACCTCGGCGAGAGTGCGCGCCTCCCCCAGCGTGAACGGCCCGGAGCGGGTGCGGCGCAACGCCGTCAGGTGGCCGCCGACGCCGAGCGCGGCGCCCAGGTCGCGGGCCAGAGCCCGGACGTAGGTGCCGCTGGAGACCTCCACCGCCACGTCGAGGTCCACGAAGGGCCCGTCCGCACGGCGGGCGAGCACCTCGAACCGGGACACGGTCACGGGCCGCGGCGGCAGCTCCACGACCTCGCCCCCGCGCACCCGGGCGTAGGAGCGCTTCCCGTCCACCTTGATGGCGCTGACGGAGCTGGGCACCTGCTGCAGGTCACCGGTCAGGGCCGCCACCGCCGCGGTGACGGCGTCCTCGTGCAGGCCGGTGGCGTCCGCGGGTGCCCCCAGCGGCTCGCCCTCCGCGTCGTCCGTGGTCGTCGCCAGGCCCAGCCGCACGGTGGCGGTGTACGCCTTGTCGTGGGCCACCAGGTGCGTGAGGAACTTCGTGCCCCGGTTGGCGCCGAGCACCAGCACACCGGTCGCAGCGGGGTCCAGGGTGCCGGCGTGCCCGACGCGGCGGGTGCCCAGCAGGCGCCGGCAGCGGCCCACCACGTCGTGGCTGGTCCAGCCCGCCGGCTTGTCGACCACGAGGATCCCGTCGCCCACCTGCGGGCGCCCGGGCCCTCCCCCCGGAGCGCTCAGGGGACGCGGCGGTCGCCGGGGGCGGCGCCGTCCTCGTCGCTCCCGGCGCGGTCCTCGTCCGAGTCGTCCCCGTCGAGGTCGTCGTCCCCGTCGAGGTCGTCGTCCTCGTCGAAGTCGTCGTCGAGGTCGTGCTCGACGGGCTTCTTGTACGGATCGGCCTCCCCGGCGGGCTGCGCCGAGGCCGCCAGGGCCGCCACGCGGGCGTCCTGCTCCGCGGCCGTCCGCAGCAGCTCCTCGATCTGCGTGGCGGTCTCGGGGACCTCGTCGGTCGCGAACGTCAGCGTCGGGGTCAGCCGCACGCCGGTGCGCCTGCCGACCTCCGAGCGGAGCACGCCCTTGGCGCTCTCCAGGGCCGCCGCGGTGCCGGCGCGCTCCTCGTCGCTGCCGAAGACCGTGTAGTAGAGCGTCGCGTGCTGCAGGTCGTTGGTGACCCGGGCGTCGGTGATGGTGATGAACCCCAGGCGGGGGTCCTTCACGCGCTTCTCGAGCGCCTCTGCCACGACGACCTTGATGCGGTCGGCGAGCTTGCGGGCGCGAGTGGGGTCCGCCACGGGACTTCCCTCCTGGAGGTGCTCAGTCGTCCGACGACAGGAACTGCCGCCGGGTGGAGAGGATCTGGAACTCGGGGTGCGCCGCCACGAGGCGCTCGCAGCGGTCGAGCACCTCGGTGCAGCGCGCCGTGTCGGGGGCGACGACGGCGACGGCCACCTCGGCCCGCCGGTGCAGGTCGAGGTGACCCGTCTCCGCGGCGGCGACGTCGAAGCTGCGGCGCAGTTCGGCGACGACCGGCCGCACGAGGCTGCGCTTGCCCTTGAGCGAGTGGACGTCGCCCAGGAGCAGGTCGAACGTGAGTGTTCCTGTGTGCATCGGCGTGGGGTGCGTCCGGGCGGGGACCCTGCTGGGTCCCCGCCCGGACGGCTTCGCTCAGGCGGCCTCAGCCGCGCGGCTTCTCCTGCATCTCGAACGTCTCGATGACGTCGTCGACCTGGAGGTCGTTGTACGAGCCGAGGCCGATACCGCACTCGTAGCCCTCGCGGACCTCGGTGGCGTCGTCCTTGAACCGTCGCAACGACTCGATGGTGAGGTTGTCCCCGTGCACGACACCGTTGCGCAGCACGCGCGCCTTGGTGTTGCGCCGGATGAGACCGGACCGGACGAGGCAGCCGGCGATGTTGCCGAACTTCGAGGACCGGAAGACCTCGCGGATCTCCGCGGTGCCCAGCTGGACCTCTTCGAACTCCGGCTTGAGCATGCCCTTGAGCGCGTTCTCGACGTCCTCGATCGCCTGGTAGATGACCGAGTAGTACCGGACGTCGACGCCCTCGCGGTCGGCGTACTCCTTCGTCTGCTGCTCCGGGCGCACGTTGAACCCGATGATGATCGCGTTCGAGGCGACGGCGAGGTTGACGTTGTTCTTCGTCACCGCACCGACACCGCGGTCGATCACCCGGAGGTCGACCTCGTCACCGACATCGATCTTCAGCAGCGCGTCCTCGAGGGCCTCGACCGACCCCGCACCGTCACCCTTGAGGATGAGGTTGAGGGTCTCGACCTTGCCCTGCTCCAGCGCCTTGGTGAAGTCCTCCAGGGAGATGCGCTTGCGCGCCTTCGCCAGGGCCGCGTTGCGCTCCTGCGCCTCACGCTTCTCCGCGATCTGCCGGGCCGTCCGGTCGTCCGGAGCGGCCAGGAACGTGTCGCCAGCACCGGGGACGGACGTGAGCCCGAGCACCTGCACCGGACGCGACGGAGTCGCCTCCTCCACGTTGTCGCCGTTCTCGTCGAGCATCGCGCGGACGCGGCCGTAGCCGACGCCGGCGACGATCGCGTCGCCGACCCGCAGGGTGCCCGACTGCACGAGGACGGTCGCCACCGGGCCGCGGCCCTTGTCGAGGTTGCCCTCGATGGCGATGCCGCGGGCGTCCTTGTCGGGGTTGGCCCGCAGGTCCAGCGACGCGTCGGCGGTCAGCAGGACGGCCTCGAGGAGGTTGTCCAGGCCCATGCCCTGCTTCGCGGAGACCTCGACGAACATCGTCTCGCCGCCGTACTCCTCGGCCACCAGGTTGTACTCGGTGAGCTGCTGCCGGACCTTGTCCGGGTTCGCGCCCTCCTTGTCGACCTTGTTGACCGCGACGACGATCGGGACGTCGGCCGCCTGGGCGTGGTTGAGCGCCTCGATGGTCTGGGGCATCACGCCGTCGTCGGCCGCGACCACGAGGATCGCGATGTCGGTCACCTTCGCGCCACGGGCACGCATGGCGGTGAACGCCTCGTGACCAGGGGTGTCGATGAAGGTGATCGGCCGCTCGACACCCTCGTGCTCCTTGACGACCTGGTAGGCGCCGATGTGCTGCGTGATGCCACCGGCCTCCTTCGCCACGACGTCGGAGGAGCGGATGGCGTCCAGCAGCTTCGTCTTGCCGTGGTCGACGTGGCCCATGACGGTCACGACCGGCGGGCGCGCCTCGAGCTGCTCGTCGCCCTCGGCCTCCAGCTCGGCGTCGAGGTCGATCGAGAACCCGGCCAGGAGCTCGCGCTCCTCGTCCTCCGGGGAGACGACCTCGATGACGTAGCCGAGCTCGCCGCCCAGCAGCTGGAAGGTGTCCTCGTCCAGCGACTGCGTCGCCGTGGCCATCTCACCGAGGTGGAACAGCACGGTGACCAGCGCCGCGGGGTCGGCGTCGATGCGCTCGGCGAAGTCGCTCAGCGACGCACCGCGACGGATGCGGACGACGGTCGAGCCGTCACCGCGACGGACCGACACGCCCCCGACTGAGGGCGCCTGCATCGCCTCGTACTCCTGGCGCTTCGCGCGCTTGGACTTGCGGCCCTTGACGGGACGACCACCGGCGCGACCGAAGGCACCCTGGGTGCCACCGCGGCCACCGCGGCCGGGTCCACCCGGACGGCCGCTGAAGCCGCCGCCACCGGCACCGGGACCACCCGGACGGCCGCCGAAGCCACCGCGGCCACCACCCGGGCCACCGCGACCCGGGGCACCCGCCCGGCCGGCGGGAGCACCCGGACGGCCCACGGTCGGGCGCGCCGGCATCATGCCGGGGTTCGGGCGGGGCGCACCGGGGCGCGGGCCACCCGCACCGGGCGCACCCGGACGAGGGCCACCCTGGCCGGGCGCACCCGGACGGGGGCCACCCTGCGGGCGCGGCATGCCCTGGTTGTTGGCGAACGGGTTGTTGCCCGGGCGCGGGGCACCGGGGCGCGGCATGCCCTGGCTGGTCGCGAACGGGTTGTTGCCCGGGCGCGGGGCACCGGGACGGGCCCCGCCCGGAGCACCGGGACGGCCGCCCTGGGCCGGACGGTCGCCACGGTCGGGACGCTCACCGCGGTCGGGGCGCTCGCCGCGGTCGGGGCGCTCGCCGCGCGGGCGCTCACCACCGGGGACGGGGCGCTCGCCGCGCTCCGGCGGGCCGGGGCGACGGGCAGCGGGACCGGCGGGGGCACCCGGACGGGTCCCCGGGCTCGCCGGGCCACCGGGACGCGCGCCGGGGCGCGGGCCAGAACCCGGGCCACCCGCGGCGGGCGGGGTGGACGGGCGCGGGCCGGGCGTCGCCGGCCGCTGCTGCGGCGCGGCGGGCGCGGCCGGCGGGGGCGCCTGGAAGGCGGGGGACGCCGGTGCGGCCGGCTCGGGGGCCGGTCCCGGCGTGGGCGCCGGGCCCGGCACGGGCGCGGACGGCGCACCGTCACCGGCGGCCGGAGCGGCGGGCGCGGACGGCGCGGGCGCCGCCGGAGCGGCGGGCGCCGCGGGCCGCGCGGGCCCCGGGCGGGCGCCCTGGGGCAGACGCGGACCCGGCTTCACCGCCGGGGTGGGACGGCCGCCACCGGAGGCGCCGTCCGCGGGGAACTTGTCCTTCAGCCGGCGGATGACCGGCGGCTCGACGGTCGAGCTCGCCGACCGGACGAACTCGCCCATCTCCTTCAGCGTCGCCAGGACGACCTTGCTCTCGACTCCGAACTCCTTGGCGAGTTCGTAGACCCGGACCTTTGCCACATCTCTCCTGTCTCGGTCCGGGCCACCACTACCGGGCGCGGACCGTCGTCAGTCGTCGGGGTTCATCTGCACGAGCTCATCGGGTGCTCATCAGCTGTTCGACCCGTTCTCATCGGTGGTGGTGGACGCGACAGCGCCGGTGGGCGGCTCCAGGTGGGAGCGCACGCCGGAGGTGTCGAGGGGACCGGGGCGGCGCAGCGCGCGGGGCAGGGCCCGCCGCTTCTCCGCCCGGTCCAGGCACGCGGTGCTGTGGTGCAGCCACGCCCCCCTGCCGGGGAGCCGCCGCCGCTCGTCGACGAGGACCTCGTCCCCCTCGGCCGACGCGACGACCCTCAGCAGCTCAGACCGGGAGCCTCTCCGACGACAACCCACGCACGTCCGCGCGTGTTCCACGTCCGCGCTCGAGGAGGCGGGGCGGACAGCGGGGGTGGTGGGTCGCCGGCGGGCGGGACCGGCCTCAGCGAGTGTCACGATGCGGACAGTGTAGCGCCGCCCCGCGCTCGGGCGGGTCGCGGGACCCGCCCGGAGCTCAGCGGGAGCCGGGGCCGGGGTCCTGCCGCCCCTGCGCGTCCTCCGCCGCGGCCTCGGTGTCGGGCCGGATGTCGATGCGCCAGCCCGTGAGCTTGGCGGCCAGCCGGGCGTTCTGCCCCTCCTTGCCGATCGCCAGCGACAGCTGGTAGTCGGGCACGATCGCGCGCGCGGAGCGCGCCTCCGCGTCCACGACCTCCACCGACGTCACCCGCGCCGGCGACAGGGCGCTGGCGACGAAGCGCGCCGGGTCGTCGCTGTGGTCGACGATGTCGATCTTCTCACCGCGGAGCTCGGCCATGACGGCCCGCACGCGCTGCCCCATCGGCCCGATGCACGCGCCCTTGGCGTTGATCCCCTGGCGCGTGGCGCGCACGGCCATCTTCGTGCGGTGCCCGGCCTCCCGGGACATCGCCGTGATCTGCACCGTGCCGTCGGCGATCTCGGGCACCTCCAGCGCGAAGAGGCGGCGCACCAGGTTCGGGTGCGAGCGCGAGAGGACCACCTGCGGGCCCTTGGGGCCCTTCTTGACGCTGACGACGTAGCAGCGCAACCGGCTGCCGTGGCGGTACTCCTCACCCGGCACCTGCTCCGCCGGCGGCAGCACGCCCTCCAGGGACCCCAGGTCCACCTGGACCACCCTGGGGTCGCGGCCCTGCTGCACGACGCCGGAGACGATGTCGCCCTCCGTGTCGGCGTACTCGCCCAGGACCTGCTCGTCGGCGGCGTCGCGCAGCCGCTGCAGGATCACCTGGCGCGCGGTCGTGGCGGCGATGCGCCCGAAGCCCGCGGGGGTGTCGTCGTACTCGCGCACCACGGCGCCGTCCTCGCCGCGCTCGGCGGCGAGCACCCGCACCTCGCCGGTGGTGCGGTCCAGCTCCACGCGGGCGTGCCGCTGCGCCCCCTCGGTGTGGTGGTAGGCGATGAGCAACGCCTGCTCGATCGCGCGCACCAGCGCCTCGAACGGGATCTCCCGCTCCCGCTCCAGCAGCCTCAGCGCCGCCATGTCGATGTTCACCGCTCGCCCTCGCGTCCCGCGTCGTCCCGCGCGCCCGGCTCGCCACCGGGCTCGTCCAGCTCGTCGTCCAGCTCGTCGTCCAGCTCGTCGTCCAGCTCGCCCGCGTGCTCCTCGTCGCCGGCGGGGCGGCGGAACTCCACCTGCACCTCGCCGCGCACCAGGTCGGGGAACGGCACCTGGCGCGGCACCCCGACGTCCTTGGCCCGGGGCGGGCGGCCCTTGACCGGCTGCGGCTCCAGCCGCAGCAGCACCCCGTCCGCGTCGACCGACTCCACGCGGCCCAGCAGCGCCCCGCCGTCCACCAGCACGGCGCGCACCAGGCGGCCGCGGGCGCGGGACCAGTGCCGCGGGGTGGTCAGGGGGCGCTCCACGCCCGGGGAGGTGACCTCCAGCGTGTAGGGCGCATCACCCAGCGCGTTCGAGGAGTCCAGGGCCTCGGAGACCGCCGCCGAGACCACGGACACCGCCTCGAGGTCGACCTCGCCCGGCTCGTCACCGGCCAGGTCCACCACCACGCGCACCACGCGCCGGCGGCCGGCCGTGGAGACCGCCACCTCCTCCAGCGCCAGGCCGGCCGAGCGGCGCCCGTCGGCGAAGACGGCCTCCAGCACACCGGCCACGGCCTCGTCCAGCGACGGCACGACCGCCCCTCCCCTGCTCTCGAACGCCCTGCGCGCGCGAGCGGCGGGTGGACCCGGGGCCCNNACCCGCCGCTCGCGACGACGACTGCCCAGAGTATCCCGGTGCGCCACCGTCCTCCGACCGCACGCGTGGGACCATCACCGGGTGCCCGTCCCGCCCACGCCCGCCGCGCACACCACCGGAGGGCACCGGCAGCCGGGCCGCAGGGCGGTCCTGGGGCTGCTCGCTCCCCTCGCCGGCGCCGCCGCCCTGACCGGGTGCGGCGTGCGCTGGGTCAGCGGGACGGAGCCGACGCCGGCGCCCAGCCGCGGCCCGGACGACGTCGCCCGGGAGGTCGCCGCGGCCGACGCCCGCGCACTGCTGACGCTGGCCCTGCCGCTGACCACCGCGGGTGCGGCGCCCGGCCCGGCGGCCGTGCAGCAGTCCGCGACGGCGGTCGTCGACGCCTGCACCGCCCACCTGCGCGCCCTGGGCGCGGACACCGCCCCCGGGACGGCGACCCCGGCGGCCGGAGCCGCCGCGGGGGTGGACGCCCTCGCCGGGGAGCTCGCCGCCGCGGCCGGGCGCGCCCTCGACGCCGTCCCGGGCGACGTCGGCGGCGGCATGGCCCGGTTGCTGTGCGCCGTGGGCGCCTCGCGCGCGCTGCTGCTGGACGGCGTCACCACGGCCGCGGGGACCGCCACCCCGGCGGTGGACCTCCCGGCCGTCCCCGCCCCGGCGCCCCCTCCCGCGACCACCCGGGGGGCCGTACCGAGCACGGCCGGCGGCACGGACGGCGAAGACACGGACGGCGAGGACACGGACGGCGAGGACACGAGGGCGGTGGCTGCGCTGCAGGCGGTGCTGGCCGGGGAGCACGCGGCGGTGTGGTGCTTCGGGCTCGTCGCCGCGCGCCTCGAGGGCGGTCCGCGGGACCGGGCGCTGGCCGCGCTCGCCGCCCACCGCGTCGCGCGCGACGACGTCACCGCTCTGCTGCGGGCGCGCGGCGCCCAGCCGGTCGGGGCGCACGCCTCGTACGACGCCGCCGCTCCCGCGCCCGAAGCCGCGATCCTGCTGGCCGCCTCGGTCGAGGAGCGGCTGGCGGCCGTCCACGCGGACCTGGCGGCCGCCTCCCGCGCCGACCGGGCGCTGGCCGCCGTCGGGGTGGTGCGTTCCGCGCGCGCCGCCCGCGGTTGGGGCGGCACCACCACGAACCTGCCCGGCCTGCCGGGCGTCGGCGAGGACGGGCTCCCCCTCCCCCTCGCCGCACCTCCCACGACGGCCGACGCAGCGCCGGCGGCAGGGGCCGCGACGAGCCCACCGGTCAGCGGCTGAACGGTGCCCGACCCGTTCCCGCGCCCGCGGGTGCGGCTGCGAGACTGGTCGGCGACATGAGCGCACCCGAACGACCCGCGGGGGTCACCCGCCCGCTGCGGATCATGACCTGGAACGTCTGGTGGCGCTTCGGCGACTGGCGAGCGCGGCGCGAGGCGATCCTGGCGGTCCTCGCCGAGCACCGTCCCGACGTCGTGGGCCTGCAGGAGGTGTGGGCCACCGGCGACGACGGGGAGGACCTCGCCGCCTGGCTCGCCGAGCACCTGGGCATGGTGGCCGCCTTCTCACCGTCCCCGCGGCCCGAGCGCTGGCAGCGGCGCCTGTCCCCGCACGACCCGGACGCCGGGACGGTCGGCTTCGGCAACGCCGTGCTCAGCAGGTACCCGCTGCTGGAGCAGCGGGTCCTGGAACTGCCGGCGGGTGGGCACGAGGACGAGGGACGCACCGCCCTGCAGGTCCTCGTGGACACCCCCCGGCGGCCGCTGCCGTTCACCACCACCCACCTGAACTCCTCCCCCGCCGAGTCGTCCGTGCGGGTGGCGCAGGTGCGCGAACTGGTGCCGTTCGTGGCGGCGAGCCGGCGGCGCGGCGAGCGCTACCCACCGGTGCTGACAGGCGACTTCAACGCGGTGGAGTCCTCCGACGAGCTGCGCCTGGCCCGCGGCTACGAGACCGCCGGGCCCGTGGACGGCTTCGTCCTCGTGGACGCCTGGCGCTTCGCCGAACCCGGCGACCCGGGGCTGACGTGGGACCGGCGCAACCCGTGGGTGGCGCGGGTGCACCAGCCCAGCGCGCGCATCGACCACGTGCTCGTCGGGCTGACCCCGTTCAGCGGGGAGGGCGCGGTGCGCACCGCGCGCCTGGTGGCGACCGAACCGGTGGAGGGCGTCTGGGCCTCCGACCACGCGGCGGTGCTCGTCGACCTGGACCCCTGAGGCGCCCGTCCTCAGCGGGTGCGGGGCGGGCCGGTCCGCAGCACGATCGGGGCATGAGCACCGCCTCCGCCCTGTCGCGCGCCACCGGACGCACCCCTTCCCGCGACGGACTGCGCCGGGGGGTCGTCGCCGTGGGAGCGGTGGTCGCCGTGGCGGGTTCCGCCGTCGGCTCCGGAGCCTTCGGCGGCACCCCGATCGCCGAGGCGGCGGGCGGCGCGCTGTCGGCCGACGCGACCCTCGTGGCGCCCGCCGGGCCGGCGTTCGCGATCTGGAGCGTCGTCTACGCCGGCCTGGTGGCGCTGGCGGTGTGGCAGCTGCTGCCGGCGCACGCCCGCGACGAGCGCCAGCGGGCGACCGGGTGGTGGGTGGCGGCCTCGCTGCTGCTGAACCTGGTGTGGATCGCCACCGTGCAGGCCGGCTGGGTCGGTGCCTCGGTCGCGGTGATCGCCGCGCTGCTCGCGGTGCTCGTCGTCGCCTTCGGGCGTCTCGTCGCGACCCGGCCGCGCAGCCGGGTGGAGTCCGTGGTCGTGGACGGGACGGTGGGCCTGTACCTGGGGTGGGTGAGCATCGCGACGGTGGCGAACGCCGCCGCGGCGCTGGAGCAGGCCGGGCTGACGACCGCCGAGCCGGTGTGGGCGGTGGTGGTGCTCGCCGTCGCCGCGGGTGCCGGTGTCCTCACCGCCGTCCGCTCGCGCGGCAGCGTGGCCTTCGGGGCGGCCCTGACGTGGGGGCTGGCGTGGGTGTGCGCCGGGCGGCTGTCCGGGACGGACTCCTCCACCGCGGCGGCCGTGGCCGCCGGTGCCGCCGCGGCGGTGGTCGCGGGGACCACCGCCGCTGTGCGGCTGCGCGCGCGGCGGCGGTGAGGGTCAGCCGCGCACGGCGGCGGTGACGGCCGGCACGGCCTCGGCCAGCGGCACCTGACGGGCTTCGCCGCTGCGGCGGTCGCGCAGCTCCACGACGCCCTCGGCCAGGCCCTTGCCGACCACGAGGATCGTGGGCACGCCGATCAGCTCGGCGTCCTTGAACTTCACGCCGGGCGAGACCTTCGGGCGGTCGTCCAGCAGGACCTCCACCCCGTCGGCCTGCAGCTCGGACGCGATCCGCTCGGCGGTGGTGAACACCTCCGGGTCCTTGCCGGTGGCGACGACGTGCACGTCGGCCGGGGCGAGGCCGCGCGGCCACACCAGGCCCTTGTCGTCGTGGTTGCCCTCGGCGATCGCGGCCAGGGCGCGGGTGACGCCGATGCCGTACGAGCCCATCGTCACCACGACCTGCTTGCCGTTCTCGTCGAGGACCTTCAGGTCCAGCGCCTCGGCGTAGCGGCGGCCGAGGGCGAAGATGTGGCCGATCTCGATGCCGCGCGCCAGCTCCAGCGGTCCGGAGCCGTCCGGGGCCGGGTCACCGGCGCGCACCTCGGCGGCCTCGACGAACCCGTCGCCGGTGAAGTCGCGGCCGGCGACGAGGTCGAAGACGTGCTTGCCGGGCGCGTCGGCGCCGGTGATCCAGCGGGTGCCCTCCACCACGCGCGGGTCCAGCAGGTAGCGGATGCCCGAGGCGGACTCCTCGCCCAGGCCCCCGGGACCGATGTAGCCCTTGACGAGCGCGGGGTGGGCCGCGAAGTCCTTCTCCTCGAAGGCCTCCAGCTCGGCGGGCGCCAAGGACGCCTCCAGCCGCTTGAGGTCCACCTCGCGGTCGCCGGGCAGCCCCACCGCCAGCGGCTCACGGGTGCCGTCGGGGTGGCGCAGCACGACCAGGACGTTCTTCAGGGTGTCGGCCGCCGTCCACGCCCGGTCCGGGCGCGGGTGCGCGGCGTTCGCGGCGGCCACCAGGGTCTCGATGGTGGGGGTGTCCGGGGTGTCCTCCACGTGAGCGGCCGGGGCGTCGTCGAACGGGACCGCCGGCGGCACCGGCGTGGTGACGGCCTCGACGTTGGCCGCGTAGCCGCCCGGGGAGCGCACGAAGGTGTCCTCCCCGATGGGGGTGGGGTGCAGGAACTCCTCGCTGCGCGAGCCGCCCATGGCGCCCGACACGGCCGAGACGACGACGAACTCCAGCCCCAGGCGGGTGAAGACGCGGATGTAGGCGTCGCGGTGCTTCTCGTAGGACACCTCCAGGCCGGCCTCGTCCACGTCGAAGCTGTAGGAGTCCTTCATGACGAACTCGCGGCCGCGCAGGACCCCGGCCCGGGGACGGGCCTCGTCGCGGTACTTCGTCTGGATCTGGTAGATCGACAGCGGGAGGTCCTTGTACGAGGAGTACAGGTCCTTGACGAGGAGCGTGAACATCTCCTCGTGGGTGGGCGCCAGCAGGTAGTCGGCGCCCTTGCGGTCCTTCAGGCGGAACATGCCGTCGCCGTACTCGGTCCAGCGGTTCGTCGCCTCGTACGGCTCGCGCGGCAGCAGCGCCGGGAAGTGGACCTCCTGGAACCCGGCGGCGTCCATCTCCTCGCGCACCACGGCCTCGACCCTGCGCAGCACCTTCAGCCCCAGCGGCAGCCAGGTGTAGATGCCCGGTGCGGCGCGACGGACGTAGCCGGCCCGCACCAGCAGCTTGTGGCTGGCGACCTCGGCCTCGACCGGGTCCTCCCGCAGGGTCCGCAGGAACAGCGTCGACATCCGCATCAGCACGCCGGGCAGCCTATCCGCGACCGGGGGCCCACCCGGCCGCGCCGTGGCGGGCGCCCCTCGGGGACGGGGCGGTTCAGAACAGGACGGTGGCGAAGGTGCCGACCTCGCGGAAGCCCACGCGGCGGTAGGCCGCCAGCGCCTTGGCGTTGTAGTCGTTGACGTACAGGGAGACCACGTCCACGCCCTCGGCGCGCGCGGCCCGCACGACCGCCGCCATGCCCGGGGAGGCCAGGCCCTCGCCGCGCCGGTGCGGCGGCACCCAGACCCCCTGCACCTGCACCACCTTCGGCGAGACGGCGCCCAGCTCGGCCTTGAAGACGACCTCCGGCCCGGCCGGTCCCGGGTCCACGCGCACGAACGAGCGGCCGGTGGAGACCAGCTCGGCGACGCGGGCGCGGTAGGCGCCGCCGCCGTCCGGCGGGGCGGGTGCGTAACCGATCTCCTCGGTGAACATCGCCACGCAGGCGGGCACCACGAGGTCCAGCTCGCGCAGGGTGGCGCGGCGCACCGCGGGGTCGGCGGGCACGTCCGGCTCGCCGTCGCACACCATGAGCGGCTGGCGGGCCCGGACCTCCCGCACGCCGCGCCAGTGCGGCTCCAGGCGCTGCCACAGCGCCAGGACGGTCTCGGCGGGCCCCACGAGGGACGAGCAGCGCCGCCCCTGCGCGCGGGCCTGCGCGGCGAAGGCGTCCAGCGCGGCGGGGGTCGCCTCGATCGGCACGAGGTTGGCCCCGGCCCAGCACGCGGAGACCAGCTCCCCGCCCTCGAACCAGCCCCACACCTGCCCGCCGAGGTCGGTGCCCGGCCGGGACAGCAGGCCGAGCACCCGCGCGGAGACGAACAGGTTGGCGACCGGGTCGCGCTCGCACAGCCGCAGCAGGGCGGGGGCGTCGGCGCCGGTGAGGACGCGCAGGGTCCCGGGCGCGGCGGACCCCGGGGACGTGGCCGCGGACGGGAACGGGTGCACCCCGGCATCCTGTCGCGCAGGGGCCGGGGCGTCCACGCGACCCCCGCCGCGGGCCCACCCGCGGCGCGCCGTCCCGCCCCAGCGCACGAGGCGCCGCCGTCAGCCGACGGTGACCGTCGGGCTGCCGGCGGTGGACTCGCCGGCCGGCTCGCCCATCTCGGCGGCCAGCCGCTCCGCCTCCTCGATGAGGGTCTCGACGATCGCGTGCTCGGGGACGGTCTTGATGACCTCGCCCTTGACGAAGATCTGGCCCTTGCCGTTGCCGCTGGCCACGCCCAGGTCGGCCTCGCGGGCCTCGCCGGGGCCGTTGACGACGCAGCCCATGACGGCCACCCTCAGCGGCACGCTCATGCCCTGCAGCCCCTCGGTGACGGCGTCGGCCAGGGAGTAGACGTCCACCTGCGCGCGCCCGCAGGAGGGGCAGGAGACGATCTCGAGCTTGCGCGGGCGCAGGTTCAGCGACTGCAGGATCTGGATGCCGACCTTGACCTCCTCCGCCGGCGGCGCGGACAGCGAGACGCGGATGGTGTCGCCGATGCCCTTGCTCAGCAGCGCCCCGAAGGCGGTGGCGGACTTGATGGTGCCCTGGAAGGCCGGGCCGGCCTCGGTGACGCCGAGGTGCAGGGGCCAGTCGCCGCGCTCGGAGAGCAGCTCGTAGGCGCGGACCATGACGACCGGGTCGTTGTGCTTGACGGAGATCTTGAAGTCGTGGAAGTCGTGCTCCTCGAACAGCGAGGCCTCCCACACGGCGGACTCCACCAGCGCCTCGGGCGTGGCCTTGCCGTGCTTGGCCAGCAGGCGCGGGTCCAGGGAGCCGGCGTTGACGCCGATGCGGATCGAGACTCCGGCGTCCTTGGCCGCCTGCGCGATCTGCTTGACCTGGTCGTCGAACTTGCGGATGTTGCCGGGGTTGACGCGCACGGCCGCGCAGCCGGCCTCGATGGCGGCGAAGACGTACTTGGGCTGGAAGTGGATGTCCGCGATGACGGGGATCTGCGACTTCCTCGCGATGATCGGCAGGGCCTCGGCGTCGTCGGCGCTGGGGCAGGCCACGCGCACGATGTCGCAGCCGGTCGCCGTCAGCTCGGCGATCTGCTGCAGGGTGGCGTTGATGTTCGTCGTCGGCGTCGTCGTCATCGACTGCACCGAGATCGGGGCGTCGCCGCCGACCTCGACCGCGCCGACCTTGATCTTGCGCGTCGGGCGGCGGGGGGCCAGGACGGGCGGAGGGAGGGCGGGCAGGCCGAGGCTCACGGTCACGGCACCAGTATCGACCCGCGCGGCGGCGGGCAGGGCCACGGGGCACCGTCCGCACCGCCGCACCACCGGCTGTTCACGCAGGGCGCACGCGGTGGGGTCGCCGGCCCTCAGCCGAGCGTGACGGGCCGGACGATGTCGGCGTACAGCAGCAGGGCGCTCATCCCGATGAGCACGAGGGACACCCCGTAGGCCACCGGCATCGCCTTGGCCACGTCCACCGGGCCGGGGTCGGGCCGCCCGCGCAGCCGGAACAGCGCCTTCTTCAGCAGCTCCCAGAGGGCGCCGGCGATGTGCCCGCCGTCGAAGGGCAGCAGCGGGATCATGTTGAAGACGAACAGCGCCACGTTGAGCCCGGCCAGGAGCGAGACGAGCCGGGAGGTGCGCTCGGCGAGCTCGTCGCCGGGGATGATCGCGGGCCGCGCGTTCAGCTCGCCCGCGATGCGGCCGATGCCGACCACGCCGATGGGCCCGTTCGGGTCGCGCGCCTCGCTGCCGAAGGCGGCCTGCGCCACGTCCACCAGCCGCTGCGGCAGCCGCAGCACGATGTTCGCCACGTCGGCGACCTGCCCGGCCACCACGCCCGGCACCTCGGCCAGGGGCGTGCGCACCACCGCGATGCTCGGGGAGACGCCGAGGAAGCCGACCTCCTCCACCGCACCGGTGGGCTCGCCGGTGCGCTCGTCCAGCACCGCGCGCTGCGTGAGGACGGGGGTGGCGGTCAGCTCCACCCGGCGCCCGTCGCGCTCGACGACGACCTGCGCCTCGCGGCCGCCGGAGGCCCGGATGAGGTCCGAGAGCTGCTCCCAGCCGCTCACCGGGCGCCCTGCGAACGACAGCACGGTGTCACCGGGCTGCAGACCCGCCCGCGCGCCGGGCGCCGGCGGGTCGTCCGGGCCGCACTCGGAGGCGGTGGTCCCGGCCGGCAGCACGCACTGCGAGACGGAGGAGACGGTGGGCACCAGCCCCGGCGCGCCGATGGCGCTGGCGGCCACGGCGGTCAGGACCAGCGCCAGCAGCAGGTTGACGAACGGACCGCCGAACATGATCGTGATGCGCTTCGCGACGGGCAGCCGGTAGAAGGTCCGCTGCTCCTCCCCCGGGCCGATCTCCACGAAGCTGGCCGCCCGGGCCTCCTCGGCCATCAGGGCCCAGCGGCCCGTCGAGCTCGCCCGCGAGCGACCCGGTGCGTCCCCCGGCTGCGGGGGGAACATCCCGATCATGCGGATGTAGCCGCCCAGCGGGATCGCCTTCACGCCGTACTCGGTCTCGCCCCGGCGGCGGGAGAACAGGGTGGGGCCGAAGCCGACCATGTACTGGGTGACCTTCACGCCGAAGCGCTTGGCCGGCACCAGGTGGCCCACCTCGTGCAGGGCGATGGACACCGCCACACCGACGGCCGCCACGAGGATCCCGACGACCCAGAGCAGGACCTCGCTCACGCGGCCGTCCCCGTCAGCTCCCGGGCGCGGGCGCGCGCCCAGTCCTCGGCGGCCAGCACGTCCTCCACGTCGCGCGGGTCGCCGCCCGGGGAGTGCTCGCCGACGACGCGGGCGACGGTGTCGACGATGCCGAGGAACGGCAGGCGCCCGGCGTGGAAGGCCGCGACGCACTCCTCGTTGGCGGCGTTGAGGACCGCCGGCACGGTGGAGCCGCGCCGGCCCGCCTCGCGGGCCAGGTCCACCGCGGGGAACGCCTCGGCGTCCAGCGGCTCGAACGTCCAGCTCGCCGCCCGCGTCCAGTCCACGGCCGCCGCAGCGCCCGGCACCCGCCGCGGCCAGCCCAGCCCCAGCGCGATGGGCAGGCGCATGTCCGGCGGCGAGCACTGGGCCAGGGTGGAGCCGTCGGTGAACTCCACCATCGAGTGCACCACCGACTGCGGGTGCACGACGACCTCGATGCGCTCGTAGCCGATGCCGAACAGCAGCGAGGCCTCGATGACCTCCAGCCCCTTGTTGACCAGCGTGGCGGAGTTCGTGGTGACCACCGGGCCCATCGACCACGTGGGGTGGGCCAGCGCCTGCTCGGGGGTGACGGAGGTCAGCTCGGCGCGCCGGCGCCCGCGGAACGGGCCGCCGCTGGCCGTCAGCACCAGGCGCGACACCTCCCCCGCCGCCCCGCCGCGCAGGCACTGCGCCAGGGCCGAGTGCTCGGAGTCCACCGGCACCACCTGCCCGGGCGCCGCGGCGCGGGTGACCAGCGGACCTCCCGCGACGAGGGACTCCTTGTTCGCCAGCGCCAGGGTGCGGCCCGCGGCCAGCGCCGCCAGCGTCGGGCGCAGCCCCACCGAGCCCGTCATGCCGTTCAGGACGACGTCGCAGGGGTGGGCGGCCGCCTCGGCCGCCGCGTCGGGGCCGGCCAGGACCCGCGGAGCCCAGCCGGTGCGGCCGGCGGCGCGCGCGTGCACCGCCAGCGCCTCGCGCAGCGGGGCCTCCGCCTCGGCCCGGGCCACGGCCACCAGCGCCACCTCGTGCTCGACGGCCCGGCGGGCCAGGGCGTCGACGTCCGCGCCGCCGGCGGCCAGCGCGACCACGCGGAAGCGGTCCGGCGCGGCGGCGACCACGTCGAGCGCCTGGGTCCCCACCGACCCGGTGCCGCCCAGCAGCACCACCTCGCGCACCGGCTCCGGCGACGGGCCGGACGGGCCCGCCCCAGCGGGGTGCGGAACGGGCGCGGCGGGCAGCAGGTCTGTGCTCACGGGGCCATTCTGACGGCGTCCCCCCGACTGCGAGGGACCGGCCGGTCCGCACGGGCCGCCGCGCCGGGTCGCGACATCGGCCAGGATGGGCCCAGCGCACCGCTCCACGGGAGGACAGCCCACATGCCCGCCACCCCACGCCGCCGGACCAGCGGCCTCACCGCAGCCCTCGCTGCCCTCGCCACCGCGGCCGCGGCACCGGCGGCCCTGGCCACCGCCGCCTCCCCGGCCGCGGCGGTGACGGGCGCGACCGGCGGCGCCGAGCTCCTCTCGCGCGTCGACGGTGCCGCGCAGACGTCCGCCCTGGAGTACTGGACGCCGGAGCGGATGGCCGCCGCGCGGCCCGCCACCCCCGACGTGGCTGTCCTCGACGCGGCCGGGACGGGGGGCGCCGCGGCGTCCGGGGAGACGGCCGGCGACGTGCAGCCGTCCGCGGACGCCGTGCGCACCCTCGCCGCCGACCCGGTCCCGTCCGTCGTGCGCCGCCAGCGCGGCACGGCCGACGTCGTCACCGGCGGCGCGATCAGCGTCGCCACGCCGTGGAGGGGCGAGCCGGCCGTCACCCCGAAGATCGGCCGGCTCTACTTCACGCAGGGCGGGCTGCCGTACGAGTGCTCCGCGAGCAGCGTGCGCTCGGGCAACGAGAGCGTCGTCGTCACGGCGGGGCACTGCCTGACCGAGCGGGGCCACACCTCCGAGAACGTCATCTACGTGCCCGGCCTCGACGGCACCTCCGAGCCGTACGGCCGCTGGCCGGCGGCCCGCGCCTTCACCACCCGCGAGTGGCTGGACGAGGACCAGAGCACTCCGGCCGCCCTGAACCACGACGTCGGTTTCGTGGTGGTGGGGCGGCGCGACGGCGCCACCCTCGCCGGCACCACGGGTGCCCTGGACATCGCCTTCGGCGCCCCCCTGGACCGGGTGACCGTCTTCGGCTACCCCGCAGCGGGCCGCGTCGGCGACGGGTTCACGCTGCAGCACTGCACCGGCTGGCGCTTCCCCGACGCGGGCGGCACCACCGACCACGGGACGCTGTGCGACATGGGCGGCGGGTCCAGCGGCGGTCCGTGGCTGTCCGGGTTCGACCCCGCGGCCGGCACCGGCACCGTCACCTCCGTCGTCAGCTTCAGCTACAGCGCCGCTCCCGAGCGCCTCTACGGCCCCCGCCTGGGCGACGTCGAGCGGGCGCTGTACGAGCAGGCTGCCGCGGTGCCGGTGCCCTGAGCGGCCCGGGCGAGCGGCGCGGCGCGTAGGTTCGCCCCGTGGCCCTGGACCCGCACGACCTGCCCCCCGCCGCGCTGGACTTCCTGCGCGAGCGGCACCTGGCGACCTTGACGACCCTGCGCGCGGACGGCTCGCCGCACGTGGTGCCCGTCGGGTTCACCTTCGAGCCGGAGACGCTGACGGTGCGGGTGATCACCTCGGGGACCTCGCGCAAGGCCGTGCACGCCCGCCGCGGCACGCGCGCCGTGGTGGCGCAGGTCGACGGGCGCCGCTGGCTCGCGCTGGAGGGGCCGGCGCGGGTGCTGACGGCTGCCGAGGACGTCACCGACGCCGAGCGCCGCTACGCGGAGCGCTACCGCGTGCCCCGTGCCAACCCGCAGCGCGTCGTGGTGGCCGTCGCCGTGGACCGGGTGCTGGGGTCGGTGCCGCCCTGGGACTGACGGCCACCCCGGCCACCACCCCGGCCACCACCCCGGCCACCACCCCGGCCACCGGCCGCGCCGGTACCGGTCCGGTCGCGCCGGCGCCGCCCGGCGCCCGCGTCAGGGCTCGTGGGAGACCATGAGCTCCACGACGCGGTCGAGGAAGGCGTCCACGGGGGCTTCCCGGTACCCGCGGCGGCCCCGGCGCGGCCGGAACAGCGCCCCCCGCACGTCCTCGGCCTCCAGGCGCGCACCGCCGGCGAACCGCTCGGCGAGCAGCGTGCACAGGGCGTCCACGTCGGAGGGGCGGTAGCCGCGGCGCAGGCCGCGAGCGCGGGGGAAGCGCTCGCCGTCCGGCTCGTCCAGGCGCCCCAGCACGGCGGCGTTCAGCGCGGCGTGCCGCTCGGCCCACTGGCGCTGCGCCCCGCCCGAGAGCGCGCGCACGCGCTCGAGGCGGGCCAGCCGGTCCTCCAGCCGCGCGAGGGCCTCGTCGGTGGCCGCCACGTCGTAGCCGCCGAACTGGGAGCCGAAGCCCACGGCGCGCACCTGCGCCGAGCCGAGCCGGCGGGCGGGCACCGCCTGCGCGGCGTGGTCGAGGAAGGCGTCGACGTCGGCGACGCGGTACCCGCGCCGCCACCGGCCCGTGCGCGGCGGACGGCGACCGAGCGCGCCGGTCCGCTCCCCGCGCTCCTCCAGCTCCTGCGTCACCGCAGCACCCCCGTCGCGGGAGCCCCGCTCACGCGCGCGGCTGCTCGGGGGCGACAGCGGCGAGCTGACCACAGGCGCCGTCGATGTCGCTGCCGCGCGTGTCGCGCACGGTGGTCGGGACGCCGCGCGCCTCCAGGGCGGCGACGAACGCCCGCTCCACCGCGGGGTCGCTGGCGGTCCACTTCGAGCCCGGCGTGGGGTTCAGGGGGATGGGGTTGACGTGCACCCAGCCGCGCCCGCGGGCGTTGAGGAGCTTGCCGAGGCGGTCCGCGCGCCACGCCTGGTCGTTGACGTCGCGGATGAGGGCGTACTCGATGCTGACGCGCCGGCCGGTGGCGTCGAAGTAGCGCCGGGCCGCGTCGAGCGCCTCGGCGACCTTCCAGCGGCGGTTGATCGGCACGAGCTCGTCGCGCAGCTCGTCGTCGGGGGCGTGCAGGCTCAGCGCCAGGGTGGCGGCGATGCCCTCGGCGGCGAACTTGTCGATCGCCGGCACCAGCCCGACGGTCGACATGGTCAGGCCCCGGGCGGAGATGCCCACGCCGTCCGGGGCGGGAGCGGTCAGGCGGCGCACGGCGGCCACCGCGGAGCGGTAGTTGGCCAGCGCCTCCCCCATGCCCATGAAGACCACGTTCGAGACGCGGCCGGGCCCACCGGCGACCTGGCCGCGGGCCAGGGCGCGCGAGGCCGCCAGGACCTGCTCGACGATCTCGGCGGTCGACAGGTTGCGGGTCAGCCCGGCCTGGCCGGTCGCGCAGAACGGGCAGTTCATGCCGCAGCCGGCCTGGCTGGACACGCACAGGGTGTCGCGGTTGCGGTACCGCATCAGGACGGACTCGACGAGCGCCCCGTCGTGCAGCCGCCACAGCGTCTTGACGGTGGTGCCGCCGTCCGCGGTGAGGGTGCGCACCGGCGTGAGCAGGGTGGGCAGCAGGGCGTCGGCGATGCGCTGCCGGCCGGCGGCCGGCAGGTCGGTCATGCGCGCCGGGTCGTCCTCCAGCCGCTCGAACCACTGGGTGGCCAGCTGGCGGGCGCGGAACGGCTTCTCCCCCAGCTCGGCCACCGCGGCGGCGCGCTCACCGGGCTCCAGGTCGCTGAAGTGGCGCGGCGGCTTGCCGCGGCGCGGGGCCGTCATCACCAGCGCGCCCGGGCTCGCGGGCGCCAGCGGCAGCGGACGGCGGTCCGCGTCCCGGGCGAAGTCCTGGCTGAAGTCCTGCGGGGCGTCCTGGGGGCTGTCCGCCGTGGTGGCGGGGGCGGGGGAAGTCGGCATGGTCCTCCCATGGTAAGGCGCCCGCGCACCGGATCCGCGACCCCCGAGCGACGCGGGCCCGCTCCTCAGGAGCCGAGCAGGGCGACCAGCAGCAGGTGCACGACGGGCGCGGTCGGCAGCAGCGAGTCCAGCCGGTCCATGACCCCGCCGTGACCGGGCAGCAGGTCGCCCATGTCCTTGATGCCCAGGTCGCGCTTGAGCATGGACTCCGACAGGTCGCCCAGGACGGCGACCGCGACCGTCACCAGGCCCAGCAGCAGGCCGCCCCACCACGGCCCGCCGAGCATCAGGGGCAGGCACACCGCGCCGAGGACCGCGCCCGTCAGCAGGGAACCCGCCGTGCCCTCCCAGGACTTCTTCGGGCTGACCGAGGGCGCCATCGGGTGCTTGCCGAGGAAGACGCCCGCCGCGTAGCCGCCGATGTCGCTGGCCACCGCGAGCAGCACGAACAGCAGCACCCGCCAGGGGCCGTCGGGGGCGGCGAGCATCAGCATCGCGAACGAACCCAGCAACGGCCCGTAGGAGACGATGAAGACGCCGCCGGCGACGTCGCGCACGGCCGGCACCTCGATCGGGCTGCCGTGGTCGCCACCCGTGTCGACCACCCGCCACACGAGCACCGCGAAGACCGTCAGCGCGTAGGCGACCAGCAGGGTCTCACCGCCGCCGAGGTAGGCGCCGGGCAGCATCGCCAGCGTGCCCACCACGGGAGGCAGCAGCGGCACCCGCAGGTGGTGGGCCCGGAAGGCCCGGACCACCTCGATCGTGCCGTACAGGACGGCGGCGGAGGCCAGGACGACGAACGCCTCCGGCCGCACGAACAGGCTCAGCAGCAGCAGCGCGCCGAGCGCGAGCCCCACGCCGGCGGCGGCGGGCAGGTTGCGCCCGGCGCGAGGGGTGCGCGCGGCGCCGGTGGCCGCGTCGGGTGCGGGCGCGTTCACACCGCCAGGAGTTCCGCTTCCTTGTTCTTCAGCAGGTCGTCGACGACCTCGACGTGCTTCCTCGTCGTGGCCTCGAGGTCCTTCTCGGCGCGCGCCACCTCGTCCTCGCCGGCCTCACCGTCCTTGACGATGCGGTCCAGCTCCTCCTTGGCGCGACGGCGCACGTTGCGCAGGGAGACGCGCGCGTCCTCGGCCTTGGTGCGGGCGAGCTTGATGTAGTCCTTGCGCCGCTCCTCGGTCAGCTGCGGCAGCACCACGCGGATGACCTGGCCGTCGTTGCCGGGGTTCACCCCCAGGTCGGAGTTGCGCAGCGCCTTCTCGATCTCGCCCATGGCGCCGCGGTCGAACGGCGTGATGAGCACCGAGCGGGCCTCCGGGATCTGGAAGGAGGCCAGCTGCTGGAGCGGCGTCGGCGCGCCGTAGTAGTCCACGAGGACCTTGTGGAACATCGCGGCGTTCGCCCGGCCGGTGCGGATGGCGGCGAAGTCCTCCTTGGCGACGTCGATCGCCTTGTCCATCTTCTCCTCGGCCTCGAGGAGGGTGTCGTCGATCACGGTGGTCCCTTCGTCCTGCTCCGGCGCGTGAGGGTGATCGCGGTGAGCGGCGGGCCCGGGGGCCCGGCGCTGCTCAGCCGGCGGTCACCTGCGTGCCGATCCTCTCACCTCGCAGCGCGCGCGCCACGCCCTGGCCCTCCATGCCGAAGACGACCATCGGCAGGCCGTTGTCCATGCAGAGGCTGAAGGCGGTCGTGTCGACCACGCGCAGCCCCCGCTGCAGCGCCTCGGAGTAGGTGATCTGGTCGATCTTGGTGGCGGTGGGGTCCTTGCGCGGGTCGCCCGTGTAGACGCCGTCGACGCCGTTCTTGGCCATCAGGACCGCGTCGGCGCGCACCTCCAGGGCGCGCTGGGCGGCCACGGTGTCCGTGGAGAAGTACGGCATGCCCGCGCCCGCGCCGAAGATGACCACGCGGTCCTTCTCCATGTGCCGGATGGCGCGGCGCGGGATGTACGGCTCGGCGACCTGTCCCATCGTGATGGCGGTCTGGACGCGGGTGTCCACACCGGCCTGCTCGAGGAAGTCCTGCAGGGCCAGGGCGTTCATCACCGTGCCCAGCATGCCCATGTAGTCGGCGCGGCTGCGCTCCATGCCCCGCTGGGACAGCTCCGCGCCGCGGAAGAAGTTGCCGCCGCCGACGACGATGGCGACCTGCACGCCCATCTTGACGCCGGTGGCGATCTCGCGGGCGGCCTGGGCGATGACGTCGGGGTCCACGCCCACCGAGCCGTTGCCGAAGAACTCCCCCGACAGCTTCAGCAGGACCCGGCGGTACTTCGGCGCGGGGTGGACCGTGCCGGCCTCCAGGTCGACGGTCAGGCTCGGCTCGGTGGTGTCCGGCACGCGGTTCTCCTCAGTGCGGGGGTCGGCTCTCGGGAAGTGTGCCGCACCGGCGCGCGCGGGACGGCGCGCGCCGGCGGTGCGCTGGTCCGGACGGGTGCGGCGGGTTCCGGACGCGCGAACGGGGCGGGTGGACCGGAAGTCCACCCGCCCCGCGGTGGAGCGTGTCAGGCGCCGACGCGGATGCGCGCGTAGCCCGTCACCTGCACGCCCGCCGAGGCGAGCAGCTTGGTGATCGTCTGCTTGGAGTCCTTGGCGAAGGGCTGCTCCAGCAGGACGTTGTCCTTGAAGTAGCTGTTGACGCGGCCCTCGACGATCTTGGGCAGCGCGGCCTCGGGCTTCTTCTCCTCGCGCGCGGTCTCCTCGGCGATGCGGCGCTCGTTCTCGACCGTCTCGGCCGGCACCTCGTCGCGGCTGAGGTAGATCGGCGACATGGCCGCCGCGTGCATGGCGACGTCGCGGCCGAGCTCGTCGTTCGCCGAGTCCAGGGCCACGAGCACACCGATGGTGGGCGGCAGGTCGCTGGCGGTCTTGTGCAGGTAGGAGGACACGTGGGTGCCCTCCACGCGGGCGACGCGGTTGACGACGATCTTCTCGCCGATCGTCGCGTTGGCCTCGTCGAGGACCTCCTGGACGGTCCTGCCGTCCATGTCGGAGGCGAGCAGGGCCTGCGCGTCGGCGGCACCGGTCGCGACGGCCTGCGCCAGGACGCGGTCGGCCAGCTCGATGAACCGCTCGCCCTTGGCGACGAAGTCCGTCTCGCAGTTGACCTCGACCAGCACGCCCACGCCGCCGTCGACGTGCGCGGCCACGAGACCGTTGGAGGCGTCGCGCCCCTCGCGCTTGGTGACGCCCTTGAGGCCCTTGATGCGCAGCAGCTCGACGGCCTTGTCGAAGTCGCCCTCGGCCTCGACGAGCGCGTTCTTGCAGTCGAGCATGCCCGCGCCGGTCATCTCGCGCAGCTTCTTGACGTCAGCGGCGGTGTACGCAGCCATCGGTCCTTCTCCTCCTGGGGTGTCGGGACGATCTCGAGGTGGGTGGGCCGGACGCACGGACGCCCCGGGCCGCTGCCGGCCCGGGGCGTTCGCGGTCAGGCCTGGGTGCTGGCGCCGACGGTCTGCGAGGGGGCCTCGGCCTCGGTGGGCTCGTCGCCGGAGAGGGCGACGGCCTCAGCGTCCTGGCCGGTGGCGGCGGCCGCCGCTGCGGCCTCCGGACGGTCCGAGCCCTCGGCGGTGGCGATGCTCTCGGAGCCGCCGGTCTGGATGTTCTCGGAGCCGGCGAGCAGGTCCTGCTCCCAGGCGGCCAGCGGCTCGGCGTCGGTGGTGCTGCCGCCGCCGTGGCGGACCTGCAGGCCGTCCGCGACGGCGTCGGCGATGACGCGGGTCAGCAGCGTGACGGAACGGATCGCGTCGTCGTTGCCGGGGATGCGGTAGTCGACGTCGTCCGGGTCGCAGTTGGAGTCCAGGATCGCCACGACCGGGATGTTCAGCTTCTTGGCCTCGTCGACGGCGAGGTGCTCCTTGTTGGTGTCGACGATCCACACCGCGGACGGCACCTTGGACATGTCGCGGATGCCGCCGAGGGTCTTGTCCAGCTTCTCCTTCTCCCGGCGCAGGACCAGGAGCTCCTTCTTCGTCAGGCCGGAGCCGGCCACGTCGTCGAAGTCGACCTCCTCGAGCTCGCGCAGGCGCGCGATCCGCTTGGAGACGGTGGAGAAGTTGGTGAGCATGCCGCCCAGCCAGCGCTGGTTCACGTAGGGCATCCCCACGCGGCGGGCCTGCTCGGCGATGGGCTCCTGGGCCTGCTTCTTCGTCCCGATGAACAGGATCGAGCCGCCGTGGGCGACGGTCTCCTTGACGAAGTCGTAGGCGCGGTCGATGAACGACAGCGACTGCTGCAGGTCGATGATGTAGATGCCGTTGCGCTCCGTGAACAGGAAGCGCTTCATCTTCGGGTTCCAGCGGCGCGTCTGGTGCCCGAAGTGCACACCGGACTCGAGCAGCTGGCGCATCGTCACGACGGCCATGGGTGGTCCTCCTCGTGCCGGCCCCCGCGGCGGGGGCCGATCGGTTCTCCGCGGCGGACCGGCCGGTCCGTCGCGCCTGGCCCCCGGCAGCGCACCCCGACCGCCGGGGCACGGCGGACCGAGAGGGGTGGCTCCGCGCGACGCGGGTAGCGGGGGCGCGGTGTCACGCCGACCGCGCACCTCCCGCAGGGACGAGCGCGCACGACGTGCCCACCTAGTCTACGGCTCGTGAGCACCAGCCTCGACCGCGGTGGTGTCGTGCGGCGCATGCGCCGCTTCGGCCCCACGATCTTCGCCGAGATGTCGGCACTGGCGCTGCGCACGGGGGCGGTGAACCTGGGGCAGGGCTTCCCCGACACCGACGGCCCGGCCTCGCTGCTCGCCGACGCCGCCGAGGCGATCCGCACCGGGCACAACCAGTACCCGCCGGGTGTGGGCGCGCCCGCGCTGCTGGCGGCCGTCGCCGAGCACCAGAGCCGCTTCCACGGCCTGGAGCTGGACCCGGCCACCCAGGTGCTGGTGACCGCGGGCGCCACCGAGGGCGTCGCAGCGGCCGTGCTCGCGCTGGCCGAGCCCGGCGACGAGGTGGTCGTCCTGGAGCCCGCCTACGACTCCTACGCCGCGGTGATCGCGCTGGCCGGCGCGGTGCAGCGCCCCGTGGCGCTGCTGCCCGCCGAGGACGGCTCCGGGCGCTTCGCGCTGGACCGGGAGGGGCTGCGCGCCGCCTTCTCCCCCCGCACCCGCCTGGTGCTGCTGAACACCCCGCACAACCCCACCGGCACCGTCCTGACCCGCGAGGAGCTGACGGCGGTGGCCGACCTGGCCGTCGAGCACGACGCCGTCGTCGTCACCGACGAGGTCTACGAGCACCTCGTCTTCGACGGCGCCCGGCACGTGCCCCCGGCCACCCTGCCCGGGATGGCCGAGCGGACGCTCACGGTCTCCTCGGCCGGCAAGACGTTCTCGGTGACCGGCTGGAAGATCGGCTGGGTCACCGGACCGGCCCACCTGGTCGCGGCGGTGCGCACCGTCAAGCAGTTCCTCACCTACTCCGGCGGCGCGCCGTTCCAGCCGGCGGTGGCGCGGGCGCTGGGACTGGGCGACGGCTTCTACCGGGACCTGGCCGCGGACCTGCAGCGCCGTCGGGACCTGCTGCACGAGGGGCTGGTGGCGGCGGGCTTCGCGGTGGGCGTGCCGCAGGGCACCTACTTCACCGTGGCCGACCCGCGACCGCTGGGGTTCGACGACGGCACCGCCTTCTGCCGCGCCCTGCCGGAGCTGGCGGGGGTCGTGGGGGTCCCGGTCGCCGCGTTCTGCACGCCGGACGGCCCCGCCGCGCGAGCCGCGCGGCCGCTGGTGCGCTTCACGTTCTGCAAGTCCGACGCGGTGCTGCTGGAGGCGTGCGAACGGCTGCAGGCGCTGAGGCCGCGGTGAGCGCGGCGCACGACGACGTGCGCGCGGCGCTGGAGGCCGAGCGCGCCGCGGCCCGCGAGCGCGCGAGCGCCCTGGAGCGCGAGCTCGCCAGCGCCCTCGAGGTCGCCGCCGAGGGCAGCGCCGACGACGAGCACGACCCCGAGGGGTCGACCACGGCGTTCGAGCGGGCGCAGGTCGCCGCCGTGCTCGGGCAGGTGCGCGAGCGACTGGTGCTGCTGTCGGATGCCCTGCGTCGCCTCGACGAGCCGGGCTTCGGGCGGTGCGAGCGCTGCGGGCTGCCGATCGCGGCCGGGCGCCTGGCCGCCCGGCCGTGGGCGACGACGTGCGTCACCTGCGCCGCGGCGGGTCCACCGCACCGGTCGGGACGTCGCTGAGGAACCGGTGCCCCGCGGTCTCCGCAGGGGCCTGCGGGACCGGTCCGTCCACAGCGCGCCGCCCGCGCCCACCGCGGGCGGGCACCCCGGAGCCACCCTGCGGGGGTGCCTTCCTCCGCCGCACCCCTGACGGCCCTGTCGACCGCCCTGCTCGCCGCGGCCCTCGTCACCACCCCCGCCGTCCCGGCCGTCCCCGAGGCCGCCGCTGCGCCCGCCGCCCCCGAGCCGGCGGGGCCCGCGCCCGGCGCGGGGTGGGCGGGGTGGGCCTGGCCCCTGCACCCGCGCCCGGCGGTGCTGCGCGGCTACGACGAGGTGGGCCGCTACGCGCCCGGCCACCGCGGGCTGGACCTGACCGCGAGCGTCGGCCAGCCCGTGCTGGCGCCGCAGGACGGCGTCGTGGTGTTCGCCGGCCCGGTGGCGGGCCGGGGCGTGGTGGTGCTGGAGCACGCCGGCGGGCTGCGCAGCACCTACGAGCCGGTCACCGCCAGCGCGGCCGTGGGCGCCCGCACCTCGCGGGGTGAGCCGTTCGCCGCGCTGGCCGAGGGGGCGCACTGCGGGAAGCGGGCGTGCCTGCACCTGGGGGTGCGCCGGGGCGAGGACTACCTGGACCCCCTGGCGTTCCTGACGCCGGCCGCGGCGCCGGTGCTGCTGCCGCTGGGACGGCCGGCCTGACCGGGTCCCGCGCCCGGCCGGCACCCGGCCTCAGCCGGTGTCGCTGAGCTTGCCGCGCAGCTGGAGCACGGCCTTGGTGTGCATCTGGCAGATGCGCGACTCCGTGACGCCGAGGACGCGGCCGATCTCGGCGAGCGTCAGGCCCTCGTAGTAGTAGAGGGTGACGACGATCTTCTCCCGCTCGGGCAGCTGGTTGATGGCGCGGGCCAGCAGGAACTTCGTCTCCTCCCCCTCGAAGGCCGTCACGGGGTCCTCGGCCCGCGTGTCCTGGAGGGTGTCGACCAGGGAGAGCTTGTCGCCCTTCTCGCCCGAGACGCTCAGCAGCTCGTCCAGGGCGACGACGTTGACGTAGGAGACCTGGCTGAAGATGTGGTGCAGGTCCGCGAGCGGGATGCCCATCCGCTCGGCGACCTCGGCCTCGGTGGGGGTCCGGTGCAGCTCCCCCTCGAGGGTGGCGTAGGTGCGCTCCACCTCGCGGGCCTTGCTGCGCACCGACCTCGGGATCCAGTCGATGGCGCGCAGCTCGTCGATGATGGCCCCGCGGATGCGGGAGATGGCGTACGTCTCGAACTTGATGGCGCGCTCGATGTCGAACTTCTCGATCGCGTCGATGAGGCCGAAGATGCCGTAGGAGACGAGGTCGGCCTGCTCGATGTTGGGCGGCAGGCCCACGCCGACGCGGCCGGCGACGTACTTCACCAGCGGTGAGTAGTGCATGATCAGCTTCTCGCGCACCAGCGCGTCGGCGGTGGCCTTGAACTCCACCCACATCGCGCGCAGGCGCGCCTCGGCCTCCTCCTGCTCGGGGGTGGCCGGGCCCCTGCGGCTGCTGAAGCGGGCGTTGGCCTGCGGCCGCCCGGCGGGGCGGACCTCCTCGGCGGGTGCCTGCTGCTCGGCGGGTGCCTGCTGCTCGGCGGGTGCCTGCTGCTCGGCGGGTGCCTGCGGCGTGGTGGCCCCGTCCGTGACGGCCTGCTCCACGGCCTCGTCGGTGCCGCTGCCGGGCGCGCCGGTCACCACCTGCACGGCCGCTCCGGAACGTGCGGGTCGCGCGGTCGCGGCGCGCCGCTGCCCCGATGGTGCGTCCACCGTGTCCTCCCCCCGGTGCGTCAGGCCCGAGGGTGGGCCTGACGGTGCGATCTCCGCAGGCGATCGACGGAGACGTGCGTGTAGATCTGCGTCGTTGTCAGCGTAGCGTGACCAAGCAACTCCTGAACGCTACGAAGGTCGGCTCCCCCGTCGAGCATGTGCGTGGCCGCCGCGTGCCGCAGACCGTGCGGTGCCGTGGCCGGCGCCCCGGGCACCCGTGCCGCCAGGCGCGTCACGGCCTCGCGGACCTGGCGCTGGCCGGCGCGCCCGCCGCGCCGCCCCAGCAGCAGCGCGCGCCCGGAACGCTCCCCGGCCAGCTGGGGACGCCCCTGCGCGAGCCAGCGCTCCAGCGCGTCCTGGGCGGGCAGCCCGTAGGGCACGACCCGTTCCCGGTCACCCTTGCCGAGCACGCGCACGGTGCGCTGCCCGTGGTCGACGTCGTCCAGGTCCAGCCCGACGACCTCCGCCACGCGGCAGCCGGTGGCGTACAGCAGCTCGACGGCCGCGGCGTCGCGCAGGGCGATCGGGTCGGGCCGCCCGTCCGGGCGTCCCCCGGTCCCGGAGTCGCTCCCCGTCCCGCCGCCCGCTCCAGCACCCGGTCCAGCGTCGGCGGCCTCGCCCGCCACCCGCAGCAGCTGCTCGACCTGGCCGGCGGTCAGCACGTGCGGCAGCGGGGAGGTGCGGCGCGGTGCCCGCAGCCGCAGGCCCGCGTCCGCCGAGGCCCGGCCGGTGCGGGCCGCCCAGGCCGTGAAGGTGCGCGCGGCGGCCGCCCGGCGGGCGAGGGTGGAACGGGCGCGGTCCCCGGCGGCTCCCGCCAGCCAGGCGCGCAGGTCCGCCAGGGACAGCAGGTCCAGGTCCAGGCGGCCACCGTCGTCCGCGGGGACTGTCGCGACCAGCAGGTCGCGCACGTCGGAGCGGTACGCGCGCACCGTGTGCGGCGAGCGGTTGCGCTCGGCGCGCAGGTGGGTCGCGAAGTCGTCCAGCAGGTCCTCCAGCCGCTGAGCGCGCACGTCGTCCACCGCCGCACCGTCCCCCGTCCCGCGCCGGGCGGCAAGCCCGCCGCGCCGGGAACGGGGGTGGGGACACGCTGCCGGCCCGGCACCGCACCGGGCGCCGCGCCGGGCACCGCGTGCCAGGATGACCGGCGCCCGCGGTGCACGGAGCGACGCTCGCCGTGCCGCGAGCCCGGTGCACGACGAGCGTGCCCCGGTCGGCACGCACGAGGGGCGAGGTAGTGGCGCAGCGGACGACGGTGGTCCTGACCGACGACGTGGACGGTGGCGAGGCGAGCGAGACGGTGCGCTTCGGCGTCGAGGGCGACCACTACGAGATCGACCTGAACACCGAGAACGCCGAGAAGCTGCGACGGGCCCTGAGCCTGTACGTCGAGCACGGCCGGCGCGTCGGCGGCCGGCGCAGCTCCTCCGCCCCGGCGGGCTCCGCGGCCGGCGGCTCGGCCGCCTCCCGGTCGGCGGGCGACGGTGTGGACGGCGCCGCGGTGCGCGCCTGGGCGCGCGAGAACGGCATCGAGGTCAGCGACCGCGGCCGCATCAAGTCCGAGGTCGTCGAGCAGTACCGGCGCGCGGTCGGCTGACCGCGCAGCCGCGGCGGTGCGNCCGCGACCGCGGCCCCGTCGCCCTCGCTCAGTCGCCCTTGACGTTGACGACCTGACGCAGGGTGTGCCGGACCTCGACGAGGTCCGCGGCGTCGGCCATGACGACGTCGACGTCCTTGTAGGCGGCCGGGATCTCGTCGAGGAACGCGTCGGTGTCGCGGTACTCGATGCCGCTCATGGCGTCACGCAACTGCTCGCGGGTGAACCGCTTGCGCGCGGCGGTGCGGCTGAACACCCGCCCGGCACCGTGCGGGGAGGAGTTCAACGACTCCCGGTTCCCCCTGCCGACGACGACGTAGCTGGCGGTGCCCATCGAACCGGGGATCAGGCCGGGCCGGCCCGTCGAGGCGTCGATGGCGCCCTTGCGGGACAGCCACACCCGGCGCCCGTAGTGCTCCTCGCGCGCCGTGTAGTTGTGGTGGCAGTTGATGCGCTCGTCCTCCTGCACCGGCTCACCGAGGAACTCCCCCAGCCGGGCGGTCACCCGGTCCATCATCTCCTCGCGGTTGAGCAGCGCGAAGTGCTGGGCCCAGTACAGGTCCGCCAGGTAGTCGTGGAACTCCTGCGTGCCCTCGACGAGGTGGGCCAGGTCCCGGTCGGGCAGCTCCAGCCCCTCCCGGCGGGCGCGCTCACGGGCGACGGCGATGTGGTGCACCGCCAGCTTGTTTCCCGGCCCCCGCGAGCCGGAGTGCAGGAACAGCCACACGGTGCCGCCCTCGTCCACGGACACCTCGATGAAGTGGTTGCCGGAGCCGAGGGAGCCCAGCGCCAGCCGCCAGCGCGGCACCAGGGACTCCCGGAACGCGGCGCGGTGGGGTTCCAGCCGCTCCAGCTCCGCGATCCTCGGGGCGGCCGTGGCGCTCACCTCCCGGTTGGCGGCGCCGGCGGACAGCGGCACGCTGCGCTCGATCGAGGTCCGCAGCACCGCCAGGTCCTTCCCGCGCAGGCGGTCGGCCGTGAACCGCGTGCGCACCGCGATCATGCCGCAGCCGATGTCGACCCCCACGGCCGCGGGGATGATGGCGCCCTCGGTGGGGATGACCGAGCCGACGGTCGCGCCCTTGCCGAGGTGCGCGTCGGGCATGAGCGCGACGTGCGGGTGGATGAACGGCAGGCTCGCGGTGGCCAGCGCCTGCCGGCGCGTGCCGTCGTCCAGGATCGACGCCCAGTTCAGCAGCTTGTCGTCCAGCTTCTCCACGTCCTGCCCCTTCCTGCACCGGTGCCCGGCACCGGTTGTCCCGCAACGGCTCTCGTCGCGGGCACGAGGATCGACGGTAGACGTGGCCGGCGCCCGCGCCCACCGGTTTTCCCCCACCCCTTCGTACCCGCGCCACCGGCACCCCGCGAGCGCGCCGGTGGCGCGCTCCTCACCCGCGCCGGGCGGCGGCCCCCAGCCGCCAGCCCGCTCCGGCGCGCTCCGCGGTACCGCTGAGCTCCAGGCGCCCCAGGAGCGCGTGGACGGCGGCGACCTCCAGCCCGGCCGCCTTGGCGATGCGCTCCACGTCCGCGGCACCGCGGCGCGGCAGGGACTCGGCCACGCGCAACTCGTCGGGGGCGAGCCCGTCGAAGGGGCGCCGCGGCACGGCGGGCGCCGGCGGCGCCGGCACGGACCCCACGGGCGCGAGGAGCTCGGCCGCCTCCTCGGCGGAGGTGACGCAGACCGCGCCGCGCTCGCGCAGCAGCCGGTGGCAGCCGGCCGACGCTGCGGAGGTGACCGGGCCGGGGACGGCACCGACCGGCCGCAGCAGCCGCTCGGCGCGGTCGGCGGTGGACAGGGCCCCCGAGCGCCACGCGGCCTCCACCACCACCGTGCCGCACGTCGCCGCCGCGATGAGGCGGTTGCGCTCCAGGAAGCGCCACCTCGTGGGCGAGGACCCGCAGGGCACCTCGCTGACCAGGGCGCCTTCGCGGGCCAGGCGCCCCAGCAGGGCGGTGTTGCCGGCCGGGTAGGCACGGTCCACACCGCCGGCGAGGACCGCCACGCTGACACCGCCCACGGCCAGGGCGGCGCGGTGGGCGGCGGCGTCCACCCCGTAGGCGCCGCCGCTGACGACGCCGAAGCCGCGGTCGGCGAGGCCGGCGGCGATCTCGGAGGTGACGTGCTCGCCGTAGGGCGTGCAGGCGCGGGCACCGACGAGCGCGGCGCTGCGGCGCACCGCCTCGGCCAGGTGGACCGGACCGCGCACCCACAGCGCCAGCGGCGCCCCCGAGGGCCGTTCGCCCGCGCCGCAGCGGGCCAAGGCGTCCACACCGGTGGGCCACTCGTCGTCGCCGGGGACCACGAGCCGGCCGCCGACCGCCCGTGCGCGGGCCAGGTCCGCGGCCGGGTCGGTGTCCTCCAGGCGCGTGCGCCAGCGCTGCGGGCCGCGACCGGTGACGACGGCCTCCAGCGCCAGGGCCGCGCCGACCTCGGCGACCAGTGCAGCCGCGGCCGCGTCACCGGGCTCGGCCAGCCGGCTCCACGCGGCACGCGCCAACCGCTCGTCCTCCAGGGCGGCGCGCAGCGCCGGCGGCGCGTGCCGCAGCGGCGGCGGTGCGGCGACGTGCTCGCCTCGTGCGCCGCCGCTCACGCCGCCGCTCCCGCCGGGCCGCCCGGCAGACCGCGCAGGGCCAGGGCGCGCCCGACGTCGTCGCGGTCGGGAGCGGGTGCTCCCCGCAGGTCCGCCACCGTCCAGGCGACCCGCAGGACGCGGTCCACGCCGCGCAGGGTCAGCGCCCCGCGCTCCAGGGCGCGGTCGAGGTCGGCGGTGACGGCCGGCGGCAGGCGCAGCGGGCCGCGCAGCAGCGGCCCGCGCAGCTCACCGTTGCACCGGGCCCCGTGCGGGCGCAGGCGCTCCCCGGCGAGGGTGCGCGCGGCCCGCACGCGGGCCGCGACCACGGCGGTGCTCTCGCCGGGCACGGCGTCGGCCACCTCCGCCCGGGTGACGGCCCGCACCTCCACCCGCACGTCGACGCGGTCCAGCAGCGGCCCGGACAGCTTCGCCGCGTAGCGCCGCCGGGCGTTCGGGGTGCAGGTGCACTCCAGCGCTCGTCCGACGGCCCGCCCGCACGGGCAGGGGTTGGCGGCCAGCACGAGCTGGAAGCGGGCCGGGTAGCGGGCCGCTCCGCGGGCGCGGTGCAGCACGAGCTCACCGTGCTCGAGCGGCTGGCGCAGCGCCTCCAGCACGCGGCTCTCGAACTCGGGCGCCTCGTCGAGGAAGAGCACCCCGTGGTGGGCGCGGGAGGCGGCCCCGGGCCGGGGGATCCCCGTGCCTCCGCCCACCACCGACGCCACGGAGGCGGTGTGGTGGGGGTCCTCGTACGGGGGCCGGGTGATGAGGGCACCGGCACCGGTGCGAGCCCGCAGGGTGCCGGCGACCGAGTGGACCGCGGTGACCTCGAGGGCCGCCTCCTCGTCGAGGTCCGGCAGCAGCCCCGGCAGCCGGGCCGCGAGCATCGTCTTGCCCGCACCGGGCGGGCCGTTCAGCAGCAGGTGGTGGGCGCCGGCGGCGGCCACCTCCAGCGCGAAGCGCGCCTCGGCCTGCCCCACGACGTCCGCCAGGTCCGGGGCGGCAGCTTCCGCGAGCGCCGGCGCGGCGGGTGGCGCGAGGAGGGCGGTGGGGTCGTCGGCCGGCTCGGGCGGGGCCTCGCCGCGGTAGTCGGCGACGAGCTCGGCGAGCCGGTGGACGCCGCGCACCCGCACCCCCGGCACCAGGGCCGCCTCCTGCGCGGTGGCGGCGGGCACCACGACGGTGCGCACGCCCGCGCGGGCGGCGGCCAGCACCGCCGGCAGCACCCCGTCCACCGCCCGGACGCTGCCGTCCAGGCCCAGCTCACCCAGGTGCACGGCGCCGGCCGAGGCCTCGGCGGGCAGCACCCCGGCGGCGGTGAGCGCGGCGACCGCGACGGCGAGGTCGAAGGAGGAACCGGACTTCGGCAGCGTCGCCGGGGAGAGGTTGACCGTGAGGCGCTGCAGCGGCAGCCGGTGGCCGGAGTTGGCCGTGGCGGCTCGCACCCGGTCGCGCGCCTCGCTCAGGGAGGCGTCGGGCAGCCCGACGAGGACGAACGCCGGCAGCCCGCCGGAGATGTCGGCCTCCACCTGCACCAGGTGGCCCTCCAGGCCGACCAGGCCCACCGCCAGGGCCCGCGCCAGGGCCATCAGGACACCCCGCGCAGGTGCTCCACGTGCGCCGCCCCGCGCACCGGCAGCGTCACCGCCACCACGTCCAGGCGCACGTGCGGCGGCCGCAGCCCCGGGTGGGCGTGCAGCCACTCCCCCGCCAGGCGCCGCAGCCGGGCCACCTTGGCGGGTGTGACGGCCTCCAGGGGGCTGCCCGCGCGGGTGCTGCGGCGGGTCTTGACCTCGCACACCACGAGGCAGTCCCCGTCGCGGGCCACGATGTCGATCTCCCCGGCCCGGCAGCGCCAGTTGGTCTGCAGCACCGTCATGCCGGCCTCACCGAGCCGGCGGGCCGCCAGCCGCTCGCCGTAGCGCCCGACCTCGTCCTTCGCGCCCACGCGCACCACCTCCGGCACGCACCCTCGCCGGGCGGGCGCCCCGGGCCCGCGCCGTCCACAGCGCGGTGCGTCGCGGGGGGTGCGCGCGCCGCCTGTGGAGAGCGCGGCGCGTCAGCGCTCGCGCAGCTGAGGGGTGTCGGGCACCTCGATGTCGCGCTTCTGCAGCTCCTCGACGTTGACGTCCTTGAACGTCACCACGCGCACGTCGCGCACGAACCGCGCGGGGCGGTAGACGTCCCACACCCAGGCGTCGTGCAGGTTCAGCTCGAAGTACGTCTCCCCGTCGCCGGTGCGCACCTGCAGGTCGACGGAGTTGGCGAGGTAGAAGCGCCGCTCCGTCTCGACCACGTACGAGAAGAGGGACACCACGTCCCGGTACTCCCGGTAGAGCTGCAGCTCCATCTCGGTCTCGTAGTTCTCCAGGTCCTCGGCGCTCACGGCACCATCATGCCCTCCGCGTCCCGCGGGCGTCGTCGGCGCCGCGCGGGGCCGGCAGCACTCCGGTGGGCAGCGCCGCGGCGGGCAGCCGCCAGCTGAGGCGGTGCTGGGGGCAACGGCCGTGCGCGGCGATGGCCGCCAGGTGCCCGGGGGCGCCGTAGCCCTTGTTGGCCGCCCAGTCGTAGCACGGGTGCGCGGCGTGCCGCTCGGCCATGAGCGCGTCGCGCGCCGTCTTGGCCAGCACGCTGGCGCCGGCGACCGAGGCGCACGTGGTGTCGGCCTTGACGCGGGTGGTCACGGGCGGGGCGGCGCACGGCTGCTCCGGCCCGGCCAGGCCCGGCAGGGCGTCACCGGCCGGATCGCTGAGCCAGTCGTGCGCGCCGTCGAGGACGACCACCGAGGGGGCGACCGGCAGCTGCGCCAGCGCGCGCCGGCCCGCCAACCGCAGGGCGGCGGTGATGCCGAGCGCGTCCACCTCGGCCGGCTCCGCGTGCCCCACCGCCCACGCCTGCGCCCACCCGCGCAGCCGGGGGGCCAGGTCGTCGCGGGCGGAGGGGGTCAGCAGCTTGGAGTCGCGCAGGCCCTGCGGCGCCGTCGGGGTGCCCGGGCCGACGACGAGCACGCCCACCGTCACCGGCCCCGCGAGCGCCCCCCGGCCCACCTCGTCGACGCCGGCGACGAGGTGGTGGCCGGCGCGCAGCAGGGACCGCTCCAGGCGCAGCGTGGGCGCGGTGGGTGCGCGGCGCGCGCCCGCGGGGCTCACCGGGCGGCTCACCCGACCCCGGAGCGGCCGGGGACGTCGTCGAACGCGTCGGGGGTGCCCAGCCAGTCCAGGTGGTCCAGCGGCCACACGACGGCGTGGGCGCGGCCCACGACGTGGTCCAGGGGCACGAAACCCTCGTACTGGGCGCCGCGGTTGTAGCGGGAGTCGGCCGACTCGGCGCGGTTGTCGCCCATGACCCACAGCCGGCCCTCGGGGACGACGACGTCGAAGGGGTCCCGGCTGGGCTCGGCGTCGGGGAAGAGGTAGCCGCTCTCGTCGACCGGCTCGCCGTTGACGGTGGTGCGGCCCTGCGCGTCGCAGCACACGACGTGGTCGCCCGGCAGGCCGACCACGCGCTTGATGAGGTGCTCGTCGGAGTCCTCGGGCAGCAGGCCGACGAAGGTGAGCACGTCGGCCACGACGGCACCCAGGGGGCTGCGCTCCGGCTCGGGGGTCTCGGCCAGCCAGCCGCCCGGGTCGGCGAACACCACGACGTCGCCCCGGTGCAGCGTGAACGGGCCGGGGGTCAGCTTGCTCACCACGACGCGGTCGCCGATGTCGAGGGTGCGTTCCATGGACTGCGAGGGGATGTAGAACGCCTGCAGCAGGAAGGTCTTGACGACCAGGGAGATGACGAGGGCGACCGCGACGACGAGGACGGTCTCGCGCACGGCGGCCACGACGCCACCGCCGCGGGGACGCGCGGGGCGGGCCGCGCCCGGCTCGGCCGGGGGTTCGGGTGCGTCCCGCTCGCGCGCGGGTTCCTCGGCGTTCACTCGCCCTCCCCGCGGCCGACGACCTCGATCTCGGACAACGGCCAGCTGACGGCCACGACGCGACCCACGAGGTCCTCCAGGGCGATGGTTCCCCCGCCGGGTGCGGCGAGGTGGGACCGGGAGTCCACGGACTCGCTGCGGTGGTCGCCCATCACCCACACCCGTCCCGGGGCGACCTCGATGTCGAACTCCACGTCGCTGGCGCTGTCGCCGGGGTGCAGGTAGGGCTCGTCCAGGGGGGTGCCGTCGACCGTCAGGCGCCCCTGCTCGTCGCAGCAGGCGATGCGCTCGCCGGGCAGGCCGACGACGCGCTTGACGTAGTCGCTCTCGCCCGGGTGGAAGCCGAGCAGCGAGCCCAGGGCTGCGCCGAGGCGGGCGAGGCCCCGCGGCTCCTCGGGAGCGGGGGCGAAGGTGCCGGTCCCGTCGAAGACGACGACGTCGCCGCGCTGCACGTCCTGCGCCCCGACCCGCCAGACGAGGACGCGCTCGCCCGGCTCGAGGGTGGGGCTCATCGAGTCGGAGGGGATGGAGAAGGTCTGCACCACGAAGCTGCGCAGCACCAGGGCCACCAGGAGCGCGACGGCGAGGACCGCGACGGCGCGGGCCCCGGGCGACGTCCGCCGCCTGCGCGGTGGCGCGGTCGTCGGCTGGGTGGTCGTCACGGGGCTCCTGGCGGCGTGGGCTGCTGCGGTCGCGCGGCAGGCGGACCCGGGCGCTGCCCGATCCTAGTGCCCGGGTCCTGCGGGGACGCCGTCGCGACGCGGCGCAGGCGTGAGGGAGCCGTGGAGGAGCCGCGGGACGACGACGGGCCGGGCCCCCGTGGGGGCCCGGCCCGTCGTGCCGGACGTCGTGCCGGACGTGGCGCCGCGGAGGTCAGCCGCGGGGCGTCGAGGAGTCGCGACGCTCCTTGATCTTGGCGGCCTTGCCGCGCAGGTCGCGCAGGTAGTACAGCTTCGCGCGCTTGACGTCACCGCGGGTGACGACCTCGATCTTCTCGATGACCGGGGTGTGCAGCGGGAAGGTGCGCTCCACGCCCACGCCGAAGCTGACCTTGCGGACGGTGAAGCTCTCGCGCACGCCGCCGCCGGTGCGGCGGATCACGACGCCCTGGAAGACCTGGACGCGCGAGCGGTTGCCCTCGACGACCTTGACGTGGACCTTCAGGGTGTCGCCGGGGCGGAACTCCGGGACGTCGGTGCGCAGGCTGCCGGCGTCGACGTTGTCGAGCACGTTCATGGTGTCGCTCTTCTCCCCCGCCGGCGCCACAGGTCCCCGGCTCGGGATTCGGTCCCGCGACGGTCTGCTCCGGGCGGGTGCGGCCCCCTGTGGCGGGCGCACCCCCGCTGCCCGGGGGCAGCGGTCACCGGCCGTCGCGGCTGGTTGTGGGGTCAGCCGTCCAGTCTGCCACAGCTGGGAGGGCCGGACCGAACCCCGTGGAGCCGTCCGGGGTGAACCCCTCCTCGGCGAGCACGCGCAGGTCCGCGGCGTCGCAGCGCGCCGGGTCCAGGCGAGCCAGCAGGTCGGGGCGGCGGCGGGCGGTGCGGCGCAGCGCCTGCTCGCGGCGCCAGCGGGCCACCGCGCCGTGGTCGCCGCTGGAGAGCACGGCCGGGACGTCCAGGCTCCGCCAGCTGGTCGGCTTGGTGTACGCCGGGTGCTCCAGGAGCCCGTCGTGCTCGGCGGCGTGGCTCTCCTCGGCCAGGCTGGCGGCGTTGCCGACGACGCCGGGCAGCAGGCGGGCCACGGCCTCGACCACCACCAGCACCGCGACCTCGCCGCCGTTGAGCACGTAGTCGCCCAGCGACACCTCGCGCACCCGCACCCCGCGGGCGCGGTAGTGCTCGGCGACGCGCGCGTCGATGCCCTCGTAGCGGCCGCAGGCGAAGGCGAGCCACGGCTCGGCGGCCAGCTCGACGGCCGCGGCCTGCGTGAAGACCTCCCCCGCCGGGCTGGGCACGAGCAGCACCGGGCCACGGCCGTCGTCGTCGGCGGGCGGGTCGGCCAGCACGGCGTCGAGCGCCTCGCCCCACGGCTCGGGCTTCATCAGCAGTCCCGCGCCACCGCCGTACGGGGTGTCGTCGACGGTGCGGTGGCGGTCGTGGGTGTGTTCGCGCAGGTCGTGCACCCGCACGTCCAGCAGCCCCTGGGCGCGGGCCTTGCCGATGAGGGAGAGGGACAGCGGTGCGAGGTACTCGCCGAAGATGGAGACGACGTCGACGCGCACGCTCAGCCCTCGTCCCCGCCGGGGCGGGTGTCCGCGTCGGTGTCCGCGTCCTGGTCCCCCGGCAGCTCCGCGAACAGCCCGCCGGGCGGGTCGAGCACCACCCGGCCGCCGGGCACGTCGACGACGGGCACGAGGCGCTCGACGAAGGGCACGAGGACCTCGCGCCCGTCCGTGCCGGTGACCACGAGCAGGTCCTGGGCGGTGCCGGTGACCAGGTCGGCCACCGTGCCCAGGGCGGTGCCGGAGGCGGTGACGGCGGCCAGGCCGCGCAGCTGGTGCGGGTACCAGGCGTCGTCCTCGGCGGCGGCGTCCTCGTCGACGTCCGCGAGCAGCAGGGTGTTGCGCAGCGCCTCCACGGCGCTGCGGTCGGCGGCCTCGGCGAACGCGGCGAGCAGGGTGCCGTTGTGCCAGCGGGCGGACTCGACGGTCAGCGGGCCGCGCGCGGCCGGGTCGGTGCGCAGGACGGCGCCGGGGGTGAAGCGCTCCTCGGGCGCGTCGGTGCGCAGCTCGAGGGTCACCTCGCCGCGCACGCCGTGCGGACGGCCGATGCGGGCGACGACGTACTCCACGGGCTCTCCAGGGCGGTGTCTCGAGGGGGACGCAGCGAGCGCCGGGGTCGCGGTGCGNGCGACCCCGGCGCTCACCGGTGGTTCGGGTTCAGCGGCGGTCGACGTCGACGAGGTCGACGCGGACCTGCCGGTCGCCGGCGAGGGCACCGACGACGGTGCGCAGCGCCTTGGCCGTGCGGCCGGAACGGCCGATGACCCGGCCCAGGTCCTCCGGGTGCACGCGGACCTCGAGCAGGGAGCCGCGGCGCGACGCCTTGGCCGTCACGCGCACGTCGTCCGGGTGCCCGACGATGCCGCGCACGAGGTGCTCGAGAGCGTCCGCGAGCACCGGATCAGGACTCCGAGGCGGGGGTCTCCGCGGCGGCCGGGGCCGGAGCCGAGGCCGGGGACGCGGCAGTCGCCTGCTTGGTGGTGGCGGACGGCTGCTGGTAGCGGCCCTCCTGCCCCTTGGTGCCCTTGAACTTCTGCCAGTCGCCGGTGACCTTGAGCAGCGCGGCGACCTGCTCGGTCGGCTGCGCGCCGACGCCCAGCCAGTACTGCGCGCGCTCGGACTTGATCTCGATGGTCGAGGGGTGCGTCATCGGGTTGTAGACGCCGATCTCCTCGATGGCGCGACCGTCGCGCTTGGAGCGCGAGTCGGCGACGATGACGCGGTAGAAGGGCGAGCGCATCTTGCCGAGGCGCTTCAGTCGGATCTTGACAGCCACGTGCGGGAGTCTCCGGTTCTCATCAGGGTGAGCTGTCACCAGCCGGTGTGGGGACGCCGGGCGGTGCTGCTCGTGGACGCGAACATCCCCGGGTGAGAGGGTCCCTGGGCGTTCGGGTGCACCCGCCATTGTGCCAGAGGTCCGCGGCCCCGCTCGACCGGCCCGACGGCGCCCTCAGCGCGGCGCGCCACCGGCCACGACCCGCCCCCGCAGCACCACCGCGCGGGGGCGGCGCAGCACGCCGAGGTCGGCGCGCGGATCGCCCTCCAGGACCAGCAGGTCCGCGCTCGCACCCTCGGTCAGCGCCGGGTGCCCCAGCCAGCGCCGCGCCGCCCAGGTGGCCGCGTCCAGGGCCGCTGCGCGCGGCAGCCCGGCGGCCGCCAGTTCGTGCAGCTCGTCGACGACGAGGCCGTGCGGCAGGACGCTGCCGGCGTCGGTGCCGGCGAAGACCGGGGCCCCCGCCTCGTGCAGGGCGGCGACGGTGGCGTACCGGCGGGCGTGCAGAGCCCTCACGTGCGCCGCGTACGCGGGGAACTTCGGCTCCCCGCGGTCGGCGATGCCGGGGAACGTGGCGATGTTGACGAGGGTGGGCACGACCGCCACGCCGCGCGCGGCCACGGCCTCGACGGTGGCCGCGGTCAGGCCGGTGCCGTGCTCGATGCCGTCCACCCCGGCGGCCAGCAGGTCCTCCAGGCCCTCCTCGCCGAAGTGGTGCACGGTCACGCGCGCCCCCGCCTCGTGCGCGGCCTCGACACCGGCGCGCAGCACGTCGGCGGGCCAGCAGGGCGCGAGGTCGCCGCGGGAGCGGTCGATCCAGTCACCGACGAGCTTGACCCAGCCGTCGCCGCGGCGGGCCTCGGCCCGGACGAACGCCACGAGGTCCTCGGGTTCGATCTCGTGGGCCAGGCCGCGCAGGTAGCGCTTCGTGCGCGCGATGTGCCGGCCGGCGCGCACGATGCGCGGCAGGTCCTCGCGCTCGTCGATCCACCGGGTCTCGGAGGCCGAGCCGGCGTCGCGCAGGAGCAGCGCCCCGGCGTCGCGGTCGGTGAGCGCCTGCGCCTCGCTGGTCGCGTCGTCGACCCGTCCGGTGGGCCCGACGCCGACGTGGCAGTGGGCGTCGACCAGGCCGGGCAGCACCCAGCCGGGTGCGCGCGTGGTCGTGACCCCGGCGGGGCGGGAGAAGGTCAGGTGCCCGCCGACGACCCACGCCTCGCCGCGCACCTCGTCGGGACCGGTGAGCACCGGCCCGGACAGGTGCAGCGCCTCGGCGGCGGCCACGTCGCAGCCCTTCGCGCGCCCGGCCTCAACTGCCGCCGAGGAACTTGTCGAAGCCCTTCGGCAGGTTCAGCTGCGAGGGGTCGAACTCCGCCGGGGGCTGCTGGGCGCCGAACGCCGAGCCGCCGTCGGAACCGCTCGTGATCGCCCGCGACGCGGCCGCGCGCTCCTGCTCGGCGCGCTTGGCGGGGTTGCCGGACTTGCCCTTGCGGCCCTTGGCGGCCGCGGCGCGCGCCTTCTGCTTCTTCGAGGCACCGCCCGGCACGCCTGGCATCCCCGGCACGCCCGGCAGGCCGCCGCCGCCGAGGCCCTTGCGCATCTGGCGCATCATCTTCTGCGCCTGCCCGAACCGCTCGAGCATGTCGTTGACGGCCGAGGTGCTCTGCCCGCACCCGGCGGCGATGCGGGCGCGGCGCGAACCGTTGATGACGCGCGGCTGGCGACGCTCCAGCGGCGTCATGGAGCGGACCATGGCCTCGATGCGGTCGAACTCGCGCTCGTCGAAGGCGTCGAGCTGGTCGCGGATCTGCGCCATGCCCGGCAGCATCCCGAGCATCTTCTTGATCGAGCCCATGTTGCGCACGGCGTTGAGCTGCTGCAGGAAGTCGTCGAGGGTGAAGTCCTCGTCGGCGGCGAACTTGGCCGCCATGGACTGCGCCTGCTCGGCGTCGAACGCCTTCTCGGCCTGCTCGATGAGGGTGAGGACGTCACCCATGTCGAGGATGCGCGAGGCCATCCGGTCGGGGTGGAACAGCTCGAAGTCGTCGAGCTTCTCGCCGGTGGAGGCGAACATCACCGGCCGGCCGGTGACCTGGCGCACCGACAGGGCGGCACCGCCGCGAGCGTCGCCGTCGAGCTTGGTGAGGACCACGCCGTCGAAGCCGACGCCGTCGCGGAAGGCCTCGGCGGTGGCGACGGCGTCCTGGCCGATCATCGCGTCGAGGACGAAGAGCACCTCGTCGGGGGTGACGGCGGCGCGGATGTCGATGGCCTGCTGCATCATCTCGGCGTCCACGCCGGTGCGGCCGGCGGTGTCGACGACGACGACGTCGAAGTGGTGGTGCTGCGCGTGCTCGACGCCCGCGCGGGCGACCGCGACGGGGTCGCCCACGCCGTTGCCGGGCTCGGGGGCGAAGACGTCCACGCCGGCGCGCTCACCGGTGATCTGGAGCTGGTTCACCGCGTTGGGGCGCTGCAGGTCGCAGGCCACCAGCAGCGGGCGGTGCCCGTTGTGCTTCAGGTAGCGGCCCAGCTTGCCGGCCAGCGTCGTCTTCCCCGCGCCCTGCAGGCCGGCGAGCATGATCACCGTCGGGGGGTTCTTGGCGAAGCGCAGCCGGCGGGTCTCACCGCCGAGGATGCCGACGAGTTCCTCGTTGACGACCTTGACGACCTGCTGCGCCGGGTTCAGCGCCTGGTTGATCTCCTCGCCGGTGGCGCGCTCGCGCACGCGCTGGCTGAACTCGCGCACGACGGGCAGGGCGACGTCGGCGTCGAGCAGGGCGCGGCGGATCTCCCGGACCGTCGCGTCGACGTCGGCCTCGGAGAGGCGCCCCTTGCCTCGCAGGGACTTGAACGTCGCGGTGAGGCGGTCGGAGAGCGTGGCGAACACGCCCCACAGCCTACGGGAGTCGCGGGACGGGGCCGCCGCAGCGGGGCCGCCGGGCCCGCGTCAGCCCGGCACCTCGGCGGCGTCGGACAGCGCCCGCACCGCGATCGCCACCCGCGGCGGCGTCAGCAGCCGCCCGTCCGGTTCGGCCAGGTACAGGGTGTCCACGGCCTGGGCGGCGTAGGTCGCCACGTGCGCGGAGCGGATGTCGACGCCCTCGACGGCCAGCGCCCGCCCCAGCGCGTGCAGCAGACCGGGGCGGTCGGCGGCGCGCACCTCCAGCACCGTGGCCCGCTCGGAGGCCCCCGGCAGGATCACCACCCGCGGGTGGGCCACCAGCGAGCGCAAGCCCCCCGCGGGCCGCGGGGTCTGCGCGTCGCGGGCAGCCAGGCGGTCCAGCAGGGTCGCGTCACCGCCGGCGATGCGCTCGAGCCCCACCCGCAGCAGCTCCGCGGACGGCGGCTCGCCGTCCGCGGTCTCCACCCACCAGGAGTCCACCGCCACGCCGCCCAGGGTGCGCACCAGCGCCGAGCGCACGAGCAGCCGGTGCCCCGCCAGCAGCCCGGCCAGGTCCGCGAACAGGCCCGTGCGGTCGGGCGCGACGACGGTGACGACGTGGAAGCCGTCGACTTCGCGCACGTCCACGCGGGGGCGCCCGTCGGCGGCCGCGGCGGCGGCCAGCGCCTGCTCGGCGGCGTCGAAGCCCGCCGGGGCGGGCACCGGCTCGCCGGCCAGGTGGGCGCGGGCGCGGGAGACGAGGTCGTCGACCAGCCTCGCGCGCCAGGGCGACCACGCGGCCGGGCCGGCGGCGCGCGCGTCGGCCTCGGTCAGGGCGCGCAGCAGGTCCAGCACGTCCGCGCGCCCGCCGACGGCCGCGACCAGCGCCTCCACCGTGCGCGGGTCGTCGGGGTCGCGGCGGGTGGCGAGCTCCACCAGCGTCAGGTGCTCGGCGACCAGCCGCTCCACCACCGCGGTGTCCGCGGCCTCCAGGCCGGCGCGCTCGCACACCTTCCGCGCCAGCGGCGCGCCGGTGCGCGCGTGGTCCCGGGCGCCGGCGACCTTGCCGATGTCGTGCAGCAGCGCCGCCAGCAGCAGCAGGTCCGGGCGGGGCACGTCGCGCAGGAACACCTGCGCGGCCACGGCGGTCTCGACGAGGTGGCGGTCCACCGTCCACCGGTGCACCGCGTTGCGCTGGGGGCGGTTGCGCACGGCCGTCCACTCCGGCACCCAGCGCTCCACCAGGCCCACCAGGTCCAGCTGCTCCCACACCGGCACCTGCGCGGGACCGGCGGCCAGGAGCTCCAGCAGCGCCTCGCGAGCCCCGGCCGGCCACGGCTCGGGCAGCGGCGGGCAGGAGGCCAGCAGGTGCTCCAGCGTCACCGGTGACAGCGGCAGCCCGGCGCGCACGGCGGTGGCCGCGGCCCGCAGCGGCAGCACGGGGTCCTGCACCGGGGAGACCCCGGCGCCGAGGACGACCTCGCCGTCGTGCTCGACGAGGCCGTGGCCGAGCGAGCGCAGGCGGGGCCGGCGTCCGGTGGCGCGGAAGCGCCGCGACGGCATGGACTGCCGGGCCCGGCGGGTCGTGGTGCCCACGGCCGCGGAGATCGTGCGGGCGGCCTGCGCGACGGCGGCGAGGAGGACGTCGGCGTCGGCGTGGCCGCACACCACGGCGACCGCGTCCTGCTCGGCGAGCAGCAGGCGGTCGCCCGGGCGGCCGGAGCACGCCTGCAGGCCGTCGCGCACGTCCAGCAGGACGGTGTGGGCCTCGTCCACGGCGCCGTGCGGGCGGTCGGTGAGCCACGTCGCGGCCAGCGCGCGCAGCACGACGGCGTCGCGCAGGCCGCCGCGGGCCTCCTTCAGGTCCGGCTCCAGCAGGTACGCCAGCTCCCCGCAGCGCGCGGCGCGCTCGGCCAGGGAGTCCAGCACCTGCGGGAGCCGGCGGCGCGCGCCGGCGCGCCAGTCGTCCAGCAGGTGCCCGCGGGTGCGGGCCACCAGCCCGCCGTCGCCGGCGACCACGCGCAGGTCCAGCAGACCGGTGGCGGCGGTCAGGTCGGAGGCGGCGACCTCGCGGCACTCCTTCGCGGTGCGCACGGAGTGGTCGAGGCGCAGCCCGGCGTCCCACAGCGGGTACCAGACGCGGTCGGCCAGGGCGGCCACGTCGTCGGCGGCCAGGCTGCGGCCATCGTGCAGCAGGACGAGGTCGACGTCGCTGGCGGGGCCGCAGTCCCCGCGGGCCAGGGAGCCGACGCAGGCCAGGGCGACGCCGGTGGTGGCGCCGACGGGCCCGTCGGGACCGGTGCGGAGCGCGGGCAGCGGGGCGGTGGCCCGGTCCCACACATCGCGCAGGCGCGCCTCCACCAGCTGCACCAGCTCGGCTCGGCGGTGCGGACCGGGCCGGCCGCCCCGCACCGCCAGCGCGAGCCGCTCGGTGCGAAGGTCCACGCTCACCACCGAGCCCGGGGCGCGCGCCGCGGCGGGGCGGCCGGCCGGCCGCCCCGCCTGGAGGAGCTCGTCACAGCGCGTCGGGCCCGTGCTCGCCCGTGCGCACCCGCACCACGTCCTCCACGGACTGCGTCCACACCTTGCCGTCGCCGATGCGGCCGGTCTGGGCGCTCTTGACGACGACCTCGACGACGTCGTGGATGTCGACGTCGTCGACGAGGACCTCCACGCGCACCTTGGGGACCATGTCGACGGTGTACTCCGCGCCGCGGTAGACCTCGGTGTGGCCGCGCTGACGACCGTAGCCGGAGGCTTCCGAGATCGTCAGCCCCTGCACCCCGTACGACTCCAGGGCGGACTTCACGTCGTCCAGCTTGTGCGGCTTGATGATGGCGGTGAGCAGCTTCACGCGGAGACCTCCGAGGTGGCGCCGGGGGTGGCGGTGGTGTGGCGGGGGGCGGGGCGGGTGCCGCCGCCGAGGTGGCCGCCGCCGAGGGTGCCCCAGTCGTAGCCGGACTCGGCGTGCTCGACCTGGTCGATGCCGGCGGCCTCGTCCTCCTCGTCGAGGCGGAAGCCCATCGTCTTCTGGATCACCAGGCCGATGACCCAGGTGACGACGAAGGAGAAGACCAGGACCGCGACCGCGCCGACGACCTGGCGCCACAACTGGTCCACGCCGCCGCCGTAGAGGAGGCCGTCCACGCCGTTGGGGGCGTCGGCGGTGGCGAGGAAGCCCACGGCGATCGTGCCCCACAGGCCGCCGACGAGGTGCACGCCGACGACGTCGAGGGAGTCGTCGTAGCCGAGCTTGTACTTCAGGCCCACGGCCAGGGCGCACAGGACCCCGGCGAGGACGCCGATGACGATGGCGCCGACGGGGCTGACGGCCGCGCAGGCCGGGGTGATGGCGACCAGGCCCGCGACGGCGCCGGAGGCGGCGCCCAGGGAGGTGGCGTGCCCGTCGCGGAAGCGCTCGGTGAGCAGCCAGCCCAGGATCGCGGCGGAGGTGGCCACGAGGGTGTTGACCCACGCGACGGCGGCCGTGTTGCCGGAGGCGACGGCGGAGCCGGCGTTGAAGCCGAACCAGCCGAACCACAGCAGGCCGGCGCCGAGCATGACCAGCGGCAGGTTGTGCGGGCGCATCGGCTCGCGTCCGAAGCCCTTGCGGTTGCCCAGGACGAGGACGAGGGCGAGGGCGGCGGCGCCGGCGTTGATGTGGATCGCGGTGCCGCCGGCGAAGTCGATGGCCTCGATCCCGTTGGCGATCCAGCCGCCCACCACGCCAGCGTCGTCGTTGTCGAAGGCGAAGACCCAGTGCGCCACGGGGAAGTACACGATCGTGGCCCACACGCCGGCGAAGACCATCCACGCGCCGAACTTGGCGCGGTCGGCGATGGCGCCGGAGATCAGGGCGACGGCGAGGATGGCGAAGGCGGCCTGGAAGCCGACGAACGCCATGCCGGGCAGGGTGCCGGAGAGGTTGTCCTCGCCGAGCAGGCCGCTCAGGCCGAGGTACTCGAACGGGTCGCCGAGCAGGCCGCCGCCGACGTCGTTCCCGAACGCCATCGAGTAGCCGTACAGCACCCACAGGACCCCGATCAGGCCGAGGGCGCCGAAGCTCATCATCATCATGTTCAGGACGCTCTTCGCGCGGACCATGCCGCCGTAGAAGAGCGCGAGGCCGGGCGTCATCAGCAGCACGAACGACGCGCTGGTGAGGATCCAGGCGGTGTCACCGGTGTCCATGGGCAACAGGCCTTCCGGGAGGCCGGCGGGTGCCGGCGGCGGGCGGTGCGGCCGCGGGGTGCGGCGCGGAACGGCCCCCACCGTGGCGGGGGCGTGTTACGTCCGCGGCCACCGCGTGTTTCGTGCCGGTGACGAGCCCCGCCCTCGTGTGAACTTCGCGTTACACCCCTGGGCACGTGGCCCGTCCGCACCAGCGCGGCGACGCGCGGTCACCGCGCGCCACCGGCTGCCTCCCGGCCCCCCGGCCTCCCGGACCGGGCGGTCAGGACAGCAGCGCGTCCACGAACGCCTCGGCCTCGAAGGGCGCCAGGTCGTCGGGGCCCTCCCCCAGGCCGATGAGCTTCACCGGCACGCCGAGCTGGCGCTGCACGGCCACGACGATGCCGCCCTTGGCGGTGCCGTCCAGCTTCGTCAGCACGATGCCGCTCACGTGCACCACCTCGGAGAACACCGCGGCCTGGCGCAGGCCGTTCTGCCCGGTGGTGGCGTCCAGCACCAGCAGCACCTCGTCCACCGGGCCGTGCCGCTCGAGGACCCGCTTGACCTTGCCCAGCTCGTCCATGAGCCCCGCCTTGTTCTGCAGGCGCCCGGCGGTGTCGACGAGCACGACGTCGGCATCGGCGTCGATGCCGGCCTTGACGGCGTCGAAGGCGACGGAGGCCGGGTCGGCGCCGTCCTTCTCGGAGCGCACCGTCGGCACGCCGACGCGCTCGCCCCAGGTGGCCAGCTGCTCGGCGGCCGCCGCGCGGAAGGTGTCCGCGGCACCGAGGACGACGTCCTTGTCCTGGGCGACGAGCACGCGCGCCAGCTTGCCCACGGTCGTCGTCTTGCCGGTGCCGTTGACGCCGACCACGAGGACGACCGCGGGCCGCTCGCCGTGGCGCTCGGTGGCCAGGGAGCGGTCCACGTCGGCCCCGACGGCCGCCAGCAGCTCCTCGCGCAGCAGCTCCTTCAGCCGGGCCGGCTCGCGGGTGCCGAGCACGCGGACCCGCTCGCGCAGGTGGTCGACGATCTCCGTGGTGGGACCGACGCCGACGTCGGCCAGCAGCAGCGTCTCCTCGACCTCCTCCCACGTGGACTCGTCGAGGGTGTCGCGGGAGAGCAGCGCCAGCAGACCCTGGCCGAGGGCGGAGTTGGAGCGCGCCAGCCGCTCGCGCAGGCGGACCAGGCGCCCGCCGACGGGCGCGGGGCGCTCGGGACCGGCCGGCTCCTCCGGCAGTTCGACGACGTCGACGGCGCGGCTGGGCGAGTCCCGCGGCACCTCCGCGTCGTCACCGACCCCGGGCAGGGGGTCGGTGTCCGAGCGGGGGCCCAGCACCGGGCCGCCGGCCTGCCGCGCCTCGCGCGGCGGCAGCGACCGGCGGCGCCGGCGGGGGCGCACCAGGCCGGCGATGGCCCCGACGCCCGCCAGGAGGATCAGGACGGCGACGCCGATGACGATGTCGAGGGTCTCCACGGGCGCCGATCCTCCCAGACCCGACCCGCCGCTCCCGCCGGTGGCGTCAGCGGGCCCGGGCGGCCTCGTCGCCGGAGCGGGCGCGGTGCGCCGCGAGGCGCTGCGCGAGCTGGTGGGCGGCCCGCCGGCCGGTGCGCTCGGCGCGCACGCGGGCCCGGTGCGCGGCGCGCAGCGCCACCGGCGCCCAGCGGGCGGCCAGCGCGTCCAGCCGCGCCACGAGCCGGCTGCCGCGCGCGCGCATGGGCGGGGCGGCGACGGACAGCAGGACCGCCACCGCGAGCCCCACGACGAGGACGAACGTCACGATCAAGGTCGTCAGCACCACGAGGTCCACATTGCCTCCCGCGCACCGGCCGCACCACCGCGCCACGACGGTGTTGCCTCTCCGTGACCAACCCTTCGCAGATGCGTCACCATCCGGCCGCCCTGGTCAGGGCCACCGTGAGACCGGCACGACCACCCTCAGGCCGGCACGGCCTCGCGCAGCCGCTGGCTGACGACGGTGCTGATGCCGTCGCCGCGCATCGTCACCCCGTACAGCGCGTCGGCGATCTGCATCGTGCGCTTCTGGTGGGTGATGACGATGAGCTGGCTGGAGGCCCGCAGCTCCTCGAACAGGGTGATCAGGCGCGAGAGGTTCGCGTCGTCCAGCGCCGCCTCCACCTCGTCGAGGACGTAGAACGGGCTGGGGCGGGCGCGGAAGATCGCCACGAGCATCGCCACCGCGGCCAGCGAGCGCTCCCCGCCGGACAGCAGGGACAGCCGCTTGACCTTCTTGCCCGCGGGGCGGGCCTCCACCTCGATGCCCGTGGCGAGCATGTCGGAGGGGTCGGTGAGGACGAGGCGCCCCTCCCCGCCGGGGAACAGCCGGGGGAAGACCTCCTCGAACTGGGCCGCCACGTCGGCGAACGCCTCGGAGAAGACGCGCTCGACGCGCTCGTCGACCTCCTTGACGATGTCCAGCAGGTCCTTGCGGGACTTCTTCAGGTCCTCGGACTGGGCGACGAGGAACGCGTGCCGCTCCTCCATCGCGGCGAACTCCTCCAGCGCCAGCGGGTTGACCGTGCCCAGCTGGGCCAGGGCCCGCTCGGCGGCGCGGCGGCGCTTGTCCTGCTCGGCGCGCACGTACGGGCGCGGCTGCGGCGGTTCGTCCGGTTCCGCGTCCCCCGGCGCCGGCGGCGAGGGCGGCACGAGCTGGTCGGGGCCGAACTCGGCGACGAGGACGTCCGGGTCGGTGCCCAGCTCCTCGATCGCGCGGGTGCGCAGCGCGTCGATGCGCCAGCGCTGCTGGGCGCGCGCGACCTCGTCGGCGTGCCGGGAGTCGCCCAGGCGGTGCTGCTCGGCGGTCAGCGCCTCCACCGCGCGGCGGGCGGTGCCCACCTCCTCCTCGAAGCGGGCGCGGGCGGCCTCGGCGGCCTGCCGCAGCCGGGACGCCTCGGCGGCGGAGGTCTCCCAGCGGGCCAGCGCCCGCTCGGCGCCCTCGCGCACGCGCCCGGCCACCCGGGCCTGCTCGGCGCGGCGGGCGCGGCGGGCGGCGGCGCGCTCGCGGGCGCGCAGCTCCTCGGCGGCCTGCCGTTCGAGCGCGTCGGCGCGGCCGGCCAGGGCGCGGGCGCGCTCCTCGGTGGTGCGCAGCGCCAGGCGCGCCTCGGTCTCGGCGCGGCCCAGGGAGCGGGCGTGCTCGGTGAGGCGGTCGCGCTCGTCGGTGGAAGTGCCGGCGTCGTCGTCCTCGGGGGCGGCGGAGGCGGCCTCGAAGCGCTCGCCGAGCTCGGTGAGCTGCGCGCGGTCGGCCTCCAGGCGCTGCGCCACCTGGGTGCGGGTGGCGGCGGCGCGCTCGGCCTCGGCGGCCGCCGCGCGCACGGCGGCGCCCAGCTGGGCCAGCTGCTCGGCGACGGCGTTCATCCGGGCGTCGTTCTCGTGCAGCCGCTCCAGGGCGGCCTCGACGCGGTCGGCCGCCTGCTCGCGGGCGTGCTGGGCGGCAGTGAGGGTGAACTGGGCGCGCTGCAGGCGGTGCTCGGCGGCGGCCAGGGCGTCGGCGGCCTCGTCGGCGGCGGCCTGCACCTGCAGCAGGCTGGGCGCGGAGGCCGAGCCGCCCGCGGCGCGGTGGGCGGAGAGCACGTCGCCGTCCCGGGTGGCGGCCACGAGGTCCGGGCGGGCGGCGACCAGCGCACGGGCGGCGGCGAGGTCGTCGACGACGACGACGTCGCCGAGCAGGCGGGACAAGGCGCCGGACAGCTCGGCGGGGGCCTTCAGCAGGGCCAGGGCCGGGCGGGCACCGTCGGGCGCGTCGGCGGCCGCGTGTGCGACCGCGGGTGCGCCGGCGAGGACCATGCCGGCGCGGCCGGCGTCCTCGGCGCGCAGGTGCTCGATCGCGGCGGCCGCCTCCTCGGGTCCGGCCACGGCCACGGCGTCGGCGGCGGCGCCGAGCGCAGCGGCCACCGCCTGCTCCCACCCGGTCTCCACCTCCAGGAGCGCGGCCACCGAGCCCAGCACGCCGGAGAGCGCGGGACCGGCCGCCAGCAGGGCACCGGCGCCGTCACCGCGGGTCAGGCCCAGCTCCAGGGCCTCCTTGCGGGCCGCCCAGCCGGCGCGCTCCTGGGCGGCGGCGCCCTCCTCGGCGCGGGCGGCCTCGCAGGCGGCGTCGGCGGCCTCCAGCGCGGCTGCGGCCTCCTCGTGCTCGGCGTCCAGGTCCTCCTCGCCCTCCTCGACGCCGGCGACCTGGGTCTCCAGGGCGGCGAACTCGCCCTGCGCGCGCTCGCGGCGGCGCTCGGCGTCGGCCAGCGCGCCGGAGAGGCGCTCCAGCTCCGCCTCGGCGGCCTCGACCCGGCTGCGGGCGGCGGCGACCTGCCCGCCGAGGCGGGCCAGCCCCTCGCGCCGGTCGGCGGCGGCGCGCAGCGCGGCGGCCACGCGGCGGTCCTCCTCGGCGGCGGCCCGGTCGGCCTCGGCCCGGCGGGCCAGCACGTCGTCCAGAGCGGCGCGGTGCTCGGCGACCTTCCCCGTCAGCTCCTCCTCCTCGGCGCGCACGCGCGCCGCCGAGGCGGTCAGCTCCTCCGGGTCGCGCCGGCCGGTCTGCTCCTCCGGCTCGGCGGCCAGCAGCCGCAGCCGCTCGGCGGCCAGCGCCCGCGCGCCGCGCAACCGCTCGGCCAGCGCCTGCAGGCGGTGGTGGGTGTCCACCGCGCGCGCGAGGTCGGGAGCGGCCGCCGCGGCCGCCGCCTCGGCGGCGCGCAGGCGCTCGGTGGCCTCCCGCAGGTCCGCCTCCACGCGCTCCTGGCGGGCCCTCAGCGCCGCCTCGTCGGCCTCCTCGCGCTGCAGGGAGCTGACGGCCTGGACGAGGTCGTCGGCCAGCAGCCGCAGGCGCGCGTCACGCAGGTCCGCCTGCACCACCTGGGCGCGGCGGGCCGCCTCGGCCTGCCGGCCCAGGGGCTTGAGCTGCCGGCGGATCTCGCTGACCAGGTCGGCGACGCGGGTGAGGTTGCCCTCCATCGCGTCGAGCTTGCGCAGCGCCTTCTCCTTGCGGCGCCGGTGCTTCAGGACGCCGGCGGCCTCCTCCACGAACGCGCGCCGCTCCTCCGGGGAGGCGTGCAGCACGGCGTCGATCTGCCCCTGCCCGACGACGACGTGCATCTCGCGGCCGATGCCGGAGTCGCTGAGCAGCTCTTGCACGTCCAGCAGCCGGCACTGCGAGCCGTTGATCGCGTACTCGGAGCCGCCGGTGCGGAACATCGTCCGAGTGATCGTCACCTCGGCGTACTCGATGGGCAGGGCACCGTCGGTGTTGTCGATCGTGAGGCTGACCTCCGCGCGGCCCAGCGCCGCGCGCCCGGAGGGGCCCGTGGTGCCGGCGAAGATGACGTCCTCCATCTTGCCGCCGCGCAGGCTCTTGGCGCTGTGCTCGCCCATCACCCAGGTCAGGGCGTCCACGACGTTCGACTTGCCCGAGCCGTTCGGGCCGACCACGCACGTGATGCCCGGTTCCAGCCGCAGCGTCGTCGCCGACGCGAACGACTTGAACCCCTTGAGGGTGAGGGTCTTCAGGTGCACGGACAGGGAGCCTAACTTCGCGCCGGGCCCTGACCGGGACGCCGCGCGGCGGGTGCGGTCAGCGGGTGGTGAAGCCGCTGACGCCGCGGGCGGCACCGCGGTGGCCGACGACGGCGGTGACACGGCCGGGGCGCCCGTGCGCGCTGGGCTGCTCGCGCAGGCGCTCCAGCAGCTCCTCCAACCGCTGCGCCGGTCCCTCGGCGACGACCTCGACGCGCCCGTCGGTCTTGTTGACCGCCCTGCCCACCAGGCCCAGCTCGAGGGCCTGCGTGCGCGTCCACCAGCGGAAGCCGACGCCCTGGACCCGCCCGGAGACGAAGGCGGTCAGCCGCTCGTCCCCCTCCGGCGCGGCGGCCGGTCCGCTCACGTCCTCCACGTCGCGCGGCTCAGGGGCGCGCGGCGCGCGGCGCCGGCTGGCACGACGGGCAGGTGAACGACGAGCGGTTCATGAAGGCGTCGCGCCGCACCGGCGTCCCGCACCGCGGGCACGCCCGCCCCGCCTGCCCGTACACCGCCAGGGAGCGGTCGAAGTACCCGCTGGCGCCGTTGACGTTGACGTACAGGGCGTCGAAGCTCGTGCCCCCCGCGGCCAGCGCGGCGGTCATCACCTCGCGCAACCCGGTCAGCAGCACCTCCACCTGCGCGGGCCGCAGCGACGCCGTGGGGCGGGCGTAGTGCAGCCGCGCGCGCCACAGCGCCTCGTCGGCGTAGATGTTGCCCACGCCGGAGATCAGCGCCTGGTCCAGCAGGGCGCGCTTGAGGCCGGTGGTGCGCTCGCGCAGCCGCCGGGCGAACGCGGCGTCGTCGAACGCGGGGTCGAGCGGGTCGCGGGCGATGTGCGCGATCGGCTGGGGCAGGGACGCCCCCCACGCGGCGTCCGGGTGCTCCCCCAGCCCGCCGGGGCCGCCGTCGGGCGCGGGCACCAGCGGCACGACGGCCAGGCCGCCGAAGGTGCGCTGGTCCACGAACCGCAGCTCCGTGCCCGCCGCCTCGGCCGGGACGTGCGAGGTGTCGAAGCGCCAGCGGGCGCGCAGGTGCTTCTCCTCCGGGGCGTCCTCGGCCTCGACGAGCAGCTGCCCGCTCATGCCCAGGTGCACCACCAGCGCCTCGGCGGCCGCGCCCCGGGCGGGGTCCACCAGCGGCAGCCACAGGTACTTGCCACGACGCACCGCGTCGGCGAGGACGGCGCCCTCCAGCCGGGCGACGGCGTCGGCGGACCCGGCGACGTGGCGGCGCGCCACGCGCGGGTGCAGCAGCTGCGCTTCGCGCACGCGGCGGCCGGCGACCCAGCGGGCCAGGCCGCGGCGCACCACCTCGACCTCGGGGAGCTCGGGCACGCCCGGTTCAGCCCTCCGCGCGCACGGCGTGCGCGGCGCGGGCCTCCTGCAGCGCCTCGACCGCGGTGGCGGCGGCCTTCTGCTCGGCCTCCTTCTTGCTGCGGCCCTCGCCCTGGCCGAGGACCGAACCGCCGACGACCGCGTCGGCGCGGAAGCTCTTGGCGTGGTCGGGGCCGGAGTCCGTGATGGCGTAGGAGGGCACACCCAGCCCGGCGGCGGCGGTCAGCTCCTGCAGGGCGGTCTTCCAGTCCGCGCCGGCGCCGAGGCGCTCGGAGGACTCCAGCACGTCCGCCGTCAGGCGCAGCACGAACTCGCGCGCGGCGTCCAGGCCCACGGACAGGTACGCGGCGCCGATGACGGCTTCCATCGTGTCGGCGAGGATGGAGGACTTGTCGCGGCCCCCGGTGGTCTCCTCGCCCTTGCCCAGGCGCACGTGGGCGCCCAGGTCCAGGCCGCGGGCGATGTCGGCCAGCGCGCGGGAGTTCACGACCGCGGCGCGCAGCTTCGCCAGGCGGCCCTCGGAGACGTCCGGGTGCCGGTGGTACAGGCGGTCGGTGACCACGAGCCCCAGCACGGAGTCCCCGAGGAACTCCAGCCGCTCGTTCGTCGGCAGACCGCCGTGCTCGTACGCGTACGAGCGGTGGGTCAGCGCCTGCACGAGCAGGCCGGCGTCGATGTCGACGCCGAGGGCGGCACCCAGCCGGGCGACGNCGCCCGGCCGGGTGGCGCGGTCCTGTTGAGCGGTCAGCTCAGAGGTCCTTGACCTTGCGGCCCTTGTACTCCAGGTACAGGGGGGTGCCGGCGGAGTCGGTGACGACGCGCGCGGTGTGCGGGCGCGCGTAGGCGACCTGGCCGCGCTGCGTGGTGCGGGTCAGCGTCTCCTCGGACGCCTTCCACTGGGCGCGGCGCGACCGCGTGTTGCTGCGGGACATCTTCCGCTTCGGGACGGCCACGGTCAGCTCTTCTCTCTCGTGTCGGACGGGTTCTGGCCGGGCTGCTCCTCGAGCAGACCCTGCAGGGCGGCCCACCGGGGGTCCGCCGGCTCTTCGGTGTCCTCGCCGCCGCCGAGCACGCGCTCGGAGACGCCGATCTCGTAGTCCTGCTGGCACGGGCCGTCGCACTCGGGCTGGAACGGCAGCTCCAGCACGATCGCGTCGCGGACCGCGGGTTCCAGGTCCACCAGTTCGCCGGCGGCGACCTCGCGGACCTCGTCGTCGTCCTCGGAGACCTCGGCGGGCCGCTTGCCGGGGTAGGCGAACAGCTCCTGCACCTCGACCTCGACGTCCTCGGTGACCTCGGTGAGGCAGCGCACGCACTCCCCCACCGCCCGGCCGCGGACGGTGCCGGAGACCAGCACGCCCTCCATGACGGCCTCCAGCCGCAGGTCCAGCTCCAGATCGCTGCCCTCGGGGACGCCGATGACGGCGATGCCCAGGTCCGCCGGGGCCGGGACCGTGCGCCGCAGGGTGCGCATCGTGCCCGGGCGCCGACCCAGCTCGTGGGTCGACAGCACCAGCGGCGCGTTGGGGTCGAGACGACCCTCCTGCACCTTGCCCACTCGCTCTGCCTCCTGCTGCGTTCGGAGCACCACTCGGCCCCGCCGCCCGTGGTCGTCCCCACCCGACCGGCACGGGTGCCGGGGGTGGCCACGCTCACCAGCGTCGAGGCCGCGGTCAAGGGTAGCCGAGCCCGGGCCCGGGCAACGAATCCGCCCGCGGCGGGGTCCCCGCGCCGGGCCCACCGCCGGACCCCGGGCTGCGCTCAGCCGTCCTGGCCGGGCCGCGGCGCGGGGTGGGCGCCCGCGGCCACCCCGCCCTCGCCCTGCTCCTCGCGCGCCTGCGCGCCGGCCTCCTCCTGCTCGGGCGCACGCACCTTCAGGCGGTCCCGGCCGCGGCGGGCCTGCTGCTGCAGGCGCTCCAGCTCCTCCTCGAAGTCGCCGAGCTTGCCGTCGCACCAGGCGTCGGCGTCCAGGCGCAGGCGCTTGGCCTCCTCGCGGGCGGTGGCCACGATGTGCTCGGCGCGCTCGCGCGCGGCGCGGGTGACCGCCTGGGACTCGGTGAGCTCCTCGGCCTCCGCACGCGCCCGCGCCAGCACGCGCTCGGCCTCGCTGCGCGCCACCTCGAGGACCTCGTCGCGCTGGGCGAGCACGTCACCGGCCTGCTGGACCTCCGCGGGCAGCAGGCGCCGCACCTCCGCGACGAGCCGGAGCAGCTGCTCGCGGTCCACGACCACGGACGACGACAGGGGCACCGCTCGCGCCCCCGACACGAGCGCGGCGAGCTCGCCGAGCTTCTCGTGCACTTCCACGACTACCTGCCTCCAGAGGGTCCACCGGCCGCACCTCGCGGCGGTCGGGGGTCATCCTCCCCCACCTGCCCGCGCAGCCGGCGCAGCAGCGCCGCGTGCACCGCCGGCGGCACCAGGTCCGAGACGTCGCCGCCGTGACGGGCGACCTCCTTCACCAGGCTGGAGGACACGTGCTCGAAGCGGGGGTCGCCGACGAGGAAGAGGGTCTCCACGTCCGCCAGGTGCCGGTTCATCAGCGCCATCGGCAGCTCGTAGGCGTAGTCGGTGCCCCCGCGCAGGCCCTTGACGACGACGCGCGCCCCCAGGCGGCGGCAGTGGTCGACGAGCAGGCCCTCACCGAACTCCTCCACCTCCACGCGCGCGGCCCGCTCCCCGCCGGCGCCCTCCAGCGCGTCGCGCACCAGCGCCACCCGCTCCGGGCCGCTGAACAGCCCCTGCTTGGCGGGGTTGACGGCCACGCCGACGTGCACGACGTCGAAGACCTCCGCGGCCCGCAGCACCACGTCGAGGTGGCCGAGGGTCACCGGGTCGAAGCTGCCGGGGCACACGCAGCGGCGCACCGCCCCGGCCGGGTCCTTGATCGCGTCGGGCACCCGCGGCACGCTAGCCGCCCGGCCCGTCGAGGTGCACCGTCCACACGCTCGTCTCCCCGTAGCGGCGCCGGCGCGCCGCGGACCAGCCCGCCGGCCAGCGCGGCTCGGGGCTGCGCGCCGAGCGCTCCACCACCACCGTGGCGCCGTCGGCCAGCAGCGGGGCGAGCGCGGCGAGCACGGCGGCCAGCGCCTCATCGTCCACGGCGTACGGGGGGTCGACCAGCACCAGGTCCCAGCCGCCGCCGTCCGCGGCGCGAGGGCCGGCGAGGAAGCGCTCGGCGCGCTCGTGCTCCACGCGCACGCCCGGCAGGCCCAGGGCGGCGGCGTTGGCGCGGGCGGTCTGCGCGGCCGCCCGCGCGGCCTCGACGAGCACCACCTCGCGCGCGCCGCGGCTGGCGGCCTCCAGGCCCAGGGCCCCCGACCCGGCGTACAGGTCCAGCACGCGCGCGTCCTCCACCGCCCCGGCCGCGTCCAGCGCGGAGAACAGCGCCTCGCGCACCCGGTCGCTGGTGGGCCTGGTCGTGTCCCCCGGCGGCACCCTCAGCCGCCGGCCACCGGCCGAGCCCGCCACGATGCGCGTCACCGCGCCCCCTCCCCGGCGCGCAGCGCGCGCGTCACGACAGCCGCCGCGCGCGGTGCGCGGCGTAGGCCCACCCCACCACGACCACCAGGGCCGTCACCGCCAGCTGCCCGGCGAGCGCCGGTCCCGGTGCGCCGCGGCCCAGCAGCGCGAGCAGCACCGGCAGGGTGGCCACCACCGCCAGGTCCGGGCCCGTGGTGACCGCCGCGGCCGCACCCGGGGAGACCGGGCCGGCCGGGGTGGCGATCGCCGGGCGGGCGAAGTCCGGGTCGGGCCGCAGGGCCCCGCGCACGGCCGCAGCGGCCCAGCCGGGGCCGGCCAGCGCGCCCAGCAGGGCCCAGGACGCCCACCCGGTGCCCGCCCCGGCGTGCACCCCGGCGTGCACCAGGCCGGACGTGGTGGCCACCAGCGGCACCGCCACCGCCCCCCACAGCGCGCTCGCCGCCGCGACGGGCAGCCACCGCACCGCCACCAGTCGCCCGGCGGAGACCGGCAGGGCGCGCGCCGCCGCGGGAGCCAGCGCGCCGCCGCGCACCGCCTCGGCCAGCGTGGTGGCCGCCGCGTACCCGGCCGCCCACAGCAGCACCGCCGCGGCGCCGCGGTGCGCCGAGGTGCCGGCGGCCACGACGAACGGCACCAGCGCCAGCACCGCGGCCGTCGCGAGGCGGCGCGGCTGGCGGCGCAGCAGCAGCGCGTCCGCGGTCAGCACCGCACCGACCGGGCCGCGCACCCACGGCGCGCGGGCCCCCGTCGGGCGGCGCCCGGGACGCACCCGCCCGGGGCCGTCGGCGGCCAGCGCCCGGCCCAGCTCGCGCACGTCGACCTGCAGCACGGACGCCGTCAGCCGCTCCAGCCGCGCCGCCCCGCGCCGCAGGGAGGCCGAGGGGGTGCGGCCGGCGTCGCGCAGGTGGCGGCGGCCCGCGCTCGCCAGGACGAGGGCGGCCGCAACGGCGGCGCAGGCGGCCGGCACCGGCAGCGCGGAGGGGGGCACGGCGTCGACCGGCGCCTCGGCCACCGCCCCGGCGGCCAGGGCCAGCACGACCCCGGCGGCGGCCGCGTCCAGGGCGGTGGCGGTGCGCAGCAGGGCCTCCACCTCCCCGCGCACGGCGAGCCCGGCCACCAGCGCGTACCCCGCGGCGGCGCTCGCCGCCCCCAGCACGGCCCCGCCCGCCAGCGCCGGCAGCGCCGCGGCGGTGAGGTCCCCGGCGGCGCCCAGCGCCAGCGACGCCGCCCACGCCACGACGAGGGAGCCCACCGCGGCCGCCAGCAGGGCCCGGTCCCGCAGCACCGGGCGCAGCAGCTGCTCGCGGGGCACCGGCAGGGACGCCCACCAGGCGGTGCGCGGGGCGCTCAGGCTCACCGGCCCCAGCCGGCACAGCGCCGCCAGGGCCAGCAGGAGCACGCAGCAGGCCAGGCCCGCGCAGGTCAGGACGGCGGGGACGGTGGGCGTCGGCCCCGGTCCGCCACCGGGCGCGGCCAGGCCCCGCTGCAGGGCGCCACGCAGCGAGGAGCTGGCTCCCAGCAGCAGCAGCACGGCGATGCCGGCCTGCAGCACGGTCGTGTAGGCGTCCGTGACGGTGGCGCGCAGCCCGCGCGCGGAACGGGCCGGCGCCGCCTCGCGCACCAGGTCGCGCCGGCCCGGCAGCGGCGCGCCGGCGGCGGGGCCCGGCAGCGGGGACGCGGGTGCGGCCCTCACCGGACCGGGGCGCTCACGACGCGCGCCGCCTCCTGCGCGTCGACCACGCGGCACGCGACCGCGGTGCCCGCGCCCTCCCCCGCCGCCCCGCCCGCGGGTGCGTCGTCCACGACCACCGCGCGGTCGGCGAGGCGGCGCAGCAGCACGACGTCGTGGGTGGCGACCAGCAGGGCGGTGCCCGCGTCGCGCTCGGCAGCCAGCCGCTCGGCGAGCGCCTCGCGCCCCGGCGGGTCCAGCCGCTGCTCCGGCTCGTCGAGCAGCAGCAGCGCCCGCGGCCGCACCAGCGCGGCGGCCAGCAGCAGGCGGCGCTTCTGCCCGCTGGACAGCGACACCGGCAGCTGGTCGGCAGCGCCGGTCAGCCGCTGGTGCTCCAGCTCGGCGTCCACGACGGCCTCCGCGTCGCGCACCCCGTGCCCGCGCGCCACCAGCTCCAGGTGCTCGGCCACCGACAGCTCGCCGAACCAGGCGTCCTCGTCGAACACGGAGGCGACCTCGCGCCGGAACGCGGCCCGCCTCTCGTCCACGGGCTGCCCGCGCAGCCTCACCTCGCCGGCGAGCGGCTCCAGCAGCCCGGCGACGGCCCGCAGCACCGTGGACTTGCCCGCGCCGTTGGCGCCGACGAGGCAGACGGCCTCCCCCGCCGCGACGCGCACGTCCACCGGGGCGCAGACCGGCCGCCCGTAGCCGACGACGAGCCGGTCCAGCTCCAGCAGCGCCCCGTCGGCGCGGCCCACGCGCTCGCCGGGAGCGCTCACGCCCGCTCCAGGAAGCGCTCGGTCTCGCCGCTGACGCGGTCGGCGACCGCGGCCGCGAGCGCCGGGTGGTGCTCCAGGGCGGGGTCGGCGGCGACGAGCGCGGTGGCGGCGGCGCGGGCGTCGGCGATGACGTCGGCGTCCTTGAGGACCCCGAGCAGTCGCAGGGAGGAGCGGCGGCCGGACTGGGCGGCGCCGAGGACGTCGCCCTCGCGGCGCTGCTCGAGGTCCAGGCGGGCCAGCTCGAAGCCGTCGCGGGTGGCCACCAGGGCCGAGAGGCGCTGCCCGGCCGGAGAGGCCTCGGGCACCTCCGTCATGAGCAGGCACGTGCCGGGCAGGCCGCCGCGGCCGATGCGCCCGCGCAGCTGGTGCAGCTGGGAGACGCCGAAGCGGTCGGCGTCCACGACCACCATGACGCTCGCGTTGGGCACGTCCACGCCGACCTCGACGACGGTGGTGGACACGACCACGTCGACCTCGCCGGCGGAGAAGCGGCGCATCACGTCGTCCTTGTCGGCGGGGTGCATGCGCCCGTGCAGGACCTCGGTGCGCAGGTGGGCGGTGGCCGGGTGGTGCCGGACGATCTCGACGACGTCGGAGACGGCCAGGGGCGGGCGCCGCTTCTCGCCGTCGTCGGGCGGCGGCTCGTCCCCGCCGCCGTCGTCGGGCTCCTTGCCGGCGTCGTCGCCGTCGATGCGCGCGCACACCACGTACGCCTGCCGGCCCAGGGCGGCCTCCTCGGCCACCCGCCGCCACACGCGGTCCACCCACGCCTCGTTCTGCATGGGCACCGCCACGGTGGTCACCTCCGCCCGGCCCGGGGGCAGCTCGTCGAGCACGGAGGTCTCCAGGTCGCCGAAGACGGTCATGGCGACGGTGCGCGGGATGGGGGTGGCGGTCATGACGAGCAGGTGCGGGACGCTGGAGGCCTTGGCGCGCAGCGCGTCTCGCTGCTCGACGCCGAAGCGGTGCTGCTCGTCGACGACGACGAGGCCGAGGTCGGCGAAGGCGACGTGCTCCTCCAGAAGCGCGTGGGTGCCGATGACGATGCCCGCCTCACCGCTCGCGGCGGCCAGCAGCGCCTCGCGGCGGGCGGCGGCGCCCATCGAGCCGGTCAGCAGCACGACGCGGGTGGCGAGCTCGTGGCCGCCGAGCAGGCCGCCGGCGGCCAGGTCGCCCAGGGCGGCGGTGGTGGAGCGCAGGTGCTGGGCGGCGAGGACCTCGGTGGGCGCCAGCAGCGCGGCCTGCCCGCCGCCGTCGACGACGGTGAGCATGGCCCGCAGCGCCACGAGGGTCTTCCCGGAGCCGACGTCGCCCTGGAGCAGCCGTTGCATGGGCCGTTCGCGGGCGAGGTCGTCGGCGATCTCCTCGCCGACGCGTTCCTGGGCGCCGGTCAGCGGGAACGGCAGCCGGGTGTCGAAGGTGGCGGCGAGGCCGCCGGGGCGGCGCGTGCGCGGCACGGCCCGCTCGCTGGCCGCGCCGGCGCGCCGCTGCGCGAGCGCGGTCTGCAGCACGAAGGCCTCCTCGTAGCGCAGCCGCCGCTGCCCGCGCGCGACGTCGGCGCGGTCCCGGGGGGCGTGCACGGCGCGCAGGGCCCGGAGCGGGTCCAGCAGCTCCGCCTCGGCGACGACCCCGGCGGGCAGCACGTCGGGCACCCGCTCGGTGGCGCCCAGCACCGTCTGCACGGCCTTGGCGATCTTCCAGCTGGGGGCCTTGCCGGTGGCCGGGTACAGCGGGATGGGCCGGTCGGCGAGCGCGGCCGCGTCCTCGGTGTCGTCGTCGAGGGGCTGGTAGTCGGGCCGGGCCAGCTGCCAGGAGCGGTTGAAGACCTCCACGCGCCCGGACGCCAGCACGGTGCGGCCCTCGCGCAGCTGGCGCTCGTGGTGGGCGAACTGCCGCACGCTGCGCGCGAAGAACGTCAGGCCCACGGTGTCGCGGCCGTCGCCGAGGGTGACCTGCATCAGGGCGCCGTCGCGGTTGCGCATCCGGCGCGGGGGCTGCGCCCGCACCACCTGCGCCACGATGGTGACGTCGTCGCCCGCGACCAGCTGCCGGATCGGCGTCAGCTGCCCGCGCTCGGCGTAGCGGCGCGGCAGGTGCCACAGCAGGTCGCGGACGGTCTCCAGGCCCAGCTCCTTGGCCAGCAGCGCCGCGGCGGGCGCCGTCAGCCGGCTGGACAGCGGTGCGTCCAGCTCGTCCACGCCGGAAGGCTACTGCCCGCCCCCGACGCCACCCCCGATGCCGCTCCCGCGACGTCCCGCGGGCCGGCGGCACGCCGGGGCGGCGGGCGCCGCCGGCGCCGGTTCGCCCGCACGGCCACGCCTCGGCTATGGTTGACGGCGGTGTCCGGGGATCCCCGGCACCGGTCGACGCCCCACCGGGGTCGTCGCCCCTCCACCCCTCACGACCCCAGGAGTACCCCGTGGCTGCCACCTGCGACGTCTGCGCCAAGGGCCCTGGCTTCGGCAAGAGCGTCTCGCACTCGCACCGGCGCACCAACCGCATGTGGCTCCCGAACATCCAGCGGATCCGGGCCACGGTGAACGGTTCGCCGAAGCGGCTCAACGTGTGCACCTCCTGCCTGAAGGCGGGCAAGGTCACGCGCTGACCCTTCGCGCACAGCACGACCCCGAGGGGCCGGTCCACCAGGGACCGGCCCCTCGGTGCGTCCCGGGGGCGCGCCCGGGGCGCTCAGCGGTTCCGGAAGTGGTCCCAGCCCACACCACCGCCCGCCCAAGGCCGCCCGTCGACGAGGACGGCGCGCTCCCCCGCGCCCGCGAGGACGCGCCCGACGGCGCGGAAGCCGGCGGGTGGGCGCGCGTGCCGCGGGAAGCAGGCCAGCAGGCCGTGGTCCTCACCGCCGGTGAGGACCCAGCTGTCGGCCGCGGCCCGCCCGGCGCCGGTGGCGGCGGCGAGCTCGGCGGCCGACTCGCCCAGCGCGGTGCCGGTCAGGTGCAGGTCGAGGACGGCTCCGCTGGCGGCGGCGATGCGCCCGGCGTCGCGCAGCAGCCCGTCGCTGACGTCCATGAGGGCGCTGGCCCCCGCGGCCGCGGCGGCGGGGCCCAGCGCGACGGGCGGCTCGGGACGGCGGTGCGCGGTCAGGAGGTCCTCCACCGGTGCGGGCCCGTCCAGCCGGCCGGCGCGCAGCAGCTCCAGCCCGGCGGCCGAGCGCCCGGGGCGACCGGCGAGCGCCACGACGTCCCCCGGCCGCGCGCCGGAGCGCAGCACGGGAGCGCGGCCGCCCAGGTCCCCGAGAGCGGTGACGGCGACGACGACCTCGGAGGCGCCCGACAGGTCTCCGCCGACGACGACGGCGCCCAGAGCGCGGCACGCGTCGGCGACACCGGCGGCGAAGTCCTCCACCCACGCCACCTCCAGCTCGCCGGGCAGCCCGAGGGCGATGAGCAGCCCGGTGCAGGTGGCGCCCATGGCGGCGACGTCGGCGACGTTCTGGGCGACCGCCTTCCAGCCGACGTCGGCGCCGGTGGACCAGTCGCGGCGGAAGTCGCGCTCCTCGACGAGCACGTCGGTGGTGGCGACCACCCGGGCGTCGGGTGCGGCCACCACGGCGGCGTCGTCACCGGGCCCGAGCAGCGCCCGGGAGGGCAGGTGCGGCAGCAGGCGCTCCAGCAGCTCGGCCTCGTCCAGGTCCGCGACCCGCACCGCTCTCCCCCGCCCTCGCCCGCGGCCCCGCGGTCGCGGCGGCCCCGCGCCGCACCCGGCCGCGCGGCCCGGCCACACTAACGGCGATGCCTGCCGCCGAACCGACGCCCCCGCCGCCCACCGCCGCCGCCCCCCGGTCCCCGTCCGCGGGCCGTCAGGGCGCGTGGGTGGCGGTCGTGGTGGCGCTGGTGGTGGGGGCGTCGGTGTGGGCGTTCACCTCCGGCAGCGACGGCGTGGAGGCCGCCCCGGCCGCCGGTGACCCCGCCTGCGCGCGGTTGCTGCAGGAGCTGCCGGGGAGCCTGGTGGGGCTGGCCCGCACGCCGCAGGGCGCGGCGGGGGTGGCCGTGTGGGGCGAGGAGCAGGTGGTGCTGCGGTGCGGCGCGGCGGTCATCGGCCCCACCACGAAGCCGTGCGTGCCGGTGGGGCCGGACGACGCGAGCACCGTGGACTGGGTGCAGGACGCGGTCGGCGACCGCGCCGTGCGCTTCCTGACCTACGGGCGCGACCCGGCGGTGGAGGTCACGGTGCGCTTCGGCGGGCGGCTGCAGGCCTCCAGCGCCAGCGCCCCGCTGGTGGACCTGGCGGCCGCGGTCTCGGCGATCCCGCAGACCCGCGCGTGCGTGTGAGCGGTCTCAGCGCAGGCCGGTGGGGCGGTTCAGCGCCAGCTGCAGCAGGTGGTCCACCAGCTCGGGGTAGGTGACGCCGGTGGCCGCCCACATGCGCGGGAACATCGAGTGCGGCGTGAACCCGGGCATGGTGTTGATCTCGTTGACGACGACGCCGTCCTCGCCGCGCTCGACGTCCACGAAGAGGTCCACGCGGGCCAGGCCCTCGGCGCCCATCGCCTCGAAGACGCGCGCGGCGGTGCGGCGCACGGCCGCCTCCACGTCGGCGGGCAGGTCGGCCGGGCAGGTCAGGCGCACGCCGTCCGCGTCGAGGTACTTGGCCTCGAAGTCGTAGAAGGCGTGGTCGCCGACGACCTCGATCTCGCCGGGCACGCTGGTGCGCGGCGCACCGCCGTCGAGGTCCTCGATCACCCCGCACTCGACCTCCCTGCCGGCGACGGCGGCCTCGACGACGACCTTGGGGTCGTGCGCGGCGGCCTCGGCGACGGCGGTGGCGAGGCCGTCGGGCCCGTCGACCCGGGTGATGCCGATGCTGGAGCCGGCGCGGGCGGGCTTGACGAAGACGGGGTAGCCGAGGGCGTCGACGGCGGCGCGGCAGGCGGCCTCGTCGACGGCCCACCGGCGGGCGTGGAAGGAGGTCCAGGGCCCCACCCGCAGGCCGGCACCGGCCAGCAGCACCTTCATGGCCTGCTTGTCCATGCTGACGGCGGAGGCGAGCACGCCGGAGCCGACGTAGCGGGTGTCGGACAGCTCCAGCAGGCCCTGCAGGGTGCCGTCCTCGCCGAAGGGGCCGTGCAGCAGCGGCAGGACGACGTCGACGCGCTGGAGGGCGGCCACGCCGGCGGGCGGCTCGTCGAGGGCCTGCAGGGCCCGCTCGGAGACCTCCTGGGCGAGGGCCACGCGGGTGCCGTCGGCGGGCACCTCGGGCAGCTCGCCGTCGACGAGCGCGAACGGGGACGGGTCGTCGGGCACCAGGACCCACCGCCCGGACCGGGTGATGCCCACGGGCACCACCTCGTAGCGGTCCCGGTCGATCGCGGCGAGCACGCCCGCCGCGGTCACGCAGCTGATGGCGTGCTCGGAGGAACGGCCGCCGAAGAGGACGGCGACGCGCGGCTTGGCGCTGGCGGGGGTGCTCATCGGCGGGAACCCTACCGGCGGTGTGGTTGGGTTCGTGCGTGCCTGAGAACCCCGTGCCCGAGACCTCCCCCGACACGCTCGCCGTGGTCGCCGGACGCCCCGCCCGCGGGCCGGGCAGCGAGCTGAACACCCCGGTCTCGCTGACCTCCACGTACGTCGGCGGCGGCTCGATCGGTGACGGCGGCCTCGGTTACGGCCGCTTCGGCAACCCGACCTGGGAGGCGCTGGAGACGGCGCTGGGGGCGCTGGAGGGCGGCTCGGCGCGCACGTTCGCCTCGGGCATGGCGGCGGTGACCGCCGCGCTGCACCTGGTGCCGGCCGAGGCGACGGTGCTGGTGCCGCACGGCGCGTACAACGGCACCCACGCGGTGCTGGACCTGCTGGTGGAGCAGGGGCGCGCGCGCGTGCAGCGGGTGGACGTCACGGACGTGGCGGGGGTGCGCGAGGCCCTGGCGGCCGCACCGGGTCCGCTGCTGCTGTGGCTGGAGTCCCCGACGAACCCGCTGCTGGAGGTGGCGGACCTGGCGGCGCTGGCGACGGCCGGTCACGAGCACGGCGCGCTGGTGGTGGTGGACAACACCTTCGCCACCCCGCTGGTGCAGCGGCCCCTGGACCTGGGCGCCGACGTCGTCGTGCACTCGGTGACGAAGTTCCTCTCGGGGCACTCGGACGTGGTGCTGGGCGCGGTGGTGACGCGCTCGGAGGACCTGCTGGGGCGCCTGGTGCGGCACCGCACCCTGCACGGGGCGATCCCCGGCCCGATGGAGGCGTTCCTGGCGCTGCGGGGGCTGCGCACGCTGCCGCTGCGCCTGGAGCGCTCGCAGCGCAGCGCCGCGGACCTGGCGGTCCGGCTGCGCGAGCACCCGGCGGTGGCGCGGGTGCGCCACCCCTCCCTGCCGGACGACCCCGGGCACGAGCTGGCGCGCGCGCAGATGCGCGGTTTCGGCGCGCTGGTGTCGATCGAGGTCGTCGGCGGGGCCGCGGCCGCCGACGCGGTCGTGGACGCGGTGCGCCTGTGGGTGCCGGCCACCAGCCTGGGCGGCGTGGAGTCGCTCATCGAGCGGCGCCGCCGGCACGCCGGGGAGCCGGTGGTGGTGCCCGAGGAGCTGCTGCGGCTGTCGGTGGGCGTGGAGGACGTCGAGGACCTGTGGGCGGACCTGGAGCAGGCCCTCGACGCGGCGCGGGACCGGGCCACCGGGTCCCGTTGACCTCGTGGGCGGCGCTGGGCGGCTGAGGTGCGGGTCGCCCGGCGCCCCGGCGACGACGAGCTCCCGGAGCCGTGCCACGATCCGCCGGTGAGCGACTGGACCTCCCGCGACTCCACCCCCTCCGACCTCACCTTCTCCGACTCGATCGTGGTGGCCTGCTCGCCCGAGGCGCTCTACGACCTGGTCTCCGACGTGCCCCGGATGGGGCGGTGGAGCCCGGTGTGCACCGGCTGCTGGTGGGACGAGGGGCAGTCGGCGCAGGTGGGCGCCTGGTTCACCGGGCGCAACGAGGTCCCCGGGCGGGTCTGGGAGACCCGCAGCCGGGTGGTGGCCGCCGAACGCGGCCGGGAGTTCGCCTTCGCCGTCGGCGGGGACCGGGTGCGCTGGGGGTTCACCTTCGTCCCCGTCGACGGGGGCACGCGCCTGACGGAGTCGTGGGAGTTCCTGCCCGCGGGTCTGGCGGCGTTCGCCGAGCTGTACGGGCAGGACGCCCCGCGGCAGATCGCCGACCGCACGCGCGCGGCGCACGAGGGCATCCCCGCGACCCTGGCGGCCATCGCCCGCACCGCTGAGGGCCGCTGACGCGCGCGGGCCGGGCCCTAGGCGCCCACCAGGCGCGCGGCCAGCCCGTCCGGCGCGCGCCCGGCGGCCACCGCGGCGGCGACCTGCTCCACCAGGGGCATCGCGACGCCGGCGGTACCGGCGCGGCGCAGCACCGCCGGGGCGGAGGTGACGCCCTCGACGGTGCCGCCGGCGGCGGCGAGCGCCTCGGCCAGGGGCGCGCCGCGGCCGAGGGCGACGCCGGCGCGGTGGTTGCGCGAGAGCGGGGAGCCGCAGGTGGCGACGAGGTCGCCGACGCCGGCCAGACCGGCGAAGGTGGCGGCGTCGGCCCCCAGGGCGATCCCGAGCCGCGTGGTCTCGGCCAGACCCCGGGTGAGGACGGCGGCGCGCGCGTTGGCGCCGTGCCCGGCACCCTCGACGACGCCGACGGCGAGCGCGACCACGTTCTTGACGGCGCCGGCGACGTCGACACCGAGGACGTCGGTGCTGGGCTCGGCGTGGAAGGCCGACGAGGTGCAGGCGGCGGCGACGCCGGCGGCGACGGCGGGGTCGGTGCAGGCGGCGACGGTGGCGGCGGGCTGGCGGCGGGCGATCTCGGCGGCGAGGTTGGGCCCGGAGACGGCCACGAGGCGCTCGGGGCCGGCCGCGGTGACCTCGGCGACGACCTCGGTGCCGAACAGGCCGGTGCCGGCCTCGACGCCCTTGGCCAGGCACACCAGGGGAGCGGGCGGCAGCAGGTGGAGCCAGGTGCCGAGCTGCTCGCGCAGCCGCTGCAGGGGAACGGCGAGCACGACGAGGTCGGCGTCGGTCAGGGCCTCGGCGGCGTCGGAGGTGGCCTCGACGGCGTCGGGGAGCGCGACGTCGCCGAGGTACGCGCGGTTGGTGCGCCGCTCGCGCAGCTCGGCGGCGAGCTCGGGGCGGCGCGCCCAGAGCGCGACGCGGTGGCCGGCGTCGGCCAGGACGAGGGCGAAGGCGCTCCCCCAGGCGCCGGCACCCAGGACGGCGACACGCGGGGAGGGGCTGGGGGGAAGAAGCGGCACGCGTGTCACGCTAGGGCAGTCGGGACACGCCGAGCGCGCAGCCTGCGAGGCGATATCTCACATGTGATATACGGTGAGTCCCATGGCAGTCTCCACCGAGCAGATGACGCCCCCCACGGGTGACCACCTCACCCAGATCGGCGCGCTCATCCGTGACGCTCGCAAGCACCGCGGCCTCACCCAGGTGCAGCTGGCCGAGCGGCTGGGCACCTCGCAGAGCGCGGTGCACCGCATGGAACAGGGTCAGCAGAACGTCACCATCGACATGCTCCAGCGCGTCGGCCACGCCCTGCAGGACGACTTCGTCTCCATCGGCCGCCCCGCCCCCACCCACCTGCGCGTGCAGGGCGGCACCCAGCTCTCCGGCAGCATCGCGGTGAAGTCCAGCAAGAACGCCGGGGTGGCGCTGCTGTGCGCGGCGCTGCTGAACCGCGGCCGCACCACCCTGCGCGGGGTGGCCCGCATCCTGGAGATCCACCGAATCCTCGACGTGCTGAGCAGCATCGGGGTGCGCTACGAGTGGGTGGGCGAGGCCGACCTCGTGCTGGACGTCCCCGAGTCGCTGGACCTGGCGGCCATGGACTCCGAGACCGCGCGCCGCACCCGCAGCATCATCATGATGCTCGGCCCGCTGCTGCACCGCTACGACGAGTTCCAGCTGCCCTACGCCGGCGGCTGCGACCTGGGCACCCGCACCGTCGAGCCGCACATGGTGGCGCTGCGCCCCTTCGGGCTGCAGGTCACCGCGACCACCGGTCACTACCACGCCACCGTGGATCGCTCGGTGCACCCGCAGCGCCCCATCGTGCTGACCGAGCGCGGCGACACGGTGACCGAGAACGCCCTCATGGCGGCGGCCCGGGTCGACGGCGTCACGACGATCCGCAACGCCAGCCCCAACTACATGGTCCAGGACCTGTGCTTCTTCCTGGAGCAGCTGGGGGTGCGCATCGACGGCATCGGCACCACCACGCTCGTCGTGCACGGCGTGCCGGACATCTCGGTGGACGTGGACTACTCCCCCTCCGAGGACCCGGTGGAGGCGATGAGCCTGCTCACCGCGGCGATCGTCACGCACTCGGAGCTCACGGTCACCCGCGCACCCATCGAGTTCCTCGAGATCGAGCTGGCGATCCTGGCGGAGATGGGCCTGCACTACGACCTGTCGGAGGAGTACCCGGCGGCCAACGGCCGCACCCGCCTGGTCGACATCACGGTGCACCCCTCGCAGCTGAAGGCGCCGATCGACAAGGTCCACCCGATGCCGTTCCCGGGCCTGAACATCGACAACCTGCCGTTCTTCGCGGTCATCGCCGCCAGCGCGGAGGGTTCGACGACCGTGCACGACTGGGTGTACGACAACCGCGCCATCTACCTGACGGAGCTGAACCGGCTGGGTGCGCGCGTGAAGCTGCTGGACCCGCACCGGGTCCTGGTGGAGGGGCCGACCCGCTGGTCGGGCGCGGAGGTGCTGTGCCCGCCGGCGCTGCGCCCGGCGGTGGTGGTGCTGCTGGCGATGCTGGCCGCGAAGGGCACCTCGGTGCTGCGCAACGTGGACATCATCGCCCGCGGTTACGAGCAGCTGGCCGAGCGGCTGACCCCGCTGGGGGCGCGGATCGAGACGTTCCGCGACTGACCGGCGCACCGATGCGGAAGGCCCCGACCGGGTTCCGGNCGGGGCCTTCCGCTGCGGGGTCCTCAGGCCTTCTTGGCCGTCCGGCGCGCGGTGGCCGTCCTCGCCGCGGGAGCCGTCTTGGCGGGGGCCGCGGTCCTGGCCGGCGCGGCCTTCTTCGCCGCAGCGGCCGTGGCCGGCCGCGTGGCCGCGCCCGCCCGGCCGGTGGTGGCGCGAGCGGTGGCCGCCGGGCTCGCGGCCTTGCGGGTGGCGGTGCGCGCCGGCGCGGCCGGTGCACCCGCGGCGGCGGTCTTGGCCGGGGCGGCCTTCTTCGCCGCCGCGGTGCCGCCGTTCTTCTCCTTCAGGGCCGCGCTGTAGGCCCGCAGCGCCTTGCTGTCGGAGACGACCTCCTTGAAGGCGGTGCCCGGGCGGAACCGGGGCACGGAGGTCTTCTTGATCTTCACGGCCTCGCCGGTGCGCGGGTTGCGGCCGGTCCGGGCGTTGCGCGCCTGCTTCTCGAAGGTGCCGAAGCCGCTGATGGCGACCTTCTCGCCCTTGGCGACGGCCACGGTGATGGTCTCGACGAGGGCCTCCACGGCCGTCGTCGCCTGCTTCCTGCCGCCGAGGCGCGCCTCGAGCGCCTCGACCAGTTCCGCCTTGTTCACGAAGGCCCCTCCTCGGTGCGTCCAACCGTGCTGACACCTGCGGCGCGACGTCCTCGCGCGCGGCCGAGCGGGAGCCCGACGGGGAAACGGTACGGCCAGCGATCACGAGCGTCCACCAGGCGCGCGGCGGCGAGCCGTTGCGGCACAAGGGTGTCGACGCCCCGGGCCGGGGAGCGCCCTGCCGCGCAACCGGTTCCGCCGCACCGCCGCACCGCTGGGCGCAGCGTCGCGCCGGCACCGCCGCAGCGAGCAGGAGCGTTGCGACGCAACACCTCCGGCACGACGAGGCCCCGGCCCCGCTGCGGTGCAGCGGGACCGGGGCCTGCGGTCGCCAGCCGGTTCAGCCGGCGGTGCGCGCCGGCAGCGTCGTCGGCTTGAACGAGGGCCGGGCGGCCTCGAAAGCGGTGATGTCGTCGGCGTGGCGCAGGGTCAGGCTGATGTCGTCCAGCCCCTCCATGAGCCGCCAGCGCACGTAGTCGTCGACCTCGAGGGCCGCGGTGAAGTCGTCCACGCGCACCACGCGCTCGACCAGGTCGACGGTCACCTCGGTGCCGGGGTGCGCCTCCAGCGCCTTCCAGATGAGGTCGATGTCGCTCTGCGCGACCACGGCCGCCAGCAGGCCCTGCTTGCCGGCGTTGCCGCGGAAGATGTCGGCGAACCGGGGGGCGAGCACGACCTTGAAACCGTAGTCGCGCAGCGCCCACACGGCGTGCTCGCGGCTGGAGCCGGTGCCGAAGTCGCGCCCGGCCACGAGCACCGAGCCGTTCCGGTAGGGCTCCTGGTTCAGCACGAACGAGGGGTCGCCGCGCCAGGCGGCGAACAGCGCGTCCTCGAAGCCGGTCTTGGTGACCCGCTTGAGGTAGACCGCCGGGATGATCTGGTCGGTGTCGACGTCGGTGCGCCGCAGCGGGACGCCGACGCCGCGGTGCACGGTGAACTTCTCCACGGGTTCCTCCTGCAGGTTCGGCCGGGCGGGGCGCGGTCTCAGGCCAGCGCGCCGGCGGGAGCACCGGCGCCGGGCAGCGGCTCGAGGTCCGCCGGCGAGGACAGGGTGCCGCGCACGGCGGTGGCGGCGGCGACGAGCGGGCTGACCAGGTGGGTGCGCCCGCCCTTGCCCTGCCGGCCCTCGAAGTTGCGGTTGGAGGTGGACGCGCATCGCTCTCCGGGGGCGAGCTGGTCGGGGTTCATGCCCAGGCACATCGAGCAGCCCGCGAACCGCCAGTCGGCGCCGAAGTCCTTGAAGACCACGTCGATGCCCTCGGCCTCGGCCTGCAGCCGCACCCGGGCCGAGCCGGGCACCACCATGACGCGCACGCCGTCGGCCTTGGTGCGCCCGCGCACCACGTCGGCGGCAGCGCGCAGGTCCTCGATGCGGCTGTTCGTGCACGAGCCGATGAACACGGTGTCGACGGCGACGTCGCGCATCGGGGTACCGCCGGTCAGGCCCATGTACTCCAGGGCCCGCTCGACGCCGCGCCGCGCCTCGTCGTCGCCGATCCGCTCCGGCACCGGCACGGAGCCGGACAGCGGGACGCCCTGCCCGGGGTTGGTGCCCCAGGTGACGAAGGGCTCCAGGTCGGCGGCGTCCAGGACGACCTCGGCGTCGAAGACGGCGTCGTCGTCGGTGCGCAGGGTCCGCCAGTGCTCCACGGCGGCGTCCCAGTCGGCGCCGGTGGGGGCGTGCGGGCGGCCCTTGAGGTACTCGAAGGTGGTGTCGTCGGGGGCGACCACGCCGGCGCGGGCACCGGCCTCGATGGACATGTTGCAGATGGTCATCCGCCCCTCCATGGAGAGGCTGCGGATGGCCTCGCCGCGGTACTCCAGGACGTAGCCCTGCCCCCCGCCGGTGCCGATCTCCGCGATGACCGCCAGGATGACGTCCTTGGCGGTGGTGCCCGGCTTCAGCGTGCCGTTCACGGTGATGGCCATGGTCTTGAACGGCTTCAGCGGCAGCGTCTGGGTGGCCAGGACGTGCTCGACCTCGCTGGTGCCGATGCCCATGCCCAGGGAGCCGAAGGCGCCGTGGGTGGAGGTGTGCGAGTCGCCGCACACGACCGTCATGCCGGGCTGGGTCAGGCCCAGCTGGGGGCCGACGACGTGCACGATGCCCTGCTCGGCGTCGCCGAGGGCGTGCAGGCGGACACCGAACTCGGCGCAGTTCTCCCGCAGCGTCTGCAGCTGCTTGGCGGAGGTGCGGTCCTGCAGCATCGACAGGGGCCGGTCGATGTCCGCGGTGGGGGTGTTGTGGTCCTCGGTGGCGATGGTGAGGTCGAGGCGGCGGACGCCGCGACCGGCCAGGCGCAGGCCGTCGAAGGCCTGGGGGCTGGTGACCTCGTGCACGAGGTGCAGGTCGATGAACAGCAGGTCCGGCTCGCCGTCCTGCCCGCGCCGGACGACGTGCTCGTCCCACACCTTCTGCGCCAGCGTGCGTCCCACGTCGCTCTCCCCTCGTCGTCGCCGAGACGTCGGCATCGGCACTTGCGTCTCACTTCTTGAGACGCCAGTATCGCTCCGTGGACAAGAGTAGCGGAGTCGGCGTGCTGGACAAGGCCGTGCAGGTGTTGAGCGCCCTGGAGGCCGGCCCCGCGAGCCTGGCGCAGCTGGTGACGGCGACCGGGCTGGCCCGCCCCACCGCGCACCGGCTGGCCGTGGCGCTGGAGCACCACCGGCTCGTGGCGCGCGACCTGCAGGGCCGCTTCGTGCTGGGCGCCCGGCACGCCGAGCTGGCCGCCGCCGCCGGCGAGGACCGCCTCGTGGCGGCCGCCGGACCGCTGCTGACGGCGCTGCGCGACGCCACCGGCGAGAGCGCCCAGCTCTACCGGCGCCACGGCGAGCACCGCGTCTGCATCGCCGCCGCCGACCGCCTGCACGGCCTGCGCGACACCGTGCCCGTGGGCGCGTCCATGACGATGGCCGCCGGCTCTGCCGCGCAGGTGCTGCTCGCCTGGGACGACCCCGAGCGCCTGTCCGTGGAGCTGCTCGGCGCCCGCTTCGACGCCGGCACCCTCTCCGGGGTGCGCCGGCGCGGGTGGGCCCACTCCAGCGGCGAGCGCGAACCCGGCCTGGCCAGCGTCAGCGCCCCGGTGCGCGGGCCGTCGGGGCGCGTGGTGGCCGCGGTGTCGGTCTCCGGGCCGGCCGAGCGCTTCGGGCGCCACCCGGGGCGCCGGCACGCCGACGCCGTCCTGGCCACCGCCGAGGCGTTCACGGCCGCTCTGCGCCCGGCGGAACCGCTCACGCCCGCGGTGCCCGTCGAGGCGTGAGCCCGAGGGGCGGCCCCGGCCGGGCCGCCGGGGCGCGACCGCCTCAGCGGGTCCAGGCGAGCAGCGCGGGGGCGTCCTGCCCCGACCAGGTCCCCGTGAGCGTCGCCGCCCCCGCGGGCGCGGCGGCGGTGCCGTCCAGCACGCGCACGACCCCCAGGCGCACCCCGGCGGTGGTGGCGGTGGTGACGACCCCGGCGGCGTCCGGGCCGCCGGCGCCGGGAGCGCCGGGGGCCACGCGCACGTCGGGCTCCCCCAGCGGGGCGCCGTCCGGGCCGACGAGGGCGGCCTGCGCAGCGCGCGAGGCCACCGCGTCCGCGAGCGCGCGCGCGAAGACGGGGTCACCGGTGGCGTCGTGCACCCAGCGCCGGCCGAGCACCGAGTGCTCCAGCGTTCCCACCAGGTGCTGCTCGCCCCCCGGCAGCCCGGCGGCCCGGTAGCTCAGCGGCACGTGCACGAGCACGCCCCCGGCGCGCACGAGGTGCGCCTCCAGGCCCACCTCGCCGTCCGGGTCGTCGAAGCGGTAGGCGCCCACCCGCTCCACGTCGGCCGGGCAGGTGACGCCGGCGGGGCACCACGGCTGCGCGGTGAGCCACCGCGCGACGAGCTCGAGCTTCGACGGGACCAGCGTCGCGTCGTGGATGACGGCCACACCGGCACCCTAGGCCCCGGCGCGCACGCGCATCCGCTGGGCGGCGCGGTCGCGGCCGGCGGCGACCGGCACGCTGCGGGTGGCGGCGGCGAGCCCGGCGGGCGGGACGTCGACGCCGATCGACTCGTGGTGCCCGGCGGGCACCGCGTAGGTCTCGTGCCAGATCCCCACCGCCCCGCGGGCGCCGCGGGCACGGGTGTTGAACCGCTGCCAGGCGCGGCGGTGCAGGCCGCCGTCGAGGCGGGCGTAGGCGTGCAGGGAGTCCAGGTCGCGCCAGTACTGCACGACGAACGGGCCACCGGAGCCGACGCAGGTGCGGGCGCCGAGCATCCCGTGCTCGGGGTGCTGCGCCAGCTCGCGCAGCATGGCGGGCATGGCGGCCAGGACGGGCAGCCACGCCCGCACCCGCCACGGCGAGTTGATCCGCATGCCGATCAGGAACACGACGACCTCGCCGTCGTGCTCGTGGGTGGTCCGGCCGGTGGGGACGCGCACGGGGTGCCTCCGAGAGGTCCGGGGATGATTGGATAGTGGTACTGCCCAGCATTGGTCAGTGGAACTATCCAGTCAAGGGGTCCCCGTGCTCGTCTCCGCCCTGGCCGCTGCGAGCGGCGTGCCCGTCCCCACGATCAAGTACTACCTGCGCGAGGGCCTGCTGCCGCCCGGCCGCGCCACCGGGGCCACGCGGGCGGAGTACGGCGAGGAGCACGTGCGCCGGCTGCGGCTGGTGCGGGCGCTGGCCGAGGTGGGCGGGCTGCCGATCGCGCGCGTGAAGGACGTGCTGGCCTGCCTGGACGGCGCCACCCCGCTGACCACCGCACTGGGCGCCGCCCACGACGCGCTGGCCGGCTCCCCCGCACCCGAGGCGCCCGCCAACGGGGCGGCGGCGGCCGAAGCGCTGGTCGCGGACGCCGGGTGGCGCGTCGAGGCGGGCTGCACCAGCCTCGCGCAACTGGGCGCCGCCCTGGCGGCCCTGGCGGGCGCGGGGTTCCCCGTGGACCCGGTGGCGCTGCGCCGGTACGTGCGCGCCGCGGACGAGGTGGCGCGCGAGGAGGTCGACGCGATCCCGGGCGGCGACACCGCCGACGCGGTGGAGTTCGTGGTGCTGGGGACCGTCCTGCACGAACCCGTGCTCCTGGCGCTGCGCCGCCTGGCCCAGCAGCACCACTCCGTGCACCGCTTCGGCGCCCCGCCGGGCACGTGCTGACGGGGCCCGGGGACGACGAAGGCCCCCGGTCGTCGACCGGGGGCCTTCAGGAGTAGCCCCGACGGGATTCGAACCCGCGCTACCGCCTTGAGAGGGCGGCGTGCTAGGCCGC
>NZ_JALBVB010000056.1:590354-632327 GCF_022669155.1 Kineococcus sp. TRM81007 | reverse complement strand
CTGGACTCGGTGTGGATCTCCGACCACTTCCAGCCCTGGCGGCACGTGGACGGGCACGCCCCCGCCGCGCTGACCTGGCTGCCGTGGGTGGCCGCCAAGACCCACCGGGTGCAACTGGGCACCAGCGTGCTGACCCCCACCCTGCGCTACAACCCCGCCGTGATCGCCCAGGCCTTCGCCACCCTGGGCTGCCTGGCCCCCGGCCGCGTCATCCTGGGCATCGGCACCGGCGAAGCGCTGAACGAGACCGCCGTGGGCGTGCCCTTCCCCGAGGCCAAGGAACGCTTCGCCCGCCTGCGCGAAGCGGTGCGCCTGATCAAGGCCCTGTGGGCGGGCGAGCGCGTCACCTTCGACGGCGACTTCTACCGCCTGCACGACGCGACCGTCTACGACCGGCCCACGCAGCCGGTGCCGATCTACGTCGCCGGCGGCGGGCCGGGGGTGACGAAGTACGCCGGCCGCGCCGGCGACGGCTACATCTGCACCTCCGGCAAGGGCATGGACCTGTACCGCGAGACGCTGCTGCCGGCGCTGGAAGAGGGGCTGGCCGCCGCCGGGCGCCGGGCCACCTCGATCGACCGCACCATCGAGATCAAGCTGTCCTTCGACGAGGACCCGGCCCGGGCGCTTCAGAACACCCGGTTCTGGGCACCGCTGTCGCTGAGCCCGGAGCAGAAGGCGTCCGTGCACGACCCGGTGGAGATGGCGCGCCTGGCCGACCAGCTGCCCATCGAGCAGGTCGCCCAGCGCTGGATCGTCGCCTCCGAGCCCGCGCAGGTGGCCTCCGCGGTGCAGGAGTACGTCGACGCCGGGTTCACCCACCTGGTCTTCCACGCCCCCGGCCACGACCAGGCGCGCTTCCTGACCCAGTTCACCGCCGACGTGGTGCCCCTGCTGCGGCCGGGGGCTCAGCGCCCGTAGAAGACCTGCTCGACGACCGCGCGGCAGCGCCGGGTGGTGCGCAGGTACAGCTCCTCGAACTCCGCGGCCGAGCCCGGCTCGAAACCCAGCAGGCGGGCGAGGCCGTCGAGGTCGCGCACGTGGCTGGGCAGCGCGTCGCCGGGCTTGCCGCGCCACAGCGTCAGGGCGTTGCGGGCGCGGGACGCCAGCGTCCACGCCCCCACGAGGACCTCCGCGTCCGCGGCGTCCAGCACCCCTGCGCGCACCGCCCCCTGCAGGGCGCCGCTGGTGGAGGTGGTGCGCAGCGCCTCGTGCTCGCCGGCGTGGCACAGCTGCAGCAGCTGCGCGGTCCACTCCACGTCCGAGGTCCCGCCGCGGCCGAGCTTGAGGTGGCGCAGCGGGTCCGCACCGCGCGGCAGCCGCTCGGCCTCCACGCGGGCCTTGATGCGGCGCACCTCGCGCACGTCGGCCTCGGAGAGGCCACCGGCCGGCCAGCGCAGCGGGTCGACCAGCTCCAGGAACTCGTCGCCGAGGTCGGCGTCCCCCGCGACGGGGCGGGCGCGCAGCAGCGCCTGCGCCTCCCACGGCTGCGACCAGCGCGCGTAGTAGGCGCGGTAGCTGTCCAGGGAGCGCACCAGCGGCCCGTTGCGGCCCTCGGGTCGCAGGTCGGCGTCCACCTCCAGCGCCGGTTCCGGGCCGGGCCCGCTGAGCTGGCGGCGCAGCTCGGCGACGACCTCCGTGGCGGCGCGCTGCGCGTCGGTGTCCGACGCGCCCGGCAGCGGGTCGTGCACGAACAGCACGTCGGCGTCGCTGCCGTACCCCGTCTCGGCGCCGCCGAGACGGCCCATGCCCACCACGAGCAGCCGGGTGGGCAGAGGTGCACCGGTGCGCTGCTCGACGGCGCGGGCGCTGACCCGCAGCGCCACGTCGAGGGCGGCCTGGTCGGCGTCGGCCAGCGCCCGCCCCACCCCGGCGAGGTCGCGGGCGCCCACCAGGTCGGCGACGACGGTGCGGAACAGCTCGCGGCGGCGCACCCCCCGCACGGCCAGCACCGCCGCGGCGGGGTCGGCGCGCCGTGCGGCGGCCGCGGCGGCGTCGGCGACGACCTCCGAGACGTCGTAGGGCGCCAGGCGCTCGTCGTCGGCGAACACCGCCACCGCCTCCGGGCTGCGCAGCAGCAGCTCCGCCGGCATCCGCGCCGCGGACAGCACGGACGCCAGCCGCTCGGCGGCCGCGCCGGAGTCGCGCATCATCGTCAGGTACCACTGGGTGCCGGCCAGAGCCTCGGAGACCCGGCGGTAGGTCAGCAACCCCGCGTCGGGGTCGGCGCCGTCGGCGAACCAGCCGAGCATCACCGGCAGCAGGGTGCGCTGGATGCTGGCGCGGCGGCTGACGCCGGAGGTCAGGGCCTGCAGGTGCCGCATCGCACCCGCGGGGTCGCGGTAGCCGAGGGCGGCCAGGCGCGCGCGGGCGGCCTCCGGGCTGAGCTGGGCGTCCAGGCGGGCGTCGGCCGCCGACAACCTGGCGACGGCCGGCAGCAGCGGCCGGTAGAAGAGCTTCTCGTGCAGGCGGCGCACGTCGCGGCGGGTGCCGCGCCAGACGTCCTCCAGCGCGCGGACGGGGTCGCCGCGCAGTCCCAGGGCGCGGCCGAGGCGACGCAGGTCGGCCTCCGCGGTGGGCAGCACGTGGGTGCGGCGCATCCGGTGCAGCTGCACGCGGTGCTCCAGGGCGCGCAGCAGCCGGTAGTCGCGGTCCAGCTCGCCGGCGTCGTGCCGGCCGACGTAGCCGAACGCGGCCAGGGCGTCCAGCGCCTCCAGGGTGTTCGCGCTGCCGCGCAGCCGTTCGTCGGTGCGCCCGTGCACCATCTGCAGCAGCTGGATGGAGAACTCCACGTCGCGCAGACCGCCGCTGCCGAGCTTGAGCTGGCGCTCGGCCTCCTTCGAGGGGATGAGGGACTCCACGCGCCGGCGCATCGCCTGCACCTCGCCGACGAACCCCTCGCGCTCCCCCGCGCTCCACACCATCGGGGCGATGCCCCGCACGTACGCGGCGCCCAGGTCGCGGTCGCCGGCCAGGGGGCGGGCCTTCAGCAGCGCCTGGAACTCCCACGTGCTCGCCCAGCGGCGGTAGTACTCCAGGTGGCTGTCGAGGGTGCGCACCAGCGGCCCCTGCTTGCCCTCGGGACGCAGGCCCGCGTCGACCTCCCACAGCGTGCCCTCGGCGGTGGGTGCGGAGCAGATGCGCTGCAGGGCGGCGGCCAGCTTGGTGCCGGTGCGCAGCGCCTCGGCCTCCTCGGCGCCGTCGGCGGGCTCGGCGACGTGGACGACGTCCACGTCGGAGAGGTAGTTCAGCTCCCGGCCACCGGCCTTGCCCATGCCGATGACGGCCAGGCGGCACTCCAGGCCGCCGCCGGGCAGCTCCGCCCGCGCCAGCGCCAGGGCGGTCTCCAGCGCGGCCGCGGCCAGGTCGGCCAGCTCGGCGGCCGTCTCGTGCAGCACCGCGGTGGGGTCGGCGGCGGCGAGGTCGCGCCCGGCCAGCCCGGTGAGGCGACGGCGGTAGGCCACCCGCAGGGCCTCCGCGCCCGGGGTGCCGGCCGCGTCGGGCCCGGCGACGGGGACGGGTGCGGCCGGGTCGGCACCGACGGCCCGCAGCAGCTCGGCGCGCAGCTCGGCGGGGTCGGGTGCGGTGGCGGGGACCAGCGCGGTCCAGTGCTCCGGGTGCCGCACCAGGTGGTCGCCGAGGGCGACCGAACCGCCGAGGACCGCGAGCAGGCGGGCCCGGGCCCCCACGCCGTCGCCGTCCCGGCCGTCGTCCGGGCCGCCGCCGCGCAGCAGGTCCCGGGCGCGCCCCGCGCCCGCCGCGTCGCCGCGGGCGGCCAGCGCCTCGGTGAAGCGCACCAGGCTCAGCAGCGCCTGGTCGGGGTCGGCGGTGCGGCCCAGGGCGCGCACCAGCGAGGCGGTGGCCTCGTCGTGCAGGGGCTCGTCGTCGGCGCCCGGGCGCACCACGCCCTCGAGGGCGCTGTCGCGCAGCAGCCGCAGGCCCCGGGCGGGGTCGGCGAACCCCGCCCGGGCCAGCTGCGCGGTGGCGCTGGTGCGGCGCCCGGGGCCGGCGATCACAGCAGCGGCAGGTAGCGCTGCAGCTCGAACGGCGTGACCTGCGCGCGGTAGTCGGCCCACTCGGCGCGCTTGTTGCGCAGGAAGAAGTCGAACACGCCCTCGCCGAGGGTCTCGGCGACCAGCTCGGAGCGCTCCATGACGGAGATGGCGTGCTCCAGGCTCTGCGGCAGGGGTTCGATGCCCATGGAGCGCCGCTCGGCGTCGGTGAGCGCCCACACGTCGTCCTCGGCGCCGTCGGGCAGCTCGTAACCCTCCTCGATGCCCTTCAGGCCGGCGCTCAGCAGCACCGCGAAGGCCAGGTACGGGTTGCACGCGGAGTCCAGCGCCCGGTACTCCACCCGCACCGACTGCGCCTTGCTGGGCTTGTACATCGGCACCCGCACCAGCGCGGAGCGGTTGTTGTGGCCCCAGCTGACGTAGCTGGGCGCCTCGCCGCCGCTCCACAGGCGCTTGTAGGAGTTGACGAACTGGTTGGTGACGGCGGTGATCTCGGCGGCGTGCCGCAGGATCCCGGCGATGAACCGCCGCCCCGTGGTGGACAGCTGGTACTCGGAGCCGGCCTCGTAGAAGGCGTTGGCGTCGCCGTCGAAGAGCGACAGGTGGGTGTGCATGCCGGAGCCGGGCTGCGCCTCCAGGGGCTTGGGCATGAAGCTGGCGTACAGCCCCATCTCCCCGGCGACCTCCTTCAGCACCGTGCGGAACGTCATGACGTTGTCCGCGGTCGTCAGGGCGTCGGCGTAGCGCAGGTCGATCTCGTTCTGGCCGGGGCCGCCCTCGTGGTGGCTGAACTCCACGGAGATGCCCATGCTCTCCAGCACGGAGATCGCCTCGCGGCGGAAGTCGGTCGTGGTGCCGCCGGGGTGGTTGTCGAAGTAGCCGACGTAGTCGACCGGCTCGGGCACGGCACCGCGCTGCAGGGGCCCCCTGAAGAGGTAGAACTCGATCTCGGGGTGCGTGTAGAAGGTGTAGCCGTGCTGGGCGGCGCGGTCCAGGACGCGCTTGAGCACGTTGCGCGGGTCCGAGCGCGCCGGCTGCCCGTCGGGCGTGAGGATGTCGCAGAAGATGCGGGCGGTGCCCTGGTGGTCGTCGGTGGTGCGCCAGGGCAGCACCTGGAAGGTGCTCGGCTCGGGCTTGAGCAGCATGTCGGACTCCGACACGCGCGAGAGGCCCTCGATGGCGGAGCCGTCGAAGCCGATGCCCTCGCTGAAGGCGCCCTCCAGCTCGGCGGGCGCGATGGCCACCGACTTCAGCGTGCCGATGACGTCGGTGAACCACAGACGCACGAAGCGGATGTCCCGCTCCTCCAGCGTGCGCAGCACGAACTCCTGCTGGCGGTCCATGGCCACCCTTCCCGTCGTCGCTCACCGGGCCGCCGGCGGTCGTCGGCGTCCTGCGGCGACATCCTCCCCCATGCCCGCGCCGGCGCGGCGGAGCACCCTGCGGCCGGGCGGGCGCGAGGCCCGTGACGGCGCTCACTACGCTGGCGCCATGCCTCAGCTGCGGGTCGCCATGGCGCAGGTCGACACGACCGTCGGCGACGTCGACGGGAACGTGCGTGCGGTGCGGGAGTGGGCGCGGCGCGCCGCGGAGGAGGGCGCGCACCTGGCCCTGTTCCCCGAGACCGCCGTGACCGGCTACCCGGTGGAGGACCTGGCGCTGCGCCGCTCCTTCGTGGACGCCTCCAAGCGCGCGCTGGGGCGGCTGGCCGCGGAGCTGGCCGACGACGGCAACGGCGAGCTGGTCGTGGTCGTCGGGTACGTGGACCGCGCACCCGAGCGGGAGACGGGACCGACCCCGCCGGGCGGCGCCACCGCTCGGCGCGACCTGCCCCAGAACTGCGCCGCGGTGCTGCACCGCGGCCGCGTGGTGGCCCGGTACGCCAAGCACCACCTGCCCAACTACGGCGTCTTCGACGAGTACCGCATCTTCGTCCCCGGCGAGGACCTGCTGGTGGTGCGGGTGCGCGGGGTGGACGTGGCCGTGGCGATCTGCGAGGACCTGTGGCAGGACGGCGGGCCGGTGCAGAAGGCCGGCGACGCCGGCGCCGGCCTTCTGGCGGTCCTGAACGCCTCCCCGTACGAGCGCAACAAGGACGACGTGCGCCTGGACCTGGTGGAGCGGCGCGCCGCGGAGGCCGGTTGCCCCATCGCCTACGTCAACGCCGTCGGCGGCCAGGACGAGCTGGTCTTCGACGGCGACTCGCTGGTCGTGGACGCCGGCGGGCGGGTGCTGGCGCGCGGGCCGCAGTTCACCGAGGCGCTCGTGGTGGCGGACCTGGAGCTGGCCGCGGCCGACACCTCGCCGTCCTGGGTGGGCGGGGTGAAGAGGGTGACGGTCGGCGACGAACCGGTGCCCGCGTACGAGCCGCGCGAGGCGGTGCACCACGAACCGCTGCCGGACGTCGCCGACGTGCACGCCGCCCTGGTGCTGGGGCTGCGGGACTACGTGCGCAAGAACGGCTTCCGCTCGGTGATCATCGCGGTGTCCGGCGGCATCGACTCCGCGCTGGTCGCCTCGCTGGCGTGCGACGCCGTCGGGGCGGAGAACGTGGTGGGCGTCTCCCTGCCCTCCGGGTACTCCTCGCAGCACTCCCGCGACGACGCCGAGGACCTGGCGCGGCGGTGCGGTTTCGAGTACCGGCAGTACCCGATCGCGCCGATGGTGGAGGCCTTCCTGGGCACGGTGCCGCTGACGGGCGTGGCCGAGGAGAACCTGCAGGCGCGGGTGCGCGGCACCACCCTGATGGGCCTGGCCAACCAGGAGGGGCACCTGGCGCTGGCCACCAGCAACAAGAGCGAGCTGGCGGTGGGGTACTCCACCCTGTACGGCGATTCCGTGGGCGGCTACGCGCCGCTGAAGGACGTGCCGAAGACGCTGGTGTGGGAGCTGTCGCGCTGGCGCAACGCGCAGGCGGCCGAGCGCGGCGAGCAGCCGCCGATCCCGGAGAACACCATCACCAAGCCGCCCTCGGCGGAGCTGCGCCCGGACCAGACCGACCAGGACTCCCTGCCGCCGTACGAGGTGCTCGACGCGATCCTGGAGGACTACGTCGAGGGCGACCGCGGCCGCGCCGAGATGATCGCGCAGGGCTTCGACGCCGCGGTCGTGGACTCGGTCCTGACCCTGGTGGACCGCGCGGAGTGGAAGCGCCGGCAGTTCGCACCGGGGCCGAAGATCTCGTACAAGGCGTTCGGCCGCGACCGGCGGCTGCCCATCTCCAGCCGCTGGCGCGAACCCGCCGCGGACCCGCAGCTGGCACCACCGGTGGTCCCCGGCGACGCGGCCGCGGAGACGCTCACGTGAGCTACGCGACCGAAGCTCCCGCGCCGCGTCGGCGCACCCGCGTGCACCACCTGCAGCAGCTGAAGGAGCGCGGCGAGCGCTGGGCGATGCTCACCAGCTACGACGCGCTCACCGCCGCGGTGTTCGACGAGGCGGGCATCCCGGTGCTGCTCGTGGGCGACTCGGCGGCCAACACGGTGCTGGGGATGCCCAGCACGCTGGGCATCACCCTGGACGACCTGCTGCCGATGGTGCGCGCGGTCGTCGCCGGCGCACCGCACGCGCTGGTCGTGGCGGACCTGCCGTTCGGCACGTACGAGGCCTCCGACGAGCAGGCGCTGGCCTCGGGCGTGCGGCTGATGAAGGAGGGCGGCGCGCACGCGGTGAAGCTGGAGGGCGGGGTGCGCAGCACCTCGCGGGTGCGGGCGCTGGTGGACGCGGGGATCCCCGTCATGGGGCACGTGGGGTTCACCCCGCAGGCCGAGCACGCCCTGGGCGGCTACCGCGTGCAGGGCCGCGGCGACGCGGCCGACGCGGTGCTGGCCGACGCGCGTGCCGTCGCGGAGGCGGGGGCGTTCTCGGTGGTGCTGGAGATGGTGCCGGTGGGCGTGGCCGAGCAGGTGACGCGCACCCTGGCGATCCCCACCGTCGGCATCGGCGCGGGCGCCGGCTGCGACGCGCAGGTGCTGGTGTGGCAGGACTTCGCCGGCCTGTCCGAGCGCACCGCGCGGTTCGTCAAGCGGTACGCGGACCTGCGCGCCGCGCTGGGCGACGCGGCGCGCTCCTACGCGGACGAGGTGCGCGAGGGCACGTTCCCGGGACCCGAGCACTCCTTCTGAACTCCGCCCTTCTGAACTCCGCGGGACGGGCTGCCCGCCCCGCGCACCCGCGCCAGCAGCCAGCGGGCCGTCTCCTCCCCCGCCCGTGCGCCGGACGCCTCCAGCAGCCGCACCCCGGGGTGCTCCCACCCGGTGCGGAACAGCTCCCCGTGCCCGGGGCGCACCGCGGCGCGGGCGGCCACCAGCAGGTCGACGTCCAGCAGCGAGTCGCCGGCGGCGACGAGACCGCCGTACCCGCCGCGACGCACCACCTCGGCCACCGCCGCCGACTTCGTCAGCGGCCGCGGAACCGCGTACAGCTTGCGGCCCTGCAGGGACACCACGTACCCCCAGCCGTCCAGCAGGACCGTCAGGTCCCCCAGCAGCGCGCCCTCCAGCGCCGGGCGCTGCCCGTCGCGCAGCACCGCGTAGCAGAACGACCCGGGCACGTCCCGCACCGCGGGTTCCGCGGAACCCGGCGCCGCCGCGCGCGCTTCGCCCACGACCCGGGCGACCTCCGCGTGCACGCGCTCCAGCGGTGCGCAGCCGCCGAGGTTCCGGCGCACCTGCGCCGTCCACGCCTCGTCCGGCTCGCCGTCCACGAGCAGCACCCCGCCGTTCGCGCACACCGCCAGGTGCGGGGGCCGCTGCGGCCAGCGGATGCGCAGGTACTGCTCCGGGGTGCGGGTGGTGGCGGGCACGAACGCGCCCGACGCCACCAGTTCGCCCAGCACCTCCCACGCCGCGGGCGTCACCCAGGAGATCGTGCGGCCGTCGTAGTCCTCGACCGGCACCAGGCCGGCGACGTCCACGCCGGCCGAACGCTCGGAGAACACCAGCGTCTGGTCCAGGTCGCTGGCCGCCAGCACACCGCTCACGGTGCCGTCCCCGCTCACGGGGCCACCTGGGCCGCGCGCCCGTCCGCCCCGGTGGCGCCGCGCGTGTACCTGGGGTGGATCAGGCCGACGGCGCTGTACGCCAGGCCCGGCACCTCCTGCACGGGAACGCCGCGCTGGTCGGCCAGCAGCCGCAGGTGCGCCAGGTCGCCGGGGTGCTCCAGCTCCGCGTCCGGGCGCACCAGCACCCGCCACGGCACCCGCCGCAGCAGCACCCGCGTGGTCTCCCCCACACCGGGTTTGACGAGGTTCACGTCGCCGATGCCGAACTCGGCGGAGATCCGCTCCACCTGCGCCCAGCCGGCGAAGGTGGGATCGCGCTCCCCCGCCCGCACGGCCGCCACGGCGGCGGGGACCTCACCGGCCACGTCGTCGAAGAACCCGGACACCACGTCGAGGAAGCGGTTCGAGACGTCCGCGCCGGCCAGGTCGGCGTAGAACTTCGCGCCGTGGAAGCGGTCCGGCCCGATGAGGCGGTCGTTCAGGACGGTGCGGCTGACCAGGCCGGAGACGGTGGAGTTCAGGCACGCCGACGGCACGAGGTAGTCCTCGCGGCTGCCGAACGTGCGCACGCAGGCACCGGGGTCGGCCAGCACCGCCAGCTCGTCGGAGAAGCCGCCGACGCCCGAGGAGGCCAGCGCCGCCGACAGCTCCCGGGTGATGGCGCCCTTGCCGGTCCACGCGTCGAGGAACACCACGTCCGCGGGGTCGTGGTGCGCCGCCAGCCAGCGCAGCGCCAGCGCGTCGATGCCGCGCCCGCGCACGATGGAGACCGCGTAGTGCGGCCAGTCCAGGCCCGCGCGCGCCGCCCACCGGCGCAGCAGCACGCCCACCGGCGTACCCGCGCGCGCCAGCGACGCCACGACCAGCCGCTCACCCCGCTCGGCGCGCAGCAGCTCGGCGACCACGCCGACGCCGAGGGCGACACGTCGGGCGCTGCGCCGCAGCGCGGTCTCGAACAGCGCGCCGTACTCGGCGCTGGGCAGGTACTCCACCGGCAGCGACTCCGCGTAGTGGGCGCCGCCGGACTGCACGGCCTCCTCGCGCTCCTCGGCGGGCGCCTCCAGCGGCACGCCGGTCAGGTCGGTGAGCAGCCAGCCGACCTCGTCGGGCGCGTAGCTGGAGAACTCCGGGCCCCGCAGGGGTTCGGGCAGGGGTGTGCTCACGCGGTCCGGCTCCAGTCGTCGGCGGGCAGGGTGACCAGGTGCAGCCGCTCGGCCAGCGGTGCGAGCGCCGCGAGCGCGCCGTCCGGGGCGCGCAGGGCGGCGGGGTCGGAGGCGGAGTCCACGACGAGCACGAGCGCACCCCACGGCGGCTCACCCCGCGCGGTGCGGTCGGCGTTGTGGGCGTAGCGCACGCCGGCGCCGTCCACGGCCGGGTCGTGGCCGCGGAAGGCGAGCGAGGAGCGCACCGCGTACCCGTCGGCGTCCACGGCGAGCACCGGCGAGCGGGTCGTGGAGGAGAACCGCACCGGCCCCGGCGACCGGGCGGTCAGCTCCCGCGCCAGCAGCAGCGGTGCGTGCATCAGCTCCTCGCTGGCGAGGACGAGGACGTCACCGGCCCCGCCCCGGGCCCCGGTGAGGGCCGCGGCCAGCGCGTCGGCCGCGTCGGCCGCGGCGGCCCCGGCGGCGTGACCGGGCGGGGTGCCGAAGCGGGCGGTGGTGGGCACCTGCGCCGGCCACGGGAGCACCACCTCGTGGACGCCGGGCACGGGCCTCTCGCGCGGCGCGACGGGCGCGGTCCGCGCCGCCAGCTCCGCACCGCGCTCCAGGACGCCGTCGGGCAACAGCACCGTCCCGGCGGCGAGGGCGACGACGTCGACGCGGGCGCCGAGCTCGGCGGCCAGCGCGTCCAGCCGGCCGCGGTCGTCGCCGGCGCGCACGTCCACCAGGGCGGCCACGACGTAGCGCTCGCGCGGGGTGCGCGCGTGCAGGGCGCGCAGCGTGTTGGCGACGGTGCGGCCGGTGGACAGCTCGTCGTCGACGAGCACGAGCGGCGCGGCGGGGTCCGCCAGCCGGGCCAGGACGGCCGGTTCGGTGGGTAGCAGCTGGTGGCCGGTGGCGTGCGAGTGCTCCTCCTCGAACCCGGCGTAGCCGGGGGCGCCGCGCGCCGCGCGGCGGGTGGAGTGCAGGCAGGCGGCGCCCAGGGCGTCGGCGACCGCGTGCCCGAGGCCGGTGGCGGTCTCGGCGTAGCCCACGACGAGCGCCGCGGGCACGGCGGCGGTGGCGGCCTCCGCGGCGGCGAGGACCGGGGCCGCCGCCGCGCCGTCCGGCACGTCCCCGGTCAGCGCGGTGCGCCAGGCGGCCGCGTCCGCGCCCGCACCGGCCGGTGCCCCCAGCGCGTGCGCGACGAGCGCTCCCAGGCGCAACCCCGCGGCCCGCACGAGGCGCGGGTCGGTGGGCACGTGCTTGCCCAGCACCGTCGAGACGAGCAGGTGGGCCCGGCGGGGGTTGCGCCGCAGCGCCAGGCCCAGCAGGTCGCGCACGTCCAGGCCGTCGGCGCCGGGCGGGCCGTCCAGCCGCACCCCCAGCCGGTCCTGCACCCAGGTGCCGCTCCAGGTGCCCGCGGTCCTCACCGGCCCACCGCCGCGTCGTCCCCGCCGGCGTCACCGGCGGGCTCGTCCCTCGGCTGTGCGAACGCGTCCCAGGCGTCGTCCTGCGCCTGGAGCAGGTGCGCGTACGACACCTCGGGGCGGGCGACGCCGAAGGCGTGGGCGCGGGCCAGCACCCGCTCGGCCCACGGCCGGTGCGGGCCGGCCTCGTTCATCTTGTTGCGGTAGCTGGAGGCCATGACGCCGCCGGCGGACTGGGCGAGCACGTCGGAGGCGTCGCAGAAGTCCTCGTGGGTGACCACGGAGACCGCGTGCACGACGGCGACGTGCGAGGGGTGGATGACGGTCTTGCCCTGCAGCCCGTTGACCCGGTCCAGCTCCAGCTCGCGCACCAGCCCGTCGAGGTCCTCGGCGATGAGCTGCTCGCGCAGCCCCTCGGCGCCGGAGCCGGCGAACGGCCCGGCCGACAGGGTGGTGCGGGAGACGCGCGCGCCGGAGGTGAAGTGCTCCCACACCGGCGCGGTGATGGGGTACCCGCTGCCGTCGGCGCGACCCAGGACGTTGATGACGTCGCCGAGGACGTCGGCGACGACCCGCACGTCCCACACGGTCGCCCCGCGCGGGCGGCGCAGGCCGTACGCGGCGGACAGGTCGGTGGCGCCGGTGCGCACGGCGAGGACGAGGTCGCGGTGCTCGTCGAGGACGTCGCGCACGCCGAGCAGCGCCTCGAGGCGGGTGTCCAGGTGGGCGATGTCGCGGCTCTCCAGCACGGGCATCGCCCACAGCCGCCGGCCCGCGAGCTCGGAGGCCCGGCGCACGGCCGCCGTCCAGCGCCGCGGGTCCGGTTGGCCGGTGCCGCCGAACTTGGGCAGCACGAAGCCCTGCAGGCAGTCCACGCCGACGCCGCTGCGCTCGACGACGGCGAGGAGCTGTTCGGGGGTGCGCGCGCGCAGGAACAGCATCAGCGGCGGTCCGCCGGCCCACTCGGGGCGCCCGGCGAGGTCCGCCAGCTCCCGCACCAGCGTGTCCTCGGCCTGGCCGACGCGGTCGTCGGGCACCGAGTCCTCCAGGCACACCACGGCGCTGCGCACGCCGCGGCGGGCCAGGCGCAGCAGGTCGCCGGCCAGGCGCTGCCGAGTCGCCGGGCAGTAGATGGTGGCCCCGAGCGCGGTGGCGAGCTCGTCGCGCCCGGCGGCGAGGTCCACCGGCTGCGGGGGGTGCAGGAAGAGCGCCGCGGTGCGCGCGGGGTCGAGCTCGGCGAAGTGGCGCACGGCGGCGCTCCTCCTCCCGTCGGGTCGGAGAGGTGGGCGGGGTCGTCGGTGGGGCGGGGGCGTCGCTCAGAGGTGCGGGGTGATCGCCGGCATCAGGTCGCGGAAGGTGCGGCCGGAGGCGGGCTGGCCGATGGCGGTCATCGCCCACCCGGCCCCGTCCCGGCTGAGCTTGGCCATGACCTGGGCGGTGTGGCTGCCGGACCCGGTGAGCCGGTAGCGGGCCAGCTCGACGGTGCGCGGCTGCGCGCTGTCCAGCAGCCGGCAGTAGGCGTTCTCGACGGAGGAGAAGTCCTGGCCGGTGAAGCTGTTCACGGTGAACACGAGCGCGGCGACCTGCGCCGGGACGGCGGGCAGGTCCACGAGGATCACCTCGTCGTCGCCCTCCCCCTCGCCGGTGAGGTTGTCGCCGGTGTGGGTCACGGACCCGTCCTGGCTGCGCAGCTGCTGGAACCAGACGGTGTCCACCAGCTTCCCGGAGGCGTCGAACAGCAGGCAGGAGGCGTCGAGGTCGACGTCGATGGACTTCCTGCGCCCCAGGAACCCCTTGGCGACGGCGTCCCAGCCCAGGCCCATGGAGACGCGTGTGAGCGTGCCACCGCCCTCCTTGCTCAGCGACAGCCTCTGCCCCTTGTTCAGGTCCACCACGTGCCTGCTCCTCTCGTGCGGTGTCTCGTCCGTCGTGCGTCCCCGCCGGGCCCGGTGGCGCCGGCGGTTCAGGCGTGCAGCGGCACGGTGCCGTCCGGTCCCCACGTCAGGTCGTCGAAGCCGTAGGCCTCGGCCACCTCGCGCTGCGGGCCGGTGAAGTACTCGTTCTCCCTGCGCACCACGAGCTCGCCGCCCACGTCGTGGACGGAGAGCAGCGCGCAGGTGCGCGCACCAGCGGGTGCACCGGTGGCCCACGCCTGCAGGCGCGCACCGTCGCGGCGGCGCAGCGTCACGTGCGGGGCGAGCTCGGGGTAGCCGGGCGGCGCGGAGCGGGTGGTGTAGAGGTACAGCACCACGCGGCGCAGCAGGTCCAGGTGGCGGGTGTCCACGAGCAGCTCCTCGCCCTGCGCGCCGCGGGCCCCGAGCCGGAGCACCTGGCGCGCACCGTACCCGGGGGCGGCGAGCAGCTCGCCCTGGGACTGCACGAGGCCGTTGCGGCGGTCGCGGGTCTCCCACAGGCACCCCAGGTGCAGGTCGGTGGAGCGCTGCAGCCCGGAGGCGGTCACCAGCGGCTCCCACTCCAGCTGCACGCGCAGCGTGCCGGTGCCCCGCTCGGCGGTCGGCACCCGCCACGACGGGGTGTCGTCGTCGAGGACGACGAGCCTCTCGGAGGTGCGCGCGGTGCCCACCGCGGCGGGCGGTGGCGCGGTGGCGGGCGGTGGTGCTGCCGTCGCCGCGGGCCGGGGCGGCGGGGGGGCCGGAGCGGGGCGCGGCGCGGGTGAGGGGGTGGCCGCGGGCACCGGTCGCGGCGCCAGGTGGTCGGCCAGCGTGCGATCGCTGCGCCTCGGCCCGGGCCGGCCCAGGAAGTTGTGCACCGCCTCGGCCGGCCGACTCCCGCCCGCCACCTCGTCCTCCTCCGCGCTCACCACCCGCACCCCGCCGGGCGGCGCGACGCCGCCCGGCCCACCGTCCCGGCCCGCCGCGTCAGCCCGCGGCGGCGTGCGCCTCCACGTGCGCCTCCTCGGGGTGGCGCCGGTTGCGCACGATCGAGCTGATGAGGGCGGCCACGATGAAGGCCAGGCCGATGAGGCCGGTGACCACCTCGGGGACGTGCACCTCGATGCTGATGATCAGGATGACCGACAGGGCGCCGATCGCCCAGAGGGCGCCGTTCTCCAGGTACGGGTACTGCGCCAGCGTGCCCTCGCGCACCAGGTGCACCGTCATGGACCGGATGTACATGGCGCCCACGCCCAGGCCGATCGCGATGATGATCGGGTCGGAGGTGATGGCGAACGCGCCGATGACGCCGTCGAAGGAGAACGAGGCGTCCAGGACCTCCAGGTACAGGAACAGGAAGAACGCCGCCTTGCCGGTCGCCCTCGCCGGCCCGCTCGGTCCGGCCGCGCCGCCGCCACCGGTGGCGCTGGTGCCGCTCTGGCCGGGCACGGCTGCGCCGCCGCCCTCCACGGGAGTGCCGCGCTCGGCGTCCGCGCGGTCCTCGCCGTGCTCGAGGTGGTCCTCGACGTTGAACAGCTCACCCAGGCCGTTGACCAGCAGGTAGGTGAGGATGCCGGCGAGGCCGGACGCCAGGACGGTGCTCTCGTGCTCGGCGGCGAAGGTCTCGGCGGCGATGAGCAGGACGGCCCCGGCGACGATGACCTGCACCGCCTCCAGGCGGCCGACGCGGTCGCCCAGGCGCTCCAGCGGCTTGAGCCAGTGGTGCTCCTTCTCCCCGAAGAGGAAGTTGAGGAAGAGCATCATGAGGAACATCCCGCCGAACGCCGCGATCGTCGGGTGCGCCTCGTTGAGCGCGTAGCCGTAGGTCCCCGGCTCCTCCGGGTCCCCGCCGCGCAGGGCCAGCTCGACCGTCTCGACCGGCCCCAGGCCGGCGGTGACGCTGACCAGGACGATCGGGAAGACCAGCCGCATGCCGAAGACGGCGATGATGATGCCGACGCTGAGGAAGATCTTCTGCCAGAAGTCGCTCATCCTCTCCAGCACCGTCGCGTTCACGACGGCGTTGTCGAAGGACAGGCTGATCTCGAGGACGCAGAGGATGGCCACCAGCAGCAGGGCCTGGAAGATGCCGAGGTGGGCCGACAGGCCGTACCAGGCGGCCAGCACCAGCCCGGCGATCGTCACCGCGAACGACCAGCCGTAGGTCTTGAGGATCACGCGTCTGCTTCCTGTTCGTGCGGGCCCGTGGCGCGGGCCGGACACCGCACCTTCTCAGGAGCGGTGGCTCACGGCGAACCGCCGCGCGGTGCACGACCGCGCGGCGGGCCGCCGCCGTCCGGGACGGGGAACGTCAGACGCTGACGCCGAAGTCGGTCGCGATGCCGCGCAGGCCGTCGGCGTAGCCCTGCCCGACGGCGCGGAACTTCCAGTCCGCGCCGTTGCGGTACAGCTCGCCGAAGACCATGGCGGTCTCGGTGGAGGCGTCCTCGGAGAGGTCGTAGCGCGCGACCTCGGTGCCGCCGTCGGCGTTCACCACGCGGATGAACGCGTTGCGCACCTGGCCGAAGGACTGCTGGCGGGTGTCGGCGTCGTAGATGGCGACGGTGAAGACGACCTTGTCGATCTCGGCCGGGACCGCGGAGAGGTCGACGTTGATCTTCTCGTCGTCGCCGTCGCCCTCACCGGTGCGGTTGTCACCGGTGTGCTCCACGGAGCCCTCGGGGGACTTCAGCTGGTTGAAGAAGACGAAGTAGCCGTCGTTCGGGACCTTGCCGTTCGCGCCGACCATGATCGCCTGCGCGTCGAGGTCGAACTCCGAGCCGGTGAAGCTGTTCGCGTCCCAGCCGAGCCCGATGACGGCGCGGGTCATGCCCGGCGCCTCCTTGGTGAGGGAGACGTTGCCGCCCTTGCTGAGGCTGACGCCCATGGTGTGCGCTCCGTTTCGTCGGTCTGCTTCGTGTCGTGCTTCGTGTCGTGCTCGGTCCTGCGTGGTGCGGGCGCTGCCCGCGCCGGGTGAACGCGCGCGGGGGGCGCGCGGGTTCCGCCGGGGTCCGGTGGTGGTTCCGCGGTCAGCCGCGCGAGCCGGAGAACATCCCGCCGATGGCGCCCAGGCCCTGCTGGTCGGGCTTGACGGCGTTCTTGGCGAGCGCCTTGGCGAAGCCCTCGATGGTGACGGACTGCAGGATGACGCGGCCGTCGCCGCGCAGCGTGGCCAGGGTCAGGCCCTCGCCGCCGAAGACGGCGCTCATGACGCCCTGGCGGTTCAGCCGGCCCACGCTCTCCACGCTGTACTGGATGCGGTCGTCCCAGGCGACGACGCAGCCGGTGTCGACCCGCACCGTGCCGCCGTAGTCGGCGGGGTTGAGGTCGATGAAGTCGCCGGCGCCGGCGATGAGCAGCGAGCCGCGCCCGGAGAACCTCTCCAGGACGAAGCCCTCGCCGCCCATGAGGCCCTGCCCCACGCCGGAGAAGGCGATGTCGAAGCGCACCCCGGCCTCCGCGGCGACGAAGGCGTCCTTCTCGGCGAACCAGGTGGTCGCGCCGTCCAGCTCGAGGTGGCGCATCTCGCCGGGCAGCACGCCGGCCAGCCCCAGCAGCCCGTCGCCGCCGGGGGTGGTGAAGTGCTGGAAGGCGAACGACTCCCCCGCCAGCACCCGCTTGCCCGCGCCGACCGCACCGCGCAGCAGGCCGCCGAGGCCGCCCTCGCCGCCCTTCTCGCCGGGGGCGGACAGCTTCGTCTCCATCGTCACGTCGCCGGAGGAGAACAGGAACTTGCCCGCCTCGGCGTACACCACCTGCCCCGGCCGCAGGGTGACGACGGCCATCTGCGTGGTCGTGCCGACCAGTTGCACGTCGAGCGTCACGTCCGGCTCCTCCCGTCCCCGCCCCGGCACCCGTCGGCCGGGGTCACAGGTCCAGCTCGCTGCGGCGGAACTTCGCCTCCAGGAAGCGGCTCTGCTGCTGCTGGCGCTCCACGTCGGCGTCGTGCACGGCGTCGCGCAGCCGGCGGCCGCCCTCCAGGAGCAGGTGCAGCTGCTTGCGCAGCTCCTCGGCGGGCGTGGTGCCCGCGGGGGTGCGGTGCTCGCGGGCGTAGTCCGCGGGCAGGGCCAGGTAGTCCTCGACGGTGCGGGGCAGGTGCTCGGCGGCCAGCGTCTCCAGGTCGTGGCGCACCCGCGGGTCCGCGCCGCGCTCGGCCACCCGCAGCAGCAGCGGTCCGAGCAGCTCGGCGACCTCGTGCACGAGGGCGACGTCGGCCCGCTCGAAGCGGCCGCTGGTGTCGACGCGGTGCACGGTGGCGATGAGGGCGCGCTCGGCGTCGGAGACGGGCGGCACGGCGTCCGGGACGCGGCGCTCGGGGAACGGCCGCGGCGGCACGGGGGGCTGGACCGGCCGGCCCGGCCGGCACGGCGGGCGCGGGGGCCCGGCGAGCGGCATCGGGCCGCGCCCGGCGGCCATCTCGTCGCGCAGGGCGCGCATCTCCCGCTTGCGCCGGCGGCGCAGCTCCTTCTTGTGCCCCTCGTAGGCGGCGTTGGCGCCGATCCAGGCGAACATCACCACCATGGCGAGGGGTGCCCAGCTGACGGCGAAGAGGGTGATCCACAACCCCATCCAGCCGAAGCGGACGGCCTGCAGGACGGGGTCCGGGACGAACCCCACCTTCGGCAGCGTGGCACCCAGCGGGGTGAGGCGGGACTCGTCGACGCCGAGGGCCTCCAGCTCCCGGGCCTCGGCCTCGTCCTCGTCCCGGCAGGCGGCGTGCGCACCGTCCGGGCCCTTCCCGCGCCGCTTCCCCGGCAGGGCGGGCAGCGGTGACGGGGAGGGCGGCCGCGGCCGGAACGGCGCCGGTGGGGGCGTCGAGCGGACGGGGACGGCGGCGCCCGCCCCCGGCGGGGCACCGGTGGCACCGGGTGCGGCGCCCTCGCGCGGCTGCTCGGGGGGCTGCGCCCCGCCCTTGCCCAGGTCGACCCCCACGACGCCTCCTACAGGTCCAGGTCCGAGCGGCGGAACTTCGCGTCGAGGAAGCGGCCCTGCTCGTGCAGCAGGCGCGCGTCGTGGTCGTGCACCGCCTGCTGCAGTTCGCGGGCGCCCTCCAGCAGCAGTCCGAGCTGGTTGAGCAGCTCCTCGGCGGGCGTGGCCCCCGAGGGTCCGCGGTGGTTCAGCGCGTAGTCCTCCGGCAGCTCCAGGTAGCGGTCCAGGGCACCGGGCAGGTACTCGGTGACGATGGCCTCGAGGTTGTGCAGCTCCTCGACCTGGGCGCCACGGCGGGCCACGTGCTCCAGCACCGGGCGCAGCACGTCGTCCAGGTCGCGCACCGCGGGTACGGCCCCGTCGGGCAGGCGGCCACCGGCGCGGTTGGCCCGCTGCACCGTCTGGCGCTGCCGCGCTCGCAGCTCCTGCACGGGGTCCGCCGGCGGCGGCGGCTCGACCGGGGCGGGCGGCGCCTGCTCCAGCGCCGCGTGCTCACCGGCGAAGGCGGCCTTGATGCGCAGCCATCGGGAGTTCGCCATGATCGAGTGCACCAGCCCCGTCCCCCAGGTCCCGACGACCAGGAGCCACCCGAGCACGCCGAGCAGCAGTCCGTCCATCGCGACGAGCGTCGCCGCGCCACCCGCGGCGAGCAGGTAGCCCATCGCCGCCAGCACCCACTGCGGCCGGCGCCCGCGCAGGCCCATGTAGAGGAACGCCAGCCACGGCAGCCCCGCCGCGGGGATCGCCAGCCACCACGAGTTCGCCGCGCGCCAGGTGCGGCTGCGCAGACGGCGGGAGACGACCTCCGGCGGCGCCTGCGCCGGCCCGCCGTGCCGGCGCACCACGACGTCACCGCTGCGGGCGCGGGCCCGCAGGGCTCGCGGTGCGCGCTCGGCCACGTCGCTCACCGCCCCGGCAGCGCCGGGCCGGAGCCGTCGCCCTCGCCGTTGCGCGCCCGCTCCAGGTACGAGCGGGAGCGGTGCACCTGCCCCTCCAGGGCGTCGACGGTGGTGGCCATGCTCTCCACCGCCCGCTGCTTGAAGGTGTCGATGGCGTCCATGGTGGCGAAGACGTTGTCGAACGCCTTCTGCAGCGTGGCGACGTCCACGGTGGCGGAGGCGGCCTGCTGGTGGATCTGCGAGGTCTGCTGCTTCAGCATCTCCGACGTCGACAGGATCATGTTGTTCGTCGTCGTGTTCAGGGCGTTGATCTGGTCCAGCACGAGCCGCTGGTTGGCCAGGGCCTGCGCGACGACGACGGCGGTGCGCAGCGCGGCGACCGTGGTGGTCTGCGCGCGGTCCACGCCCTTGATGAGCTCGATGTTGTTCTTGCGCACCAGGTCGAGCGCCAGGTAGCCCTGCACGCTGACGGCGAGCTGGGTCAGCAGGTCCTGGTGGCGCTGGCGGATCGGGAACAGCGCGTCCGCCGTGAGCGCCTCGGCGGCCTGCGGGTTCGTCACCCGCAGCTCCTCGACCTTGGCGACCGTGGCCTCGTCCAGCGCCTTGGCGAGGGTGGCGTACTCGGTGAGCTTGCCCATCGTGGTCCACAGGTGCTGCTTCTCGGACTCGATGGAGGCGTTGTCCTTGCGCAGCTCGTCCTGACCGCTGGCCAGGGCCTTGATGATGGCGTCGAGCTGGGACTGCGCGTCCTGGTAGCGCTCGAAGTAGCGCTGGATCCTGTTCCCCATCGGGATGATCCCGAGGATCTTCTTCGCGCCCTTGAGGTCGGCGCGCCCGGGGTCGAGGTCGGTCACGGTGCGGCGCAGGTCCAGCAGCGTGTTGGCGACCTTCACCTGCGCGTCCGCGCCCGGGCCGGAGGCCTTCTGCCCCTTCGCCCCGGCCAGCGAGGACGCCGGGCGCTCGAGCATCCGGTTGGACACCTGCGCCGAGGCGCGCACCTCCTGCTCCCCCATGCGCGTGATGTCGTCGACGCGCTTGGTGAAGGCCGGGCTGCGCGGGTCCTGCTCGGCGAGGTCCGCGACGAAGGCCTGCGCCTTGCGGGTCAGCTCGGCGCGCGTGGACTCGTCCAGCGGGATCATGCTCTCGGCCTGCTCGTCGGCGACGACGGGCACCGGGGCCGGGGGCGTCAGGTTCAGGTCGCTCGCGGCCGGCGCCGGCGCCGCGGGCGGCGTCAGCGGCTTGCTCAGGTCCAGCGACTCCGACATCAGGCGGTTCCCCTCGTCCTCGACTGCCACCACGCGCGGCTCATCCTAGGAGCCGCACCGGCACAACGATCCTGCCCGCGGTCGGGTGCCCCCGGCATCCACCCCACGACGGACCCGCCCGTGCACCCGGCGGTGGGGACGCGGCGGCGGGAGGTGGGTCACCAGTCGTCCTCCTCCTCGTCCCGGCGGTCCTGCGCCTCGGTGCGCGCACGTGCCAGCTCGGGTGCGCGCGCCGCCTCCTCGCGCGTGGCGTAGGGGCCCATGAGGTACTTGCCGGGGCCGCGGTGCTCGGCGTCGTGCACCTCGCCGGTGCGCGTGTCGTAGAAGTACGGTCCTGCGCTCACGGCACCATCCTCGCCCCTGCGGACCGCGGGCGCACCCGACCTAGACTCGGGGCATGAGCACCGGCACCACCGCCCCCGGCAGCACCGCGCCCCTCGGCGACCTCGTCCCCGGGACGGTGGGCCCGCGCCGGCCGGTGCCGGCGTCGATCCCGCGGCCGGAGTACGTGGACCAGCCCGCGCCCACCCCGTACACCGGCCCGCACGTGCTGGACCCCGAGACGGTGGAGCGCGTGCGGCGCGCCGGCCGGCTGGCGGCGCGGGCGATGGAGGAGGCCGCGAAGCGCATCGCGCCGGGCGTCACCACCGACGAGCTGGACCGGGTCTGCCACGAGTTCCTCTGCGACCACGGCGCCTACCCCTCGACGCTGGGGTACCGGAACTTCCCCAAGTCGCTGTGCTCCAGCGTCAACGAGGTCATCTGCCACGGCATCCCGGACTCCACGGTGCTGCGCGACGGCGACATCGTGAACCTGGACGTCACCGCGTACCTGGACGGCGTGCACGGCGACAACAACGCCACCTACCTGTGCGGCGAGGTCGACGAGGAGTCCCGGCTGCTCGTGGAGCGCACCCGCGAGGCCACCCGGCGCGGCATCAAGGCCGTCGCCCCCGGCCGGGCGATCAACGTGATCGGCCGCGTCATCGAGGCCTACGCCAAGCGCTTCGGCTACGGCGTGGTGCGCGACTTCACCGGCCACGGCGTGGGGCCGGCGTTCCACTCCGGCCTCGTCGTGCCGCACTACGACGCCGCACCCGAGCACGCGACGGTCATGGAGCCGGGGATGGTCTTCACCATCGAGCCGATGCTCACCCTGGGCACCCACGAGTGGGACATGTGGGAGGACGGCTGGACGGTGGTGACGAAGGACCGCCGGCGCACGGCCCAGTTCGAGCACACGATCGTGGTCACCGACACCGGCGCGGAGGTCCTGACGCTGCCCTGAGCCGGGCACCCGCGGGCGGCCGCGCGCGTTGAGCGGGGCGGAACCCGACGAGAGGAGCTCGACGTGAACGGCCTGGTCCGTCCCGCCCGCGGCAAGGTGATCGCCGGCGTGTGCGCCGGTCTCGCGCACCGCTTCGGCCTGTCCCCCAACCTGGTGCGACTGCTGTTCCTGCTGTCCCTCGTCCTGCCCGGCACGCAGGTGGTCGCCTACCTGGTCCTGTGGGTGATCATGCCCAAGCAGGGCTCCCCGCGCGCCTCCCGCTGACGCCTCCCCGGGGCGTCCGCGAGACGCGGCGGCGCCGTTTCCCTAGGCTCGGCGCGTGAGCACCCCCACGGAGTCCAGCAGCGGCCTGCCCGAGACCCCCGCCCCGGCCCGGCCGGTCAGGGCCCTGGGCGTCGACATCGGCGGTTCCGGCATCAAGGCCGCCCCGGTGGACCTGGCCGCCGGGGAGTTCACCGCCGAACGCGTCCGGCTGGCGACCCCGCAGCCGGCGACCCCGGGTGCCGTCGCGCCGGTGGTCGCCGAGGTCCTGGCGGGCTTCGAGGCGGACCCGGACGTGCCGGTGGGCATCACGTTCCCCGCCGTCGTGCAGCACGGCATCACGCGCACCGCCGCCAACGTCGACCCCTCGTGGATCGGCGCGGACGCCGAGGCGCTGTTCTCCGACGCGCTGGGCCGCTCCGTGCTCGTGGTCAACGACGCCGACGCCGCGGGGTACGCCGAGGCGGCCTTCGGCGCCGCCAAGGGCGTCAGGGGCGTGGTCGTCGTCACCACGCTGGGCACCGGCATCGGCAGCGCGCTCATCGTCGACGGCACCCTGGTGCCGAACACCGAGCTGGGCCACCTGGAGATCGGCGGGCACGACGCGGAGAAGAAGGCCGCCGACTCGGCCCGCGAGCGCCACGACCTGTCGTGGTCGCAGTGGGCCAAGCGCCTGCAGCGGTACTACTCGCACCTGGAGGACCTGCTGTGGCCGGACCTCATCGTCGTCGGCGGGGGCGTCAGCAAGAAGCACGAGAAGTTCCTGCCGCTGCTGGACCTGCGCACCCCCGTCGTGCCGGCCGCGCTGCGCAACGACGCCGGCATCATCGGGGCGGCCTCGCTGGCGGCCTCCCGCGCCCGGGGCTGACGCCGGGCGGCACGGGCCGATCGGTGGCCCGGGGCACTAGGGTCGCGCCATGAGCGACGCGACGCTGCGGTTCGGACTCTTCGTGCCCCAGGGCTGGAAGCACGACCTGGTGGGGGTGGCCCCCGCCGAGCACTGGGCGACGATGCGCTCGCTGGCGCAGCGCGCCGACGCCGGCGACGTGTGGGAGTCGATCTGGGTCTTCGACCACTTCCACACGGTCCCGGAGCCCACCGACGAGGCGACCCACGAGGCGTGGACGCTGATGGCGGCCTTCGCAGCGGCCACGGAGCGCGTCCGGCTGGGGCAGATGTGCACGTGCATGAGCTACCGGAACCCGGCGTACCTGGCGAAGGTCGCCGCGACGGTCGACGTGGTCTCGGGCGGGCGCGTGGAGATGGGCATCGGAGCCGGCTGGTACGAGCACGAGTGGCTCGCCTACGGCTACGGCTTCCCGTCCGCCGGCGAGCGCCTCGCCCGCCTGGACGAGGGGGTGCAGATCATGCGGCAGGCGTGGACCGAGGGCGTGTCCACGTTCGCCGGGGAGCACTACACCACCGACGGGGCGATCGTGCGGCCGCTGCCGCTGCAGGAGGGCGGCATCCCGCTGTGGATCGCCGGCGGCGGGGAGCGCAAGACGCTGCGCACCGCGGCGAGGTACGCGCGGTACACGAACTTCGACGGCACGCTGGAGGGGTTCACGCACAAGTCGCGGGTGCTCCGGGAGCACTGCCGCGAGGTGGGCACCGACTTCGGCTCGATCGTGCGCAGCGCCAACTACAACATCGCGATCGGCCGGGACGAGGCGGAGGTCGCCGAGCGGCTCGCCGCGCGGCGCGCGGTGCTGGAGCGGCACGTCGGCGCCGAGGCCGCCGAGCGCGAGATGGGCTCGGTCGCCCCGCACCTGCCGGGGGTGGGCACGCCCGAGCAGATCGTGGAGAAGCTCAAGCCGGTCGTCGACGCGGGCATGACGTACCCGATCCTGTACTTCCCCGAGGCGGCCACCGACACCAGCGGCGTCGAGCTGTTCGAGCGCGAGGTCGTCCCCGCGCTGCGCGGCTGACGCGGGTGCGGTGCTGTCGGGACGGGCTGGCACGCTGACGCCGTGAGCGAGGACGACGCCCCGGCGCCGCGGGCCGTGGTGGAGCCCGACCCCGCCGGCCCCTGCGCGTTCTGCGGCGGCACGGAGGACGTCGGCGTGCAGGAGCGCCTCGGGGTGCGCGTGCGCGTGTGCGCCCGGTGCACCGCGCGCTTCTCGGCGGTGCCCGAGCCCGAGCCCGAGCCGGACCCCGAGCCGGCCGGCGGTGCCGGCCTGCCGCCCACGCTGGGGCAGCACTCCCCCGAGGTGCTGCGGCACCTGGCGCGGGTGGCCCGGATCGCCGCCGCCCGGCCGTTCACCGAGGAGGACTGCCCGCGCTGCCCGGGGGTGGTGCACGTCTACCGGCGCGCCGACGGCGAGGTGGTGCGCCTGGCGAAGGAGGCGGTGCTGGCGACGGCCGTGCCGGTGCAGGACCGCTGGCGGGTGCGCGACGGGCGTGCCGAGCCGGCCGGGGACGACCCCGGCCAGGTGGGTGCCCGGCTGCTGCACGAGGTGGTGTGCGGCGACTCCCCGGAGCCGGGGAACCCGCGGCTGCGGCAGGTGTGGCGCACCCACCGCGACACCGCGCCCGCGGACGACGGCCTAGGCTGAGCGCGTGCCCGACGATCACGACGTGCAGGAGATCCTCGACATCGGCGGCGACGCCGTCCTGGAACGGCTGGCCGCCATGGCGGACCACGGCATGGTCCTGGACATCACCCTCTTCGCGGGGGGGCAGGTCGTCTCCGGGACGCTCATCGGCCGGGACCGCTGGCTGCAGCAGTTCGTGGAGCGCGCCGCGCGGGGCGGGGGCGGGGGCCGGCAGGTCGGCGAGGACGTCCAGCGCCTGTTCCGCGCGGTGGACCGCCAGCGCACCGCCGGTGAGCCGGTGCACCACGACTTCCTGCACCTGGCCGGCGCGCAGATCGACGGCACGCAGCGCATCGCGGAGGGCCTGCTGTGGCGCGGGCGCATCAGCGAGGTGGCGGGCTGGTCCCTGGGCTCGCTGTGAGCGGGACCGGGGGCGGACGAGCCGGCCTGTAAGCCGGATCCTGTGCCCCGCGGCGGGTCTCGCGACCCGCCGCGGGCGGCGGCCATCCCTCTAGGACGCGCGTCACCGCGCGCCTCCAGCGACCTACCCGGCAGCTCGGGCGGGCCGCCCTCGAACGCTGCCTGTCTGGTCTTGCTCCGGGTGGGGTTTGCCGAGCCGCACCGGTCACCCGGTGCGCTGGTGGTCTCTTGCACCACCGTTTCACCCTTACCGCCCCGGCTCGCGCCGGGGAGGCGGTCTGCTTTCTGTGGCACTGTCCCGCGGGTCACCCCGGGTGGGCGTTACCCACCACCCTGCCCTGTGGAGTCCGGACTTTCCTCGGCAGCCCGGTCTCCCGGGCCGACGCGACCGCCCGGCCGACTCGTCCACGACCAGGGTAGCGCCCCTAAGCTGCCCCCTCGTGCTCGTGCTGCTGCCCCCGTCGGAGTCGAAGTGGGCGGGGCCGGCGCGCGGCGCCCCCGTGCGACCGGAGGCGCTGACGGCTCCGGAGCTGACGGCGGCGCGCGAGCGGGTCCTGGACGCCCTGGTGGAGGTCTCGGCGCGGCCCGACGCACCGGCGCTGCTGGGGGCCGGGGCGAGCCTGGCCGACGTGGTGCGCGCGAACACGACGCTGCGCACCCGGCCCGCCGCGCCCGCGGCGCGCGTCTACACCGGTGTGCTGTTCGACGCCCTGGACCTGCCGTCGCTGCCGGCGGCCGCCGCGCGGCGGGTGCTGGTGGTCTCCGCGCTGTGGGGGGTGCTGCGACCGCGCGACCGGGTGCCCGGCTACCGGCTGTCGATGGGCACCGACCTGCCCGGGGTGGGGCCGCTGGCGGCGTTCTGGCGCCCGCACCTGCAGCAGGCGCTGGAGCCGTCGGGCGTGGTCGTGGACTGCCGCTCGGCGGCGTACGCCGCCGCGTGGGTGCCGGACGCGGCGGCGGCCGAGCGCACCGTCGCGGTGCGGGTGCTGCGGGACGGGAAGGTCGTCTCGCACGCCGCCAAGCACACCCGCGGCCTGCTGGCCCGGCACCTGCTGACCCGTCCGGGCCGTCCGCCGCGCAGCCCCGCCGCGCTGCTGGACGCGACCGTGGAGGCGTTCGGCGCGAAGCTGCTGGAGCCGGCGCAGCGCGGGGCGACGTGGACCCTGGAGGTGGAAGCGCCGTGACGCAGGGGGCTGCCGTGACCGGTGTGACACCTGCGCGTCACCTGCTCGACACCCGGGGACGGTGGAGTGGGCCCATGCAGCTTCCCCCCACCTCCGGGCGCCGCGGCCGCACCCGCGCGGCCGCCGCCCTCAGCGCCACCGGCCTGCTGGTCGGCCTCGGCGCCACCACGGGCGCGGGCGCCGCTTCCGCGGCCCCCGTCCCGCCCTCCATCACCCTGGTGTCCATGACGGACGTGCACGGCCACGTCCTGGACTGGGACTACTTCGCCGGCGCTCCGTACGCCGCGGGGCAGGGCCTGGGCCTGGCGCGCGTGTCCACCGCCGTGGACCGCGTGCGCGCAGAGCGCGGCGCCGACTCCACCCTCGTGGTCGACAACGGCGACGCCATCCAGGGCACCCCGCTGACCTACTACTACGCGCGCCAGGAGCCGGTGACCGCCACCGGCGTCGAGCACCCGGTGGCGCAGGCCTACGACGCCATCGGCATCGACGCCCAGGTCGTCGGCAACCACGAGTTCAACTACGGCCTGGACACCCTGGCGAAGTACCGCCTCGACCTGGACGCCCCGCTGCTCGGGGCCAACGTGGTCGACGACCGCACCGGCACCCCGTACCTGCGGCCGTGGGTGCTGCGGGACGTGGAGCCCACCGGCGGCGGCAAGCCCGTGAAGGTCGGCATCCTGGGCCTGACCACCCCCGGCTCGGCCGTGTGGGACAAGCAGAACGTCGAGGGGCAGCTCACCTTCGAGGACGTGGTGGCCACCGCGCAGCGGGAGGTGCCGCGGATGAAGGCCGCCGGCGCCGACCTGGTGGTCGTGCTCTCGCACTCCGGCCGCTCCGGGGAGTCCTCCTACAGCGAGGAGGAGCTGCCGGCGGAGAACGTCACGGACCGCGTCGCCGCCGAGGTGGCCGGCGTGGACGTCGTCGTCGCCGGGCACAGTCACCAGGACCTGCCCGAGGCGTGGGTGGACTCCACCGCCACCCCCGGCAAGCGCGTCCTCGTCACCCAGCCGTACCGCTGGGGCGCCTCGGTGACCGTCAGCCAGCTGGAGCTGCGCAGGACGAAGGGCGAGTACTCCCTCGCCGGGGCCGACGTGCAGGAGGTCCGGGCCGCCGACGTCCCCGAGGACCCCGAGATCGTCGAGGTGGTCGCCGAGGAGCACCGCAAGACCGTCGACTACGTCAACCAGGTCGTCGCCACCTCCACCGAGGAGCTGCCGGCCACCGAGTCGCGCTGGCGGGACACCCCGCTCATCGACTTCATCCAGCGGGTGCAGACCGACACGGTGCGCGCGGCGATCGCCGGCACACCCGACGCGGACCTGCCGGTGCTGTCCATCGCCGCGCCGTTCAGCCGCACCGCGGTCTTCCCGCGGGGCGAGGTCACCGTCAAGGACGTGGCCGGGCTGTACGTGTACGACAACACCCTGCAGGCCGTGCGCATGACGGGTGCGCAGGTGCGCGACTACCTGGAGAAGTCCGCCGAGTACTACGCCAGCGTCCCGCCGGGGAACCCCGCGGACCCGGAGTCGCTCGCGTCCGGCGAGGTCCCCGACTACAACCTCGACCAGCTCGCGGGTGTGGAGTACGAGCTGGACCTGTCGCAGCCGGCCGGCTCGCGCGTGGCGTCGCTGACCCTGGACGGCGCGCCCGTCGCCGACGACCAGCAGTTCGTCGTCGCGGTCAACAACTACCGGCGCTCCGGCGGCGGGCAGTTCCCGCACATCGCCGAGGCGCCGATCGTGTACGACGAGCAGGCGGAGATCCGTCAGCTGCTCATCGACCACGCGCAGGAGACCGGGACGATCGACCCGGCCGACTTCGCGGTGGAGAACTGGTGGCTCACCGCGAACGGTGAGCGCCTGTTCGACTGAGGCCAGCGCGGGGTGGTGGAGGGGCCGGTCCAGCCCCCTCCACCACCCCCTCCTGCGCCGCCGCCGGCGCACCCACCCGCACCGCCGGTCAGACCCGGTTGACCGCCACGACCTCGCTGGAGCCGTCGCCGTGCAGGCGAAGCAGCGTGCGCGAGCCGGGGTCGACGCGGATGCGGCGCTGCGCACCGGCCCCGCACCCCAGGCACTCGCGCAGCAGCGCCCGCAGCGGGTCGCCGTGGGTGACGAGCACGACGCGCTTGCCGGCCCAGCGGGCGCGCAGCGCGGACGCGGCGTCGCGCACGCGGCGCTCCACCGCCACCAGGGGCTCCCCGCCGGGTGGCGCCACCGCGGGGTCGGCCGACCAGGCCGCGAACTCCGCGGGCCAGCGCCTGACGACCTCCGCGGTGGTGCAGCCGTCCCAGTCCCCGAAGTCGGTCTCGTCCCACTGCGGGTCCAGCAGGACCGGGGCGCCGACGTGCTCCGCGATCACCTCGGCGGTCTGCCGGCAGCGGCGCAGGGTGGAGGAGACGACGACGTCCGCACCGCGCACCTCGGCGCACCGCGCCACCCGCCGCGCCTCCTCGCGGCCCGCCTCGGACAGCTCCGGGTCCTCCCCGTGGCGGCCGGACAGGCGGCGCTGCTCGGTCAGGGGCGTGGAGGCGTGCCGCACGAGCACGAGCTCCAGCGGCTCCCCCGCGGCGGGCGCGGAACCGGCGGGGGCGGCGGGACCGGCGGGTGCGGGGCCGGCGGCCGCCGCGGGGCCCCCGGTGCTGCGCTGCCAGGGCCGCCCGGCGGCCGCGGCGTCCATCGCCTCGTTCGCGAGGCGGTCGGCGTGGGAGTTCTGCGCGCGCGGGATCCAGCCGTAGTCGACCCGGTCGGCGGGCAGGACGGCGCGCGCCTCCTCCGCCAGGCGGCGCATGTCGGCGTGCTTGACCTGCCAGCGCCCGGACATCTGCTCGACGACGAGCTTGGAGTCCATGCGGACCTCCACGCGCGCGCTCGGGTCGATCTCGGCGGCGGCGCGCAGGCCGGCCAGCAGCCCGCGGTACTCCGCGACGTTGTTGGTGGCGCGGCCGATGGACTCGGCGACCTCAGCCAGCACCTCACCGGTGGCGGCGTCCTTGACGAGCGCCCCGTACCCGGCGGGGCCGGGATTGCCGCGCGAGCCCCCGTCGGCCTCGACGCGCAGCAGGCGAGCGCTCACAGACCGGACTCGGCGGTGCGCACGAGGATGCGCCCGCACTCCTCGCAGAAGACCACCTCGTCGGCCGCGGCGGCGCGCACCGCCCCCAGGTCGGAGGCGTTCAGCTCGAGCCGGCAGCCCTCGCAGCGCCGGCCGCGCAGCAGCGCAGCGCCCACGCCCCCGCGCGGCGCGCGCGTGACCTCGTACAGCCGCAGCAGCTCGGCGTCGACGCCGGTGGCGATGGCCTCGCGGCGGGCCAGGACGGCACGCTCCTCGGTGGCGACCTCCGCCAGGACGGCGTCGCGCCGGCGGGTGACGTCCTCGACCTGCTCGGCGAGCTCACCGTCGGTGGTGGCCAGCTCGGCGGCCGCGAACTGCGCCTGCTCCAGCTTCTCCATGGCCTCCAGCTCGGCGTCCTCCAGGACGGACTGGCGGCGGGCCAGGGACTCCAGCTCGTGCTGCAGCCCCTGCAGGTCCTTGGCGCTGCCGCTGCCCGCGTTCAGCCGGGCGGTGTTGCGGGCGGCGCGGTCGCGCACCTGGGCCACGTCGGCCTCGCTCTTGGCGACGGCGCGCTCGGCGTCGCTCACCAGGGCGCGGGCGGCCACGAGCACGTCGCCGACGCGGCGGCGCTCGGCGAGCAGGGAGTCCAGCTCGGCCTGCTCGGGCACGGTGGCGCGCCGGTGGGCGAGCTGCGCCAGCCGGATGTCGACGGCCTGCAGGTCCAGCAGCTTCTGCTGGTCGATCGCCGGGGCCTTGGGCATCCGCCGGGTCACTCTCCTCGACTGGGGACGCGCAGCACCCAGGGGTCGGTGCGCGTGGTGGACACGTGGGCGTCCACCGTACGGCCGCGCGCGGCCAGCCCCGTCACCAGGCGGTCGGCGCAACCGGCCAGCCACGGCCACTCGCTGGCCCAGTGGGCCACGTCGACCAGGTGGGGGGTGCCCGCAGCGCCGGCGGCACCGGCGAACGCGGCGCTCTCCCTGGCCTCCGAGGCCGGGTGGTGCCGCAGGTCCGCGGTGACGAACACGTCCGCGCCGGAGGCGCGGACCCGGTCGAACAGGCTGTCGCCGGACCCGCCGCACACGGCGACGCGCCGCACGAGCGCGTCGGGGTCGCCGGCCACCCGCACGCCCTGCTCGGTGGCCGGCAGGGCCTGCGCGACCCGGTCGGCGAAGTCGGCCAGGCGCTCCGGGGCGGGCAGGTCGCCGACGCGGCCGATGCCCAGCTCGGGGCGGCCCGGCTCCGACGCCAGGGGTTCGAGCGGGACCAGCCCGTCCAGGTCGAGGACGCGGGCCAGGGCGTCGGAGACGCCGGGCGCGGCGGCGTCGGCGTTGGTGTGGGCCACGTGCAGGGCGCAGCCGGCCTCCACGAGGCGGTGCACGACGCTCCCCTTGGCCGTGGTGGCGGCCACGGAGGTCACGGGCCGCAGCAGCAGCGGGTGGTGCACGAGCAGCAGGTCGGCGCCGGCGGCCAGGGCCTCGTCCACGACGGCGTCGACGGGGTCGACGGCCAGCAGCACGCGGCGCACCGTGCGGGCGGGGTCGCCGCAGACCAGCCCGACCGCGTCCCACGGCTGGGCCCACCGCGCCGGGTGCATGGCCTCCAGGACCTCCAGCACCTCGGCGAGGGTGGGGGCGCTCGGGCCGGGCGGCTGCTCCTGCACGGGGGTCGTCGTCGCCACGGCCGCACCCTAGCGGCGAGTGGGCCCGGCCGGGTTCGAACCGACGACGGCCGCGGTGTAAGCGCGGTGCTCTACCAGCTGAGCTACGGGCCCGCACCGGCTCGGGGCCGGTCGCGTCCACGGTAGTGCCTGACCGGCGGGATCAGCCGGGACCGCGGAGGACGTCCAGGACCTCCTCGTGGACGGCCGGTGAGCGGGGCCGGTCCACCGGGCTGCGCAGGCTCCAGCGCACCCGGCCGTCCTGCACGAGCAGCGACAGGCGGCGGCTCGTGCCCAGCTCCTCGTCGAAGGCGCCCAGGGCGCGCGAGACGGCCCCGTGCGGCCAGAAGTCGGACAGCAGCGGGAACGGGTAGCGCCGTTCCTCGGCCCAGGCCCGCAGAGCCGGCACGGGGTCGCACGAGAGGGCGGCGAGCTGCACGCCGGCGTCGTCGAAGCGGTCGACGTCGTGGGCCAGCGCCCCGAGCTCCGCGGTGCAGTGCGTGGAGAACGCGGCCGGCACCAGCACCAGCAGCGCGGGCCCCTGCGACCACAGCTCGGACAGCCGCAGGGCCTCGCCGTGCTGGTCGCGCACCAGCGCCCCGGGCACGGGGAAGGTGCCGGGGGTCGCGGTGGCCCGCTCCGGCGCGCTCAGCGGCGGCCGCTCTTCGGCGTGGTCATGCGGGTGCCGGCCCAGTTGCCGCTGGCGCTGACGCTGGAGGTGGCGTGCAGCCCCGCGGTGGGGGCGGCCTCGTCGATCTCCGCGGCGGGCACGTGCCCGGTGCGGCCCTTCTTCGGCGTCAGCAGCCACACGATGCCGCCGTCGGCGAGGTTGGTGATCGCGTCGACGAGCGCGTCCACGAGGTCACCGTCGCCGTCGCGGTACCAGCACAGGACGACGTCGGCGACCTCGTCGGCGTCCTCGTCGAGGATCTCACCGCCGACCAGCTCCTCGACGGCGGTCCGGAATTCCTCGTCGACCTGCTCGTCCCAGCCGAACTCCTGCACGATCTGGCCGGGCTTGAAGCCCAGCTTGGCCACTGCCGCCGTGTCGGCGGCAGGGTCCGCGGTGGCGCCCACGTTCTGTCCTGCCTTCCCTCTGCCCCGCTGCCGGGGATCGTCTGGTGCTCCGTGACCGCCTAGTCCAGCCCACCCGGTGCCCCGCGCGCAAGGCGGCACCGCGCACACGGCGATCACGTGACCGTCGCGTGACCTCCCCGCGGCCGCCCCCTCCCGGGCTCCTCGCGGCCTCCTCGCGGGCTCCTCGCGGGCGCGGCGGCGCCCCTCGTGGGAACCTGGCGCCGTGGGACGGGTCACGACGCGCACGCGCACCGAGCGGCTGGACCTGCGCCCGGGCGCGGCGCCCGGCACCCGGGTGGACACGCTCGCGGTGGAGGAGCCGCTGCAGATCGAGGTGGCCGGCGAGCAGCTGGCGGTGACGATGCGCACCCCCGGCCACGACGTGGACCTGGTGATGGGGTTCCTGCACGCCGAGGGGCTGCTCGCGGGCGCCGGGGACGTGGTGGCGCTGCGGCACTGCACCGACCTGGGCGAGGACGGGCAGCCGACGTACAACGTGGCCCAGGTCACCCCCCGGCCCGGCAGCAGGCTCGCCGGGCGCCGCACCGCCCGCCCGTTCACCACCACGTCGGCGTGCGGGGTGTGCGGGTCGGCCAGCGTTCAGGAGGTGCTGGCGCGGGTGCCCGCCCCCCTGCACGACGACGGGGTGCTCCTGGACCCGGCGGTGCTGGCGGAGCTGCCGGGGGCGCTGCGCGCGCACCAGTCGGCCTTCGACCGCACCGGCGGGCTGCACGCGGCCGGCCTGTTCACCGCCGACGGCGAGCTGCTGTGCCTGCGCGAGGACGTCGGGCGGCACAACGCGGTCGACAAGGTCGTGGGGTGGGCGCTGCGCTCCGGCGCCGTGCCGCTGCGGGGGCGCGTGCTGGTCGTCAGCGGGAGGGCCTCGTTCGAGCTGGTGCAGAAGGCCGCCGTGGCGGGCGTGCCGGTGCTCGCGGCGGTCTCCGCACCGTCCTCGCTGGCGGTCTCGCTGGCCCGGGAGGCGGGCATGACGCTCGTGGGCTTCCTGCGCCCGCCCACCGCGAACGTGTACGCGGGCGGTCACCGGCTGCGCGCGCCCGCGCACGCGGGGGTGCGACGCCTCCCGGGTGCGCCGACCGTCGGGGTGGCGGAATAGCCTGGGCCCGTGCCCGCTGACCGCGGGCCGACGGACGACAGCGGGAGGACCACCACCGTGGCCAGACGCGACGACGCGGGGAACGGCCCCGCGGGGCTCGGCCCCATCCTCAACGGGCTGCCCAGCCAGCTGCCCGACATCGACCCCGAGGAGACCGCGGAGTGGCTCGCGTCCCTCGACGCGGTCGTCGGCGAGCGCGGCAAGACGCGCGCCCGCTACCTCATGCTGCAGCTGCTGCAGCGGGCGCGCGAGCAGCAGGTGGGGGTCCCCAGCCTCACCGCGACCGACTACATCAACACCATCGGGCCGGAGCAGGAGCCCTGGTTCCCCGGTGACGAGGAGACCGAGCGCCGCTACCGCGCCTGGATCCGCTGGAACGCGGCGGTCATGGTGCACCGGGCGCAGCAGCCCGGCATCGGGGTTGGCGGGCACATCTCCACCTACGCCTCCTCCGCCACCCTGTACGAGGTCGGCTTCAACCACTTCTTCCGCGGCAAGGACCACGCCGGCGGCGGCGACCAGGTGTTCATCCAGGGCCACGCCTCCCCCGGCGTGTACGCCCGCGCCTTCCTCGAGGGCCGGCTGAGCACCGAGCAGCTCGACGGGTTCCGCCAGGAGGCCTCCGCGGCGCCGAACGGGCTGCCGTCGTACCCGCACCCGCGGCTGATGCCGGACTTCTGGGAGTTCCCCACGGTCTCGATGGGCCTGGGCCCGGCCAACGCGATCTACCAGGCGCAGTTCAACAAGTACCTGCACCACCGCGGCATCAAGGACACCTCCCAGCAGCACGTGTGGGCGTTCCTGGGCGACGGCGAGATGGACGAGCCGGAGTCGCGCGGGCTGGCGCACGTCGCCGCGAACGACGAGCTCGACAACCTCACGTTCGTCGTCAACTGCAACCTGCAGCGGCTGGACGGGCCGGTGCGCGGCAACGGCAAGATCGTGCAGGAGCTGGAGGCGTTCTTCCGCGGCGCGGGCTGGAACGTCATCAAGGTCCTGTGGGGGCGCGAGTGGGACTCGCTGCTGGCCGCCGACGGCCAGGGCGCCCTGGTGAACCTGATGAACGCCACCCCCGACGGGGACTACCAGACGTTCAAGGCGGAGAACGGCGCCTACGTGCGCGAGAACTTCTTCGGCCGCGACGAGCGCACCGCCAAGCTGGTCGCCGGCATGAGCGACGACGAGATCTGGTCGCTCAAGCGCGGTGGCCACGACTACCGCAAGGTGTACGCGGCCTACCGCGCGGCGACCCAGCACACCGGCCAGCCGACGGTGATCCTCGCCAAGACCATCAAGGGCTACGGCCTGGGGCCGCACTTCGCGGGCCGCAACGCGACCCACCAGATGAAGAAGCTCACGCTGGAGGACCTCAAGCTCCTGCGCGACTCGCTGCGCATCCCGATCAGCGACGAGCAGCTGGAGAAGGACCCGTACCACCCGCCGTACTACCACCCGGGCGACGGCGACGAGGCGATCCAGTACCTGCACAAGCGCCGCGCCGACCTCGGCGGTCCGGTGCCGCAGCGCCGCGTGCAGCACGCCCCGATGCACCTGCCCGCCGACGACGCCTACAAGGTCGCGGCCAGGGGCTCGGGCAAGCAGGAGATCGCCACCACGATGGCGTTCGTCCGGCTGCTGAAGGACCTCATGCGCGACAAGGAGTTCGGCAAGCGCGTCGTGCCGATCATCCCCGACGAGGCCCGCACCTTCGGCATGGACTCGCTGTTCCCGACGATCAAGATCTACAACCCCCACGGGCAGAACTACACGTCGGTCGACCGCGAGCTGATGCTGGCGTACAAGGAGTCCGAGCAGGGTCAGATCCTGCACGTCGGCATCAACGAGAGCGGTTCCGTCTCGGCGTTCACCGCCGCCGGCTCCTCCTACGCCACCCACGGCGAGCCGATGGTGCCGATCTACATCTTCTACTCGATGTTCGGCTTCCAGCGCACCGGCGACAACCTGTGGGCCGCGGCCGACACGATGACCCGCGGCTTCCTCGTCGGCGCCACCGCGGGCCGCACCACGCTGGCGGGCGAGGGCCTGCAGCACGGCGACGGGCACTCGCTGCTGCTGGCCTCCACGAACCCGGCGGTCGTCTCCTACGACCCGGCGTACGCGTACGAGATCGGGCACATCGTCAAGGACGGCCTGCGCCGCATGTACGGCGAGAGCCCCGAGAACGTCATGTACTACCTGACGGTCTACAACGAGCCGATGGTCCAGCCGGCCGAGCCGGCGGACGTGGACGTCGAGGGCATCCTGCGCGGCCTGCACCGCGTGTCCGTCGGCGAGGGCGACGGACCGCGCACCCAGCTGCTGGCCTCCGGCGTCGGGGTGCCGTGGGCGCTGGAGGCGCAGCAGCTGCTGAAGGACGACTTCGGCGTGGTGGCCGACGTGTGGTCGGTGACGAGCTGGAACGAGCTGCGCCGCGACGGTCTGGCGTGCGACGAGCACGCCTTCCTCAACCCCGGTGACGAGTCGCGGGTGCCGTACGTGACGCAGAAGCTGAAGGACGCGCCCGGTCCCGTGGTCGCGGTCAGCGACTGGATGCGCGCGGTGCCGGACCAGATCCGGCAGTGGGTGCCGGGCGAGTTCGACTCGCTGGGCGCCGACGGGTTCGGCATCTCCGACACCCGCGCCGCCGCGCGCCGGTACTACCACATCGACGGCCCGTCGGTGGCGGTGCGCGCCCTCGAGGTGCTCGCCCGTCGCGGGGAGGTGGACTGGCGCGCACCCGGCCAGGCCATCGAGAAGTACCGCCTGCACGACGTGCGCGCCGGCCGCAGCGGCAGCGCCGGCGGGGAGAGCTGACCCCGCCCCGCCACGACGAGGGCCCCGCACCGCGAGCTCGCGGTGCGGGGCCCTCGTGCGTGCGCAGCGGGGCGGCCGTCGTCAGTGCCGCGAGCGGTCGGCCCTGGCGATGGCGTCCTCCAGCTCGGCGCGCAGCGGGGCCACGCGCCCCTGGTCGGGGTGCTCCCCCAGCGCCTTGAGGTGCCGGCGCGCCTCGGCCAGGCGGCCGGAGTCGATGGCGGCGGCCACCAGGTGCCGGCCGGCCTCCACGTCGTGCTCGCGCGGTCGCCAGTGGCCCACGCCCAGGCTCAGCGCCTCGTCGTTCATGCCGCCCTCGCGCAGGATCCCGAGCGCCTGCGCGAGGGCGGTGCCGGAGGAGTCGCGCTCGGCGGCGATGCCCAGGCGCCGCAGGGCGGCCTCGCGGTCGTCCTGCAGGGACAGCCGTCCCATCACCAGCAGCGGGCGCCACGCCTTGGGGCTCTGCGCCAGCTCCTCGGCCAGGGCCCACACCGCGTTGTCGGCGGCGCGGCGGGCGTCCTCGGCCTCGTGGCCCTCGGCGGGGTGGTCCGCCACGTGGGCCTCGGCGGCGCGGGTGCGCACGGTCTCGGCCAGGGCGTCGAAGGCCGTCTCGTCGTTCGGGTCGTCGTGCAGGGTCTCGCGCAGCGCGGTCTCCCCCACGGGGGCGGCCGGGGCCGGGCGGCGGCGCCGGCGGCGGCCGGCCTCACCCGTCCTCTCGGCTTCCGCGGGGCGTCGGCGCCAGCGGTCGAGCAGTCCCATGCGTCCCTCCCCGGCGTCCTCGTCGGTCCCCGCGGCGGGTCCCGGCGGGTGTGCGGTGCCGGCCACCGGGGCCGGCGGTGCCGGTGCGGGCAGAGGGCGCCGTCCTCGAACCCTAGCCCAGCGGCCTCGGGGCGGCCCGTCGCCGTACGCTCGCGCACGTGCCCCAGCCCCCCGCCGAGCTGTCCGAGGAGACGGTGCGCCGGCTGGAGGCGGCCGCGGGGACGTTCGCCTCGGCCATCGCGGCGCGCATGGACGCCGCCCTGCCCTGGTACGCGGCGCTGCCACCGGACGAGCGCTCCTGGGTGGGGCTGGTGGCGCAGGCGGGGTTCACGGACTTCGTGCGCTGGCTGACCGAGCCGGAGCCGGCGGTGCTGGCGGCCACCGCGGTCTTCAGCACGGCGCCGCGCGAGCTGATGCGCTCGGTGACGCTGCAGCAGACCGTGGAGCTGGTGCGCACCGCCATCACGGTCGTGGAGGAGGGCCTGGACGCGGTCGTGGGCGACGCGCGACCGGGTGAGCAGGTGCGCGCCCGGGAGGCGCTGCTGCGCTACTCGCGGGAGGTGGCCTTCGCGGCGGCCGCCGTGTACGCGCGGGCCGCGGAGTCGCGCGGCGCCTGGGACGCGCGGCTGGAGGCCCTGGTGGTGGACGCCGTGCTGCGCGGTGACGGGGAGGACACCATCGCCTCCCGCGCGGCGGCGCTGGGCTGGACGATGGACGCCCCCACGGCCGTCGTCATCGGCGCGGCGGGCGAGCAGGCTCCCGGCGGGGTGGTGCCGCGGGTGCGCAAGGCGGCGCGGGCGGCCGGCGGGGAGGCCCTGGTGGGGGTGCAGGGCGACCGCCTGGTCGTCGTCCTGTCCGGGGTGGCGGACGTCCGCGCGACGGCGGAGGCGCTGGCGGCCGCCGAGTTCGGGCCGGGGCCGGTCGTGGTGGGCCCCACGGTCCCCTCGCTGCCGGTGGCGGCGCGCTCGGCGCGCGCGGCGCTGGCCGGGGTGGTGGCGGCGCGGGCGTGGCCGCGCGCGCCGCGGCCGGTGGAGGCGGACGACCTGCTGCCGGAGCGTGCGCTGTCGGGCGACGCGACGGCGCGCCGGGCGCTGGTGGACCGCGCCTACGTGCCGCTGGCCGGGGCGGGCGGGGCGCTGCTGGAGACGCTGGCCGCCTACCTGGACTCCGGCGGGTCGCTGGAGGCGTGCGCGCGCTCGCTGTTCGTCCACGCCAACACCGTGCGCTACCGGCTGCGCCGGGTGGGGGAGGTGTGCGGCTGGACGCCCAACGAGCCCCGCGAACGGTTCGTGCTGCAGGTCGCGCTGGCGCTGGGGCGGCTGGCCCAGGCCGCTCCCCCGGGTGGCCGGGAAGCCGGGCGCGACACCCCGTGAAGGCGGTGACGGACCCTCACCCACCGTGCCCGGCTCGCACGGGGCCCCGCACGGTTTGTAGGTTTCCCACAACGTGTGCGGGTAAAGTCCGTGAGCGTCGTGACCGTGAACACCAGGCGGCACGGGGCAGTCTCATCGGGTGCTCGTCTTCGTCTTCCCCGGTCAGGGCTCGCAGTCGCCGGGCTTCCTGGCCCCCTGGCTGGAGCTGCCCGGCGTGGCCGACCGCCTGCGCTGGGCCTCCGCCGTCGTCGGCGACGACCTCGTGGCGCACGGCACCGTCTCCGACGCCGAGACCCTGCGCGACACCGCGGTGGCCCAGCCGCTGATCGTCGCCGCGGGCCTGGTGGCGCTGCGCGAGCTGGTCGCGGGCCCCGCCGAGCTGGCACGCGTCGCCGGCGCCGTCGCCGGCCACTCCGTCGGCGAGCTGACCGCGGCGGCCGCCGCCGGGGCCCTGACCCCGGAGCAGGCCCTGGTGCTCGTGCGCGAGCGCGGTCGCGCCATGGCCGCCGCCGCGGCCGTGCGGCCCACCGGCATGAGCGCCGTCCTGGGCGGCGACCCCGCCGAGGTCGCCGCCGCGCTGGAGCGCCTGGGGCTGACGGCCGCCAACGACAACGGCGGCGGGCAGGTCGTGGCCGCCGGCGAGCTGGGCGCCCTGGCCGCCCTGGCGGACCAGCCGCCCGCGAAGGCGCGCGTCGTGCCGCTGCAGGTCGCCGGCGCCTTCCACACCGAGCACATGGCCCCCGCCGCCGGCACCCTGGGCCAGCTGGCCGCCGGCCTGGAGCCGGGCACGGCGAGCGTGCCGCTGGCCGCCAACGCCGACGGCGAGCTCGTCACCGACGGCGGTGAGCTGCTGCGCCGCCTGGTGGCGCAGGTCGGCCGCCCGGTGCGCTGGGACCTGTGCACCGAGTCGTTCCGGCGCCTCGGCGTCACCGCGCTGATCGAGCTGGCGCCCGCGGGCACGCTGGTGAACCTCGCCAAGCGCCAGCTGAAGGGGATCGACGTCCTCGCCCTGAAGACGCCCGCCGACCTCGAGCGGGCCCGCACCATGATCGCCGAGCACGGCGCGACCCCGGTCGCGACGTCCGGCGCAGGAGACGTCCAGTGACCAGCATCAAGTCCCCCGCCGCCCGCCACGCGCGGATCCTCGGCGTCGGCGCGCACCGCCCGCCGCGCGTCATCGACAACGAGGAGGTGTGCACCTGGATCGACTCCTCCGACGAGTGGATCCAGCAGCGCACCGGCATCCGCACCCGCCGCTGGGCGGCGGAGGACGTCGGCGTGGTCGAGATGTCCGAGGACGCCGCCGCCAAGGCGCTGGCCGCCGCGGGCCTGACCGGCTCCGACGTCGACGCGGTGGTCCTGGCGACCGTCTCCTACCCGTACCAGACGCCGGCCGCCGCCGCGGTGCTGGCCGACCGCCTCGGCGCCACCCCCGCCGCGGCGTTCGACATCTCCGCCGGGTGCGCGGGCTTCTGCCACGGCATCGCCCTGGCCGGGGACCTCGTGCGCGGCGGCACCGCGGGCAACGTGCTCGTGGTGGGCGTCGACAAGCTCTCCGACTTCACGGACAAGCACGACCGCTCCACGGCGTTCCTGTTCGCCGACGGCGCGGGCGCGGCCGTGGTCGGCGCCTCCGACGAGGTGGGCATCGGCCCCACCGTGTGGGGCTCGGACGGCGCCCAGGCCGACGCCATCCGCTCGAAGTTCTCCTGGCTGGAGCTGCGCTCCTCGCACGCCGCCGCCATGGCCGACCCGATCGCCGCGGAGGCCGCCGCCCAGGAGCCGGTCAAGTGGCCCTACCTGGAGCAGCAGGGGCAGTCCGTCTTCCGCTGGGCGGTGTGGCAGATGGCCCCCGTCGCGCAGCGCGCCCTCGACGCCGCCGGCGTGCGGGCGGAGGACATCGACGTCTTCGTGCCGCACCAGGCGAACGCGCGCATCATCGACGCGATGGTCAAGCAGCTCAAGCTGCCGGAGTCGGTGCACGTGGCCCGCGACATCGTCGACATGGGCAACACCTCCGCGGCCAGCGTGCCGCTGGCGATGGAGCGCGCCATGGCCGACGGGCACGCCCCCTCGGGCGGCCTGGCGCTGCTCATCGGCTACGGCGCGGGCCTGTCCTACGCCGCGCAGGTCGTCCGCCTGCCGTGAGCCGTCCCGGGCGGTGTCCCCGCCCGGTCCCAGACCCCTGGGCGCGAGGCGCGCACCAGGCCGACGAGGTGACCGGCCCCCCGGTCACCCCCACCGAAGGAGCTACGCATGGCCAGTGAGCAGGAGATCCTCAGCGGTCTCGCCGAGATCGTGAACGAGGAGACGGGCCTGCCCACCGACAGCGTGCAGGCCGACAAGTCCTTCACCGACGACCTCGACATCGACTCGCTGTCGATGATGACGATCGTGGTGAACGCCGAGGAGAAGTTCGGCGTGCGCATCCCCGACGAGGACGTGAAGAACCTGCGGACCGTGGGCGACGCCGTCGCCTACATCTCCCAGGCCCAGGGCTGAGCAGCCTGCACCGCCGCGAGGCCGGCCCGCACGCAGCGGGCCGGCCCGGCACCACAGCCGTCACCGCTCGAGAAGGAGTTGACCGACCATGACCGCGACCGCTCGCCGCGTCGTCGTCACCGGGATGGGAGCGACGACACCGCTCGGCGGGGACGTCCGTTCCACGTGGGAGGGCGCGCTCGCCGGCCGGTCCGGCGCACGGCCGTTCAGCGCCTCCTGGACCCAGGAGTACGACCTGCCCGTGACGTTCGGCGCCCAGGCCGCCGTCCCGGCCGAGGACGTCCTGGAGCGCCGCGAGATCAAGCGGCTGGACCCCTCCCAGCAGTTCGCCGTGATCGCCGCCCGCGAGGCGTGGGCGGACGCCGGCACCCCCGAGGTGGACCCGCTGCGGCTCGCGTCGGTGGTCGCCACCGGGATCGGCGGCATCTGGACCCTGCTGACGGCCTACGACACGCTGCGGGAGAAGGGCGCCCGCCGCGTCCTGCCCCTGACGGTGCCGATGCTCATGGGCAACGGCCCGACCGCGGCGATCAGCCTGGAGTTCACCGCCCGCGCCGGCGCCCACACCCCGGTCAGCGCCTGCGCCTCGGGCGCGGAGGCGCTGGCCTACGGCGCCGACATGATCCGCACCGGGCGCGCCGACATCGTCATCGCCGGCGGCACCGAGGCGGCCATCCACCCGCTGCCCATCGCCTCCTTCGCGGCCATGCACGCCCTGTCGCGGCGCAACGAGGACCCTGCGCGGGCTTCACGCCCCTTCGACACCCAGCGCGACGGCTTCGTCCTGGGTGAGGGCGCCGGCATCGTCGTGCTGGAGTCCGAGGAGCACGCCCGCGCCCGCGGCGCTCGCGTCCACGCCGAGCTGCTGAGCGCGGGGCTGTCCGCGGACGCCCACCACGTGGCCGCCCCGGAGCCGGAGGGCGCCGGTGTCGCCCGGGCCGTGCGCGACGCGCTGCGGTCGGCGGACCTGACCCCGGCGGACCTGCACCACGTCAACGCCCACGCCACGTCGACCCCGGCCGGCGACGTCGCCGAGGACAAGGGCCTGCGCCTGGCCCTGGGCGACGCCGTGGACGGCGTCGCGGTCTCGGCGACGAAGTCGATGACGGGCCACCTCCTGGGCGCAGCCGGTGCCGTGGAGAGCATCCTGACGGTGCGGGCGCTGCAGGAGCGCACGGCGCCGCCGACCATCAACGTCGACGACCTGGACCCGGACGTCAGCCTCGACGTGGTGCGCAAGGACGCCCGGCCGTTGAACGGCACCGGCCGGCTGGTGGGCCTGAACAACGCCTTCGGCTTCGGCGGCCACAACATCAGCCTGGTCTTCGCCTCGGTCTGAGCCGGACGCGAGAGGGCCCCGC
>NZ_JALBVB010000056.1:555697-590334 GCF_022669155.1 Kineococcus sp. TRM81007 | reverse complement strand
CGGACGGAACGCGGGACGGCGCTCAGCCCACGTGGTGCAGCCAGCGCACGGGGGTGTCGTCCCCGGCGTGCCGGAAGACCTCCAGCTCGCGGTCCCACGCCTCGCCGACGGCCAGCGCGAGGGCGCGGCGCGCGGCGGCGGGGTCGGCTGCCGGGCCGTCGAGCAGCTCCAGGGCGGCGCGCACACGGTCCTCGGGGACCTGCACGTTGCCGTGCACGTCGGTGACGGCGTGGAAGATCCCCAGGGACGGGGTGTGGCTCCAGCGACCGCCGTCGCAGCCTTGGCTGGGTTCCTCGGTGACCTCGAAGCGCAGGTGGGCCCAGCCGCGCAGCGCGGAGGCCAGCCGGGCCCCGGAGCCCTGGGGGGCCTGCCAGGAGTGCTCCGCGCGCAGGCAGCCCTGCGCGATCGGCTGCGGCGTCCAGTCGCAGGACACGCGCACGCCGAGGACACCGCCGGCCGCCCACTCGATGTGCGGGACGAGCGCTCGCGGTGCGGAGTGCACGTAGAGCACGCCGCGGGTCATCGCACCGGACATCCCGTCCTCCTCTGCATCGGTGTGAAGGGCGTCTTCCCCAACGACCTCGCACCACGCACAGATGAACGTGTCCGAACGACTACCGGACGTGCTGTTGCGTTCATCATGCCTCACCGCTACCGCGCGCACCACCACCCGGTCGGCGCACGCCCGTGCGCGTGTCGCGCTTCAGCCGCCGGCCCGGCGTGCCGATGGGTCGGCGTGCACCAGCAGCCGGCCGCGGTCCCCGGGGCGTCCCCGCAGGGCGAGGTCTCCGAGGTCATCCGGCCAGCCGCCATCGTCCCCGAGGAGGCCGCGCGCGCGGTGCTCGTGGAGCTGGCGCTGCGCGACGTGCAGAACGGCGGCGTGTGGCAGAGCGGCCCCAGCCTGTGGAGCCGCTTCGACCGGCCGTGGAACGGCCCGGAGAACGTGGCCGGCGCCGAGCTGATCGGCCGCGTCCACGTCGCCTACGGCACCCCGACCCGCTACGAGATCACCGTCTACCGGGTGACCGTCACCCGCTTCGGCAGCGACCTGGGCTGGACGGTGGAGTCGCTGTGCGACGAGGCCCTCAGCCACGGCGGCCTGCGGCTGCGGGACTGCCCGCGCGCCACGCTGGCCGCTCCCCCGCCGCCCTTCACCGGCTGACCGCCGGGCCCGGCCGGCGCCCACCGCTGCACCGCCCGGTGGCGGGTCGGGTGCCCGGTGGCACCATCGGTGCGTGCCCGACTCCCCCGGCGCGCAGCCGCCCCGCCGCCACCACCGCCCCGCGATGCCCGGGGACGACGCCCTGGTCGCCCTGGCCGGCGGCGTGGACCCCTCCGCGGTGCAGGAGGCCGCGCACGCGGCCGCCAGCGCCCTGGTGCACGGGGCCCGCTCGGCGCGCGACGCCGAGATCACCCGCCGCGTGGTGCGCCTGGCGCAGGAGGAGGGGCTGGAGGTCATCGCGTCCCTGTGGGCCGACGCCCCGGCGGACTCCCTGGCGGGTGCGCTGTGGCGGCTGTACGTGCTGCGCACGTGGGTGCAGCGCTCGCCGTCGTCGGTGGCGCGCCAGTACGCCGAGGGGCGCCGGCACACGCCGGTGCTGGAGGTGCTGGCCGGGGTGGCCGACCCGCCGGGACCGGCCGAGGTGGTCGCGGTCGTCGACGAGGTCCTCGCCGGCGTGGCGGAGGGCGACTTCGCCGTGACGCTGGAGCGGGCCGCGGCCTTCTGCCGCATCGTGGCGGTCGGGCGCGCCCACCACGCCGACGAGCCCGGGCACGCCGGGCGCGCCGGTGAGCGCGAGGACGCGGCGACGGCGATGACGCGCTCGGCCGCGCGGCTGCTGCGCACCGCCGAGCAGCTGGAGGCGGTGGCCCACCGCTGGCGGGCGGGCGAGCTCGGCTGACTCCCCACCGGGCCGCCGCGCCGCCGCCGCGCCGCCGTCGCCACGTCGCCACCGCGACCGACGGGTGGTCGTCTCGTTACAATGGTCGTGGTGCCGGGCCGCGGTAGCCCCGGGTCCCAACTGGAGCCGCTACGAGCGGCGATGCGCCGTGAGGCGCTTCCCGGTCCGGCACCACCCTCACGTCCCGCCGCGCGGTGCGAGCACGATGATCCCCGCACCCACCAGGCACACCGACGCCCCGGCCAGGTCCCAGCGGTCGGGGCGGAAGCCGTCCACGGCCACCCCCCACAGCAGCGAGCCGGCGACGAAGACGCCGCCGTAGGCGGCGAGCACCCGCCCGAAGGACGCCTCCGGCTGCAGGGCGGCGACGAAGCCGTAGCCGGCCAGGGCGAGCGCCCCCAGCCCGCACCACCACCAGCCGCGGTGCTCGCGCACCCCCTGCCACACCAGCCAGGCGCCGCCGATCTCCAGCACCGCGGCGGCCGCGAACAGCGCCACCGTGCGCGCGACGTCCCCCACCGCGCCCCTCCCCCGCTCGTCCCGCTCGTCCCGTCGTCCCGCTCGCCCCTGGTCACCGGCACGGCCGCGAGCACGGGAGGATCGGGGCATGACGTTAGAGGTGCCGCACCCGGCCGCGACGACGCCCCCGCCCGACGCCGCGGCGGTCGAGGCGGCCGCCCGGCGCCTGGCCGGGGTCGCCACCCGCACCCCGCTCCAGCCGAGCGCGCGCTGGTCGGCGGCCACGGGGGCGCGGGTGCGGCTCAAGCGCGAGGACCTGCAGGTGGTGCGCTCCTACAAGCTGCGCGGCGCCTACAACCTCATCGCGCAGCTCTCCGCCGGCGAGCGCGCCCGGGGCGTGGTCACCGCCAGCGCCGGCAACCACGCGCAGGGCGTGGCGCACGCGTGCGCGACCCTGCGGGTGCGCGGGCGCGTGTACGTGCCGCGCACCACCCCGCGGCAGAAGCGCGACCGCATCCGCGCCCTCGGCGGGGAGTTCGTGGAGACGGTCGTCCTGGGCGACACCTACGACGACGCGGCGGCCGCCGCGGCGCGCGACGCGGTGGAGACGGGCGCGACGGTCGTCCCGGCCTTCGACGACCCGCGCACGCTGACCGGTCAGGGGACCGTGGCGGTGGAGGTCGTCGAGCAGCTGGCCGAGCTGGGCGAGGCGCCGCCGGACGTGCTGGTGGTGCCCGTCGGCGGTGGCGGGCTGCTGGCGGGGGTGCTGACGTGGGTGCGCGAGCGGCACCCGGGGGTGCGGGTCGTGGGCGTGGAGCCGGCGGGGGCGCCGTCGATGGCGGCGGCGCTGGCGGCCGGGCGTCCCGTGCGGCTGGAGGAGGTGGACTCCTTCGTCGACGGCGCCTCGGTGCGGCGGGTGGGGGACGTCACGCACGCGGTGGTCGCGGGCGCACCGGTGGAGCTGGTGACGGTGCCGGAGGGCGCGATCTGCGTGGAGATGCTGGCGATGTACCAGACCGACGGGATCATCGCCGAGCCGGCGGGGGCGCTGGCGACGGCCGCCCTGGCCGAGGCGGTGCGGGTGGAGCCGGGGCAGAGCGTGGTGTGCGTCGTCTCGGGAGGCAACAACGACCTCAGCCGGTACGCGGAGGTCGTGGAGCGGGCCCTGGTGCACGAGGGCCGCAAGCACTACTTCCTCGTGGAGTTCCCGCAGGAGCCGGGGGCGCTGCGCCGCTTCCTCGACGAGGTGCTGGGGCCGGACGACGACATCACGCTGTTCGAGTACGTCAAGCGCAGCAACCGCGAGACGGGGCCGGCCCTGGTGGGCATCGAGATCCCGGCGCGCGACGACCTGCCGGCGCTGCTGGAGCGGATGGCCGCGGCTCCCCCCTCCTTCGAGCGGATCTCGGCGGCCGAGCCGCTGTACCGCTACCTGCTCTGAGGGAGGCCGGGGCGTCGCGGAACCGGGCGGTGCACCGGCCCGTTCGACGCGCATGGGTCTGATCTTCCGCCGGTCGAGGAACCTCGGCCGCGGCTTCCGGGTGAACGCCTCGAACCGCGGGGTGAGCGTCTCCAAGCGCATCGGGCGGGCGACGGTCGACTCGCGGGGGCGCTTCGCGGTGCGCCTGTTCAAGGGCCTGACCTGGCACGGGCGCCTGTGGCGGTAGGGCCGGGCCTGCGCCCCCGGGTGCTCCGTGCGCCTCACCGACGGTGAGGGCCGTTGCGCCGAACGGGTGAAGCTCTCCCCAGGAAAACGCTGAGTAGACCCGTTAATTACTCTGTGTAACACACAGGCGCCCGTTAGCGTTGTCCAGGTGAGCCGGGCGAGTGCCCCGGAGAGCACCCCTGGGGGAACCGTGCGCAAGATCCTGACCGCTGCCCTGACCGCGTCGACCGCCCTGATCGCCACGCCGGCGGTCGCGGCTGCGCCCTCGGTGAGCTGCGGAGCCACCATCACCGAGGACACGACGCTGCGCAGCGACCTCGTGTGCCCGGGCCCGGCGCTCACCGTCACCGGCGACGGCGTGGAGCTGAACCTGGGCGGCAGGCTCCTGCGCTCGACCACGGGCCCGGCGCTGACCGTCCACCCGGCCACCGAGGGGGCCGAGATCGCGGACGTGCGCGTCACCGGCGGCCGCGTGAGCGGGGACGTGGAGGTGCAGAACGCGCACCGGGTCGCCCTGTCGTACCTGGCGGTGGACGGGGTCGTCCGCATCTACCAGGCCGACGACGCGTCCCTGCGCGCGTCCCGCGTGCGCGGCAGCCTCGACCTGCAGTACGCGGTGCGACCCGTCGTCCAGGGCAACCGGGTCATCAGCACGGCACCGGACAGCGGGCCGGCGATCAGCCTGCTGGCCGTCGCGCCCCGCGTCGTGGGCAACAGCGTCGACGCCGGGGGCAACGACGGCATCTCGCTGACGGAGTCCCAGGACGACGAGCGCGGCCTGATCTCCCGCAACACCATCAGGAACGCCGACGCCGGTGTCGACCTGCCCCACGGCGGCTCCGACGTGGACGTCACCCGGAACCGGATCAGCGACGCGACGCACGGCATCGAGGTCAGCGCGTACGGGCACCGCGACGTCCGCATCGACGGCAACGACGTCCGGCGCACGTCGGGCGACGCCATCTCGGTGGGGGCGTCGCACGCGGAGACGTCCGGGTACTTCACCGTCACCCGCAACCGCGTCCGCGACGCCGGCGGCCACGGGATCCTCTACACGCCCGACACGCAGTACGACACCGCCACCGCCACCGTCGCGCACAACGACGTGCGGCGCGTCAGCGGCCACGGGATCGTGGCTCCCGCGGCCAGCGGCGACGGCAACCGCGTGCGGGACGCCGGCACCGCACCCGCCTGCGTCGGCGTCACCTGCCGCTGAAGCGTTCGCGGACGGGACCTGACTAGCCCGTCCGGGTGACGTCCACCGCCCACGTGGTGACGTTGCGCATTCGACTGCGGCTGATCGGGCGAGTTCCTATGCTGGGTGGTGGCTGAGGGTCATCACCCGCAGCCCGCACGGGGGAATCCGTTCAGGGGGGAATCATCGTGAAGCGCTCCATCAGCGCCGCCGTCGTGGGCGGCGCAGCACTCGTCGCGTCACTCACGGTCGCCGCGCCGGCCACGGCGGCCGCACCGGCACCCGACCTGGTCGTCACCGACGTGGCGTGGAGCCCGCAGGCCGTCACCGCCGGCCAGCAGGTCACCTTCAAGGCCACCATCAAGAACAGGGGCACGAAGCGCACGCCCGCGGGCGTCGTGCACGGCGTCGGGTTCCGCACGCCCGGCGGCGCCACCGTCACCTGGGCCGACCGGCACACCCGTTCCCTGGCCCCGGGTCAGAGCGTCACCGTCACCGCGAACGGCGGCCCCGCCGGCGCCACCTGGACCGCGGCCGCGGGCACCACCGCGATCACCGCCTACGTGGACGACGCCCGGCGGATCCGCGAGTCGGACGAGCGCAACAACACCCGCACCGAGAAGGTCACCGCCACCGCCGGTTTCAGCACGACGCTGGAGGGCTACTCCCCCGTCGTCTCCGCCCCCGCCGGCCCGGCGGCCACCGGCGTCGCCAACCTGCTCACCGGCGACGGGTACGCGGCCTGCTTCACCGACGGCGGTTCCGAGGTGCCCGGTACGGAGCAGCTCCTGGGCGAGTACAGCGCCGGGAACACCGAGTACGGGTACGCCGGGCCCTTCGCCGCGAACGGGGACGTGCTCGTGCCGGCCAGCCGCACCGCCACCCGGGTCGTCGGCGCCCCGATCGACCTCGGGGAGATCGAGCGCTCCAACTACGGCGACCCGATCTACGGCATGACGTGCCCGGAGGGTTCCACGGGTGCGTTCACGCACCTGCACGCCACGGAACTGGTCTCCCACCGCTACGCGCTCGACGCGAACGGCAACCCGACGCGACTGCTGGGCACGCACACCGAGGTGCTCGACGCGGACCTCGACTTCCGCTGACGGACGACCCCGGAGAACGAACGCCCCCACCCTGCCGGGTGGGGGCGTTCGCACGCGGAGGTCAGCACGCAGTGGGGCGGGTGGGGCTCGAACCCACGACCGAGGAATTATGAGTTCCCTGCTCTGACCGGCTGAGCTACCGCCCCTCGCGGCCGTGTCCCCACCCGGGGGTCCGGGGCCGGCCGCGCACCTCAAGCCTAGCTGGCCGCCCCGGCCCCGACCTCACTCGTCGGGCAGCCACTCCGCGAGGGTGGTCCGCGCACCGTCGGCGGGGGCGTAGCTGATGTAGCCGCCCTGGAACTGCTGCACGGTCCGGCCCTGGTCCCCCTCGTGCTCGTCCTCCACGGGGAAGCCGAGCGGGCCGTCCTCCCACCCCTGCTTCGCCCAGGCGTCGCGGATGCCTCCGGCGACGGTGTGCGCGCCGGTCGCGGGGCTCCAGTAGACCGACCCGCCCTGGAAGTGGGTGTACCAGCCGCGCCCGTTCGGGGTGGGGGTGTCGTCGGTGGCGGGGAAGCCGAGACGGCCGGCCTCCCAGCCGTGCGACGCCCACTCGCCGCGGATGGCGCCCGCGGTGAAGTGCGCGCCCGTCGAGGGCGAGAAGTACACCGAGCCGTCCTGGAAGTGGGTGTACCAGCCGCGCCCGTCGGGGGTGGCGGTGTCGCTGGTGGCCGGGAAGCCGAGACGACCGCTCTCCCAGCCGGTGGCGGCCCACTTCTCCCGGATGGCGCCACGGGTGAACTGCGCGCCGGTGCTGTCCGAACGGTGGATCGACCCGCCCCGGAAGTGCGCGTACTCACCGGCCTCGACCGGCGTGGGCGTCTGGCACTGCACGACCTCGCCGAGGGAGCCACCGGCTCCGCCGGTGCCGGCGTACCGGTCCTCGATCGCGCCCCACAGGCAGTCGGGCGCCGGGGTGGGGACGGGCGTGGGTGCCGGCGCGCCGCCGCGGTCCGGCAGGCTCTCGCAGGCGAGGCCGTCGTCGTCGGCGTCCAGGCGGTCCGGGTCGCCGGGGTGGGCGTCCAGCCACGCCTGCGCGTCCTCCTGGTGGGCGAAGTCCGAGCAGTCGCGGTCGCCGGGGTGGTCGGCCGTCGCCGGCCCCGCCCCGAGGATCCCGATGCCGGCCGCGGCCACCACCGCGGCAGCGCCGCACCGCCTCCACGTCCCCACTCCCACGGTTCCCCCTCGCACGTGCGGCCGGAGCGGCTGTGCTCCTGCGCGCACCGTACTGGAACGGTCACCACCGACGGGGGCGAACCGAGCAACCCCTCCACCCCGGCGCGCTGCGCAGCCGGAACCGCACCGGCCGCGGGCCGCGCGGGACCGGCGGCCGGCGCGTCAGCCGAACAGGCGCCGGCTGGCGATCGCCGCCCCCTCGCCGAGGGCGGCGAGCTTCGCGACGGCGATCTGCGGGTGGATCCGCCCGCCGAGGCCGCAGTCGGTGGCGGCGACGACGTTCTCCGCCCCCACCACCGAGGCGAAGCGCTCGATGCGGTCGGCGACGAGTTCGGGGTGCTCAACGACGTTCGTGGCGTGACCGACGACACCTGGCACGATCTTCTTGCCCGCCGGGAGCTCCAGGTCCTTCCAGATCTTCCACTCGTGCTCGTGGCGGGCGTTGGCCGCCTCGAAGGAGTAGGAACCGGCGTTGATCTCCAGCATGAGGTCGGCGATGTGCCGGAACTCGATGTCGGTGGTGTGCGGGCCGTGCCAGCTGCCCCAGCACAGGTGGAACCGGACCTGCTCGGCGGGCAGGTCGCGGATGGCGTGGTTGAGGGCCTCCACGCGGATCCTCGTGAACGCGCGGTAGTCCTCCACGCTGGGCTCGGGGTTGATCTGGTCCCAGTTCTCCGCGATGGACGGGTCGTCGATCTGCAGGACGAGGCCGGCGTCGACGACGGCGCGGTACTCCTCGCGCATCACCTCCGCCCACGCCCAGATGTGCTCCTCCTCGGTGGCGTAGTACCGGTCGGAGATGCGCGCGCCGCTGCCGGGCGAGAGGGAGGTGATGAACCCCTGGCTGCGGTCCAGGCCGGCCGCGTCCAGTCCGGCGACGAGGTTCGCGACGTCGGAGGCGATGGCGTCCTGGCCGGTGTAGCTCAACGGGCCGGTGGTGGCGGGGAAGGCGGTGGCGATCCTGCCGGTGGAGACGCCGGACTCGGGGTCGGCGTACGCCTCGGCGAACAGCTGCCGGTCGCGGCGGTCCGTGAAGCTGGTGAGCCGGACGTTCCCGGGCTCGGAGCGGACGGTGGGCTGGTTGAAGATGTTCTCCTCGGTGACCTCCAGCCCGGCCACCCGCTGGAAGGAGTAGGACCACCAGGCGCCGTAGTCCACGGCGCTGGACATGGCTTTGCCGTACTCGCCGTCGCCGACGAGGGTGATGCCGAGGTCGCGCTGGCGGCGCACGAGGTCGACGACGGCTCCGGTGAGCAGTTCGTCGAACTCCGGCGTGCGCTGGAGGGTCAGGCCGTCCTCGGCGAGCTCGCGGGCGTCGTTGGCCGCGATGAGCTCGGGGGTGCGCGGCAGGCTGCCGGCGTGGCTGACCTCGATGCGTCGGGCGTTGCGGGACAAGGGGTCTCCGTTCGTGGGTGGAGTCGTCAGCGGCGCAGGGCGCGGTCGAGGTCCTCGAGCAGGTCCTCGGGGTCCTCCAGCCCCACGGACAGCCGCAGGACGCCGTCGGACAGGCCGATGGCGGCGCGGCCCTGCTCGCCGAGGCGGCGGTGGGTGGTGGTGGCGGGGTGGGTGGCCAGGGACTTGGCGTCGCCGAGGTTGTTGGAGATGTCGACGGTGCGCAGGGCGTCGAGCACCTCGAAGGCACGTTCCTTGCCGCGGCCGGCGGGGGCGTCCAGCTCGAACGTGACGACGGTGCCGCCCAGTTCCATCTGCCGCTTCGCGAGGTCGAACTGCGGGTGCGAGGCCAGCAGGGGGTAGCGCACCCAGCGCACGCCGGGGCTCGCCTCGAGGTGCTCGGCGATGCGCAGGGCGGTGGCCGCGGAGTGCCGCACCCGCAGCCCCAGGGTCTCCAGGCCCTTCGCCAGCGTCCACGCGTTGAACGGGCTCAGCGTCGGGCCGGTGTGCCGGGTCAGCTCCTGGAAGCGGCCCTCGATGAACTCGGTGGTGCCCAGGACGGCGCCGCCCATCACGCGGCCCTGGCCGTCGATGTGCTTGGTCGCGGAGTACACGACGACGTCGGCGCCGAACCGCAGGGGCCGCTGGCCGACCGGGCTGGCGAAGGCGTTGTCCACGACCACGACCGCGCCGGCCGCGTGCGCGAGCTCCGTGACCGCCTCGACGTCCACGAGGGTCTGCATGGGGTTCGCCGGGGTCTCGAAGAACACCGCCTGCGCGGGCGCGGCCAGCGCCCGTTCCCACTGCGCGAGGTCCTCGCCGTCGACGAACTCCGTCGTCACGCCCCAGCGGGGCAGGATCTCGTCGAGGATCACGTAGCAGGACCCGAACAGGCTGCGGGCGGCCACGACCCGGTCCCCGGCGCCCAGCAGCGCCCCCAGGGCGTAGAACACCGCGGACATGCCGCTGGCCAGGCCGTAGCACGCCTCGGCGCCCTCCAGGGCCCGCATGCGCTCGGTGAACACCGAGACGGTGGGGTTGCCGTAGCGGGAGTAGACGTAGCGGTCCACCTCGCCGGTGAACGCGGCCTCCGCGGCGGCGGCGGACTCGTACACGTACCCGGAGGTGAGGTACATCGCCTCCGACGTCTCCTCGAACCCCGAGCGGGCCAGGCCCGCGCGCACGGCGGTGGTGTCGGGGCGCCAGGGGTTCGGCTGCTGCTCGCTCACGACTGCCTCCACGGCAGGCCCTGCGCGCGCCAGCCGGCGCCGCCGCGGTGCCCGTGCTCGTCCAGGTCGCCCTCGAAACCGTCGAGGACGTTGTAGCTGGGGGCGATGCCGGCGGCCGTGGCCGCCTCGGCGGCGGCGACGGAGCGCTTGCCGGAACGGCACAGGAACACCACCGCTGCACCGCGCCCGGGCTCGACGCCCGCGCGCGCCAGTTCCGCCAGGAACCTCGCACCGGGCGCCTCCTGCTCCACCGGGAGCCACGAGGCGAACACCGGTGGTCTGCGCAGCGCGTCGGCGTCGGGGACGCCGACGTACGTCCACTCCGCCTCGGTGCGGACGTCCACGAGGACGGCGTCGCCGTCGTCACGCAGCAACTCGAACGCCTCACGCGGGGTGAGGTCGCCGGCGTAGCTCACGAAGCCTCCATCGGTCCTGGCATGAGCACCCTCCCGAGGGGGGTTGCTGCGGCGTCGTCGAGCCAGGTCTCTCGGCCGCTCTGGATGGTCGGGCCAGCCTAGGGCATCCTCGCCCGTGCCCGGGGCACGCTCCCCGGATCAGGAGGCGGGCAGGACCTGCCCGGGGCAGCCGGCCAGCACGCCCGCCATCGCGTCTCGCTCCGCGGGTGTCACCCACAGCCCCCAGGAGCGCTTGACGGCGATCTGCCGGGCCACGTAGTCGCACTCCCCCACCGGCGGCAGCCACTCGGCGGCGTCGTCGTCGCCCTTGGACCGGTTGAGGGAGCCGTCCACCGCGAGCAGCTCCAGCGGGTCGTTGGCGAACGCGACGCGCTCCTGGTCGCTGAGCTCCTGGGCGCCGGTGCGCCAGGCGTCGGCCAGGGCCACGACGTGGTCCACCTGCACCTCGGCGCTGGTGCGCTCACCGCGGCGGAAGGCGATCTCCTCGCCGGAGTAGGGGTCCGCCAGGGTGCCGGACAGCACGGTGCAGCCGTCGTCGGCGAGGCGGACGTCGACGAGGTCGCGCCGCAGGACGTCGTCGCGGGTGCGGCAGCCGTTGCCGTCGACGTCGACCCAGCTCTCGCCGAAGCGGGTGCGCTGGTAGTCGGCGGACGGCGTCTCCTCGCGGACCTCCAGGGCCGCCAGCGCCTGCGCGGCGCCCCCCGTCGCGGCGGGGCGCTCCTGCGGGCCGGCACCTCCGGTCAGGGACCGCCACAGCGCCACCGCCAGCAGCAGGAGCACCAGGGGGACGAGGATCGCGGCGAGGGCGCCGGAACGGCGGGCGGGCACGGGCACCTCCGACGGGTCGCGGGTCCCCGGGGACGACGAAGGGGGTCTGCGTGCGCAGACCCCCTTCGGGAAGCTCCCGCAGTTGGACTCGAACCAACAACCTGCCGGTTAACAGCCGGCTGCTCTGCCAATTGAGCTATGCGGGACCACCACCGGGTGAACCCCCGGCGACAGCACGTCAACCGTACCAGTCCCGCACGGGTGCCCGCGTCACGGGGTGCGGCGCCCCGGCCGGCCCGGGACCCGCAGCGGCGCAGGGCTCACAGGCCCTGGGCGCGCTCCTGCCAGGCCCGCCGCGCCGCCTCCAGCCGGAACAGCTCCTCCGAGGCCGTGCGGTACTCCTCCGGCTGCGCGGCCGCGTCGATGCTCCACAGCCGGCGCTTGGCGTCGGCGACGGCGCGGGTGGTCGCCTGCCCCGCCAGCGTCGCGACCAGCGAGCGCCCCCACCGCTCCAGCTCCTCCTCGTCGCCGACGGGCAGGTCGCTCACGGCGAGCTCCTGCACGAGCGCGGCGACGGGGCCGTCGGCGTAGCCGAGCACCGCCTCCACCCACCCCGGCCCCTGCGGGGCCTCCAGCGGCCCGCCGGCGGCGGTGACGGCGTCGTGCACGGCGCGGTGACCGGGTGCGCCGAAGGCGTCCGCGGCCAGGCCGGCGAAGTCGTCCGCGACCACCCACGGCGCCTGCAGCACGCAGGCCAGGACCCACCGCTCCAGCTGCACGACGGCGTCGTCGACCGGGGCCGCGGGGGTGGCGGGAGGGGCGGGCTGCGCCGGCTGCTGCGCCGCGCGCCCGTCCCGGCCGGGGCGTCCGTCGCGGGCGTGCCGGCGCACCCGGTCCAGCACGAACCGCTCGTCGAGGAAGCCCGTCCACCGGTCCAGGTTCACCGCGTAGCGCTGCCGCAGCCCGCTGTCGCGGATCTTCGCCACGATCGGTGCGGCGGCGTCCAGGGCGGCCAGCCGGCCGGGGTCGCTGCCCAGGTCGTAGCGGGAGATCGTGGAGCGGATCGCGAACTCGAACAGCGGCACGCGCCCGTCGACCAGGGCGGCCACGGCGGAGTCGCCGGAGGACAGGCGCAGGTCGCAGGGGTCCTGCCCGCCCGGCTCGACCGCCACGTACGTCTGCGCGGTGAAGCGCTCCTCCAGCTCGAAGGCCCGCAGCGCCGCCTTCTGACCCGCCTCGTCGCCGTCGAAGGTGAAGACCACCTCGGCGGAGCCGGCGACGTCGCCGAGCATGCGCTGCACGACGCGGGCGTGCTCCTCGCCGAAGGCGGTGCCGCAGGTGGCGACCGCGGTGGTCACGCCCGCCAGGTGGCACGCCATGACGTCGGTGTAGCCCTCGACGACGACGACCCGCTTGGTGCGGGCGATCTCCCGCTTGGCGAGGTCCAGGCCGTACAGGGCCTGCGACTTCTTGTACACCGGGGTCTCGGGCGAGTTGAGGTACTTGGCGTCGATGCGGTCGTCGTCGAACAGCCGGCGCGCGCCGAAGGCCACGGTGTGGCCGCTGACGTCGCGGATCGGCCACACCAGGCGGCCGCGGAAGCGGTCGTAGAGCCCGCGCTTGCCCTGCCCGGCCAGGCCGGAGGTCACCAGCTCCTCCTCGCTGAACCCCTCGCCGCGCAGGTGGCGCAGCAGCGCCTCGCCGCCGGCGGGGGCGAAGCCGACCCCGAAGCGGGCGGCGGCCTCGCGGGTGAAGCCGCGCTCGGCGAGGAAGCGGCGGGCGGTCTCCGCGGGGCCGGACTGCTCCAGCTGCCCGGCGTAGAAGGCCTCGGCCACCCGGTGGGCCTCCAGCAGCCGCTGACGCTGCCCCGCCTGCTGCGCACCGGCCGGGCGCTTGCCGGCGCGGCCGCCGTCGTCGACGTAGCGCAGCTGCACGCCGGCGCGCTCGGCGAGGCGCTCGACGGCCTCGGTGAAGGTCGTGCCGTCGATGCGGCGGACGAACTCGATGGCGTCGCCGCCCTCGCCGCAGCCGAAGCAGTGCCACCGGCCGACCGCGGGGCGCACCGTGAAGCTGGGGGTGCGCTCGTCGTGGAAGGGGCACAGGCCCTTGAAGGAGCCCACCCCGCCGGGGCGCAGCGTCACCTGCTCGGCGACCACCTCGTCGATGCGGACGCGCTCCTTGACCGCGCGCAGGTCGTCGGGGTGGATGAGCCCTGCCACGCGCCGGAGTCTAGGCGCGCTCGCCGACACCGCGGGGCCGCGGGCGCCGGGTGGCAGGATCGTCCCCGTGAGCGACGAGCAGCAGCGGGTCGGGCGCGGGCCCGCCGACGGCAGCGACCGCGCCTGGGGCTTCCGCACCCGGGCCGTGCACGCGGGGGCGGTGCCGGAGCCGACGACGGGTGCGCGGGCCGTGCCGATCTACCAGACCACGAGCTTCGTGTTCGAGGACGCCGCCGACGCGGCGAACCTCTTCGCGCTGCAGAAGTACGGCAACATCTACAGCCGCATCTCCAACCCCACCGTGGCGGCGCTGGAGGAGCGGATGGCGTCCCTGGAGGGCGGGCTGGGCGCGCTGGCGTGCAGCTCGGGCCAGTCCGCGGAGTTCCTGACGTTCGCGGCGCTGGCGGGTGCGGGCGACCACGTCGTCGCCTCGAACAACCTCTACGGCGGCACCGTCACCCAGCTGGACGTGACGCTGCGCCGCTTCGGCGTGGACACCGCGTTCGTCGAGCCGGAACCGGACGCGGTGCGCGCGGCGATCACCGAGCGCACGCGGTTCGTGTTCACCGAGGTGGTCGCGAACCCCTCCACGGTGGTCGCGGACATCGGGGCGCTGGCCGACGTGGCCCACGCGGCGGGGATCCCGCTGGTCGTCGACGCCACCACCGCGACGCCGTACCTGTGCCGCCCGATCGAGCACGGCGCCGACATCGTCATCCACTCCGCCACCAAGTTCCTCGGCGGGCACGGCACCACCCTGGGCGGCGTCGTCGTGGACGCCGGGACCTTCCCGTGGGACAACGGGAGGTTCCCCGCCATGACCGAACCGGTGCCCAGCTACGGGGGGCTGAGCTGGTGGGGCAACTTCGCCGAGTACGGGTTCCTCACCAAGCTGCGCAGCGAGCAGCTGCGCGACATCGGCGCCACCCTGGCGCCGCACTCGGCGTTCCTGCTGCTGATGGGCGTGGAGACGCTGCCGCAGCGGATGCGCGAGCACGTCGCCAACGCGCGGCGCGTGGCGCAGTGGCTCGAGGCGGACGAGCGCGTGAGCTGGGTGCGCTACTCCGGCCTGCCCTCGCACCCGCACTTCGAGCGCGCGCAGCGCTACCTGCCCGAGGGGCCCGGCGCGGTGTTCTCCTTCGGCGTCGCCGGTGGCCGCGCGGCCGGTGAGCGGTTCATCGAGAACCTCCAGCTGTGCTCGCACCTGGCGAACATCGGCGACGCGCGCACCCTCGTGCTGCACCCGGCCTCCACGACCCACCAGCAGCTGTCGGCCGAGCAGCTGCGGGCGGCGGGCGTGCCGGAGGACCTCGTCCGCATCAGCGTCGGCCTGGAGGACGTGGAGGACGTGCTGTGGGACCTGGACCAGGCGCTGGCCGCGGCGACGACGGGGGTGTCCCGGTGAGCGGGCGGGACGGCGGCGCCCCCGCCGGCGCGATCGGCGACACGGGCAGCGCGGCCGCCGGCCCGGTCGCGCCGGCGGAACCGGCCACCGGCGCGAAGGACGCCGCACCCGTGCGCGCCGCCGGTGGCTGGACGCCCCCCACGCCCGGGCAGCGGCTGTCGATCCTCCGGCGCACCCGGACCGTGGCGGTCCTCGGCGCCTCGAACAAGCCCTCGCGCGCGTCGTACTTCGTGGGCACCTACCTGCTGGCCGACTCCGGCTACGAGGTGTGGTTCGTCAACCCGAACGAGCGCGAGGTGCTGGGCCGGCCCGCGTACCCGTCGCTGGCGGAGCTGCCCGGCGTGCCGGACGTCGTGGACGTGTTCCGCCGGCCCGGCGAACTGGGCGCCGTCCTGGACGAGACCCTCGCGGTGGGCGCACCGGTGCTGTGGCTGCAGCTGGGCCTCGCCGACGAGGAGGTCGCCCGACGCGGGCACGAGGCGGGGATCACGGTCGTGATGAACCGCTGCCTGAAGATCGAGCACGCCCGCTTCCACGGGGGCCTGCACCTGGCGGGTTTCGACACCGGGGTCATCTCCGCACGGCGCCGCGCGCGCTGAGGGGTCCCCAGGTGCCCGTGCGCGGGCGGTGTCCACAGCGCACCGGCGCACCGGGCGGTGGGGGTCCGGTCCCCGCCTACGGTCGCGGGCGTGCCGATCCCCGCCACCCCACCGCCCCCGCTCACGCCCGACCCGCCACCCGACCCGTCCCGGGCGGGCCCGCCGCCCGGGCCGTTCCCGCCCGGCGGCGGGCGCGGCGCGGTGCCCGCGCGCCGGTGGCGCCGGGACCTCCTGCTGCTGCTGGCCGGAGCGCTCGGCACCGGGGCCGTCCTGCTGCTGGGCGGGACCGGTGCCGTGGTGTGGGCGCTGGTGCGCGGCGGGGACGGTCTCGCGCAGCCGCTGCGCTCCTCGGACTCCGTGGAGCTGACCCGGGCGGGCCAGTGGCCGGTCGGCACCTGCCTGCGGAGCGGGCCGGCCCTGTACGAGGAGACCGGCTGCGGCGGCGCCCACGACGCCGAGGTGGTGCTCAGCAGCCCCGTCGTCGCCGGGCACCGCCGCACGGCGCGGCAGGAGGGGGCCAACGCGTTCTGCGCGACAGCCGTGGCGACGCTCGCCGAGCGCCGCGGCCTGCCCCCGGGTTCGGTGACGCACGCCTCGGCGTGGCCGGGCGAGGACGCCCACGACGCCGGCGACCACGAGGTGCGCTGCCTGCTGGTGGGCGTGGGGCAACCGCTCGTCGGGTCCCTGACGGCCGGGGACCTGCGCGACCCGCACGTCCCGGTGCCGTTGGAGTGACGCCGCTCCGGCGGCCGTCCGGGCGGCGCCGCCCGGCTCAGGTCAGCCGGGCGTGCCAGGCGAGCGCCGAGACGTCGGTGAGCGAGGCCACCTGGTCGACGACCACGCGCAGCCGCGCCGCGTCGTCGCTCGCTGCGTCGTGGTCCTGGCGGAAGGGCGGTTCCAGCACGTCGGCACCGCGCTCGACCAGGGCGGTGAGCAGCTCCAGCAGCAGCTCGCGCTGGCGGGCGTAGAACGGCTGGCGCTCCTGCGCGCTCATGACGAACGTGGCGGCCACGCCCTTGAGGACGGCCACCTCCAGCACCGTCTCCGCCGGGACCTCCACGTCGGCGGCGTAGCGGGTCAGCGGCCCGTCGCCGTGGCGGGCGCGGGTGGCGTCCTGGGCGGCGTTGGCGAAGCGGCCGATGAGCTGGCTGGTCATGTCCTTCAGCGCCGCCAGGTGCCGGCGGCCGCCGAACAGCTCCCCGGGCTGCTCCTGCGCCCAGAACGGCAGTCCCGCCAACCGGGTCAGGGCCTCGTCCACGGCCTCGTCGCTCGCGTCCGGGACGTACCAGTCGCGCACCTGCGCGGCGACGCGGGCGCGGGTCTCGCGCTCGCGCAGCCAGTCGAGCCGCACGTGGCCGGCGACCACGGCGTCCTCCACGTCGTGGACGCTGTAGGCGACGTCGTCGGCGAAGTCCATGACCTGCGCCTCCACGCAGGGGCGGTTCTCCGGCGCGCCGTCGCGCAGCCACGCGAAGACCTCCGCGTCGTCGGTGTAGGCGCCGAACTTGGAGGTGGCCCGGGGCGCCTTGCCGTGCAGCCACGGGTACTTCGTCGCCGCGTCCAGGCTGGCCCGGGTCAGGTTCAGCCCGACGGGCGAGCCGTCGGCGGCGACCGTCTTCGGCTCGAGGCGGGTCAGCAGCCGCAGGGTCTGCGCGTTGCCCTCGAAGCCGCCGATCCCGGCGGCCGCCTCCGCCAGGGCCCGCTCGCCGTTGTGCCCGAAGGGCGGGTGCCCCAGGTCGTGGGCCAGGCAGGCGGTGTCCACGACGTCCGGGTCGCAGCCCAGCGCCGCGCCCAGCTCGCGGCCCACCTGGGCGACCTCCAGCGAGTGGGTCAGGCGGTTGCGCACGAAGTCGTCGGTGCCCGGGCCGACGACCTGCGTCTTGGCGGCCAGGCGGCGCAGGGCCGAGGAGTGCAGCACGCGGGCGCGGTCACGGGCGAACGCGCTGCGGCGGTGGGTCTTGGGCGGTTCGGCGGCCCAGCGCTCGGTGTCCGAGGAGGTGTAACCGCGCTGGTGCCCGTCGCGCTCGCTCACCCTCAGCCCCCCGAGACCGACAGCTCGGCCTGGCGCACGACCTCGGCGGCCGCCCCGGACAGGACGCGGTCGTCCAGCCAGCCCTCCGGCAGCGCCACCCGCTGCGGCGAGCCGGCCCGGCCGCGCGCGCCCTCCGCGGGCGCTCCCGGGTAGGGCTGGTCCAGGTCGAGGGAGGCCAGCAGCTCGTCGAGGGAGGCCAGGGAGTCCACCAGGCCCAGCTTCGCGCGCAGGTCCCCGCCGACGACGTAGCCCTTGAAGTACCAGGCGACGTGCTTGCGCACGTCGCGGCAGGCGCGCAGCTCGTCTCCGTAGTGCTCCACCAGCAGCTCGGCGTGCCGGCGCAGCGTGGCCGCCACCGTGCGCAGGCCCGGGCGCACCCGGTCGGGGCGGCCCGCGAAACCGGCCTCCAGGTCGGCGAACAGCCACGGCCGGCCCAGGCAGCCGCGGCCGACGACGACGCCGTCGCAGCCGGTGCGGCGCACCATCTCCAGGGCGTCCTCGGCGCTCCAGACGTCGCCGTTGCCGAGGACGGGGATGGTGGTGACGGCGTCCTTCAGGCGGGCGATCGCGTCCCAGTCGGCCTGGCCGGAGTAGTGCTGGGAGGCGGTGCGCCCGTGCAGGGCGACGGCGGCGGCGCCCTCGCGCTCGGCGGTGCGCCCGGCCTCCAGGTAGGTGAGGTGGTCGTCGTCGACGCCCTTGCGCATCTTCACCGTGAGCGGGACCCCGCCCCTGGACGCCTCGCGCACGGCGCCGGCGACGATGTCGCGGAACAGGTCCGCCTTCCAGGGCAGCGCCGCTCCCCCGCCCTTGCGGGTCACCTTGGGCACGGGGCAGCCGAAGTTGAGGTCGACGTGGTCGGCGAGGTCCTCCTGCACGACCATGCGCACGGCGGCGGCGACGGTGGCGGGGTCCACGCCGTACAGCTGCAGGCTGCGGGGGCGCTCGGCCTCGGTGAACGTCACCAGGCGCATCGACTCCGGGGTGCGCTCGACGAGGGCGCGGGAGGTGACCATCTCGGAGACGTAGAAGCCCTCGCCGTGCTCGCGGCACAGCTGCCGGTAGGCGGAGTTGGTGATGCCGGCCATGGGGGCGAGCACCACGGGCGTGGCGGACACGTGCGGGCCGATGCGCAGGGGCGCGACGACCGGTCCGGTCGTCGCGGTGCCCGTCGGGGTCTCGATCGGGGCGTCCAGGAGGCTCACCCCCCCATGATGACCGTTGCCCGGGGGTCCNNACCCCCGGTGGGCGCGGCCCCGGCCGCCGGGGTCAGGCCCCCAGCAGGCGGGCGCCCAGCCAGCTCGAGACCCGGTCCAGCGCCACCCGCTCCTGCGCCATCGTGTCGCGCTCGCGGATGGTCACGGCCTGGTCCTCGAGAGTGTCGAAGTCGACGGTGATGCAGTACGGCGTGCCGACCTCGTCGTGACGGCGGTACCGGCGGCCGATGGCGCCGGCGTCGTCGAACTCCACGTTCCAGTGCGTGCGCAGCTCGGCGGCCAGGTCGCGCGCCTTCGGCGAGAGCTGCTCGTTGCGCGAGAGCGGGAAGACCGCCGCCTTCACCGGCGCCAGGCGGTGGTCCAGGCGCAGCACGGTGCGCTTGTCCACCCCGCCCTTGGTGTTCGGCGCCTCGTCCTCGCTGTACGCGTCGACGAGGAACGCCATCAGGGATCGGGTCAGGCCCGCCGCCGGCTCGATGACGTACGGCGTCCACCGCTCGCCCTTGGCCTGGTCGAAGTAGGACAGGTCCACGCCGGACTCGCGCGAGTGCGTCGACAGGTCGAAGTCGGTGCGGTTGGCGACGCCCTCCAGCTCACCCCACTCCGAGCCGGTGAAGCCGAAGCGGTACTCGATGTCCACGGTGCGCTTGGAGTAGTGCGACAGCTTCTCCGCCGGGTGCTCGAAGAAGCGCAGGTTGCCCGGGTCGACGCCCAGGCCCACGTACCAGGACATGCGCTCGTCGAGCCAGTACTGGTGCCACTGCTCGTCCGTGCCGGGCTCGACGAAGAACTCCATCTCCATCTGCTCGAACTCGCGGGTGCGGAAGATGAAGTTGCCCGGCGTGATCTCGTTGCGGAAGCTCTTGCCGATCTGGCCGATGCCGAACGGCGGCTTCTTGCGCGCCGAGCCCATGACGTTGGCGAAGTTGACGAAGATGCCCTGCGCGGTCTCGGGCCGCAGGTAGTGCAGGCCCTCCTCGTCGTCCACGGCACCCAGGTAGGTCTTCATCAGGCCGGAGAAGTTGCGCGGCTCCGTCCACTGCCCGCGCACGCCGGTGTCGGGGTCCACCACGTCCGCCAGGCCGTTGGCCGGCGGGTGGCCGTGCTTGGCCTCGTAGGCCTCGAGGAGGTGGTCGGCGCGGTATCGCTTGTGCGTGACGAGGGACTCCACCAACGGGTCGGTGAACACCTCGACGTGGCCGGACGCCTCCCACACCCTGCGCGGCAGGATGACCGAGGAGTCCAGGCCGACGACGTCCTCGCGGGAGGAGACCACCGAGCGCCACCACTGCCGCTTGATGTTCTCCTTCAGCTCCACACCCAGGGGGCCGTAGTCCCAGGCCGAGCGCGTCCCGCCGTAGATCTCACCGGCGGGGAAGACGAACCCTCGGCGCTTGGCGAGGTTGACGACGGCGTCGAGGCGGGAGGCGGAGCTGGACTGTGCCACGCGGGATCTCCATCCGGCTGGGTGTCGGCGGACCTGACCGCGCCGGTGGGGCGCGGCGCCCCGCCGGGGTGGCGGGGCGGTAGCGAGGCTACGCGCTGGGCGGACGCGGCCGTCCCCCGGGCGGGTGGTGACGTAGAGTCCACGGGTCGCAGTACCACCCGGTCGCAGGTCGCGCCCGGCGCGCGGCGAGAGGAGCAGCCGTGGCCACGCCGGCCCGCCGGTCCACCCGGCAGCGTTCCGCCGTCTCCGCCCTCCTCGACGAGGCCGACGCCTTCCTGTCCGCCCAGGAGCTGCACGCCCGCCTGCGCGAGCGCGGCGAGAGCATCGGCCTGGCCACCGTCTACCGGGCCCTGCAGGCCCTGGCGGAGGACGGCGACGTGGACGTGCTGCGCACCGACGAGGGCGGCGAGGCCGTCTACCGCCGGTGCAGCACCGGCCACCACCACCACCTCGTGTGCCGCTCGTGCGGGCGCACGGTCGAGGTGGAGGGCCCCACGGTGGAGTCGTGGGCGCGGCGCGTGGGTGCCGCGCACGGCTTCACGCAGGTCGAGCACGTCGTCGAGGTGTTCGGCGTGTGCGCGGAGTGCAGCGCGCGCGCCGGCCGCGCCTGAGGGGTGCCCGCACCGCCGCGTCCACAGCTGCCGCGGCCGCCCGGCGCGCGCCACGCCCCGGGCCCTGAGCGCCGAGCGCGGTGACTGCAGGTAACGTCGCCTGCCGACCCTGACCCCCCACACCCGGGAGAACACGTGAACCGCGCAGAACTGATCACCGCCGTCGCCGAGCGCAGCGGCGTCTCGCAGAGCGACGCCGACGCGGTGCTCGGCGCCTTCGGGGACGTGCTCCTCGAGGCCGTCGCCAAGGGTGACGCGGTCAAGCTGCCCGGCCTGATGACGGTCGAGCGCGTCGAGCGCGCCGCCCGCACGGGCCGCAACCCGCGCACCGGCGAGACCCTCGAGATCGCCGCCTCCTTCGGCGCCAAGCTGACCGCCGGCTCCAAGCTGAAGGCCGCGGCCGCCGGCTCCTGACACCCCGCCGGGGCGGGAGCCCGAACCGCCGCGGCCCGTCCCGGCGAGGCCCCGGGTTCCCGCCGGCGGCGCGGACGCGCAAGACTGCCCGCGCCGCGCCCGACCGGGCCGGCGCACGAGTCCGCCAGTGCAGGCACCACGTGACGGGGTCAGCGTCGACACCGCACCACCAGGGAGGCGAAGGCCAGCAGTCATGAGCACGCGCACCGACACCCCCACCACCGCCCACGGCCCGCTGGCCGTCGACGGCGTCTCCTCCGACGAGGGCCACGCGGCCCTGCGCGCCTCCGTGCGCCGGCTCGGCGAGCTGCTGGGCGAGTCCCTGACCCGCCACGAGGGCGCCGACCTGCTCGAGCTCGTCGAGCAGGTGCGCGCCCTGGCCCGCGAACCCGACGACGGGGCGAAGCTGGCGCAGCTGCTGTCCGGCGTCGACGACCGCACCGCGATCGTCCTGGCGCGGGCGTTCACCGCCTACTTCCAGCTCGCCAACGCCTCCGAGCAGCTGCACCGCGGCCTGGAGCTGTCCCGCCAGCCCGCCGGCGGGCTGGAGACGGCGCTGGAGCGGCTGCGCGAGGCGGTCGCCGCCGGTGAGGCGGACCCGGAGGCGGTGCGCGAGGTGCTGGGCCGCCTGCAGCTGCGCCCCGTCTTCACCGCCCACCCCACCGAGTCCAGCCGGCGCTCGGTGCTGGACCTGCTGCTGCGCATCACCGCCAACGTGGAGGCCTCGGAGGACCCGCAGCAGCGGCCCTCCGACGCCCTGCGCGGCCAGCGGCGCCTGGCGGAGCTGGTGGACCTGCTGTGGCAGACCGACGAGCTGCGGGTGGAGCGCCCCCGCCCGGCCGACGAGGCCCGCTCGGCGCTGCACTACCTGCGCACCCTGTCCGCCGACGTGCTGCCGGACCTGCTGGAGGACCTCGAGGTCGGCCTGGCGGGCGCCGGCGTGGCGCTGCCCGGCGGTGCGCGCCCGCTGCGCTTCGGCAGCTGGGTCGGCGGCGACCGCGACGGCAACCCCAACGTCACCCCCGAGGTGACGCTGGAGGTGCTGGGCCTCATGCACGAGGCCGCCCTGGACGTGCTCGTCGCGGCCGTGCGCGAGCTGCGCACCGAGCTGGCCGCCTCCACGCAGATCGTCGGGGCCTCCCCGCAGCTGACGGCGAAGCTGGAGCGCGACGCGCGCCTGCTGCCGGAGGTGCGCGCGGACCGCGAGCGCCTCAACGGCGAGGAGCCGTACCGCTTCGAGCTGTCGTACGTGCTGGCCCGCCTGGAGGGCACCCGCGCCCGCCTGCGCAGCGGCGCGGAGCACGTGGACGGCCTGGACTACGCCGGGCCGGAGGAGTTCGTCGCCGAGCTGGAGCTGCTGCAGGAGTCGCTGCGCGCCAACGACGGCGAGCTGGTGGCCGACGGGTCGGTGGCCCGGCTGGTGCGCACCGCGCAGGCGGTCGGCTTCGGCCTGGCGACGCTGGACGTGCGCGAGCACGCCGAGCGCCACCACGCGGCGCTGGCGGCGGCCTACCAGCGCCTCGGCGAGCTGGTGCAGCCGTACGAGTCGCTGGACCGCGAGTCGCGCCGGCGGCTGCTGAGCCGGGAGCTGACGGGGCACCGCCCGCTGATCGGCGCGGCGGTGCGCTCGCTGACGGGCACGCCGGCGCAGGTGATGCAGCTGTTCGCCACGGTCCGCACGTGCCTGGACCGCTTCGGCGACGACGCGATCGAGAGCTACATCGTCTCGATGACGCAGGGCGTGGACGACCTGCTGGCCGTGGTGGTGCTGGCGCGCGAGGTGGGTCTGGTGGACCTCGCCGACGGCGGCGGCCGCGAGGGCGGGCCGGGGGACGTCGCGCGCATCGGCTTCGTGCCGCTGTTCGAGACGGTCACGGAGCTGGAGGCGGCCGAGGAGCTGCTGGAGGGGCTGCTGGCGGACCCGTCGTACCGCCGCGTCGTCGCCGCCCGCGGCGACGTGCAGGAGATCATGCTCGGCTACTCCGACTCCTCCAAGGACGGCGGCATCGCCGCCTCCCGCTGGCAGATCCACCGCGCGCAGCGCGCGCTGCGCGACGTGGCCCGCCGGCACGGGGTGGTGCTGCGCTTCTTCCACGGCCGCGGCGGCTCGGTCGGGCGCGGCGGCGGCCCGACCGGCGAGGCGATCCTGGCCCAGCCGTACGGCACGCTCGACGGGCCGATCAAGGTCACCGAGCAGGGCGAGGTGATCTCCGACAAGTACCTGCAGCCGCGCCTGGCCCGGCACAACCTGGAGGTGGCGCTGTCGGCGGCGCTGGAGGCCTCCACCCTGCACCGCAGCTCCCGCGCGGGCCGCGACGTGCTGGACGTGTGGGACGCCACGATGGACGTGGTGGCCGCGGAGGGTCAGCGCGCCTACCGCGCCCTGGTCCGGGACCCGGGGCTGGTGCCGTTCTTCCTGGCCGCCACGCCGGTGGAGGAGCTGGGCCACCTCAACATCGGCTCGCGGCCCTCGCGCCGTCCGGGTGGCACCGGGGGCCTGGAGGACCTGCGGGCGATCCCGTGGGTGTTCGGCTGGACGCAGAGCCGCATCAACGTGCCCGGCTGGTTCGGGGTGGGCTCGGGCCTGGCGGCGGCGCGCGCCGCCGGGCACGGGGAGGCGCTGCGGCGGATGTACGCCGAGTGGCACTTCTTCCGCAGCTTCGTCTCCAACGTGCAGATGACGCTGGCGAAGACGGACCTGGGCATCGCGGCGCACTACGTGGAGGAGCTCGTGCCGGCCGGGCAGCGCGGTGCGTTCGACGTCATCCGCGCCGAGCACGCCCGCACCCTGGAGCAGGTGCTGTGGGTGACGCAGCAGGAGGCGCTGCTGGAGGGCACCCCGGTGCTGCGCCGCACCCTGGAGCTGCGCGACGCCTACCTGGCGCCGCTGCACGCGCTGCAGGTGAGCCTGCTGGGCCGGGCCCGCGCGGCCGGCGAGGGCGTGGACCCGGCGCTGCGCCGGGCGCTGCTGCTGACGATCAACGGCATCGCGGCGGGGATGCGCAACACGGGCTGACCCGCTGCGGCGTGCACCGCGGCCCCGTCCCCTCTCGCCAGGGGGCGGGGCCGCCGTGCGTGCCGGGATGCGTCGCCCGGTCTACGTCAGCCGCACCGGCAGCCGTTCCCAACCGCGCAGCACCCGCGTGGTGGTGCGCCGGGCGCCGGGAGCGGGGCGCAGGTCCGGGAACCGCTCGAACAGGGCGCGCAGCCCCACCTCGCCCTCCAGGCGGGCCAGGGCCGCTCCGAGGCAGAAGTGCCGGCCGCCGGAGAAGGCGAGGTGCTCGCGGGCGTTGGCGCGGCGCACGTCGAAGCGGGCCGGGTCGGTGAAGACGCGCGGGTCGCGACCGGCGGCGCCCAGCAGCAGCACCACCCGCCGGCCGGCGTCCACGGGCTGCTCGGCCACGGCGGTGTCGCGCAGCGCGCGGCGGGAGGTCAGCTGCACCGGCGCCTCCAGGCGCAGGGACTCCTCCACCACGCCCGGCCACAGCGCGGCGTCGGCGTGCGCCAGCGCGAGCTGGTCCGGGTGCTCCAGCAGCAGCGCGGTCGCCGAGCCGAGCAGGTTCACGGTGGTCTCGAAGCCGGCGGCCATCAGCAGCCCGGCGGTGGCGCGCAGCTCCCGGTCGCTCAGGCGCGCTCCCCCGCCGCCGCCGGCCCCGCCGACGTCCCCGCCGCCGCCCTCGTCGTCGGTGACGGCGAGCAGGCCGCTGAGCAGGTCGTCGCCGGGGTGGCGGCGCAGGTGCTCCAGGTGCTCGCCGATCCAGGCGTCGAAGGCGCGCAGGGACGTCTCGACGGCGCGGTGCTGGCGCCACGGCGAGGCGACCTCCAGGCTGCCGGCCACGCCCGCGCCGAAGGCGCGCACCTCCTCGCGCCGGTGCGCGGGCACGCCGAGGACCTCGGCGATGACGGCGACGGGCAGCCGCAGCACGTAGTCGTGCACGACGTCGGCGACCGGGCCGCGCGCCGCCATCTCGTCGAGGAGCTCGGCGGCGAGCTGCCCCACCCGCGGGCGCAGGCCCTCCACGGCGCGGGCGCTGAAGACCTTCGAGACCAGGCGCCGGTAGCGGGTGTGCTCGGGCGGGTCGACCGCGAGCATCGACGGCGGCTCCACGGGGTGCACGGGGCGGTTCCGCTCGGTCCACGCCGCCAGCGGCCGCAGCTGCGGCACCGGCACCTCGTGCACCGAACCCACGCCGAAGTCGGCGCTGCCGAGCACCTCGCGCACGGTCGCGTGCCAGGCGGTCATCGCGGTGAACCGGCCGGTGAGCAGCGGCCCGGCGGCGCGCACCCGTTCGTGGAAGGCGTACGGCTCGCGCCAGGTGGCCGCGTCGGCCAGCAGCAGCGACTGCAGGTCCCCGCCGCGGGCGCCGCGACGCACCGCCAGGCGCGGCAGGCCGTGCTGCAGGCCCCAGCGCAGCGCCAGCCGCGCCTCGCGCACCACCGGCTCCGCCACGGCGCCGAGGGTGTCCACGGCGCTCACGCGGGCGAGGCCCCGGGCGTGGCGGGGGCCTCCGGGGCGTCCGGGGCGTCCGGGGTGTCGACGGCGCCGCCGTACCGGCGGTCGCGCTGCGCGTACGTCTCGATCGCCGCCCACAGCGCACGCCGGTCCACGTCCGGCCACAGCACGTCGGAGAAGACCATCTCGGCGTAGGTGGACTGCCACGGCAGGAACCCGGAGGTGCGCTGCTCTCCGGAGGAGCGCCAGAAGAGGTCCACGTCCGGCATGTCAGGCTCGTCGAGGAAGCGGGCCACGGTGCGCTCGTCGACGCGGTCGGGGTTCAGCCGGCCGGCGGCGACCTCCCGGGCGATGGCGCGGGCGGCGTCGGCGATCTCGGCGCGGCCGCCGTAGTTCACGCACATCGTCAGGGTGCAGACGGTGTTGTCCCTCGTCAGCTCCTCGGCGGCCTCCAGCTCGTCGATGACGCTGCGCCACAGCCGGGGACGGCGGCCCGCCCAGCGCACCCGCACGCCCCAGGCGTGCATCTCGTCGCGGCGGCGGCGGATGACGTCGCGGTTGAAGCCCATGAGGAAGCGGACCTCGTCGGGGCTGCGCTTCCAGTTCTCGGTGGAGAACGCCCAGGCGGACACGTGGGTGACGCCGACCTCGATCGCACCGGCCACGACGTCCAGCAGGGACGCCTCGCCGCGCTTGTGCCCCTCGTTGCGCGGCAGGCCGCGCTGGTTGGCCCAGCGGCCGTTGCCGTCCATGACGATCGCGACGTGCTGGGGCACCAGCTCCGGCGGGAGCTGCGGCGGGCGCGCCCCGGAGGGGTGCGGCGGGGGCGCCTGGACGGTGCGGGGCACGGGTGCCGCGGCCGTGCGGCGCCCGAGGGTGCGTCGTGCGGGGGTGCTCACGAGGTCCGAGCTTCGCACGGGTGCGGGGGTGCGCTCGCTCAGACCCGTTCGACGTGCTTCAGGGAGCGGATGCCGCGCTCGAGGTGCCACTGCAGGAACGCGGCGACCAGGCCGCTGGCCTCGTTCCGGCAGCGGTCCTCGCTGGCGTCGGCGAGTGCCCAGTCGCCCGTCAGCAGCGCCCCGAGCAGCTCCAGGGTGCGCGGGTCGGGGGCGGCCGAGCCGGGCGGGCGGCAGGCCGGGCAGACGGCGCCGCCGGCGGGCACGGAGAACGCGCGGTGCGGGCCGGGTGCCCCGCAGCGGGCGCAGTCGGCGAAGCTGGCCGCGTACCCGGCCACGGCCAGGGAGCGCAGCAGGAAGGCGTCGAGGACCATCGGGGCGGCGTGCTCGCCGCGGGCCAGGGTGCGCAGCGCCCCCACGAGCAGCAGGTACTGCTGGGTGCTGGTCTCCCCCTCGACCTCGGTGAACCGCTCTGCGGTCTCCAGCAGGGCGTGCCCGGCGGTGTAGAGGCCGTAGTCGGCGGCGATGACCGCGCCGAGGGGGGCGAGGACGTCCACCTGGGTGACGACGTCGAGGGTGCGGCCGCGGTGCAGCTGCACGTCCACGCACGTGAACGGCTCCAGGCGGGCGCCGAAGCGGGAGGAGGTGCGCCGCACGCCCTTGGCCACGCCCCGCACCCGCCCGTGGTGGCGGGTCAGCAGGGTGATGACGCGGTCGGCCTCGCCGAGCTTGGTGGTGCGCAACACGACGGCCTCGTCCCGGTAGCTGCGCGGTCCCCCGATCCCACTCACCCGGCGAGCCTAGACGGCGACCCCGACACGAGCAGCCGGCACGACCCGCCGCGCCCCCGCACCGCTCAGGCGGTCTCCAGCCGGTCCCCGCCGGCGCGCCGGGCGCGGCTGCACGCCGCGTCCGCGGCCGCGAGCGCCTCGGCGGCCGCCGCGGGTCCCGCCACGCCCACCGAGGCGGTCGTGCGCAGGCCGGGCGCCAGGCGGGACCACGTCTCGGCGCGCAGCGCCTCCAGCAGCCGCGCGGCGACCCCGGCCGGCGCGGGGCCGGCACCGTCGGCGGGCAGCAGCGCGACGAACTCGTCGCCGCCGTACCGCACCAGCACGTCGCCGTCGCGGCAGTTCTCCCGCAGCAGCTCCGCCACCCGGCGCAGCACCGCGTCACCGACCTCGGGGCCGTGCTCCTCGTTGGCGGCGCGCAGCCCGTCGAGGTCGACGAGGACGGCGCTCCACCGCTGGTCGGGGCGCTCCAGGACCTGCTGCAGGCGGCGGCGGTTGCCCAGTCCGGTCATCGGGTCGATCAGCGCCGCCCGCCCCTGCCGTTCGTTCTGCTCGGCCATCTCGTGCTGGCGGATGCGGTCCTGCAGGGCCTCGAACCGGCTCTCGCGGTCCTCCCAAAGCCTCGACAGCGAGATGCGCGCCAGTTCGGCGAGCGCGTCGGCGGCCTCGTGGCCGCCGCGGTGGCGCACGGCGTTGTCGGCGCGGACCTTCAGCGCGGTCAGGCCCCACACGTCCAGCTGGGTGCTGGAGGAGGTGCGCTGCACGGCGGCCAGCAGCTCGCGCGCGCCGTCCTGGTCGCCCTCGGCGGACAGCGACATGGCCAGGCCCACGCGGGCGATCTGCGTCTCCACCAGCTCCTCGCGCTGGCGGAACGCGGCGGCCGCGGTGCGCAGCCGCGCCGCGGCCAGGGCGGGCTCGCCGGTGCGGTGCAGGACGAAGCCCTCGATCGCGTCGGCGCGGGCCCGCATCTCCGGGTAACCGACCTCCGTGGCGAGCGAGCGCATCCGTGCGGCGTGCTCCAGGGCCCGGGCGTAGTGGGGGCCCGTCTCGGCGGAGCGGCCGACCACGTCGAGCATGGCGCCCCAGGAGACCTCCAGGACGGCGGCCTCCTGCACGACGTTGAGCCGCACGCGGGCCGGCGGGAAGGTGAGGCCGAGCATGAGCTCGGTGAGCTCGTCGGCGGGCTCGAACAGCGCCAGCGCACGCAGGGCCAGGGCGACCGACATGGTCGCCGAGAGGTGGTCGTAGGTGCGCACCGGCTGGGCGGTGACGATGAGCTGGGCCTCGGCGAGGTGGTCCATCGCCAGGGCGGTCATGCCCAGGTCGACGCGGGCCTCGGCCAGGAGGGACAGGGCCTTGGCGCGCCAGACCGGGTCGGCGCGGGCGCCGAGGCGGTGCAGCAGGTGCCCGGCCTCCTCGGCGGCCTCGGCGGCGCGCCCGAGCTGCTGCAGGGCGACGCAGCAGATGAACTGCAGGTACCGAGCGGTCCGCTCGTCCCCGGCGGTCTCGCACAGCAGCAGCCCCTCGCGGGAGACCTGGACGGCCTGCTCGCCGTAGCCGTCGAGGTAGAGGCGGTGCGCCGACTCGGCGAGGGCGTCGAAGGGCCCGAAGGGCCCGAACGGCTCCAGCTCCCGCCCGGTCGCCCCGGTCGCCACTGCAGCGCTGCCCACGTCGATCGTCCCCCGTCCCCCCGCGCGGTTGAGCACGGATCGTGACTGATCCTATCCGCGAGGAGGGTCGGCGCAGCCGGAACGCGTCACGGTTGAGTGCTCGACGACCCTCGGGGTCGCCTGCCCCCGGGCCCGGCCCGCCGCGCGGCGTGGCGCGGCGGGCCGGGGTGTCAGCGCAGCGCGCGGTTGACGGCCGAGACGATCGCCTTCAGCGACGCGGTGGTGATGTTGGCGTCGACCCCCACGCCCCACAGCACGCGCTCCCCCACCGCGCACTCCACGTACGCCGCGGCGCGCGCGTCGCCCCCGGCGGACAGGGCGTGCTCGGCGTAGTCCAGGACGCGCACGTCCACGCCACCGGCGGGCAGCTCCGCCAGCGCGGCGCAGAAGGCGGCGATGGGCCCGTTGCCGGTGCCGGCCACCGTGGTGGTCGCCCCCGCGTCCAGGAGGTCCACCTCCAGGGCGTCCGCGCCGTCGACCTCGGAGACCGAGCGGGTGGCGCGCAGCGCCAGGCGGCCCCAGTCCGGGGTTCCCGAGGGCGAGGGCAGGTACTCGTCGGAGAAGATCGAGAAGATCTCCGCGGCCGACACCTCGCCGCCGGCGGCGTCGGTGCGCTCCTGCACCACGCGGCTGAACTCGATCTGCAGCCGGCGCGGCAGGTCCAGCTGGTGCTCGCTCTTGAGCAGGTACGCCACGCCGCCCTTGCCGGACTGCGAGTTGACCCGGATCACGGCCTCGTAGCTGCGGCCGACGTCCTTGGGGTCGATGGGCAGGTACGGCACCGCCCACTCGAACTCGTCGACGCTCCTGCCGGCGGCGGCCGCGTCGCGCTCCATCGCCTCCAGGCCCTTCTTGATGGCGTCCTGGTGCGAGCCGGAGAACGCCGTGAAGACCAGGTCGCCGCCGTAGGGCACGCGCTCGCCCACGGGCAGCTGGTTGCAGTGCTCCACGGTGCGCCGGATGCGGTCGATGTCGGAGAAGTCGATCTGCGGGTCGATGCCCTGGCTGAACAGGTTCATGCCCAGGGTGACCAGGTCGACGTTCCCGGTGCGCTCTCCGTTGCCGAACAGGCAGCCCTCGATGCGGTCCGCGCCCGCCAGGTAGCCCAGCTCCGCGGCAGCCACACCCGTGCCGCGGTCGTTGTGCGGGTGCAGGGAGATGAGGACGTTCTCCCGCTGAGCCAGGTTGCGCGACATCCACTCGATGGAGTCCGCGTAGACGTTGGGGGTGGCCATCTCCACCGTCGCCGGCAGGTTCACGATGACCTTGCGCTCGGGGGTGGGCTCGAAGACCTCCACGACCGCGTCGCAGATGCGCCGGGCGAACTCCAGCTCGGTTCCCGTGTAGGACTCCGGGGAGTACTCGTAGTAGACGGTCGTGCCCGGGATCGTCTCCTCGTACTTCCGGCACAACCGCGCTCCCTGCAGGGCCAGGTCGACGATGCCGTCCTCGTCCATGCCGAAGACCACGCGTCGCTGCAGCACCGAGGTGGAGTTGTACAGGTGCACGATCGCCTGCTTCGCCCCGCGCAGGGACTCGTAGGTGCGCTCGATGAGGTGCTCGCGCGCCTGGGTCAGCACCTGGATGCGCACGTCGCCGGGGATCAGGTCCTGCTCGATCAGGGTGCGCACGAAGTCGAAGTCGGTCTGGCTGGCGGAGGGGAAGCCGACCTCGATGTCCTTGTAGCCCATCTCGACCAGCAGCTGGAACATCCGCAGCTTGCGCTCGGAGTTCATGGGGTCGATCAGGGCCTGATTGCCGTCGCGCAGGTCCACCGCGCACCAGCGCGGGGCCTTCGTGATCCGCTTGCCCGGCCACGTCCGGTCGGGCAGGTCCACGGCGATCTGCTCGTGGAAGGGCCGGTACCGGTGGTACGGCATGGACGACGGCTTCTGGGGGTTCTCCACAGCTCAAGCTCCTCTACGCGAGACCGGGGTGTGCTCGGCCGGCGCGCACGACGAGGTCCCGCGGCGGGGAGACCGGCCTAGCTGGCCCCGCCGCGGCGGCGAAGGAGGAAGGTCTCCCAGCGAGCCACGGCAGCACCGTACGCGCCCGGTGCCCGGCTCGTCCACGCGGGGCGGACGCAGCCCCGCCCGGGTCGGTGGCCGGCCCGGGCGGTGCGGGGCGTCAGTCGCCGTCGCGGGGGTTGAGCTGCTGCGGGTCGCCGTCGGGGTCGTCCTCGACGCCGGGGTCCTGGGCGGCGCCGTCGCCGGTCTCCACGCCCCGCAGGTCGCGGGGGTTCAGCTCACCCGGGTCGCCGTCGGGGTCGATGGGCTCGGTGCTCGGTTCGCTCATGCTCCCAGCCTGCACCGGCCGCCGGGCCACGGCACCCCGGGCGCGAGCGCGGCGCCCGTCACTTGATCGCGCCGCGGGTGACGCCGCTCATCACCCAGCGCTGCGCGAGGACGTAGACGACGATCGTGGGCGCCATCGCCATGAGGTAGGAGGCGAAGGCGACGTTGTAGTCCGTGGAGAAGGCCAGCTGGAAGATCTTCTGCACGACGGGGATCGTCTGCAGCGACTGGTCGGCGGTGATCAGCGACGGCATCATGAAGTCGTTCCAGCTGGCCAGGAAGGCGAAGATCCCCACGGTGGCGTTCATGGGCGCCAGCAGAGGGAAGACGACGCGCCAGAACACCTGCCAGGTGCTGGCCCCGTCCATGCGCGCGCTCTCCTCCAGCTCCAGCGGGATCGAGCGCAGGAACGCCGAGTACAGCAGCACGCTGAAGGACAGCTGGAACATCACGTGCAGCAGCGCGACGCCGGCGGGGTTGTCCAGGCTCAGCAGCGCCGTCAGCTTCACCTGCGGCAGCGCCACCACCGGGAAGGGGATGAACATGGCGGCCAGCAGGTAGAAGTACGAGTACCGGAACAGGCGGCGGTCCCAGTTGCGCACGATGGCGTAGGACGCCCAGGAGGCCAGCAGCAGGCAACCCGCGACGCTGACCGCGCTGACGAGCACCGAGACGGCGAAGGCGCGGGGGAAGCCCGTCAGGGTCCAGGCGTCGGCGAAGCTGGCCCAGTTCAGCGGCCACGGCAGCGCGAACCCGGTGCCGGCGACAGCTTGCTCGGGCGTCTTGAACGCCATGACGACGGCGAAGTACAGCGGCACCAGCACGGTGAGGGAGGCCAGGGCCAGCAGGGCCGTCAGCCCCCAGCCGCGGGTGCGCGGGCCCTGCGACGGCGTGCGGCGGCGGGGGCCGCGGGAGGCGGCGGCGACGGTGGCGGGGTCGGCGGTGACCATCAGAGCGACACTCCTCGGCGGCGGATGATCTGCAGCTGCAGGACGGAGATGACGACGGCGAGGACGAAGAAGACCACCGCGTTGGCCATCTGGTAGGCGTAGTCGCCGCTGGTGAAGCCGGTGAAGATCGTCATCGCGACGCTCCGCGTGGAGGTTCCGGGGCCGCCGTCGGTGAGTCCGACGATGATGTCGTAGGCGTTGAGGAAGTTCTTGAAGCCCAGCACCGTGTTGATGACGACGTAGCCCGCGACCAGCGGCAGGGTGATCGAGGCGAACCGGCGCCAGGCGGAGGCGCCGTCCAGGGCGGCGGCCTCGTACACCTCCTCCGGCACGGCCAGCAGGCCGGCCAGGTAGATGATGAGCGCGCTGGGCACCGCCTGCCAGGCCGTCACGAGCACGACGCCCAGCCAGGCGAGGTCGGGGTTGGCCAGGATGCTCTCCTGCAGCCACCCGATCCCCAGGGTGCTCGCCAGCGCGGGCAAGGAGCTGGAGAGGAGGTAGTTGAAGACGAAGGCGATGACGATGCCGGAGACGACCATCGGGATGAAGAACGCCCCGCGCAGCGCCGTCTTCAGCTTGATCTTCGCGCTCAGGCCGAGGGCCAGCGCGAGGGCGACCACGTTGACCAGGACGACGGTCACCACGGAGAAGCCGAGGGTGAAGCCGTAGGCGTGCAGGACGTTGGGGTCGGTGAACAGCACCGCGTAGTTGGCGAGCCCGATGAACTCCCACTCCCCGTAGCCGACGTAGTCGGTGAGGCTGATGACCGCGCCGACCAGGGCGGGCAGGGTGATGAAGATCGTGAACAGGGCCAGCGCCGGCAGCAGGAACAGGTAGGACACGGCGTCCACGCGCCGGCGCGGCGGGCGGGTCCGGGTGAGCGTGACGCCCGGGTGCGCGGTGCGTCCGCGCGCCCGGGACCGGTGGGGCGAGGTGGTGGCCACGGGAACTCCTTCGGTCTGCGGCGACGGGGCGGTCAGGCGGCCGAGCGGGTCGCCAGCCGCGCCCAGTCCTCGTCGATGCGGCGCAGCAGCCGTGCCCCGTCACCGGAGCGGATCGCCTCCTGCAGGTAGTTGCCGACCGGGATCGTCAGCGGGATGTAGGTGTTCGCGCCCTGGTAGATGCGCCCGGCGTCCAGCGCCGGCTGCAGGCCCACCAGGCGCGGGTCCTGCAGCGGCTGAGCGCCCAGCAGCGGGGAGGTGGCGAGGTTGTCGGCGTTGTAGCGGGCGATGACGTCCTCGCGCATCAGCCACTGCAGGAACGCGCGCGCGGCGTCCTGGTGGGCGGAGGCGTCCGGGATCCACAGCGCCAGGTCGAGGTTGACGCGGGCCGCGGCCTCGCCGGGTGTCTCGCTCATCGGCAGCGGGAACGTGCCGACCGGCAGGTCCGGATCCACCTTCGCGATCTCACCCAGCGCCCACGGGCCCTGCAGGTACATGGCGGCCTCGCCGCGGCCGAAGGCGAGGTTGCCGTCGGCGTAGGCGCGGCTGGCGGCGTCGGGGTTGGAGTAGGACGCCAGCTGGAGCATCTTCTCGACCGGCTCGGCGAAGACGTTGGAGAAGGAGACCTCCTGCTCGGGGCCGGCGTCGGGACCGAGGGCGCGCAGTGCGGCGAAGAAGCCCGCGACGTCCAGGGCGCTGCCGGTGCAGTAGTCGAACAGGCCCTGCTGGATGGTCCACACCTCCTGCAGGGTGCTGTAGAGCGGGGTCACCCCGGCGGCGCGGAACGTCTCGCACGCCGCGATCAGCTCGCTCCACGTCCGCGGCACGGCCACGCCGTTCTCCTCGAACAGCCGGGCGTTGTAGATGACGCCGGCGGAGGCGACCGAGTAGGGCAGGACGTTCGTCTCGCCCTCGTTGGTGGCGAACTGGTCGACCAGCACCTGGTACTTCGGGTCGACGCGCTGCGCCTCGGGCAGGTCCCCCAGGTCCGTGAGCACCCCGGTGGAGACGTAGTTGCCGACCTCGAGGGTGTAGTTCCAGGCGGCGAGGTCCGGTGGTGCACCCCGCACGAACTGGGGCACCAGCGCCGTCTGGGAGGAGTCGTGGACGGCCTGCACGTGCGCCTGCGAGGCGTTGAACTCCGCCACGAGGTCGCCGAAGTAGCCGATGACCTCGGGCTTGTTCTGGAAGAAGCGGATCTCCTCGCGGCCGGAGGTGCCGGCGCCGGAACCGCAGCCGGTCGCGCCGAGCGCGAGGGCGCCGACGCCGGCGGCGAGCAGCGAGCGCCGGCTGGGCGCGGCGGGGATCTTCGGGGTGAGTGGCACGTCGTCGTCCCTCCTCGTGGGCTGCCGCGGGCGCCGTCGCCCGCGGGTGCTGCGGGGCCGCGCGGGGTGGTCCA
>NZ_JALBVB010000056.1:469136-555683 GCF_022669155.1 Kineococcus sp. TRM81007 | reverse complement strand
TCCGCCCGCCGTCAGCGGCCGGCGCCTGCCTCGCCCTCGAGCCACACCGTGGTCTCTCCCGGGAGCAGCGTCTCCCCGACGGGCCCGCTGGACAAGACGACACGGCCGGTCGGCATCGGCACGGGGGTGGTGCCGAAGTTCGTCACGCAGGTCCAGCCGCCCGGCCGCCGGAACGCCACGACGTCCGCGGGTGTGCCGGTGACCCACTCCAGCTCCTCCGCGGTCTGCGAGCGCGCCCGCTGCGCCAGGGCGCGGCGGTAGAACTCCAGGGTGGAGCCGGCCTCGCCCTCCTGGGCGTCGGCGGCGAGGGCGGCGTACCAGCCGGGCTGGGGCAGGTGGGCGGGTCCGTCCCCGAAGCCGTGGGAGGGGCCGCCCGCGCTCCACGGCAGCGGCACGCGGCAGCCGTCGCGGCCCTTGCGGGTGCCGCCCGAGCGCCGCCAGGTGGGGTCCTGCAGGGCCTCGGCGGGCAGGTCGGCGACCTCGGGCAGGCCCAGCTCCTCCCCCTGGTACAGGTAGGTGCTGCCGGGCAGGGCGAGCACGAAGGCGGTGGCCGCGCGCGCCCGGCGCAGGCCGCGCTCGCGGTCGGCGACGGGCTCGGTGCCGCCGCTGAGCAGCCAGGCCTCCTCGTCGGTGCCCGCGGGCAGGGCGTAGCGCGAGGCGTGCCGCACCACGTCGTGGTTGGACAGCACCCAGGTGGAGGAGCTGCCCGCCTGCGCCGCCAGGCGCAGGTTGTCCTCGACCACCGCGCGGAAGGACGCGGCGTCGAACCCGGCCTGCAGCAGGTCGAAGTTGAACGCCTGGCCCAGCCCCTCCGGGGAGGCGTAGCGGGCGCGGCGGTGCGCCGGCACCCACGCCTCGGCGACCGCGGTGCGCGGGGGGTCGTAGGAGTCGAACAGCTCGCGCCACTCGCGGTAGACCTCGTGCACCTCGTCGCGGTCGAACAGGCGGTGCGCGCCGTCGGGCAGGTCGCCGGCGGCCAGGTCCGCCGCGCTGGGCAGCGGCTCGCTGAGGTCCTTGACGAGGGCGTGGGCGACGTCGATGCGGAAGCCGTCGACGCCGCGGTCGGCCCAGAACCGCAGGGTGCGCAGGTGGTCCTCGCGCACCTCGGGGTTCGCCCAGTTCCAGTCGGGCTGCTCGGGGGCGAACAGGTGCAGGTACCACTGCCCGTCGCCGACGGGTTCCCACGCCGGGCCGCCGAAGGCCGCCGTCCAGTCGGTGGGCGGGAGCTCACCGCGCTCGCCGCGGCCGCGGCGGAAGACGTAGCGCTCCCGCTCGGGCGAGCCCGGTGCGGCCGCGAGCGCCTGCTGGAACCAGGGGTGACGGTCGGAGGAGTGGTTGGGGACGACGTCGACGATCAGCTTGACGCCCGCGCCGTGCAGGGCGGCGACGAGCTCGTCGAACTGCTCCAGGGTGCCGATGCGCGGGTCGACGTCGCGGTGGTCGGCCACGTCGTAGCCGCCGTCGGCGAGCTCGGAGGGGTAGAAGGGGCTCAGCCACACGGCGTCCACGCCGAGGCGCGCCAGGTGGGGCACGCGGGCGGTCAGGCCGGGCAGGTCACCGGTGCCGTCGCCGTTCGAGTCGGCGAAGCTGCGCGGGTAGACCTGGTAGACGACCGCCTGCCGCCACCAGGTGGTGCCGGGGGCGGCGGGGGGTGCCGGGGTCTCGAGCAGGTCGGTCACGCGTCGGTCTCCTTTGATCCGGGCAGTAAATCTAAGCTCTGACTAAAGTAGAGCCGTGATCGGCGTGGAGGTCAAGGGGTGAGCGGCAGCAGGGCGGGGACGGCCGCCGCCGTGCGCAGGCTGCGCGAGGAGAACCTGCGTGCCGTGCTCGAGCACGCCTGGGACGCGCCGGGCGAGGACGGGTCCCCCACCGCCCTGACCGGCAGCGACCTCATGGGGGCCACCGGCCTGTCCAGGGCCACGGTGCACGACGTGTGCGAGGAGCTCATCGAGCGCGGATGGCTGCACGAACTGGCCAACGCCCGCACCTCCGGCGCCTACGTCAAGGGCCGGCCCGCTCGCCGCTACGCCTTCGCCGCCCGAGCCGGCGTCGTCGTCGGCGTCGACGCCGGGGTGCGGCGCCTGTCGGCGACCGTGGCCGACCTGCGCGGCGAGGTCCTCGGGGGCGCCTCCGCCACCGTCGAGCACGACCACGAGCGCACCAGCGTCGCCGAGCGCCTCGCCGCCCTGGAGAGCACCGCGCTGGCCGCGCTGGCCGACGCCGGAGCGGCCGGCGGGGACGTGCTGGCCGCCGCCGTCGGCGTCCCCGCCCCCGTCGCCGCGGACGGGCGGACGGCGTTCGCCGGCAACCCGTACTGGGAGTTCACCAACCCCGGCATCTCCACGCACCTGCACCGCCGCTTCGGCTGGCACGCGGTCACCGACAACGACGCCAACCTCGCCGCCCTCGCCGAGGACCACCGGGGCCACGGTCGCGGCGTGCGCCACCACGTCACCCTCCTGGCGGGCGAGCGGTTCGGCGCTGGGGTCGTCGAGGACGGCCGCCTGCTGCGCGGGGCGCGCGGCGGGGCCGGGGAGATGCGCTACCTGGACCTGGTGTCCGGCGTGGGGTCCACCGACGGCGTCGCCAAGGTGCTGCGCGAACTGGCGCGCGCCCGCGGCGGGCGGGGCGAGGCCGAGCAGGTCCTGACGGCCGCCCGCGACGGCGACCGCGCCGCCCGGGCCCTGGTGCGCACCGCCGGCCTGCGGCTGACGCGCGTCGTCGCCACGCTGGCGGGTTTCGCCGACCCCGAGCGCATCGTGCTGGCCGGTGCCGTCGCCGCGTCGGCGGAGCCGCTGCTGGAGGTGGTGCGGGCCGAACTGCCCCGCTTCCTGGCCGAGCCGCGCCCGCAGGTCGTGGCCTCCGGGCTGGGCGCCGACGTCGTCGTGCTCGGCGCGGTGGAGCGCGCCGTGCAGGAGGTCCGCGCCCGGGCGCTGGAGCTGGTGCCGGACCGGTGAGCGCCGGGCGGGGGCGGGCCGCCGTGCGCGGGCGGGTTCAGCCGCGCACCAGCTCCCCCGGCAGCAGCGAGCCGATCCAGCCGTCGAGGCGCTCACCCCGGTGCACCAGCAGCCCGCGCACCTCGCCCTCGCGGCGGAAACCGCACTTCTGCGCGACCCGCCACGAAGCGTGGTTGCCGACGACGGCCTGCCAGTGGACGCCGGCCAGTCCCAGCTCGTCGAAACCCCACGCCAGGGCGAGGCGCACCGCGCACGTCATCACCCCGCGCCCGCGCGCCCAGGGCGCCAGGCCGAAACCGATCTCGGCCCAGCCGGCCCCCCGGTGGCGCAGGTCGAGCGACCCGGCGAAGCGCCCGCCGGCCTCGACCGCCCACCCGGCGGCCTCGCCGCGCTCCCAGGCTGCCGCGAGCCCGGCGACGAAACCCTCCGCGTCGGCGCGGCCGTACGGGGTGGGCACCGTCGTGAACCGCACGGAGTCCGCGTCGCGGGCCTGCTCCACGATCGCGTCGAGGTCGGCGGCGGTGTGCCGGCGCAGCAGCACGTCGCCGTCGCGCAGTTCCGGGTGCTCGGGCAGGTCCCAGGTGGCGTCCACCCCACGAGGCAACCGCGACGCGCGGGGACCGTCCACCGGTTTCCGGCGGACGGCCCCCGACCGCTCAGCTGCGGTTGCGCTTCACCCGCTGCTCCACCAGGCCGAGCAGCACGTCGGAGAGCTTGCCCAGCAGCGCCAGCAGGATGATCGCCAGCAGCATCTGGTCCGTGCGGCCGACGTTCTGCCCGTTCGTCAGCTGGTAGCCCAGACCGATCGAGGAGGAGATGATCTCGGCCGCCACGAGGAACAGCCAGCTCTGCGCCAGCGCCAGGCGCAGACCCGACACCAGCGACGGCGCCGTGGCCGGCAGGAGGATCTCGGTGAACAACCGCACCCCGTTGCGGCCGTAGGCGCGGCCCACCTCCACCAGCGCCGGGTCCAGGTGGCTCAGCGCGGAGTGCACGGTCGTGTAGACGGGGAAGAACGCGCCGATCGCCACGAGCACGATCTTCGGCGTCTCGCCGATGCCGATCCACAGGCTCAGGAGCGGCACCCAGGCCAGCGACGGCACCGCACGCAGCGCCCCGATCGTCGGCCCCAGCATCCGCGACGCGACCGCCAGCAACCCCGTCAGCCCGCCCAGCACGACCCCCAGGCCCGCGCCCCACAGGAAACCCAGCAGGACGCGCTGGGTGCTGATGGCGATGTTCAGCTGCAGGGCGCCGGTGCGCCACATCTCCTGCGCAGCCCCTGCGACGTCCGCCGGCGGCGGGAGCTGGAACACCGTGAACACGCCCAGGCTGGAGGACAGCTGCCACGCCGCCAGCAGCGCCAGCGGCACCAGCGCCCCCAGCAGCCACCGCCCGGAACCCGCCCGGCGGGCGGCGGGCGCACCCGCCGCCACCGGCCGCTCCGGCGCGCTCACGCTCACGCCGAGACCGCCTTCTCGGCGAACTGCGGGGCGAACAGCCCGTCGAGGGCCGTGAGCGCCTCCTCCTCCGAGCGGACGTCGCCGTTGGCGGCCATGAGCGGGATGACGCCCTCCAGCACCGTGCGCTGCGCGTCGCCGGGCACCGGGTCGATGTCCAGGCCGGTGCGCTCGGTGAGCACCAGGGAGGCGACCTGCGGGTCCAGCTGCGCCTGCTCGGCGTACAGCGCCACCAGCTCGTCGGGGTTCGCCAGCGCCCACGCGCGCGCCTGCTCGTAGGCGTCGACGACCTGCTGGACCAGCTCCGGGGAGCTCTCGATGAACTCCTCGCGGGCGTTGAGCACGCCGTAGGTGTTGAGGTCCACGTTCCGGTACAGCAGCCGGGAGCCGTTCTGGACCTCGGTGGCGGCCATGTTCGGGTCCAGACCGGCCCAGGCGTCCACGTCACCGCGCTCCAGCGCGGCGCGCCCGTCCGGGTGCTGCAGGTTCACGATCTCCACGTCGGAGGCCGCCAGCCCCGCCCGGTCCAGCGCCTGGCGCAGGAAGAAGTACGGGTCGGTGCCCGTGGTGGCGGCGATCCGCTTGCCCCGCAGGCCCGCCACGTCGGTCACCGTGGAGCCCGGCCCGACGACGAGGGCGGTCCACTCCGGCTGGGAGTACACGTCGACGGTCTGGACGGCCTGGCCGTTGGAACGCGCCTGCAGCACCGCGGCACCGGCGGTGGAGGCCAGGTCGAGGTTGTCGTTGCGCAGGAACTCGTTGGCCTTGTTGCTGCCCAGGGACTGCTCCCACTGCACGGTCAGGCCCGCGTCCTCCAGGATCCGCCGCTCGCGCACCACCAGGCTCAGGGGGTTGTAGTAGGCGTAGTCCAGGCGCACGGTGTCGCCGCCGGAACCGGAACCGGAGCCGCCGGCGGCCGGTGCCGCACCGGAGGAGGACTCCCCCTGCACGCAACCGGCAGCGCCGAGGGCGACGCCGCCGAGCAGGGCGCCCAGGGCGGTGCGGCGGGCGAGGGGGCGCAGGGCGTGGGACACGGTTCTCTCCAGGGGAAGCGGTGCCCGCGGGCACGGCGGGACACGGGGTTCGGGGTGCGCGAGATCGCGCGGGGTCGCGGGGAGCGGGTGGTGGCGGGTCGGGTTCAGGCGTGCGCGCGGGGCACGCCGAGCAGTTCCAGCAGCTCCACCCGCAGGTGGGCGAGGTCGGCGTCGCCGCGGTCGCGCGGCCGGGGCACGTCCACGCGCAGGTCGCGCACCACGTGGGCGCCATCGCGGCCCTCGGTGGTGCCGAGCACGAGGACCCGGTCGGCCAGGTGCAGCGCCTCGTCGACGTCGTGGGTCACCAGCAGGACGGTCGCGCCGGTGCTGCGCTGCACGTCGTCCAGCAGGTCCTGCATGCGCAGGCGGGTCAGGGCGTCCAGCGCGGCGAACGGCTCGTCCATCAGCAGCACGCCGGGCCGGCGCACGAGGGCGCGGGCCAGCGCGGCGCGCTGGGCCATCCCGCCGGAGACGCGGCGCGGGCGGTGGCCGGCGAACCCAGCCAGGCCCACGGTCTCCAGCCGGTGCAGCACCTGCGCACGGCCCTGCGCCTTCGGCGTGCCGCGGGGCAGGCCGAGGGCGACGTTGCCGGCGAGGTCCCGCCACGGCAGCAGCCGGGGTTCCTGGAACACCACGCCCGTGCGCGGGCTCACCCCGCGCACCACCTCCCCGCCGACCTCGACGGCGCCGGCGGTGGGCGCGTCCAGCCCGGCGACCAGCCGCAGCAGGGTGGACTTGCCGCTGCCCGAGGCCCCCAGCAGGGCCACGGTGCTGCCGGCGGCGATGTCCGCGTCGACGCCCGCGAGGACGTCGTGGGTGCCGGTGGGGGTGCGGAAGGTGCGCCCGACACCGCGCAGGGCGACACCGGCAGCCTCGACGCGCTCGCCGCCGGGCTCGTCACCGCGCACGGCGGTGGGCTCGCCCGCGGCGGGGCGGGACGCTGACTGGGTGGGCACGGCCGACACTGCTCCTCCATCGCTCCTGGCGTGAGCACCGCACCCGCCGTTCCGGCCAGGGAACGTCAGGAGGTTGCTGCGGCGTCGTCGAGCCAGGTCTCTCGGCCGCTCTGGATGGGTGGCGCCATCAAACGTGACGCACGCCCGCCCTGTCAAAACAGGCGCCCCGGACGGCCCTGGTCAGGACCTGCCGGCCCGGGCGGGCACCAGGGCGCCGGCGGCGTCGAGGTCGAGCGCACCGCGCGGTCGCAGCAGCACCGCCCGGCCGCCCGCCGCGAGCACCGCGCCCGCGAACCGCCGGCCCGGCGCCGTCCAGCGGTCGCCCATCGTCCGGGCCAGGCCCACGGGGGCGAACGTGCCCCAGTGCACCGGCACCGCCAGGTGCGGGCGCACCCGCGCCACGACGGCGGCGGCCTGCTCCGGGTCCAGGTGGTGCTCGCCGAGCGTGTGGCCCCAGCCGCCCACCGGCACCAGCGCCACGTCCGGCGGCCGGCCGGCCGCCTCCAGCACCGACTCGGCGAAGCCGGGGAACTCCCCGGTGTCGCCCACCGCCCACAGCAGCAGGTCCGGCCCGCCGGCGCCCTCCGCCCGCAGCGGGAACACCCCCGGCACCCGGACGAGGTGACCCACCGGCTGAGCGCCGGCGGGGGCGCCCGTCAGCCGGCCCAGGGTGCGGCGGCCGTCGTGGTGGGCGGGCAGCGCCGTCACCGTCAGCGGGCCGGACGGCGCCCCGGGCAGCTCCACCGAGCGCCCCGCGGCGACCTCCCCCACGGCGCTGCCGGTGCCGCGCAGCCGCTGCTGCACCCACGCGGCGGAACCGGGCGGGGCCACCACCCAGCGCGGGCGCAGCCGGCGCAGCGAGGGCAGGTCCAGGTGGTCGTGGTGCAGGTGGGACACGAGCGCCAGCGCCGGGTCCGCGGAGTGCTCGGGGTCCGGCAGCGGGGGCCGGCGGCGCAGGTGGGCGAACGCGCCGCGCAGCACCGGGTCGGTGACCACCCGCACCCCGGCCGCGTCCAGCACCGCGGTGGAGTGCCCCAGCCAGCGCAGCCGCGCCCCGCCCACCGCTGCGCTCACCGCCCGGCCCCCTCGGCCCCGGCCCGCGACGGGGCGAGCGGCCCGGCGGCGGGCAGCACCCCCTCGGCGCGCATCCAGCGCACGAGCTGGCGGTGCACGGTGTCGGCCCCCACCAGCAGCCGCTCGCCGGGCACGGAGGTGTCCAGCAGGTCCTCGTCGACGGCCCAGTCCGCCGGGTGCACCAGCACGGCCTCGTTCTGCTCCCCGCCCAGGCCGCCGTGGTGGGCGACCTGCTCCTCGAAGGCGTGCACCTCCCCGGTGCGCTCGTCCACGGCGGAGTGCACCAGCAGCGCCGGGGCGGTGCTCATGCGCATCACCCGCAGCACCTCCCCGGCCGCCCGCGGCCCGAACGGCGCCAGCGGGTCGCTGCCGCGCACCCGGCCGGTGAGCAGGTCGTGCTCGCCGGCGGGCCCCAGCACCACCGGCCCGGCCGCGCCGTGCCCGGCGACGAAGCCGACGCCGGGCGCGGCGAGCAGGCCGGGCAGCAGCGCGGGCCAGCGCCCGCCCAGCTCGGTCAGCCCCAGTCGCCCGCCGGGGGCGTCCGGCACGCTCAGCAGCGCCGTGCAGCCGGCGGTGACGACGACCACGGCGTCCGGGCCGACGACCTCGTCCGCGCGCGGCTCGCGGCGCCGGCCGGCGCGGGGGACGTGCCCCGCCGGCGCCAGGTCGCGCACGAGGACGTCGACGCGGCCGCGGCCCTCCTCGCCGCTGGCGGAGGCCACCCGCGACGGGGGGCCGGGGTGCTCGCGCTGCACGAGGTCGGCGACGAGGTCCTGCACCGTGCGGCCGGCGACCTGGGCGAACGTCGGGCCCTGCGCCTGGCCGTGGTCGGAGACCACCACGACGCGGTAGCGGCGCGGGGAGGCGGCGGCCACGGCCGCCAGGGTGCCCAGCACCCGGTCCACGCCCGCCAGCGCGTCCAGGGACTCCGCGCGCGCCGCGCCGGCGTGGTGGGCGACCTCGTCGTAGTCGAGGAAGTCCACGAAGACCACCGGCCGGCCGGCGGCCAGCTGCTCGGCGACCAGGGCCACGTTCAGGTCGCGCAGCAGGGCGTTGGTCAGCGCCCGCAGCAGCACGTACCAGCCGCGGCGGCGGATGCGCGGCTCCACGCGGCGCACCCGCTGCTGCCAGCCCTGGTAGACCTCCTTGACGACCTCGCCCGCGGTGAGCACCAGGCTGCGGGCCAGCCCGAAGGGGCGCAGCACGTAGCGCAGGTACGGGCGGCCGGAACCGCCGCCGCGGGAGGTGGAGACCACCAGGTGCGCGTGCGCACCCTCGCCGGAGAAGACGTTGCCGATGCTGGCGCCGTCGTGGGCGAGCAGGCCCTCCCGGCCGGCGGCGCGGGCGGCGCGCACCAGTCGCTCCTCGATGACGGCGGCGTCGGCGGGGCGGTTGGCGACGAGCACCCGCTCCAGCTCCGGGTCCCACCAGCGGAAGGCGGGCACGTCGTCGATCGTGCCGTGCAGCAGGCCCGCCTGGCTGGCGGGGGTGGTGGACGGCAGCGGGGCCCGCCAGCCGGTGGCGCGGTGGGTGCCGGTGCGCAGCCAGCGGGCGATCGTGGGCAGCGTCCCGGCGTGCACGCCGAACCGCAGCAGCGGCAGGGACAGCCCGTCGACCTGCACGACGAGCAGCCCCGGCTCGGCGCCGGCCGCCGCGCGCGGGCGCCGGCGGCGCAGCAGGTCGCGCACCACCCAGCTGCTGTCGTTCACGCCGACGAGCCAGCGGGCCACCACCGCCACCAGGCCCGTGACCAGGTACACCTGCCCCAGCGCCCCCAGGGAGCGCAGCTCCAGGCCGGGCAGCGCGGTCAGGGCGGTGTGCAGCACGAGCAGCTGCACCGCCACGCCCAGCGCGACGGTCACGGCGGGGCCGGCCACCTGCACCAGCGGGCCGAGGACGGGACGCACCAGGACGTCGCCGAGCAGCAGCAGCGCGGAGGCCGCCAGCAGCCAGGCCGGGGAGGCGTACTCCACGCCCGCGACGACCTGGCCGCTGATCCACAGGGCCAGCGCGGTGGGCACCACGCTGAGCAGCGCGTCGTGCGCGTCGCGGGCCGTCAGCAGGGGACGGCGCGGCCCGCGGGGCCTGCGGGCCGGCCCGTCACCGGGCACGGCGGGCACTCCTCAGAAGCCCAGGCGCTGCAGCTGCTTGGGGTCGCGCTGCCAGTCCTTGGCGACCTTCACCCGCAGGTCCAGGTGGCAGCGCTCGCCGAGCAGGGCCTCGATCGAGCGGCGCGCGCGGGTGCCGACGTCCTTCAGCCGCGAACCGCCGCGGCCGATGATGATGCCCTTCTGGCTCTCGCGCTCCACGTACAGCCACACGTGGACCTCGAGCAGCCCGTTCTCGCGGCGCGCCACCTCCTCGACGACCACGGCCAGGGAGTGCGGCATCTCCTCGCGCACGCCCTCGAGCGCCGCCTCGCGCACCAGCTCGGCGATCATGACCTGCTCGGGCTCGTCGGTCAGCTCCCCGTCGGGGTACAGCCGCGGCCCGGGCGGCAGGTGCGAGAGCAGCACGTCGGTGACGACGTCGACCTGCTCGCCGGTGGCGGCCGAGGCGGGCACGACGTCGGCGAACCCGCCGAGCAGCTCCTCGCCCAGCGCGCTGACCGCCAGCAGCTGCTCGGCCACCCGCTCGGGGCGCACCTTGTCGGTCTTGGTGACCAGGGCGACCTTCGTGGAGCGGGGGGCTGCGGCCAGGACCTCGGCGATGAACCGGTCGCCGGGGCCGATGCGCTCGTCGGCGGGCACGCACAGCGCCACGACGTCGACCTCGGCGAGGGTCTCGTGCACGAGGTCGTTCAGCCGCTGCCCCAGCAGGGTGCGGGGGCGGTGCAGACCGGGCGTGTCCACGAGCACCAGTTGCGCGTCCGGGCGGTGCACGATGCCGCGCACGGTGTGCCGCGTGGTCTGCGGGCGGCTGGAGGTGATGGCGACCTTCTGCCCCACCAGCGCGTTCGTCAGCGTGGACTTGCCGGCGTTCGGCCGGCCCACCAGGCAGGCGAACCCCGACCGGTGCTCCCCCGCGCGCTCCCCGTTGCCCTCACTCACGAGACCGACCTCCACCGCTCACCAGTTCCCCGTCCCGCGCGCGCTCGTCGTCGCCGGGCCCACCGCCGTCGTCCGGGTCGGCCCGGTGCACCAGCACCGTGCGCACCCGGTTGCGCCGCCCGCCGCGCGACTCCGCCTCCAGCCGCAGGCCGTGGACCTGCGCGGCGGAGCCGGGCACCACCACCTCGCCGAGGGTCTTGGCGAGCAGGCCGCCGACGGTGTCGACGTCCTCCTCCTCGATCTCCAGCCCGAACAGCTCGCCCAGCTCCTCCACGTGCAGCCGCGAGGAGACCCGGTAGCCGCCGTCGTCCAGCTCCTCCACGTCCGGGGCGCCGCGGTCGTACTCGTCGGCGATGTCGCCGACGATCTCCTCGATGGCGTCCTCGATCGTCACCAGGCCCGCCGTGCCGCCGTACTCGTCGACGACGACCGCCACGTGCGTGGTCTCGTGCTGCATCCGCTTGAGCAGGTCGTCCACGGGGAGGCTGTCGGGCACGAACGCGGCCGGGCGGGCGACGTCCTCCACGGGGGTGCGGCGCGCGGCGGCGGGGTCGTCGTGGAAGCGGCGGGCGACGTCCTTGAGGTAGAGCACCCCGAGCACCTCGTCGGCGTCCTCGCCCACGACGGGCGCGCGGGAGAAGCCCGAGCGCAGCAGCAGCTCCTCGGCCTCGTGCAGGCCGGTGCCGCGGCGCAGCGAGACGACGTCGGTGCGCGGGACCATCACCTCGCGCACGCGGGTGTCGCCCAGCTCGAAGACCGAGTGGATCATGCGGTGCTCGCCGGCCTCGATGACGGACGACTCCCCCGCCAGCTCCACGATCTCGCGCAGCTCCGCCTCGGAGGCGAACGGGCCGTGCGGGGTGCCGCGGCCGGGGGTGACGGCGTTGCCGACGAGCACCAGCGCGTGCGCCAGGGGCCCCAGCAGCTGGCTCAGCGCCGCCAGCACCGGTGCCGAGAGCAGCCCGACGCTCTCGGCGTGCAGCCGCCCCAGGGTGCGCGGGCCCACCCCGACGAGCACGAAGTCCAGCGCCGACATGCCCAGCCCGGCGATGAGCAGCACCAGCCACCAGGAGTCCGTCCAGCCGGCGACGACCACCGTGACGCACACCGCCGCCAGGGTCTCGAGGACCACGCGCAGCAGCGTGCACACCGTCAGCACCGGCGCCGCGGAGTCCAGCACCCGCAGCAGCGCGCCCGCACCGCGGCGGCCGTCCGCCTCCAGCTCGCGGGCCCGGCGCCGGGAGGTGCCGCCGATGGCGGCCTCCGCGGCGGCCACCAGGCCGGCGGCCACGACGAGGACGAGCGCCAGCAGCAGCAGCGGGACGGCCGGGGACCCCACGGCGCCCCTCAGCCCTTCGGCCCGGAGCCCGGCAGCGCCCGGTGCCCCACCGTGGGCGTCGGGTCCCCGGGGCGGCCGATGCGGGCCAGGAAGCCGAGCACCAGCCGGCGCTGCAGCGTGAACATCTCCCGCTCCTCCTCCGGCTCGGCGTGGTCGTAGCCCAGCAGGTGCAGGATGCCGTGCGTCACCAGCAGCAGGACCTCGTCGGCGGTGGCGTGCCCGGAGGCCGCGGCCTGCGCCGCCGCCACCTCGGGGCACACCACGACGTCGCCGAGCAGCCCCGGCTCGGAGGTCTCCCCCTCCCGGCCGGGACGCAACTGGTCCATCGGGAAGGACATCACGTCGGTGGGGCCGGGCTCGTCCATCCACTGCTCGTGCAGGCGGGACATGGCGTCGCCGTCGACCATGAGCACGGACAGGTCCGCCAGGGGGTGCACCCGCATCTCGTCCAGCACGTGGCGGGCCAGCGCCGCCACCTCCACGGTGTCCACGCCGCGCCCGGCGGCGAAGGTGCTCTCGTCGACGACGTCGATGCTCACGCGCGCCTCACCGCCGCCCGCGCTGCTGCGGCGCCCGGCCCGGCCGGGCGTCCTCCCAGCGGCCGTACGCGTCGACGATCTCCGAGACCAGCCGGTGGCGGACGACGTCGGTGCTGGTCAGCCGGGAGAAGTGCACGTCCTCGATGCCCTCGAGGATGTCCTGCACCACGCGCAGACCGGACTCGGTGCCGCTGGGCAGGTCCACCTGCGTCACGTCGCCCGTGACGACGATCTTGGAGTTGAAGCCCAGCCGGGTCAGGAACATCTTCATCTGCTCGGGCGAGGTGTTCTGCGCCTCGTCGAGGATGATGAAGGCGTCGTTGAGGGTGCGACCGCGCATGTACGCCAGCGGCGCCACCTCGATGGTGCCGGCCGCCATCAACCGCGGGATGGAGTCCGGGTCGAGCATGTCGTGCAGCGCGTCGTACAGCGGCCGCAGGTACGGGTCGATCTTGTCCGTCAGCGTGCCGGGCAGGAAGCCCAGGCGCTCACCGGCCTCCACCGCCGGGCGCGTCAGCACGATGCGGTTGACCTGCTTGGCCTGCAGCGCCTGCACGGCCTTGGCCATCGCCAGGTACGTCTTGCCGGTGCCGGCGGGGCCGATGCCGAAGACGACGGTGTGGTCGTCGATGGCGTCGACGTAGTGCTTCTGGTTCACCGTCTTGGGGCGGATGGTGCGCCCGCGGCTGGACAGGATGTTCAGCGTCAGCACGTCCGCGGGGCGCTCGCTGCCGGTGCCGGCGGCCTGGGCGCGCAGCATCGCCACCGAGCGCTCCACCGCGTCCGCGGACAGCGGCTGGCCGGCGGCGAGCACGGCGAGCATCTGGTCGACCAGGCGCTCCACGAGGGCGACCTCGCCGGCGGACCCGGTGACGGTGATCTCGTTGCCGCGCACGTGGACGTCGGTGCGGGTGAAGGCCCGCTCCAGCACGCGCAGCAGCTCGTCGCGCGGGCCCAGGAGGGAGACCATCGAGACGTCGGGCGGCACGACGACGACGTGGCGGGCGGTGGCCGCGGGCTCGACGCCGGGCCCGCCCTCGGCGGGGGTGGTGGGGTCGTTGCTGGCCATGGTCGGCCCGGTGGGCCGTTCGCCTCCGTGGTGAGGGGGTGCTCGTCGGGGTCGATCCTACCGAGCGGGCGCCCGCGCGCCCGCTGCGTCGGCCAGACTCGCCCGGGTGAGCGGCGAGGCGCGGCGGTGTGTCCCGGTGCGGGCGCGCACGGCGGTCCTCGGCCGCGGCGAGGTGGCGCCCGGCGCCCCGGTCGCCGCCGCCGACGACGCCGGTGCTGCCCGCGGCGACGGCGTCTTCGAGACGCTGCTGGTGCTGGGCGGCCCACCGGTGCGCCCGGTGCACCTGGACGCGCACCTGGAGCGCCTGGCGCGCTCCGCGCACGCCCTGGACCTGCCCGCCCCGGACCTCGCCGCCTGGCGGGAGCTGGCCGTGGCCCTGAGCGCGGACGTGCCCGCCGGGGCGGAGGCCGTGCTGCGCCTGACCCTGACGCGCGGCGTCCCCGGCGCCGGGCCGACCGGCCTGGCCGCGCTGCGCCCGGTGCCGCCGGCCCTGGTGAGCGCCCGCGAGCGCGGCGTGCGGGTGGTGGCCCTGACGCGCGGCACACCGGCGCGCGTGCACGCGGCGGCGCCGTGGCTGCTGGGCGGGGCGAAGGTGCTCTCGTACGCGGTGCACGCCGCGGCGCTGCGCGAGGCGGCCCGGCGCGGCGCCGACGACGCCCTGCTGACCTCCACGGAGGGGCTGGTGCTGGAGGGCGCCACGTCGAGCGCGGTGTGGGCGGCCGGCGGGCGGCTGCTGACCGCGCCGGTGGACGGCACGGGCGTGCTGCCCGGCACCACGCAGCGGGCGGTGTTCGCGGGCGCGGCGGCCGCCGGGATCGCCACCGGCACCGACCTGGTGCCGGTGGCGCGGCTGCGGGCGGCGGACGCGGTGTGGCTGACCTCCAGCGTGCGCGGCGTGGTGGAGGTCACCCACCTCGACGGTGAGCCGCTGGCGCGGCGGACGGACCTGACGGCCCGGCTGCGCGCGTGGGCCCTGGCCTGAAGCGCGGCGGTGGGCTCAGCAGCGGGCTTCACCGTCGCCCTTGCCGCTGCCGTTGCCGTGGCCGCTGCAGTTGCCGGTGGGCGTGGCGGTCGGCGTCGCCGGGGCGGTGGGCGTGGCGGTGGGCGTCGGCGTGCCGGTCGACGTGCCGGTGGGCGTCGGCGTGCCGGTGGGCGTGCCGGTGGGCGTCGGCGTGCCGGTCGACGTGCCGGTGGGCGTCGGCGTGCCGGTGGGCGTCGGCGTGCCGGTGGGCGTCGGCGTGCCGGTGGGCGTCGGCGTGCCGGTCGGCGTGGTGGTCGGCGTGCCGGTCGGCGTGGTGGTGGGCGTGCCGGTCGGCGTGGTGGTGGGCGTCCCGGTCGGCGACGGCGTGGTGGCGGGAGTCGGAGCCGCTGGCGTGGTGGTGGGCGTCCCGGTCGGCGCCACCGTCGCGGTGGTCGGGGCGGTGGTCGGTGCACGGGTCGGGGCGCGGGTCGGGGCGGTCGGCGTCCGACGGGGAGCGGACGTGCGCGCCGGGCTCCGGTTCGGGGTGGGGCTGCGCACCGCCGGACCGGCGGGGGTGGAGGTCCCCGAGGCCGCGACCTCGGCCGCCGCCCGCGCCGGGAGGGCCGAGAGTCCGACGGGGAGGGGGGTGGTGGCCGTGGTCGGGCTCGGGCCGGGGGCGCGCGGCGCGGCCACGTCGGCCACGTCGGTCACGTCGGCCACGTCGGTCACGTCGACGGCACCGGCGGCGTCCGCAGCTCGCGCGGCGGCCGCCACGTCCACCGGAGCGGCGACCGGCACGGCCGTGGTGGTGAGGCCCGCGCTCACCCCGACCCCGGCGGAGAGCACGGCGGCCAGCACCTGCCCGCCGGCGGTCTGCGCGACCGTCGAGGCCGTCGACAGGGCCTGGGCGGGGGCGGCCCCCACCCCGGGCAGGGCCGCCAGCAGGGTCGCCGGGCCGGCGACCACCCGCAGCCGGCCGATGCCGATCGAGAGGAACGCGCGGACGACGTCCGGGTCGAACTGGGTACCGGCGCAGCGGGTGATCTCCACCCGGGCCTGCTCGGCCGTCATCGGCTTCTTGTAGGAGCGGGCGGAGGTGATCACGTCGTAGGTGTCCGCGACGGCGATGACGCGCGCCGCGAGGGAGACGTCCTCGCCGCTCAGGCCCCGCGGGTACCCGCCGCCGTCCCACCGCTCGTGGTGCTGCTCCACGCCGTCGAGCCACGGCCCCAGCCACGCGCTCAACGGCCGGACCAGCCGACCGCCGTGGCAGGGGTGCTCCTGCAGGGTGGCCCACTCCTCGTCCGTGGGCCGGCCGTCCTTGTTGATGATCTCGACGGGGACGTGGACCTTGCCCACGTCGTGCAGCAGGGCGGCCCAGCTGAGCCGGTCGACGTCCTCGCGGGGCAGCCCCAGCTCACGGCCGATCAGCGCCGAGTACGCCTGGACCCGCTCCCCGTGCGCCCGGGTGCGCGCGTCGTGCGCGGCGAGGGTGCTCACGAGGGTGAGCAGCCACTCGGCGGAACCGCGGTCGGCGGCCGCGGCGCCGTCCGCGTCCTCCAGGGCCGAGGGCGACCAGGTGCGGCGGGCGACCTCGAAGCGGCTGGGGACGCGGTCGGGCAGGACCAGGCTCAGCCGGAGCAGCGCCGAGAGGGGGACCAGCCGGCGCAGCCGGCGGGAGAGGACGACCAGCACCCCGGAGGAGACCCCCACGACGAGCAGCAACCACACGGCCGCGGGCACGCCGAGCCGTGCGGCGGGCAGCCAGTGCGCGGCGGCGGCGCCGATGCCCAGGGCGAACAGCAGCGGCCCGGCCGAGGCGGTCGCCCGCACCAGGGCGGCCAGGACGGGACGTGGCCGCCAGGCGGTCGGGCCCCCGTCCCCGTAGTTCTGCGTCGGTCCCGTGGCCACCTCCCCGGGGTCGGGACGCGGGCGGGGCGGGTTGAGCCGCCGACGGTCGCTTCACCCGCCCGGTGGGCGTGCACCCCCCGAACGGGGGACGTCCGCGCCGGCAGCGCCCGGCGGCGGGTCCAGCAGCGCCCGCAGCGACGCACCGGCCTTGAGGACCATCTCGGCGATCTCCTGCTCGGGCTCGGAGTCCAGCACCACGGCCCCGCCGGCGCCGGCGGTCCACTCCCCGCCGGCGCGCACGAGGGTGCGGATGACGACGGCGAGGTCCGCGGCGCCGGTGAGCGAGAGGTACCCCAGCGCACCGGAGTACACGCCGCGGGCGCGCTGCTCCAGCGCGTCGACGACCTCGCAGGTGCGCAGCTTGGGGGCCCCGGTCATCGACCCGGGCGGGAAGCAGGAGCGCACCGCGTCCACCGCGCCCAGTCCCGTGCGCAGGCGCCCGCGGACGGTGGACACCAGCTGGTGGGCGGTGGCGTAGGTCTCCGTCGCCATCAGCGCGGGCACCGACACCGAGCCGACCTCGCACACCCGCCCCAGGTCGTTGCGCAGCAGGTCGACGATCATGAGGTTCTCGGCGCGGGTCTTGGGGTCGGCGGCCAGCGCGCCGCGCAGCGCCGCGTCCTCGGCGGCGTCGGCGCCGCGACGGGCGGTTCCCTTGATCGGCTTGGCCTCCGCCCAGCCGTCGCGGTCCACCCGCAGGAACCGCTCGGGCGAGGCGCACACGACCTCCACGCCGGGCAGGCGCAGCAGCGCCGCGTAGGGGGCGGGGTTGACGCGGCGCAGGCGGAGGTGGGCGGTCAGCGCGTCCACCGGGTCGGTCGAGCGAGCCTGCGCGGTCAGGCACACCTCGTAGCTCTCCCCCGCCCGCAGCACCTCGCGGCACTCCTCCACGGCGGCGAGGTACTCCTCGCGGGTGCGGTCCAGCAGCGGCAGCACCACCTCCTCCGGCAGCGGCGGCACGGGTGCCGGTTCCGGGCGGGGCGGGGCGCCGGGCAGCGCGGCGAGCGCCCGGGCGGTGCCCTCCAGCCAGGCGCGCGCGTCCCGCTCGGCGGCCGCGACGCCGGGCGCGGCGGGGTCGGTGCGCACCAGCGCGACCAGGTGGGTGCGCTCGTCCTCGTGGTCGATCGCGACGAACCGGTCGGCGAACACCCAGGCCGCGTCGGGGGTCGCCGAGCGCCGGGTCGTCGGTGAACCGCAGTCGGCGCGCACCTCGTAGCCGAGGTAGCCCACCCAGCCGCCGGCGAGGTCGAAGGGCAGCTCACCGGGGTCCTGACCGTCCGCGCCCCCGCCGCCCTCCAGGCGCCGGCCGCCCAGGTGCTCGAACACCGAGCCGGGCAGCCGCCGCTCACCGTCGCGGTCGCGCAGCACCACCTCCCCCTCGGCCGCGCGGTACGTCAGCAGGTCCGCCTCGGGACCGGCGGAACCGCCGACGAAGGAGAAGCGACCGGTGCCCGGGCCGGGGCGGGCGCTGTCCAGCCAGAAAGCGGGCGCGTCCGGCACCGTGAGCGCCCCGAACACCGCCGCGGGGTCGACGGCGCGCTCCAGGACGTGCGTGCGCAGCCGGTACGTGCGCTCCGGCGCCCGGGCGGCGGCCGGCGACGCGGCGCGCACCGCCGGGCGGGCGCTGCGCAGGAAGTTCCCGACGATCGTGGTGCCGTGCTCGCTGCCGACGGACTCGGGGTGGAACTGCACGCCGGTGAACGGGCGGGTGGTGTGCCGCAACCCCATGACGACGCCGTCCTCGGCCCACGCGGTCGCCACCAGCGGCGCCGGCAGCGGCTCGGTCACGCACAGGGAGTGGTAGCGCACCGCCGCGAAACCCTGCGGGACCCCGGCGAACACCCCGGCACCGTCGTGGTGCACCCGGGTGACGTGACCGTGCCGCGGCTGCGGCGCGCGCACCACGGGCGCCCCCGCCGCCAGGGCGATCCCCTGGTGCCCCAGGCAGATCCCCAGCACCGGCACGCGCGCGCGGGCCAGCACCTCGGCGCTCAGGCCGAAGTCGCGGGCCTCGCCCGGGTGCCCCGGGCCCGGGGAGATGACGACCGCGTCGAAACCCGTCAGGTCCAGCTCGGCGGGCGCCACGGCGTCGTTGAGGACCACGACCGGCTCCGCGCCGGTGAGGCCGGCGAGCAGCTGGAACACGTTGTACGTGTACGAGTCGTGGTTGTCGACGAGCAGGACGCGCACTGCTCCCCCGGCGCCCGCGCCGCTGCCCTGGCCGCCGGCTCAGGCGCCGGCGCGCTCGGGCACGACGGTGCGGTCCACGGGTTCCAGCTGGGCCGGCTGCACGCTGTCGGAGGGGAAGTCGGCCAGGTCGCCGTGCTCGGCGCGGTCCCACTCGTCGAAGGTGAGCCCGCTCTGCAGGTACACCACCAGCAGCCGCGCCAGCGCGACCAGGCCGTCCAGGTGGGTGCGCTCGTGGCCGTGGCTGGACTCCAGGCCGAAACCCAGCAGCGCGGCGCGCGCCTCCATGCCGGCCTCCAGCGCGGGGGCGGCATCGGAGCGGTAGTGCCGGTAGACGTCGCGCACGGCGGGGATGCCGTGCTCGCGGGCCAGGGAGTGCAACCGGCGCGACAGGTGGAAGTCGAACGGTCCCGTCATGTCGAGCATGCCGACGCTGACGTGGTCCTCGCGCGACGTCTGGCCGTCGGCGACGACCGCGTTGTCCACGGCCACCAGCTCGGCCAGCTCGGGGGCCAGGCCGTGGGTGGCGCCGAAGCCGACCTCCTCGCCGATGGTGACGAGGAGCTGCGCGGTCACCGCCAGCGGCAGCTCGGCGTCGCGCAGGGCCTTCAGCGCGGCCAGGCAGGCCGCCAGCCCGGCCTTGTCGTCCAGGTGGCGGGACTTCACGTAGCCGTGGCGGGTGATCTGCGGGGCCGCGTCCAGGGCGACGAAGTCGCCGACCTGCACGCCCAGGGCGTGCACGTCCGCGGCGCCGGCGACCGGTTCGTCGATGCGCACCTCGACGACCTGCCAGCCCACGCCCTGGGTGTCGATCTCGTCGCCGAAGGTGTGCCCGGAGCTCTTCAGCGGCAGGACGGTGCCCGTGTACACCTTGTCGAAGTCGTCGGTGAAGATCGTCACGTGGGCGCCCTCGGAGAACCGGGCGCTGTGGCTGCCGACGGGCACGACCTCCAGGCGGCCGTTGTCCTTCACGCGCTTGACCATCAGCCCGATGGTGTCGGCGTGGACCACGACGGCGCGGCGGACCACGTCGGTGCGCCCGCGCAGGGTGGCGCGCAGCATGCCCCGGCGCGTCAGGTCGACCGGCAGCCCGAGGCTCTCGATGTGCTGCCCCACGACCTGCATGACCGCGTCGGTGCGCCCGGAGGGGCTGGGCACGCGCAGCAGCTCCATGAGGGTGGACGTCAGGTAGTCCACGTCGACCGGTGCGTCGACGACCCCGGCGGCGGTGTCCTTGCCGGCGGTGTGGGTGCGGTGCTGGGGGCGGTCGGTGGGGCTCACGGGCCGATACTGCCGTCTGCCGGGGCGGCGGTCCCAACCGGGGCGTGTGCGCGGGCAGGGGCGCCGGGCCGCGGTTACGGTGGGGCGGGTGCGGCGCGACACCAGCCACGGCCCGGAGCGCGACCTCGACGTGGTCGTCTTCGGCGCCACCGGTTTCGTCGGCCGGCTCGTCGCCGGCCACCTCGCCGCGCACGCCGGGCCGGGGACGCGCATCGGGCTCGCCGGCCGCTCGGCGCAGCGCCTGGAGCGGGTGCGCGCCGGTCTGGGGAGCGCTGCCGAGCGCTGGCCCGTCCTGACGGCCGACGCCACCGACGAGGCGTCGCTGCGCGAGCTCGCCGGCACCGCGCGCGTCGTCGTCAGCACGGTGGGGCCGTACCTGCGCCACGGGCTGCCCCTGGTCGCCGCGTGCGCCGCGGCCGGCACCCACTACGCCGACCTGACGGGCGAGACGCTGTTCGCGCACCGCAGCGCCGGGGAGTTCCACGCCGCCGCCCGCGGCAGCGGCGCGCGGATCGTGCACTCCTGCGGCTTCGACTCGGTGCCCTCCGACCTGGCGGTGCTGCTGGCGCACGAGCGCGCCACCGCCGACGGCGCCGGGCACCTCACCGACGCGGTGCTGGAGGTGCGCTCGGCGCGCGGCGGCGTCAGCGGCGGGACGGTGGACTCCCTGCGCCTGCAGCTGGACACCGCCCGCAGCGACCCGGCGGCCCGGCGGCTGCTGGCCGACCCGTACGCGCTGAGCCCCGACCGCGACGCCGAACCGGACCTGGGCCGCGAGCGCGACGTGTTCCGCCCGCACCGGCGCGAGGAGGACGGCGCCTGGGTGGCGCCGTTCGTGATGGCCCCGTACAACACCCGCGTGGTGCGGCGCAGCAACGCGCTCCTCGGTCACGCGTACGGGCCGCGGCTGCGCTACCGGGAGGTCGTGGCGTTCACCGGGCGGTCGGCGCCCGTGGGAGCGTTCGCGGTGACGGGAGCGCTGGGGGTGCTCGCCGGGGCGCTGGCGCTGCGGCCGGCCCGCCCCCTGGTGGACCGGCTGCTGCCCGTCCCCGGCAGCGGCCCGTCCGAACGGACCCGGCGCACCGGCCGGTTCCGCGTGGTGCTCGACGCGCGCACCGCCGGCGGGCGCCGCTACCTGACCGCGGTGGCCGCGCAGGGCGACCCCGGGTACGCCGCCACCGCCGTCATGCTCGGCGAGAGCGCGCTGGCCCTGGCGCTGGACGGCGAGCGCCTGCCGGACGCCGCCGGGGTGCTCACCCCCGCCACCGGCATCGGCACGGTCCTCGCCGACCGGCTGCGCACCCGGGGCTTCACCCTCCGCACCGACGACGCCACCGCCGCACGACCGCGGTGATCGAGGGGTCGCGACTTCCCCGATCACCGCGGGAGGGGCGGGGGTTCAGCGCTGCTCGACGCGCCGCGTCTCCGGGAAGAGCAGGTCCAGGAACCGCTGCGCCGTGGGCCGCGGCTGGTGGTTGGCCAGACCGGGGCGCTCGTTCGCCTCGATGACGACGTGCTCGGGACCGGACACGTCCGGCACGAGCAGGTCCAGGCCGGTGACGGGGATGCCCAGGGCGCGGCTGGCGGCCACCGCCGCGTCCACGAGGTCGGGGTGCAGGTCGTCGGTGACGTCCTCGATGGTGCCGCCGGTGTGCAGGTTCGCGGTGCGGCGCACCTCCAGGCGCTCCCCCCGCGGCAGGACGTCGTCCATGCCGAAGCCCGCGTCGTGCACCACCGCTTCGGTGGTGTCGTCCAGCGGGATGCTGGACTCGCCGCCGGTGGCTGCCTGCCGGCGGCGGCTCTGCTTGACCACGAGGGTGCGCACGTCGTCGCTGCCGGTGCCGATGACGGCGGCGGGCCGGCGCACGGCGGCGGCGACGACCTCGTGGTCGATGACGACGATCCGCAGGTCCTGCCCGGTGACGAACTCCTCCACGAGGACGTCGGGGCAGTTCGCCGACGCCTCGGCGACGGCGCGCCGCAGCGTCTCGGCGTCGCGCACCCCGATGGTGATGCCCTTGCCCTGCTCCCCCCGGGCGGGCTTGACCACCACGGGGCCGGTCTCGGCGATGAGCCGCTCGGCGGCGGCCAGGCCCTCGCCGTCGGCCAGGGCCGGCGCGGCGAGCTCTACCCCGCGCGGGACCCGCACCCCGGTGGCCGCGAGCAGCCGGCGCGTGACGCGCTTGTCGTCGCAGCGGCTCATCGCCACCGCGCTCGTCAGCTCCGAGAGCGACTCCCGCGTCAGCAGGGAGCGGCCGCCGAACGTCAGGCGCATCTCCCCGCTGGGGGCGTCAGTGACCTCCACCCGCACCCCGCGTCGCAGCGCCTCGTCGGCGATGATGCGCGCGTAGGGGTTCAGCTCGCCCAGCCGCTCCGGCTGCGGGGAGAACAACGGCCGGTTGATGGGGTTCTTGCGCTTGACGACGACCGGCGGGGCGGGGCGGAAACCCAGCCTGCGGTAGAGCGCGATGGCGCCGTCGTTGTCGTGCAGGACGGACAGGTCCAGGATGGCGCGCCCGCGGGCGACGTAGCGCTCGGCCAGCACCCGCACCAGCGCCTCCCCCGTGCCGCGCGGCGCGCTCTGCGGGTCCGCGGCCAGGCACCACAGGCTCGCGCCCTCGTCGGGGTCGCCGAACGCCAGCACGTGGTCGACGCCGGTGACGGTGCCGACGACCGCCCGCGTGCGGGTGTCCTCGGCGACGAGGTACGTGAACGTGCGGGTGCGGTGGTTCGCCCACATGACGTCCGGGTCGGAGGTCACCATCCCGTTCGCCGCGTACAGGCGGTTGACGTGCTCCAGCTCGGAGCGGTCGCGCACCATCCGCACGAACACGTCGGGGTTGCGGTCGCGCGGGGGTCGGTAGCGCGCCAGCGGCAGGCGGAACGTGATGGACGGGTCCATGAACAGCTCGTGCGGCGCGAGCCCCACGAGCACCTGCGGTTCGGGCACGTACATGGCGATGTCGCGCTCGCCGGACTCCTCGGCGCGCAGGGCGTCGACGACGTCGCGCTGGTCGGTGAACGTGTGCCCGAACACCAGCCGGCCCCAGCCCATGTCGAGCACGACGTCGCTGGCCATGTCGCGCGTGAGGTGGCTCGGCGGCCGCTGCCAGTTGCGGCTGGAGATGGTGTGCGCATCCTGGCCGCGGTGCCGCAGCCCGGCCACGTTCGCCCGGCGACGGGTTCCCACGGTGCTCATCGTCCTCCCCCGGCGGTTCAGTCGATCCCGTGCTGCTGCAGCCACAGCTCCAGCAGGCCCAGTTGCCACAGCTTGTTGCCGCGCAGCGGGGTGAGCTCGGCGTTGGGGTCGCGCACGAGCTCGGAGACGTACTCGGGGCGGAACAGCCCGCGGCGGCGGGCGGCCTCGCTGGTCAGGGCGTCCTTGACCAGGCCGAGGACCTTGCCCTGCAGGTGGGTGATCGCCGGCACGGGGAAGTAGCCCTTGGGCCGGTCGATGACCTCGCGCGGGATGACCTTGCGGCCCACGCGCTTGAGGACGCCCTTGCCGTCGTCGGACAGGTGCAGCTCCGGCGGGATCGCCGCGGCCAGCTCGACCAGCTCGTGGTCGAGGAACGGCACGCGGGCCTCCAGGCCCCAGGCCATGGTCGTGTTGTCGACGCGCTTGACGGGGTCGTCGACGAGCATGACCTCGGTGTCCAGGCGCAGCGCGGCGTCCACGGCGGTGTCGGCGCCGGGGGCGGTGAAGTGCCGGCGCACGAACTCGCGGGAGACGTCCGAGCCGGTCAGCCACTGCGGCTGCAGGACCTGCGCCATGCCGGCGTGGTCGCGGTCGAAGAACGCCTTCGCGTAGGCGTCGACGCCCTGCTCGGGGCTCAGGCCCGCCAGCGGCGGGTACCAGTGGTAGCCGCCGAACACCTCGTCGGCGCCCTGCCCGGACTGCACGACGCGGATGGACTGCGACACCTGCTGGGAGAGCAGGTCGAAGGCGACGACGTCGTGGCTGACCATCGGCTCGTGCATGGCGCCCACGGCGTGGCCCAGGGCCCCGACGAGCTCGTCGCCGGTGACGCGGATGCGGTGGTGGTTCGTCGCGTAGCGCTCGGCGATGACGTCGGAGTAGGCGAACTCGTCGCCCTCGCGGCCGCCGACGGACTCGAAGCCGATGGAGTAGGTCGCCAGGTCGGTCTGCCCCGCCTCGGCCAGCAGGCCGGTGATGAGGCTGGAGTCCAGGCCGCCGGAGAGCAGCACCCCCACGGGCACGTCGGCGACGGTGCGCCTGCGCACCGCGGCGCGCAGGGAGTCCAGGACGGCGTCCTCCCAGTCCTCGCCGGAGAAGCCGGCGAACTGCTCGCGGCGCACGTGCTGGGCGTTCCAGTAGCGGTGTTCGCGGCTGGTGCCGTCGGCCTCGATCACGCGGACGGTCGCGGGGGGCAGCTTGCGCACGCCCTTGAGGATCGTCAGCGGAGCGGGCACCACGGCGTGCCAGGAGAGGTAGTGGTGCAGCGCGACGGGGTCGATGGTGGTGTCCACGTCCCCGGCGGCCAGCAGCGCCGGCAGCGAGGAGGCGAAGCGCAGCCGCCCCGGCGTCTCGGCCAGGTAGAGCGGCTTGATGCCGAGGCGGTCGCGCATGAGGACCACGCGGCCGGAGTCCCGCTCGTGCAGGACGACGGCGAACATGCCCTTGAGGTGGTCCACCACGTCGGTGCCCCACCGGTGGTACCCCTTGAGGATGACCTCGGTGTCGGAGGTCGAGCTGAACCGGTACCCGTGACCGATCAGCTCCTCGCGCAGCTCCCTGTAGTTGTAGATGCAGCCGTTGAAGACCGCGTGCAGGCCGAGGTCGGGGTCCACCATGGGCTGCGAGCCGCACACCGACAGGTCGATGACGGACAGCCGCCGGTGCCCGAAGGCCACCCGGCCCTGCGCCCAGTAGCCCTCGCCGTCCGGTCCGCGGGGCGCCAGCGGCTGCGACATCCGCTGGACCGCCCCGATGTCCGCAGGCCGACCGTCGAACGTGATCTCACCGCACAAGCCGCACATGGGACCCCATCCAACCCTCTGACTAGCCGGGCGGCCAAGTGAAGGCCCGGCCGCCCAGGACGTGACCGTGCACGTGGGGCACCGACTGACCCACGTCCTCGCCGCTGTTGAAGACGAGCCGGTAGTGCCCGCCGCAGCGCTCGTCGGCCACCCGCTGGGCCACCTGGACCAGGCGCGCGAGCGTCGCGGGGGCCTCGGCGGCGAGGTCGGCGACGGTCTCGTGGCGCTCGCGCGGGACGACCAGGACGTGCACCGGGGCCTGCGGGTCGGCGTCCTCGAAGGCGACGACGAGGTCGTCGGAGTGCACGACCGTCGCCGGCAGGTCCCCGGCGACGATGCGCAGGAAGAGGTCGGCGGGGGCGCTGCCGTTCCGTCTGCCGCTCATGGCGGAACCGTACCCGCGCGGCCCGCCGGGTGCCCGGGGTGCCCGCTCCCCCTCCCGGCCGATCACCTCCGGTTGGATGTCAACCGTGACCGCTCCTCGCTCGTCGTACTGGTGTGGAGATGCTCAGAGCGCGGCGCGCCGTGGCTGACCGGCAGGTCGGTCCCGGGCCCGGCGTCGCGCGCGACGGGCACGACGCCGACGACCCCCGCACCTGGGACGCCGACACGGCCGTGACCGTGCTGTACGCCGCGCACTGGCGGCGCCTGGTGGCGCTGGCCGCGGAGTTCACCGGGGAGACGTCCACGGCCGAGGAGGTGGTGCAGGAGGCGTTCGTCGCGCTGCACCGCCGCTGGCGGCGGCTGGACGACCGGGCCTCGGCCGTGGCGTACCTGCGGCAGGCGGTGGTCAACGGCGCCCGCGACGTGCTGCGCCACCGCGCCGTGGCCGACCGCAGGCGCCCACTGCCGGACCCGGCGCCGGAGGGCCCGGAGGAGCGGGCGGTGCGCTCCGCGGAGCACCGGCTGGTCCTGGCCGCGCTGGACGGGCTGCCCGCGCGCCAGCGGGAGGTCCTGGTGCTGCGCTACTCCGCCGACCTGTCCGAGCAGGACATCGCCGAGACCCTGGGCATCAGCCGCGGGGCCGTCAAGACGCACGCGCACCGCGGGCTGGCGGCGCTGCGCGCCGGCCTGACCCGCCAGGAGGGAACCCCGTGAGCGACCGCCCCGACCCCGACGACCCGGCACCCGCCGGGCCGCTGCCCGACCCGGACACCGACCCCACCGCCCGCGCGCTGCGCGACGCCCTCGCCGCCCGCGCCGACGCGGTGCAGCCCACCGAGCGCCTCCAGGAGATCCGCATGAGCACCAACGCCAGCCGCCGCTCCACCCGCGCCTGGGCCGCCGTGGCGACCGCCGCCGCGGTCGTCGTCGTCGGCGGCAGCGCCTTCGCGCTGACCCGGGGCGACGGCGCGGTGCGCACCGTCGCCTCGGCCTCCACCGGGACGACGCAGCAGGGCACCACGTCGCCCTCCCCGGCGCAGGACGCGACGACCGGTGCGCCGGCCGAGGGGACCACCGGAGCGACGACCCCGCCGGAGGCGGCGAGCACCAGCGACCCCGGCACGCCCGCCGCGGGCACCGGGCAGGCGCTGCCGGCCGGCTCGGCCACCGTGCCGGTGTACTGGCTGGGCGGTGACCCGCAGCTGCTCTTCCGCGAGTACGTGCCCGCCGGCGACGCGGCGGACGACGCGACGAACGCGCTGCGCGCCGTGCTGGGCGGGCAGCCCTCGGACCCCGACTACGCCAGCCCGTGGGGCCCGGACGCCTCCGCGACCGTGACCGCGGGCGAGGACCGGCTCGTCGTGGACATCGCCGCCTCGGCGGCGTCCGGGGACGCCAAGGCCGGTGACGTGACGGCCGCCGTGCAGCAGCTCGTCTACACGGTCACGGCCGCCGCCGGCGAGGACGTGCCGGTCGAGATCCGCGTCGACGGGCGGTCGGAGCCGCTGGTGTTCGGCTACGCGCTGCCGGAGACGGTCTCGCGCGCGCCGCAGGCGGACGTGCAGGCCCCGGCGTGGATCACGTCCGTGGACACCGGCACCCCCGGCCAGGTGGTCGTCGAGGGCGTCGGCAGCGCCTTCGAGGGCACCCTGCTGTACACCGTCACCGACGCCTCCGGCGCCGAGGTGACCCGCGGGCCGGCGCAGGCCGGCGCCAACGGCACGTTCGCGGAGTTCTCCGTGACGATCCCGCTGCCGGCGGGCGAGTACACCGTCCTGGTGGAGCGCCCCGACGAGTCCGGCGGTGAGGCCGGCGCGCAGCCCGCGGGCGACACCAAGAGCTTCACCGTGCGCTGAGGCTCTCCCCCGACCGGTGCGGTGAGGGCCCTCGGGGGGTCCTCACCGCACCCGCCGGCGGGTGCGGGTCAGCGCCCGGCACCCGTCGGCACGCGGTACCGGGTGAACCCCAGGCTCAGCGCCCACAGCAGGAGGCCGGCGAGCCAGGTCCCGAAGACGGCGAAGAACCACCACGGCAGCCGGCCGGTGCCCGTCAGCGCCACCTGCACGATCGCGCCCTCGACGGCCGTCAGCAGCAGCATCGTCGCCGTCCCGACGGCCCACAGGTCGCCGAGGGCGCGCCGGCGCAGCTCGGCCTCGTTCTCCGGCGCCCTCCAGTACCAGGCGTTCGGCACGTTGACCACGTCCACCGGCAGGCGCCGCACCCCGGCGGCCAGCGCCGCGAAGAGCGCCGCGAGAGCTGCGCCGATCAGTGCGGAGACCGCGACCGCCTCGGCGCGGCTGCTCCAGTCGTCGGCCTCGCCGCTGCCGCCGAAGTGGGTGGGTACCCGCTCCGGCAGCACCAGGGCCGCCACGACGACGGCCGCGGCGTAGAGCACCACCGACGCGGTGAACACCTTCGCGCGCACGCCCCCACCCTGCCGCAGGGGCGCGCGCCGGGCGTCAGCGACCGCCGAAGCGCTCGCGCAGCTTGGAGAAGACGCCGTGGTGGGCCGGGGACAGCTTGCCCGCCGGGCGCACCTCGCCGCGGATCTCCGCCAGGCGGCGCAGCAGCTCCTCCTGCTCCTCGTCGAGGTCGCGCGGGGTGACGACCTCCAGGGTGACCAGCAGGTCGCCGCGGCCGGCCGAGCGCAGGTGCTCGACGCCCTTCTGCTTCAGGGTGACGACCTCGCCGCCCTGCGCGCCGGGGCGCACCTCGACCTCCTCGTCACCGTCGAGGGTCTCCAGCGGGATCGACGCCCCCAGCGCCGCGGCCGTCATGGGGACCTCCAGCGTGCACAGCAGGTCGTCACCGCGGCGGGTGAAGACCGGGTGCGGGCGCTCGTGGATCTCCACGTAGAGGTCGCCGGGCGGGCCGCCGGCGGTGCCGACCTCGCCCTGGGCGGCGAGCTGGATGCGGGTGCCGGTGTCCACGCCGGCGGGGATGCGGATGGTCAGCGGCCGTCGGGCGCGCACCCGCCCCTCGCCGGAGCACTCCAGGCACGGGCTGGGCAGCACGGTGCCGAAGCCGTGGCAGGTGGGGCACGGCTGGCTGGTCATGACCTGCCCCAGCAGGGAGCGCACCACGCGCTGCACCGAGCCCTGGCCGCCGCAGATGTCGCAGGTGGCCGGCTGGGTGCCCGGCTGGCAGCAGGTGCCCTTGCACGTGGGGCACAGCACGGCGGTGTCGACCTGGATCTGCCGCTCGCCGCCGAAGGCGGCCTCGGCGAGGTCCACGTCGACGCGGATGAGGGCGTCCTGGCCGCGCTGGGTGCGGCTGACCGGCCCGCGGCCGCCGCCGGCGCCGCTCTGGCCGAAGAAGGCGTCCATGATGTCGGAGAAGCCGAAGCCCTGCCCGAAGCCGCCGGCCGCGCCGGGCGCGCCGCCGCGGTCGTACTGGGCGCGCTTGTCCGGGTTGGACAGCGTCTCGTAGGCCTGGGAGACCTCCTTGAACCTGTCCCCCGCGTCCGGGTCGGAGGTGACGTCGGGGTGGAGCTTGCGCGCCAGCTTGCGGTAGGCGCGCTTGATGTCCTCCGCCGAGGCGTCCCTGCTGACGCCCAGGACGTCGTAGTAGTCGCTCACGAGGTGCTCAGGTCTCCCGTTCGGTGGTTCGTCCGGTCGGTCACTGGGACAGGATGCGCGACACGTAGCGGGAGACCGCCCGCACCGCCGCCATCGTCGTCGGGTAGTCCATGCGGGTCGGGCCCAGCACGCCCAAGCGCGCCAGCACCTCCCCCTCGCCGTAGCCGCTGGTCACCACGGACGTCTCGGGCAGCCCCAGGTGCAGGTTCTCCGCGCCGATGCGCACGCTGAGGGCACCGCGGTCGGTGACGCCCTCCTCGGCCATCTCCTGCACCAGCCGCAGCAGCACCACGTGCTCCTCCAGCGCTTCCAGCACGCTGCCCAGGCTGGCGGAGAGGTCGGCGCCGGAGCGCACGAGGTTGGCGGTGCCGGCGATCACCACGCGTTCCTCCAGCCCCGCGGTCAGGCACTCGCCGAGGGCGGCGACGACCTCCGCGGCCACCGCCGTCTGGCCCGGCTCGCTGGCCTGGACGACGGCCGTCAGCTCCTCGCGGGCCTGCTTCAGCCGCTTGCCGGCCACGGCGGCGTTGACGCGGTCGCGCAGCGCGGCCAGCTGCTCGGGCAGCGCGTCCAGGTCCCCGGCGGAGCGCACCTGCACGACGCGCTGCTCCACGCGGCCGGTGTCCGTGATGAGCACCAGCAGCGCGCTGCGCCCGCCGACCGGCACGACCTCCACGTGCCGCACCGCGGCGCGCGAGAGGGACGGGTACTGCACGACGGCGGCCTGGCGGGTGATCTGCGCCAGCAGCCGCACCGTGCGGTCCACGACGTCGTCGAGGTCGACGGCGCCGTCGAGGAAGGCCTGGATGGCGCGCCGCTCGGCGGGCGACATGGGCTTGAGGTTGGCGAGGCGGTCCACGAACAGGCGGTAGCCCTTGTCGGTGGGGATGCGCCCGGCGCTGGTGTGCGGCTGGGCGATGTACCCCTCCTCCTCCAGCACCGCCATGTCGTTGCGGATCGTCGCGGGTGACACGCCGAGGCGGTGGCGCTCCACCAGCGCCCGGGACCCCACGGGCTCGTGGGTCGAGACGTAGTCCTCCACGATGGCGCGCAGCACCGCGAGCCTGCGGTCGTCGCTCACACCCACCTCCGTCCCCTCCACTGCCTGGCACTCGTCCACTGCCTGGCACTCGCCGAACCCGAGTGCCAAGTCTACGCCGAGCGCGCCTCCACCGCGCCGCCCGCACCGGTCGTTAGCGTGCCGCGGGTGAGCCCCAGGCACCCGTCCAGCGACCGCTACGGCACCGACGTGCTGTCCGCGAACCCGCACCCGCAGCGGCCGACGCACCGCGAGGAACCCGCCGCGCGCGGACTCGTCGTCGAGGACGTGGAGACCGGCTGGGTGGGCGCGGTGGTGCGCGTGGAGAAGAGCGGCGGCGTGCACGTGGTCGTCCTGGAGGACGCGAAGGGCCGCACCCGCACCTTCCCGCTGGGCCCCGGCTTCTGGGTGGACGGGCAGCCGGTGAAGCTGGTGCCCCCGCGCGCCGCGGCCGCGCCCACCGGCCCCGCCCGCACCGCCAGCGGCTCGGTCGCGGTGGCCGGCGCGAGCGCCCGCACCGCGCGCGCCTCCCGGATCCTCGTCGAGGGGCGCCACGACGCCGAGCTGGTGGAGAAGGTCTGGGGCGACGACCTGCGGGTCGAGGGCGTCGTCGTGGAGATGCTCGACGGCGTCGACGACCTCGACGCCGCGGTGCGCTCCTTCGGCCCGCGCCCGGGCCGGCGCATCGGGGTGCTCGTCGACCACCTCGTGCCCGGGTCGAAGGAGTCGCGGATCGTGGCGCAGGTGGGGGCGAACCCCCACGTCCTGGTGGTCGGGCACCCGTTCGTCGACGTGTGGCAGGCGGTGCGGCCCCAGCGCCTCGGGTGGGAGCGCTGGCCGGTGGTCCCGCGCGGCACCTCCTGGAAGCACGGGATCCTCGCGGAGCTGGGCTGGCCGCACGCCACGCAGGCCGACGTCGCGCACGGGTGGAAGCGGATCCTGGGCACCGTGCGCAGCTACGCCGACCTGGAACCGGCGCTGCTGGGCCGGGTGGAGGAGCTGGTGGACTTCGTGACCGCGGACGCGGCGGACCGCTGAGGCGCCCGCCTCCTCCCCTCGTCGCACCCGGGACCACCCCGCGGGGGGACGACACCCGGCCCGCCCGCGCGGGAGGATCGACGCGAACCCGAACCCCGGCGACGCCCCAGGAGGCCACCGTGAGCGACCCGCACCAGCCGCCCCGCCCGGACTTCACGAAGGACCCGCACGCCCCCGGCGCCGGCGGGGAGCAGCAGCCCGGCTGGACGCCCGGGTGGCGCCCGGGCTGGCAGCCCGAGCAGGAGGCGGCGCAGCAGCACGGTCAGCAGTGGCCGCACCAGCAGGGTCCCGGCCGGCCGCCGCAGTGGCAGCAGAAGCCGCCGGTGTCCGTGCAGGACGAGCGCACCTGGAGCGTGCTCGCCCACGTGGGCACGCTGCTCGTGTGGATCAGCCTGCCGGTGATCGCCCCCCTGGTGGTCTTCCTCGTCTTCAAGGACCGCAGCCGGTTCGTGCGCGAGCACGCCGCCGAGGCGCTCAACGCGAGCATCTCGCTGCTGATCTACGTCCTCGCCCTCAGCGCGGCCGCCACCGTGCTGACCGTCGTGACGCTGGGGCTGGCCGCCCCCCTGTTCGCCCTGCCCGTGCTGCTGGTCGTCGGGGCGTCCGTCTTCGGGGTCCTGGCCGCCGTCGCGGCGAACTCCGGCCGCGCCTACCGCTACCCGCTGACCCTGCGCCTGGTGCGCTGAGCGCTCAGGCCGCCAGCGCCCGCACCGCCGCCACCCGGTCGGCGAGCACGGGCGCCTGCGGCACCAGGGCCAGGGTGGTGACGCCGGCGCGCGCGTAGTCGTCCAGGCGCGCGCGCAGGCCCGCCGCCGGCCCCACGAGGCAGGTGGCCTCCAGGAAACCGGCCGGCACGGCGGCGGCGGCCGCGCGGTGGTCGCCGGCCAGGAACCTCTCCTGCACCTCGTCGACGGCGTCGGAGAACCCCAGGCGGCGGGCGAGGGAGGCGTAGAAGTTCTGCGAGCGCGACCCCATCCCGCCCAGGTACAGGGCGACGTGCCGGCGCACCGGCGCCTCGGCCGCCAGCCGCTCCTCGCCGGTGGCGTCGGTGACGAGCACCGGCACCGAGGCGCACACGTCGAACTCCCCCACCGGCGGTTCGGCGCGCCGCGCCCGGCCGGCGGCCAGCTGCGCGAACTGCTCCCCGCACGACTCGGGGGCCAGGAACACCGGCAGCCACCCGTCGGCGACCTCCCCGGCGAGCTCGACGTTGCGCGGCCCGACGGCGGCCAGGTAGATCGGCAGGTCCGGCCGGGGCTCGGGCAGCATCAGCCGCAGCGGCACCCCCGGCCCGTCCGGCAGCGGCAGCCGCACGTGCTCGCCCTCGTGGCGCACCACCCGGCGCGCCAGGACCTCGCGGACGACCGCGACGTGCTCGCGGGTGCGCGCCAGCGGCGCGGCGAACCGCTGCCCGTACCAGCCCTCCGAGACCTGAGGACCCGAGACGCCCAGGCCGAGGCGGAACCTGCCTCCGGAGAGGACGTCGAGGGTGGCGGCGGCCATCGCGGTGGCCGCGGGCGCGCGGGCGGGCACCTGCAGGACCGCCGAGCCCAGCGCGATGCGCGAGGTCTGCGCCGCCAGCCAGCCCAGGACGCTGACGGCGTCGGAGCCGTACGCCTCGGCGACCCACGCGCTGTCGCAACCGGCGTCCTCCGCCGCGCGCACCAGCGCCAGGGTGTCCGCGGCCGCCGCTGCCGCGTCACCGCCGGTCAGGTAACCGAGGTTCACTCCCAGGCGCACGTCGCGAACCTAGCCCACCCGGGGGGCGGGGCAGGGGTTCAGCCGAGCAGGGCGCGCACCACGGCGTCGGCCAGCAGCCGGCCGCGCCGCGTCAGCGCCCACCGCCCGTCACCGAGGGGCTCGACCAGCCCGTCGGCCAGCAGCCCCGGCACCGCCGCCACCGCGACCGCCCCCCACCACGCCGGGTCGAACCCCTCCGCCAGCCGCGAGCGCAGCAGCACGTCCTCGGTGCGCCGGTCCTCGCCGGAGAGCACCTCGCGGGCGTGGGCGGGGCTCTCGCCGCGCCCCAGGCGACCCGCGTAGGCGGTGGGGTGCTTGACGTTCCACCAGCGCACCCCGCCGACGTGGCTGTGCGCGCCGGGGCCGATCCCCCACCAGTCGCCGCCGCGCCAGTAGGCGAGGTTGTGCCGGCAGGCGTGCTCGGCCTTCCGCGCCCAGTTGCTCACCTCGTACCAGGAGAACCCCGCGGCGCCGAGCGCGTCGTCGACGATCTCGTACTTCTCGGCCTCGTCGTCGTCCTCGGGCGCCGGCACCTCGCCGCGGCGGATGCGGGCGGCCAGCCGGGTGCCCTCCTCGACGATGAGCGCGTACGCCGAGACGTGGTCCGGCTCGCACGCCAGCGCCTCGTCCAGGCTGCGGCGCAGGTCGTCCGCGGACTCCCCCGGCGTGCCGTAGATGAGGTCCAGGCTGACGTCGAGACCGGCCTCGCGCGCCCAGCGCACCGCGTCGGGCACGCGGCGCGGGTCGTGGGTGCGGTCCAGCACCGCCAGCACGTGCGGCACCGCGGACTGCACGCCGAAGGAGACGCGGGTGAACCCGGCCGCCGCCAGCACCGCCAGCGCCTCGGGGGTGACGGAGTCCGGGTTGGCCTCGGTGGTCACCTCCGCGCCCGGTTCCAGGCCGAAGCGCTCGCGCACCGCGCCGAGCATCGCGGCCAGGTCCGCGGCGGGCAGCAGCGTGGGCGTGCCGCCGCCGAAGAACACCGTGGAGGCGGGGCGCGCGGCCGGGCCCAGGACGCGGGCGGCGAGGGCGACCTCGGCGGCGGCGGTACCGGCGTAGGCGGCCTGCGAACCGCCACCGCCCAGCTCGGTGGCGGTGTAGGTGTTGAAGTCGCAGTAGCCGCAGCGCACGGCGCAGAACGGCACGTGCAGGTACACCCCGAAGGTGCGCTCCGCGGCGCCCGCGAGGGCGGCGGACGGCAGGGAGCCGTCGGTGGGGACGGTCTCGCCGTCGGGCAGGGAGCTGGGCACCCCCCCAGTGTCACCCCGACGGAGCACCGCCCCCGCCCCGCCGGGGTGCGGGGCGACGTGCGCGGTCCCACCATGTGCGCATGTCCGGGAACGACGTCAAGGAGACCGCCCGCCAGGGGGAGCGCTTCGCCGAGCGCCACGAGACCACCGTGAAGCGGGTCGGCCGCGCGGGCGTCGTCGCCGAGGGGGTCGTGTACCTGCTGGTGGCGTGGCTGGCGCTGCAGATCGCGTTCGGCACCGCGCCCACCAGCGCCGACACCTCCGGCGCGATGTCCCGCATCGCGGCTCAGCCGTTCGGCCAGGTGCTGCTGGCGCTGCTGACGCTGGGCTTCGCGGCGATGGTCGTCTGGCAGGTCTTCGCCGCGGTGGCCGCCGACGGAGCCGCGAAGCGCGTCAAGGCCGTCGTCAAGGCCGTGGTCGCCGCGGCGCTGGGCGTGTCCAGCGCGCGGTTCCTGTTCGGCGGCGGCTCCTCGTCCGGGCAGCAGCAGCAGACGCTCACCCAGCGGGTGCTGGAGGCCCCGGGCGGTGCGGTGCTCGTCGTGGTGGTCGGCCTGGTCATCGCCGGTGTCGGCGTCGGCCTGGCGGTGCGCGGGCTGATGAAGAAGTTCGAGGACAAGGTGGAGGGCACGCTGTCGCCGGCCCTGACGGCGCTGGGCGTCGCGGGCTGGGTGGCGCGCGGCGTCGCGTTCGGGGTGCTCGGCGTGCTGGTGGTGCTCTCCGCCCGTGGCGACACCGCGAGGGCGCGGGGCCTGGACGCGGCGTTCCACGAGATCGCCTCGCAGCCGTACGGCACGGTGATGCTGACGGTCGTGGCGCTGGGCCTGGCCGCCTACGCCGTGTTCGAGCTGGTCACCGCGCGGCGTCGGCGCACGGCCTGAACCCGGTGACGCGCCGGTAGCGTGCCGGTCGTGGCGCAGCCGGAGAACACCCCGTGGACCCTGCCCGGCGAGGACGAGCCGTGGTCGCTCTCGCTCGTCGCCCGCGTCGAGCGCGACCCGGCGCCGGCGCACACCGACGTGCTCGTCGCGGCGGCGCGCGCGGTGGTGCTGCTGCTGACGGACGAGCGCACCACCGTCCCGGGCGGGGAGTTCCACGACGCCGTGGCCGCCTGGCGCGGGCAGCGCATCCGCAAGATCACCCGCCGGGCGCGCGGGGTGCGGTGGGAGCGCACCGCGCAGCTGCCGCACGTGGAGGCGCGCAGCGGCGACGCCGTGGTGCGCGCCTTCGCCCCGCACCCGCGCGACGACGTCCCGCCGCTGCTGGCTCCCCTGCAGGTCGGCGGGCTGGACCTGACCGACCCCGACGACTCCCCCACCCCGCCCACCGCCCCCGGCCTGCTGACGATCCGGCTGCACCCCGGCGTGCGGATGAGCACCGGCAAGGCCGCCGCGCAGGTGGGGCACGCCGCGCAGCTGGCGTGGGAGCTGCTGCCCGCCGCGCTGACCGCGCCGTGGGCGCTGGGCGGCCTCGGCGTCCGGGTGCTGACGGGGGCACCGGTGCTGGGCGCCGGTGAGCGCGTCGACGTGCGCGACGGCGGCTTCACCGAGGTGCCGCCGGGCACCGTGACGGCCAGCGCGGGTTTCGAGGGTTGACGTCCCGCCGACGCGCACCGGACGGGTCTCGAGGTGCCGCGGCGCGCCGGTCTCGGCACCCTGGGGGCGTGGACCACCCCGTCGGACGAACTGAGACCATCGACGTCGCCGGGCGCCCGCGGCACCTGTGGCGCGCCGGGGACTCCGGCCCCCTCGTGCTGCTCGTGCACGGCATCCCCACCAACCACACCCTGTGGTGGGACGTGGTGCCGCGCCTGCACGAGCACGCGCGCGTGGTGGCCGTGGACATGCTCGGCTACGGCGGCTCCGCCGCCCCCGAGGGCACGGGGGTGGACATCGCCTCGCAGGCCTCCGCGCTCGTCGACCTGCTCGACGCCCTGGGTGAGGAGCGCGCCGTCGTGGCCGGTCACGACCTCGGCGGCGGCGTCACGCAGATCCTGGCGACGACCAACCCGCAGCGGGTCGCGGGCGCCGTCATCGCCGACGGCGTCTGCTACGACGGCTGGCCCGTGCCCGGCATCAAGGCCCTGAAGCTGGCGTGGCCGGTCCTGGAGCGCCTGCCCGCGCCCGCGCTGGAGAAGGTGCTGCGCACCTCGCTGCGACCGCTGTTCGCCCACCAGGACCGCGCCGGTGACGCCGTGGACCGCTTCGTCGCCCCCTGGCTGGAGCCGGGCGGCGGGCGGCGCCTGGCCCGGCACCTGCGCTCCGCGGACTCCGTCTACACGCAGACCGTCGCGCCGTTCCTGCCGCGCCTGGCGATGCCCGTGGAGGTCGTCTGGGGCCTGCTCGACGGGCAGATGAAGCCCCGCTACGGCGAGCGCCTGGCGCGCGAGATCCCCGGTGCGCGGTTCACGCCGGTGCCCGACGCGAACCACTTCGTGCCCGTCGACCGCCCCGACGTCCTCGCCGACGCGGTGCTGCGGGTCGTGGAGCGCGCCGGGGCCGCAGCCGGGGACCGCTAGGCGGGCCACCGGCCGGCGCGGGGCCTGCGGGCTCCGCGCCGGCCCGCGGGCTCCGGGCGGCCTACTTCTTCGCCTTCTCCTTGGCCTTGTCGCCGGCGGCGTCGGAGGACAGCGCGGCGATGAACGCCTCCTGGGGGACCTCGACGCGTCCCACCATCTTCATGCGCTTCTTGCCCTCCTTCTGCTTCTCCAGCAGCTTGCGCTTGCGGGTGATGTCACCGCCGTAGCACTTGGCCAGGACGTCCTTGCGGATGGCGCGGACGTTCTCGCGGGCGATGATGCGCGCGCCCACCGCCGCCTGGATCGGCACCTCGAACTGCTGGCGCGGGATGAGCTCCTTGAGCTTGCCGGCCATCATCACGCCGTAGGCGTACGCCTTGTCCTTGTGCACGATCGCGCTGAAGGCGTCGACCTGCTCGCCCTGGAGCAGGACGTCGACCTTCACGAGGTCGGCGACCTGGTCGCCGTCGACGTCGTAGTCCAGGGAGGCGTACCCGCGGGTGCGCGACTTCAGCTGGTCGAAGAAGTCGAAGACGATCTCCGCCAGCGGCAACCGGTAGCGCATCTCCACCCGGTCCTCGGACAGGTAGTCCATGCCCTGCAGGTCGCCACGGCGCTGCTGGCACAGTTCCATGACCGCGCCGATGAACTCGCTGGGCGCCAGGACGGTCGCCTTCACGACGGGCTCGCGGATCTCGGCCACCTTGCCGCCGGGGAACTCCGAGGGGTTGGTGACGGTGATGACCTTCCGGTCCTCCATCGTCACCTCGTAGACGACGCTGGGGGCGGTGGAGATGAGGTCGAGGTTGAACTCCCGCTCCAGCCGCTCACGCACGATCTCCAGGTGCAGCAGGCCGAGGAAGCCGATGCGGAAACCGAACCCCAGCGCCGCCGACGTCTCCGGTTCGTAGACCAGGGCGGCGTCGTTGAGCTTGAGCTTGTCCAGCGCCTCGCGCAGCACCGGGTAGTCGGACCCGTCGATCGGGTACAACCCGGAGAACACCATCGGCTTGGGGTCGCGGTAGCCGCCGAGGGCCTCCGCCGACGGCTTCGCAGCGTTGGTGACGGTGTCACCGACCTTGGACTGCCGGACGTCCTTCACCCCGGTGATGAGGTAGCCGACCTCACCGACCCCCAGCCCCTGCGACGGGGTCGGCTCGGGCGAGGAGACCCCGATCTCGAGCAGTTCGTGGGTGGCCTTCGTCGACATCATCGCGATGCGCTCGCGCGGGGACAGCTTCCCGTCGATGACGCGGACGTAGGTCACGACACCGCGGTAGGTGTCGTAGACCGAGTCGAAGATCATCGCCCGGGCGGGGGCGTCCGGGTCGCCCACCGGCGGCGGGATCTGCTTGACGATCTCGTCCAGCAGCACCGGCACACCGGCACCGGTCTTGCCCGACACCCGCAGGCAGTCCTCCGGCTGGCACCCGATGAGACCGGCGAGCTCCTCGGCGAACTTCTCCGGCTGCGCCGCCGGCAGGTCGATCTTGTTCAGCACCGGGATGATCGTCAGGTCGTTCTCCATGGCGAGGTAGAGGTTCGCCAGGGTCTGCGCCTCGATGCCCTGCGCGGCGTCGACGAGCAGCACCGCGCCCTCGCACGCCGCCAGCGAGCGGGACACCTCGTAGGTGAAGTCCACGTGCCCGGGGGTGTCGATCATGTTCAGGGCGTAGTCGGTGCCGTCGATGCCCCACGGCATGCGCACGGCCTGCGACTTGATGGTGATGCCGCGCTCGCGCTCGATGTCCATGCGGTCCAGGTACTGCGCCCGCATGGCGCGCTCGTCCACGACGCCCGTCAGCTGCAGCATGCGGTCCGCCAGCGTCGACTTGCCGTGGTCGATGTGGGCGATGATGCAGAAGTTGCGCAGCAGCTCCGGCGGCGTGGAGGAGGGAGCCGGGGCGTTCGCGGCCATCGGGGACACGGGCGGGGGGCACCTCTCGTCGGCACGGTCGTGGGCCCCCATCGTCGCACGCGGTGCCGCAGGCGGCGCCGCGCGCGGGCCTCAGCGCGCCCGGTCGCCGTACAGCCGGGTCAGCGGGGACGCGCTCACCCCGAACGCCACGACGCTGACGGCGATGGCCAGCGTGCCCGCCGCGAAGACCCGCGGGTCGTCGACCCCTCGGTGCAGGCTGTGCGCCAGGTAGAACACGGCGCTGACGCCCATCGGGCCGAACCAGCCGGCGAAGACCGCGTCCCGCCCTCGCAACCCCAGCGGCCGGGCCGCGGCCAGCACCACCGGCAGCCGGCGCACCAGCAGCACGAGCACCGCGAACGCGATCGCGCCCGGCCCCAGGTCCACCCACCCCGACCACGGCAGCACCGCCCCCAGCACCAGGAACAGCGGCAGCACCGCGTAGCGGTTGACGGCCTCGTCGACGGCGTCCTGCGGGCTGCGGTCGCTGTCGGGAACCAGGCGGTTGTACGCCAGCCCCGCGACGAACGCGGCCAGCACCCCGTCGCCGCCCAGCACGCGCGCGACCCCGAGGACCGCCACGGCCAGCAGCAGCGTGAACACCAGCCGCGGGCCGTTCCCGAGGTCCTCCCGGGCGGAGGCCAGGTGCAGCCCCCTGCCGGCCAGCCAGCCGGCCGCGAGCCCCACGACCGCGCCCACCAGCACCTCCTGCAGCAGGCCCGCCACGGCCCCGCCGAGCGTCTCCTGCGGCAGCACCGCCGCCAGCGCGAGCGCCACCAGCGGCAGCGCGAGACCGTCGTTGGCGCCGCTCTCCAGCGTCAGCACCTGCCGCAGCCGGGCCGGCAGGGTCTTCTCCGCGAGGTCGCCGGAGACCACGGAGGCGGCCAGCACCGGGTCGGTCGGGCACAGCACCGCCCCCACCAGGAACGCCGCCGCCACCGGCAGGCCGACCAGCAGCGCCGACGCACCGCCCAGCACGGCCGCCAGGGGCATCACCACGACGAGCAGCAGCACCGTCGGGCGCACCAGCGGGCGCAGGTCGCGGGCGGGGAAGCGCAGCGCCGCCGCCATCACGGACCACGCCAGCAGCAGGCGCGAGCCCTCCAGCAGGAGCAGGTCGCGCTCGTGCGCGGGCAGGTCCACCACCCCCAGCAGGAGGGGGCCGAGGGCGACGCCGAGCAGGAGGGCCACGAGCGGCTCGCTGACCGGCCAGCGGCGCACGCGGCGGCTGGCCAGGGCGAGCACGACGCCGGCCACGCCGAGGACGGCGTAGGTGTCGTGGAGGTGGTGCACGGGGGCTCCCGGTCGGTGCGTCGGTGATCCGTCTGTCGCGGCGTCGGACGATGCCGCACGCACGGGCGGGCCGCCAGCGCAGACGGGCAGCCGGCGCAGGCAGGCTCCGCCCCGGTCGGGGCGCGCGTTCAGCCGGCGGTGTTCACACGGGCGAGGGCGCGCTGCACCAGCCGGGTCAGCAACCCCGCCCGCGCCTGCTCGGGCCAGGGAGGCGCCGCCGCACCGGCACCGGCGAGAGCGCCCAGCACCGCGTCGCGCACCCGCTCGGCGTCCACGTCCACCGCCGCCAGCAGCCGGTACGCCCGGGTGCCCGGCTCCAGCACCGCCAGCCACAGCACCGCCGAGGTCACCTTCCGCTGACGCGGCAGCGCGCCGGACTTCTGCAGCCGGTCCAGCTTCACCGACGCCGAGGCGAGCGCCCGCTGCCACTCGGGGGTGTGGCGGTTGCGCGGCGTCGGGTGCTGCCGGGAGGGCGTCTCGCCGGGGGCCGGCGCGAGGAGCTGCTCCGCGTCGACGCCGAGCCGCTGCAGGTGCACGGCGTCGTCGGCGCCGCGCTGGACGGCGGCACGCACCGCCCCCGCGGTCAGCGCCGGTTCGGCGCGCTGCACCTGCTCGGTCAGCGGACCGGCCGCGCCCAGCAGGCCCAGCAGCACGTGCTCCGACCCGTAGGCGTCGGCCCCCAGTTCCGTGGCCTCCCGCTGGCTGGCGGCCATCACCGCCCCGAAGGAGTCGTCGTAGATCAGCACCCGCGTCACCTCTCGTCGTCCCGCCCCGCACCCGGGCCGGTGTCCTGTCCGGTGTCCCAGCGCCCCGGCCCGCTCGTGCGGCCGTGCTTCTTGTGGACCGTCTGGCGCGTCACCTGCAGCTCCACGGCGATCTCCGCCCACGACATCCCCTGCTCGCGCGCCCGGGCCACGTGCAGCGCCTCCAGGCGCTCGGCCAGCCGGCGCAGCGCCAGCGCCGTGCGCAGCCCTTCGCGGGAATCGGCGGCACCGGCTGCGGCTTCCACCCGTTCCAGGTCCACGGCGTCAGCCTGGGCTGACAAGAGGGCTGGCGTCAACCACGTCTGACAGCACGCGCCCTCCATCACCGTCGACCGTCGATCACCTAGCGTGGTGATCCCCGAGTCGAGGAGGAACGGTGACCGGACCACCACCCGCGCAGCCGGCGTCCGGCGAGGACCCGGACCGCTCGGCGCAGCACCCCGCCCCCGCGCACCCACCGGCCGGCCCACCCCACCTGCGGCCCGTCCAGGGCCTGGGCACGGCCGCGCTCGCGCTGGCGGTGGCCGTCACCGCCGGCGAGGGGATCACCGCGCTCGCGGGGTTCGGGCACACCCCGGGCGCCCCGCTCACGCCGTACGACGTCCTCACGGCCCTGACGAGCCTCGTGTGGCTGGCCGCCTTCGTCGTCACCTGCCTCTGGCTGACGCGGGTGCGGCGCAACTCGGAACTGCTGGCCCCCAGCCACCACCACGCGCGCAACCCGGTGTGGGCCTGGGCGGGGTGGTTCGTCCCGGTGGTCTCGTTCTGGTTCCCCTACCAGGTGGTCCGGGACGCCCTGGACGCGTCGGCCGCCGCGGCGACGCCCCACCGGGACCGGGTCCGGCGCCCCCCTCTGGCCCCGTGGTGGGCGGGGTGGCTGGTCGGGCAGTTCGCCGTCAGCGCGGCGGCCCGGCGGGCCACCGCGCCGCTCGACCCGGGCGAGGCGTCGGCCACCGGGCTGCTGCACCTGCTCGGGTTCGCCGGCCTCGTCGTGTCCCTCGTCGCGTGGTTCCGCGTCGTCCGGGCCGCAGGTGCCCTGCAGGCCGCGGCGGGCCAGCCCCCCCGCGCGCCCTGACCGCAGCGGCGGAACGCACCGTCCGGGCGCTCCCCCCTCCCCTGCTACCCTGGACGACGCCTTCGCCTCCTCGTGCGGAGGTCACGGACGGTCACCCTCACCCCCGGTCCCCCACGCCGGAGTCCAGGTGTCCCGGCCGCCCTCTGACACCGAACAGCTCGATCGCAAGGAGACGGACGCCCCGTGGCGAACATCAAGTCCCAGAAGAAGCGCATCCTCACCGCCGAGAAGGCGCGCCTGCGCAACAAGGCCGTGAAGTCGGAGCTGCGCACCGCCGTCCGCGCCCTCCGCGAGGCCGCCACCGCCGGTGACGCCGAGAAGACCGCCGCCGCGCTGAAGCACGCCAGCCGCAAGCTGGACAAGGCCGTCAGCAAGGGCGTGATCCACAAGAACCAGGCCGCGAACCGCAAGTCGGCCATCGCGAAGGCCGCCGCGAAGGTCGGCACCGCCGCCTGAGCACCAGCTCACCACGAAGGGCCGGTCCCCCAGGGGGCCGGCCCTTCGCCGTCCCGGGCCGGCGCGCACGGCCACGCCGACGGCCGGTTCAGCGCTCCCGGGCCGCCGCGGTGACCTGGACGGCGCGCTCCAGGGCGAACGCGCCGTCCAGCCCGCCGCCCTTGACGGCGTGGTCGGCCGCGGCGACCGCGAGGATCGCCTCGGCCATCCGCTCCGCGGACATCCCCTGCACCTCCCTGCGCACCTTGTCCACCAGCCACGGCGCCATGCCCAGGTCGCGCGCGACGTCGGCACCGCGGCCACGGGTGGCGGCGACCTTCGCCAGCTGCCGCAGGCGCGAGGCCAGCGCCGCGACCACCACGACCGGCGGCACCCCGGTGGCCTCCGCGTGCCGCACCAGCGCCAGCGCCCGGCCGGCGTCCCCGGCGATCGCCGCGTCCGCGACCTCGAAGCCCGTGGCCTCGCGGCGGCCGGAGTGGTAGCGGTGCACGTCGGCCTCGGTGACGGTGCCCTCGGTGTCGTTGAGCAGCTGGTCCAGGCCGGCGGACAGCTCACCGAGGTCGCCGCCCAGCGCCGCGACCAGGGCGCGGGCGGCCTCCACGTCGATGCGCCGGCGCGCGCGGCGGGCGTCGCCCAGCAGCAGGTCCACCTTCTCCTGGTCGCGCTTCAGCGGCTGGCACGGCACCTCCACCGCGCCCGGCGCGGCGCGGCCGGCGTCGAGCACCTTGCGGGCGCGGTTGCCGCCGCGGTGGCGCAGCACGAGCACCACGTGCTCGGCGGGCGCCGCCAGGTACTCCAGCACGTCCTCCACGAACGCGTCGGTGGCGGCGTCCACGCCCTCGACGAGGACGAGGGACTGCTCACCGAACAGCGACGGGGAGGTCCAGGTCGCCAGCTGCCCCTTCTGGTAGCCGGCGGCGGCGACGTCGGTGCGCTCGAAGGACGGGTCGCGCTCGCGCAACCGCGACAGCAGCGCCGTCAGCGCCCGGTCCGCCAGGTGGTCCTCGGAACCGGTGAGCAGCACGACGGGCGCGGGCTCGACGTCGTGCGGCGACGGGGACGCGGCCTTCTTCGCGGCGCGCGCGGGGGTGGTCCTGCTGGGCACGGCCGACAGCCTGCCACCCGCCGCCCACACTCCCCGGCGGCGTCACCTGCCGGCGTCACCCGGTGGCGTCACCCGGTGGCGTCACCCGGTGGCGTCACCCGGTGGAGTGGCGGGCGCGGCGCTCGGCCTGGCGCGGGTCGGACCCGCGCCCGAGGGTGCGCAGCCGCTCGGCGGTGCCCGCGACGGCGACATCGCCGTCGCGGTCGGTGCGCAGGGTGCGGGCGCCCAGCGCGTCGAGGACGCCGAGCGTCTGCGCGGCGGGGTGGCCGTAGTCGTTCACGGCCCCCACCTCGATCAGCGCCACGCGCGGGCGCAGCGCGGCGTACAGGTCCGGTTCCTGCCGTGGCGAACCGTGGTGGGCGACCTTGACGACGTCCACGACCGTCCCGCCGGGCCAGGTGGCGGCCGTGCGCAGCAGCCGGCGCTGGCCGTCCGGCTCCAGGTCCCCGGTCAGCAGCACGCGCACGCCGGCGACCTCGGCGAGGAGCACGAGGCTGGCGTCGTTGACCCGGGAGGAGTCCGGGTCCACCGTCGCGGCGGCGACGGGGCCGGGGGCGAGCACCGTCCAGCTCACCTGCCCGGCGGTGCCGGCCGAACCCGCGGCGGCGACCCGCACCGGTGCACCGGCGGCCGCGGCGGTGCGGGCCACCCGTTCCGAGGCCGGCGCCACGGTGAGCGGGGGGACGAGCACCTGCCCCACCTCCCGGTCGCGCACGGCGCCGGGCAGGCCGTCGACGTGGTCGGCGTGCGGGTGGGTCAGGACCACCGCGTCCAGCCGCCGCACGTCCAGGCGCTCCAGGCAGCCGTCGACGAGCTCGGGGTCGGGACCGGCGTCCACCAGCACCGCCGAGCGCGGTCCGGAGCGCAGCACCACCGCGTCGCCCTGCCCCACGTCGCAGCCGACGACCAGCCAGTCCGGCGCGGGCCACGGCCCGGCGGGACCGCCCCAGCGGGGGGCGCAGCGCACCAGCACCGCGGCGCACAGCGCCAGCGCCGCAGCTGCGGCGAGCCACCGCCGGCGCGACGGCCCGGCCCTCCGGCCGCGCAGCAGCGCAGCGACGACGAGGAGCAGCAGCAGCGTGCCCAGGGCGACGACCACGGCACCGGCCGCCCCGGCGGGCACGGGCACCGCCGCGGGCACGTCCGCCGCGCGACGGGCCAAGAGCGCGATCCACCCCACCGCCCACCCGGCCGGCTGCACGAGCACGGCCGCCCCCGACGGCCACACCACCGCGACGAGGGTCACCAGCAGCCCGAGCACCGTCGCGGGGGCGACCGCCGGCGCCGTCAGGACGTTGACCGGCAGGGACAGCGGGTGCACCGACGGGGTCAGCAGGACGACGACCGGGCCGCACACCGCCTGCGCCGCCGCCGGCACGGCCAGGGCGTGGGCCAGCGCGCGCGGCACCCCGGCGTCCTGCAGGCGCGCCGCCCACGGCCGGGCCAGCAGCAGCAACCCCGCGGTCGCGAGCACCGAGAGCACGAACCCCACCTCGCGCGCCAGCCACGGATCGGCCACCAGCAGCACCAGCACCGCCCCCGCGAGCACGGGCACCCCGCGCACCGGCCGGCCCGCGAGCAGGCCGGTCAGGCCCACCGCGCCCATGACGGCGGCGCGCAGCACGCTGGGCTCGGGGCGGGCCAGCACCACGAAACCGGCCAGGCCGGCACCGGCGGCGACCAGGCGCAGGCGCCGCCCCAGACCCAGCCAGGAGGCCGCCAGCACGAGGGCGCCCACGACGAGGGTGGTGTTGGAGCCGCTGACGGCCGTGAGGTGGCTCAGGCCGACCGCTCGCATGTCGGCCTCCAGGTCGGCCGGCAGGGCGGAGGTGTCGCCGGCGACCAGGCCGGGCAGCAGCCCGCGCGCGTCGGCGGGCAGCCCGGCGCAGGCCGCCCGCAACCCGGCCCGCAGGTGCTCGGCGGCGCGGTGCACGGCCCCCGCCGGGGCGGCCGCGCGGGCGGGAGCGCGCGCGTGCAGCAGCACCACGGCCCGCTCCCCCGTCTCCGCCGGCGCGAGGCGGGCCGTCAGCCGCACCGTGGCGCCGACGGGCGCGCTCCAGCCGCCGGCGTCGGCGAACACCGCCGCCGGGGCGGCCACCTCCAGGCGCCGACCGCGCACCAGCACCTCGGTCAGGTGCACGTCGGCCACGACGCGCTCGGGCGCCCCCGAGCGCACCGCGCCGAGGGGACGCGGGTCGGAGCGGACCTCGGCGACGACCTCGGCGACCGCCCGGCGCTCGGCCCACCGGGGCAGGTCGCCGGTGGTGGCGCGCGCCTGCTGCACCACCACCGACGCCAGCACGGCGACGAGCGCGGTGGCCACGAGCGCGAGCCGGGCGCCGCGCCGGCGCAGCGCGAGGGCGGTCAGGGCGAGCAGGAGCACGACGGCGGCGACGACGAGCGCGGCGCGGGCGGACGGCCCGGCGGTGGGGGCCCACGCGGCCGCGCCCCACCCGGCCAGCGCGGCCGCGACCAGCCGCAGGTCCAGCGGCACCGGCGGCCGCGGCACGTCGGTGGGGGTGGGCGGCGCGGTGCTCACGCGCGCACGAGGTCGCGGACGCCGTCGAGCAGCTTGGGGCCGATCCCCGGCACCTCCCCCAGCTCCTCCACGGAGGTGAAGCGGCCGTTGTCCTGCCGCCAGGCGACGATCCGCCCGGCGAGGACCTCACCGATGCCGGGCAGGGCGTCGAGCTGCTCCGCGGTGGCGGTGTTGAGGTCCACCACCGCTGCGGGCACCGCTCCCGCCGCGGCCCCGGCCTGCGGGGGCGGCGCCGCGGGGGCGGGCACGGCGACCTCCCCGGGGGCGGGGACGAGGACCTGCTCGCCGTCGGTGAGAGGGCGGGCGAGGTTGAGCGCGGCGAGGTCGGCCTCGGGCGCGGCACCGCCGGCCGCGCCCAGCGCGTCGGCGACGCGGCTGCCGGCGGGCAGGGTCACCAGACCGGGCTGGAGGACCCGGCCGGCGACGTGGACGACGACGGTGCCGGTGGACGTCGCGACGGCCGTCGTGGCGGGCGTGGCCGCCGACGCACCCGCCGGCGTCGCGGGGGCCGCCGCCCCGGTGGCGCCGCTGGAGGGGGTGGAGGGAGCGGGGGCGCCGGTGCGGGTGGGCACGACCTGCCCGGGGGCCGTCGCGGGCGCCCCGCCCGGCCAGGTGGCCCAGGCGAGGGCTCCCAGGCCGGCGGCCAGCAGGGCGACCACGAGCACCACCCCGGCGGCGGCGCGCGGCCCCACGCGCCAGCGCAGCGCCCGCACCCCCGGCGGCACCCGGTCCTCCACGCGCTGCAGCGCCTCGCCCAGCAACGCGGGCAACCCCGCGCCGGGACCGCCGCGCCCCGGCGGCCCGGCCGGGGTGCGCAGCTGGCGCTGCGCCAGGGCGCGGGCGCGGGCCGCGGCGACGCGGTCGGACAGCGGGGGCGGGGGCACGCGGGGACGCTAGGTGCGCGCACCCCGGTGGGCAGCGGGTCAGCCGCCGGGCTGTGGACCGCGGTCGCCGGTGCCCGCCTGGGGAACGCGCGCGAGCTCGGCCGCCAGGTGCTGCTCGACCTGGACAGCCATGTCGAGGCCGTCCCGGTCCAGCAGCCACTGCACCTGCAGCCCGTCCATGACCGCCACGAGGCGGCGGGCGGCGGAGGCGGGGTCGGGGTGCGCGCAGTCCGCGAACGCCGAGCGCACCTGCTCCACGGTGCACGCGTACCGCTCCGCGAAGAAGGCGCGGGCGGGGTGGCCGGGGGCGGTCGCCTCGGCGGAGAGGACCGTGAACAGCTCGACGATGCCGGGGCGGGCGGCGTTGCGGCACGCCACCTCCACGAGGGCGTGCAGCCGGTCCGCCCCGCTGCGCTCGACGAGCGCGAACTCGGCGGCGTCGAGGGCGTCGCGGTGCTCCAGGACCGCCAGCAGCAGGGCCTGCTTGCTGCCGACGTGGTGCAGCAGCCCGGCGTGCGAGAGGCCGCAGCGCGCAGCCAGCTCGCGCAGCGAGGCGGCGCGGTAGCCGGACTCGCCGAACAGGCGCACGGCTTCGTCCAGGATCAGCCGACGCCGCTCGCGCCCCTTGGCGTACCCGTCGGCGCGCGCACCGCGCCCCGCGTCGTCCCCGGTCCCCGCCCCGCTGCGCTGCACGGGGAGTGTCTACCAGCTCACCAACCCAATGCCTACCACCTGGTCGGTTTTGGGGGTACGGTGCGCCGCATGACCGACAACGCCGTCCCCACCCCGGCCCCGGCCGGCTCCCGCGTCCCCGAGCTCCTCGCCCAGCTCACCCTCGAGGAGAAGGCGTCGCTGCTCGACGGCTCCGACTTCTGGCACACCCAGCCCGTCGAGCGCCTCGGCGTCCCGGCCGTGATGGTCACCGACGGCCCGCACGGCCTGCGCAAGCAGGCCGAGGGCGCCGACCACCTCGGGCTGAACGCCAGCGTCCCGGCGACCTGCTTCCCGCCAGCCGCCGGGCTGGCCTCCTCCTGGGACACCTCCCTGCTGCGTCGCGTCGGCGAGGCCCTGGGCCGCGAGACCCGCGCCGAGCGGGTCGCCGTCCTGCTGGGCCCGGGCGTGAACATGAAGCGCACCCCGCTGTGCGGGCGCAACTTCGAGTACTTCTCCGAGGACCCGGTGCTCGCCGGTGACCTGGCCGCCGCGATGGTCGACGGCGTGCAGAGCCAGGGCGTGGGCACCTCCCTGAAGCACTTCGCGGCCAACAACCAGGAGACGGAGCGCATGACCGTCTCCGCCGACGTGGACGAGCGCACGCTGCGCGAGATCTACCTGACGGCCTTCGAGCGGGTCGTGCGCACCGCCCAGCCGTGGACCGTCATGTGCTCGTACAACCGGATCAACGGCGTGTACGCCTCCGAGGACCCGTGGCTGCTGACGCGGGTGCTGCGCGAGGAGTGGGGTTTCGAGGGCCTGGTCGTCTCCGACTGGGGCGCGGTGAACGTGCGCGAGGACGGCGTGCGCGCCGGCCTGGACCTGGAGATGCCGTCCTCCGGCGGCAGCGGCACGCGGCGGATCCTCGACGCGGTCGCCGCCGGCACGCTGTCCGAGGCCGACGTCGACCTCGCCGCGCGCCGCGTGCTGGAACTGCTCGAGAAGGCGGCCCCGGCCCTGGCCGAGCCCGGCACCGTGGACGTCGACGCGCACCACGCACTGGCCCGCGAGGCCGCCACCGCCAGCGCGGTGCTGCTGCGGAACGAGCCCGTGGACGGCGCTCCCCTGCTGCCGTTGGCACCGGCCGGGGGCACCGTCGCGGTGATCGGCGAGTTCGCCCGCACCCCCCGCTACCAGGGAGCCGGTTCCTCGCAGGTCAACCCCACCCGCCTCGACGACGCGCTCACCGCCCTGCGGACCGTGTTCGAGGGTTCCCGCGACGTCGTCTTCGCCGCCGGCTACGACCCGGACTCCGAGGACCTCGACGCCGCGCTGGCCGACGAGGCCGTCGCCGCGGCGGCGGCCGCCGAGGTCGCCGTGGTGTTCCTCGGCCTGCCGCCGCGCTACGAGTCCGAGGGCTACGACCGCGATCACATGGACCTGCCCGCCGCCCAGGTCGAACTGCTGCGGCGCGTCGCCGCGGCGAACGCGAAGGTCGTCGTCGTGCTCTCCAACGGTTCCGCGGTGACGGTCGAGCCGTGGCAGCAGCAGGTGCCGGCGCTGCTGGAGACCTGGCTGCTGGGCCAGGCCGGCGGCGGGGCCGTCGCCGACCTGCTCACGGGTGCGGTGAACCCCTCCGGCCGCCTCGCCGAGACGATCCCCGTCAGCCACCACGACAACCCGACCGTCGGGAACTTCCCCGGCGAGCACGGCCACGTGCGCTACGGCGAGGGCCTGCTCATCGGCTACCGCTGGTACGACGCGCACGCCCTGCCGGTCGCGTACCCGTTCGGGCACGGCCTGTCCTACACGACGTTCGCCTACTCGAACCTGTCGGTGCGCCCGGACGGGAACGGCGCGGAGGTCACCGTGACCGTCACCAACACCGGCGACGTCGCGGGCACCGAGACCGTCCAGGTCTACGTCAGCGACCCGGTCACCAGCGCGTACCGGCCCGAGCAGGAGCTGAAGGGGTTCGCCCGCCTCACCCTCGCCCCCGGTGAGAGCGGCACCGCCACCATCGCGCTGGACCGGCGCGCGTTCGCGTTCTGGCACACCGCCGCCGGCCGCTGGGTCGTCGAGGGCGGCGAGTTCCAGGTCCGCGTCGGGGCGTCCTCGCGCGACGTGCGCCTGACCGAGGTGGTGACCCTCGACGGCGACGACGTCACGGTCCCGCTGACGGGCGAGTCCCCCGTCGACGCGTGGCTGCAGCACCCCGTCACCGGCCCGCTGGTCCGCGAGGCTCTGGGCGAGGGCCAGTGGACGGCGATGCTCGACGACCCGCACAGCGGGCAGATGATGCGCGCGATCCCGCTGGTGCGGCTGACCCGGTTCCCCGGCTACCCGATCGCCGAGGAGGACCTGCCCGGCTGGGAGGCGAAGGCCGCGCAGGCCTGACGCCCGGCCCCGGGACGATGTTCACCAGCTTCGGGGCGCGCACCACGACGGTGCGCAGCTCGGCGCCGCCGATCGCCGCCTGCACCTTCTCGCTCGCCAGCGCCAGCTCGCGCAGCGCGTCCTCGGTGATGTCGGGAGCGACCTCCAGGCGGTCACGGACCTTGCCCTTGACCTGCACCACGCACGTCACCGTCTCCTGCACCAGCAGCGACTCGTCGACGACCGGCCAGCCGGCGCGCGCCACGGCCGGCTCGTGCCCCAGCAGCGACCACATGTCCTCCGCCGCGTACGGCGCGAACAGGCTCAGGACCACCGCCACCGCCTCGGTCGCCTCGCGCACCGCCGGGTCGGCCGGGCCGACGTCGGCGGAGTCGATCGCCTTGCGGGTGGCGTTGACCAGCTCCATGAGACGGGCGACGGCCACGTTGAACCGGTACGCCTCGACGTGCTGGGTGATCTCGTGCACCGAGCGGTGCGTCACCGCCCGCAGGGCCGCGTCACCGGCCGTCGGGTCGGCACCGCGCTCGGAGGTGACGTCGCGCGCCAGCCGCCACGCGCGGCCCAGGAACTTCGCCGACCCCGACGGGGACACGTCGGCCCAGTCGATGTCGTCCTCGGGCGGGCCCGCGAACGACATCGTCAGGCGCACCGCGTCCACGCCGTGCTCGTCCAGCTGGTCGGACAGGCGCACGATGTTGCCCTTGGACTTGCTCATCGCCGAGCCCTCCATGAGGACCATGCCCTGGTTCAGCAGCCGGGCGAACGGCTCGTCGAACGGCAGGTACCCCATGTCGTGCAGCACCTTGGTGATGAACCGCGCGTACAGCAGGTGCAGGATCGCGTGGGTCACGCCGCCGACGTACTGGTCGATCGGGCCCCACTGCGCGATGAGGTCTCGGTCGAACGGCTGGGTGTCGTCCTCCGGGGAGACGAACCGCAGGAAGTACCAGGACGAGTCGACGAACGTGTCCATCGTGTCCGGGTCGCGCCGGGCGGGCGTGCCGTCGACCGGGCTGGGCACGTTCACCCAGTCCTCGGCGGCCCCCAGCGGGGAGGTGCCCTTCGGGGTCAGGTTCAGCCCCTCGCTCGGCGGCAGCAGCACCGGCAGCTGGTCCTCGGGGACGGGGACCTCGCCGCTGTCCGTGTGGACGATCGGGATGGGGGTTCCCCAGTAGCGCTGGCGGGAGATCAGCCAGTCGCGCAGCCGGTAGTTCTTCGCGGCGCGGCCCTTGCCGGCCGCCTGGAGCAGCTCGATCGCCTTCGCGACGCCGGCGGCCTTGTCCAGGCCGTCCAGCTCGCCGGAGTTGACCAGCACGCCGTCGCCGGCGGTCGCGGTGCCCGACTCCGCGGGGTCGGGCAGCGCGTTCCCCTCGGCGTCGCGCACGTCCACGACCACGCGCACCGGCAGGCCGAAGGCGCGGGCGAAGTCCAGGTCGCGCTGGTCGTGGGCGGGCACGGCCATGATGGCGCCGGTGCCGTAGTCGGCCAGCACGTAGTCGGCGGCCCAGATCGGCAGCCGCTCACCGTTGACGGGGTTGACCGCGAACCGCCCCAGCGGCACGCCGGTCTTCTCCCGGTCGGTGGCCAGCCGGTCGATCTCGGAGGTCTCCTGCACCTGCGTGCGGTACTCCTCGAACGCGGCGCGAACGGCCGGCTCGGCGTCGGCGGCCAGCTCCTCCGCCAGGTCGGAGTCGGCCGCGACCACCATGAACGTCGCGCCGTGCAGCGTGTCCGGGCGCGTGGTGTACACGGTCACCGGCTGCTCGCGGCCCTCGATGGCGAACTCGACCTCGGCGCCGCTGGAACGGCCGATCCAGTTGCGCTGCATGCTGATGACCTTCGAGGGCCACGTGCCCTCGAGGGTGTCCAGGTCGTCCAGCAGGCGGTCCGCGTACTCCGTGATGCGGAAGTACCACTGGGTCAGCTTCTTCTTGACGACCTTGGCGCCGGAGCGCTCGGACGTGCCGTCGGGCATCACCTGCTCGTTGGCCAGCACCGTCTGGTCCACCGGGTCCCAGTTGACCAGGGAGTCCTTGCGGTAGGCCAGGCCCCGCTCGTACAGCTTCAGGAACAGCCACTGGTTCCACTTGTAGTACTCGGGGTCGGAGGTGTGCAGCACGCGGTCCCAGTCGAAGGAGCACGCGTAGCGGCGCATCGACGCCCGCTGCTGGGCGATGTTGTCGTACGTCCACGCCCGCGGGTCCAGGCCGCGCTTGATGGCCGCGTTCTCCGCCGGCAGGCCGAAGGCGTCCCAGCCGATGGGGTGCATGACGTCGAAGCCGCGCTGCAGCCAGTACCGCGCGATGACGTCGCCCAGCGCGTACGCCTCGGCGTGACCCATGTGCAGGTCGCCGGAGGGGTACGGGAACATGTCGAGCACGTACTTCTTGGGCCGGGTGTCGCCCGGCTCGCCGCTGCGGAAGGGCTTGAGCTCGTCCCAGACCGGCAGCCACTTCTCCTGCAGGGCGTGCGCGTCGTAGCGCTCGCCGTCCCGTTCGGGCTCGTGGGCCGCGGGGACGCCGGTCCCCGCCTCGGTCTGCGTCATCTCGTCCTCCTGGTGGGCCGCGTGCGCCCGGTCCCGCCCCCGACATGGGAAAACCCCTCGCTCAGGAGGGGTCACCGCGCCGGCGCTGCGTCCGCAGCCGCTCAGCGCGGTCCGGCGAGGAGTCGGCGGGTCCGCACGCCACCAGCCTAGCGCGTGACCTCAGCCCCCCGGGCGCTCGGTGCCGCCGGCGCCGGCGCCGCCCCCCGGGGCGCCGCTGCCCGTGCCGCCCCCGGTGCGCCGGTCCCCGCGCCGCCGGCCCCAGCCGTGCTGCGGCACGCTGCGGCGCAGGGCGCGCCGCTGCGCCAGGGACTGCTCGGCACGCACCAGCAGGTCACCCACCCCGCCGTCGTCCCACGGCGCGAGGACCGCGGCGCCCACCTCGACGGACAGCCGCGGCGAGGCCTCCCCGTCGCCGGTGCCCCCGCCCAGCCGCTGCTGGGCCAGGCCCACCCGCACCCGGCGCTCCAGCTCCTGGGCGTGCAGGCCGGCGCCCGGCCCCAGCACCAGGAAGCGGCCCTCGTCCTCCCGCGCGACCACGTCGGTGGTGCGGGTGGCCCCGCGCAGGGACGCGGCGACGGCGCGCCAGTCGTCGGCGCGCTGCTCACCCGCCCGGCCCGGGTGCCCGGCCGGCACCCCCAGCACCACCGCGGGCGTGACCTCCACGACGCAGGCGTGCACCGCCCCGCCGGAGCGGCGCGCGGACTCGATGACCTGGTGCCCGAGCAGCAGCAGCCCACGGCGGTTGAGCAGGTCGGTGAGGGGGTCCTTGACGCTCTCGTCGCGCGCCGCGTGCAGCTCGGCGTGCAGGCGCACCAGGGACTCCTCCGACTCCGCGCGCGAGCGCAGGGCCACCAGCAGCGCCCGCGCCAGGACCAGCAGGCAGACCGCGGCGACCACGGCTCCCGCGGCGACCGCCGCGACCCGCACCGGCAGCAGACCGGCCAGGACCACGCCCAGGACGCCCGCGGCCGGGACACCGGCCACCAGCAGGTGCCGACGGCGCTCGGGCGGGACCGGGGGCGCGGCGGGGCGCGGTCGCTGGACGCTCACGGCGACTGTGTCGGCCGTCGCGGGCGTGGACTGGATGCGGCGTGCGGGTGATGCCGGGCGCGGACGGGGTCAGCGGGCGCGGGAGAACTCCCCGGCCCGGCGCACCTGCTCGTCCGTGGGCCGCACCCCCGTGTAGAGGGCGAACTGCTCGGCGGCCTGCACCGCCGCGATCTCGGTACCGGTGACGACCTCGGCGCCGAGCTCGCGGGCCAGGCGCACCAGGGGCGTCTCCGCGGGCACCGCGACGACCTCCACGACGGCGGCCGCGGCGGCCACCACCTCGCGCGGGGCGGGCAGCCGGTCGGCGTCCTCGCCGCCGGTCATGCCGACGGGGGTGGCGTTGACCAGCAGCGCCGGGCGCAGGTCCGACGCCTCCGGCACCCACCGGGCCCCGTAGGCGCCGGCGAGGGCCGGGCCGGCCTGCTCGTTGCGGGCCACGACGGTCAGGTCGGCGAAGCCGCCGTCGCGCAGCGCCGCCAGGCACGCCTTGGCCATGCCGCCGCTGCCGAGCACCACGGCCGGGCCGTCCGGCCGCACGCCGTGGGCGGCGAGCAGGTTCACCACGGCGAGGTAGTCGGTGTTGTGCGCCACGAGGTGGCCGTCGTCGTTGACGATCGTGTTCACCGAGTCGATCGCGGCGGCGGAGGCCGTCAGCTCGTCGACGAGGGGGATGACGGCCTCCTTGAAGGGCATCGACACCCCGCAGCCGCGGATCCCCAGGGCGCGGATGCCGGCGACCGCGGCGGCGACGTCGCCGGTGGTGGACGCCTTGTACACGAAGTCCAGGCCCAGCTCGGCGTACAGGAAGTTGTGGAAGCGGGTGCCGAGGTCGCTGGGCCGGCCCGACAGCGAGATGCACAGGCGGGTGTCCTTGGAGACGCGCTCGCGCAGCTCCAGGGACAGGGCGGGGCGGGGCGGGCTCTGGCGCTGCTCTGTCACGCACCCATCCTGCCCGGCGCGGGGTGGAACACCCGGTGGTCGTTGCGCGTTCAACGTGTCGTGAAGCGCATCGGGTTCCTCACCTTCGGCCACCACCAGCCCGTGGCCGGCTCGCGGGCCCGCACGGCGCGCGACGCCCTCCTGCAGACCGTCGAGCTGGCCGTCGGCGCCGAGGAGCTCGGCGTCGACGGCGCCTACGTGCGGGTGCACCACTTCGCCCGCCAGCAGGCGGCGCCGTTCCCCGTCCTGGCGGCGGTGGCCGCGCGCACGTCCCGCATCGAGCTCGGCACCGGCGTGATCGACATGCGCTACGAGAACCCCCTGTACATGGCCGAGGAGGCCGCGCAGGTGGACCTGCTCTCCGGCGGGCGCCTGCAGCTGGGTGTCAGCCGGGGTTCACCCGAACCGGCCCTGGACGGGCCGGCCGCGTTCGGGCACGTGCCCGCCGAGGGCGAGAGCGGCGCGGACATGGCCCGCCGGCACACCGCGCTCTTCCGCCGCGCGATCGCCGGCGAGGGCGTGGCGCTCTCCGACCCGCGGATGACGGGACGCTCCGTGCCGCTGCCGGTGCAGCCCCAGGCCCCGGGGTTGTCCCAGCGCGTCTGGTGGGGCTCGGGCACCCGTGCCACCGCCCGCTGGGCCGGTGAGCAGGGCATGAACCTCATGAGCTCCACCCTGCTCACCGAGGACACCGGCGTCCCGTTCGACGAGCTGCAGGCCGAGCAGATCGCGCTCTTCCGGCAGGCGTGGTCGCAGGCGGGCCACCCGGGTGAGCCGCGGGTGTCCGTCAGCCGCAGCGTGATGCCCCTGGTCACCGACGAGGACCGGGCGTACTTCGGCGGCGAGGTCGGCAGCACCGACCAGGTCGGTTCCCTCGGCGAGCCGGGCCTGGCGCGCTTCGGCAAGAGCTACGTCGGCGAACCGGACCGCGTCGCCGAGGACCTCGCGAAGGACGCGGCAGTGCGGGAGGCGGACACCCTGCTGCTGACCGTCCCCAACGCCCTGGGCGTGGAGTACAACCTGCACCTGCTCGAGACCGTCGTCCGCCACGTCGCCCCCGCGCTCGGGTGGTCTCCCCCTCCGCGCTCCTGAGGGGCACTCCGGGGACCGGCGCGGGTGTCGCCCAGCTGCGCGGACCGGCCCGGGCGTGACCGGCTCCCCGCTGCGAGCCGCCGAGGTCGCGGTGGTCCGCGCGCTGGCCGACCGGACGCGAGCCTGACCGCCCGGACACGACGAAGGCCCCGGACTCTCGTCCGGGGCCTTCACCCTGTGGAGCTGAGGGGACTCGAACCCCTGACCCCCTCCATGCCATGGAGGTGCGCTACCAGCTGCGCCACAGCCCCTTGCTCGTTCCCCCGGGTTTCCCCCGCGGCAACGAGAAGAACTCTACCGCATCCTCGGGAGCGGTCGTGACCACACCCTGCCGGGCGGCTGCAGGCCTCAGCCCTCGGCGCCCTCGCCCGCCCCGGGCGGGCCGGCGTTGTACTCACCGAGCACCCACCCGTGCCGGCCGCGCGCCAGCACCGCCCAGTGCGCGTTGCGGAAGCCCGCGAACGCCGACCAGGCGGACAGCTCCAGGCCCAGCAGCCGCAGCAGGGCCCCCTTGAGCGCGGCGCCGTGCGAGGCGACGACGAGGGTGCCCCCGTCGGGGACGCCGGCCGCGTGCCGCTCCACGGCCCCCGCGGTGCGCGCGGCGACCTCGGCGCGGCTCTCCCCGTCACCGGCGCGCACGTCTCCCCCGCCGCCGCGCCAGACGGCGTAGTCCTCCGGCCACGAGGCGGTGATCTCCGAGTGCAGCAGCCCCTGCCACCGCCCCGCGTGCACCTCCCGCAGCGCGGGGTCCAGCCGCGGCTCCAGGCCCGTCAGGGCGCTCAGCGCGCGGGCGGTGTCCAGCGCGCGGCTGAGGTCGGAGGCCACCAGGGTCGTCGCACCGGCCGCCACCAGCGGCGCCAGGTGCGCGGCCGAGGCCGCGGCCTGGGCGCGCCCCACCTCGTCCAGCGGGACGTCGAGCTGCCCCTGGAAGCGGTTCTCCGCGTTGGAGCGGGTGCGGCCGTGCCGCCACAGCACGACGGTGGCGGCGCTCACCCCTGCGCGTCTCCGGGGACGGCCGCCGCGGTGGGCACCTCGATGACGGGGCAGTCCTTCCAGAGCCGCTCCAGCGCGTAGTACTCGCGCTCCTCGGCGTGCTGGACGTGCACGACGACGTCGATGAAGTCCAGCAGCACCCAGCGGCCCTCGCGCTCACCCTCGCGGCGCACCGGCTTGGCGCGCAGCGGCAGCAGCTTCTCCTCGACCGCCTCGGCGATCGCCCGCACCTGCCGCTCGTTCGGGGCCGAGGCCAGCAGGAAGGCGTCGGTGATGAACAGCTGGTCGGACACGTCCAGGGCGGTGACGTCGGTGGCGAGCTTGTCGACGGCCGCAGCAGCGGCGGCCGTCACCAGCTCGAGGGCTCGCTCGGATGCGGGCACGGGGCTCCTCGGGTGGTCCGGGCCGGTGGCCCGGGGACGATCAGGTCTTCTCCCCCGATTGTCCCACGCCCGGGCGCACGTCTCCCCCGCCGTCGCGGTACAGGCCGTGCTTGGTGATGTGCTGCACGACGCCGTCGGGCACGAGGTACCAGACCGGCAGCCCCTCGGCGACGCGCCGGCGGCAGTCCGTGGAGGAGATGGACAGGGCCGGCACCTCCAGCAGGCTCACCCCGTCCAGCGGCAGGCCGTCGTCGCTGAGGGCGTGGCCCGGCCTGCTGACACCCACGAAGTGGGCCAGCGACCACAGCTCGGCGACGTCCTTCCACTGCAGGATCTGCGCCAGGGCGTCGGCACCCGTGATGAAGAACAGGTCCGCGTCCGGGCGCAGCTGGTGCAGCTCGCGGAGCGTGTCGATCGTGTACGTGAACCCCTCGCGCTCGACGTCGATGCGCGAGACGGTGAACCGCGGGTTCGAGGCCGTGGCGATGACCGTCATCAGGTAGCGGTGCTCCGCCGGGGCGATGTCCCCGCGCGACTTCTGCCACGGCCGGCCCGTCGGCACGAAGACGACCTCGTCGAGGTCGAACCGGGCCGCGACCTCGCTGGCGGCGACCAGGTGACCGTGGTGGATCGGGTCGAAGGTGCCGCCCATCACGCCCAGGCGCGGGCGGCGCTCCTGCCCGGCGCTCAGTGGCGGGTGCCCACGCTGCGGAAGGCCCACGCCACCAGCAGCATCGCCAGCATGATGCAGGCCGCGACGATCGCGAAGGCGATGGGCGCCATCGGCAGGTGGCCCTCCCAGCCGTGCGACTCCTCGGCGGTCTGGGCGGCGGCCAGGGCGTTCAGCATGGGGTGTCCTCCGGAGTCCGTGCGGTGCTGGGCCCAGTCTCGCACGCCCCGTCCCGGCGCCGCCGCCCGGAGGTGCGGCAGGATCGCGGCGTGCCCGCCCCGCCCACCCGTGCCGCCGACCCCGACCTGACCGTCGTCGTGCCGGCGCGCGACGAGGCCGAGGTGCTGCCCGAGCTGGTGGCGCGGCTGCGGCCCGTGCTCGACGGCCTCGTGACCGGCGGCCTCGCCGGGTACGAGGTGCTCGTCGTCGACGACGGCAGCACCGACGCCACGCCGGTGGTGCTGGCGCGGGCGCGGCGCGCGTGGCCGCAGCTGCGCGTCGTGCGGCTGCGCGCCGGCTCCGGGCACCAGGCGGCGCTGTCGGCCGGGCTGGCCCGCGCCCGCGGCCGCCGCGGCGTGGTCACCATGGACGCCGACCTGCAGGACCCCCCGGAGCTGCTGCCGGACCTCCTGGCCGCCGCCTCCGGGGACCCGGCAGACCCGGGGGGTCCCGTCGAGGTCGTCTACGCGGTGCGCAGCGACCGCTCGGTGGACGGGCGCTTCAAGCGCCTGACGGCGGCGGCGTTCTACCGGCTGGTGCGGGCGCTGGGCGGCACCGCCCCGTCGCAGGCCGGCGACTTCCGCTACACGAGCCGCACCGTCGTCGACACCGTGCTGCAGCTGCCCGAGCAGCACCGCGTCCTGCGCCTGGTGGTGCCGGAGCTGGGCTTCCGCGCCGCGAGCGTGCCGTACGCGCGCGCCGCCCGCGGCGCCGGGCGCACGAAGTACCCGCTGCGCCGCATGGTGCGGCTGTCGCTGGACGCCATCACCGGGTCCTCGACCGCCCCGCTGCGGCTGGCGAGCATCTTCGGGCTGGGCGGCGCCGCCCTCACCTCGCTGCTGCTGGTGTACGCGCTGGTGTCCTTCGCCGCGGGCTCCACCGTGCCGGGGTGGACCTCCACCCTCGTGGTGGTCGCGGGCGCGGGCACGCTGCAGCTGCTGTGCCTGGGCGTGCTCGGCGAGTACGTCGGCCGGCTGTACGTGCAGCTGCAGGGCCGGCCGGCCTACCTCGTCGCCGTCGACACGCTGGAGGACGGCGTCGACGAGGCGGGCGGCTGAGCGTCAGGCGCGCACGTGCCCGTCGCCGAGCACCTGCCAGGTCGTGGTGGTCAGCTCCGCCAGCCCCATGGGTCCGCGGGCGTGCAGCTTCTGGGTGGAGATGCCGACCTCGGCGCCCAGGCCGAACTCCCCGCCGTCGGTGAAGCGGGTGGAGGCGTTGACGGCCACGACCGCGGAGTCCACCGCGGCGCAGAAGTAGTCGCTCACGCGCACGTCGGTGGCCATGACCGCCTCGGTGTGCGCGGAGGACCAGCGGCCGATGTGGTCCACCGCCGCCTCCACCGAGTCCACGACGCCCACGGCGATCTCCAGGCCGTGGTACTCCGCGGCCCAGTCGGTGTCGGTGACCGGCTCGGCGGCCACCCCGGCCGCCCGCGCAGCCGCCAGGGCGCGCTCGTCGGCGTGCAGCCGCACGCCCGCGCCGGTCAGCGCGCGCAGCAGCGTCGGGAGGAAGTCGGCCGCCAGCGCCGAGTGCACCAGCACCGTCTCGGCGGCGTTGCACACGCTGGGGCGCGACGTCTTGGCGTTCAGCACGACCTCGACGGCCTGCGCGAGGTCGGCGGAGGCGTCCACGTAGACGTGGCAGTTGCCCACGCCCGTCTCGATGACCGGCACGGTGGCCTCGCGCACCACCCGCTGGATCAGCTCGGCGCCGCCGCGCGGCACCAGCAGGTCCACCAGCCCGCGCGCCGTCAGCAGCACCCCCACGCCGTCGCGGCCGTGCTCGTCGATGCCCTGCACCGCGTCCGCCGGCAGGCCCGAGGCCTCCAGCGCGGCGCGCACCACGTCCACGAGGACGGTGTTGGTGCTGATCGCCGCCGACCCGCCGCGCAGCACCACGGCGTTGCCGCTCTTGAGCGCCAGCACCGCCACGTCCACGGTGACGTTCGGGCGGGCCTCGTACACCACGCCCAGCACGCCCATCGGCACCCGCAGCTCGCGCAGACGCAGCCCGTTGGGCAGCGTGGAACCGCGCACCACCTCCCCCACCGGGTCCGGCAGGGCCGCGACCTCGCGCACCGCCGCGGCCAGGGCGGCGACGCGGCCGGCGTCCAGCGCCAGCCGGTCCAGCAGGTGCTCGGAGGTGCCGGCCGCTCGCCCGCGCTCGAGGTCCTCCGCGTTCGCGGCCACGATCCGGGCGGTGGCGGCCTCCAGGGCGTCGGCCACGGCCAGCAGCGCGGCGTCCTTGGCCGCGCGCGTGGCCAGCCGCAGCGGCCGCGAGGCCACCTTCGCCCGGCGGCAGGTCCCCAGGACCGCCTCGGTGACGTCGCTGCTCCCGGTGGTGGTCTCGGCCAGAGCGGTCATGGCCCCAGCCTACGGCGGGGCGGGTGCCGGCAGGCGCCCGCCGCTCACCAGGGGGCGACGTCCCCCAGCAGCTCCGGTCCCGGGCGCGCCGGGCGCGAGCGGCGCGGCACGCGCAGCAGGCCCCGCTGCCGCTGGGCCGCCCGGTGCTCCACGGTGGCCTTGTCCACCACCTCCACGCCCACCACGTCCCAGGCCGGCAACCCGGCGCTGGTGCGGTGGTCCGGCCACAGCCGCACGGCCATCGCGGCGGCGTCGTCGACGTCGCGGGCCTCGTCCCAGTAGCGCACCTCGGCACGGCTGTCGCTGTAGCGGATGCTCGACAGGAACGGGTGCTGGCCCACCAGGCGGTCCAGGGCGGCGCGCAGCTCGCCGACGTCCACCTGCGCCCCGGCCAGCGTGAGCGTCACCGACCACAGCGACAACGGCGGCTCACCCAACTCCGGCTCCTCGCTGCGCGCACCTCACGGACGTCCCAGGAGCACCAGGTGGTCGCGGTGGACCACCTCGCGCTCGTACGCCGGCCCCCACTGCCGGGCCAGCTCGCGCGTCGAGCGGCCGAGCATGTCCGGCAGCTCCTCCGAGGAGTAGTTCACCAGCCCGCGCGCCAGCGCGCGGCCGTTTCCGTCGACGAGGTCCACCGGATCACCCGCGCGGAAGCGGCCGCTGAGGCCGAGCACGCCGGCGGGCAGCAGCGAGGAGCGCCGCTCGCGCACGGCGCGCACCGCGCCCTCGTCGAGGACGAGGCGTCCGGCGGGGCTGGCGGCGTGGGCCAGCCACAGCTGCCGGGTGCCGCGGCGGGACGTGCGCGCGGGCGGGACGGCGAACCAGGTGCCGACGTCCTCACCGGCGAGCGCCTCGCGGGCCAGCGCCGCGGAGGTCACCAGCGCCGGCACCCCCGCGGCCACGGCGATGCTCGCCGCCTCGACCTTCGTGGCCATGCCGCCGGTGCCCACGCCAGCCGCCCCGGCGGAGCCGACGGTGACCCCGGCGAGGTCCTCCGGGCCGCGCACCAGCCCGAGCCGGCGCGACCCGGGCAGCGACGGCGGTGCGTCGTACAGGGCGTCGACGTCGCTGAGCAGGACGAGGGCGTCGGCGCGCACGAGGTGCGCGACGAGCGCGGCGAGGCGGTCGTTGTCGCCGAAGCGGATCTCGTGGGTGGCGACGGTGTCGTTCTCGTTGACGACCGGCACCACCCCGAGGGCCAGCAGCCGCTCCAGGGTCCGCTGGGCGTTGCCGTAGCGGGTGCGCCCCGCCACGTCCTCGGCGGTCAGCAGGACCTGACCGACGGTCAGACCGGCGTGCGCGAAGGCGCGCGTGTACTCCGCCAGCAGCAGCCCCTGCCCGACGCTGGCGGCGGCCTGCTGGCTGGCCAGGTCGCGGGGCCGCTTGGGCATGCCCAGGGGGGCCAGGGCGGCGGCGATGGCGCCGGAGGAGACGAGCACGACCTCGCCGCCGGCGGTGCGGCGCTGCGCGAGCACGTCCACGAGGGCGTCCAGGCGCGCGGCGTCCAGCCCGCCGGCCGCGGTGGTCAGCGAGGAGGAGCCGACCTTGACGACGACCCGGCGGGCGCGCCGCAACGCCTCGCGCCCGCCCGTGCCGCCGTCGTGGTCGCTCACCTGCGGGCTGCCCCGTCCGAGGCGTCGTCCTCGCCCTCCACGTCGGCGGCCGCGTCGGCAGCCACGTCGGTGGAGTCGTCGGTGGAGTCGTCGGCGGTCCAGTGGCCGGCGCGGCGCTCGGCCTCCAGCTCGCCGCGCGCGGCCGCCTTCGCGGCGCGGCGCTCGCGCTCCTGCTCGCGCTTGGCGGCGCGGGTGGGGCGGGAGTGGTCCTCCAGGCGCAGGTCGCTGCCGCGCTGGCCGAGGACCTCGGCGCCGGAGAGCATCGTGGGTTCCCAGTCGAAGACGACGGCGTCGTCCTCGTCGCCGATGACGACCTCGGCGCCGGGGACCGCACCGGCCTTGAACAGCTCGTCCTCCACGCCCAGGCGGGCGAGGCGGTCGGCCAGGTAACCGACGGCTTCGTCGTTGGTGAAGTCGGTCTGGCGCACCCAGCGGCGCGGCTTCTGGCCGCGGACCCGGTAGCGGACGCCGCCGGTGACCTCGTCGCCGTACTCCTCGCGGGTGACGGTGAAGCCGGCCTCGTCCACGGCCGCCGGGGTGATCACGACCCGGGTGGGCACCGCTGCCGGGGCGGCGGCGCGAGCGGCCTCGACGACCTGGGCCATGGCGAACTTCAGCTCCCGCAGCCCGGCGTGCGAGACCGCGGAGACGACGAAGACGGGGGCTCCGCGGCTCTCCAGGTCGGCGCGCACGATCTCGGCCATGTCCCGCGCGTCGGGCACGTCCGCCTTGTTCACCACGATCAGCCGCGGCCGGTCCTGCAGGGGCACGGTGCCGTCGTCGACGCGGTAGGCGGCCAGCTCCTTCTCGATGGCCTCCAGGTCGCCGACCGGGTCGCGGTCCGCCTCCAGGTTCGCGCCGTCGAGGACGTGCACGAGCGCGACGCAGCGCTCGACGTGGCGCAGGAAGTCCAGGCCGAGGCCCCGGCCCTCGCTGGCGCCGGGGATGAGGCCGGGCACGTCGGCGACGGTGAAGCGGGTCTCGCCGGCCTCCACGACGCCGAGGTTCGGCACGAGCGTGGTGAACGGGTAGTCGGCGATCTTCGGGCGGGCCGCCGACAGCGCCGCCACGAGGCTGGACTTGCCGGCGCTGGGGAAGCCGACGAGCGCGATGTCGGCGAGCGTCTTCAGCTCCAGCACGACGTCGCGGGAGTCACCGGGCTCGCCGAGCAGGGCGAAGCCGGGGGCCTTGCGGCGCGGGGAGGCCAGCGCCGCGTTGCCCAGGCCGCCGCGGCCGCCGGCGGCGACCACGAAGCGGGTGCCGACGCCGACCATGTCGGCCAGCAGCTCGCCCTTCGCGGAGCGCACGATCGTGCCGTCGGGCACGCCGATGACGAGGTCCTCGCCCTCGGCCCCGCTGCGGTTGCTGCCCATGCCGAAGCGGCCGTCGGGGGCGCTGCGGTGCGGGCGGCGGTGCAGGTCCAGCAGGGTCGTCACCTGGGGGTCGACCTCGAGGACGACGTCACCGCCGCGGCCGCCGTTGCCGCCGTCGGGACCGCCGAGGGGCTTGAACTTCTCGCGGTGCACCGACGCGCAGCCGTTGCCGCCGTCACCGCCCGCGACGTGCAGGACGACCCGGTCCACGAACGTGGGGGACGTGGCGGACGACATGTGGCTCTCCGGCTCTGTGGGGACTGCTGGACCCCGGCGGCCGTGCGGCGGGCGGGGCGGGGCGGGGCGCGAGGTGCGCTGCCCGTTGGGTGCGACGCACGGAGGGGCGGACCGGATGCCCGGCCCGCCCCTCCGTGTCACTGCTGGTGCGTCGTCACTCGCCCGCGACGACGTTGACGACCTTGCGGCCGCGGCGGGTGCCGAACTCGACGGCGCCCGGGACCAGCGCGAACAGCGTGTCGTCGCCACCGCGGCCCACGCCGGCACCGGGGTGCCAGTGGGTGCCGCGCTGACGCACGATGATCTCGCCGGCGCCGACGACCTGGCCGCCGAAGCGCTTCACGCCGAGGCGCTGCGCTGCGGAGTCACGACCGTTGCGCGAGGAGCTCGCGCCCTTCTTGTGTGCCATGAGCTGACGTCACTCCCCGATGCTGGTGATCTTGACACGGGTCAGCTTGGAGCGGTGCCCCTGGCGCTTGCGGTACCCGGTCTTGTTCTTGTACTTCAGGATGGTGATCTTGGGACCGCGGGCCCCTTCGATCACCTCGGCGACGACCTTGACCCCCGACAGCGCGGAGGCGTCGTGGGTGACGGTCTCCCCGTCGACGAGGAGCAGCGGCTGCAGCTGCAGGGTCTGACCGCTGGGGACGGCGACCCGGTCGATGGTCAGCACGTCGCCGACCGAGACCTTCTCCTGCCGGCCGCCGGCGCGGACGATGGCGTAGACCACAACGAACCCGTTTCTCTCGTCACGAACTGGAACGCCACCGGCCCACCGGACGGCGGACCAGGGCTCGCGCACGATGGCGCACCAAGGGTCAAGCGTACGGAACGCCGCCCCCGGGGGTCAAAACGACTCGCCTCACCCCTCCGCGGGGATCGGCTCGGCCCCTCCCTCGGAGGGGTCCACCACGCCACCGGGCGCGTCGGCGAGGACCTCGCGGGCAGCCTCGACGGCCTCGACGGCCACGGCGGACGCGTCCCTGCGGCCGGCCGCCGCGACCGCCGCGATGGCGGCGAGCACGGCCGGGTCCTTGGCGGGCCCCGGCTCCTCGTCCGGGACGGGCTGCGCGGGGCTCTCCTGCTCGGCGCGCCCCTCCTTGGCGCCGCGGCCCCGCCGGCCCCGGGACCTGCCGCCGGAGCCGTTGCCGGAGCCGTTGCCCCCACCGGACCCGTTGTCCGGCCCGTTGCCGCCGGAGCCGTTCGAGCCCCCGCCGCCGGAGCCGCTGTCGGCGGTCGCGGTCTCCAGCTCCTCCAGCACGGCGGCCAGGCCCTGCCCGGTGCGCTTGCGGGTCATCTGGACCAGGCCCAGCGAGGTCACCTCGGCGACCTGGTGCTTGGTGCGGTCGCGGCCCAGGCACTCCACCAGCCGGCGCAGCACCAGGTCCCGGTTGGACTCCAGGACCATGTCGATGAAGTCGATGACGATGATCCCGCCGATGTCGCGCAGCCGCAGCTGGCGCACGATCTCCTCGGCCGCCTCGAGGTTGTTGCGGGTGACCGTCTCCTCCAGCGTGCCGCCGGAGCCGGTGAACTTGCCGGTGTTGACGTCGATGACGTGCATGGCCTCGGTGGGGTCGATGACCAGCGAGCCGCCCGAGGGGAGCCACACCTTGCGCCCGAGCGCCTTCTGCAGCTGCTCGTCGACGCGGTGCGCGGCGAAGACGTCGTCCTCGCCTTCCCACCGCTCCAGCCGCCCGGCCAGGTCGGGGGCGACGTCGCTGACGTAGCCGTGCACCGTCGACCACGCCTCGTCGCCGGAGACGACGAGCTTGGAGAAGTCCTCGTTGAAGACGTCCCGCACGACCCGCACCGTCAGGTCCGGCTCGCCGTGCAGCAGCACGGGGGCGTTCTTGGAGGAGGCCTTGGCCTGGATCGCCTCCCACGTGGCCTGCAGGCGCTGCACGTCCGCGGCCAGCTCCTCCTCGGCCACGCCCTCGGCGGCCGTCCGCACGATGACGCCGGCGCCCTCGGGCACGACCTTCTTGAGGACCTTCTTCAGCCGCGAGCGCTCGGTGTCGGGCAGCTTGCGGGAGATGCCGGTCATGGAGCCGCGCGGGACGTAGACCAGGTAGCGGCCGGGCAGGGAGACCTGGCTGGTGAGCCGGGCCCCCTTGTGGCCGACGGGGTCCTTGGTGACCTGCGCGAGGACGGGGTCGCCGGACTTCAGCGCGGCCTCGATGCGCCGCGGCTGGCCCTCGAGCCCCGCGGCGTCCCAGTTGACCTCACCGGCGTACAGGACGGCGTTGCGCCCCTTGCCGACGTCGACGAACGCCGCCTCCATGCTCGGCAGCACGTTCTGCACGCGGCCGAGGTAGACGTTGCCGACCATCGTGGTCTGCGCCTTCCGGGCGCCGTAGTGCTCGACGAGGATGCCGTCCTCGAGCACGCCGATCTGGGTGACGCCGTCCTTCTCGCGCACCACCATGACCCGCTCGACGCTCTCGCGCCGGGCCAGGAACTCCGCCTCGGTGAGGATCGCGCGCTTGCGGCCCTGCTCGCGCCCCTCACGGCGGCGCTGCTTCTTCGCCTCCAGGCGGGTGGAGCCCTTCAGCGCGGTGATCTCGTCCTCGCCGGTGCCGGTGCCGCGGCCGCGCCTCGGCTCGCGCACCCGCACCACGGTGTTCGGCGGGTCGTCCGCCGACGGCTCGTCGCCCTCGGCGCCGCTGCTGCGGCGACGGCGACGGCGGCGGCGGCGGGAGGAGCCGGAGGACTCGTCCGCGCCGGTGTCCCGGCCGTCGTCCTCGTCGGCGTCCTCGGAGTCCTCCGCGTCCCCGCTGTCCTCCGCCGCGTCGTCACGGGCGCCACCGGAGCGGTCGCCCGGGCGGTCGTCCGAGCCGTCGTCGACGGCCTCGTCCTCACCCTCGGGACGCTCGGCGTCCTCGCGGGAGCGGCCGCGGCGACCCCGGCCACCACGGCGACGGCGCTTGCGACCGGCGCCCTCGTCGTCCGTGCCGGCGTCGTCCACGTCCTCGGCGCCACGGGCGTCCTCGACGTCGCCCACGTCCCCGGCACGCTGGGCCTCCTCGGCCTCCTCGGCCTCCTCCGCCTCGGGGGCGGTGGTCGGGGGCTCGAGGGCACCCTCGTCCTCGGCTGCGCGGTCGTCAGCGGGGCGCGGGGGCCCTGCGGGCGCGGACGCCCGGCGGCTGCGGCGGGGCGCCTCCTCGACGGCGGGCGCCTGGAAGAAGACGGCGGTCGCACGGGCGGCCGCGTCGGCGGCGCGCTCGGCGTCGCTGCGGGCGCGGGCCAGGCCGGCGGCACGCAGCAGGACGGGGTCGTCCATGAGGTCCTGCGGGTCGGGCTGGGCCTCCTGCTCAGCGGTCACCACCACGACGGGCTGCTCGACGGGCTGCTCGACGGGCTGCTCGACGGGCTGCTCGACGGGCTGCTCGACGGGCTGCTCGACGGGCTGCTCGACGGGCTGCTCGACGGGCTGCTCGACGGGCTGCTCGGCGGCCGCGGCCGCGCGGGACCGGGTGGCCCGGGTGGCCCGGCGGCGCCGGGTCGGCGCCGGCTCCGGGTCCGGGTCCGCGCCGCCCGGCGCCGTGGCGACGGTCTGCTCGACGGCCGCACCGGCGACCTCCCCCACCGGCTGCTCGACCGGCTGCTCGACCGGCTCCCCCACCGGCTGCTCGGCGACCGGGCTGCCGCTGCGGCGCGTGGCGCGGCGCGCTCGGCGCCGGGGGGCCGTGGCGGGAGCCTCCTCGGCACTCTCCCCACGAGCCTCGTCGACCCTGCTCGCGGGCTCCACCGCCTCGGGGGCGGTCGAGGCCGGCGCGGCCCGGTCGACGGCGGTCTCGCCGCTCGGCTGCTCGGTGGCGCTCGGCTGCTCGGTGGCGGCCTCCACCGGGGGCTCGACGCGGACCGGGGGCCCGGCGGGGCGGCTGGCCGCCCTGCGGCGCCGGGGCCGGGTGGTGCCGCCGTTCGACGCCGGCTGCGTCGCGTGCTGCTCGTTCTCTTCAGGTGTGGTCGTCACGGGCTCTCCAGCCCGCCTCGCGGCGGCCACTCACCGGTGAACCCGTGGCCGCCCCGGGGCGTCCTCGAAGGGATCGCCGGGCGGGGTGGCCCGCACCCGGCGGAAGTCCTCGGTGCACGGGCGGGGGCCGCGCTCGGGGGCGGCGATCCGCTCGTGCCGCTGGCGGTCCTCCGACCGGAACGGGCACCGGGGCGCCTGCGGGGCCCTTCCACTGGACCGCGGCGCTGCCCGGACGCCGCGCTCCGGGCGGCGGTCTCGTCAGCGGGTCGATCGCCCGGTGTGGGGAACGTCCGACCGTCCGCAGTCTCTCACAGCCGCGCCGACCGGCCCCGTCAGCCGCGTCGCAGCGCGCCGGCGCGCTGCGGCGCCGGCGCGCGGCTCCTCACCCGACCAGGGCCGGCGGCAGGAGGTCGCGGTGGGCCTCGACGAGCTCCTCGGTCATGGCCCGCACCTGCTCCAGGGTGAGGAGCGCACCGGTGAGGGGGTCCAGCGCGACGGCGTGGAAGACGTGCTCGCGCTCGCCGGTCAGGGCCGCCTGGACGGCGAGGGTCTGCACGTTGACGTTGGTGCGGTTTAGCGCGGCGAGCTGCGGGGGCAGGGCACCGACGGCCGTGGGCTGGACACCGCCGGCGTCGACCAGGCAGGGGACCTCCACGCACGCGTCGGACGGCAGGTTGGTGATCAGGCCGGTGGCGTTGGGGACGTTGCCGTAGACGACGGAGGGCACGCCGGTGACCACGGAGTTCACGATGCTGGCGCCGTACTCGACGCTGGGGGTGAGCTCCTCCTGCAGGCGGGCCAGCTGCGCGTCCAGGTCGCCCCGGTCGTCGTGGGCGGCGCAGATCTCGTAGTAGTCCCACCGCTGCGGCACGTAGCGCTCGACGGCGGCCGGGTCCTTGCGGAAGTACGGCACGTACTCGGAGGCGTGGTGGCTGGACTCCGTCTCGAAGTACCCGAAGGCGTTCATGAGCGTGGTGCGCACCTGCTCGTTGCCGCCCTCGTAGACGCTGGCGTCGTCGGCGGCACCGCTGTGGTCGCCGCGGTCGCCCGCCAGGCCGCCGGCGGCGCGCCCGACGACGTGCTTCTCGGCCATGACCTCGCGCAGCCGGGGGTAGAGGTCCTCCCCGCCGCGCCGGCGGAAGCGCAGGACCCACGCCTGGTGGTTGATGCCGGCGCAGAGGTAGTCGACCTCCTCGTAGGGCACGCCCAGGGTGCGGGCCAGCATGCGGGTGGTGCCCTGCACGCTGTGGCACAGCCCGACGGTGCGCAGGCCCTTGGCGTTCAGGTACGCCGTCGCCATCGCCATGGGGTTGGCGTAGTTGACGAAGACCGCGTCCGGGCAGACCTCGAGGGCGTCGGCGGCGATGGCGTCGTAGGCCGGCACCGAGCGCAGGAAGCGGAAGACGCCGCCGGGGCCGAGGGTGTCGCCGACCGTCTGGTCGACGCCGTAGCGCCGAGGGATCTCCACGTCGTGGCGGTAGGCCTCCACCCCGCCGACCTGGAAGGTGATGATGACGACGTCGGCGCCGGCCAGGGCGGCGCGCCGGTCGGTCGTCTCCTCCACCCGCGCACCCAGGCCGTGGTGGGCGACGAGCTTGCGGGTGGCGTCGGCGACGGGACCCAGCTTGGCGGGGTCGACGTCCATCAGGCACAGGTGGGCCGAGCGCAGCGCGGGGAAGCTGAGGACGTCCCCGACGAGCCGGAAGGGGAAGACGTGCCCCCCGGCGCCGATGATGGTGATCTTGGGAGAGCGCGCGGGGACCGTCGCCGGGCTCGCCGTCGGGCTCGTCGTCTGGCTCATGCCGTCGACGCTAGGTGGGCGCCGCCGCCGGGCGCCTCCGGCGAGCCGTCCTGACCTTCCAGGATCCTCAGCACCTAGGCTGGCCCGGGTGCGCCCGGAGGCGAAGGTCGAGGAGTCCGTGCTGTGGGTGCACCGCGGGCCCGCGCCACCCATGCGCGAGTTCCACCGGCACGACGACGTGGAGGTCAACGTCGTGCTCGAGGGACGGCTGGAGTACCTGTCCGGCGGGGGGCGCACGGTCGTCGAGGCGGGCAGCACGGCACTGTTCTGGGCCGCGGCGCCGCACCGGCTGCTGGAGCGGGACCCGTTGCCCCCCAGCGACGTGGCGTGGATCCACGTACCGCTGTCCACGGTGCTCAGCTGGTCGCTGCCGGAGGCGTTCACCGCCGAGGTGCTCGCGCAGCGCACCCTGGTGGTCCCCACCGACCGGGTCGGGGCGCACGTGCCGGGGCTGTTCGGCACCTGGGAACGGGACCTGGCGACACCCGGCGGGACGACCTCCGCGGCGCTGCTGCTGGAGGCGCACGCGCTCGTGCTGAGGATCGTGGCAGCGGCGGGTGGCGCCGCGGGGGCGGGGACCGGTGCGCTGCCGCGGGCGGACCTGCGCCCGGTCGCCCGGATGGCGAGCTGGATCGCCGAGCACTTCCGGGAGCCGGTCTCCGCCACGCACGTGGCCCGGGCCGCGAACCTGAACCCGAACTACGCGACCACCCTGTTCCGCCGCGCGGTGGGGGTCTCCCTGGGCGAGCAGCTGACGCGGCACCGGGTGGCGGAGGCGCAGCGGCTGCTGGTGACGACCTCGATGACGACGGCCGCGGTCGCGCACGCGGCCGGCTTCGGTTCGCAGAGCAGCCTGTACGCCTGCTTCACCCGCGCGTGCGGGTGCTCCCCCGGGGCCTACCGCGCCGCACGGACGGCCCCGGGGGGTGGCCTCACTCGAACAGGGCGTTGAGCTGCTCGTTCATGGGCGTCAGCGCGTCGGGTTCGGCGTTGAAGGCCATGACGTTCTCCATCACCGAGCTCGTGATGCTCTGGACCTCGGCGGCCTTCAGGACGGCCGGGTAGGGGAACGTCGTGCCGGCGTCGATCTGGTCGGTGAAGGCGCTGATGTCGAACCCGGTGCGCCCGAGGGCTTCCTTCGCGGTGTCGACGGTGCTGGCGATCGCCGGCATGACGACCCCGGCCTCGGCGACGACGGACTGGCACTGGACCGACCCCAGGTAGGAGGCCCACTCCCAGGCGGCCCCCTTGACCTGCGAGGAGGTGGAGATGGAGTCGGCCAGGGAGTTCTGCATGGCGGCACGGTGCCCCTCCGGCCCCACGGGGGTGGGTGCCAGCGCCAGGTCGACGCCCTCCAGCGCGCCGAAGTTGGCGGTCTGCCACGACCCCTCGGTGACCATGGCGTACCGGCCCGCCTGCACCTGCTGGTCGGGTGCACCGCCCTCGGTGAAGGCCAGCGGAGGCATGTACCCCTTCTCGATCAGGCCGCGCCACCACGCGTAGGTCTGCTGGAACCGGGGGTCGTCGTAGTGGAACTCCGTGCCCCACGCCTCGGCGTCCATGTACCACCAGCCGGTGGTCATGGCCAGGTAGGACCACTCGACCTGCCCGAAGGGAGCTCCCGCACTGCCCAGACCCAGCCCGTAGGTGCGCACGTTGTCCTTGTCGAAACCGGGCTCGTCGCCGCGCACGCCGTTCTCGTCGACGGTGAGGTGGGCGATGACGTCCTCGTAGGTACCGCCGTCCTGGGGGTTCCAGGTGAGGTTCTCCATCTGCTCGCGCGTGACGCCCGCCTCCTCGGTCATCCCCTCGTTGTAGAAGATCCCGATGGTGTCGAAGTCCTTGGGCAGCCCGTAGCGCTTCCCGTCGGGGCCGACCCACAGGTCGGTGGTGCCGGTCACGTACTTCGACAGGTCGATGCGGTCCCGGTCGACGTACTCGTCGATGGGGACGATCAGCCCGCGCTCGGCGAACTCGCCGTACCGGGAGGTGTGGTTGGCGAAGACGTCCGGGGCGGAGTTGGCGACGAAGCCGGTGAACAGCTTGTTCCAGTAGTCGTCCCACCCGAACTGCTCGATCTGGATGTCGATGTCGGGGTGCTGCGCCTCGAAGTCGTCGGCGCACTGCTGGTAGGCGGGCAGCTGCGCGGACTCCCACAGCCAGTAGGTGACGGTCCCGGTGTCGGCGTCGGCGCCGGGGTCGACCCCGTAGGAGCCGCAGGCGGTCAGCAGCAGCGCGGCGCCCGCGGCCGCGACGGCGCGACGGGCACGGGAACGGCGGCGGGGGGCGGAGTGCGTCACGAGGTGCATCACGGGGTGCCTCACTTGATGCCGGAGAAGCCGATGGAGTTGACGACCTTCCGGCTGAAGATCGCGAACAGGACGATGATCGGCAGGGCCGCGAGCAGCGTGGCGGCCATCAGCCCCGCCCAGTCGGGCGATCCCTGCGGCGTCTGGGCGCGGAAGACACCCAGACCGACGGTGAGCACGCGGACGTCGGGGTCGCTGGCGACGAGCAGCGGCCAGAAGTACTCGCCCCACGCCTGGATGTACTGCAGGATCGTCAAGGTCACCAGCGGCCCGGACGCCATGGGCAGGATCACGGTGAAGAACCTGCGCACGGCACCGGCGCCGTCGAGCCGTGCCGCCTCCTCCACCTCGTGCGGGATGCCGAGGAAGAACTGCCGCAGGAAGAAGACGGCGAAGGGCGTCATGAAGAAGAACGGCAGGACGATCGCGGCGTAGGTGTTGAGGATGCCGAGGTCCCGCATGAGCAGGAAGTTCGGCAGCTGCGTGAAGATCGGCGGGACCATCAGGGCGGTGAGGAAGACGAAGAACACCGCGTCCCGGCCGGGCCAGCGCAGCCGGGAGAAGGCGTACGCCGCCAGCGCGCCGAAGAACACCTGCCCGGCGGTGATCAGGGTGGCCACGACCACGGAGTTCAGAAGGTAGCGGCCGATGTTCACCGAGGCACCGGAGCCGGCCTGGGCCTGGGCCTCCTCGGTGCTCGCCAGCCCGAGGACACGCTCGAAGGCGCCGAGCGTCGGCTCGACGGGCAGCAGGTTCGACGGCTGGGTGGCGAGGTACGCACCGTTGGAGAACGCGGTGCGCAGCATCCAGTAGAACGGGAAGAGGGTCACGAGCACGATGAGGACCAGGGCGGTCCAGGCCAGGACCCGCCCGGCTCCGGGCCGCCCCCGGCGTGCTCTGCTGGACCTGGAGGCCGCGGCGGCCTCGTCGAACGTCGTCACTGCGGTGGCCACATCGCCTCCTGGGGGTCTTCCGCTTCGGGTCGCGCTCAGGCGACGTCGGACTCGTTCGCCCGCATCAGCCGCAGCTGGACGAAGGCGACGGACGCGAGGATGAGGAACAGGACGACCGAGACGGCCGAGGCGTACCCGAACTGGTAGCGCTGGAAGGCCAGGTCGAAGATGTAGTACTGGATGACCTTCGTGGCGTCGGCCGGGCCGCCGGCGGTGGTGACGGCGACGGTGTCGAAGGCTTGGAACGAGCCGACGACCGTGATGACGAGCACGAGGGCGAGGATCGGCCGCAGCAGCGGCAGCGTGATGCGCCAGAACATCTTCCACTCCGAGGCGCCGTCCACCCGTCCGGCCTCGTACACGTGGTCCGGGATCATCAGCAGACCGGCGAAGATCAGCAGCGCCGTGTACCCCAGGTGCCGCCAGGTGTTGACCAGGGCGATCGTCGGGATGGCCCAGTCCTGGCTGCCGAAGAACGGGATCGCGTCCAGGCCGATCCAGCCGAGGAACTGGTTGGTGATCCCGATCTGGGCGTCCAGCATCCAGTAGAAGACCAGGGCGACGACGACGTTGGAGATGAGGTACGGCAGCACGATGACGCTGCGGACGAGGACCGAGCGGGTCAGCCGGTGCAGCAGGACGGCCAGCAGCAGCGCCAGGACGGTCTGCGTGCCGATGTTGATGACGACGTACTGCACCGTCACCTTCATCGCGTTCCAGAACGTGGGGTCGTCCAGGAGCGCGGCGTAGTTGTCCAGACCCACCCAGGTGGGGCGGTTGAAGACGTCGAAGTCGGTGAAGCTGTAGTAGAAGCCCCGCAGGGTGGGCCAGAAGTAGAAGACGCTGAACCCCAGCAGCGCCGGCAGGATGAACGCCAGGGCCGTGAGGCGTTCCCGGCGGGTCCCGTTGCTGTCCGGGCGGTAGCCGTGGACCTGCAGGCTGGGCCGGATCGAGCTGCGGGTACGAGCGGCTCTGCTCGTGAGCGCCATGGCGTCAGACCTTCCGGGTGCGCAGGAGGAGGAGCTGCTGCGGTTGCAGGGCGCAGGTCGTGACACCCACGGCGGCCAGCGCCCGGCCGCTCATCCTCACGCCGCCTCCCGCGGTCCACGGCAGGACGTCGCCGCCCTGCACGGCCGGGGTGTCGCCCGGCGGCTGGGGTGCGACGTGGTAGGTCGCGTCCGGGTCGAGGCCGGGCAGGCGGACCCGCCCGGGCACGCTGGTGTCGGGGGTGCTCAGCTGCACCACCGCGAACAGGCCGTCGCCGCCGTCGGCGGCCACGACGCCGTGCACGGCGGACGACTCGTCGTGCGGGTCGGCGCGCACGACGGTCCCGCTGTGCAGCAGGGGGCGCAGCTCCTTGTAGAGGGCGACCCACCGGGTGAGCTCCGCGCGCTCGGCGGGGTCCATCCGCGTCAGGTCGGTCTCGATGCCGAAGGACGCGAACAGCGCGGTGCCGGCGCGGAAGGACAGGTCGCTGCTGCGGTGCGTGGTGTGCGAGGGGGACGCGCCCACGTGCGATCCGACGAGCTCCGGCGCGAGCAGCTGGGTGGTCCACCGCTGGATCTGCTGCCGCTCCAGGGGGTCGATGCAGTCGCTGCCCCACACGCGGTCGGTGTGCTCCAGGACCTCCAGGTCCACGCGCAGGCCGCCGGAGGAGCAGGACTCGATCTCCACGCCGGGGTGGCGCTCGCGCAGCTCGTCCATGAGCCGGTACGCGGCGAGGGTCTGGGCGTGCACACCGGGCCGGCGGCCGGGCCCGGAACCGGCTTCCAGCAGGTCGCGGTTGTGGTCCCACTTCAGGTACGCGATGTCGTTCTCGGTGAGCAGGGCGTCCAGGCGCCCCAGCAGGTGCGCGTACGCCTCGGGATTGCCGAGGTCCAGGACCTGCTGCTGGCGCGACGCCGGGGGCAGCACGTCCTCGCCGGGGCGCAGGATCCAGTCCGGGTGGGCGCGGGCCAGGTCGGAGTCGGGGTTGACCATCTCCGGTTCCACCCACAGCCCGAACTGCATGCCGAGACCGGTGACGACGTCGATGAGCGGGGTGAGCCCGTCGGGCCAGACGTCCTCGTCGACGTACCAGTCGCCCAGCCCGGCGGTGTCGTCGCGGCGGTGGCGGAACCAGCCGTCGTCGAGCACGTACCGCTCGGCGCCGACCTCGGCGGCGGCGCGGGCCAGTTCGGTGAGCCGGCCGAGGTCGTGGTCGAAGTAGACGGCCTCCCAGGTGTTGACGATGACCGGGCGCGGGTTCGCGGGGTGGTGCGGCCGCGAGCGCAGGTGGGTGTGGAAGCGGGCGGCGACCCCGTCCAGGCCGTGCTCCGAGTGGGCCGCGTACACCCACGGGGTGCTGTACCCCTCCCCCGTGGCCAGGCGCACCTCGCCGGGCAGCAGCAGTTCGCCGCCGGCCAGTACGGCGGTGCCGGTGTGCTGGCGCTCGGCGAGAGCGCGGTGGTTGCCGCTGAAGGCGACGTGCTGGGCCCACACCTCGCCGGCGCGGAAGCCGAACCCCGCCGTGCCGGCCGCCAGGACGAGGGGGGCGTCGGGGCCGGTGCGGCCGCGGCGGTTCTCGCGGGCGTGCGTGCCGACGACGAGGGGGAGCCGTTGCGGCACCCGTTCCTTGCCCCAGCGGCCCGCCATGTCGAGCAGCTCGGTCGCCACGGGCGGCACGGGCAGGGCGAGGGCGAGGGCGGCGACCTCGTAGGCGCCCTCACCGGTGTTCGTCAGGTGCGCGCGGTGGCGCAGCAGTCCGGAGGGCAGCAGCTCGAGCTCCAGGTGCAGCTCGAGCGCGGCGGCGGGGTCGGTGGCGCGCACGTCGACGCGCCCGCCGCGCGGTCCGTCGTCGGTGACCTCGACCGCGGTGGGGACGAACCGGGTGGTCCACGCGGTGCCGTCGCGGTGACCGGCGAGGCCGGGGGTGCCGCTCCAGCCCTGGGCCTGCTCGGGCAGCAGCGCCAGGGGGCGCTCGTCGTCGACGGCGTTGTTGGCGCGGGCCGTGGCCCCGGCGGCGGCGAGGTCGGCGAGGCCGGAGGGGGTGAGGTCGCCGAGGTCGGCACCCCAGTGCACGACCGAGGGGAGCTGGCCGGCGTGGGTGCACAGGACGGCGCTGACTCCGGCCGCCCGCAGGTGGAGCACCTCCCCGGGGCCGGCGGGCCGGGTGCGGGTGGGGGTCTCGCGCTGGAGCAGGGTCACGGCGTCTCCGGGGATCACGTCGTCGTGGTCGGGGTCGTGCGGTGGAAGAGTTGTACGGCAGAACTCTCCCGAGCGTCAACGGTGACGTGGAGCGAGAATGCACCGGCGGATCACCGGAGGGAGCAGAATCAGGGTTTCGCGACGGAACTCGGCTACCGTGCAGGCCCGCACCCGTCACCGGGTGGACGACCCTCACCGAGGAGGCCCCGTGAGCCTGACGGCCCCGGCCCGGCCGGGTGCGGCCTGGACCCCGCTGACCGGGCCCGCCCACAGCATCGCCCTGGAGGTCCTGCTCGACGGCCCGCTGCCGCGCAGCGAACTGGCCCGCCGTCTGGAGCTGTCCCCCGGCAGCCTGACCCGGCTGTCCCGGCCCCTGCTGGACTCCGGCCTGCTGGTGGAGACCACCGGGGTGTGCGACCCGGTCTCCGGGCGGCCGACCCGCCCGCTGGACGTGGAGGAGGACGGCCACCACTTCGTCGGGGTCAAGCTCACCGCCGACACCGCCTACGCCGTGCTGACGACCTTGCGGGCCCGCGTCGTGGCGGAGCTCCAGGCGCCGCTGCCGGACCGCTCCCCCGCCGCCTGCGTCGCCGTCGTCGGTGAGCTGGTGCGTTCCCTGGCGGCCTGCGCCGGCCCCGGCCGCCCGGGGGTGCGTGCCGTCGGCGTCGGCCTGGGCGGGCGGGTCGCCCGGGACGGGGAGGTGCTCTCGGCCCGGTACCTGGGGTGGGAGTCCGTGCCGTTCGGGCGGGCCCTGGAGGCGGAGCTGGGCCTGCCGGTGGTCGTCGACAACGACGTGCTCTCGCTGACCCGCGCGGAGCAGTGGTTCGGCACGGCCCGGCGCTGCGACCACTTCGCGGTCGTGGTGGTCGGCACGGGCGTGGGGTACGGGCTCGTCGTGCACGACGAGGTGCTGGACCACCCGGACGCCGGGGTGGGCCTGCTGGGGCACTTCCCGCTGGACCCCACCGGTCCCCTCTGCCCGGACGGGCACACCGGCTGCGCGGAGGCGATGCTCACCCGGGAGGCCGTCGAGGTCCGCGCCGGGCTGGCCCTGCGCCGCCCGGTCGCGTTCGACGAGGTCCTGGGCCTCGCCGCGGCCGGCGAGCCGCTGGCGCGGCGGGTGGTCGACGACTCCGCCCGCGCGCTGGGCGTCCTGCTGGCGGCGATCGGGAACCTGACGATGCCGCGCAAGGTGCTGGTCTCCGGGGAGAACGCCGGGTTGGCGGAGGTCGGTGCCGAGGCGCTGCGGGCGGGGATCCGCGCGCACCGCCACCCGCACGCCTCCGAGCTGGACGTCGACGTGCAGCACACGGGTTTCCCCGAGTGGGCGCGCGGCGCGGCGGTCACCGCGATCCGCACGTTCGTCCTGGGGCACCACCGGTGACCGGGGCGGGCGAGCCCGCCGAGGAGGCGGTCCCGCCACCGGACCTGGTGCGCGCGCAGGTGGACCCGGCCGACGGCTGGTGCGCGCCGGAGCGCGCCGGCGTGCGGGTGCGCACGGTCCCCGACGGGGCGGGGCTGCGGGTCGAGGTGGCCGCGGAGCGGGTGAGCCGGGTCCTGCTGCGCTGGCGCAGGACGGTCCCGGAGGGTTCCCTCGTGCTCGGCGACGCGTGGGAGCGCTCCTACGGCGACCTGGCGTGGCGCGGGCTGGAACCCGGGCGGCCGCTGCCGTGGACGGTGCTCGTGCACGACCGGCTGGGCGGCACGACCGGCCTGGGCGTGCAGGTGCGCGGCGCGGCGTTCGCGTCCTGGACGCTGGACGGCACCGGGGTCGGGCTGTGGCTGGACCTGCGCTGCGGCGGCTCAGCGGTGCGGCCCGGGGACCGCGTGCTGACCGCGGCGGTCGTGCGGTCGGTGCGCGGCGGTCCCCCGTTCGCGGTGCAGCGCGCGCTGGCGCGGCTGCAGTGCCCGGACCCCGAGCTCCCCGCGGCACCGCTGGTGGGTGCGAACAACTGGTACTACGCCTACGGCCGGGGGTTCGACGCCGCGGCCGTGGTGCGCGACGCGCGGACCGTCGCCGAACTGGCCGGCGAGCACCCGGTGCGCCCGTACGCGGTGGTCGACGACGGCTGGAGCCCCGGCGGTACCGCGGACGGGCTGGCCGCCTCCGGTGGCCCGTGGGACGCCGGGCGGCCCGCGGGGTTCCCCGCGATGGCGGAACTCGCCGCGGCGGTGCGCGAGGAGGGTGCGCGGCCGGGGATCTGGTTCCGCCCCCTGCTGCGCCGCGACGAACCCGGCGCCGGGGTGCTGGCCCCGCGCGACGGCGGCCGGGCGCTGGACCCCTCGCACCCGGCGGTGCTGGACCTCGTCGCCGAGGACGCGGCCCGCCTGACCGGCTGGGGCTTCGAGCTGCTCAAGCACGACTTCTCCACCTACGACGTGCTGGGTCGCTGGGGGCCGTCGATGGGCGCCTCGCCCGCCGCCGACGGCTGGTCGCTGCACGACGGCTCGCTCACCACGGCCGAGGCCCTCACGGGTTTCTGCGCGCGCCTGCGCGGAGCAGCCGGTGGCGCGGTCGTGCTGGGCTGCAACACCGTCGGGCACCTGGCCGCCGGGCTGGTGCACGCCCAGCGCACCGGGGACGACACCTCGGGGAGGGACTGGGACCGCACCCGCCGGGTGGGGGTGAACACCCTGGCGTTCCGCCTCGCCCAGCACGGGACCTTCTTCGCGCTGGACGCGGACTGCGTGCCCTCGACACCGGGCACGGACTGGTCGCTCAACCGGCGCTTCCTGGACCTGGTGGCCCGCTCGGGCACGGCGTTGTTCGTGTCCGTGGACCCCGCCACGCGCAGCGACGCGGTGGACGCCGACCTGTCGGCCGCGCTGCGCCTGGCCCTGGACGGCGGCGAGGCGGGCGGCATCGAGCCGCTGGACTGGCTGTCGACGACGACGCCCCGCCGCTGGCGCAGCGGCGGCCGGGAGCTGCGCCACGAGTGGGAGGGCGAGCTGGGCGCCGACCCGTTCGAGCGCCCCACCCCGTCCTGACCCCTCGACCGCGGGGCTGCCGACCGCGGCCGTCAGCGCCGGCGGGCCAGCAGGTGCCAGAACCGCGCCGTGCGGCGGAACTCGTCACGGCGGCCGAGCTCCACCTCCAGCTCCTCCAGGTCCGCCACGACGCGCTCGTCGGCGCGCTGCGCCTCCTCCAGCAGCGACGTCACCGTCAGCAGGCCGGCGCGCCCGTCGACCTCGCAGCCGGCGTCCGCCACGGCCGCCTCGACGACGGCGGGGTCCAGGCGGAGCACGGAGCGGCCGGTGCCCGGGTCCGCACCGCGCTCGGCGTCCAGCAGCACCCACGCCTGCGCCGGCCCGTCGCGCAGCGCGGCGGCCAGGACGTCGGCCGCCGGGTTCGGCGCCATCAGCGAGAGCAGCCCGCCGGGGCGCAGGGAGGACACCAGCACCGCCACGTCGGCGCCCACCTGCGCCAGGCTGCCGCGGTGCTGCAGCACGTCGTGGCACAGCACCACGTCGAACGACCCGGAACCGCCGGCGCGGTGCCGGGTCAGCGCGGCCAGGGCGGTGAGGTCCTCCAGGCCCGCGGCCACGGTGCGCACCCGGTCGCCGACCCCGGCGGCCACCGCGGCGGCACGCGCCGCCCCCAGCACGTCCGCGGAGGTGTCCAGCACCGTCACCTCGTGGCCGGCCAGGGCCAGCTGCAGCGCGTCGCGCCCGTCACCGCCGCCCGCGTCCAGCACCCGCAGCGGCGCCGGGCCCAGCTGCGCGCAGCGCTCGCGCAGCAGCGCCGCCAGGACCCGGTAGCGCAGCCGCCCCCACGGGGACTCCTGCCAGGTGGCCCAGGCGGCGGCCTCGCGGCGTTCGTCCTCGGACGCCGCCCCGCCGTCCGCGGCGGACGTGGTGGTGCTCATGCCGTGCCTCCCCCATCGGTCCTGGCGTGAGCACCCTCCACGCGGGGGTTGCTGCGGCGTCGTCGAGCCAGGTCTCTCGGCCGCTCTGGATGGTGGGTGCACCCTACGCCACAGCCCCGGCGGCGGCTGCGGCCCGCGGCGGGCGGGCGGGGGTCCCCGGGCCGCTGGGTACGCTGACGGCCGGACCCACGACCCCGGGAGGACCCGCCCGCATGAGCACCGTCCCCGCCACCGCCGGAGACGACCTCGTCTTCCCGCCGCCGCCCGAGTTCGCCGCCCGGGCCAACGTGGGCGCGGACGAGCACGCGCGCGCCGCGGCGGACCCGGAGGCGTTCTGGGCCGAGCAGGCCGGGCGGCTGCAGTGGGACGAGCCGTGGCACACCGTGTTCGACGGTTCCACGCTTCCCACCGCGCAGTGGTTCGTCGGCGGGAAGCTGAACGTCGCGGTGAACTGCGTGGACCGGCACGTCGCCGCAGGGCGCGGGGACAAGGTCGCCCTGCACTGGGAGGGTGAGCCCGGCGATTCGCGCACGATCACCTACGCGCAGCTGCAGGACGAGGTGTGCCGGGCGGCGAACGCGCTGCAGGAGCTGGGCGTCGGCCACGGCGACCGGGTCGTCCTGTACCTGCCGGTGCTGCCGGAGACGATCGTGACGACGATGGCGTGCGCGCGCATCGGCGCCGTCGTCAGCCTGGTGTTCGGGGGTTTCTCCGCCGAGGCGCTGAGGTTCCGGGTGGAGGACACCGGCGCGAAGCTGCTGGTGTGCACCGACGGGCAGTTCCGCCGGGGTCAGGCGGTGTCCGTCAAGGGCGCCGCGGACGCCGCCGTCGAGGGTCTGGACCACGTCGAGCACGTGCTCGTCCTGCGTCGCACCGGGGACCTGACGCCGGACGTGCCGTGGACGCCGGGCCGCGACGTGTGGTGGCACGACGTCGTGGACCGGCAGAGCACCGAGCACGACGCGCCGAGCTTCGACAGCGAGAACCCGCTGTTCATCATCTACACCTCCGGCACCACCGGGAAGCCGAAGGGCTTGGTGCACACCAGCGGCGGGTACCTCACCCACACCTCCTGGTCGCACTGGGCGGTGTTCGACGTCAAGGACGACGACGTCTACTGGTGCCAGGCGGACCTGGCGTGGGTGACCGCGCACAGCTACGAGATGTACGGGCCGCTGTCCAACGGCACCACCCAGGTGATCTACGAGGGTTCTCCGCTGACGCCGCACCCCGGCCGGCACTTCGAGGTCATCGAGAAGTACGGCGTGACGACCTACTACACCGCCCCCACCCTGGTGCGGACGTTCATGAAGCACGGCCCGGAACTGCCCGCGCGCTTCGACCTGTCCTCGCTGCGGCTGCTGGGCTCGGTGGGCGAGGCGATCAACCCCGAGGCGTGGCTGTGGCTGCACCGCGAGGTGGGCGGCGGGCGCTGCCCGATCGTGGACACGTGGTGGCAGTCGGAGACCGGTGCCGCGGTCGTCGCCCCCCTGCCGGGCGTGACGCCGCTGAAGCCCGGCTCGGGCACGGTGCCGCTGCCGGGGCTGGCCGCCACCGTCGTCGACGACGCCGGCCGCGAGACGGCGCCCGGCGAGACGGGGGTGCTCGTCATCACCCGCCCCTGGCCGGGCATGGCCCGCACGGTGTGGCGCGACCACGACCGGTTCGTGAAGTCCTACTGGGAGCCGTACGCCGAGCAGGGCTGGTACCTGGCCGGTGACGCCGCGACGAAGGACGCCGACGGCTACGTCTGGATCGGCGGGCGCATCGACGACGTCCTCAACGTCTCCGGTCACCGGCTGTCCAGCATCGAGCTGGAGTCCGCGCTCGTCGCGCACCCGCGGGTGGCGGAGGCCGCGGTGGTCGGGGCACCCGACGGGACGACGGGGCAGCGGATCGTCGCGTTCGTCATCACCCGCGGCGACGCGGCGGGTGCGTCCGACGCGGCGCTGGCCGAGGAGCTGCGCGCGCACGTCGCGGCGGCGATCGGCCCGGTCGCCAAGCCCCGCGACGTGGTGGTGGTGCCGGACCTGCCGAAGACCCGCTCGGGGAAGATCATGCGCCGGCTGATGGCGGACATGACGGCCGGCCGGGGCGGTGGGGACGTCACCTCGCTGCAGGACGAGACGGCCCTGGCCGCCGTCGAGACCGCCTGGGCCGCCTACACCGCCTCCCGCGCCGGCGCTTGAGCGCGCCGGGGCCGCGCTCCCGCCTCAGGAGATCTGCAGGCCGCCGTTGACGTCGTAGGTGGCGGCGGTGACGTACCCGGAGTCCGGGCCGAGCAGGAACTCCACCAGCGCGGCGACGTCGTCGACGGTCCCGACCCGGCCCACCATCCCGTCGGCGGCCATCGCCGCCCGCCGCTCGTCGGTGAGCGGCCCGCCCATGATGTCGGTGTCCACCGGGCCCGGGGCGACGCAGTTCACCGTCACGCCCAGCGGGCTCACCTCCCGGGCCAGGGCCCGCGTCAGGCCGATGATCGCCGCCTTCGAGGCGCTGTAGGCGACCTTGGAGTAGGTGCCGCCGCCGCGCTGCGCGGAGACCGACGAAGCGCTCACCACGCGCCCCAGGCCGCGCTCGACCATCCCGCGCACGAACCGCTGCGTGACGAGGAACGTGCCGCGCGCGTTGACGGCCATGACGCGGTCCCACTCCTCGGGCGTGGTGTCCAGGAACGGTGTCGGCGAGCTGATGCCCGCCAGGTTCACCAACCCGACCACGGGTGGCAGGTCGCGCTCGACCGCGGCGGCGGCCGCCTCCACCGACGCCGGGTCGGCGACGTCGACCTGCACGCCGAGCGCTGCGACCCCGGTCCCCTCCAGCTCGGCGGCGACGGTGCGCGCGGCCGCGCCGTCGAGGTCGAGGACGGCGACGGACCAGCCGCCGCGCGCCAGGCGGTGCGCGAGGGCCCGCCCGATGCCGCGCGGCGAGCCCCCTCCGGTCACGACGGCGGTGCGGGCGGTCGGGAACTCGGTGGCCATCGGGCTCTCCTCGCAGGCGCTCGGCGCGCCGCCGCGTCGTCACGGCGACGCCGGGAACCCTAGACGCGAGGGCCCGCGCCCGCACCGCTCGACAGGGGCGGCGGACGGCGCCACCCTGTGCGCGTCGGGTGATCGCGCCCGCACCGACACCGGAGGATCACCGTGGATCTCCAGCTGCTCGCCGCGCTCGTCGCCGGCATCGCCGTCATCGTCCTCGTCGTCCTGCGCACCCGGCTGGACGCCTTCGTCGCGCTGCTGCTCGCCGCCCTCGTCACCGGCTCCATCGCCGGGTCGGCCCCCGGCGACACCCTGGACTCCCTCGTCACCGGCTTCGGGAACACGCTGGCGTCCATCGGGATCGTCATCGGTCTGGGCGTGGCCGTCGGCAAGGTGCTGGAGGTCTCCGGCGGGGCCGACGCCCTGGCCCGCGCGTTCGTGCGCGCGCTGGGGAAGGACCGGGAGGCGTGGGCGCTCGGCGGCACGGGGGCCGTGGTGTCCATCCCGGTGTTCTGCGACTCCGGGTACGTCATCCTCAACCCGCTGGCGCGCTCCATCGCGCGCCGCCAGCGCCGCGGGTACGTGGCGCTGGCGCTGGCGCTGGGCTGCGGGATGACGCTGACGCACCACCTGGTGCCGCCCACCCCGGGCCCGCTCGGGGTCGCGGGCATCCTGGGCGCCGACCTCGGCGGGCTCATCCTGACGGGCCTGGTGCTCTCCGTGCTGCTGCTGCCGGTGGTGGTCCTGTACTCGGCGTGGGTGGGGCCGAAGCTGGAGGACCAGGTGCAACCGCAGGTGCGCGAGGCCGTGTACGCCGGCGCGGGTGCGGCGACCGGGGCGGGTGCGGTGGCCGGCGGACCGGGCGAGGAGGCACCGGACCCCGCCGCGGCGCTGGGCGATCCGCCGGCGGGCGCCACCCCGCACCGGCCGGGCGCCTTCCGCGGTGCCCTGCCGCTGCTGGTGCCGCTGGTGCTCATCGTGGCCAACACGGTCACCACGGCGGTGGACCGCGACGCGCAGGGGGTCCTGCAGGGCGACGAGGGGTACGAGCCGTCGACGCTCGCGCAGGTCTTCTCGTTCGTCGGCCACCCCGTGGTGGCGCTGATCGTCGGCCTGGTCATCGCCGTGTACGGCCTGCTGCCGCGGTGGACGAGCCGCCGGCAGGTCACCGGCTGGCTCTCGGACGCGGCCGCGTCCGCCGGGCTGGTCATCCTCATCACCGGCGCCGGCGGGGGTTTCGGCCAGGTGCTGCGCGACTCCGGCGTCGGGCAGGCGCTGGCCGACGCGGTGGCGTCCCTCGCGCTGCCGGGGGTCCTGGTGCCGTTCCTCGTGGCCACGCTGGTGCGCCTGGCGCAGGGGTCGGGCACGGTCGCGATGATCACGGCGGCGTCCGTGACGGCACCGCTCGTCGGCGGCCTGGGGGTGTCCGCCCTGGCGGCGGCCATCGCCTGCTGCGCCGGGTCGATGGTGTTCAGCTACTTCAACGACTCGTACTTCTGGGTGGTGACCCGGTTCACCGGCCTGGAGGGAACCGCCGCGCTGAAGGGCTGGTCGGGCCTGACCACGGCCGCCTGGGCCGGGTCGATCCCGCTGGTGCTGCTGGCCGGCGCGCTCCTGTGAGCCCGCGGGCGGCCGGGGACCGGCCGCCCGCGGGCTCACGGTCAGGCGCCGACCGCGCCGGCCTGCTTGGCGGCCTCGACGTCCATCCAGCTCAGCTCCCACACGTGCCCGTCGGGGTCGCGGAAGCTCACCCCGTACATCCAGCCGAAGTCCATCGCGGGCGCGTACTCGGAGCCGCCGTTGGCCAGCGCCTTCGCGCGCAGGTCGTCGCACTCCTCGCGGTTGGACGCCGACAGCGCGAGCATCACCTCGGTGGTGCCCGGTGCCGCCGGCTCCGAGCGCAGGAAACCCTTCCACTTCTCCGGGGAGTGCAGGAGGGCGAGGACGTTCTCCTCGATCACGACGCAGCTCGTGCCGTCGTCGCTGAACTCCGGGTTCTTCGCGAAGCCGAGCGAGGCGAAGAAGGCCTCGGAGGCCCCCAGGTCGCCCACCGGGAGGTTGACGAAGATCATGCGCACGGTCGGTCTCCTTCGCAGTCGTCCGGGCCCGGCGGGCCCTGCTGCTCCTGGTGACCGCCGCGCGCCGCGGAACTCACCGCCGCCGGCGGTGCCGGCCCGTCACACGCCGGGGAACCACAGCCCGATCTCGCGGGCGGCGGACTCCTCCGAGTCGGAGCCGTGCACGAGGTTCTGCTGCACCTTCAGGCCCCAGTCGCGGCCCAGGTCGCCGCGGATCGTGCCGGGGGCGGCGGTGGTGGGGTCGGTGGTGCCGGCCAGGGAGCGGAAGCCCTCGATGGCGCGGTGCCCCTCGACGACGGCCGCCACGACCGGGCCTGAGGACATGAACTCCACCAGCGGCTCGTAGAACGGCTTGCCCTCGTGCTCGGCGTAGTGCCCGGCGAGCAGCTCGCGGTCGGCGGTGCGCATCTGCAGCGCCACGACCGAGTACCCCTTGGCCTCGATCCGGCGCAGCACCTCCCCGGTCAGGTTGCGTCGAACACCGTCCGGCTTGACGAGGACGAGGGTGCGCTGGACGTCGGTCTGCGTGGCCACGGCCCGCACCCTACCGACCGGGGCTGGCACCATGGCGGCCCACCGGTGAGGGGCACCGGTCGCGAGGACGACGGGAGGGCGCCGTGGCGCTGCGCAGGGACCGAGAGGACACCCGGGTGCAGGAGGAGGTCCTGCGCTCCGCGCGCGAGGAGGCCGCGGCGGTGCTGGCCGAGCTGGCCGCCGAGGCGCGGGCCCTGTCGAAGGCGTACGCCTCACGCTCGGCGGGCGTGCCCGACGGCTCGGCGCTGGCCGGGCTGGTGGACGCCGCCCGGCGCGCGGAGGAGGCCGTCGACATGGCAGCGCACGACCTGGCGACCGCGCGCGGAGAGGACGCCTGAGCCGCGGCGGGCGGCCCGGGCAGGCTCCCGGCGTGCGCGGGACGGATCACGGGCGGACCATCGGGCACGGGCTCCGCGACCGGAGCACCCGTCGTCCGCGACGCCACCGAGCACGAGGAGCACCGGGATGTCCACCGCCGGTCCAGACCCGCAGGCCGAGGAGGAGTCGAACACCACGACGAAGGTGGTGCTGATCTCGGTGGTGGCCGCCATCGGCGGCTTCCTGTTCGGGTTCGACACCGCCGTCATCAACGGGGCGGTGGACGCGGTGACGGGCCAGTTCGGCCTCAGCGCGACGCTGTCCGGGTTCGCGGTCTCCTGCGCCCTGCTCGGCGCGGCCCTGGGCGCCTGGTTCGCCGGTGGCCTCGCCGACCGGTTCGGCCGCAAGATCGTCATGATCATCGGCGCCGTGCTCTTCGGCGTCAGCGCCGTCGGCTCCGCCTCCGCCTTCGGCGTGTGGGACTTCATCCTCTGGCGCGCCCTCGGCGGCGTCGGCGTCGGCGTGGCCTCGGTCGTCGCTCCCACCTACATCGCGGAGGTCGCCCCCGCCCGCATCCGCGGCCGGCTCGGCTCGCTGCAGCAGCTGGCCATCACGGTGGGCATCTTCGTCGCCCTGCTCACCGACGCGTTCATCGCCAACTCCGCAGGCGGCGCCGCGGAGACCACCTGGCTGGGCTGGGAGGCCTGGCGCTGGATGTTCCTCGTCGAGATCGTGCCCGCGCTGGTGTGGGGCCTGCTCGCCCTGGAGATCCCCGAGTCCCCGCGCTACCTCGTCGCCCAGGGCGAGACCCAGAAGGCGGGTGAGGTGCTGCGCGAGGTGCTCGGCACGCGCAGCACCGAAGCGGTGCGGCGCAAGGTGGGCGAGATCCGCACCAGCCTGCAGCGCGAGGACGAGCCCAGCCTGCGGGACCTGCGCGGGCCGCGCCTCGGGCTGAAGCCCATCGTGTGGATCGGCATCCTGCTCTCCGTCTTCCAGCAGGCGGTCGGCATCAACGTGATCTTCTACTACTCCACGTCGCTGTGGCGGTCGGTGGGCTTCGAGTCCGAGGACGCGTTCACGACCTCCACCATCACCGCGGTCACCAACGTCGTGGTCACCTTCATCGCCATCGCCACCGTCGACAAGATCGGCCGCAAGCCGCTGCTCATCGCCGGTTCCGCGACCATGTTCGTCGCCCTCGCGGTCATGTCGGTGTCGTTCTCGCAGTCCGTCGGCACCGGCGAGGACATCAGCCTGCCCGGTGCCTGGGGCCCGGTGGCCGTCGTCGCCGCCAACCTCTTCGTCATCGGCTTCGGCGCCACCTGGGGCCCGATCGTGTGGGTGCTGCTGGGCGAGATGTTCCCCAACCGCATCCGCGCCGCCGCCCTCGCGGTGGCCGCCGCCGCGCAGTGGCTGGCGAACTTCACGATCTCCACGACGTTCCCGCCGATGTCCGAGCACCTCGGCCTGACGTTCTCGTACGGCGTCTACGCGGCGTTCGCGCTGCTGTCGTTCTTCTTCGTCCTCAAGGCGGTGCCGGAGACGAAGGGCCGCGAGCTGGAGGACATGGGCACGGACGAGCCCGCTCCGCACCGCGCCTGACCCGCGGAGCACGGCCGG
>NZ_JALBVB010000056.1:422586-469124 GCF_022669155.1 Kineococcus sp. TRM81007 | reverse complement strand
CCGGCCCACCGGCGGTTCAGCCCTCGGAGCCCGACCGGTCCGCCAGCCCGCGCGCGACCTGCTCCCGCTCGCGCTCCACGCGCTCCCCGATGTGCAGGCACCCCCACCAGATGCCGGCGAAGGCGACGCCGATGCCGACCATCGTCCAGCGGAACGCCTCCGGCACCACGAAGCCGGAGGCGACGATGACGACCTGCAGCGCCCAGCCGAGGACGTAGCCGGCGCGCGAGCGCAGCAGCCCGGCGCACAGCACGCACAGCAGCACCAGCACCCCGCCGGCGACGAGGTAGCGGCCCTGCTCCTCGCGGTGCAGGGCCGTGGCGGCGAGGGTGGCGAAGAAGACCACCAGCGCCTCGGAGACCAGCGTGGAGGCCGCGAGGACGCGCTTGGGGTTCCTCACCGCGCGCCTCCCCTGGCCAGCAGCAGCCGGGCGTCCCCGGCGAGCACGACCGAGCCGGCGACCAGGACGCCCGCACCGGGACCGCCCTCGGACTCGGCCAGGTCCACCGCGGTGGTCAGGGCCGCGTCGAGGCGCTCGGCGACGTGCACGCGGTCCTCGCCGAAGACGCCCTCGGCGATGTCGGCGAGCTCGGCCGGCTCCAGCGAGCGGTCCGAGGACGTGCGGGTGACGACCACCTCGGCCAGGACCGGCTCGAGGGCGGCGAGGACGCCCTCGACGTCCTTGTCGCCCGCGATCGCGACGACGCCGACGAGGCGGGTGAGGGTGAACGCCTCCGCGACCGCCTCCGCCAGCGCCCGGGCCCCGGCGGGGTTGTGGGCGGAGTCCACCACGAGCAGCGGGGAGGTGCGCAGCACCTCCAGCCGCCCGGGGGAGGTCGCGTCGGTGAACGCGGCCTCCACCAGCCCGGGCACCAGCGTGTCGCCGGGCAGCGCCAGCAGCGCCTCGGCGGCCGCGAGCGCCACCGCCGCGTTCGACGCCTGGTGGGCGCCGTGCAGCGGCAGCAGGACGTCGGTGTAGAGGCCGCCGCGGGTGCGCAGCGACAGCAGCTGCCCGCCCACGGCCAGCGAGCGGGACTCCACGCCGAAGTCGGCGCCCTCGCGCAGCACGGTGACGCGCTCGGCGGCGGCCCGTGCGAGGAGGACGCCGGCGGCCTCCTCCTCCTGCCGGCCCACGACGAACGTGGCGCCGTGCTTGACGATCCCGGCCTTCTGGGCGGCGATCTCCTCCAGCGTGGACCCCAGCCACGCCTCGTGGTCCATCGCCACGGGGGTGACGACGGCGACGTCGGGCTCGACGACGTTCGTGGTGTCCCACGTGCCGCCCAGGCCGGTCTCGACGACGGCGACGTCCACGGGTGCGTCGGCGAACGCGGCGAACGCCATGAGGGTGAGGACCTCGAAGAAGCTCAGGCGCGGGTCGCCGCGCTCGGCGGCGCGGGCGTCGACGATGTCGACGACCGCCTCGACGTCGTCCCAGGCGCGCACGAACGCGGCGCGGCTGATCGGTTCGCCGTCGATCGAGATGCGTTCGGTGACGTCCACGAGGTGCGGGCTGGTGAACCGGCCGGTGCGCAGGTCGTGCTCGCGCACCAGGCGCTCGACCATGCGCGCGGTGGACGTCTTGCCGTTGGTGCCGGCGACGTGCACGACGCGGTAGGCGCGCTGCGGGTCGCCGAGCAGGCCGCACGCCTCGCGCACCCGGTCAAGGGTGGGGTGGATGCGGTGCTCGGGGTTGCGCGCGAGGATCCCGGCGACGACCTCGGCGTAGCGGGGGTCGTCGACGGGGGTGCGGGCCCGCTCGGAGCGCGGGTGGGGGCTGCTCACCGCTCCTCCAGCTTCTCGACGGCGACGCGGACCTCGTGGCCCTCGACGGACGCCACGAGGGTGGCGCGCTCGGCGGGCAGGGCCTCGGCCTGCCCGGAGGAGCCGAACTGCTGCGCGAGGGTCTCGTCGACGACGAGGTTCTGGTGGGTGACGAGCGCCTCCCACACGGGCCCGTCGGCGGCCACGGTCAGGCGGATGCGGTCGGACACGTGCAGGCCGGCGTCGCGGCGGGCCTGCTGCACGAGGCGGATGACGTCGCGGGCCATGCCCTCGGCGGCCAGCTCGGGCGTGACGGTGGTGTCCAGGACGACGAACCCGCCGCCGTCCAGGGCGGCGGTGGCCAGGCCCGGGTTCTCGCCCTCGACCGTGGTGGTCAGCTCGTACTCGCCCTCGGTCAGCTCGATGCCGCCGGCGATCACGGTGCCGTCGGGGCGCTCCTCCCAGTCGCCGGACTTCGACGCCTTGATGGCCTGCTGCACCTGCTTGCCCAGCCGCGGGCCGGCGGCGCGCGCGTTGACGGTGAGCTTCGCGCTCACCCCGTACTCGACGGCGCGGTCGAGGTGCCCGAGGGCGACCTCGCGGACGTTGACCTCGTCGGCGATGAGCTTGCCGAACGGCTCGAGCGCGGCGGGGTCGGCCACGAGGACCTCCAGGCGGTTCAGCGGCAGCCGCACCCGCAGGCCGCCGGCCTTGCGCAGCGCGAGCGCCGACGAGCACGCGGCGCGGGCGGCGTCCATCGCGGCGACGAGGCCCGGGTCGGCGGGCAGGTCGACCGGGTCCGGCCAGTCGGTCAGGTGCACCGAGCGGCCACCGGTGAGCGCACGCCACACGTGCTCGCTCACCAGCGGCAGCAGCGGCGCGAGCATCCGCGCGGTGGTCTCCAGGACGGTGTGCAGGGTGTCCAGGGCGTCGCGGGCGCGCTCGGACTCCCCGTCCCAGAACGCGGCGCGCGAGCGGCGCACGTACCAGTTGGTCAGGACGTCGAGGAACTGCCGCACGCTCTCGCAGGCGCCGGCGATGTCGTACCCGTCGAGCTGGGCGGTGACCGCCACGACGGTGTCGTGCAGCTTGGCGAGCACGTACCGGTCCAGCACGTCCGGTGAGCTGGTGCGCCAGCGGGGGGTGTGGCTGGAGGTGCCGGAGTACAGCTGGAAGAACTGGAACGTGTTCCACAGCGGCAGCAGCACCTGGCGCACGGAGTCGCGGATGCCCTGCTCGGTGACGACGAGGTTGCCGCCGCGCAGCACGGGCGAGCTCATGAGGAACCAGCGCATGGCGTCGGAGCCGTCGCGGTCCAGCACCTCGGTCACGTCCGGGTAGTTGCGCAGCGACTTGCTCATCTTGCGCCCGTCGTCGCCCAGCAGGATGCCGTGGGAGACGCAGGTGCGGAACGCGGGACGGTCGAACAGCGCGGTGGCCAGCACGTGGAGCGTGTAGAACCAGCCGCGGGTCTGCCCGATGTACTCGACGATGAAGTCGCCCGGGTAGTGGCTCTCGAACCACTCGGTGTTCTCGAACGGGTAGTGCACCTGGGCGAACGGCATGGACCCGGACTCGAACCAGCAGTCCAGGACCTCCGGGACCCGGCGCATGGTGGACTTCCCGGTCGGGTCGTCGGGGTTGGGCCGGGTGAGCTCGTCCACGTGCGGGCGGTGCAGGTCGGCCGGGCGCACGCCGAAGTCGCGCTCCAGCTCCTCCAGCGAGCCGTACACGTCGGTGCGCGGGTACGCGGGGTCGTCGGAGACCCACACCGGGATGGGGCTGCCCCAGTAGCGGTTGCGGCTGATGGACCAGTCGCGGGCACCGGCCAGCCACTTGCCGAAGGAACCGTCCTTGACGTGCTCGGGGACCCAGGTGATGTCCTGGTTCAGCTCGACCATCCGCTCACGGATCTGCGTGACGGCCACGAACCAGCTGGAGACGGCGCGGTAGATGAGCGCGTTGCCGCAGCGCCAGCAGTGCGGGTACGGGTGGTCGTAGGTCTCCTGGCGCAGCAGCAGGGCCCCGCTGGGCACGCCCTCCTTCAGGGCGCGCGTGATCGCCTTGTTGGCGTCGAAGACGTGCTCGCCGGCGAAGTCGGGCACCTCGGCGGTGAACCGGCCGCGGGAGTCCACCGGCACCACGGGCACGATGCCGGCGGCGTCGGTGACGAGCTTGTCCTCCTCGCCGAAGGCGGGGGCGATGTGCACGACGCCGGTGCCGGAGTCGGTGGTGACGTAGTCGGCGGACAGCACCTGGTGGGCGTTCTCGCGGCCCTCGAAGTACCCGAACGGCGGGCGGTAGCGCTCCCCCAGCAGGTCGGCGCCGCGGAACCGGGCGCCGACCCGCTCGGCGGCGTCCTCGCCGAGCTCGCGGGCGTAGTGGCCCAGGCGCGCCTCGGCGAGCAGGAACCTGCGGCCCTCGTGCTCGGTGCTGGGCGCGCCGTCGACGACGACGTAGTCCAGCTCCGGGTTCACGGCCATCGCCAGGTTGCTGGGCAGCGTCCACGGCGTGGTGGTCCAGATCAGGGCGAGCACGCCGGCCAGCTCCGGGTGCGCGTCGGAGCCCAGCAGCGGGTACCCGACGGTGACGGCCGGGTCCTGGCGGTTGCGGTAGACGTCGTCCAGGCGGGTCTCGGAGTTCGACAGCGGCGTCTCGCAGCGCCAGCAGTACGCCAGGACGCGGAAGCCCTCGTACACCAGGCCCTTGTCGTGCAGGGTCTTGAACGCCCACATCACCGACTCCATGTAGTCGGTGTCGAGGGTCTTGTAGTCGTCCTCGAAGTCCACCCAGCGCGCCTGCCGGGTGACGTACTCCTCCCACTCGCGCGTGTAGCGCAGCACGGAGCTGCGGCACGCGTCGTTGAACGTCGCGATGCCCATGGACTCGATCTCGGACTTGTGGGTGATGCCGAGCTGGCGCTCGGCCTCCACCTCGGCGGGCAGGCCGTGGGTGTCCCACCCGAAGCGGCGCTCCACCTGGAACCCGCGCATCGTCTTGTAGCGCGGGACGACGTCCTTGACGTACCCGGTGAGCAGGTGGCCGTAGTGCGGCAGGCCGTTGGCGAACGGCGGGCCGTCGTAGAAGACGAACTCCCCGGCGGCCGACCCGCGGCGCGCCTCGACGCTGGCGGCGAAGGTGCCGTCGGCCGCCCAGGAGTCCAGGACGGCGCGCTCGATCTCGGGGAAGCGGGGGCCGGTGCCGCCCTGCTCCGCGGGGACGCCCCCCGGCTCGGGGGTCTGCTCCACTGCCTGGTCCGTGACCTCGGACACGTGTGCTCCTCGACGACGTCGCTGCTGCCGCGGGGACGACTCCCGCCGGGGCCGGCGGTGCCGCGGTACCACCCCGCTTGCCGCCGGCACCCCTCCCCGCGGGGAGGCGCGACGACGACCGCTCGTCGTCCGGCTGTCACGGGCCGGACCCGTCCGGGTCTAGTGGGGCGCCGCCGCGGTGGCCGGCGCCCGTTCTTCCGGAGGCTCACCGGTGATGGCCGGGTCGACGCCTGTGCGCTCGATCCTACCCGCAGCGCGTCGCGCGCACCGGGTCACCGACCGCGGCGAAGTACCTGTCACCACCAGTACCGGTTACCCGTCCGGCGGGCGTACTGTGGCCCCGGGCCGCACCGTCGCGGCCACGCCACCGAACGAGGAGGTCCCGTGGCCCGCACCACCCCCGCCGCGCGCAGCGTCGTGTTCGCCGACGGCGTGCGCACGCCCTTCGGCAAGGCCCGGCCCGACGGCCTGCACGCCGAGACCCGCGCCGACGACCTCGTCGTCGCCTGCCTGCGGGAGCTGCTGCGCCGCAACCCCTCCCTGCCGCCCGAGCGGGTGGAGGAGGTCGCGATCGCCGCCGCCACCCAGAGCGGCGACCAGGGGCTCGTCCTCGGCCGCAGCGCAGCCCTCCTGGCGGGCCTGCCGGTCACCACGCCCGGCTACGCGGTCGACCGCTGGTGCGCCGGCGCCATGACCGCAGTGACGACCACCGCCGCCTCCATCGCCGTCGGCGCCCTCGACGTGGCGCTGGCCGGCGGCGTGGAGCACATGGGCCACCACCCCCTGGGGCAGGGCCTGGACCCCAACCCCCGCTTCCTCACCGAGCGCATCGTCTCCCCCGACGCCCTGGACATGGGCAGGACCGCCGAGGCGCTGCACGACCGGTTCCCCGCGCTGACGAAGCGGCGCGCCGACGAGTACGCCGCCGCCAGCCAGCGGAAGTTCGCGCGGGCGGTGGCCGACGGGAAGGTCGGCGCCGACCTCGTCCCGGTCGCCGTGGCCAGCTCCGAGAAGGGCTGGGGGCTGGCCACCGCCGACGAGCTCGCCCGTCCCGGCACGACGGTGGAGGCCCTGGCGGACCTGCGCACCCCCTTCCGCCCGCACGGGCGCGTCACCGCCGGCAACGCCTCCCCGCTGACCGACGGCGCCACCGCCTGCCTGGTCGCCGAGGAGGGCACCGCCGCCGAACTGGGCCTGCAGGCCCGCATGCGTCTGGTCGGGTTCGCCTACGCCGGCGTCGAGCCGGAGGTCATGGGCCTGGGGCCGATCCCCTCCACGGAGAAGGCGCTGGCCCGCGCGGGGCTGACGATCGACGACATCGGCCTGTTCGAGCTCAACGAGGCGTTCGCCGTGCAGGTCCTGTCCTTCCTGGACCACTTCGGCATCGCCGACGACGACGAGCGGGTCAACCCCTACGGCGGGGCCATCGCCATCGGCCACCCGCTGGCCGCCTCCGGCGTGCGGCTGATGACCCAGCTGGCCCGGCAGTTCGCCGAGCACCCCGAGGTCCGCTACGGCCTGACCGCCATGTGCGTCGGGCTCGGCCAGGGCGGCACCGTGATCTGGGAGAACCCGCACCACGCCGCGTACGAACCCACCACCGCGAGCGCCGGGGAGGCCCGCTGATGCCCGTCCACGTCCGCGTCCTCGACCTGCCCGGCGCGCCCGGTGCGCCCACCGGGCAGCCCGGCTCCAGCCGCCTGGCCCTGATCACCCTGGACCCCGGCGACCCGCGCCGGCCGTTCGTGCTGGGCGCCGAGACGCTGCCGCAGCTGCGCGAGGCGCTGGAGGAGGCGCAGCGCCTGGCCGCCGCCGGCGAGGTCGTCGCCGTGGGGATCACCGGCGTGCAGGGGGTGTTCTGCGCCGGGGCCGACCTGAAGTCCATGGCCACCGCCGACCGCGAGACCGGGCTGGCCACCGGGCGCCTCGGGCACGACGTCCTCGGCCGGCTCGGCACCCTGGGCGTGCCGACCTTCGCGTACGTGAACGGCCTCGCCCTGGGCGGTGGCCTGGAGACCGCCCTGCACGCCACGTACCGCACCGTCGCCACCACCGCCCGCGGCCTGGGCCTGCCCGAGACCCACCTGGGCCTGGTGCCCGGCTGGGGCGGCACCTGGCTGCTGCCGCACCTGGCCGGTCCCGACGTCGCCGTGCGCATCGCCGTGGAGAACGCGCTGGCGAACAACCGCACGATCACCGGCCCCGAGGCCGTGGAGCTGGGCGTCGCCGACCTCGCCGTGGAGCCCGCCGACTTCCTCCTGCAGTCGCTGCGCTGGACGGCCGCCGTCCTCGCCGGCGAGGTGCAGGTGCCGCGGCGGGTCCCGCTGCCCGAGACGGAGGAGGCCGCGGCGTGGGAGGCGGCCGTCGCCCGCGGTCGCGCCGTCGCCGACGCCCGCGTGCGCGGCGCCGCGCCCGCCCCCCACCGGGCGCTCGACCTCGTCGCCGCCGCGCGCACGAACACCCGCGAGGGGCACTTCGCCGCCGAGGACGCCGCGATCGGCGACCTCGTCGCCTCCCCGCAGCTGCGCGCCGGGCTGTACGCGTTCGACCTCGTGCAGCGGTACGGCAGGAAGCCCACCGGGGCGCCGCCGAAGGAGCTGGCGCGGGGGGTCACCTCCGCGGGCGTCGTGGGCGCCGGGCTGATGGCCGGCCAGATCGCGCTGCTGCTCCTGCACCGGCTGCAGGTGCCCGTGGTGCTCACCGACGTCGACGAGGCCCGCGTCGCCAAGGGGGTCGAGGCGGTGCGCTCCGGCGTGGACGACCTGCTCGCCAAGGGGCGCGTGACCCCCGACGTGGCGAACCGGCTGAAGGCGTCGGTGTCGGGGTCGGTGGACAAGTCCGCCCTCGCCGGCTGCGACGTCGTCGTCGAGGCGGTGTTCGAGGAGATGTCCGTCAAGCACGCCGTGCTGCGCGAGCTGGAACCCCTGCTGCGCGAGGACGCCGTCATCGCCACGAACACCAGTTCCCTGTCGGTCACGGAGATGGCCTCGGTGATGGAGCACCCCGAGCGGTTCGTCGGGTTCCACTTCTTCAACCCCGTGGCGGTGCTGCCGCTGGTGGAGGTGGTGCGCACGCAGCGCACCGACGACGCGACGCTGGCCACCGCGTTCGCGGTCGGGGCGAGGCTGAAGAAGACGTGCGTGCTGGTGCGCGACGCCCCCGCGTTCGTGGTCAACCGCGTCTCCACCCGGATGTTCGACGAGGTGGTGCGCGCCGTGGACGCCGGGACGCCGCTGGTGGAGGCCGAGCACGCCCTGGACGAGCTGGGGCTGCCGATGACGCCCTTCCGCCTGGCTTCCTTCGTGGGGCCGGCCGTCATGCTGCACGTGCACGAGACGCTGGCCGCCGCGTTCCCGGACCGCTACCGCGTCTCGGACAACCTGCGCCGCTGGGTCGAGGCCGGCTCGCCGCCCCTGGTCACCCCGAAGGGGCCGGTGGAGGCCACCCGCGCCGCCGAGCGGGTGCTCGTGCAGGGCGACGAGCCGGTCAGCGGACCCGAGCTGCTGCGGCGGGTGCAGGACGCCCTGGCCGACGAGGTCCGCCGCGTCCTCGACGAGGGCGTCGTCGCCGGCCCCGAGGACGTCGACGTGTGCCTCGTCCTGGGCACCGGGCACCCCCTGCACACCGGCGGGATCACCCCCTACCTGGACCGGGTGGGCGCCTCCGAGCGGGTCACCGGCCGCCGCTTCCACCGCGGGTGAGCGGCGCGGCGGCCCGGGCGGCTCCCCGTCCGGGCCGCCGCCCCCCGCCCGGTCCCGGGGCGTGCGCGGCCCCGCGCGCACCTGCGGGATGATGGGGGGCATGTCCGACGCCAGCACCGCGCCCGCACCCCCGCACCGCCCGGACGGCACCGCCGCCGGCGTCTCGGTCCCCGACCGCCCCACCGTGGACGGGCTGGAGGAGCGCTGGGCCCCCGCGTGGCAGGAGGGCGGCACGTACGCCTTCGACCGCTCGCGCGAGCGCGCCGACGTCTACTCCATCGACACCCCGCCGCCCACCGTGTCCGGCTCCCTGCACGTCGGCCACGTGTTCAGCTACACGCACACCGACGTCGTCGCCCGCTTCCAGCGCATGCGCGGCAAGTCGGTCTTCTACCCGATGGGCTGGGACGACAACGGCCTGCCCACCGAGCGGCGCGTGCAGAACTACTACGGCGTGCGCTGCGACCCCTCCCTGCCGTACGACGCGTCCTTCACGCCCCCCGAGAAGGCGCCGAAGAACGACCGCGACTTCGTGCAGGTCTCCCGCCGCAACTTCGTCGAGCTGTGCGAGCGGCTGACGGCCGAGGACGAGCAGGTCTTCGAGTCGCTGTGGCGGCGCCTGGGCCTGTCGGTGGACTGGTCGCACACCTACTCCACGATCTCCGGTGCCTCCCGCGCCGCCGCCCAGCGCGCCTTCCTGCGCAACCTCGCCCGCGGCGAGGCGTACGCCGCCGAGGCACCCACCCTGTGGGACACCACGTTCCGCACCGCGGTGGCCCAGGCGGAGCTGGAGGACCGCGAGCGCGAGGGCGCCTACCACCGCGTCGCGTTCGAGCGCACCGACGGCGGCGAGCCGGTGTTCATCGAGACCACCCGGCCCGTCCTCGTCCCCGCCGTCGTGGCCCTCGTGGCGCACCCCGACGACGAGCGCTACCAGCCGCTGTTCGGCACCACGGTGCGCTCGCCGCTGTTCGGGGTGGAGGTGCCCGTGGTGGCGCACCGCCTGGCCGAGCCGGACAAGGGTTCCGGCATCGCGATGATCTGCACCTTCGGCGACACCACCGACGTCACGTGGTGGCGCGAGCTGCAGCTGCCCACCCGCGCCGTCATCGGCTGGGACGGCCGGCTGGTGCGCGAGACGCCCGAGTGGATCGCCGGCGGCCCCGGCGAGGCCCTGTGGGCCGAGATCGGCGGCGCCACCGTGCACACCGCGCAGGAGAAGGTCGTCGCCGCGCTGCGCGAGTCCGGCGCGATGGTCGGCGAGCCGAAGAGGATCACGCACCCGGTGAAGTTCTACGAGAAGGGCGACCGCCCCCTCGAGATCGTCACCACCCGCCAGTGGTACCTGCGCAACGGCGGCCGCGACGCGGAGCTGCGCGAGCAGCTCCTCGAGCGCGGTGCCCAGCTGACCTGGTACCCGGAGCACATGAAGCACCGGTACGACCACTGGGTCTCCGGCCTGAACGGCGACTGGCTGATCTCCCGGCAGCGGTTCTTCGGCGTGCCGTTCCCCGTCTGGTACCCGCTGGCCGAGGACGGCTCCCCCCGCTACGACGCGCCGATCCTGCCCGAGGAGTCCGCCCTGCCGGTGGACCCGGCCTCGGAGACCCCGCCCGGCTACTCCGAGTCCCAGCGCGGTGTCCCGGGTGGTTTCACCGCCGACCCCGACGTCATGGACACCTGGGCGACGTCCTCGCTGACCCCGCAGATCGCCGGCGGCTGGGAGCGCGACCCCGACCTGTACGGGCGCGTGTTCCCCATGGACCTGCGCCCGCAGGGGCAGGACATCATCCGCACCTGGCTGTTCTCCACCGTGGTGCGCTCGCACCTGGAGACCGGGGGGCTGCCGTGGTCGAAGGCCGCGCTGTCCGGGTGGATCCTCGACCCGGACCGCAAGAAGATGTCGAAGTCCAAGGGCAACGTCGTCACCCCCCTGGCGCTGCTGGAGGAGCACGGCTCGGACGCGGTGCGCTACTGGGCGGCGTCCTCGCGCCTGGGCACCGACGCCACCTTCGACACCGGGCAGATGAAGGTCGGGCGCCGGCTGGCGATGAAGCTGCTCAACGCCTCCAAGTTCGTCCTCGGCCTGGGCGTGGAGCGCGGCACCTCCGCCGACCCGGCCGCGGTCACCGAACCCCTGGACGCCAGCGTCCTCGTCCAGCTGTCGCAGGTGGTGCGCACCGCCACCGGCGCCTTCGAGCGCTACGACCACGCCACCGCCCTCGACGTCACCGAGCGGTTCTTCTGGACGTTCTGCGACGACTGGGTCGAGCTCGTCAAGGACCGCGCCTACGGCGCACGCGGCGAGGCCGCGCAGGCGTCCGCGCAGGCGACCGCGGCGATCGCGCTGCGCACCCTGCTGCGGCTGTTCGCGCCGTTCCTGCCGTTCGCCGCGGAGGAGGTGTGGTCGTGGTGGCAGGACGGCTCGGTGCACACCGTCTCCTGGCCCGTGGTGGACGAGCTGGGACCCGCGTCCGCGGACACCGCCGCGATCGGCGTGCTCGGCGGGGCGGGTCAGGCGCTCTCGGCGCTGCGCAAGGTGAAGAGCGAGGCGAAGGTCTCGCAGAAGACCCCGCTGACCGCCGCCACCGTGTACGGCCCCGCCGACGCGGTCGCCGACGCGGCGCGCGCCGAGGCGGACGTGCTCGCCGCCAGCCGCGCCGCGTCGATCTCCTGGCAGGAGGTGCCGCTCGCCGAGGGCGAGCAGGCGCCGGCGCTGACCGCGAAGGCGGAGATCGCCGAACAGGGCTGACGCTCTCCCCGTCGACGGGGCCGCTCCCCCACCGGGGGCGGCCCCGTCGCATTGTCCCCCTCGCGTTGTCGCGGGGCCGTTGTCGCCCTGGTGCGCCGGTGGCGGGTGCTGCGGCCGGCTCTCCGCCCGCTGCTCGGTGCACCGGTGCGGCTCCTCGCGCGGGGCGGGCTCCGGACGCCGGCCTCCGCACCCGCCACCGTCCTCTGCCCCCGCACCTCTCCCCTCCCCCACATCGCACCCGGGGCCGGAGCAGCGTCGAGCCGTCGGGTGCGCGGGGTTCCGCGGCGCACCCGCACCGCGGGCGAACATGACCGGCCCGCCACCCGGCGACGAACCCGACCGGGGCCGGGAACCACGAGAGCCCCGCGGTGCGGGTGCACCACGGGGCTCCGCGTGGGGAGACGGCCGATCAGCGCTCGACGGTCCCGGCGATGAACGCCTCGACGGCGGCGCGGCCGCGCTCGTCGTCGCGCTGCTCCGGCGGGGACTTCATGAAGTACGCCGACGGGGACAGCAGCGGGCCGCCGATGCCGCGGTCCAGCCCGATCTTCGCGGCGCGCACCGCGTCGATGATGACGCCAGCGGAGTTCGGGGAGTCCCAGACCTCCAGCTTGTACTCCAGGTTCAGCGGCACGCCGCCGAACGCCTCGCCCTCGAGGCGCACGTACGCCCACTTGCGGTCGTCGAGCCACTGCACGTAGTCGCTGGGCCCGATGTGGACGTCGCGGGTGCCGAAGTCGGCGTGGACGTTGCTGGTGACGGCCTGCGTCTTGGAGGTCTTCTTGGACTCCAGACGGTCGCGCTCCAGCATGTTCTTGAAGTCCATGTTGCCGCCGACGTTGAGCTGGTACGTCCGCTTGAGCTCGATGCCGCGGTCCTCCAGCAGCTTGGCCAGCACCCGGTGGGTGATGGTGGCGCCGACCTGGGACTTGATGTCGTCGCCGACGATGGGCAGGCCCGCGTCGGTGAACTTCTGCGCCCACTCGGGGGTGCTGGCGATGAAGACGGGCAGGGCGTTGACGAAGGCGCACCCGGCGTCGATGGCGCACTGGGCGTAGAACTTCGCCGCGTCCTCGGAACCCACCGGCAGGTAGCACACGACGACGTCGGCCCGCGCCTCGCGCAGCGCGGCGACGACGTCCACCGGTTCGGCCGTGGACTCGGTGATGGTCTCGCGGTAGTAGCGGCCCAGGCCGTCGAGGGTGTGGCCGCGCTGGACGGTGACCCCGGTGGCCGGCACGTCGCAGATCTTGATGGTGTTGTTCTCGCTGGCGCCGATGGCGTCGGCCAGGTCGGTGCCGACCTTCTTGTCGTCGACGTCGAAGGCGGCGACGAAGGTCACGTCGCGCACGTGGTAGTCGCCGAACTCCACGTGCATGAGGCCGGGCACGGTCGCGTTCTCGTCGGCGTCGGCGTAGAAGTGGACGCCCTGGACGAGGGAGGCGGCGCAGTTGCCCACCCCCACGACGGCGACGCGGATCTCGGACATCAACTCTCCTCGGTGAGGGGGGCGGCCGGAACGCCCGGCCGGGCGGGGGCACGGCGCTCGGCCGTGATGAGGCGGTCCAGCCAGTCGACCTCGCTGCGCACGGTCTCCAGACCGTGCCGCTGCGCTTCGAGGGCGTAGGCGTCGAGCTGGGCCTGGGTCCGCTCGATGGACGTGCTGAGCTGCTCGAGCCGTTCGAGGAGCCGGGCGCGCCGGCCTTCGAGGATCCGCAACCGCGTGCGGGGGGCGACGCGCTGGAACAGGGCCAGGCGGACCCCGAACGCGTCGTCCTCCCAGGCGGAGGGACCGGCTTCCTCGAGGAGTTCCGCGAGCCGCTCCCTGCCGTGGTCGGTGATCTCGTAGACGACCCGGGCCCGCTTGGTGCTGACGGTGCCCGGCTGACGCTGCTCGGTGGCCTCGGTGAGGCAACCGCCCGCCTGCAGCGCCCGCAGGCAGGGGTAGAGCGTGCCGTACGACAGGGCGCGGAACGCCCCCAGGCGCACGTCGAGCCGCCGGCGCACCTCGTAGCCGTGCAGGGGGCCGTCGGCCAGCAGCGCCAGCACCGCCAGGGGCAGCACGTCTGCGCGCTTGCGCACCACCGAACACCTCCGACCTGGTCCCGATGCATCGGACCGATGCATCGGGACGACCCTAGGGGTGCGTCCCCTCGACCACAAGCACGGGTGGGTGCGACGCGTCGCGGAGGTCCCCCGTCGCCGGCGACGGGGACGGTACGGTTCACCCGTGCACCCCGAGGCCGCAGACCACCTGGAGCGAGAACTCGCCGTCCTGCTGCGCCGCTCGCGCGCGATCAGCCGCGAGACGGCTCGCACGGTGCACCCGGAGCTCGAGCCGGAGGCCTACAGCCTGCTCGTCCGCCTCGGCGACGTCGGGGAGGCCCGGCCCTCCGACCTGGCGGCCTTCTTCGGCATCGGCAAGCCGACCCTGAGCAGGCAGGTGCAGCTGCTGGAGAACCTCGGCCTGGTGGAGCGGACGGCCGACCCCACCGACGGCCGGGCGGTGCGCCTGCGGATGTCGGCCCTCGGCACCGAGAAGGTGGACGCGGCTCGGACGGCCCGGCGGGAGCGCCTGTACGCGCGCCTGCAGGACTGGTCCGAGGAGGACATGACCCAGCTGGCCACGCTCGTGGCACGCCTGAACTCCCAGCTCTGACCGGGCCCCCCCACCCCTCCCGGCCCCGCGCGGCACCGCCGTCGCGGGGCTGGCTTGTGTGCAGCAACCACTCGTCATATCGTTGCTTGCACACACCAACCGCTCACCCCGAGGTGATCATGGCCACCGCCACCGCGTGCGCCGCGCTCGTCCCCGTCCTGCCGCACCTCGCACGGGCCCGCCGGCGCCTCATCGGCGCCGCGTCCCTGCCCGGCACCGCGACGCTCTCGATCGTGCGCGAGCACGGAAGCCTGCGCATGAGCGAGGTCGCCGAGGGTCTCGGCCTGGACCTGTCCACCGTCAGCCGCCACGTCGCCCACCTGCGCGCCGAAGGACTGCTGACCACCTCCCCCGACCCCGACGACGGCCGCTCCCAGCGGCTGGCCGTCACCGCCGCCGGCGAGGCCGAGCTGCGCGCGCAGCGCGACCGCGTCGTCGGTGCGCTCGTGGCGCGCCTGGCCGGCTGGGACGACGCCGAGGTCGACGACCTCGCCCGCCTGCTGCGGAAGCTGGCCGCCACCACCGCCCCGGAGAAGACCCTGCAGAGGAACGCATGAGCACCCCCACCGCACCACCCGACCACGTCGCGCACGCTCACCAGGCCGCCCCCGTGAAGATGACCCACGCGCAGGTGCTCGAGGCGCTGTCCGGGCTCCTGCTCGGCATGTTCGTCGCGATCCTGTCCTCCACGGTCGTCTCCAACGCCCTGCCCACGATCGTCAACGACCTCGGCGGCACCGAGTCCAGCTACACCTGGGTCGTCACCGCAGCGCTGCTGGCCACGACGATCTCCACCCCGATCTGGGGCAAGCTGGCCGACACCTTCTCCAAGAAGCTGCTCGTCCAGATCGCCCTCGTCCTGTTCGTCGTCGCCTCCGCCGTGGCGGGCCTGTCGACGAGCATGGGCATGCTCATCGCGCTGCGCGTGGCGCAGGGCATCGGCGGCGGCGGCCTGCTGGCCCTCGCCCAGGTCATCCTCGCCACGATGGTCACCCCGCGGGAGCGCGGTCGCTACTCCGGCTACCTGGGCGCCACGTTCGCCCTGGCCACCGTCGGTGGCCCGCTGATCGGCGGCGTCCTCACCGAGCACCTGTCCTGGCACTGGTGCTTCTACGTCGGCGTCCCCTTCGCGATCGTCGCCTTCTTCGTGCTGCAGTTCCGCCTCAAGCTGCCCGAGCAGCCCCGCCGCGAGATCCACATCGACTACCTCGGCGCCCTGCTGCTGGCCGGCGGCGTGTCCGCCCTGCTCGTCTGGGTCTCCCTCGCCGGGCACCAGTTCGCGTGGGGCTCGTGGTGGACCGTCGCGCTCGTGACCGCCGGCGTGGTCCTGCTCGCGCTCACCGTGCTCGCCGAGTCCCGCGCCGCGGACCCGCTCATCCCGCTGCGGTTCTTCCGCAACCCCACGATCGTGCTCTCCGCCCTCGCCAGCCTCTTCGTCGGCGTGGCGATGTTCGGCGCCACCATCTTCCTGAGCCAGTACTTCCAGCTCGGCCGCGGGCAGTCGCCGACCCGCTCGGGCCTCTCCACCATCCCGATGATCGTGGGCCTGTTCCTGTCCTCCACGATCGCCGGGCAGTTCATCACCCGCACCGGCCGCTGGAAGGGCTGGCTCGTCTCCGGCGGTGTCCTGCTCACCGCTGGACTGGCGCTCATGGGCACCGTCGAGCACGACAGCGCCTACTGGGCCGTCGCGATCTTCATGGCCCTCGTGGGTCTCGGCGTCGGCATGATGATGCAGAACCTCGTGCTCGCCGTGCAGAACGTCGCCGCCCCCGAGGACCTGGGCTCGGCCAGCTCGTTCGTCGCCTTCTCCCGCAGCCTCGGCGGCGCCATCGGCGTCTCCGCCCTCGGCGCCGTCCTGGGGCACCGCGTCACCGACCACCTGCTCGACGGCGTCCGCGACGCCGGTGTCGACCCGGCCGCCCTGGCGCCCCTGAGCGGCGGCAGCCTGCCGGACCTGTCCGAGCTGGGCGAGCCGTTGCGCACCCTGGTGATGTCCGCCTACGGTTCCGGCATCGCGGACGTCTTCCTGGTCGCCGCCCCCTTCGCCCTCGTGGCGTTCCTCGTGACCCTCTTCTTCAAGGAGAACTCGCTGCGCAGCGACGACGCGACTCCCGCGATGGCGCCCGAGACCGCTGCCGCCACCGGCAGCACGCCCGTGCAGCCACCGGTCGCCGCCGACGCGTCCGAGGCCGGCACCGCGGCGCAGGGCGGCACCGCCGCGCGAGGCGGCGCGGTGCCGGCACCGGCACCGGCCGAACGCACCGACACCGGACTGGCCCTCGCCGGCACCGTCCGCCACGCCGACGGGCGCCCGCTGCCCGACGCCGTGGTGACCCTGGCCGACCAGGGCGGCCAGCAGGTGGCGCGCACCTCCAGCGGTGACGACGGCGGCTACCGCATCGCCCTGCCCACCGGCGGCACCTACCTGCTCATCGTCGCCGCCCCGCACGTGGCACCGTCCGCCACCCTCGTCGGCGTGGGCAGCGCCTCCGTGCAGCGCGACGTCGTCCTGTCCGGCCGTTCGGCCATCACCGGCCGGGTCCTGACCCGGGACGCGGCCACCGACACCGACCGTGGCGTGGCCGGCGCCCTCGTGACGCTGACCGACGTCACCGGGCAGGTGGTCGGCTCCACCCGCAGCGGCACCGACGGCGGCTACTCCTTCGGCGCCCTCGTCGGCGGCGGCTACGTGCTGACCGCGCAGAGCGAGTCGCACCGGCCGCTGGCCCGCAGCATCGACGTCCCCGACTCGGGGGCCCTGGCCTGCGACCTGCTGCTCACCGGCGGCGGCCGCCTCACCGGCACCGTCGTCGCCGCCAGCGACGGCCGGCGCCTGCGCGAGGCCACCGTCACCCTCGTGGACGGCGACGGTCAGGTCGTCGGCTCGGTGCTCACCGACAGCGACGGGGGCTACGGCTTCGAGGACCTCGCCGGCGGCCACTACACGCTCACCGCGGCCGGGTACGCACCCGTGGCCACGAACGTCGACGTGGAGGAGGACACCGTCTCCGCGGTGCAGGTGACCCTCGGCTCGGCCGGCACCGCCGAAGGTGCCCCGGTCCGGGAGCGGCAGCGGTGAGCGCCCGGGAACCGGCCCAGCCGCCGGCGGGCACCACCGGTCAGCCCGCCGGCACCGTCCCGGGCGGCGGGCGCGTGCTGACCCGGGAGGGCTGGCCCGTGCCCGGCGCCGCCGTGACCCTGCTCGGGTCGGACGGCAGCCAGGTGGCGCGCGCCGTCACCGGCGGCGACGGGACCTTCGCCCTGCCGGCCGTGCCCGCGGGGGCCGTCACCGTGCTGGTGGCCGCCCCCGCCCACGAGCCCCGGGCGACCAGCGTCGTGGTCCCCGCCGGCGGCACCTGGAACGCCGGGGAGGTCCACCTGCGCCGCACCGGCGGGCAGGACGTCCCCCCGCCGGGGACGTGGTCCATCGACACCGCCCACTCCTCCATCACCGCCACCGCCCACCACCTGGGCATCTCCGCGGTGCACGGGCGCTTCACCCGCTTCGGCGGTGTCATCACCGTGCCCGCCGACGACGTCACCGCTTCGGCGGTGGAGGTGGAGATCGAGGCCGCCTCGATCGACACCGGCAACGCCCAGCGGGACGAGCACCTGCGCGCCGCCGACTTCCTCGACGTCGCCCGCTTCCCGCACCTGCGCTTCCGCGCCACCGGCGTGCAGCGCCACGGTGGGCGGTGGCTGCTGCCGGGGCAGCTGACGCTCCTGGAGACCACCCGCCCCGTGCAGCTGGAGCTGACCTACACCGGCTCCGGTGCCGACCCCTGGGGCGGCACCCGCGCCGCCTTCAGCGCCACCACCGAGCTGCACCGCGACGACTTCAAGATGAACTGGAACCAGGCGGTGGGCATCGGCGTGGCCGTCTTCGGCACCACCCTGAAGGTCAGCATCGACGTCCAGGCCGTCCTGCAGGACTGAGTCCACGCACCACCGCGGAGGGCCCCGCCCCGTGCCGATCGGCACGGGGCGGGGCCCTCCGTCGTTCTCGCGCTCGCAGCACCCGGCCGCGGGCTCAGGCCGACTTCTCGCGGCGCTCCCGGCTGCCCTTGCGCGCCGGCGCCTCACGCGGCACCAGCGTGGGGTTGACGTTCTTCAGCACCACCTCGCGGGTCACCACCACGCGGGCGATGTCGTCGCGGCTGGGCACGTCGAACATCACCGGGAGCAGCACCTCCTCGAGGATCGCCCGCAGACCGCGAGCACCCGTGCCGCGCAGGATGGCCTGGTCGGCCACCGCCTCCAGGGCATCGGGGGTGAACTCCAGCTCCACGCCGTCCAGCTCGAACATCCGCTGGTACTGCTTGGCCAGGGCGTTGCGCGGCTCGGTGAGGATGCGCACCAGCGCGTCGCGGTCGAGGTTCTCCACCGACGTGATGACGGGCAGGCGGCCGATGAACTCGGGGATCAGCCCGAACTTCATGAGGTCCTCGGGCATGACGTCACCGAAGGTCGGCTCCGGCTTCGCCGTCCCCGTCGGTCGCAGCTGGGCACCGAAGCCGAGGCCCTGCTTGCCCGCCCGGGCCTCGATGATGCGGTCCAGGCCCGCGAAGGCCCCACCCACGATGAACAGCACGTTCGTGGTGTCGATCTGGATGAACTCCTGGTGCGGGTGCTTGCGGCCACCCTGCGGCGGCACGCTCGCGGTGGTGCCCTCGAGGATCTTCAGCAGCGCCTGCTGCACGCCCTCACCGGAGACGTCCCGCGTGATCGAGGGGTTCTCCGACTTGCGGGCGATCTTGTCGACCTCGTCGATGTAGATGATGCCCGTCTCGGCCTTCTTGACGTCGTAGTCGGCGGCCTGGATGAGCTTCAGGAGGATGTTCTCCACGTCCTCGCCGACGTAGCCGGCCTCGGTCAGGGCCGTGGCGTCGGCGATGGCGAAGGGGACGTTGAGCATCTTGGCGAGCGTCTGCGCCAGGTACGTCTTGCCGCAGCCCGTGGGACCGATCAGCAGGATGTTCGACTTGGAGATCTCGACGGCCTCGTCGCGGCCCTTCGCGGCCGGCTCCCCCACCTGGATGCGCTTGTAGTGGTTGTAGACGGCCACCGCCAGCGACTTCTTGGCCGAGGACTGGCCGATGACGTACTGGTCGAGGAACTCGAAGATCTCCCGCGGCTTGGGCAGCTCCACCAGACCCAGGTCGTTGGCCTCGGCGAGCTCCTCCTCGATGATCTCGTTGCAGAGGTCGATGCACTCGTCGCAGATGTAGACGCCGGGGCCGGCGATGAGCTTCTTGACCTGCTTCTGGCTCTTTCCGCAGAAGGAGCACTTCAGCAGATCGCCACCGTCACCGATGCGTGCCACCGACGGATTCCTCTCCTCGTCCTGCTCGACGGGTCCGCGGACCCCGCGGGAGCCGGGTCCCCGGCACCGTCACGACTCGTCCACGCTACCCGCCGGGTGCGCGCCGCGGACTCATTACACGCCCCCGGGGGACACGGTGCCAGACCGGCCCCCCGGGACGCTCGGTGCGCTGCTGCCTAACGGGTGACCGCGGACGCCTTGCGGCTCTGCAGCACCTCGTCGATCAGGCCGTACTCGACGGCCTCCTCGGCCGAGAGGAACTTGTCGCGCTCGATGTCCGTGCCGACCTGCTCGGCGGTGCGGCCGGAGTGAGCCGCCAGCGTCTGCTCCAGCCAGGTGCGCATGCGCAGGATCTCGTTGGCCTGGATCTCCAGGTCGGAGGCCTGCCCGTAGCCGCCGCCGGACATCGCCGGCTGGTGGATGAGGATGCGGGCGTTCGGCAGGGCGAAGCGCTTGCCGGGGGCGCCCGCCGCCAGCAGGACGGCGGCGGCCGAGGCCGCCTGGCCCATGCAGTACGTCTGGATGTCCGGACGGATGTACTGCATGGTGTCGTAGATCGCCGTCAGGGCCGTGAAGGACCCGCCGGGCGAGTTGATGTACATGATGATGTCGCGGTCGGTGTCCTGGGACTCGAGGACGATCAGCTGGGCGATGATGTCGTCCGCCGAGGCGTCGTCCACCTGCACGCCGAGGAAGATGATGCGGTCCTCGAAGAGCTTGGTGTACGGGTCCGAGCGCTTCATCCCGTAGGACGTGCGCTCCTCGAACTGCGGGAGCACGTAGCGCGCCGACGGCGCGTACGCGGGGTTCAAGCGGCTGTGCTGGTCCATCGGGCGGTCTCCCATCTGGGCGGTCAGGTGCGGCGGGAGGTGCAGCGGGGGCCGGCCCCCGGGCTCACGCACCGGTGCCCCCACCGCCGGAGACCTCGCTGGAGCGGCCCACGACGTGGTCGATCAGGCCGTACTCCTGGGCCTCCTCCGCCGTGAACCAGCGGTCCCGGTCGGAGTCGCGCGTGATGGTCTCGTAGCTCTGGCCGCTGTGCTGGGCGATGAGCTCGGCCATCTGCTTCTTCGTCATGATGATCTGCTCGGCGAGGATCTTGATGTCGCTCGCGGAGCCGCCCAGACCGCCGAGCGGCTGGTGCATCATGATCTTGGCGTGCGGCAGTGCCGAGCGCTTGCCCGCGGCACCGGCGCACAGCAGGAACTGGCCCATCGAGGCCGCCAGACCGGTGGCGATGGTCGCCACGTCCGGCTTGATGTACTGCATCGTGTCGTAGATCGACATGCCCGCGGAGACCGACCCGCCGGGCGAGTTGATGTACATGTAGATGTCGGCGTCCGGGTCCTCGGCCGCCAGCAGCAGCAGCTGCGCGCAGATGGCGTTGGCCATCTCGTCGCGGACCTCCGAGCCCAGCCAGATGATCCGCTGCTGCAGGAGCCGCTGGTAGACGTTGTCGTCGAGGCCCATCCCCGGCGTGCCCGGCGTGCGGGCGTGCTGCGGCGTCACCAGTCCCGGTGCGCTCAAGATCTCGCTCACGCTGTTCCCTGGCCCTCTCCTGGCGTCGACCACCCCCGCGCACGGGGGCCGGCGGAGCGTCCCGCCGATCTCGATCGACCCTAACGCGCAGGCCGTCGCGGGCATGTCGGGGCCGGGGGCTTTTCGCTGTGGGCGCACCGGCGCCGGCCCGGGGGGTCGGCGCCGGTGCGTCCGGTCAGGCCTTGGCCTGGTCCTCGCCGCCCTGCGGCTGCTCGGTCGCGCTCTGGGCGGCCGCGTCGGCCGCGGCCTGCGCGTCGTCGCCCACGGGGTCGACCGTCTCGCCGGTCTCCGGCGCGTCCGCCGCACCCTCGGCACCGTCCGCGCGCTCCTCGACGGCCTCCGCGGGAGCACCCTCGGGCGCGCCGGCGGGAGCCTCCTCGTCGTCCTCGGGACCGCCCACGAGCTCCTCGAGGTCCACCACGGCGCCGGAGGCGTCCTTGACGGTGGCCTTCTCCATCGCCACCGCCAGCGCCTTGCGGCGGCGCACCTCGTTGACCATCGCGGGGACCTGCCCGGACTGGTCGACCATCTGCACGAACTGGTTGGGCTCCATGCCGTACTGCTGGGCCTGGCCGACCAGGTACTCCAGCAGCTCCTGCTGCTCCACGCCGATCTCCTCGCGCTCGGCGAGCGCGTCGAGGAGGAGCTGGCTGCGCAGCGCGGCGCGGGTGCTCTCGTCGATCTCCGCGCGGTGCTCGGCGTCCTCCAGGCGGCCCTCGCGCTCGAGGTGGGAGTGGATCTCCGCCTCGACGAGCGACTCGGGCACCGGCACCTCGACGAGCTCCAGCAGCTTCTCCAGGACGCGGTCGCGCGCCTGCAGGCCCTGCTCGAACTTCTTGGACTGCTCGACCTGGTTGCGCAGGTCGGCGCGCAGCTCCTCCAGGGTGTCGAACTCGCTGGCCAGCTGCGCGAAGTCGTCGTCGGCCTCGGGCAGGACGCGCTCCTTGACGGACTGCACCGTCACGGTGATCTCGGCGTCCTCGCCCTTGCGGTCGCCGCCGGCCAGGGGGGCGGTGAAGGTGGTGCTGCCCTCGGCGGACAGGCCCGTCACGGCGTCGTCCAGGCCGATGATCATGTTGCCCTGGCCGACCTGGTACGAGATGCCCTTGGCGGTCTCGATCTCCTCGCCGTCGATCTCGGCGCGCAGGTCCAGCGAGACGAAGTCGCCGTCGACGGCCGGGCGGTCCACGCCCGTCAGCGTGCCGAAGCGCTCGCGCAGCGAGGTCAGGCGCGCGTCGACGTCCTCGTCGGCGATGGACAGGTCGTCCACCGACACCTCGAGGTCCTCCAGGACCGGCAGCTCCAGGGTCGGGCGGACGTCCACCTCGACGGAGAAGCGCAGGTCACCGCCGGTCCTCGGGTCCGGCGCCTGGGAGACGTCGACGGTGGGCTGGCCCAGCGGGCGCAGCTCCTTCTCCTCCACGGCGCGCTGGTAGAACTTCGGCAGGGCGTCGTTGACGGCCTCCTCCAGCACCGCGGCGCGGCCGAAGCGCTGGTCGATCACGCGCGGGGGGACCTTGCCCCGGCGGAAGCCCGGCACCTGCACCTGGCCCGCGATCGACTTGTAGGCGGCGTCGAGGCTCGGCTTCAGCTCGTCGTAGCCGACCTCGACGGTCAGCTTCACCCGGGTCGGGTTGAGGGTCTCGACGTCGCTCTTCACAGCGGGGTTCTCCTGGGGTCTCTCCGCGCGGTGCGGAGGTCGTGGTCAGGCGTGCGGTGCACCGGGGTGCCCCGGCGCACCGCGGAAGCCTAGCCGTCCGCGCCGGGGCGTCGTCCCGCCCGAGCGCCGCGGCACGTCGTCCGCGGACCACCGGGCGGTGGCCGTCGGGGTACCCGGATTCGAACCGGGGGCCTTCCGCTCCCAAAGCGGACGCGCTACCAAGCTGCGCCACACCCCGCGACCCGCCGCGCACGGCGGGTACCGCGACAGGCTACCGCTGCGGACCCGTTAAGCTGGGTACCGACCGCGACGCCCGCCCGCCCGGGCGCGTGAGCGCGGTCGCGCGGGCGTAGCTCAATGGTAGAGCCCTAGTCTTCCAAACTAGCTACGCGGGTTCGATTCCCGTCGCCCGCTCCACGCGCGAGAGCCGCCGCCCCTCCGGGGGCGGCGGCTCTCGTCGCAGGAGGCCGGGAGCGGCCTCAGAACCTGTTGACGTCGGCGACCTCGCAGGTCACCTCGGCCGGCGGGTCGGCGACGTCGCCCACGGCCTGCACCTCGACCACCTGCCCGGAACGCACGTCGTCCGCCGTCGCCGCCACCTCGGTCACCGGCTGACCGTCGGGACCGGCGACCGCCACCGTGATGACGTAGCTGCGGGGGTCCACCTCGCCGTTGTTGACGGTCAGGCCGGCGACGACCTGCCCCTCGACGACCAGGCAGGAGTCCACGACGACCTCCTCCTCGACGGCGGCGTCGCCCACAGGCGGCTCCTCGTCGGTGACCTCGGTCGGCACCTCCTCCGAGGGACCGCGGTCCTCCGGGCTCACCACCTCGGTCTCCTCGGTGGTGCTCTCGCTGGTCTGCGTGCTGCACCCGGCCAGCGCGACCAGACCGGCGACGGACAGGGACATCAGCGCGACACGCACGGCACTCTCCTCACTCGGGACACCGTCAAACCTGGCACACCTGCGCCCGCCCGGCGCGTCGGGACGCGATCACGGCACCGCTGCGCCGGCTCCTCCCGGCGACGGCCAGCCCGCGGCCGGCGCGAGGCGCTCGGCCACCGCCGCGAGCTGCACCGCCGTCAGGTAGGACGGGTTGGCGCCCATGGGGACCCGCACCACCTCCGCCGCGCGGAAGCGCGCGTCGGCCAGCAGGTCCGCGCGCGGCACGGGCTCGGCCAGCCGCCGCAGCGCCACCCGCACCGCGCCGCCGGCGGGCGCGGCGAGCACCTGCCCCACCGCCCGGACCCCGGCCTGGCGCCCGCTGCGCCACAGCAGCACCGGCTGCCCCGGCCTGACCAGGCCGAGGCGGTAGGTCGGGTGCACGCAGCGGGCCAGCGGCACCGCCTCCCCCTCGGGCGCGCCGGCCAGCTCGGCCACGTCGGCACCCGTCTTCAGCACCCAGCACGCCACGTCGTCGGCCGTCAGCCTGGGGATCGCCACGTCCGGCATCGTGCGCGCCCGGTGCCCGCGGCGCGCGTCCACCTGGCAGGCTGGCACCGTGATCGCGCGTACACCGGTGTCGCTGCCCCTGCACGTCGTCGTCGCCCCCGACAAGTTCAAGGGGTCCCTGACCTCGGCCCAGGTGTGCGCGCGCGTGGCCGCGGGGCTGCGCGCGGGTTTCGGCGCGGCGAGGGCCGCGACGGACCTGCGGGTGAGCGAGGTGCCGGTCGCCGACGGCGGTGAGGGCACGGTGGACGCCGCGGTCGCCGCCGGCTGGCGCGCGGTCACCACCACGGTGACCGGGCCCACGGGGGAACCCGTGGCGGCGACCTGGGCGCGCCGCCAGGACGGGCCGGCGGCCCTGGTGGAGCTGGCCCAGGCGTCGGGGCTGGACCGGCTGCCCGGCGGGAGGCGCGCTGCGTTGACCGCGACCTCCCGCGGCACCGGCGAGCTGGTGCGCGCCGCGCTCGACGACGGCGCCCGCGAGGTCGTGCTGGCGGTCGGCGGCAGCGCCTGCACCGACGGCGGGGCCGGTCTGCTGGCCGCCCTGGGGGCGCGGCTGCTCGACGCCGACGGGCGGGAGCTGACGGACGGCGGTGGCGCGCTGAGCCGCCTGGAGCGCGTGGACCTGGAGGGCCTGGACCCGCGCGTGCGGCAGGTGCGCTGGACGCTGGCCGCCGACGTGGACAACCCGCTGCTGGGCCCACGCGGGGCGGCGGCCGTCTTCGGCCCGCAGAAGGGTGCCGACCCCGCGCAGGTGGCCGCGCTGGACGCGGGCCTGGCCCGCCTCGCCGATGCGCTGGCGGCCGCCGGGGTCCCCGACGCGCGCGAGGCCCCCGGCGCCGGTGCCGCCGGCGGAACCGGCCTGGTGGCGCTCGGCCTGCTGGGCGCGGACCGCCGGCCCGGTGTCGAGGTCGTCCTGGAACTGGTGGGCTGGCCCGGGCGCGCTGCGGGCGCCGATCTGGTGGTCACCGGGGAGGGCAGCTTCGACGAGCAGTCGCTGGGCGGGAAGACGCCCGTGGGTGTCGCGCGCGCCGCGGCGGAGCTGGGCGCACCGGTCGTCGTCGTCAGCGGCCGGCGGACGCTGCCGCAGGAGCGCTGGCGCGGCGCCGGGTTCGCGGACGCGCGCGCCCTGACCGACGTGGAACCGGACACCGAGCGCTGCCTGTCGGACGCGGGGCCGCTGCTGGAGGACCTGGCGCGCGGGCTGGGCGCCGAGCTGGCCGCCGAGCTGGCGGCCGCGGACCGGGCGGTCGGCGGTCAGGCCGGCTGACAGGTGGGGCACCAGAACAGGTGCCGGGCCACCACCTGCGCGTGCCGCACCGGGGTGCCGCACAACCGGCACGGCTGCCCACCGCGCCGGTAGACGTAGAAGCGGTCCTCCTCCGACGGCGCACCGCGCGGGTTCGAGCGGTGCGCCGGGCGGGTGGTGACGATGCGCCCGGTGCGCACGTCCTTCCCCAGCAGGTGCACCGCGTCGGCCCACAGCGCGTCCCACTCCTCGCGCCCCAGCTCACGGCCCGGCCGGTACGGGTCCACCCCGGCGCGGAACAGCAGCTCCGCCCGGTAGATGGCCCCGAGACCCGCCACGACCTCCTGCTGCATGAGCAGGGCGCCCACCGCGACGCGGGACCTGCTCACCACGGCGAAGGCGGCGTCGGGGTCGGCGTCCGCGCGGAGCGGGTCCGCGCCCAGCCGCGCGTGCAGCTGGGCGACCTCCGCGGCGGTGAGCACCGTGCAGGCGTTGGGCCCGCGCAGGTCCGCCCAGCCGCTGTCCGCGACCAGGCGGGCGCGCACCGCGCCGCGCGGCTCGGGCGGCTCCCCGTCGCCGAGGTTCCAGGTGCCGTACAGGCCCAGGTGCACGTGCAGCACCCGCTCGGCGCCGGTGTCGAGGAGCAGGTGCTTGCCGTGCGCGTCCGTGCCGCGCAGGACCCGCCCGTCGAGCAGCGCGGCGCCCTCGGCGAAGCGCCCCTGCGGGCTGCTGACGGTCAGCCGGTGGCCGCCGAACCGCTCGCGCAGGACGCGAGCGTGGCGGTGGACGACGTTCCCCTCGGGCACCTCGGTGCCCGGTTCAGGCGTGCGGCAGCGGCGGCAGCTCGCCGGTGCGGGCGTACTCGGTGAGCATGTCGATGCGGCGCTGGTGGCGGGCGTCACCGGAGAACGGGGTGGCCAGGAAGGCGTCGACCAGGGCGGTGGCCTCGTCGAAGGAGTGCATGCGCGCGCCGATCCCCACGCACTGCGCGTCGTTGTGCTCGCGGGCGAGCCGGGCGGTCTCCACCGACCAGGCCAGCGCGCACCGGATGCCCGGCACCTGGTTGGCGGCGATCTGCTCGCCGTTGCCGGAGCCGCCGAGGACGACACCGAGGCTGCCGGGCTCGGCGGCGACCGCGGCGGCGGCGCGCAGCACGAACGGCGGGTAGTCGTCGGTGCCGTCGTACTCGGGCGCGCCGTGGTCGACGACGTCGTGGCCCTGCTCGCGCAGGTGGTTCACGAGGTGCTGCTTGAGCTCGAAGCCGGCGTGGTCGGTGCCGATGTGGACGCGCATGGCGACAGCTTCGCAGGCCCGCCGCGCGCCCACCCGCCGGGTCCCTACGGGTGGGCGGCACCGGCCGGGCCGGGCGCCTCAGTCGAAGACGGGGCCCTGGGTGCGGGTGCGCTTGAGCTCGAAGAAGCCGGGCGTGCGCGCCACGAGCAGGCAGCCGTCCCACAGCTTCCCCGCGTCCTCGCCCCTCGGGGTGGGGGTGACCACGGGCCCGAAGAAGGCGGTGCCCTCGAAGGCGACGACGGGGGTGCCGACGTCCTCGCCGACCAGGGAGATGCCCTCGGTGTGCGAGGCGCGCAACTGCGGGTCGTAGGTGTCGGTGCGCGCGGCGTTCGCCAGGTCGGCGGGCAGCCCCACCTCCTCGAGGGACTGCGCGATCACCTCGTCGAGGTCCTTGTTCCCGCCGGGGTGGATGCGGGTGCCCATGGCGGTGTACAGCGGCAGGACCACCTCCTCGCCGTGCAGGGCGCGGGCGGCGGTCACCACGCGCACCGGGCCCCACCCGCGGTCCATGAGGTCGCGGTACTCCGGCGGCAGGTCCCGGCCCTCGTTGAGCACCGACAGGCTCATCACGTGCCAGCGGACGGTGACGTCCCGGACCTCCTCCACCTCGAGCATCCAGCGCGAGGTCATCCAGGCCCAGGGGCACAGCGGGTCGAACCAGAAGTCGGCGCTGTCCTTCGCGGTGGTCGTCGTCATGGCGCCATCCTGCCCCGCGCGCCGGGAGGCGGCCACGGCGCGGCGGACCGGGAAACCGGAGGTCGCGGTGTCGGCGGGCCGTGGCAGAGTGGCGCGCGGCTGGACGAGGGGCCGCCTCCCAGCGCACCCGGTGGACCGGAAGGACGTGGACGTGCCCGGCGAGAACCTGACGCGCGAGGAGGCTCGCGCCCGCGCGGACCTCGTGCAGGTCGACACCTACGACGTGGAGCTGGACCTGACGACGGGTCCGGAGGTGTTCCGCTCGGTGACGACCGCCCGCTTCCGCTCGCGCGAGGGCGCGTCCACGTTCATCGACCTGATCAGCGCCGCGGTGCACGAGGTGACCCTCAACGGCCGCTCGCTGGACCCGGCGGCCGTCAGCGACGGCGTGCGCGTGCAGCTCGACGGCCTGGCCGAGGAGAACGAGCTGCGCGTCGTGGCCGACTGCCGGTACATGAACACCGGCGAGGGCCTGCACCGCTTCGTCGACCCCGTCGACGACGAGGTGTACCTCTACACGCAGTTCGAGGTGGCCGACTCCCGCCGGGTGTTCGCCGTGTTCGAGCAGCCCGACCTCAAGGCCGCCTTCACCTTCACGGTGACCGCGCCGGCGCACTGGCGGGTGATCTCGGGGGCACCGGTGGCCGGCACCGACGAGGTCGCCGGCGGGAAGCGGTGGCGCTTCGAGCCGACGCCGCGCCTGTCCAGCTACGTCACCGCGGTCATCGCCGGCCCGTACGAGGGTTCCGAGGACTCCCTCGTCTCCTCCGACGGCCGGACGGTCCCGCTGGGCGTGTACTGCCGCAAGTCGCTCGTGGAGCACCTCGACGCGCACAACGTCGTCGCCGCCACGAAGGCGGGCTTCGAGTTCTTCGAGCGCGAGTTCGACACGCCCTACCCGTTCGCCAAGTACGACCAGGTGTTCGTCCCGGAGTTCAACGCCGGCGCCATGGAGAACGCCGGGGCGGTGACCTTCGTGGAGAGCTACGTCTTCCGCTCCAAGGTGCCGCGGGCGACCGTGGAGCGCCGCGTCGTGACGGTGCTGCACGAGCTGGCGCACATGTGGTTCGGCGACCTGGTGACCATGCGCTGGTGGAACGACCTGTGGCTCAACGAGTCCTTCGCGGAGTTCGCCAGCACGCTCGCCGCCGCCGAGGCCACCGAGTGGGAGGGCGCCTGGACGACCTTCAACTCCCTGGAGAAGTCCTGGGCGTACCGCCAGGACCAGCTGCCCACGACCCACCCGATCGTCGCCGAGATCAACGACCTCGAGGATGTCGAGGTCAACTTCGACGGCATCACCTACGCCAAGGGCGCCAGCGTCCTCAAGCAGCTCGTCGCCTACGTCGGCCGCGAGGAGTTCCTCGCCGGCGTGCGCGCCTACTTCCGCCGCCACGCGTGGGGCAACACCGAGCTGGGTGACCTGCTGCGCGAGCTGGAGGCCACCTCCGGCCGCGACCTGGGCTCCTGGTCGCGCGAGTGGCTGGGGACCGCGGGCGTCGCCACGCTGCGGCCGGTCCTCGAGACGGACGCCGACGGCACGGTCACCTCCGCGGTGCTGCGCCAGGAGGCCCCGGCGGAGCACCCGCACCTGCGCGCGCACCGGCTCGCGGTCGGCTGCTACGACCTCGTCGACGGCAAGCTGCGGCGCACCGCCCGCGTCGAGCTGGACGCGGCGGGTGGGAGCACCGAGGTGCCCGAGCTGGTGGGCCGGCAGCGGCCCGCGCTGCTGCTGGTCAACGACGACGACCTGGCCTACGCCAAGATCCGCCTGGACGACGTCTCGCTGGCGACGGCGCTCGAGCACCTGGACGACTTCACCGAGTCGATGCCGCGCTCGCTGGTGGCGGCGGCGCTGTGGGACATGACGCGCGACGGCGAGCTGCCCGCGGGCGACTACGTCGACCTGCTGCTCGGCACGCTGCTGCCCGGTGACGCGGCGCGCGCCGACTCCACCGTCGCCCTGGTCCTGCTGCGGCAGCTGGCCACGACCGTCGAGCTGTACACCGCCCCCGCGCGCCGGGAGGACGCGAAGGACCGCACCGCGGCGGCGCTGCTGGAGATGCTGCGGGCGGCCGCGCCCGGCAGCGACACCCAGCTGCAGTTCGCCCGCGCGTTCGCCTCCTTCGCACGGGGCGAGGAGCACCTGGCGGTGGTGCGCGGCCTGTACGAGGGCACCTCGGTCATCGAGGGCCTGGAGGTCGACGCGGACATGCGGTGGGCGCTGCTGACGTCGCTGGCGGCGGGCGGCGCCGCCGACGAGGCGGCGGTGGAGGCCGAGCTGCGGCGCGACGCCACCGCGACCGGGCAGCGCTCGGCGGCCGCGGCGCGCGCTGCGCTGCCGACCCCGGCGGCCAAGCGCACCGCGTGGGAGGAGGTCGTCGAGCGCGGCACCCTGCCCAACGCCGTGCAGGCCTCGGTGATCTCCGGCTTCGGCCGGGTGCACGACCGCGACCTGCTGCGGCCGTTCGTCGAGCCGTACTTCGCCGCGCTGCGCACGGTGTGGGAGCAGCGGACCAACGAGATGGCGCAGCAGGTCGTCACCGGCCTGTACCCGCTGGTGCTGGCCGACGGCGAGCTGCTGGAGCGCACCGACCGCTGGCTGGCCGAGGCGCAGGACGCCCCGCCGGCCCTGCGGCGCCTGGTGCTGGAGAACCGCGACGGGGTGGCCCGCGCCCTGCGCGCCCAGGAGCGCGACGCGAGCTGACCCGGCCCGGGCGGGCGTCCCCCGGCAGTTCGGGGGCGCCCGTCTCACAGCACCGGCGTGAGGGGCGGGGCGTCCTTGCGGGGGCGGCCGCGACCACGGCGGTAGGCGACGGCGACCCCGCCGACGAAGAGCTGACCGCCCCACACGCCGGCGGGCTCGCGCCGGGCGAGCGCCCCGGCCAGGCAGGCCGCCCGCAGCGGGCACGACGAGCACAGCGCCTTCGCGGCCAGGACGAGCTCGTGGTCCTCCGCGAAGAAGAGGTCCGCCGGCGCCGTGCGGCACGGCGTGGCGGGTGCGCCGTGCGCCTGGGTGGGCGCCCGGGTGGGCGACGGGGTGCGCGGGGACCGTCCGTCGCGGGCCTGCGGGACGGCGAGGGCTGGGGACGAGGTTGCTGCCTGCACGCCACCGAGCGTGTCCCGCTCGCCTTGCCGGCGGCCTGCACGCGCCGTGCCCGCACTCCCCCGGTGCTGCAAGCGACCGGCAAGGACGGGCGGGCAGCCTGTGCGGGACCGCCGACCGGCGGTGCCGCGAGAGGAGAGCCCGTGCCCGAGGACCGCGTCGTGGAACCGTGGCTGCCGCCGTGGTTCCGGCACCCCACCCGCCTGGAGCTGCCCACCGGCCACCACCTGCGCCCGATCCGCGAGGTGGACGTGGACCTCGACCTGCCCGCGGTGATGGGCTCGCGCGAGCGCCTGTGGTCCATCTACGGCGCCGCGTGGGGCTGGCCGCCGGAGGGCATGACCCACGAGCAGGACCGCCTGGACCTGGCCCACCACGAGGCGGAGATCGCCCGGCACGAGTCGTTCAACTACGCGTTGTTCGACGACGAGGAGGCCGAGCTGCTGGGCTGCGTCTACCTGGACCCCGCGGGCCGGGCGGGCGCCGACGCGGACGTCTCGTGGTGGGTCGTGGACCGCCTCGTCGGCTCGGAGCTGGAGGCGGTGCTGGACGCGGAGGTTCCCCGCTGGGTGCGGCGCGACTGGCCGTTCACCCGGCCCCGGTTCGTGGGGCGCGACCTCACCTGGGAGCAGTGGCTGGCGCTGCCCGCGCCGTGAGCCCCGGCGCGGCGCCGGGCGCGCGGGCGGGCCCGCCCGCGCCGGTGGCCAGCCGCACGACCTCCACCACCGGCAGGGCCCGCCCCGCGGCCACCGCCGCCGCGAAGCGGTCCTCGCCCAGCACCTCGCGCAACCGCTCCCGGGCCGCGGCCAGCTGCGCGTCGTCGCGCAGGTAGAAGCCGTACACGGCGGCGCCCACGGTCTCCCGGGCGGCGCGGGCCGCGCCCAGCGCGGTGGCGAGCCGCTCCGCCTCCTCCCCCGCCACCGGATCGTGCGCGCCGACGCCGAGCACGACGAGCGCGTCGAGGAAGTGCGAGAGGTTGGCCAGGTCGCCGACCTGGGCGGACAGGGCCGTGCCCTCGTGCAGGTGGCGCCGCGCGGCGGACGGGTCGCGCAGCGCTTCCGCCTGGGCGAGGTTGTACAGCGCCACGAACGTGGTCAGCCGGTCCCCGCGGGCGCGGGCCAGCGCCAGGCCCGCCTCGAAGTGCTCCCGCGCCCGGCGCGGTGCGTCCAGCCCGCCGAGGGCGGTCAGCGCCGTGCCCGTCCACACGTGCCCCAGCGCCTGGAGCCAGGGCCCGTCGGAGGCGGCGGGCAGCGCCGCGGCCAGCGGCAGCGCGGTGCGCAGCCGGGCGACGGCGGTGGCGGCGTCGCCGCGGGCCAGCGCCGTGATGCCGGTGCCGGCCGTGGTGTGCGCGAGCGCCTCGTCGTCGCCGACGGCCTCGGCCAGCCGGTGCGCGCGCTGCCACACCTCCTCGGCGTGCTCGTGCTCGCCCTGCGCGAAGAGCATGGCGCCCAGGGCGAGGTCCACCCGCACCCGCACCCGCCCGGGCAGGCCGGGCACGTCCAGCACGGCCTCGCAGGCGCGCCGGCCCACCGCGAGGTGGCCGTGCATCCACCAGAACAGCCACATCGCCCACACCAGGCGCCCGGCGGTCTCGCCGTCGCCGGCGGCGCAGGAGGACTCCACGGCGGCCAGCAGGTCGGCGTGCTCGCGCTCGACGCGGCGCAGCCAGCCGACCTGCGCGTCGCGCTGGTAGCCGACGTACGCCTCCTCCGCGAGGGTGAGGTGGGCGGCGGCGTGGGCGGCGGCGACCCGCGCGCGCTCGTCCTCGCCGAGCAGGCGCCGGGCGTGCTGGCGAGTGGGCTCGAGCATCGAGAAGCGGGCCCCGTCGCTCGGGTGCTCGACGCGCCCGAGCGACTGCTCCACGAGCGCCTCCAGGACCGGCAGCACGGCCGGCCCCTCCACGGCCTCCAGCACCGGCAGGGTCCAGCCCCCGGCGAAGACGGCGAGGCGGCGGAAGAGGCGCCGGGCGGGCTCGTCCAGCAGGCCGATGCTCCAGTCGAGGGTGGCCTGCATGGTGCGCTGGCGTTCCGGCAGGTCCCGTCGCCCGCCGGAGAGGGCCTCGTCCAGCCGGGTCAGCAGGTCCCGGGGGCTGAGCACGCGCACCCGCGCGGCCGCCAGCTCCAGCGCCAGGGGGATGCCGGCGAGCGCGGCGCACACGTCGGCGACGGTCCGCGCGTCGTCGCGCTCCACGGTGAAGCCGGGCACCACGTCCCGCGCGCGCTCGCAGAACAGGGTGACGGCCGGGGAGGCCAGCACCTCGCGCGGGCTCGCGCCGGCGCCGGGCAGCGCCAGCGGCTCGACGCGGTGCTCCACCTCGCCGCCCACGCGCAGCGGTGCGCGGCTGGTGACGACGACGGACAGGTCCGGGCAGGTGCGCACCAGTTCCGCCACGTCGACGGCCGCGTCGAGGAGGTGCTCGACGTTGTCCAGGACGAGGAGCAGTCGCAGGGGGCGCAGGTGGGCGGTCACGGCGTCGCGGGCGGCGGGGCCGTCGACGGCGCCCGCGCCCGTGGCCCGGGCCACGGCGGGCAGCACGGCGCCGGCGTCGTCGAGGGTCGCCAGCGGCACCAGCACGGCCCCGTCGGGGAAGCGCGAGCCGGCCGGGTCGGCGACCCGCTGCGCCAGGGCGAGGGCGAGCCGGGTCTTGCCGACACCGCCGGTGCCGGTGAGCGTGAGCAGGCGGGCGCCGTCGTCGAGCAGGCGGTGCAGGCGGGTGAGGTCCTCCTCGCGCCCGAGCAGCGGCGTGGGCGGCACGGGCAGCGGCGGGCGCCGCAGCGCCGCGGCACCCGGTGGGTCCGCGACCGGCGCGGACGGCGCGGCCCGCACGGTCCGCGCGACGGGCGCCGGTGCGGGGCGCGGCGGCTCCGGCGCGTCGAGGGCGGGGTCCTGCCGCAGCACGAGCTCGTGCAGCCGGCGCAGCCGCGGGCCGGGGTCCACGCCGAGTGCGTCGGCGAGCAGCGCCCGCCCCTCCTCGAAGGTGCGCAGCGCGTCGGCCTGCCGGTGGCAGCGGTACAGGGCGAGCACGAGCGAGGCGCGCAGGCCCTCGCGGAACGGCTCGGCGGCCACGAGGGCCGGCAGGCGCTCGGCGAGCTCGTGGTGCCGGCCGAGGGTCAGGTCCAGGTCGGCGGCGAGCTCCTCGGCCTCCAGCCGCTGCTCGTGCAGCCGGTCGGCCTCGGCGCGGGCGAAGTCGGCGGGGACGTCGGCGTAGGCGGTGGGTCCGCGCCACAGCGCCAGGGCCCGCGCGGCGGCGTCGCGGGCCGCGACGGGCTCGGCGGCGGCGCGGGCCGCGGCGACCAGCCGGTGGAACTCGGCGGCGTCCAGCGCCCCCGGCTCCAGCACCAGCGCGTAGCCGGGGGCGCGGGTGCGCAGCACGCCCCAGCCGTCCGGTGGTCGCTGCGGCTCCAGGCGGCGTCGCAGGCGCGAGACGTAGCTGTGCACGGTGGAGGACCCGGCGTCCAGGCCGCCGTCGTCCCAGAGCCGGTCGGCGAGGGTGTCGGCGGCCACGACGCGCCCGGCGTCCACGGCGAGCGCGGCCAGCAGGGTGCGCAGGGAGCCGCTGAGCGGCACGGGTCCGTCGGTGGTGCCCACCTCGACCGGTCCCAGGACCCGCACCGCGAGCGCCGTCGTCACCGGCTCAGGGTAGGTCCGCGAGGGGCGGCGCGGGGTCAGGTGGCTGCAAGCCCCCTGCAAGGCGGGCCGGGCAGGCTGGTGCCGCCGGCCCCGGGGGGAGCCGGAGGGACGGGCGGACCGGGGGGACCGCCCGTCCCGGGGGTGTCAGCGGGCGGCGCCCCGGCCGCCGCTCACCTCGCCGTCCGCCTCACCGCCCGCCTCGTCGCCACGGCGAACGGCTGCCTCGACGACCCGTGCCAGCGAGCGCGCCCGCGCGTCGGCCGGCAGGTCGTCCAGGAGGACCACCCGGCCGTCGGGGCCGGTCAGCGGCATCTTCCAGTTGGGGTGCTCCAGGGAGGTGCCCGGCTGGTTCTGGGTGCGGCGGTCACCGACGGCGTCGACGAGGGAGACGCCGAGCATGAGCGAGGGCGCCAGGGCCAGGTAGCGGTGCAGGGCCTCGACGGTCTGCTGCTCCGCGGCGCCCTCGCGCAGCAGGCCGCGCTCGCGCACCAGGCCGAGGATGCGGTCCTGCTCGGCCTGGTCGCGGCGGCGCTCCTCCTCCGCGGGCCGGGTCAGCAGCCCGAGGCGGTCGCGCAGGGCGACGTGCTCCTGCGCGAGGTACCCGGCGGTGGGCGGCAGGTCGTGGACGGTGACGCTGGCCAGGGCCAGCTCCCGGTAGTCCTCCGGGGGGCGGGGTTCGGCACCGTCGTACTCGAACCACAGCACCGCGCTGCCGAGCACGCCGCGTTCGGCGAGGTACTCGCGCACCCACGGCTCGACGGTCCCGAGGTCCTCGCCGACGACGACGGCGCCGGCGCGCTGGGCCTCGAGCGCGAGGATCCCGATGAGCGCCTCGTGGTCCAGGCGCACGTAGGTGCCCTCGGAGGCGGGTGCGCCGGCGGGGATCCACCACAGCCGGAACAGGCCGAGGACGTGGTCCACGCGCAGGCCGCCGGCGTGCCGCAGGATCGTGCGGACCATGTCCCGGAACGGCGCGTACGCCTGCTCGGCGAGGCGGTCCGGGCGCCACGGCGGCTGGCTCCAGTCCTGGCCCTGCTGGTTGAAGGCGTCCGGCGGGGCGCCGACGTTCACGCCGTGCGCGAGGGCGTCGCCCAGGGACCACACGTCGGCGCCGTCGGGGTGCACGCCGACGGCGAGGTCGTGGACGATGCCGGGCCCGGTGCCGGCGGCGGTGGCGAGGTCCTGCGCGGTGCGCAGCTGCTCGTCGCACTGCCACTGCAGCCAGCGGTGGAACTCCACGCGGTCGCCCAGCTCGTCCAGGGCGCCGGAGGCGGCGGCGCGCTCGGGGGTGGAGACCTCCTCGGGCCAGTCGCCCGCGGGCAGCCCGTGGCGCTCCGCGAGGGCGCACCAGGTGGCGAAGTCCGTCAGGCCGGGGTCCTCGGCGGCGACGTAGCGGCGGAAGGCGGCCTCGCGCGCCGGGGTGCGCCCGTGCCGGAAGAGGACCTCCAGGGCGCGCCGCTTGGCGGCCCACACCGCGTCGCGGTCGATCTCGCCGGGGTCGGTGTTCGACGGGCGGCAGCCGGCGGCCAGCTCCTCGACGGCGGCGCGGTCGGCGGGGGTCAGGTAGGCGACCTCGCGCACGTCCTCCACCCGCAGGTAGACGGGGTTGACGAAGCGGCGGGTGGTCGGCAGGTACGGGGACGGTTCCATCGGCGGCACGGGCGAGGCGGCGGCCAGCGGGTTGACCAGCACCCAGCCGGCGCCCTGCTCGGCGGCGTACGAGGCCAGCTCCCCCAGGTCGGCGAGGTCGCCGATGCCCCACGAGCGCGACGAGCGCACCGAGTACAGCTGCGTCTGGTACCCCCAGCTGCGCCCGCGCTGCAGCGCCTCCGGCAGCTCCAGCGCGTCGGGGGTGACGACGAGCGGGCAGGAGGCGTCCCCGGAGGGGGTGTGCACGCGCAGCTCGTGCCAGCCCAGGGGCAGGTCCTCGGGCACCTCGAAGGTGGCCCGGCCGGTGAGGCGGCCGTCGACGTGGACGGGGTCGACCCAGCGGTCCACCTGCCGCAGGGCCGCCCAGCCGCCGCCCTCCAGCTCCACCACGAGCTCGACGGGGTCGCCGTGCGGCACGTGCACGGGCACCTGGTGGGGGCGGCCCTCGCGGGTGACGACGACCGGCGGCAGGGTGCGCCGCCACGGCCGCAGCCGCACCTCGTGCAGCGCCTCGCCGACCGCGGCGGGGCTGGAGACGTCCAGGCCCATCGCGGTCAGGACGGCCTCGACGGTGGAGGGGCTGACGGCGCTCTCCTGGCCCTGCCAGTCGGTGAAGCGGGTGGCCACGCCGCAGGCGGCGGCCAGCTCCAGCAGCTGCGGGTCGGGGCGGTCCCCGGGGGCGGGGCGCGGGTCGGTGCGCGGGGCGTCGGACGGCACGCGGCCGACTCTGCCACGCGGCGCCCGTCCCGGCCCGTCCACACGTCCCCCGCCCGGCACCCGCCCCGCTCGTCCACGCGACGCCGGGGCCGGGGCGCCCGCGCGGTGCCTAGGGTGGGCGCCCATGGAGACCCCCGCGACCAGCCCGCCCGCCCCGCGCCTGGACCTCGTGGAGGAGCTGCACGGCGTCGCCGTCGGCGACCCGTACCGCTGGCTGGAGGACGCCGGCGACCCGCGGACCCGGGAGTGGTCGGCGTGGCAGGACAGCGCCTGGGAGCGGTTCGCGGCCGGGTTGCCGGGCCGCGAGCGCCTGGAGCGGCGGGTGCGCGAGCTGATGGCCACGGGCGCGGTGGGTGCGCCGGTGCACCGCGGTGAGCGGGTGTTCCGCAGCCGCCGCGACCCGGGCGCGGAGCACGCGGTGCTGCGGGTGACCGACGCGCCGGGCGGTGCCGAGCGCGTCCTGGTGGACCCGGTGGCGCTGGACCCCTCCGGCACGACGACGCTGGACTCCTGGCGGCCCAGCGTCGAGGGGGACCTGCTGGCGTACCAGCTCTCCGAGGGCGGCAGCGAGGAGAGCGTGCTGCGGGTGCTGGACGTGGCGAGCGGCGAGGTCGTCGACGGCCCGGTGGACCGGGCCCGCTACTCCCCCGTGGCGTGGCTGCCGGCCCGGGAGGGCGAGCCGCGCGCCTTCTACTACGTGCGCCGCCTGCCGCCGGAGGAGCTGCCGGAGGCCGAGCGGCAGTACCACCGCCGCGTGTACCTGCACCGGGTGGGCACCGACCCGGCCGGGGACGTCGAGGTGTTCGGCGCCGGCCGGTCGATGACGAACTACTACGGGGTGTGGACCTCGCGCGACGGGCGCTGGCTGGTGGTCAGCGCCTCCGACGGCACGGCGCCGCGCAACGACGTGTGGATCGCGGACCTGGCGGCGTCGGGGCCGGACGCGCCGGTGCTGCGCGAGGTCGTCGCGGGTGTGGACGCGCAGACGAGCGCGTGGGTGGGCCGGGACGGCCGGCTGTACCTGCTGACCGACCTGGACGCCCCGCGCGGCCGCCTGGCGGTGGCCGACCCGGCCGAGCCGGGCGTGGCGCACTGGCGCGAGCTGGTGCCGCAGGCGGACGACGCGCTGCTGGAAGACGTCGCCGTGCTGGACGGCCCGGAGCTGGCCGAGCCGCTGCTGGTGCTGGGCTGGACCCGGCACGCCGTGTCGTCGATCAGCGTGCACGACCTGGTGACGGGCCGGCGCCGCCCGGGCGCGGCGGGGACGATCGAGCTGCCGGGCACCGGGTCGGCCGGCGGGCTCCTCACGCGCCCGGAGGGCGGGCACGAGCTGTGGTTCGGCTTCACGACCACCACCAGCCCCGCGCACGTGCACCGCTTCGACGCCCGCGACGGCTCCCTCGTGGTCGACGCCGCACCGCCCGGCGTCGTGGACGTGCCGCCCGTGACGAGCCGGCTGCTGGAGTACCTCAGCGACGACGGCACCGTGGTGCGGCTGCAGGTCACCGCGCGCACCGACGCCCTCGACGAGCACGGCCGGCCCCGTTCGCCCGCCCCCGCGATCCTCTACGGCTACGGCGGTTTCGGCATCAGCCTGTCCCCGCACTACGCCCCGGACGCGCTGGCGTGGGTGGAGGCCGGCGGCGTGCACGCGGTGGCGAACCTGCGCGGCGGCGGCGAGGAGGGCGAGGACTGGCACCGCGCCGGGATGCGCGAGCACAAGCAGAACGTGTTCGACGACTTCCACGCCGCCGCCCGGTTCCTCGTCGAGCAGGGCTGGACCACGCACGAGCGGCTGTGCGTGCACGGCGGCTCCAACGGGGGCCTGCTCGTGGGGGCGGCCCTCACGCAGCAGCCGCAGCTGTTCGCCGGGGTGGTGTGCTCCGCGCCGCTGCTGGACATGGTCCGCTACGAGCAGCACGGGCTGGGTGCGACGTGGAGCGACGAGTACGGCACGGCCGCCGTCGCCGAGGAGTTCGGCTGGTTGCTGTCGTACTCGCCGTACCACCGGGTCGTGGAGGGGACGGCCTACCCGGCGGTGCTGTTCACCGTCTTCGACGGCGACTCGCGGGTGGACCCGCTGCACGCGCGCAAGCTGTGCGCGGCGCTGCAGCACGCCACGTCCTCCGGGCGGCCGGTCCTGCTGCGCCGGGAGGGTGATGTCGGGCACGGCGCGCGCTCGGTCTCTCGCAGCGCCGGCCTCGTGCGCGACACCCTGGCCTTCGCCGCGGCCGCCACCGGCCTCGACCTGTCCTGATCCACCTCGATCCACCTTCGATCCACCTTCGATCCACCGCACCGGCCCACCACCCCGGAAGGAGCCCCACCTCCCCGTGTCCGAACCCCTCTCCGACGTGCTCGAGACCGACACCGCCCAGGCCACCGAGGCGGCGACGGAGACCGCCAGCGAGGTCGGGCAGTTCCTGCTCGACAAGCCCCTGAAGATCGCCATCGTCCTGGTGGTGTGCTTCGTGGCGCGCTACTTGCTGCTGCGGCTCATCAGCCGCGTCGCCACCGGCATCGCCACCGGCGCCAGCCGCCTGGGCGGTCGCGGCGGCCGGCGCAACGGGCTCATGGAGTCCTCCCCCCTGCTGTCCGAGCGGCGCGAGCAGCGCGCCGAGACCATCGCGTCGGTCCTGAAGAGCGCCACGACGCTCGTGCTGGGGATCGCCGCGGTGATGTCCGTGCTCGACATCGTCGGCGTGTCCATCGCCCCGTTCCTGGCGTCGGCGGGGATCGCCGGCGTCGCCATCGGCTTCGGCGCGCAGGCGCTCGTGAAGGACTTCCTGTCCGGCTTCTTCATGCTCGCCGAGGACCAGTACGGCGTCGGCGACGTCGTGGACCTCGGCGACGCCACCGGCACGGTGGAAGCCGTCGGCCTGCGCGTGACACGGCTGCGCGACGTGCAGGGCACCGTCTGGTACGTGCGCAACGGCGAGATCATCCGCGTGGGCAACCAGAGCCAGGGCTGGGCGCGCGCCGTGCTGGACATCTCCGTCGCCTACGGCGAGGACGTCGCGCGGGTGCAGGAGGTGCTGCAGCGCGTCGGCGACGCCCTCGCCGCGGAGGAGGACTGGAAGCCCCTGGTGCTGGAGCGCCCCGAGGTGTGGGGCGTGGAGCAGATGGGCGCCGACGCCGTCGTGCTGCGGCTGGTCGTCAAGACCGCGCCGCTGCAGCAGTGGGCGGTGCAGCGCGAGCTGCGCCGGCGCATCAAGGCGGTCTTCGATGCCGAGGGCATCGAGTTCCCCTTCCCGCAGCGCACCGTGTGGCTGCGCAACGAGGACACCCGCCCGCAGCCGAAGCCGGCGGGCGGGAACACCGACCCGGCGGCCGCGGCCGGCTCGCACCCCCCGCCGCGCAGCGAGGCGGACGTGTCCGCCGAGACGACGGCGACGGTGGACCCGGACGCGGTGACGCGGGGGCTGTGAGCACGAGCCCTCCCGACCGGCCGCGGCCGGCTCGCCGGGGGCGGCACCCCGCCCCCAGACTGGCCGCGTGTACGACGACACCCCTCCCACCTCCGGCTCGCCAGGACCCGCCCACGAGGCCGGTGACGGTCGCGGGCGGCTGGCGCTGGTCACGGGTGTCAGCGGGTACATCGGCGGCCGCCTCGTGCCGGAGCTGCTGGCCGCCGGGTTCCGGGTGCGGGCGGTGGCGCGCCGCCCCGAGGTGCTGCGGGACCGCCCGTGGATCGGCCGGGTGGAGGTGGTGCGGGCCGACGCCTCCGACGCCGAGGAGATCACCGAGGCGCTGCGCGGGGTGGACGTCGCCTACTACCTGATCCACGCGATGAGCAGCGGGGGGCCGTTCTCCGCGAAGGACCGCCGCACGGCGCGGACGTTCGCGCGCGCCGCCACCGCGCAGGCGGTGGACCGGGTCGTGTACCTGGGCGGGTTGTACCCGGAGGACGAGGACCTCTCCACGCACCTGGAGTCGCGGCGCGAGGTCGGGGAGATCCTGCTGGACTCCCCCGTGCCCACCACGGTGCTGCGCGCGGCCGTGATCCTCGGGTCCGGGTCGGCGAGCTTCGAGATGATGCGGTACCTGACCGAGCGGCTGCCGGCGATGGTGTGCCCGAAGTGGGTGAGCAACCGGATCCAGCCGATCGCGGTGCGCGACGTGCTGCGCTACCTGGTGGGCTCGGCGGACATGCCGCCGGAGGTGAACCGGGCCTTCGACATCGGCGGCCCGGACGTGCTGACCTACCTGGACATGATGCGCGGCTACGCCGAGGTGGCGGGGCTGCCGAAGCGGCGGGTGCTGCCGGTGGAGGTGATGTCCCCGCGCCTGTCGAGCCACTGGGTGGGCGTGGTGACGCCGGTGCCCAAGCAGATCGCCCGGCCGCTGGTGGAGAGCCTCGTGCACGAGGTCGTGTGCAAGGAGCACGACATCGCCGAGCACGTGCCGGACCCGCCGGAGGGCCTGCTGGGCTTCCGCGAGGCGGTGCAGCTGGCGCTGCAGCGGGTGCAGGAGGCCAACGTCGCCACGCGGTGGAGCTCCGCGTCCCTGCCGGGCGCCCCCAGCGACCCGCTGCCCTCGGACCCGGACTGGGCCGGGGGCAACCTGTACGTGGACGAGCGCACCATCGTGGTCGACGCCCCCGCGCACGTGCTGTGGCGGGTGCTGGAGGGCATCGGCGGTGAGCGGGGCTGGTACTCGTGGCCGATGGCGTGGGCGGTGCGCGGGCTCATGGACCGCTTCTCCGGCGGTCCCGGGCTGCGCCGGGGCCGGCGCGACCCGCACCACCTGATGGTGGGCGACGCGGTGGACTGGTGGCGCGTGGAGGAGCGCGAGGAGGACCGGCTGCTGCGGCTGCGGGCGGAGATGCGCCTGCCGGGCCAGGCGTGGCTGGACCTGCGGGTGGAGTCCGACCCGGTGGGACGCACGCTGTTCCGGCAGCGGGCCCTGTTCCACCCCAAGGGCCTGGCCGGTCAGGCGTACTGGGCGGCGATCAGCCCGTTCCACGAGGTCGTGTTCGGCGGGATGCAGCGCAACGTCAAGCACGCCGCGGAGGCCGCGGCCCGCGAGGCGCAGGCAGGGGCGACACTGGTGCGGTGAGCCCCGACCTGCCACTCGTCCGCCCGCAGAACCTCATCGGCCGCGAGCCCGCCGGGCCCGACGGCGGCACGATCAGCTTCCACGAGGAGGTCGGCGGCCACGAGACCTTCGTGCGCCTGGTGGACGCCTTCTACGACGGCGTGGCCGCCGACGAGGTGCTGCGCCCGATGTACCCGGAGGCGGACCTGGGGCCGGCGAAGGAGCGCCTGCGCATGTTCCTGGAGCAGTACTGGGGCGGGCCGACGACGTACTCCGAGCAGCGCGGCCACCCGCGGCTGCGGATGCGCCACGCCTCCTTCAAGGTCAACCCCGACGCCCGGGACCGCTGGCTGGCGCACATGCGCGTCGCGGTGGACTCGCTCGGCCTGCCGCCGGCCCAGCACGGGCTGCTGTGGGACTACCTGGAGCGGGCCGCGCACAGCCTGCTGAACACGTTCGAGGACTGAGCCTCCCGGGCGGTTCGCGGCCGGGTGGCGGGAGACCCGCGCTCACCGCACCCGCCGACGGCCCACCAGGGCGACCACGCGCGACGGGCCCCGACCACCAGACGGGACGGCCGGGGGTCACACCCGCGGCACGGCCAGGCTGAGCGCGACGTCACCGCGGGCGTCGGTCCACCAGTGCGCCAGGTCCAGGCCCGCGGCGGCCAGTTCCGCGGTGAGGGTCTCGCGGCGGAACTTGCTGGAGACCTCGGTGCGCAGCTCCTCGCCCCGCGCGAAGGGGACCTCCAGCTCCAGGGCCGGGACGCGGACCGTCAGGTCGCGGCGGGCGCGCAGGCGCATCTCGATGCGCTCGTGCTCGGGCACCCAGACGGCGACGTGGTCGAAGTCGCCGGGGTCGACGTCGGCACCGAGCTCGCGGCGCAGCACGTGCAGGACGTTCTTGTTGAACTCCGCGGTGACGCCCGCGGCGTCGTCGTACGCGGCGACGAGCCGGGTGGTCTCCTTGACCAGGTCGGTGCCCAGCAGCAGCGCGTCGTCGGGCCCGAGGGTGGCGGCCAGCGAGCTGAGGAACTCCGCCCGGGGCGCGGGTTCGAGGTTGCCGAGGGTGGAGCCGAGGAACGCGACGACCCGGCGGCCACCGCGCGGCAGGCGGTCCAGGTGGTGCTCGAAGTCACCCACGACGGCGTGCACGGCGACGCCCGGGTGGGCGGCGGCGACGCTGGTGCCGGCGGCGACGAGGGTGACGCCGTCGACGTCGAACGGCACGAACCTGCGCAGGGTGCCGGCGTCGGCGAGCGCGGCCAGCAGCAGGCGGGTCTTCTCGCTGGTGCCGCTGCCGAGCTCCACGAGGGTGTCGGCGCCGGTGGTGGTGGCGACCTCCCCGGCGACGCGCTCGAGCAGCTCGCGCTCGCGGCGCGTGGGGTAGTACTCCGGCAGCCGGGTGATCTCGTCGAACAGGCGGCTGCCGCGCTCGTCGTAGAACCACTTCGGCGGGAGCGTCTTCGGGGTGCCCGTCAGGCCGGCCCGGACGTCGCGGCGCAGGGCGTCGGAGAGCACGTCGGGGGTGAGGTGCCGCTCGACGACGAGGGGCAGAGCGTCGGTGGCGGGGGTGGTGCTCACGGGGCCTCCAGTCGGGTCAGTCCGACGCCGTCGGGCGTCACGGTGACGAGGGTGCGGTCGGGCACGTCGCGCCAGGCGGGGTCGTCGTCCCACGGCTCGCTGGCGAGCGCGACGCCGTCGGGGGTGCGCAGGACGCTGAGGGTGTCGCCCCAGGCGGTGGCCAGGAGGCGTTCGCCGTCGGTGGCCAGGACGTTGAGGCGGGCGGCGGGGTCCGCGGCGCCGGCGGCGGCGACGCGCTCGCCCAGTTCGTGCGGCGCGGCGAGCAGGTGCGCGGCGAGCACCGCGCTGTCGCACACGGACTCCGCGGCGGGCCACGCCTCGGCGGGCAGGACGGAGCGGTCCACGACCCCGTTGTGGGACAGCAGCCAGCGCCCGCGCGCGAACGGTGCGCAGGCGCTCTCGTCACCGGGCATGCCGACGGTGGCGTCGCGCACGGCGGCGAGCACGCAGCCGGAGACGACGTGCGGGGCGACGGACGTCAACGACGCCTCCGCCCACATCGGCCGGGAGGAGCGCCAGCGGGCCGGTTCGGGCCGGGCGGGGCTGTACCAGCCGACGCCCCAGCCGTCGGCGTTGACGGTGCCGTGCACCTGGCGGCGCGGTTCCCAGCTCTGGTGCAGCAGCCCGTGCCCGGGTTCCAGGAGGAGTTCGGCGAGGGTGCGCGGGGCGCCGAGCCAGGCGACGTGCCGGCACACTCAGGCGTCCCAGGCCAGGCGCAGGCCGGTGAAGACCTGCCGCCTGATCGGGTGGTCCCAGTTCCGGAACGAGGGGCGCACCGCACCGGCGTGGGTGGACCAGGCTCCGCCGCGCAGCACCCGGTAGTCGCCGCCGAAGAAGGGGGCGGAGTAGTCGGCGTAGAGCATCGCCGAGAAACCCGGCCAGGGCGCGAACGCGGAACTCGTCCACTCCCACACGTCGCCGATCATCTGCTCGGCGCCGTACGCGGAGGCGCCCGCGGGGTAGGCGCCGACCTGGGCCGGGCCGAGCGCGGTGCCGCCCAGGTTCGCTCGCTCGGGCGTGCAGGGCTCGTCGCCCCACGGCCAGCGGCGGCGCCGGCCGGCGGCGGGGTCCCAGGTGCACGCCTTCTCCCACTCGACCTCGGTGGGCAGCCGGGCCCCGGCCCAGCGCGCGTACGCCTGCGCCTCGTGGAAGTCCACGTGCTGCACGGGTTCGGCGGGGTCGACGGGGCGCACGGTGCCGAAGCGGCGCTGAGTCCACCACCCGGCACCGTCGGGTTCCCACGACATCGGCGCGCGCAGGCCCTGACCGCTGCGGTGGGCCCAGCCCTCGGCGGTCCACAGCCGCGGGTCGTCGTAACCGCCGGCGGTGACGAACGCGGCCCACTCGCCGTTGGTGACGGGGACGCGGGCGATGCGGAACGCGGGCACGTGGACCTCGTGCTGGGGCAGTTCGTTGTCCAGCGCCCACGGTTCGACGGCGGGGTCGGCCCCCAGGAGGAACGGCCCGGCCGGCACGAGCACGGCGTCGGCGGGCACGGGTCGGCCCGGTGGGGTGGGTGCCGGGGTGAGGAGGGGTTCGCCGGCGCGCAGGTTGTGGGTGGCGAGCATGGTCTCGCCGTGCTGGAACTCGTGCTGGGCGACCATGCCGGCGGTGAAGTGCGCGTCGTCGGGGTCGGCCCGCTCCAGCGCGCCGAGGACGCGCCCGCGCACCTCGGCCAGGGCGCGGCGGGAGGTCGCGGCGTCCAGCAGCGGCAGCTGCGTGCGGGTGGCCCGGGGGTGCTCGAAGGCGTCGTACAGGCACGCGACGGCGGGGTGGAAGACGGGTTCGCGGTCGGGGTCGGCGGCCTGGAGCAGCCACTGCTCCTCCTGCTGGCCGACGTGGGCGAGGTCCCACACGAGCGGGCTCATCAGCGGCGAGTGCTGGGCGGTCAGCTCCGCGTCGTCCGCCTCGGTGAGGGTCAGGGTGGTGCGGCGGGCGGACTCCAGGGCGGCCACGGCCGCCTCGAACCCCACCGCCCCGAGCCCCGCCGCCCCGAACCCGGGGGCGGTGCGGGTGGTCGTCGGCGTGTCGGTCATCGCAGTTCCTCCGCGGTCAGGCAGCCGGTGGGGCCGCCACGGCGGACCCGGTCCAGGACGAGGTCGGCCGGGTGGTGCCCGGCGTCGAGCAGGTCGGCCCACACCTCGACGCAGCTGCGCAGGGCGGTGGGCACGGCGGGCAGCGCGGCGTCGAGGAGACCGCGGGCGGCGCGGGCGGTGTCGTTCCCGCAGGCGTCCACGGCGGCGGCGGCGGCGTCGGCGGCGCGCTCGTCGTCGACGACGGTGGCGACCACGGCGGCCAGGCCGGGCCACCAGGCGGCGGGCACGGCGTCCAGGACGCGCACCTCGAGGAACCCGCGCATCCGCACCGGTGGCCACAAGGTGCTCAGGTGCAGGTCGACGTCGGCGGCGGTGGGCGGGCGCCCGTGCAGGAGCCGGCGCCCACCGGCCCAGTCGGCCAGCGGCACGGGCTCGAGCACGGGCCGGCAGGGGGCGTCCTCGCCGTCGCGCACGAGCATCACGGGCGCGGCGAGGGCGAACGCGGCCCACTCCCCCGCCGGGTCGGGGCCGCCGGTGCCGTCGGCGGGGCGGGTGCACCGCCCGGGTTCGAGCCGGCGCCACACGCCCTGGCGGGTGGAGCGGGTGCCGTCGGTGCGACCGGCGAGCAGGGGGCTGCACGCGCCGAGGGCCGCGAGGGCGGGCAGCAGGCGGTGCAGGTGCGCCAGGCGCTGCGGCCACCGGTGGGCCGGGCCGGCGTCGAGGTTGACCTGCAGGGACGCGGTGGAGCACATCATCGCGGCGCCGTCGACGGCGTGGCCGGCGGCGGTGAAGTGCTCGGCCATCGCCGCGTACCGGGAGCCGGGGTTGACGCGCACGGGTTCGCGCACGAGATCGGTGCCGGTGCTCAGCAGGGCGATCCCGTCCGCGGCGAGGAGCGCGTCGAGGTGCGCGGCGTCGCGGCGCAGCGCCTCCACGGCGGCCGCCACCCCCGGCAGCGGCGGGCTGGACAGCTCCACCTGCCCCCCGGGTTCGAGGGTGACGCGGCTCCCGGCGGGCGGGACCGCCTCGCGCAGCGCGCCGGTGAGGCGGTCCCAGGCGACGCGGCGGTGGGGGTGGTGCAGGTCCACGGCGTGCCGCTCGAGCTCGAGGCCGACGGAGCCCACCGGCCCGTCGCGCAGGGCACCGGCGGTGACGTGCTCGCGGACGGCGTCGGCGTCGAGGGGGGCGGCGTGCTCCCCCGCGTCGTCCCGGACCGCCTGCTCGACGGAGGACAGCACTGGCAAAGGCCCCTTCCAGGTCCGGACCGGCTCCCTGGGGAGCCGCGGGTCGGCGTGGGGCCACCGTTCGTGGCCTCGCCGGGAGCCTCGCACGCCCCCCGGACACCGGCAAGACCGCTCCCCCGCCGTTCCCCGCCCCGCGCCCCTCCCCGCCCCCCCGCCCCTACCCACCGTGATCTTGC
>NZ_JALBVB010000056.1:378957-422571 GCF_022669155.1 Kineococcus sp. TRM81007 | reverse complement strand
CCGTGCAAGATCACGGTGGGGAGGGGCGGGGTCAGCCCGGGGAGCCGGTGGCGTCCGGGCGGGGGGCGTGGGAGGTGAGGAACTCGTACACCTCGACGTCGTCGACGCCGGGGAACCGGCCCGACGGCAGGGGTGCGAGGGTCTGGGCGTGCAGGCGCGCGCTGGGCCAGGCGGCGTCGGCCCAGCGCTCCTCCAGCTGCGCGGCCGGCCGGCGGCAGCACGAGGCGTCGGGGCAGCTGCTGCGGCGGCGCACGCGCGTGTCGCGCCCGCGGAACCACTTGGCGTGCGCGTACGGCACCCCGACGGTGATGGAGAACCCGCCGTGCTCGGTGGAACCCGTCTGGCTGGAGCACCAGAACGTCCCCGCCGGGGTGTCGGTGTACTGGTAGTTCTCGGTGGTGCGGTTGCGGACGTCGAACACGGTGCGCGCCGTCCACTCCCGGCACACCGGCTGCCCCTCGATCGCACCGGAGGCGTCCTGCGGGAACGGGACCCCGTCGTTCTCGTAGCCCCGGTACAGGGCACCGTCGTCACCGACGCGCAGGAAGTGCACGGGGATCCCCAGGTGGGAGGTGAGCAGGTTCGTCAGCCGGTGCGCGGCGGCCTCGTGGGTCACCCCGAAGGCGTCGCGGAAGTCCTCCACGGCCAGGTCCTTGTCCGCCTTGGCGGCAGAGAGGAACTCGACGGCGGCGCTGCGCGGCAGCAGGCAGCCGGCGGCGAAGTAGTTGATCTCCAGGCGCTGGCGCAGGAACTGCGTGTAGCTGGCGGGGCGCTCGTGCTGGAGGATCCGGTGCGCGATCGCCTGCAGGGCCAGCGACCTGAGGCCGTGGCCGCCGGGGATGGAGGCGGGGGGCAGGTAGATGCGCCCGTGCGCCAGGTCCGTGACCGTGCGGGTGGAGTGCGGCAGGTCATCGACGTGGATGATGGAGAAACCGAGTTCCTGCGCCATGCGGGCCACCTGCCGGTGGGTGAGGGCACCGACGGTGTACCCGGCGGCGCGGACCATCTCCTCCGCCAGTTCCTCGATCTCCGGGAGGTGGTTGTCGACGGCCCGCATCAGCAGCCGGATCTCGGTGTTGGCGCGGCGCGCCTCCTCCGGCGTGGCGTTGGAGGCGTCGTGGCGGCGGGCCAGTTCACCGTGCAGCGCGACGAGGGCCTCCAGCGCCTCGGTCGGCAGCTTGCTGCTGGGGGCGACGCGCGGCAGTCCCAGGGAGCGGAACAGCGGGCTGCGCTGGGCCTGCTCGAGCTCGATCTCCAGCGCCGCCCGCCGGTTGGGCGGCGGCGCGGGGTCCAGCAGGTCGGCGGGGGTGGTGCCGAGGGCCTCGGCGACGGCGGCGATGAGGGACAGGCGGGGTTCGCGCTTGCCGTTCTCCACCTGCGAGAGCAGGGACTGCGCCGTGCCGACGGCCTCACCCAGCTGAGCCAGGGTCAGGCCGCGCGCGCGGCGGTGGTGACGGATGCGGCGCCCCACGGACAGGGCGTCCAGGCCCCGGCGGCCCGGGGGCTCGCCGGCGGACGTCTCGGACAGCGGCTCCAGCGCCGCGACGCGCAACGGGGACACGGACTTCACCATAGGTGAAGAAGGCCCGATCTTCACGGGAACCGCTCCTTGTGGGGCCTTGGACGAGAGCTCCATCGTGAAGTCACGAGGCAAGCCACCGCACCACCGCCGATCGCGAGGAGCCGCCGCCGTGACGACCGAGATGACCCCTGGCGTGACCGTGGACCCGACCCGGGACCGCACCCCCCAGCCGCCGGTGCCGGCAGCGCGAGAGCGAACGGGCGCGGCGGGCGACCCGCGCCTGGAGGGTCTCCCGACGCGGAACGGCGCCGTGCTGAGCTGGGTGCGCGACACCGCCCGCCTCACGCAGCCGGACGAGGTCGTCTGGTGCGACGGTTCGCAGGCGGAGTTCGACCGGCTGACGGCCCTCATGGTGCGATCGGGAACGCTGGTCCCGCTGAACCCCGAGAAGCGTCCCGGCAGCTTCCTGGCCCGCTCCGCCCCCGGTGACGTGGCCCGGGTGGAGAGCCGGACGTTCATCGCCTCCCGCCGCCGCGAGGACGCCGGCCCGACGAACAACTGGCGCGAACCGGAAGCGCTGCGCGAGGAACTGGCGGGCGTGTTCGCCGGGTCCATGCGCGGGCGCACCATGTACGTGGTGCCGTTCTCCATGGGGCCCGTCGGCGGACCGTTCTCGCGCCTGGGGGTGCAGATCACCGATTCCCCCTACGTCGTGGCCAGCATGCGCACGATGACGCGGATGGGCTCCCGGGCGCTGGCGGCGATCACGCCCGGCACCCCGTTCGTGCCGGCCGTGCACAGCGTCGGGTTCCCCCTGGTGGACGCCATCGGCCGCTCCCGCGAGGACGTTCCCTGGCCGTGCAACGACCTGAAGTACGTCGCCCACTTCCCCGAGACCCGGGAGATCTTCTCCTTCGGTTCCGGCTACGGCGGCAACGCGCTGCTGGGCAAGAAGTGCTTCGCACTGCGCATCGCCTCCGCGATGGCCCGCGAGGAGGGCTGGCTCGCCGAGCACATGCTCCTGGTGAAGGTCACCAGCCCGGAGCAGGAGGTTTTCCACCTGGCGGCGGCGTTCCCCTCGGCCTGCGGCAAGACGAACCTGGCGATGCTGCGCCCCACGCTGCCGGGCTGGCGCGTGGAGACGATCGGCGACGACATCGCCTGGATGCACCCCGGCCCGGACGGCCGGCTGCGTGCGCTCAACCCCGAGGCCGGGTTCTTCGGCGTGGCACCGGGCACCGGGTGGTCCACGAACTCGGCCGCCATGGAGATGCTGCGCGAGGACGTCATCTTCACCAACGTCGCGCTCACCGACGACGGCGACGTCTGGTGGGAGGGCATGACCGACGAGCCGCCCGCGCACCTGACGGACTGGCAGGGCCGGGACTGGACGCCGGACTGCGGCCGTCCCGCCGCCCACCCGAACGCCCGGTTCACGGTGTCGGCGAAGCGGTGTCCCTCGATCGCCGAGGAGATCGACGCACCCGACGGCGTCCCCGTCGACGCGATCCTCTTCGGGGGCCGGCGCGCCGGCAACGTGCCGCTGGTGGCGGAGGCGCTGGACTGGGGCCAGGGCGTGTTCATGGGAGCCACCGTCTCCAGCGAGCGGACCGCCGCCGCCGAGGGCGCGGTGGGCGAACTGCGCCACGACCCGTTCGCGATGCTGCCCTTCACCGGGTACCACATGGGCGACTACTTCGCGCACTGGCTGTCGATGCGCGACCGCGTGGCGGCGGCGGGCCTGCCGCGCGTGTACTCGGTGAACTGGTTCCGCCGGGGTGGGGACGGCCGGCTCCTGTGGCCGGGCTTCGGGGAGAACTCCCGCGTGGTCGAGTGGATCTGCCGCCGGCTGGAGGGGACGGCGGGCGCGCGGCACACCCCCCTGGGCAACGTGCCCGCCGACGGCGCGCTGGACCTCGACGGGCTGGACCTGGCCGAGCAGGACGTCGCGGAGCTGTTCGCCCTCGACCCGGCGGCGTGGCTGGCCGAGGTCGACCACCTCGAGGAGTACTTCGCGCGCTTCGGGGCCCGCCTGCCGGACGAGATCACCGGCCACCTGGCCCTGCTGCGGTACCGCCTGTCCGCCGGGCAGGCCGTCTGACCCACCGCCGTCGCGCCCCGCCGGGCACCGGGCTCGCCGGTGGGGCGCGACGGCGGTGCACCTCCCCGCGCGCGTCGGCATGATGGGGACGGTGAGCGATACCGACACCACCCCCGCCGCGCCGTGGTGGCGCGACGCCGTCATCTACCAGGTCTACCCGCGCTCGTTCGCCGACGGCGACGGCGACGGCCTCGGCGACCTGCCGGGCATCACGTCCCGCCTGCCGCACCTGGCCGACCTCGGGGTCGACGCCGTCTGGCTGTCCCCGGTGTACCCCTCACCGCAGAAGGACGCCGGGTACGACGTCGCCGACTACCGCGGCATCGAGCCCGTCTTCGGCACCCTGGCGGACTTCGAGGCGCTGTCGGCGCGCGCCCACGAGCTGGGCCTGCGCGTGGTCATGGACCTGGTGCCGAACCACACCTCCGCGGACCACGCCTGGTTCCGCGAGGCCCTCGCCTCCCCACCGGGGTCCCCCGCGCGCGCCCGGTACGTCTTCCGGGACGGGCGCGGGGCGTCGGGCGAGCTGCCGCCGAACTCGTGGCGCTCGGTGTTCGGCGGCTCGGCGTGGACGCGCGCGACGGAACCGGACGGTGCCCCGGGGCAGTGGTACCTGCACCTGTTCGACTCCAGCCAGCCGGACCTGGACTGGTCGAACCCGGAGGTCCACACCGAGTTCGAGGACGTGCTGCGGTTCTGGCTGGACCGCGGCGTCGACGGTTTCCGCGTGGACGTGGCGCACGGGCTCATCAAGGCCGAGGGCCTGCCCGAGTGGGACCACGACCAGGAGCTGCTCAACGGCTCCGCGGCCTCCGGCGAGCGGCCGCCGATGTGGGACCAGGAGGGCGTGCACGAGATCTACCGCGAGTGGCGGCGGGTGCTGGACTCCTACGACGGCGAGCGCATCCTCGTGGCCGAGGCGTGGGTGACGCCGCCGGAGCGGCTGGCGCGCTACGTGCGCGGCGACGAGATGCACCAGGCGTTCAACTTCGACTACCTGCGCGCACCGTGGCGGTCCGGTGAGCTCAAGCGGGTCATCGACGCCACGCTCCAGGCGCACGAGGTCGTCGGTGCGCCGGCCACCTGGGTGCTCTCGAACCACGACGTGGTGCGTCACGCGAGCCGGCTGGGGTACCCGGCCGGTGGCGAGCCGACCTCGGGCGTGGGCCCGGACGACCCGCAGCCGGACGCGGAGCTGGGGCTGCGCCGGGCGCGCGCGGCGACGCTGTTCATGCTGGCGCTGCCGGGCGGGGCGTACGTGTATCAGGGCGAGGAGCTGGGGCTGCCGGAGGTGACGACCCTGCCGGCGGAGGTCCGCCAGGACCCGGCGTTCGCGCGCACGGGCGGTGAGGACCGCGGCCGCGACGGTTGCCGCGTGCCGATCCCGTGGGAGGGCGACGCGCCGTCGTACGGGTTCGGGCCGGGAACCGCGTCGTGGCTGCCGCAGCCGCCGGAGTGGGCGGAGCTGTCGGTGGCGGCGCAGACGGGGGTGGCCGGTTCCACCCTGGAGCTGTACCGCAGCGCGCTGGCGGTGCGGCGCGAGCGTGCGCTGGGCCGCGGTGAGCTGGAGTGGGAGGCGGAGCTGACCGGCGGAGACGTTCTGGCGTTCCGCACCCGCGGCGTGCTGGTGGTGCTGAACCTGTCGGCGGAGCCGGTCGCGGTGCCGCCGGGTGCGCACCCGCTGCTGGTCAGCGGTGAGCTCGCGGACGGGTCGGTGCCCACCGACACCGCCGCCTGGTTCGCACTGGGCTGACGCGACGCCGCCCGGCGGGGCGGCCGGGGACGTGCCCGTCCCCGGCCGCCTCAGCGGGCGAACCCTGCCGGTCCGCCGTCCAGCGCGAAGGCGCGCGTGGCCTCGACGTTGGCCCGCACGACCCGGTCCCAGGCGACCGCGTCCCGCCGCAGCAGCCGCCGCCGCACGCGGGTCAGGGCGACCAGGGGGCGCAGGGCCGCTGCGGCGGTGGCCGAGCGGGGCACGCCGAGCTGGTCCGCCAGGTCGTCCCCCAGCATCGCGCGGCAGGCGGCGCGCACCATCGGTCCGGCGAGGCGCCCCGGGACGGGGGTGAGGTCGGCGAGCGCCCCGGCCAGCGCGTCCAGCCCGGCGCGGGTCAGGCGCCGGGAGTCCTCGCTCGGCGGCCCGGTGACGGCGGCGATGCGCTCGGCGAGCAGTTCCGCACCTGCGCGGTCGACGGCCCCGGCCAGCAGCCGCCGGTCGATGCCGAGCAGCAGCCCGAGGTGCCGCCAGTACGCGTACAGCGAGTCCTCCTCGGCGCCGGTGAGGTCCAGGCCGAGGGCGGCGTCGGCGCGCATCGTCACGAGGGTGAAGTCCAGCCAGGTCCGCGCCAGGTCCACCTGGTGCAGCGGCACGGGACCGGCGCCGCCGGCGGTGCGGCGCACCGAGCGGCGCACCCGGGCGTGGACGAGCCGCACCTGCGCGGTGGCGACGTAGCCGGGCTCCCCGCGGCGCAGCCAGCCGGGCACCAGGGCGGCGGCGTTCCACCGCCCGGTGTCGGTGACCCGTTCCAGGGCGCGTCCGGTGAGCTCACCGGTGCCGACGAGGACGGCGGCGGTCCGCGGCGGGGCGTAGGAGTGGATCAACGCCGCGGCCCCGAGGTCGAGGACGTGCTCGGCGGGGCTGATCGTGAAGTGCGGCAGGGACGCGCGCTCGAGCAGGTGGTCGGGCGCGGTGTCGGTGAGGGCCTCCAGCTCCGCGAGGAACGCGGCGAGGGCCGGCGCGCCGGGCAGCTCCCCCAGCGCCTCGCGCCCCTCGCGCAACCCCCGCTCCAGCAGGTGGCGCTGCTGCGGGTGGGCGGTGAGCTCGTCGACGAGCGCGTCGGCGAGCGGGTCGCCCACCCCGCTCAGCTCGGTGATGAGCGCGTCCAGCCCAGCGGCGTCCACGTGTCCTCCCCCGTCGTCCGCACCGTACCGACCGCTGCCGGTGCCCGCGCCGTCAGCGGCCGGCGTCGCGGGCCCCGGCCTGCGCCGGCCGGGGTCCGCGCCAGGCGTCGCCACCGGTCCGCAGGCCCCGGCTGATCAGGTGGCGCAGGGCCACCACGGCGGCCGCGGTGGCCAGCTGCCGCCACGTCTGGTCGGCGCTCAGGCGCAGCAGGCCGGCCGCCAGCAGCAGGTCCAGCCCGACGCCGAGGGCGAGCGCGGGGCGGCGGGTGCGCAGCAGCACCGCGGCCGCCGCCACCAGCGCGGCCCCGGCCAGCCCCAGGGACAGCAGCACCGGGAGTTCCCCCGGCGGCCAGCTCACCGCCCGTGCTCCGGCGCCGTCCGCCCCGCGGGCGGGTCGTCGTGCCCGGCGTGCTCCCGGTCCTCGGCGACCTGCCGCCGCTCCTCGGCGATCTCCTTGGACAGGAAGTAGTTCAGGGCCGTCCTGATGGCCGCCACCACCGCCAGTTTGCCGAGCTCCTCGAAGCTGGGCGCCACGGCGGTGCGCAGCACGTCGCTGGCGAGCTGGAACTCCAGGCCCAGCGCGAGGAACCGGCCCAGGGTCAGGCGCACTGGCACGAACCGCCGCGCGCCGCCGCCGCGCACCGCCACGGCGACGAAGCGGATGAACGCCCACACGGCGCCGACGGCGATGACGATCGCCCCGCACGCCTCGACGAGCGTGACGAGGAACCCGACGGCCTCCCGCAGCAGCTCCTCGGCCTCCTCGGCGTTCACCGCGCGCTCACCCGGCGACCACGCGCAGCGCCTTCATCGACGGGGTCGGCCGCGTCGGGCACGAGCATCCCGGCGGCGGCACCGGTGGTGAGGTAGTCCACCACCTGCTGGTCGACGACCTCGCCGGGCGCGAGCACGGGCACGCCGGGCGGGTAGGGCGAGAAGAGTTCGGCGACGACCCGGCCGACGGCGCCCTGGATGGGTACCCGCTCGGCGCGGGCGAAGAACGCGTCCCGGGGGGTCATCGCGGTGCGCGGTTCCAGCGCACCCGGCTGCGGCAGCCCGGTCTCCGGCTGGCGCTCGATCTCGCCGCTCTCGGCGGTCAGGCGCCGCAGCGACTCCACGAGCCGCCGCTCGGTCTCGTCGTCGTCGGCGTGGGTGAGGCGCACCCCGATGCGGCAGGCGTCGGCGGAACCGGCGTCGACGTGGCAGTTCGCGCGCAGCCAGTCGCCGGCCTGGTAGCCGCTGATGCCCAGCGGGCGCACGTCGATCGTCAGGGCGAGCGGGTCGAGGTCGAACGCGCCCTGCGGGCGCACGACCTCGCGGCCCACGAGGTCCAGCCCGTCGATGCCGTCGACGGCGGAACGCACCCGCGCGGCACGCTCGAGGGCGCTCCCCAGGAGTTCGCGGCCCTGCTCCACCACCTGCCGGCGCCAGCCGTCCAGGGTGAGGTGGACCAGCGCGGAGGAGCTGGTGGTGCCCAGCAGGTCCTCGCGCTCCTTCAGGACGTCGGGGTTCACCAGGTCGCCCTGCAGGTGGAACACGGAGCTCTGCTCGATGGCGCCGCCCGTCTTGTGGACGCTGGTGACGACGACGTCGGCTCCGGCGTCCGTGCCCCAGGAGGGGAGGTCGGGGTGGAACGGCAGGTGCGCGCCCCACGCCTCGTCGACGATGAGCGGGACGCCGAACGCGTGGCACACCTCGGCGGTGCCGGCGATGTCGGCGCAGGTGCCCCAGTCGGTCGGGGAGATCAGCAGCTTCTCCCCCGGCCCGGCGACGGAGATCACCGCGGCCTTGACGGACAGCGAACTGCCGCAGGTGGAGAAGAACGCCTTCCTCGTGCCCACCGCGTCGGCCATGAGGTCCTCGGCCTGCGAGACCACTCCCTGCGACTCGCGCCGGTCGTCCCGGCCGTTGAGGCTCAGCGCGTCGGAGGCGAAGACGCCCTCACCGGTGAGCTCGACCAGGCGCGGGTCCGCGCCGCGGCCCTGCTTGTGGCCGGGCGGGCCGTAGACGACGTCCCTGCGCTCCTGGAAGGCGGCCAGCGCCTCCAGCACCGGGGCGCGCGAGTGGTCCACCGCGTGTTCCCTCCCTGTCGTCGGGTGCCGGGCGCGTCCGCGCCCGCACCCGGGGCGGTACCCGGCGGCGGTCGGACCATGCGCCCGCCGCCGGGTACCGGACGAGGACGGTCGGGGGGGCGGGAATTCCGCTCCCGCAGGGGTCGTTCTACGTGCCGGCGGGTCCATCAGCGGGCCGAGACCGCCCGCGACCGATCGGAACCCCCTGCACCCTCTCCCCGTCCTCTCCGTCCGTCGCCGTTGGGTGGGGGTCGTCAGCGTCGTCAGCGTCAGCGGTGAGCTGGACGCCGCGGCCGTCGAGCCCCTGACCGCCGGGGTCGCCGCCGCCCTGGCCCGGTCCCGCAGCGTCGTCGTCGACCTGTCCGGCGTCACCTTCGTGGACTGCCACGCGATCGGTGCCCTGGTGCGGTCGCAGCGCGACGCCGACCGGCGCGGCGGGCGGTTGCGGGTGGCGGCGCTGTCGGACCAGGCGCAGCGGGTGTTCACCGTCCTCGACCTGCACGGCGTCCTCGGCGGGGACCGGGACGTCGCCGCCGAGTGCCGGGCAGCGATCGGCGGACCTCCTCCCCCCGTCGAGCGGACCGGCTCGCCGGAGCCACCGGCCGCCCCGCACGCACCCCTCGGCGTGCCGGCGCCCGCGGCCGCCTGACGGACGCCGGGGTGCGTGGGTGGTGGCCCCCACCGCGCCGGCTCACGGGACCGTGTAGCCGACCGCCCGGACCCGCACCTCTCCCCGGGAGGGGTCGGTGCCGAAGACCAGCACGGCGCGGCGGTGGCTCTGCGGTGGCACGTAGGGGACGGTGGCGTTCGCCTGCGACAGGGTCGTGCCGCCGCTCGTCACCTCGCCGGAGAGCTGGACGCTGCGCGCGGTGCCACCGCCCTCGTTGAGCACGTCGACGGTGGTGGCGAAGCCGGCCGGTGTCCGCTGGACGTCCACGACACGGACCTGCAGCCGGGGACCGTGGTCGCGGGCGGTCCCCTGGTACCCGAGGAAGCCCAGGAGGGTGAGCACCAGGGCGGCCCCCGCGGCCCCCAGCGCCCACTCCAGCCGCTGACCGGCGGACCGGCCGCCGCCGCCGTCGTCGTGATCCGGACTCACGGCGTTCTCCTCACACGATCAACCGGGCTGCGGCCGCACCCAGGCTGGCTGGGAGGGCCAGGACGACCACCTGCATCAGCGCTGGGAGCAGCCCCGTGCCGTCGTAGCGGCCCAGGGTCCACAACAGGTAGGCGCTGACGGCGGTGGCGACGACGTAACCGATGACGGTGAAGCGGAAGAACACCGAGATGAAACCCGGGCGGCTGGGCGATCCACCCTTGAACCCGACGCCGTGGACGAACGCGTGCATGAGGGCCAGCTCCAGGACCACCAGGGCGACGCCGTGCAGCGGGGTCATCCTGGCGGCGATGAGGACGACCTCCTCCGTGGGGGCGATGTTCGCGCAGAGCACCGTGGCCCCCGCGCACATCAGGAACACCTCACGTCGGTACGCCGTCTCCTGCTCACCGGGCTGGCTGGAGCTCCCGAGCTGGGAACGCGCGAAGCACGCCCCCAGCGTCGCCGGCAACGCCTCCAGGGCGACGACGGAGACCCAGAACCGCCAGCCCTCCCACGGCAGCACGACCGCCAGCACGGCCAGCACCAGGGTGGCCGCCCCCACCCCTGCCAGCAACGCCACCCCGGCATCGACGACGGCGTCCTTCACGCCGGTGCGCTGCCCGCCCATGAAGCCGACGTAGCGCGCCATGCCGATCGCCAGCACGACGGTGAGGACCACCAGCAGCCCCAGCCGCCAGCGCGGGATCGTCGCGCTCAGGAACCACACCTCCATCGTCATGAAGATGGGCAGGGCGAACAGCACCGCTCCCGCGAACGCCCGCCCCAGCCCCCGCAGCACCTGCGCCGGGCTCTCCACCTGCGTCACGCCACCGTCTCCCTCCGTTCCCGCTGCTGCGCCGCCCGCACCCCGCACCCCGCACGCCGCGTCAGCGGTGCCGGCGGTGCTCCCCCGCTCGCCGGAGCGGGGCCCGGGCGACTCCTCGCGGACCGCTGCGAGGGTTCCTCACGGCGCGCGCTGCGCCAGGTCCTCCGTGTCGCCCACCTCGGCCATCCGCAGCTCGCGCACCAGGCGCAGCGTGGGTTCGAGCGCGAAGCACACCGACCCGGCGATGGACGACCAGGTGCCCGCGGTCGTCGTCCGCTCCCACAGGAACAGGACGCTGCCGACGACGAACAGCGCAGCCGCCGCGAAGTCGACCGCTGTGTACCAGACCTCGAGAGCGGCGCAGAGCCGCCGGGCCGCCTCGCTCCGGTTCGGGTTCCCCGGATCGAAGAGCTCCACGAGCGGAGCAGCCTGCGCGAGTGCGACCGACCCGCCCCGGGGACCGCACCGGCGGGAGGCGGGACGGCCGGCGCACGCGCCGGGCGCGGTGGCGCCTCACCGGACGACGGTCAGCGCCCCGGCGACGCAGCGGACCGTGACCGTCGCGCCGGCGTCGACCCGGTGGACCTCACCGTCCATCTGCAGCGGCATCGGCGTCCCCGTGGTGAAGGTGTACGGCTCGTCCCTCGAGGCGACCTCGTGCGTGCCCCGCACGACCCGCAGGACGCTCGCGAGCAGCTTCAGCTTGCTCCGGTGCCGGATCAGCAGCGACTCGTAGGTGCCGTCGGTCGGGGAGGAGACCCGGGACAGGGTGGCGTACTTGGCCATCCTGTCGATGTTGGCGAACACCAGGCTGTCGAGCTCGATCCGGTGACCGTCGTGGACGATGGACAGCGGCCGGTACCGCCAGACGCTGCGCACCGCCAGCGCGCTCTCCTTCACCGCGTCAAGATCGTGCTGGTTGAACTCCACCGCGACCACCGGCGTGATGCCCAACCCGACGTAGGAGTGCGCGTACCGCGGTTCCCGCCCGTCGACGAGCACCTCCAGCAGGTCCATCTCCGAGGTCGCCCCCGCGACGATCGCGTCGACCAGGGGCCGGTCCTGCACGGCGCGGGCGTGGTCGTTGGCGTTGCCGGAGGCCAGCACCGCGCACACCCCGGCACCCGGGCACCGCCGCCGGGCGCGCACGACGCCGTTGACGACCTCGTGGTAACCGCCGTCGCCGCTGGCGGAGACCACCAGGGTGGCGGGGTGCTCGGTGACGGCCCGCTCGGCGAGCTCCTCGGCGTGCCCGGCGTGCTGCGTCTCGTGCAGTTCCACCGTCGTGCCGCGCGCCCGGGCCTCGAGCTGCTCGCGCAGCGCGCGGGCGTTCCCGGGACCGTCTCCCGTGCTGCGGGGGTTGTAGAGGGCCACGACGCGGTCGAAGCGCCTGCTCACCGCCTGGTGCGTCCCCTGGACCACTTCCCGGACCTCCAGCGCGACGCGTCGGCGGAAGGTCCACCTGCCGCGACACTGCCACGCCCGGAGCGCTCCGGCGACCCGCGGCGGACGCACCCGCTGCGGGTCGCCGGCTCAGACGGTGACGACGACCTTGCCGACCGCCTCGCCGGACTCCAGCCGGGCGAACGCCTCGTGCGCGTCCGCGAGCGCGTGCACCGAGTCCACCTCGGGCGCCAGGTCGGCCAGTTCGCAGAGACGCAGCAGCCGCTCGAACTCCTCGCGGGTGCCCATGGTGGAGCCGAGGACGCGCAACTGCCGGAAGAAGACGTTCTCCAGCATCGCGGGGGCGTCGCCGCCGGTGGTGGCGCCGGAGACGACGATCGTGCCGCCCGGCCGCAGCGAGCGCACCGAGTGCTGCCAGGTGGCCTTCCCCACGGTCTCCAGCACGGCGTCGACGCGCTCGGGCAGCCGCTCCCCCGCCGGGAACGTCGCCGCGGCGCCCCAGGAGGCGGCCTTCGCGAGGCGCTCCGGCGAGCGCCCGGTCACCCACACCCGCAGGCCCGCCGCCGCGCCGAGCGAGACCAGCGCGTTGGAGACCCCGCCGGCGGCGCCCTGCACGAGGACCGTCTGCCCGGGCACGGCGCGCGCCTGGGTGAACAGCATCCGGTAGGCGGTCAGCCACGCGGTGCCCAGGGACGCGGCGCGCTCGAAGGACCACCCGGCGGGTTTGGGCAGGAGGTTGCGCCGCGGGACCCACACGTGCTCGGCGAGGGTGCCGGGGTGCAGCTCGGAGAGCAGGGTGCGGCGCGGGTCGAGGGTCTCGTCGCCGCGGTGGTCGTCGCTGGACACGACGGCGTGCACGACGACCTCGGTGCCGTCGTCGGTGGTGCCGGCCGCGTCGCAGCCGAGGACCATCGGCAGCCGGTCGGCGGGCAGGCCGACCCCGCGCAGGCTCCACAGGTCGTGCCGGTTCAGGGCGGCGGCGCGCACCGCGACCCGCACCCAGCCGGCGGGCGGTTCGGCGGCGGGACGCTCGGCGACCTCCAGCGCGGACAGCGGGTCGTCGGGTGAGCTGCGGACGGCGCGGGCGGCGAGCACGGTCGCGACGCTAGCGCCGTGGGCGCGCACCGGCACGGGGGTGGTGCCCGGCTGGGTAGCCTCCGGGCGTGAGCGAGCCCAGCCCCCTGCTGCCCGTCCTGGACGTCCGGCCGGTCCCCGACGCCGCCGACGTGTTCACCGCACCGAACCTGCCGGGCTGGCGGCCCCGGCTGTTCGGCGGGCAGGTGCTGGGGCAGGCGACGGTGGCGGCCTCCCGGACCGTGCCCGGGGACCGGCCGGTGCACTCGCTGCACGCCTACTTCCTGCGCCCGGGCGACCCGGACGTGCCGGTGCACTTCGCGGTGGAGCGGCTGCGCGACGGCAGGTCGTTCTCGGCGCGGCGGGTGCAGGCCCTGCAGAACGGCGTGGCGATCCTGTCGGGCATCGCGTCCTTCCAGGCGCCGGCCGAGGGGCTGGACCACGCCGAGCCGGCGCCGCGGGTGCCCGAGCCCGAGGAGCTGACGAGCGACCTGGAGCTGCTGGACGCCGTGGACCACCCGGCGGCCCGGCAGCTCGGCCGCGGGCGCCTGACCGACGTGCGGCACGTGGAACCGGCGATCTACCTGCGCCCGGGCGAGGAGCGCACCGCGCGGCAGGCGGTGTGGATGCGGCTGGAGGGGGTGCTGCCGGACGACGAGGGGGTGCACCGGGCGGCGCTGGCGTACGCCTCGGACTTCACCGTGCTGGAGCCGGTGCTGCGACGGCACGGGCTGGTGTGGGCCACCCCGGGGCTGAGCGTGGCGAGCCTGGACCACGCGATGTGGTGGCACCGGCCGGCGCGCGCCGACGAGTGGTTCCTGTACGTGGCCGAGAGCCCGAACGCGGGCGGCGCGCGGGGGCTGTCGACGGCGCGCGTGTACGACCGGCAGCGGCGGCTGGTGGCCTCGGTGGCGCAGGAGGGGATGCTGCGGCTGCCGTGAACCCCGCTCCGGGTGGCGCCGGCGCGACGACCGCGAGATAGTGTGACGTGCATCACAGGGCGACGGAGCTCTTGAGGAGGGCTGGGTCATGGTCACCGCGATGCACGTCCTGCAGCACCACCGGCACCACCCGCACCACGCGCTCGGACCACCGTGCGTGCCGCGGCACTGCGCGGGCTCCCGCCGGGTCGCGGCCGCCGCCGCCTGGGCCGACCGCGTCGTCAGCCGCCACGCCCGGCGCACGCAGCGCCGGAGCCGCTGAACGGCACCGCGACCGGGGGCACCCGCCGGTCGCGGTGACCGGCCGAACGGGTGGGACGGGTTCAGCCGCGGCAGGGACCCGGCCGATGGGTACGCGTGGGCATCTTCCGCGGCGACACGCTGTTCCGGCTGCACCTGGTCGTCGGTGGCGTGCTGTCGGTGGCCTGCGTCGCGCTCCCGGAGAGCGCGTGGAGCGACGCGCTGTACTCGGCGATCGCGTTCGGGTGCGTGGCCACCATGGTCGTCGGGGTCCGGCGGCACCGGCCGCTGGCGGCGAGCGGGTGGTGGCTGACGACGGCCGGCGTCGGCCTGTGGGCGCTGGCCGACCTGCTGTGGGTGGTCTACACGTGGGTCCTGGACACGGACCCCTTCCCCTCCCCCGCCGACGCGCTGTACCTGGCCAGCTACGTCCTCCTCGCCGCCGGGTTCGCGCGGTTCGTGCACGCGCGCCGCGGCGAGGGCGACCGCGAGGGCGTGATCGACTCGCTGATCTTCACCGTCGGGTTCCTGCTCATGAGCTGGGTCCTGCTGATGCGACCGGGGCTGGAGTCGGCGGACTCCTCGACGCTGGCCCGGGCGCTGGCGGCGGCCTACCCGCTGGGCGACGTGCTGCTGCTCGCGCTGCTGGTGCGGCTGCTGACGACGGCCGGCGCGCGGGCGGTGGCCTTCCGCTGGCTGGTGGCGGCGAACGCGCTGCTGCTGGCGGCGGACTGCACCTACCAGTACACGACGATGCACTCCCTGGACGACAGGCTCAGCGACCTGCCGTTCCTGCTCGCGTACGTGAGCTTCGCCGCTGCGGCGGTGCACCCCTCGATGCGCCGGCTCACCGACGCGGACGCCGCCCCCGAGGCCGACACCCGCTTCACCCGCGGCCGGCTCGCCGCGCTCACGCTGGCCAGCCTGCTGTCGCCCTGCACGCTGCTGGTCCAGCTCGCCCTGGGCGTCCGGCTGGAGGCGTGGGCCGTCGCGCTGACGTCGGTGGTGCTCTTCCTGCTCGTCGTCGCGCGCATGTCCGGGCTGCTGCGCCACCTGGAGCAGCAGGCGTCGCGGCTGGCGGACATGGCCCGCACCGACGCCCTGACGGGGCTGCCGAACCGCCGCACGAGCGACGCGGAGCTGGAGCGGATGCAGACCCGCGCCCGGGGCGAGGGGTCACCGCTGTGCGTGGCGGTCCTCGACCTGGACCGCTTCAAGGCCTTCAACGACACCTTCGGCCACCAGGCCGGCGACAGCCTGCTCGTCGCGGCGGCGGGCGCGTGGCGCGGTCGGCTGGACGCCGCGCACGCCGGCGTGGGCCCGGGCCGCGGGGCGATGCTGGGCCGCTGGGGCGGCGAGGAGTTCGTCCTGCTGCTGCTGGGCCACGACCTCCAGGAGGCCGTCGACCTCGTCGACGCCCTGCGCACCAGCACACCGGCGGGGCAGACCTTCTCGGCCGGGGTGGCGCAGTGGAGCGGGCTGGAGAGCCCGGTGGAGCTGTTCGGGCGGGCCGACGCCGCCCTCTACGCCGCGAAGGAGGGCGGGCGCGACAGGGTGGTGCCCGCCGCGACGGCGCCGGTGGCCGGCGACGACGCGACGAGCACCTCCGTCAGTCGCGCGTGAGCTTGCGGTACGTCACCCGGTGCGGGCGGGCCGCGTCCGGGCCGAGGCGCTCGACCTTGTTGGCCTCGTAGCCGGCGAAGTTGCCCTCGAACCAGTACCAGTTCGCCGGGTCCTCCTCGGTGCCCTCGTAGGCGAGGATGTGGGTGGCGACGCGGTCGAGGAACCAGCGGTCGTGGCTGACGACCACGGCGCAGCCGGGGAACTCCAGCAGGGCGTTCTCCAGCGAGCCGAGGGTCTCGACGTCGAGGTCGTTGGTCGGCTCGTCCAGGAGCAGGACGTTGCCGCCCTCCTTGAGCGTCAGCGCCAGGTTCAGGCGGTTGCGCTCACCACCGGAGAGGACACCGGCGGGCTTCTGCTGGTCCGGTCCCTTGAAGCCGAACGCGGAGACGTAGGCGCGCGAGGGCATCTCCTGGTTGCCGACCTGGATGAAGTCCAGGCCGTCGGAGACGACCTCCCACAGCGTCTTCTTCGGGTCCAGGCCGCCGCGGGACTGGTCCACGTAGGACAGCTTGACGGTGTCGCCGATCTTCAGGTCACCGCCGTCCAGGGGCTCCAGGCCGACGATCGTCTTGAACAGCGTGGTCTTGCCGACACCGTTGGGGCCGATGACGCCGACGATGCCGTTGCGCGGCAGCGAGAAGGACAGCCCGTCGATGAGGGTGCGCTCCCCGAAGCCCTTCTTGAGGTCCTTGGCCTCGATGACCACGCTGCCCAGGCGGGGCCCGGCGGGGATCTGGATCTCCTCGAAGTCGAGCTTGCGGGTGCGCTCGGCCTCGGCGGCCATCTCCTCGTAGCGGGCCAGGCGCGCCTTCGACTTCGTCTGGCGGCCCTTGGCGTTGGAACGGACCCACTCCAGCTCGTCCTTCAGCCGCTTCTGCAGCTTGGCGTCCTTCTTGCCCTGCACGTCCAGGCGGGCGGCCTTCTTCTCCAGGTAGGTGGAGTAGTTGCCCTCGTACGGGTAGGCGCGGCCGCGGTCCAGCTCGAGGATCCACTGGGCGACGTTGTCGAGGAAGTAGCGGTCGTGGGTGACGGCCAGCACGGCACCGGGGTACTTCGCCAGGTGCTGCTCCAGCCACGTCACCGACTCGGCGTCCAGGTGGTTGGTGGGCTCGTCCAGCAGCAGCAGGTCGGGCGCCTCCAGCAGCAGCTTGCACAGCGCCACGCGGCGCTTCTCCCCACCGGAGAGGTGGGTGACCTGCTCGTCGCCGGGCGGGCAGCGCAGCGCGTCCATCGCCTGCTCCAGCTGGGAGTCCATGTCCCACGCGTTGGCGTGGTCCAGGTCCTCCTGCAGCCGACCCATCTCCTCCATCAGGGCGTCGTAGTCGGCGTTCGGGTCCTCGAAGGACGCCGTGATCTCGTTGTAGCGGTCCATCTTCTTCTTGAGGTCGCCCAGGCCGTCCTGCACGTTCTCCAGGACCGTCTTCGACTCGTCCAGCGGCGGCTCCTGCATGAGCATGCCGACGCTGAAGCCGGGCGCCAGTCGCGCCTCGCCGTTGGAGGGCTGGTCCAGGCCCGCCATGATCTTCAGGACGCTCGACTTGCCGGCGCCGTTGGGGCCGACCACCCCGATCTTGGCCCCCGGGTAGAAGGAGAGGGAGACGTCGTCCAAGATGACCTTGTCCCCGTGCGCCTTGCGCGCCTTCGACATGACGTAGATGAATTCCGGCACGGCCCCAGGCTAGTCGAGTCGTCGCCGGGCGCGCTCCGCCCTCGGTAGGGTGCCCCCGGGCCCGGCACGGGCCCGGGCCCCCGTAGCTCAGCGGACAGAGCACCGGACTTCTAATCCGACGGTCGCAGGTTCGAATCCTGCCGGGGGCGCTGCCCGCCGCGCCTCGACCCGGCGCGCTCACGGGCCCGTGCCGCCGCACGGACGGCTCCCGGAGGGTGCCCCGGCGAAGCAGACGGCGCCCGCGCAGGCGTGCCGGGCCACGTCGGGCCCCGTCGGGCCCCGTCGAGCCCCGTCGAGCCCCGTGCTCGCGGCCGGCTCCCGATGCGGACAGGGGTGCGGTCGACGCACTGCGCCGTCGCCGTCGCCGTCGCAGCACGCCGACCGCGAGCTGCGCGGCACCGCCGTCGAGATCGTCCAGCGCGCCGCACGGGCCTGAGCCGCACCGTCCCGCCGGCGGTGGGGACCGCGCCGCCGCACGTCGCCGCCTCGGGTCAGCCCGTCAGGTGCCGTTCGGCGGGCCCGTCGTAGGCCGACAGCGGGCGGATGAGGGAGTTGGCCGCGCGCTGCTCCACCACGTGCGCCGTCCAGCCGGTGACCCGGGCGGCGACGAAGACCGGCGTGAACACGGGGGTGTCGAACCCGACGAGGTGGTAGGTCGGCCCGGCGGGGAAGTCCAGGTTCGGCTCGATCCCCTTCTCCTCGCGCACCGCCGCCTCCAGCGCGTCGTAGAGGTCGAGGACGTCCGACCGCCCCAGGTGGGCGGCCAGCTCGCCGAGGGCGGCACGCATGGTGGGGACCCGGGAGTCGCCGTGGCGGTAGACGCGGTGCCCGAACCCCATGATCCTGCGGTGCTGCGCGAGGGCGTCCGCGAGCCAGCGGCGGGCCCGCTCACCGGCCCCCTCCCCCGGGCCGATCCGCTCGAACACGTCCCACACCGCCTCGTTGGCCCCGCCGTGCAGCGGCCCCTTGAGCGCCCCCACCGCTGCGGTGACGGACGAGTGCAGGTCCGACAGCGTGGAGGCGACCACGCGCGCGGTGAACGTGGAGGCGTTGAAGGAGTGCTCCGCGTACAGGACGAGGGAGACCTCGAACGCCCGTACGACCTCCGGTGCGGGTTCCTCGCCGAGCACCTGCCACAGGAAGTTCGCGGCGTACCCGAGGTCGTCGCGGGGCGCCACCGCTGCCAGGCCGTGCCTGCGGCGCTGGGTGAGCGCCACGACCGCCGGCAGGGCGGCGAACAGCCGCTCGGCCTTGGCGAGCTCCGCCCCCGGGGAGGAGTCGGCGGCGTCGGGGGCGAGGGCGCCCAGCGCGCTGACGGCCGTGCGCACGACGTCCATCGGGTGCGCGTCGACCGGCAGCTCCCCCAGCACGCGCGCCACCGGCGCGTCCAGCGCGCGGTGCGCGCGTTCCCGCTCGCGCAGGCCGGCCAGCTCCTGGGGCGAGGGCAGCTCGCCGTGCCACAGCAGCCAGGCGACCTCCTCGAACGAGCAGGAGGACGCCAGCTCCTGCACCGGGTACCCCCGGTAGAGCAGTGAGTTCGTCTCCGGGTTCACCTTCGAGATCGCCGTGGTGTCGGCCACCACGCCCGCCAGCCCCTTGCGGACCTCCGGCCCGCCCTGTTCCCTCGTGCTCACGCCACGCCCCTTCGCGTCGCCCGCGCCGACCCGGGAGGTCAGCCGTCCCTGTTGCCCTCCAGGCTGAAGTCGTGGACCCCGGAGTCGAACTCGCCGTAGGAGGCGTAGTCGAGCAGGTCGTACAGCTGCGCCCGGGTCTGCATCTGCCCGATCCGGCCCGCCAGCGTCCCCTCGGCGGCCAGGGCGTCCAGGGCGCGGTCGGCGGCGCCCATCGCCAGCCGCAGCAGCGAGACGGGGTGGATGACCAGGCGCACGCCGGCGTCGCGCAGCTGCTCGTGGGTGAACAGGTCGCTGCGGCCGAACTCCGTCACGTTCGCCAGGACCGGCACGTCGACGGCGGAGCAGACCGCCTCGAACTCCGCGAGGTCGGCCATCGCCTCGGGGAAGAGGACGTCCGCGCCGGCGTCCACGAGCATCCGGGAACGCTCCACCGCGGCCCGCAGGCCCTCCGGACCGGGGATCGTCCCGCGCACGTCGGTGCGGGCGACGACGACGAGGTCGCCGTCGCGGCGGGCGTCGACGGCGGCCTTGACCCGGCGCACGGCCGCGGCGTCGTCGACGACGGACTTGCCCTCCAGGTGGCCGCACCGCTTGGGGTTCACCTGGTCCTCGACGTGGAACGCGGCGACCCCGGCGTCCTCCAGCGCCTGCACGGTGCGCGCCAGGTTCAGCGGCTCACCGAAACCCGTGTCGGCGTCGACGAGGACGGGCAGGTCGGTCTGCCGGGCGACCTCGGCGGCGCGACCCGCGACCTCCGGCAGCGTCGTCAGCCCGATGTCCGGCAACCCCAGGTCGGCGGAGAGCACCGCACCGGAGACGTACACCCCCTCGAACCCCTTGCGCTGCACCAACCTGGCCGACAACGGGTTGAAGGCCCCCGGGAACCGCAGCAGTCCCCCGGAGGCGAGGCCGGCGCGCAGCGCCTTCCGCTTCGCGGCCGGGGTGGTGGTGGAGTACAGCATCAGAACAGCCCCTCCGGCAGCGGTACGGCCTCCAGGTACCCGGGCGGGGCGACGATCCCGAGCTCCCGCACACCGGCGGCGTCCAGCTCCGGCAGGCGCTGCGCGAGGCCCGCGAACCGCTCCACCTCGGCGCCGTCGAGGACCCCGGCGGCCAGGGTGCGGAACTTCGCCAGGTACTCCTCGCGGCCGAACGGGCGCGCCCCCAGCGGGTGCGCGTCGGCGACGGCGATCTCGTCGACGAGGGTGGAACCGTCGGTGCGGGTGATGACCGCGCGCGCCCCGAACGCCTTCCGCGCCGGGTCGCTCTCGTGGTAGCGGGCGGTCCACTCCGGGTCCTCGACGGTGCTCACCCGCCGCCAGAGCGCGACCGTGTCCGGGCGGGCGGCGCGTCCCGGGGCGTAGGAGTGCTCGTGGTGCCAGGTGCCGTCCTGCAGCGCCACGGCGAAGACGTACGGCACCGAGTGGTCCAGCGTCTCCCGGCTGGCGGTGGGGTCGTGCTTCTGCGGGTCGTTCGCCCCGGAACCGATGACCGTGTGGGTGTGGTGCGAGGTGTGCAGCACGATCGAGGCGACGTTCGCGGCCTCGCGCAGCTCGGGGTGCTCCCGGTGCAGCCGGCGGGCCAGGTCGATGAGCGCCTGCGCCTGGTACTCCGCGGAGTGCTCCTTGGTGTACGTGTCGAGGATCGCCCGGCGGGGTTCGCCGCGCTCCGGCAGCGGCACCTCGTAGACGGCGTCCGGGCCGTCGAGCAGCCGGGCGATGACCCCGTCCTCCCCCTCGTAGATCGGCGCGGGACTGGTCTGCCCCCGCACCGCGCGGTCCGCCGCCTCCACCGCGGCCTTGGCCGCGAACGCGGGGGCGTGCGCCTTCCAGGTGGAGATGGCGCCCTTGCGGGACTGGCGGGTGGCTGTCGTGGTGTGCAGGGCCTGCCCGATCGCCTGGTGCACCACCTCGGTGCTCAGGCCCAGCATCGTCCCCAGCCCCGCGGCCACCGAGGGCCCCAGGTGGGCGACGTGGTCGATCTTGTGCCGGTGCAGGCTGATCGCGCGCACCAGGTCCACCTGCACCTCGTAGGCGGTGACGATCCCCCGCAGCAGGGCGGCACCGTCGCACCCGGCGTGCTGGGCGACCGCCACGAGGGCGGGGACGTTGTCGCCGGGGTGGGAGTACTCCGCGGCCAGGAACGTGTCGTGGAAGTCCAGCTCACGCACCGCGACGCCGTTCGCCCACGCCGCCCACTCCACCGACACGGCCTCGCGGGTGCCGGCGACGAGGCCACCGCGCCCGCCGCGCGAGGGCGGGTGCGACAGGGCCTGCGCGCGGGCGGCCACCACGGGCCCGCGCAGCAGCGCGGCCGCCGAGACGGCGGCGTCGTCGAGGACCCGGTTGACGACCATCGCCACCACCTCGTCGTCCACTGGCACCGGGTCGGTGGCCACCTCGGCGAGCTTCCAGGCCAGTTCCTCCTCGCGGCCGAACTCCTCGGCGCTGCGGCGGACGCGGACGGTGTGCTCCCTCACGCGGGAACCTCCTCGGCGGCGGCGCTCCCGGTGGTGACCGCGGGCTGGACGTGCGCGTGCACCGGTCCTCCTCCCTCGTCCTCGAGGCCCGCGCCGGGCGTGTGCGGCGCGGTTCCTGCACCGCGCACGCTAGCCCCTCGGGCCCCGCGGGCGTACCCCCCGCGGCCGCCCCCGGAAAACCTCTGGTGGTCCGCCGCCGCCCGGTGGGAGCGTCGGGGCGTGAGCGCGACCGAGCAGCTGTGGGGCCCGGAGGTGGCCCGGGACTACGACGAGGCGTCGGCGTTCACGTCCACCCCCGAGGTCCTCGGGCCGACGGTGGATTTCCTCGCCCGGCGCGCCGCCGACGGCGCCGCGCTGGAGCTGGCGGTGGGGACGGGGCGCGTCGCCCTCCCCCTGAGCGCGCGGGGCGTGCCGGTGGCGGGCGTCGAGCTGTCCGAGCACATGGCCGCGCGGTTGCGGGAGAAACCCGGTGCCGACGCGGTCCCCGTCGCGATCGGGGACATGGCGAGCGCCACCGCCCCCGGCTGCGGGGGTTTCCGCCTCGTCTACCTCGTCTACAACACGATCACGAACCTGCTCACGCAGGACGAGCAGGTCGCGTGCTTCCGCAACGCCGCACGGCACCTGGAACCCGGCGGGGTGTTCGTCGTGGAGGTGTTCGTCCCGCCGCTGCAGCGCCTGCCGCCGGGTCAGACGGCGATCCCCTTCCACGTCGGCGAGCACCACGTCGGCGTCGACACCATCGACGTGCTGAACCAGCGGCTGGTGTCGCACCACTACCGGGTGCGCGACGGCGCGGGGTCGCTGTTCCGCTCCCCGCACCGCTGGGTGTGGCCCTCGGAGCTGGACCTCATGGCCCGCCTGGCCGGGATGGAACCGGCCGGGCGGTGGGCGGACTGGGACGAGTCGCCGTTCACCGCCGCGAGCACCTCCCACGTGTCCGCGTGGCGGCTGCCCGGGCGGTGAGACCGGTCGACGGCTCCGCCCGTCAGCCGACGAGGACCCGCCACTCCTGCCCGCCGAGCTCGACGACGTCACCGTCGGAGAGCTGCCGGCCGCGGCGGTCGTCGACCTCGCCGTTGACGCTGACCTCACCGGCCGCCAGCACCTCACGGGCCTCACCGCCGGAGTCCACGGCGCCGACGAGCTTGAGGAACTGCCCCAGCCGCACGGTGCCGGTGACCTCCACGTCGCGCTGGGCGCTCACGCCTGCGCCTCCTCCTCGTCGTCGTCCAGCGCCAGCGCCTCCAGGACCGCGGCGACGCGCCGGGCGTCGGCGCGGGTGAAGCGCTCGGGCACCACCACCTCCACGCGCTCACCGCCGCGCAGCGGGACCACGTGGCGCAGCCGCTGCTCCGGCGCGCCGACGCCCCCCGCCTCCTCGACGACCTCCGCGTCCACCGCCTCCGCGTCCACCGCCTCCGCGGTGGCCTCCGCCGCTGCCGCCCGCCCGGTCCCGTCGTTCACCGACGCGTCGCCGGCGAGGAAGGTGCGCAGCCGGTCCACGCCCTGCGCGGCCAGCCGCTCGGCGCCCGGGTCCAGGCGCCCCTGGCGCAGCACCTCGCGCAGCACCGCGTCGATCGAGGCGCTCTGCCTGCTCCTGCTCTCGTCCCTGCCGTCGCCCACGGAGGCCTCCCCCTGCTCGTCGTGTCCACCGCACGTCCACCGTCGTGGTGGCCCCCACCCTCGCACCCCGGAACGGCGCCGGCCTCCCCCGTGCGGCCCGGAGCGGATCGACCTAACGTCGCGGGCATGGTGAACACCCCCGAGAAGATCGTCTACACGGCGCGCGTGACCACCACGGGCGGCCGGCGCGGAGGACGCGCCGTCTCCGACGACGGTGCCCTCGACGTGGTGCTGCAGGCACCGAAGGAGGTCGGCGGCCCCGGCGGCGGCACCAACCCGGAGCAGCTGTTCGCCGCCGGCTACGGCGCCTGCTTCCAGGGCGCGATGGGCCTGGCGGCGAAGGAGATGGGCGTGGACGCCTCGGGGTCGACCCTGCACGTCGAGGTCGGCTTCGGGCCGGAGAGCGAGAGCTACGCCGTCACCGCCACCATCCGCGCCAGCGTGGAGGGCATGGGCACCGAGGAGCTGCAGCGGCTGCTGGAGCGCACCCACGAGCTGTGCCCGTACTCCAAGGCCACCCGCGGCAACGTGCCGGTGACGCTCGTCGCCGAGCAGGCCTGAGGGCGTCCCGCCCGCCGCCGGGTGGCGGCGGGCGGGCGCCGGCCCGTCAGCCGGCCGTCAGCCGGCGAGGTGGCCCCAGCGCGGCGCGAGGTCGCGCCACGGCCCGCAGCCGGCGACCCGCCCGTCGGCCAGGACGACGACGCGGTCCGCCACGGCGAGCGCCGCGCGCTTCGAGCTGGCCCCGAGGACCGTGGTGCCCCGGTGCCGCAGGGCCTGCCACAGCTCCAGCTCGGTGCGCGCGTCCAGCGCGGAGGAGACGTCGTCGGCCAGGAGCAGGTCCGCTCCCGACGCCAGGGCGCGGGCCAGCGCCAGCCGCTGCACCTGACCGCCCGACAGCCGCACCCCCCGGTGCCCGATGAGGGCGCCCGGACCGCCCGCGGCCGACACGTCCGGCGCCAGCCGGGCGTCGGCCAGCGCCTCCGGCAGGCGCCGGGCGGCCCCCGCGTGGTCGAGGGCCACGTTGTCCGCGAACGAGCCCGACAGCACGCGCGGCAGCTGCGCGACGTGGCTGACCCGCGCCGGGCGCAGGAAGTCCTGCGGGTCGGCGACCTCCTCGCCGTTCCAGCGCAGCACCCCCTCGTGATCCACCAGACCCGCCAGGGCGGCCAGCAGGCTGGACTTGCCCGAGCCCACCCGTCCCGTCAGCAGCACCAGCTCCCCGGCCGCCACGCGCAGGTCCACCCCCTCGACACCGACCGTGCCGTCGTCGTGGACGGCGGTGAAGCCCCGCAGCTCCAGCGCGCGCAGCCGGGTGCGGGCCACCGGAGGCGGTGCGGGGGCGGTGCCGGCCACCAGGTCCACGCCGGTGGGCGGGTGCAGGACGTCGGCGGTGCCGGCGAGCTGGGCGACGGCGCGCAGCCACCCGCGCGCCACCGGCGCCTCGGTCACGACCGCGCCGGCGACCTGCCCGAAGTAAGTGGAGCCGGCCACGGCCGTGGACACCAGCAGCGCCGTCGCCAGGTCCCAGGTGCCGCGCAGGTGCAGCCACCAGGTGAGGACCAGGCCCAGCTGGACGAGGACGACGGGCACGCCGTCCAGCACGGCCCGCACCCGGAACTCCCGCAGCGACGCGCGCACCCGCGCGTCGTCCACGCGGTGCAGGTGCGCGAGCACGTCCGGCGCCGCGGCGGCCAGCTTGACGGTGCGGGCGGCGTCCACGGCGGAGCCCAGCGAGCGGCCGAAGCGCACGCGGGTGTCGCCGGCGCGGGTGGCGCTGCGGCCGGCGGTCCCGGCGCCGGCGACGGACACGAGCGCCGAGACGGCCATGACCCCCGCGACGACGCCGCCCGCCGCGGCGCTGCCCGCCAGGAGGGCGGTGACGAGCACGACGCAGCCGCCGATGACGACGTCGACCCAGCGGTCCACGTAGAGGACGAAGCGGTCGGAGTCCAGGCAGCGGGCCGTGACCTCCCCGGCGGGCACGCGCGGCAGCCGGTGCGGGCGCGTCTGCCCGGCCAGCACCGCGCAGCGGGTCCGCAGCGCGACCGCGTTCCACCAGGAGAAGTACACCCGCAGCGCGCCGCGCAGCGCGAACGGCCCGGCGACGAGGGCGGCGCACACCGCGAGCGCCCACGGCCACGCACCGCCCGGGGACGCCGGGCCGGGCCCGGAGACCCCGGCGACGACCTCGCCCCACAGCTTGCCGGTCACCGCGCCGTGGGCGCCGAGCAGCGACACCAGCAGGAACAGGAGGGCGCCGCGCAGCCCCCACCCCGGGTGCACGCGCACGGCGCGCAGCACGGCCCGGGCCAGGCGCGGCGCCGGCACGGGCGGGGCCGGGCGCGGTCGGGGTGCGGAGGCGGGGCGCCGCAGCGCGGGGTCGGCGGGTCCGGCTGGCCCAGCGGGTTCCGCGGGGCCGGGGTGGTCGGGGTGGTCGGGGTGGCTGGTGGAGCCGGCGGCGGCCAGCAGGTCGGCGAAGGGACCGGGCTCGGCGGCCAGCCGGGCGCGCGGCCCCCGCTGCACGAGGCGGCCGCCGTCGAGGACGGCGACGGAGCCCGCCCGGGCGGTGGTGCCCAGGCGGTGGGCGATGAGCAGGCCGGTGCGGCCCGCCAGGAGCCGCTCGGCGGCGGCCGTGACGCGGTGCTCGGTGACGGGGTCCATGCGGGCGGTGGCCTCGTCGAGGACGACGACCCGCACGTCCCGCACGAGCAGCCGGGCGAACGCCACCAGCTGCTCCTCACCCGCCGACAGGGTGGTGCCGCCGGGGCCGAGGGGGGTGTCCAGGCCCTGCGGCAGGGCGTCCACCCACTCCCGCAGGCCCAGGGCGTCCACCGCGTCCTCCACGGCGGCGCGCGGCACGTCGGCGGCCAGCGCGACGTTCTCGGCGAGCGTCGCCGCCAGCAGCTCGGTGCGCTGGGTGACCACGCCCACGGCGCGGCGCAGCTGGTGCAGGTCCAGCTCCCGCACGTCGCGCCCGCCCACGAGCACGGCACCGGGCGGCGGCTCGACCGCGCGGGAGAACATCGCCGCCAGGGTCGACTTGCCCGAGCCGCTGCGCCCGACGAGCGCGCAGGTGGTGCCGGCGGGCACCGTGAGGTCCACCCCGCGCAGCGCGAACCCGCCGGGGTGGGCGAAGTCGAGCCGGCTCACCTCCAGGGACAGGGGCCCGGCCGGCAGCGGGTCCCCGCCGGCCGGCTCCGGCGGCGAGGTCAGCAGCGCCCGGGTGCGCTGGAGGGCCCCCAGCCCCGCCTGCACCTCCGGCAGGCGGTCGCTGACCTGGGTGAGCGCGCCGACGAACCCGGCCAGCAGCAGCCACGTGGTCACGAGGTCGGCGACGCCCAGGTCACCGCGCCGCACCAGCACCACCCCGCCCAGCACCAGCGCCACCAGCAGCAGCGAGAGCACCAGGGCCGTGCGCAGCCCGACCGCGGAGGCGGTGCGGCTGGTCGCGCCCACGGCGCGCAGCACGACCGCGGCGCCCTCGGCGTAGCGGCGCAGCACGTGCGGGCGCCCCAGGGCGGCGCGCACGTCGTCGCGGGCGGCGACGGCCTCCTCCAGCTGGGCGGCGTGCTCGGTCCAGGCGGCCTCCTCGGCCAGCTTGCGGCGGGCGACCTCCGCGGTCAGCGGCCGGGCCACCAGCAGCGCGGCGACCGCCACCAGGGGGAAGGCGAACCACGCCGGCCACCACGTCAGCCCGGCGACCACCCACGCCAGCGCGGAGCGCAGCAGGGCGCGCCCCAGGAACCACCCGGTCTCGCGCAGGAGCCGGGCCAGCTGGCGCGGGTCGTCGTCGACGCGGTCGATGACCTCGCCGACGGCCTGCTCGGCCAGCACCGGCAGCGGCTGGGCGAGCGCGGCGTCGAGCAGGTCGGCGCGCAGCCGCCCCTCGGCGCGGCCGACGCGGGTGGCGAACACCGTGCGGCCCGCGGTGTCGAGCAGGGCGGCGCCGACGAGCAGCACGCCCAGGGCAGTGACGAGGCCGGTGGTCGGCCCGGCGGCGAGGCGGCCCGTCACGACGCTCGCGAGGGTCTCCCCGGCGGCGGCGAGCACGGCGAGGGCGGTCGCGACGACCACGCGCGGCCCGGCGAGCCGCGCCGCGGTCAGGCTGCGCGGGTCCGGGGCGCGGCGGGCGGCCGCGGCGGGGCGCCCCGGGGGCGACGGGCGCGCGGGACGGGCGCGCCGGGGACGGACCGGGACCGGGGTGGGCACCGCTCGACGCTAGCGGCGCGCGGCGGTGGGCAGCCCGCCCTTTTCCGCCGGGCGCCGCCCGGGCCCCTCAGGCCGCCTGCGCCAGGTACTCGTCCCAGCGCGGGTCGGCCTGCTCCGCGCCCCGCACCGCCCACGACGCGCCGCGCGGCGGTGCCGGGCGGAACGGCAGCGTCCAGCCCATCTCCTCCGGGGTGCGGTCGCCCTTGGCGTTGTTGCAGCGCACGCAGCAGGCCACCAGGTTCTCCCAGGTGTCCGGGCCGCGCCGGCTGCGGGGCAGGACGTGGTCGACCGTGGCGGCGTGGCCGCGGCAGTAGGCGCAGCGCTGGTGGTCGCGCCGCAGGACACCGCGGCGGCTGACCGGCACCACGCTGCCCCGCGGCACCCGCACGTAGCGGGTGAGCAGGATCACCGAGGGGCGTTCCAGGCTCACGGTCGCGCCCACGACGGGATCGGCGTCGGCCAGCACGACCGAGGCCTTCCCGGCGAGGACCAGGACGAGGGCGCGCCGGAAGGACACCACCGCGAGCGGCTCGTAACCGGCGTTCAGCACGAGGGTGCGCACATCCACCTCCACGGACGACGAGAGGCGCCGTCCCCGGTGGGGACGACGCCTCTGGTAGCGACGACGTGCGCGGCGGGATGCACGTGCTGACGCACGTGCGCGCACCGGCGCACCGCGGGTACCCCCACTGTCATCGGGGGCAGGTACGGGCGGGGGGCTGCGGGGCCGGCGCACCGCGCGGTCGTGGGACTGCTCATGCTCGCCTCCGCTCCTCCCGCCGTCGTGACCGCACTGTACGTCGCGCGGGGGCTCGAGGACACGTGTTTCGCCGCGGTGCGCGGCGGGTGCCGGTGGACGTGGAACGGGCCCGGCACCTCGGTTCGAGGTGCCGGGCCCGGTCGGGGGCCGTCGTCAGGCGACGGGGGCGACGCGGCCGTAGACCGCGGAGTCGCTCCACACGGAGCGCAGCTGGACGGGCTTGCCGCTGCGGGGGGCGTCCCACATCTTCCCGTCGCCGGCGTAGATGCCGACGTGGTAGGCGCGGCCGCCGTCGGTGAAGAAGACGAGGTCGCCGGGCACGGCCTCGCCGCGGGAGATGCGCGCGCTGGCGCCCAGCTGGGCGTTCGCGGTGCGCGGCAGGGACACGCCGACCTGGCGCATGACGTAGCTGGTGTAGCCGGAGCAGTCGAAGCCGGCGGGGGTGCTGCCGCCGTACACGTACGGCACGCCCACGTAGTCGTCGGCCACGGCGAGGATCTGCTGGCCCAGCGAGGTGGCCGGAGCCGGTGCGGGCGCGGGGGCCGGGGCGGGGGCCGGGGCGGCGGCCTGGACGGCCTCGACCGCCAGGGCCGCGTCGACGGCGGACTGGTGGACCGAGGCCTCCACGACCGGTGCGTCGGCGGCGCTGCGCTCGCTGCGCTCGACCACGACGACCGGCGGCGGCGGGGGCGCCGGGGTCGGCACGGTGCTGAAGGCCGTCAGGGTGGTCACGGCGGCCGCCCCGGCGGGCGCGGAGACCACGCCGACGGCGGTGGTGCCGAAGGCGGAGTCGACGGCCGTGGTCAGCCCGGCGCTGACGGCGGTGCTGACCGTGCCCACGCTCGCCACGGCGGCGGCGGGGGCGGCGGCCGGGACGGCCGCGGCCGGCAGGGCGACGGTGGCCAGGAGGCCACCGGTCGCCGCGGCGACGGCGCCGGCGCGGCCGACACCGCCGGCGTGCCGGCTGAGGGCCTCACCGAGGTCGGTCAGGGTCGTGCGGGGACGGACGTCGGCGCGGTGGCGCGCCTGGACACGAGTCGTCAAGGTGGTGTGCCTCTCCGACGCCTGCGAGGTGAGCTGTCGGGTTCGGGCGGGAGCATCGCCCGGCCGGTTCTCACCGGCTTCACCCCAAGGACGCTCACCCCGGCCCGGCTGGCCGTCGGATCGCGCCCGGGAAATTGGTTCCCCCGTCCCTGCCACACGTGTGCGTGGGACCTCGACGCGGTGGCAGGGCTCGGCGTCCGCTCGAGGGCTCCCGCGTGAGCGTTCACGGAAGCGGGTGGACCATAACCCCTGCGGACCCCCGATGTCACGACCCGGTGACGTCCGCGTGGCAGTCGCGTGACGAACCGGCGACGAACGCGCTGCGGCGGTCAGTCCCGGGCGGCGACGAACAGGTGCGACGCCTCGGCGGTGCTCAGCTCCACGACGACCTCGCCCAGCGCCACCCCGAAGCCCCCGGCGGACGGCTTGACGACGACCTCGGCCCCCGGCCGCAGGCCCGCCTCGGCGAAGCGCGCCAGCAGCGCCACGTCGGTCTGCAGCGGCTCGCCCAGGCGGCGCACGACGAGGGCGCCACCGTCGGCGCCGGCCGCGGTCAGGGGCTGCACACCGGCGCGGAAGTCCTCCGCGGAGCCGGTCTCCCCCAGCTCCTCCAGCCCGGGGATCGGGTTGCCGTAGGGCGAGGAGTGCGGGTGGTCCAGGATGTCGACGAGGCGCTTCTCGACCTCCTCGGAGATGACGTGCTCCCAGCGGCAGGCCTCCTCGTGCACGAGGGACCACTCCAGGCCGATGACGTCGGTGAGCAGCCGCTCGGTCAGCCGGTGCTTGCGCATGACGCGCATCGCCTTGGTGCGGCCGGCGTCGGTGAGCTCCAGGCGGCGGTCGGTGCCGACGTGCAGCAGCCCGTCGCGCTCCATGCGCGCCACCGTCTGCGAGACGGTGGGGCCGGAGTGGTGCAGGCGCTCGGCGATGCGGGCGCGCATCGGCACGATGCCCTCCTCCTCCAGCTCGAAGACCGTCTTGAGGTACATCTCGGTGGTGTCGATGAGGTCGCTCACGGCGTCCATCATCGGCCATCGCCGCGCCCGCCCGCACCGGTCCACCGCCCCGGCACCGACGAACGGCGGGGCGCGCAGGACGGTGGGGGCACGCCGCGCCGAGCACGGCCGAGGGGGCCCGTGAGCACGCCCGCCGCCCCCGGACAGGAGAAGGCCCCCGGGCGCTTCCTCCCCCGCGTGGCGGGGTGAGGGCCGGCTGGACGGGCCGGCGCCCGGGGACCCGGTGACTGCCGTGGTTTCGCCGCGCCGCGCGGGGCGACCAGAGCGGTCCGCGTCCATCGCGCGGCTGCTAGCGGGCAGCCACCTCACGCGTCCGATGAGAACTCATGTACCGGACCACCTCCTCTCCCGTGTACCTCGACGGTACGTCCGCCCCCCGCGGGTTGTCACGCCGGTTTCGCCGGTCGCGGAACCGCCTGCCCCGCAGCGCCACCGGGGCGGCACGATCACGTCCGTGATCGTCGAGGACGGACCGGTGGACGTGGTGGTGCTGGGCGCGCTGGGCGCCGCGGGCCGACGGGTGAGCGGGAGGCTGGCCCCGCTGCTGGGGCGGCGCCTGGTGGTCGCCGGTCGCGGCGCGGGACGGGTGCGCGCCCGGGCGGCCGAGCTCGGGGCGCGCGGCGCGGTCGTCGACGTGCGCGACACCGCGGCGCTGGTGCGGGCGGCCGCGGGTGCGCGGGTCGCCGTGCTCGCGCTGGAGGCGGGCGACGACGCGGCGGCGCGCGCGCTGCTGGGCGCGGGCGTCTCCGTCGTCGACGTGGGGGCGACCCCCGCGCACCTGGCCCGCCTGGAGGCCCTGGACCCGCTGGCCCGCCGCACCGGCGCGACGGCCGCGCTGTCGGTGGGGCTGGCACCGGGGGCGACCAACCTGCTGGCACGGGCCGCGCACGAGGCGGTCGGCGGCGCGGGGCGGGTGGCGATCACGGTGCTGCTGGGCGCCGGGGAGCGCCACGGCCGCGAGGGGGTGCGCTGGACGGTGGACACGCTGCTGGACGGTGCACCGGGAGCGGCGCGGCGCACGGCCCTGCCGCCGGCCTCGCCGTCCGGGCGGGTGCGGGTGCGCACCGCCCGCCCGTTCGCCGTCGCCGACGCCCCGGCGGTGCGCGCGAGCCTGGGGGTGGCGGACGTGACGACCCGCCTGGTGCTGGAACCGGCCGCCGCGGGGGCCGCCCTGTTCGCGCTGGGCCGGTTGCGCGGCACCCGGGCCGGCACCTCGCCGCGGGTGCGCTCGGCGCTGGTGCGCGCCCTGTCGCAGGTCCACGTGGGCACCCGGGAGTACGCCGCGCGCGCCGACGCCTGGTCGCCGGACGGGCGCGCGCACGCCGCGTTCGCGGTGGCGGGCGTGGAGCAGACCCGCGCGACGGCCGAGGTCGTCGCCCGCACCGCGCTGGCGCTGGCCGCCGGGGACGCCCCGGCGGGGGTGCACCACCTGGACCGGCTGCCGGTGGGCACCGGGCTGCTGGCCGAGCTGGCCGGGGGTCAGGACCCGGTGTGGCGGTTCCTGCGGCTGGAGGAGCCGCACGGCTGAACACGGCGGCGACGCGGGGCGCTTGTCAGCCGGCGGGGCGCTGCCCTACGCTCGCCGCAGTTGTTGTCAGAACCACCCTTACTCCCCCGCGGCGGGGCCGGGTGGGCACGAGGGAGCGGCGGGTCCACGGTGGCGCAGTCCCAGCAGGCGATCCTCGTCGCCGTCTCCACGGTGATCTTCGCGCTGCTCCCCGACCGCGACGGCGAGCGGCGCGTGCACCTGCCGCTGGTGCGCCGCACGCGCGACCCGTTCGGCGGGCAGTGGGCGCTGCCCGGCGGCTGGGTGCGCGGCGACGAGAGCCTCAGCGACGCCGGCCGGCGCACCCTGGCGGAGACGACGGGCCTGCGGCCCAGCTACCTGGAGCAGCTGTACACGTTCGGGCGCCCCGACCGATCCCCCGGCCGGCGCGTGGTCTCGGTGGTGTACTCCGCCCTGGTGCGCAGCCACCTGGCGGCCGCGGCCGTGGAGGGCGAGAACGTGCGCTGGACCGCCGCCGACGACTGCACCGGCCTGGCGTTCGACCACGACGAGATCGTCCGGTACGCGCTGTGGCGGTTGCGCACCAAGGTGCAACACGCCCACGTCGCGCTGCACCTGCTGCCGGAGAGGTTCTCCCTGGCGGAACTGCGCGAGGTGCACGAGGCGATCCTGCAGCGCCCGCTGGACCCGGCGAACTTCCGCCGCCAGGTGGAGCACTCGGGGACGATCGTGCCGACCGGTGAGCGGCAGACCGGTGGCAGGCACCGGCCGCCCAAGCTGTACCGCGCCGTCGTCCCCGAGGGTTCCGCCGGCCCCTTGCAGACCGCCGGCCCCCTCGCCTGACCAGACCCCCGAAACCCCGCCGAGGAACCGGGACCCACGGGCCCGCCCGTCGGTGACCACTGACCCCGAGAGAGAGCTCGCCATGGCGTCCGTCCCCACGCAGATCGCCCTGCTCACCCGCACCCCGGGGAGCGTGGACAGCGAGACGTGCGATCCCGACCTGCCCAGCGGCCCCTGGCAGTTCGACGCCGTCCCCGGCCTGCCGCTGCCCGCACCGACGTACGGCGCGGGCGCCTCACGGCAGGACCCGGCCCCGGCCACCACCCCGGTGCAGCAGCAGATCCCCGCCGAGTACCGCCTGCTCGAGCCGGAGGAGCTGGACCGCCGGATCCGCGCCGCGAAGGAGCACCTGGGGAACCGGGTGACGATCCTGGGGCACGCCTACCAGCGCGACGAGATCGTGCGGTACGCCGACTTCGTCGGTGACTCCTTCCAGCTGGCGCAGCAGTCCCAGCGCCACCCCGAGGCGGAGGCCGTCGTGTTCTGCGGGGTGCACTTCATGGCCGAGACGGCCGACCTGCTCACCACGCCGCAGCAGCCGGTGATCCTGCCGAACCTGGCGGCGGGGTGCTCGATGGCCGACATGGCCGACATCGACGCGGTGGACGCCTGCTGGGAGCAGCTCACCGCGCTGTACGGCACGGAACCGGACGCCGACGGCAGGGTTCCCGTGCTGCCCGTCACCTACATGAACTCCGCCGCCGCGCTGAAGGCGTTCTGCGGGGCGCACGGCGGGATCGTCTGCACCTCCTCCAACGCCCGCGAGGTGCTGGAGTGGGCGTTCGAGCGCGCGCAGCGGGTGCTGTTCTTCCCCGACCAGCACCTGGGTCGCAACACCGCCAAGGCGATGGGCGTGCCGCTGGACGCCATGCCGCTGTGGGACCCGCGCAAGCCGCGCGGCGGGAACTCCCCCGAGGCGCTGACCGACGCCCGCGTGGTGCTGTGGCGCGGCTGGTGCTCGGTGCACCAGCGGTTCACGGTGCAGCAGATCGAGGCGGCCCGGGCCGCGAACCCGGACGTGCGGGTCGTCGTGCACCCGGAGTGCCCGGTGGAGGTCGTGGACGCCGCGGACGAGAGCGGTTCCACGCAGTACATCCAGCGGGTCGTGGACGCCGCCGAACCCGGGACCGCGTTCGCGATCGGCACCGAGGTCAACATGGTGCGCCGCCTGGCCGACACCCGCCCGGACCTCACCGTCACCTGCCTGGACCCGGTGGTGTGCCCGTGCTCGACGATGTACCGCATCCACCCCGCCTACCTGGCGTGGGTGCTGGAGTCGCTGGTGCGCGGCGAGGTGGTGAACCGGGTGAGCGTGCCGGCGCAGGTGGCGGCCGACGCCCGCACCGCGCTGGAGCGCATGCTGGCCGTCCGGCCGTGAACCCCGCGGCCTCCTCCTGCGACGTCCTCGTCATCGGCGCCGGCGTCGCGGGGATGACCGCGGCCCTGGACGCCGCCCGCACGGGATCGGTCGTGCTGGCGACCAAGACGGTCCTCGGCGACGGCAGCAGCCGGTGGGCGCAGGGCGGCATCGCCGTGGCCGCGGACGCGGACGACGTCGCCGCGCACGTGGCCGACACCCTGGCCGCCGGCGCCGGGCTGTGCGACCCGGCCGCGGTGGAGGCGGTGTGCGCGGCGGGGCCGGCGGCGCTGCGGGCGCTGCTGGAGCGCGGGGCGCGGTTCGACAGCGACGGCGACGGCGGTCTCGCCCTCGGCCTGGAGGCCGCGCACTCGCGCCCGCGCGTCCTGCACGCCGGTGGGGACCGCACCGGCGCGGCGATGTCTGCGGCGCTGGCCACGGCCGTGCGCCGCAGCGACGTCGTCGTGCGGGAGGAGGCGTTCCTCGTCGGCCTGGTGCTGCGCGGGGGCCGGGTGGTGGGCGCCGACCTGCTGCTGCGCGACGCCCACGGGCAGGACGCGCCGCACCGCGTCGAGGCGGCCGCGGTGGTGCTCGCCACCGGCGGGGCCGGGCAGCTGTTCAGCCGCACCACGAACCCGGTCGTCGCCACGGGCGACGGCCTGGCCGCCGCGTGGCGCGCGGGCGCCGGCCTGGCGGACCTGGAGATGGTGCAGTTCCACCCCACGGTCGCAGCGGTCGACGAGCCGTTCCTCGTCTCGGAGGCCGTGCGCGGCGACGGCGCGGTGCTGCTCGACGCCTCCGGGCACCGGTTCCTGCCCGCGCTCCACCCGCGCGCGGAACTCGCCCCGCGCGACGTCGTGGCCCGCGCCACGGCCCGGGCGGTGGCCGCGCACGGGGGCCGCCCGGCCCTGCTGGACGCCACCGGGCTGCGCGCCCGCACCGGGAGGGGTTTCGCGCAGCGCTTCCCCGGGATCGCCGCGATGTGCGCGGCGGCCGGGATCGACCCGGACCGCGAACCGGTGCCGGTGACCCCCGCCGCGCACTACCTCATGGGCGGGGTGCGCACGGACGCGCGCGGCCGCACGGGGGTGCCGGGGTTGTGGGCCGCGGGCGAGGTCGCGTGCACGGGCGTGCACGGCGCGAACCGGCTGGCGTCGAACTCCCTGCTGGAGGCGCTGGTCACCGGTTCCCGGGTGGCCGCCGACGTCGCGGCGGTGACCGCCGGGTCGGACGGCGCACCGCCGTCGTTCGCCGCCGACGAGGTGGTGCGACTGCCCGGCGACGCCGGCGTGCTCGCCTCGCACGTGGCCCGCCGGGACCTGCGCGCGGCGCTGTGGGAGCACGCCGGGTTGTTCCGCGACGAGGCCGGCCTGCAGGTCGCCGCGAAGCTGCTCACGCCCGAGGAGCACCCCCTGGACCTGGGTGACGTGCCCGGCGCGGACCGCCGCGCCCACGAGGACGCGAACCTGCTGCTGGTGGCCCGCCTGCTCGTGACGGCGGCGACCCTGCGCGCGGAGAGCCTCGGCGCGCACCACCGCCAGGACCACCCCGAGACCCCCGGCGCGCCGCGCCGGCGAACCCTGCGGAGGACCGCGTGACGCACCCGACCGACCCCGCGGCGGTCGTCGCCGCCGCCCTGGCCGAGGACGCCCCCTGGGGGGACGTCACCAGCGAGGCGCTGCTGCCGCCCGGCGCCGTCGCGCACGCGGAGCTGCGCGCCCGCGAGCCCGGCGTGCTGGCCGGGACCGCCTGCGCGGTCGCCGCGTTCGAGCAGGCCGCCGCCCTCAGCGGCGGCGCGCTGCTGCGCTGCGAGTTCTCCGGTGACGGCACCCGGTTCGCCGCCGGCGACGTGCTGGGCCGCGTCAGCGGCACCGCCCGCGGCGTGCTGCGCGCCGAGCGCGTCGCCCTGAACCTCCTGCAGCACCTGTCGGGCACCGCCACCGGCACCGCGGAGTTCGTCGCGGCGGTCGCGGGCACGGGCGCGCGGATCGTCGACACCCGCAAGACGACCCCGGGCCTGCGCGCGCTGGAGCGCGCCGCCGTGCGCGCCGGGGGCGGCCGCAACCACCGCTGGTCGCTGTCGGACGCGGTACTCGTGAAGGACAACCACCTGGCGGTGCTGCTGGCCGAGGGCGTGGACGTGACCACGGCCCTGCGCGGGGTGCGCGAGCGGGTCCCGCACACCACGGCGGTGGAGGTGGAGGTGGACCGCCTCGACCAGCTCGACGCCGTGCTGGCCGCCGACCCCGACGTGGTGCTGCTGGACAACTTCTCCCTGGAGGACCTCGCCGAGGGCGTGCGCCGGGTACGCGCGGTCTCGCGCGCGCTGGTGGAGGCCAGCGGCGGGGTCCGGCTGGACACGGTCGCCGCGATCGCCCGCACCGGCGTCGACCTGATCTCGGTGGGGGCGCTGACGCAGAACTCGCGCACGCTCGACCTCGGCCTGGACGTCGAGGTGGCCGCCGGGGCCCCGGCGGGGGTCGCACCGTGATCTACCTGGACCACGCCGCGACCTCCCCGCCGCGCCGGGAGGTGCTGGAGGCCGTGTGGCCGTACCTGACCAGCGTCACGGGGAACCCCTCCAGCGCCCACGAGGCCGGCCGCGCCGCGAGGGCGGGGCTGGACGCGGCCCGCTCCGGGGTGGCGCAGGTCCTCGGCTGCCGGCCTGGGGAGGTGGTGTTCACCGGTGGCGGCACGGAGGCCGACAACCTGGCCGTCACCGGGATCGCGGGCGCGGACCCGCACCGCAGGCGCGTCGTGGTCTCCGCGATCGAGCACCCGGCGGTGCTGGAGACGGCCCGCGCGCTCGTGCAGCGGGGTTTCCGGGTGGACGAGGTGGGCGTCGACGGGTTCGGCGTCGTGGACCTGGAGCAGCTGGAGCGGCTCGTCGACGACGGCACCGCGCTGGTCTCCGTCATGTACGCCAACAACGAGGTCGGCACGGTGCAGCCGCTGGCGGAGGTGTCGCGGATCTGCCGGGCGCACGGGGTCCCCCTGCACACCGACGCGGTGCAGGCCGCCGGGCACCTGCCGCTGGACACCGGTGAGCTGGGGGTGGACGCGCTGTCCGTCTCGGCGCACAAGTTCGGTGGGCTGCGCGGGTCCGGCGCGCTGTTCGTGCGGGGCGCCGTGCCGCTGGAACCGCTGCTGCACGGCGGCGGTCAGGAGCAGGGCCGTCGTTCGGGGACGGTGGACGTCGCCGGTGCCGTCGGCACGGCCGTCGCCCTGGGCCTGGCCGAGGCGGCCCGCGAGGAGGAGTCGGCGCGGTTGCGGGCGCTGCGCGACCGGCTGGTCGCCGGGGTCCTCGACGCCGTGCCGGGTGCGCGGCTGACCGGCCACCCGGTGCGGCGCCTGCCGCACCACGCCTCGTTCTGCTTCGCGGGCGTGGGCGGGGAGACGGTGCTGCTGGAGCTGGAGGCCGCGGGGATCGCGTGCTCCAGCGGCTCGGCGTGCTCGGCGGGTTCGGAGGACGCCTCCCACGTGCTGCTGGCCACCGGCCTGGACGCCGACACCGCCCGCACCGCGGTGCGGTTCTCGATGGGGCCGTCGACGACGGAGGCGGACGTGGAGGCGGTGCTGCGCGCGCTGCCGCTCGCGGTGCGCGCGGCCGGGCGGGCGTGAGCACCCGGTGGCGGGGCCCGGCGCGGGGCCCCGCCACCGCGTTCAGCCGTGCTGCCGCTGCGCCGGCACGCCGGCCCGGCGGCGCCCGGCGTTGCCCAGGGCGAAACCGCCGAGGGCCACGGCGGCCGAGGTGAGCATGACCACCGCGAGGTTCAGCGGGCTGGTGCCGCCGCCGAGGCTGACCAGCGGGGTGACCAGCGCGGCGAGCGCGAACTGCAGCGCCCCGAGAAGCGCGGAGGCGGACCCGGCGGCGCGGGGCACCGCGGCCAGCGCGAGCGCGGTGCCGTTGCCCAGCACCAGGCCGAGGGCGGCGACGGCGACCGCGATGGGGACCGCGAACCACCGGGCGGGCACGTCGAGCAGCACGAGCAGCAGCAGCGCCGCGGAACCCGCCAGGGACAGGCCCAGGCCGGCACCGAGCAGCCGGTGCACGGGGTGCTCGCCCGCCAGTCGGGCGGAGACGCCGCTGACGGCGGCGAGCAGCAGGGCGTTGACTCCGAAGACGAGGCCGTACTGCACCTCCCCCAGCCCCATGAGCTCCTGGTACAGGAACGGCGAGGCGGAGATGTAGGCCATCATCACGGCGAACCCGAACGCGAACGCGACGGTGTTGCCGACGTAGGTGCGCGAGCGCAGGTCGCGCGCGGTGGAGCCGGAGCGGGCCCGCAGTTCGCGGGCGGCGGCGCGCCGGGCGGGCGGGTGCGACTCGCGCACCACGGCGAGCACCGCGACGAGCATCACGACGGCCAGGGCGAGGACGACGGCGAGGATGCCGCGCCAGCCGATCGGGTCGACGAGCAGGCTGCCGACGAGCGGGGCGACGACCGGGGCGAGGCCGCCGACGATCATCAGCAGGCTCAGGGCGCGCGCGGCCGCCTGGCCGGTGACGAGGTCGGCGACCACGGCACGGCCGATGACCATGCCGGCCGCCCCGCCCAGGCCCTGGGCGACGCGGGCGGCGACGAGGAGCCCGACGGTGGGGGCGAAGACCGCGGCGGCGCTGGCGAGCACGCACAGCGCGGCTCCGGCGATCAGCGGGCGGACGCGCCCGAACCGGTCGGACAGCGGGCCGAAGACGAGCTGGCCGGCGGCGGAACCGACCAGGAACGCCGTCAGCGTCAGCTGGACCCCGGTCTCGTCGGTGCCCAGGTCGCCGGTCATCTGCGGGAAGGCGGCCAGGTACAGGTCGGTGGCGAAGGGGGCGATCGCGAACAGCAGGGCGAGCACGAGCAGCAGACCGCGGGTCAGGCCGCGGTGGCCCTCGACGGGCGGGAGCGCGGGGGCGCCGGTGACGCCGGCGGGCGCGGGAGCGGGCACGGGGTTCCTCGTCTGTCGGTGATGGTTCCATAACTATAACCCCACAACCACCTGCGTACCCTGGGGACGTGGAACAGACCGCGGCGACGCCGCCACCGCAGGACGCCGACCTCGCCGACCTCGCCGACCTCGCCGACCTGCTGATGACCGTCGCGCGCGACCTGCAGCACCGGCACGGGGCGCTCGAGGGCGTCGTCGCGCTGACGGCCACCGAGACCACCGTGATGCGCCACCTCGACCGGAACCCCGGCACCTCCCCCAGTGCCGCCGCCGCGGCCACCGGCATGCAGCGCAGCAACCTCAGCGCGGCCGTGCGCTCCCTGGAGGCCAAGAGCCTCGTCGAGCGCTCCCACGAGGGGCACGACGGGCGCGCGGTGGCGCTGCACCCCACCGCGCTGGCCGCGCGGAACATCGGCCTGCTGCGCACCCACTGGGCCGGGCGGCTGCACCGGGCGCTGGACGGCGACGGCACCGGCGTCGCGGGCGCGCTGACCCTGCTGCAGCGCCTCGAGCACGGCCTGGCCGCCGACCGCTGAGCCCGGGCCGCGCCGGTAGAGTCGCCCGGCGCCCGGTCGCCGGACCGCGGCGCCGGGTGGGGAGGGTCCGTTCCTTGGCGCGCACGTCGCTGGTCACCCAGGTCGCCGAGACGATCCTGGAGCAGGTCGTGCGCGGCGAGCTGCCCGCCGGGCAGCTGCTGCCCACCGAGGCCGAGCTCTGCGAGGCGCACGGCGTCAGCCGCATGACGCTGCGCGAGGCGCTGAAGACCCTGCAGGCGCAGAACGTGGTGCGCGCCGCGCCGGGCGTGGGCAGCTACGTGAACCCGGTGGAGCGGTGGACGGGGCTGGAGGCGGTGCTGCGGGCCACCTCCGCCGGCGTCGGGGACGACGCGACGTCCGTGCAGCTCGTCGAGGTGCGCCGGATGATCGAGACCGGCGCCGCCGCGCTGGCCGCCGCGCGCCGCGACGACGCCGACCTGGAGCGGCTGGAGGAGTCGCTGGAGCGGATGCGCACCGCGCACCGGCACGGCGACGTGGACGGGTTCGTGCACGCGGACATCGCGTTCCACGACGTGCTGCTGCGCGCCTCGCGCAACCCGTTCGTCGCCGTGCTGCTGGACCCGCTCTCGCGGGTGCTGCGCGAGAAGCGCGAGCAGACCTCCGCCGTCCCGCAGATCCAGGCGCACGCCGTCGAGCAGCACGCCCTGGTGCTGGCGGCGGTGCGCTCGGGCGAGCCGGAGCGGGCGCGCCGGGCGATGGACGCGCACCTGCAGCAGACCGCGGAGGACCTGCGCCGCTACGTGCTCGACCCCTCCTCCTGAGCGCCCCGCCCTCGACAGGGGCCGCTCCGGAGCCTAAGATGTCTGACATCTGACAACGAAGGAGTTCTCATGGTGGACGAGGGCACCCTCCTCCAGCGCTACCCCTCCCCGGTCGCCGTCCCCGCCGAGCGGGTCGCCGAGGCCGTAGACCGCACCGGCACCGTGCTGGTCGTCCTCGACGACGACCCCACCGGCACCCAGTCCGTCGCGGACCTGCCCGTCCTGACCGCCTGGGAGGAGGACGACCTCGCCTGGGCCCTGGGCACCGGCGCCCGCGCCGTCTACGTGCTCACGAACACGCGCAGCCTCGACCCCCGGGAGGCCGCCGAGCGCAACCGGCAGGTCGTCACGGCGGCGCTGGCCGCCGCCGAGCGCACCGGCACCCGCGTCCGCTTCGTCAGCCGCGGCGACTCCACCCTGCGCGGGCACTTCCCGCTGGAGACCGACGTCATCGCCGCCACCCTCGCCGAGCACGGGCAGCGCCCCGTGGACGGCGTGGTGCTCGTGCCCGCCTTCCCCGACGCCGGCCGGATCACCGTCGGCGGCGTGCACCACCTGCGCACCCCCGAGGGGCTGGTGCCGGCGGGCGAGACGGAGTTCGCCCGCGACGCCACCTTCGGGTACCGCAGCTCCGACCTGCGCGCCTGGGTCGAGGAGAAGACGGGCGGGCGCACCCGCGCGCAGGACGTCCTCGTGCTGGACCTGGGCGTCGTGCGCGCCGGCCCCGCCGCCGTCGCCGCCGCCCTGGCCCCCGTCGCCGGCGCCACCCCCGTGGTCGCCGACGCCGTCACCGAGGACGACATGCGCCTGCTCTCCCTCGGCCTGGCGCGGGCCGAGGAGGCCGGCAAGGAGCTGCTGTACCGGGTCGGCCCGCCCTTCGTGCGCGCCCGCACCGGGCAGGAGGTGCACCCCCCGCTGACCGCCGCGGAGGTCTTCGCCGAGCACCCGGCGCGTCCCGGCGGCGGGCTGGTCGTCGTCGGCTCGCACGTGGGCCTGACCAGCCGCCAGCTCGCCGTGCTGCAGGCCGAGCGCCCCGACGTGCGCTCCCTCGTGGTCGAGGTGGCGCAGGTCCTCGACGACGCGCGCGCCGAGGAGCACGTGGCCGCGGTCGCCGCCGAGGCCGCGCGCCTGCTGGCCGACGGCGACGTCGTCGTGCACACCAGCCGCGACCTGCGGCGCACCGACGACCCGGCGGAGAGCCTGGGGATCTCCCGGCGCGTCTCCGCGGCCGTCGTCGAGGTCGTGCAGCGCGTGCTCGCCGCCCACCCGCCGCGCTTCGTCATCGCCAAGGGCGGCATCACCTCCAGCGACGTGGCCGCCCACGGCCTCGGCATCCGGCGCGCGCTCGTGCGCGGGCCGATGCTGCCCGGCATCGTCTCGCTGTGGGAGCCCGTCGACGGCCCCGCGGTGGGCACCCCCTACGTGGTGTTCGCCGGCAACGTCGGCGACGACGGCTCCCTGGCCGCCGTCGTGCGCACCCTCACCGCACCGTGACCACCCCCGCGAACACCCCCGCGAACACCCCCGCGAACACCCAGGAGCACCCGATGCCCGCCACCCCCGGCTACACCGTCGCCGTCCTCGGCCTGGGCGCCATGGGCCTGCCCATGGCGACCCGCCTGACCGAGGGGCTGACCGTCCACGGCTTCGACATCTCCGCCGAGCGGCTCGAGCTCGCCGCCGGAGCCGGCGTGCAGGCCTTCCCCTCCGCACCCGAGGCCGCCGCCGGCGCCGACGCCGTCCTGCTGGCCGTGCGCGACGGCGCGCAGCTGCGCGAGGTGCTCTTCGGCGAGCAGGGCGTCGCGAGCGTCCTGGCCCCCGGCGCCGTGGTCGTCATGACCAGCACCGTCGGCATCGACGACGTCGTCGACGTCGCCCGGCGCCTCGCCGAGCACGACGTCCACCTCGTCGACGCGCCCCTGAGCGGTGGCCCCGCCCGCGCTGGCGCGGGTGACCTGCTGATCGTGGTCGGCGCCGCGCCGCAGGCCCGCGAGAAGGCGGCGCCGGTGCTGGACCTGCTCGCCTCCACGCTCAGCGTCATCGGCGACGAGCCCGGCCAGGGCCAGGCCTTCAAGACCGTCAACCAGCTGCTGTGCGGAGTGCACATCGCCGCCGGCGCCGAAGCGCTCGCGCTGGCCGAACGGCTCGGACTGGACCCCGCGGCCACCCTGGAGACCCTCTCGGCCGGCGCCGCCGGCTCCTTCATGCTCGCCAACCGCGGCCCGCGCATGCTGCAGGCGCTGCAGGAGGAGGACGCCGAGGTCCTCAGCCGCCTCGACATCTTCGTCAAGGACATGGGCATCGTCACCCGCGCCGCCCGCGCCGCGGGCCTGCCGACCCCCGTGGCCTCCGCCGCCGAGCAGCTGTACCTGCTGGGGGCCGCGCAGGGACGGGGCGCTGACGACGACTCCTCGGTGATCGAGGTCGTCTCCCCCCGGCGCGGGAACGCCGGGTGAGGGCGCGCCTGGACGAGCTCGTCGCCGGCCGGCTCGCGGTGGGAGCCGCGCTGCCGGCGCTGAGCTGCTACGAGTTCGGCACCGCCCTGGCCGTCGTCGAGGCCGCCGAGGACGCCGGCGCCCCCGTGGCGCTGCTCGTGCCGCCGACCGTGGCCGGCGGCCGGCACGGCCCCCGGTTCATCGCGGCCCTGCGGGGCCTGGCCGACGCCGCGAGCGTCCCCGTCAGCGTCCAGCTCGACCACGCCACCGACGTGGACCTGGTGCTGGCTGCGGTGGCAGCGGGCGTGGACGCGGTGCTCGCGGACGGCTCGAAGCTGCCCCCCGCCGAGAACGCCGCCCTCGTGGCGCGCGTGCGCGAGCTCACCGCCGCCTCCGGCACCGTCGTGGAGGCCGAGCTGGGCGACATCGCCGGGGACGAGGACCGCGCCCTGAGCGTGCACGCCACCGGCAAGACCGACCCCGAGCTGGTCGCCGGGTTCGTGGCGGACTCCGGCGCGCAGCTGCTGGCGGTCTCCGTCGGCAACGTCCACGGCCGCTACGCGGGCGAGCCGCAGCTGGACTGGCCCCTGGTGGCCGCGGTCCGCGAGCGCTGCCCGGTCCCCCTGGCCCTGCACGGGGCCTCCGGCCTGCCCGAGGAGGACCTCGCCCGCGCCGGTGCCGCCGGGCTGGGCAAGGTCAACGTCAACACCGAGCTGCGCGCGGCCGTGCTGGACGCCACGCAGGACCTGCTGCCGCGCGCGCGTGCGGCGGGCGACGACGTGCTGGCCCTGGAGGCCGCGCGGCGCACGGCGGCGCACCGGTTCACCGGCTCGCTCCTGCGCACGCTCACCCCCGCCGCGCGCTGAGCGGGGCCGGCGACCGGGCGGGCCGCGCGCGGTCGCGCTTGTCGATCCCGTGACGATCCGGCAGCGAGAGCCCTCCCGGCGAGAACGGCGGGAGCGGCGCCCCTACCGTCGGC
>NZ_JALBVB010000056.1:219784-378919 GCF_022669155.1 Kineococcus sp. TRM81007 | reverse complement strand
GCCCGCGAGGCGACACGGGAGGAGAAGGACCGTGGGAACCACCCCGCAGGACGGGAACCGCACCGGGCGCCGCACGGCGCTGACCGCCGTCACCGCCCTGGCCCTGGCCGCCGGCGGGACCGTCGCGGCGAGCGCGGCGAGCGCCGCGCCCGCCACCACCGGCACCACCGCCGGCACGGTGGGCGCCGCCGCCGAGGTGACGCCCGCCCGGGCGGCCGGCGCCGACCGCTACGCCACCGCCGCCGTGGCCGCCACCGAGGTCACCCACCCCACCGGCACCGGCACGGCCGTGATCGTCACCGGTGAGGCCTTCCCCGACGCGGTGACCGCCGCCCCGCTGGCCGGGCAGGCCGGCGCCGCCCTGCTGCTGACCCCCTCGGACCACCCGCACGAGGCCACCGCGCGCGCCCTGGACGAGCTGGGCGTGCAGGAGCTGATCGTGCTGGGCGCGGAGTCCGCCGTCAGCGCGGACGTCGTCGCCGCGTACGCCGAGGGCACCCGCGAGGTCACCCGCCTCGGCGGCGCCGACCGCTACGAGACCGCCGCGCTCGTGGCCCGCGAGGTCGCGCGGCGCGGGGACGTCCGGGAGTTCCAGGGGTACCCGGCGGCGTTCCTCGTCAGCGGCGAGGACTTCCCCGACGCCCTCGCCACCGGCGCCCCGGCGGCCGCCGGCACCCCGGTGCCCGTGCTGCTGACCCGGCAGGGCGAACTGCCGGCGGCCAGCGAGCAGGCGCTGCGCGACCTGGGCACCGAGCACGTGTGGATCGTCGGCGGTGAGGACGCCGTCGCGCCCGCGGTGCAGGACGCGCTGACCGGCGCGCGCACCGGCAGCGCGCGCATCGCCGGCGCCGACCGGTGGGGGACGGCCGTCGAGCTGGCCCGCGAGTTCGCCACCACCCCGGTGCTCGACGGCGGCACCGTCACCCTCGCCCACGGCGGTTCCCACCCCGACGCGCTCGTCGCGGGGGCCACCGCCGCCGCCACCGGCGGTCCCGTCCTGCTGACGGTGTCGGCCGACGAGCTCGGCGACGCCGCCCGCGGGTACCTGCGCGCCCCGTCCGCCCCGGTCGAGGCCGTGCGCGCGGTGGGCGGCGAGGGCGTCCTGAGCACCGCGCTGCTGGACGAGGCGGTGTCGGCCGCCGAGAGCGGGCCCACGACCCCCGTGCCGCCGACCTGGTCGTTCACGCCCGGCGAGGTGGCCGTGCCGGCCGGTGAGGTCGCCGACGTCACCGCGAGCGCGCTGCCGGACGGGCCGGCGCTGCCCTTCGAGCTGGACCTCGTGCTGTTCCCGTGCGACGCGGTGCGCGAGCAGGACGGCGCCTGGACCTTCACCGACGACGACGGCGACGGGCTGGCCGACCGCGACGCGACCACCTCGACGGGTTCCGCTTCGATCGCCGTCGTCAACGGCCAGGACGTCGTGGACGCCGACGCGGTCACCACCGGGGCCCTGCACGGGGTCGTGACGTTCCGGCTGGCGAGCGCCGCGGCCGACTGCGCCGTCCCGGTGCTCTTCGACGACACCGGCAGCGACGACGGCTGGCTGGCCGTGGACGCCCACGGACGTCCGCTGGAGCCGTACGCGGCCGGGCGCGTCACGTTCGGCTGACGGGCTCGCCGGGGGCCCGGCCGAGGGGGACGGTCTCGACGGCCTCCCACGGGCCGCCGAGGTAGCGGTGCACCTGCACGCCCGTGGCGCGCACCGTCCACGGGACGAACCCCGCCGACAGGCGCGCGAGCAGCTCGCGCGCCTCGGCGGGGCTCACGAAGTTCTGCACGGTCACGTGCGCGGAGAAGCGCTGCGCGTCCTGCCGGGTCAGCCAGGGGGTGAACCGCCCGGCCAGGTCGGCGCGCAGCGCGTCCAGCTCCGCAGAGCGCAGCACCAGGGCCGTGCCGCGGCCCAGGGACCGGGCCCCGGCGACCTCGACGGCGAAGCCCGGGCGGCGGCACGCCTCGCGCACCGCGTCCAGCACAGCGGGCAGCTCCTCGCCGGGCAGGGCGTGGAAGAGGGTGACGTGCGCGCCGACGCGCAGGCGCTCCGGCGGGAAGTGCCGGCGGCGCAGCTCGTCCAGGTGCCGCTGGTCGGCGTCGTCCAGGGCGAGGGCGAGCACCAGCGGGGCCGGACCCGCGCCCGGTGCGCTCACCGGGCCGCGAGCAGCAGGGCGATCCCCAGCGCGGACGTCACCAGGGAGAACGCGCTCACCGCGGTCGCGGTCGCCCACCAGCCGCGGTACGGGGCGCGGCGCGCCAGGGCCCGCACCGACAGCACGAGCACCACGAGCGCCATCACCACGGCCAGCGGGAAGAACACCAGCGAGCACAGCAGGGACAACCCGGCCGCGACGGTGGCGGCGACCGCCGCCGTGGACGAGGGCTGCGCGACCTCGACGGGCGGGGGCGCCGGCGGCGCCGGTCGGGGGCGGGGCTTCTTGCGCTGGGCCACGCGCCCACTGTGCCAGCAGCCGGTGGGCGGGGGCCGCCACCCCGCGCGGGCACCGGTTCGTAGGGTGGGCGGGTGCCCGCCTGCCTGACCACCCACCGCCCCACCCACCGCCGCGCCGCTCGCGGCGCCACCGCCGTGGCGCTGGCCCTCGGCGCCTCGCTCGCCGCGGCCCCCGGGGCCTGGGCGCACGACCGGCTGCTGTCCACCGACCCGGCCGCGGACGCCGTGCTGGAGCAGGCGCCGGAGCAGGTGGTGCTGACGATGTCGGCTCCCCCGGTGGCCCTGGGCACGCAGGTGGAGGTCACCGGTCCGACGGGCGTGGTGTCCACCGGTGAGCCGCAGGTGGTCGACGAGGAGGTCACGCAGGCGCTGGCCGCGGAGCGGCCCGCCGGCACCTACGAGGTGCAGTGGCGGGTGACGTCCTCCGACGGGCACCCGATCTCGGGTTCCTTCACGTTCACCGCGGAGACGGCGGCCGCCGGCGCGGCGGCCGCGACCACCGCGCCGACGCCCGAGGTGGTCACCTCCTCCCCCGCGGACGGTTCCACCACCGCGGAGACCTCCCCCGCCCCCGACGGGGAGGCGGACCCGGTCGTGGACGCCCCGGGGGACGCCGCCGCGGAGGGCGAGGGGGTGAGCACCGGCGTGGTCGCCGCCGCGGTGCTCGCGGTGGTCGCGCTGGCCGTGGGCCTCGCGGTGGTCATCGCGCGCCGGCGCCGGCGGGGCTGACCCGGCGAGCGGCCGGGCGCGCGCGCCGCTCCACCCGCACGTCCACCAGCCACAGCGCCAGCGTCGCGGCGGTGAGGACCGCGCCGGCGAGGGTGACCGCGCCCCACCCGCCCGCGATCCAGGCGGCGGAGCCGACCGCCGAGCCGAGCGCGCCCCCGGCGAAGTACGTCGTCATGTAGGCGGAGTTCAGGCGGGCGCGGGCGTCCGGGCGCAGCGGGTAGATCACGTTCTGGTTGGAGACGTGGACCACCTGCAGCGCCAGGTCCACCAGCGCGTACCCGACGACGAACAGCACCAGCGACGTCACCGCCCCGGAGGCGGACAGCCCCAGCGCGCCCCACGCGAGCGCGAACAGCAGCGCCCCGGCGCCGGTGGCGAGCTGGCCCCGCCCGGCGTCGGCCAGCCGGCCCGTCACCGACGCCGCCGCGGCGGCACCCGCCCCCGCCAGGCCGATCAGCCCGATCTGCGCCTCGCCGAGCCCGAACCGCTCCCCCGCCAGCAGGAACGTCATCGTGCTGAAGAGCACCGAGACGCCCGCGAACCCCGCCGCGCCCAGCAGCGCGCGGGTGCGCAGCCGCGGCTCGGAGCGCACCAGGGCGGCGGTGGAGGCCAGCGTGGCCGCGTAGCCGCCGACGCGCTCGGGAACGCTCACCGGCAGGCGGCGGTGCAGCACCAGGGCGAGGACCACCAGGGCGGCGGCCACCACCGCGTACGGGGCGCGCCAGCCGGCGACGTCGGCCAGCAGGCCGGAGACGCTGCGCGCCAGCAGCGCGCCCACGAGCAGCCCGCTCATCACGGTGCCCACCGCCCGGCCGGCGCGGCCGGGTTCGGCCAGCTCCGCCGCGAACGGCACGAGGACCTGGGCGGCCACCGAGAACAGCCCGGCCACCGCGGTGCCGACCGCGAGCACCGCGAAGGAGGGCGCCAGCGCGCACAGCGCGTGCCCGGCGGCGGCCAGCAGCGCCAGGACGGTGAGCAGCCGGCGGCGCTCCAGCAGGTCGCCCAGCGGCACCACGAGCAGCAGGCCGAGGCCGTAGGAGACCTGCGCGGTGGTGACCAGGGTGGCGGCGGTGCCCTGCCGCACCGCGAGGTCGGCGGCGATGGTGTCCAGCAGGGGCTGGTTGACGTAGTTGCCGCCGACGGTCAGGCCGGTCGCGACGGCCATGAGGAGCAGCAGGGGGCGGGTCAGCACGGGCTCAGGGTGCTCCCGGGCGGCACCCCGCGTCCAAGCGATCGGACGGGAGGAACCGATCGCGGAACGCGATGGGTCCGCCCGCGGCGACCACCCGGCGGCAGGCTCCGAGCCGCCCCGCCCAGGAGGACGCGCGCCACGACCCGGCCAGCACCACCGCGACCGGCCCCGGGGCGGACCCGGGTGTCGAGGATCGAGGGGTTCCCGGGGACCGCTGCACGACCGGGTGCTGCCTACCTGCGCGGCGGTCCCCTGCGAGGTGCCGGCGACGAGGGTGGCTCCAGGAGGCCGGCGGTCTGGCGGGCTGCTTCCCGGATGCCGGCCCGCTCGTCCAACCAGCCCCCGGCCACACCGACGACCGGCAGCTTGCCGATCGCTCGGGTCAGCAGGTTGCCGCGAGGGCGCTCCTCCAGCATCTGCTGCACCTCCAGGAAGGCGCGAGCCAGGCGCCACACGGTGCGAGCGGCCCGCTGAGCACCACGGCCCAGCGCCGCAGCACGGCCACTGCCCTCACCGCCGCCGCCCTCACCGCCGCCGCCCTCACCGCCACCGCCCTCACCCTCACCGCTGGGGCCGGCGTCGGTGTCGGTGTCCAGGCGGTGCTCGGCCTCCTCCGCGGCGGGCAGAGCCGCGGCGGCGGCGTCCAGGTCGCGGTCGAAGAGCACCTTCGCCAGCAGCGGCACCCAGTCCGCAGGGGCGCTGCGGCCGTGCTCACGGGCGGTGGCGCACACCGCCAACCCGGCCGCGGAGGCCCCGAGGGCCGCCTGCAGCGGGATCCGGTCGGCCAGGGCACCGGCGAAGCGGGGCGTGGCCGCAGCCAGCCCGGCGCTGATCCCGATCCGGGTCACCCACCAGTCCACCCGCTGCCGCTGCGGTCGGCTGCCCCACTGCGGCGAGGCGGGGGTGACCTCTCCCAGGGCACGATCACGCAGGGCGTCGAAGGCCCGCGCCGGGAACGAGGCGGTGGGCGGCGGGTCGTCGTCCAGACCGAGCCAGCGCTGCGGGTCGCTCAGGACGTGCTCGACCATCGCGGCGTAGACGCTCAAGGCGCGCGCGACCTGCTCGTCGCTGACGGCCGGGTCGTCGGCCATGTCCTGCCCACTTCCTGGATCTGCTCGTCGTCCCCGGTCCGCTCGTCGCCATCGCGCCCAGCGGTGCGGGTTCCCGGCTCGATCATGCCGACCACCACCCCTGCCCGCCACACCGCGCGGGGGCCGTCCCGGGCGCCACCCGCCGGGCTCGACCGGCAGGGCCTAGCCTCGCGCCCGTGACCCCGCTGCAGCTGCGGTGCGCCCTGGCCGTCGCCGGGACGCTGCACTTCACCCGCGCCGCGCACGAGGTCGGCATCGCCCAGTCCGCCCTCAGCGCCCACGTCGCCCGGCTGGAGGACGAGCTCGGCACGGCGCTGTTCGAGCGCACCAGCCGCAGCGTGCGGCTCACCTCCGCCGGCGAGGCGCTGCTGCCGCGCGCCCGCGCCGTGCTGGCCGAGCTGGACCGGCTGCGCACCGACGTCGCCGCGGCCACCGGGGCCGTCGAGGGACCGCTGCGCATCGGCACCATCCCGACGCTGGCGGACGTGGACCTGGCGGGCCTGCTGGCGCGGCTGCGCGAGCAGCACCCCGGCGTGCGCGCCACCGTCGTGGAGCAGACCTCCGCGCGGACCGTGGCCGACGTCGTCGCCGGCACCCTCGACGTCGGGTTCACCGGCACCGCGCTCAGCGAGCCGCCGGTGGGCGTGCAGACGCAGGTGATCACCACCGAGCCCCTGGTGGCGGTCGTCGCCGAGGACGACCCGTGGGCCCGGCGGCACCGGCTGCGGCTGCGGGAAGTGGCGAGGCGCCCGGGGGTGGACTTCCCCGCCGGCACCAGCGGCCGCCGGCAGAGCGACGAGGCGTTCGCCGCGGCCGGCCTGGCGCGCGACGTCGCCGTCGAGAGCTCCTCCGCGCCGTTCCTGCTGGACCTCGTGCGCGCCGGCGTGGGCGTCGCCCTGCTGCCCGCCGCGGCCGCGCGCACCGCCGGCGGGGTGCGGGCCGTGGCGGTGGCCGACGCGCCCGTGCGCCGGGTGTGCGCCGTGCACGCGGGAGCCGGGTCGTCCGCGGCGGCGCGGGCGTTCCTCGCGCTGCTCGCCGCGCACCTGCCGGCTTGAGCGCACCGGTGGCCGCACCGGTGCGGACGCGACGAGGGGCGGCCCCCACCGGGGACCGCCCCTCGCCCGACGCCGCGCCTCGGCGCACCGTCACCGCACGATCAGGGGACGATGAGGCCCGCCGTCTGCGTGCGCGCCTTCTCGAAGCGCTGGGCGGCGTCGGCCCAGTTCACGACGTTCCACCACGCCTTGACGTAGTCGGCGCGGACGTTCTTGTAGTCCAGGTAGTACGCGTGCTCCCACACGTCCAGCAGCACGATCGGCACCAGGCCGAGCGCGATGTTGCCCTGCTGGTCGTACAGCTGCACGTTGATGAGCTTCTGCCCCACCGAGTCCCAGGCGAGGATCGCCCAGCCGGAACCCTGCACGCCGGCGGCCACGGCCGCGAAGTGCGCGCGGAACTTGTCGAACGAGCCGAACTGCTCGTCGATGGCGGCGGCCAGCTCACCGGTCGGCTTGTCACCGCCCTCGGGGGACAGGTTCGGCCAGAACGCCGAGTGGTTCACGTGCCCACCCAGGTTGAAGGCCAGGTTCTTCTCGTGGAGGTTCACGGTCGCCAGGTCGTCGGCGTCGCGCGCCGCGGCCAGCTTCTCCAGGGCCGTGTTGGCACCCGTCACGTACGCCTGGTGGTGCTTGTCGTGGTGCAGCTCCATGATCGTCCCCGAGATGTGGGGCTCGAGCGCGGAGTAGTCGTACGGAAGGTCCGGCAGCGCGTAGTCAGCCATGTCGTCTCGTCGTCTCCTCGTCCTTCACGTGGGTCCTCGCGCGGGGCGGACGGCCCCGGGGGTCCCCGGGCTGCGGGGCACCCGCGCGCTCGACCTTCGCGCAGCCCACCGGGCCGCGCAACCGGCCGCGGCCAGCATCCCACCTGGTGATCACGCCGCCGTGGACGGGGTGTCGGTGGCGCCTGGCACTGTTGTCCGCGTGACCTCCCCGGCCGAGACCGACCGCCCCGCGCCCACGCCGCCCGCCCCCGCGGCGCCCGTCGTCGGCTTCGACCTGGACATGACGCTGGTGGACTCCAGCGAGGGCATCGCCGCGACGCTGCGCGCGACGCTCGCGGAGGCGGGGGTGCACGTGGGCGCCGCGGACGTGTGGCCGTACGCGGGGATGCCGCTGGAGCTCATCGTCGCCGGCCTGGCCCCGGGCACCTCCCCGGAGCGGGTGGAGCAGCTGGCCGCGCGCTACCGGGAGCTGTACCCGTCGCTGGGCGTGCCGGGCGTGCGGGCCTACCCGGGGGCGGCGGCCGCCCTGGCGGCGCCGGCCGCGCACGGCGGGCGCAGCGTCGTCGTCAGCGCCAAGCACACCCCGAACGTGCACCGGGTGCTGGCGTCCGCGGGGCTGGACGGCGCGGTGCGTCCCGAGGACGTCGCCGGGGACCTCTTCGCCGAGCGCAAGGGCGAGCGGCTGGCCGAGGCGGGCGCGACCGCCTACGTCGGCGACCACCCCGGCGACGTGCGGGCCGCGCGGGTGGCCGGTGCGGTGGCCGTGGGCGTGACGACCGGCGCGCACGACGCGGCGGCGCTGCGCGAGGCGGGCGCCGACGTGGTGCTGGACGGGCTGGACGCCTTCCCCGCCTGGCTGGCCTCGCACGCCGCCGCCCTGGCGGCGGCGTCCGCGGACGGAGGGGAAGGCGGCGCACCCGCGCCCCGTTAACCTTGGGGGACCGTCGCGACCCTCCGGGCGGCGCGACGGCCCGCAGACGACCGACGATCACCCGGGCCGCGGCTCCGCGCCGCGACCGACGCTCAGACGAGAAGGTTCCCGTGCCGACTGGCAAGGTCAAGTGGTTCGACACCGACAAGGGTTTCGGCTTCCTCGCCGCCGAGGACGGCGGGGAGGTGTTCGTGCACACCTCGGCGCTGCCCGCGGGCACCACGACGCTCGCCAAGGGCGCGCGCGTGGAGTTCGGCGTGGTGCAGGGCCAGCGCGGCGCCCAGGCGCTGTCGGTGCGCCTGCTGGAGCCGGCGCACTCGGTGGCGCGCGCCACCCGCAAGAAGCCGGAGGACATGGTCGTCATCGTGGAGGACCTCATCAAGCTGCTCGACGGCGTCTCCGCGTCGCTGCGCCGGGGCCGCTACCCCGAGAAGGGCGGCGCCCGGAAGGTCGCCACCGTGCTGCGCGCCGTCGCCGACGACCTCGAGGCGTGAGGGTGGCCGAGAGCACCGCGGCCAGGCCGCGCCGCACCCGCAGGCCCGCCCTGGACGCGGCGGCCGCCGCGGCCGTGGACCTGGCCCGCTCCGCGGCCGAGGAGATCGCCGAGGAGGGCGCCGTCGGCGAGCACCTGGGTGCCGTCGCCGAGGGCGACCGCCTCGTCAGCCACACCTTCGCGTGCCTGCTGCCGGGGTACCGGGGTTGGCGCTGGACGGTGACGCTCACGCGCGCCTCCCGCGCCCGCAACGTCACCGTCAACGAGGTGTGCCTGCTGCCGGGCGAGGACGCGCTGCGCCCCCCGGAGTGGCTGCCGTGGGCCGAGCGCATCGCGCCCGGTGACGTCGGCCCGAAGGACACGCTGCCGCGCAGGGCGGACGACCCGTACCTGGAGCAGGGCTACCAGGCGACCGGTGAGACCGAGGCCGACGAGCTGGCGCTGTTCGAGCTGGGCCTGGGCCGCGAGCGCGTCGTGTCGGCGCTGGGCCGGGACGAGGCCGCGCGACGCTGGTACGAGGGCGACCGCGGTCCCGCCTCCGAGGTCGCCGAGCACGCGAAGGCGCCGTGCTCCACGTGCGGGTACTTCCTGCTGCTGGCCGGCTCGCTGCGCCAGGTGTTCGGGGTGTGCGCCAACGAGTGGTCGCCCGAGGACGGTCGCGTCGTCAGCGCCGACCACGGGTGCGGCGCGCACAGCGAGACGGACGTGGAGGCCGAGCCGGAGACGCCGAGCGCGCCGCTGGTGGACGACCTGACGGCGGACGAGCTGGAGCTGGTCGACCCCGCGGCGGAACCGGCGGACGGGCCGGAGGCGGCGGCGGAGCAGGCCGAGCCCGCACCGGCGCCCTGAGCCGGCCCGCGGGCGCGGCCGCCGGCGACCCGTTCGGCACCGCGCGGCTGCGCCGGAACGTCCTGGACGCCTGGACGGCCTCCCCGGCGCGGCTGCGGGAGGACGCCAACGCCGAGGAGGACGCCGCCCTCGGCGCCTACCGCGACCGGCTGGTGGTGGAGCTGGCGCAGAACGCCGCCGACGCCGCCGCGGCCGCCGGGGTGCCCGGACGCCTCCTGCTGCGCCTGACCGACGACCCGGCGGGCGACCGGGCCGGTGACCGGGCCGGTGACCCCGCCGGTGGGGCGGGGCGGCTGCTGGCCGCCAACACCGGCGCCCCGCTGGACGCGGCCGGCGTGCAGGGGCTGGCGACGCTGCGCGCTTCCGCCAAGCGCGGTGCGGGCAGCGACCTGGTGGGCCGCTTCGGCGTGGGCTTCTCCGCCGTGCTCGCCGTCACCGACGCCCCGGTGGTCACCTCCACCACCGGGGCGGTGGGCTTCTCCCGCACCGCGAGCGCCGACCTGGTGGACGTGGCGGCGCGGGCCCCGGGCGGGGAGGGGTTGCGGGCGGAGGTGGAGCGGCGCGGCGGGCACGTCCCCGTCCTGCGGCTGCCGTTCGCCGTCGCGGCCGAGCCGCCACCCGCCGGGTACGACACCGCGGTGGAGCTGCCGCTGCGCGACGCCGCGGCCCGGGAGCTGGCCGCCGCGCTGCTGGCCGGGGTGGACGACGTGCTGCTGCTGGCGCTGCCGGCGCTCGACGAGGTCGTGGTGGAGGTGCCGGGAGAGCCGCGGCGCGTGCTGCGCGACGTCGCGGAGCGCTGGCGGGTGCTGCACCGCTCCGGCCGGCACGGGGCCGCCGCGCTGGCCGGGCGCGGCGTGGAGGAGCGTGAGCGTCCGGCGTGGCACCTGGCGTGGGCGCTGCCGCGCACGGCGCCCGCCGCGACCCCGGCCACCGACCTCCTCTCCCCCGCCGCCGGGGCCTCCCCCGTCGCCGGGCCCGGGGTGCTGTGCGCGCCCACCCCCACCGACGAGGACCTGCCGTGGCCGGCGCTGCTGGTGGCGACCCTGCCACTGGGCCCGGATCGCCGCCGGGTGGTGCCGGGCCCGGCCGCGGACGCGGTGCTGGACGCGGCCGCCGGGGCGTACTGCGACCTGCTGGTGGAGGTGGCCGCCGACGGCGGTGACGCCCTGCCGCTGCTGCCGCACGGGGTGCCCGCCGGGCGGCTGGACGCGGAGCTGCGCGAGCGGGTCCTGCGGCGCGCCCGCGAGGTCCCGCTGCTGCCGGCCGTGGAAGGCGCCCCGGAGGACGCCGGGCAGGACGCCGGCCGGCTGCTGCTGCGCCCGGCGTCGGCGGTCGCGCTGCGCGGGGCGGGGTCGGACGACCGGCGCCTGCTGGCGGCGCTGGCGCCGTCGCTGGCGGGTCTGGTGGCGGCCCCGCGCGCCGTGGACCGCCTGCTCACCGACCTGGGGGTTCTGCGCCTCGGGCTGGCCGACGCGCTGGAGCTGCTGCCCGGTGGCGGCTCGCCGGGCACGGCGCGGGAGCTGTTCGCGGCGCTGCTGCCGCTGGCGGGCGACGGCCCGGCGCGCGAGGCGATGTCGGGGCTGCCGGTGCCGCTGCTGGACGGGCGCACCGTGCACGGCGCTCGCGGCGTCGTCGTCCCGGACGCGGCGAGCGCGGCGGCCCTGGACGCGGACGCCGCGCGGCTGCTGGCCGGGCACGGGCTGCGGGTGGCCCACCCGGACGCGGTGGCCGGCCCGGCGGGTGAGCTGCTGGTGCGCCTGGGCGCGCGCGAGGGCGGGGCGTGGGCGCTGCTGACGGACCCGGCGCTGGCGGCAGCGGTGGCGGGCTCCCCCGACGCCGAGGACCCCGACGCCGTCGCGGATGCGGTGCTCGCGGTCGTGGAGGCCGCGGTGACCGGCGGCGCCGACGACGAGGACGCGGTCGACGAGGGCGCGGTGGTCCGGGCGGCGCACGACGTGCCGGTGCTGCGCGACCTGGCGCTGCGCGACGCGGACGGCGAGCTCGCCCCCGCGAGCGCGCTGGTGCTGTCCGGCACGCTCGCCGCCGGTGCGCTGGACCCGGACGCGGTGGCCGAGGTGGACCCGGACCTGCTCGCGGCGTGGGGGCCGGGGGTGCTGCGGGCCGCCGGGGTGCTCAGCGCCCTCGCGGCGGTCCCCGTGCACGCCCTGGACCTGGCCGACCCGGACGAGGTCGGCGACGCCGTCGAGCGGGGGCTGGCGGGGCTCGACGAGTACGCCGAGGAGGTCTGGGGCGACCTGCTGGACGAGGGCCCGGCGGGGCCGGCGGGCACCGTCGTGGAGGACGCCTGGGCCGTGCCCGACCTGGACCTCGTGGTGGACCGGTGGCCGGACGTGCTGGGCGAGCTGGCCGCCGCACCGGCGGGGGCGACGGCCCTGACCCGCCCGTGGTCGGTGGCGGGCCGGCACCGCCCGGGTCCGGCGGCCTGGTGGCTGCGCACGCGCGGGCCGCTGCCCGCGGTCAGCCGGGCCGCCGGCGGCACCGCCCCCGCCTGGCTGCCGCCCGCCCCGGGCTGGACGGGCGGGCTGCCGGCGGCGGTGCGCGCGGCGCTGGGCGTGCTGGACGAGCTGACCGCGGCGGGACCGGCCGACGCCCGTGCGCTGCTGGACGCGGCCGCCGCGGACCCGGCGGCGGTGCCGGTGGCGGACCTGCTGCGGGTGTGGGTGCTGCTGGCCGGGCACGCCGCCGACCTGCCGCCCGGCGGGGCGCCGGAGGAGCTGTCTGCGCTGGACGGGGCGGGGCGGGTGGTGCGGGCGGCGGCCGACGACGTCGTGGTGGCCGACGACCCGTGCTGGGCGCAGCGCACCGACCTGGGCCCGCGGTTGCTGGTGCCGTCCCGGCACGCCGCGGCGGTGGCCGACCTGCTGGAGCTGGACCTGGCCTCCGACCGGGCCGACGGGCGGGTGGACACCGGCCCGGTGCGGCACCGCGACGTCCCCGCGGAGGTGCGGGCGCTGCTGCCGGGCTGCCCGCCGACGTGGGAAGAGGCGCCGGGCCTGCGCGTGGACGGGCGGCCGGTGGCGTTCTGGACCGGTCCTCCCGGTCCTCCCGGTGCACCCGGCCCGGTGGGCCGGGTGCTCGCGGTGGACCCGCCGGGCGCCGCGGCGGGGCTGGCGCTGGCGGCGGGCCGCTGGGCGCTGCGCCGGGTGGTGGCCGACCTGCTGGGCGCGGAAGCCGGGCGGCGCGCCCGCCTGCTGGCCGAGGAGCTGCCCGGCTAGCGCACCCGCGGCGGCGGCGCCGGTCCTGACGGCGCCGCCGCCGGACCTCACTCCAGGGGGGCCTCCACGAAGCCCTCGGTGGCCGCCGTGACGCGCGCGGCGGTGGCCCAGCGGTCGCTGCCGTCCAGCCGCACCACCGTGTCCGCGCCCAGCAGGGCGTCGATCTGGTCGACGACCTGCTCGGAGACGGCGCCCGCCCCGCCGACGACGTACACCAGGCCCGGGTCGCGCTCCCGAAGCTGGTCGGCGGTGGCGGCAGGGAGGGCGTCGGCGGCGGTCAGCAGGACCCCGGTGCCCAGCACGGAGGCCAGCGGGCCGGCGGCGAGGGCGTCGACGGCGTGCGCGTCCTCCCCGGACGCGACGACCGAGGCCCGGGTGGGCGCGGGCGGAGCCGGGGTGGCGGCGGAGGACGAGGTCGCGGCCGCGGCGGCCCCGGCGATCGCCAGCGCGGCGGCAGCGGCGGCCCCGGCGCGCCGCCGGTGCGTGGACGGCCCGCGGCCGGCGGTGCGGGTGCTGCCCGCACGGCGCCCGGCGGTGTGCTCGGTGTGCTCGGTGTGGGGCTCGGTGTGGTCTCGCACGGCGCGTCTCCTCGTCCTGACGGTGCGGGGCCGGTCCCCGCTCCTGCAGGGGGGACGCCGGGGCGGTGCGCCGCGTTGCACGCCGGGGCCCACGCGTGCGAGCGGGTCAGGGGTTCGAGCGGGTCAGGGGTTCGAGCGGGTCAGGGACCGGGGCGCTCGTGCGGTCGCGGGTCGCCCGCCCCGGCGGGCCCGTCCTCCCTGCGCCGGGCCGCGCGCCGCTCGCGGCGGTGCACGTGCGCGAGCCCGACCAGACCCAGCGCCAGGCCGGCGACGCACGAGCCGAGCCAGCGCCCCTCGCCGGTGTCGCGCACCTCGGGCACGGCGAGGGCGACGACGAGCAGCACGCCCCACACGGCGAGGCCCACCAGGACGGCGCGGCGGTCGTCGGTGCGCAGCGGGGGCGGCGCGGGCTTGGCCTTCGACGGCGGCAGGTACAGGCGCACACCCCCAGTGTGCCGGGCGGGCGCGTCTGCTGGGATGGGCCCGTGCCCGACCAGGAACCCGCGCAGAGCCCCGTCCAGCAGCCCGCCGTGGCGCTGACCGACCCGTCGCCGCGCCGGCGCACCGCGCTGGTGACCGGCGCCAGCAGCGGCATCGGCGCCGCGACGGTGCGGGCGCTGGCCGCGGCGGGCTTCGACACGGTCGCGGCCGCGCGCCGGGTGGAGCGCTGCGAGGAGCTGGCGCGCGAGGTGGGCGGGCGGGCCGTGGCCCTGGACGTCACCGACGACGCCTCGGTGGCGGCGCTCGTGGACGCGCTGCCGGAGGTGGACGTCGTGGTGCACTCCGCGGGGGGTGCGCTGGGCACCGACCGGGTCGAGGACGGCGACGTCGAGGGCTGGCGGCGCATGTACGACGTGAACGTCCTGGGGGTCCTGCGGGTGCACCGGGCGCTGCTGCCGGCGATGCGGCGCGGCGGCGACGCGCACGTGGTGGTCCTCGGCTCCATCGCCGGGTTCGAGACCTACCCCGGCGGCGGGGGCTACACGGCCGTCAAGCACGCCGTGAACGCGCTGTGCCGCACGATGCGCCAGGAGATGGTGGGCGAGCCGGTGCGGGTCACCGAGGTCGCGCCGGGCATGGTGGAGACGGAGTTCTCGCTGGTGCGCCTGGGCGACGCCGGGGCGGCCGCGAAGGTCTACGAGGGCCTGACGCCGCTGAGCGCGCAGGACGTCGCGGAGGTCGTCGCCTTCGCGGTCACGCGCCCGCCGCACGTGGACCTGGACCGGGTCGTGGTGCGGCCGGTGCAGCAGGCGGACGCGGCGCACGTGCACCGCCGCCCCTCCTGACGGCGGGGGCCGGAGCGCCCCGGCGGGTGCTCAGCCGGCGGTGTTCAGCCGGCGGTGTTCAGCCGGCGGTGTTCAGCCGGCGGTGTTCAGCCGGCGCGCCTCCACCGGGCGCCCGAACAGCCAGCCCTGGGCGCGGTCGCAGCCCATCTCGCGCAGCAGCGTCGCCTGCTCGCGGGTCTCCACGCCCTCGGCGGTGACGACCATGCCGTGCGCGTGGGCCAGGCCGATGAGCGCGCGCACGACGGCCGCGGCCCGCTCGGAGGTGCCCAGCGGCCGCACGAAGCTCATGTCGATCTTCAGGAAGCTCAGCGGGAAGCGGTCCAGGTAGGACAGCGAGGAGTACCCGGTCCCGAAGTCGTCGAGGCCGACGCGGGCGCCGACGCTGCGCAGCTCGCCGAGGCTGGCCCGGGTGGAGGTCGACAGGTCGATGAGGGTGCGCTCGGTGACCTCGGCGAGCAGGCTCGACCCGGCGGCGCCGCTGCTCTCGACGCTGTGCGCGAGGCGGTGCGCGAACGCGGGGTGCTCCAGGGTCTTGCCGGAGACGTTGAAGGAGACCTGCAGGCCGGCACCGGCGCTGCGCCACTCGCCCAGCTGGCGCAGCACCTCCCCCAGCACCCAGGTGTCGACGTCGACGATGAGGCCGGTGTCCTCGGCGGTGTCGACGAACCGCTTGGGCTCCAGCAGCCCCTCGACGGGGTCCTGCAGGCGCACGAGGGCCTCTGCGGCCACGAGGCGCTCGTCGCGCAGGTCGACGATCGGCTGCCAGACGACGCGCAGCCCGTCGGTGCGCAGGGCGCGGCGGACCTTGTGCTCGGCCTCGCGGCGCGCCTCGGCGTCCTCGCGCATGGCGGAGTCGAAGGCGGCCACGCGGTCGCGGCCGGCGTCCTTGGCCCGGTAGAGGGCCATGTCGGCGTTGCGGAACAGCTCGTCGCCGCTGCCCTCGTGACCGACGGCGACGCCGGCGCTGCAGGTGCACACGAACGGCTCGGGCAGCCCGGGCAGCAGGACCGGCACGCGCAGCCGCCGGATGATGTTGTGCGCCATGGCGGCCGCCGACTCGGGACGGTCCACGCCGGGGACCATGAGCACGAACTCGTCGCCACCCAGGCGGGCCAGGGTGGAGCCGGCGGGGGCGGCCTGCTGCAGGCGCGCGGCGATCTGCCGCAGCAGGGCGTCGCCGATCTGGTGACCGAGGGTGTCGTTGACGAGCTTGAAGCGGTCCAGGTCGAGCAGGACGAGGGCGACGGCGGAGGTGGGGGTGGCGGTGCGCAGCGCCTCCTCCAGCCGCACGTCGAGCACGGAGCGGTTGGCCAGGCCGGTCAGGGAGTCGCACTGCGCCAGGCGGACCAGTTCGCCGGTGGACCTGTCGCCGGGAGCCAGGTCGAGCACGAGACCCTGCACGATGCCGGGGCGGCCGGGGCGCAGCGGGACGCTGGTGCCCAGCAGGGTGCGCTCGGTGCCGTCGGCGGTGCGCACCCGGAACGGGTAGGGCACCGGCGAGCCGGTGCGGGCGGCGGGGTCGTCCACGCCCGTGAAGGGGCCGCGGTCGTCGGGGTGGACGCGCTCGCGCCAGGTGGCCAGGTCCGGGTCCGGGTCGGTGGGGGCCACGCCCAGCAGGTCGCGCAGCCGGTCGTCGAGGGTGACGCGGTCGGTGTCGGGGTCCCAGGACCAGGAGCCGAGGCCGGCCAGGCGCACGGCGCCGGCGAGCAGCTGCCGGGCGCCGGCGAGCTCGGCGGTGGCCAGCTGGGCCTCGCGGGCGGCGCGCGCGGCGCGCCAGGCGGTGCCGGCGGCGGCGGCCAGCAGCTCCAGGGGCGCGCCGTCCGCGCCGGGGGCGCCCCACACGGCCAGCCGGGGCGCGGTGGGGTCGCCGGGGACGAGCTCGACGACGGCGGCGGGCGCGCTGCGGGCGAGGTCGGCACCGGTGGTGCTCCGGCCCGGCTGCGGGGTCGCGCAGCCGCGGGTGGCGAGGACGTCCAGCTCGCGGTGGCGCGAGCGGGCGACCGGCGCCAGCAGCAGGACGCCGCAGAACCCGGCGCGCTGCACCTCGTCGGCCACCTCCTCGGCGAGGGCGGACGGGTCGGTGCAGTCGGTGAAGCGGCGCTGGGCGCGCAGCAGGGCGGCGGTGGCCTCGGCGCCGGTGGCCGTGACGTCGTCGCGGGGGGTGCCGGGGTCCGACGCCCGGGGGGGCCGGGCCGCGGTCCGGGGGGCGGTTTCGGCGGCGGAGCAGGCCGAGGCCGCCGGAGAACCAGTCACTCGTCCGCTCCCGTCCTCGAGCAGGCCGTCCCGCCCGGTGCTGTGAGACTACTCAACGTCATGGACTGTAACGCCCCGTAGAGGCAAGGGGGAACCGAACACCTGAACTCGATCGTTGCCGTTGGTAATTAGCGAGGCTAAGGAGTAGCCTGCCGGCGTGACCGGCGCCACCCCCACACCGTTCCCGGCGGGCGCAGCGCACGGTGACGCGGCCCCCGACGACCCGACGGGCGACCTCGCCGTCGAGCTGCGCATCGCCCTGCTCCGCACCGCACGCCGCCTGCGCTCGCAGAAGAGCGTCGACGACCTCACCGACGCCCAGTTCTCCGTCCTGGCCCACCTGCACGTCCACGGACCGCGCACCCCCGGCGAGCTCGCCGAGGCCGAGCACGTGCGCCCGCCGTCCATGACCCGCACCGTGGCCGCCCTCGAGGGCGCCGGCTGGGTCCAGCGCACCGGCCACCCCGACGACGGCCGCCAGGTCCTCGTCCTGCTCACGGCCGCCGGCGCCGCCGCCGTGGAGGAGACCCGCGCGCGCCGCTCCGCGTGGCTGCGCGAGCGCCTCGCCCGCCTCGACGACGACGAGCGCGCCACCCTGGCCGCCGCGGCCCGCCTGCTGCGCGCGGTGGTCCAGGAGTGAACCGGACCTTCCGCTCCCTGCGGCACCGCGACTACCGCCTGTGGGCCACCGGCGCGATCGTGTCCAACACCGGCACCTGGATGCAGCGGGTCGCTCAGGACTGGCTCGTCATCCAGGTGCTCACGAACGGCTCCGGCACCGCCGGCGGCATCACCACCGGCCTGCAGTTCGGTCCCATCCTGCTGCTGGCGCCGCTCGCCGGCTGGGTCGCCGACCGGTTCCCGCAGCGGCGCACGCTGATGGCCACCCAGGCGGCGATGATGCTGCTGGGCCTGGTGATGGCCGCCCTGGTCCTCACCGGCGCCGTGCGGCTGTGGCACGTGTACGTCCTGGCGACCCTGCTGGGCTGCGTCTCGGCGGTCGACGGCCCCGTGCGGCAGACGTTCGTCGGGCAGCTGGTGCCGCCGGAGGACCTGCCCAACGCCATCGGGCTGAACTCCGCGTCCTTCAACTCCGCGCGCCTGATCGGCCCCGGCCTGGCGGGGCTGCTCATCGCCGCCTTCGGCACCGGGCCGGTGTTCCTGATCAACGCGCTGTCGTTCCTCGGGCCGCTGACCACCCTGCACCTGATGCGCCCGGCCCAGCCGGTGCGCCGCGAGCGCCCCGCGAAGGGCTCCGGGGGCGTGCGCGAGGGACTGCGGTACGTGCGCGCCCGCCCGGACCTCATGGCGATCTTCGCCCTGGTGGGCGTCGTGGGCACCTTCGGGCTGAACTTCCAGCTCACCTCCGCGCTCATCACCAGCGTAAAGTTCGGCCGGGACGCCGCCGCGTTCGGCGTCGCCGGCACTGTGCTGGCCGTCGGCTCCCTGCTGGGCGCCCTGATCGCCGCGCGGCGCGAGCGGCCCCGCTGGCGCCTGGTGATCGGCGCGGCGGTCGCCTTCTCCGTGACCGCCTCGGTGTCCGCCGTGATGCCGAACTACTGGCTGTACCTGGTGGTGCTGCCGCTGCTGGGCCTGTCCTCGCTGACGCTGCTGACGGCGGCCAACGCGACGGTGCAGATGAGCACCGAGCCGCGACTGCGGGGGCGGGTCATGGCGCTGTACATGTCGCTCATGCAGGGCGGCACCGTGGTCGGTGGCCCGCTCGTGGGCTGGATCGGCACCCGCTTCGGAGCGGAGTGGTCGGTGCTCGCCGGTTCGATCCCCTCGGGGCTGACGGCCGTGGTGGTGGCGGTGTTCGTGCTGCGCCGGGCGCGGGTGCGCCTGGCGTACTCGTTCCGCACCACCCCGCACCTGCGCGTGGTGCCGGCGCGCTCCCCCGACGGCGACGAGCGCGACGTCGCCGCGGCCTGACGGTCCGGGGCACCCGCCGCCACGGCGGACAATGGTGCAGTGCCCACCACCGACCTCGCCTCCGCCCTGGCCGACGTCCGCGCGCTGCTGCTGGACGAGCAGCACCTCGTGCGGGCGGTCGCGGCGGGCCGCCGGCGCGGGGTGCAGCCGCCCGAGCACGAGCGGGTGGAGGTGCGCCCGGTCGCGCTGCGCTCGGGCCCGCACCTGCAGGTGCTCTTCCGCAGCGGCCCGGTGGTCAGCACCCGCAACGTGCCCGCCGCCGAGGCCGCAGCGGTGGTGGACGAGCTGCTGGCCCTGCCCCACGGCAACTGGCACGTGGAGACGGCCGGCGAGACGCTCCAGCTGCGGGTGACGAAGAAGGGCGACGCGCAGGTGCACCGCGCCGCGCGCGAGGGCACCGCCCCGGCCGGGCCGCAGGCGCACGACCGCGTCAAGCAGCGCCTGGTGGACCCCGACGACCCGGTGTTCCGGGTGCTGGGCGCCGGCGGGGACAAGCGCCGGCAGGTGGAGGCGTTCGTGCGCCAGCTCGCGCCGCTGGCCCCGGCCGTGCTGGAGCAGGCGGGCCCGGTGGTGCGGGCGGTGGACCTCGGCTGCGGCAACGCCTACCTGACGTTCGCGGCGCACCGCTGGCTGGCGCGGGAGGCGGGCGGGCGCGAGAAGGAGCTGCGCACCGTCGGCGTCGACGTGCGCGAGGACGTGCTGGAGAACGGCCGCGGGGCGGCGCGCGAGGCGGGCCTGGCGGGTCTGGGGTTCGCGCGCGGCAGCATCGCCGGGGCGGAGCCGTTCGAGGAGGGCGAGCGGCCGGACGTGGTGCTGGCGCTGCACGCGTGCGACACCGCGACCGACGAGGCGCTGGCGCGGGCGGTGCGCTGGGGCGCGCCGCTGGTGCTGGCGGCACCGTGCTGCCACCGGGACGTGCAGCGGCAGATCGTGGCCGCCGGGGAGCGCGGGCCGGTGGTGCGCCACGCGATCCTGCGCGAGCGGTTCGCCGACGTGCTGACCGACGCGCTGCGCGCGCTGGTGCTGCAGCTGCTGGGCTACCGGGTGGAGGTGGTGGAGTTCATCGACTCCGCCCACACGCCGCGCAACGCGATGCTGCGCGCGGTGCGGACGGGGTCCGCACCGCGCGCGGAGCACCTGGCGGAGTTCGACGGGCTGTGCCGCGAGTGGGGCGTGCAGCCCGCCCTGGCCGCCGAGCTGGCGGCGGAGCTGGACGCGGTGCGCTCAGCCCTCGCCGGCCGGCCGGCGGGCGACCGGGAGGCGGGCGACCGGGAGGCTCAGGCCGCGCTGTAGGTGAGGCACTTCGTCTCGCCGGAGTCGGCGGTGCCGACGTCGATGGCGGACGCGGTGCAGGTCAGCTCGGAGTTGTGCTTGCAGTCGCCCAGCTGGCAGGCGCCGACGTGGCCGTCCGGCGCGGTCTTGTGCTTGGTGGGCAGGCCCAGGAACGTGCCGCAGTGGTTCGCCCCGTGGTCACCGACGGTGATGGTGGGGGCGTGGCAGCTCACGTCCGCGTTGAAGGTGCACCCGCTGACGGAGCACTGGTGGATGGGGGTCAGGTCCAGCTTCACGGTCGCCATGCCTTCGACCATAACGGCGAAAAGCCCTCCCCGCCACGAAGGAACGCCTTTCCTGCGCCTTTCGGGGAATGCGTAGGTAAGGCATTCCTTCGCCGAGGGAATAGGAAGGTCAGGCTTTCCTGACCCGCTCGGCGACGAAATCCACGCACGCGGTCAGCGCCCGCACGTCCTCGGGCTCCACGGCCGGGAACAGCCCGATGCGCAACTGGTTGCGACCCAGGCTGCGGTAGGGGAAGACGTCGACGATCCCGTTGCGGCGCAGGACGTCCTGCACCTGGACGCTGTCGACGGAGGGGTCGAGGTCGATGGTGGCCACGACGTTGCTGCGGGCGGCGGGCTCGGCCACGAACGGGGTGGCCCACTCCCGCCCGGAGGCCCAGCCGTAGACGATCGCGGCCGATTCCGCGGTGCGCTGCGCGGCCCAGGCGAGCCCACCGTTCGCCAGCAGCCACTCCACCTGCTCGGCCAGCATCACCAGCGTCGCCACCGCGGGGGTGTTGTACGTCTGGTCCTTGCGGGAGTTCTCCACCGCGGTGCGCAGGTCCAGCGACGGCGGCACCCACCGCCCACCGGCGGCCAGCTCCTCGGCGCGCTCCAGGGCGGCCGGTGACAGCAGCGCGATCCACAGCCCGCCGTCGGAGCCGAACGACTTCTGCGGGGCGAAGTAGTAGGCGTCCGCCTGCGAGACGTCCACGGCCAGGCCCCCGGCGCCGGAGGTGGCGTCCACCAGCACCAGCGGTCCGCCGTCGGCCGGGGCGCGGCCGGACGGGCGCCGCACGGGGGCCACGACGCCGGTGGAGGTCTCGTTGTGCGGCCAGGCCACGACGTCGACGCCGTCGGCGACCTCCCCCAGCGGCGGCAGCGTGCCCGGCTCGCCGCGCACGACGACCGGCTCGGCGAGGAAGGGCGCCCCGGCGGTGACGGCGGCGAACTTGGCGGAGAACTCCCCCAGCACCAGGTGCTGGGCGCGCTCGCGCACCAGGCAGGAGGCGGCGACGTCCCAGAAGGTGGTGCTTCCGCCGTTGCCGAGGACGACCTCGTACCCCGGCGGCAGGGAGAACAGCCGGGCCAGCCCTTCGCGCACGCGCCGCACGAGGGACTTCACCGGCGCCTGCCGGTGGGAGGTGCCCAGCACGTCCCGTCCGGCGCGCAGCAGCGCCTCGACCTGCTCGGGGCGGACCTTGCTGGGACCGGACCCGAAGCGCCCGTCGGCGGGCAGCAGCTCGGTGGGGATGCGGATGTCGGGCGCGTCGCTCACGGGACGATCCTCCCGCACCGGCGAGGTCCGCCCGCCCGGGAGGTGGGTCCGGGAGGTGCGAGGCGCCGGCCCGGTGCAGGGTGGGGGCGTGGACGACCCCTTCGACCTGCAGCGCTTCGTCGACGCCCAGGAGGGCACCTACGAGCGCGCCCTGGCCGAGATCGGCGCCGGGCGCAAGACCTCGCACTGGATGTGGTGGGTGTTCCCGCAGGTCGCCGGGCTCGGCCGGAGCGCCACCTCGCAGCGGTACGCGGTCTCCGGACTGCCGGAGGCGCAGGTCTACCTGGCCCACCCGGTGCTGGGCCAGCGGCTGCGCGAGTGCGCGCGCGTGCTGCTGGACCTGCCCGGCGACGACCCGGTGGCGGTCTTCGGGGAGACGGACGCGGCGAAGCTGCGCTCCTGCATGACGCTGTTCGCGGCCACCGACCCGGAGGAGCCGACGTTCGACGCGGTGCTGGAGCGGTTCTTCGGCGGCGAGCGGGACGGGCTGACGCAGGACCGGCTCGGCTGACGCTGGACCACCCTCCCCGCCGCACGTGGCGTCCCCCCGAAGGGGACCCATTCCAGCAACGCTGAGTAGCAATGGAGCTACTCAGCGTGGGAAACCTCTGGTCGAGCACTTCGGGTTCCGTCTTCCCCTCCCCACGGTGCGGTTGCGCGTGGTAGCAAGGCGTAGCCACCTCACGGAAGACCCACAGACAGGCTCCCCGATGAGACACCACAGCGACGTGCGCCGCCGTCCACCGGCAGGGAACCGCGACGATCGCGCACGCCCGCCCAGCACCGCAGCACCGGCCACCTGAACCCCGCACGAGAGCTCCTGCGGGCTGCACCGCACCTCCACCCGCACCACGCCGCACGGACACCGCCCGGCTGCGCGGGCACGTCGACCCCGGGACCGTCGAGGGGGGCCGTCGCCGAGCGGCGGTTCCACCCGAAGAGAAACGGAAACCCTCGCAATGACCTCTGACCAGGGAAGCTCGATCCGCAGGCTCGTGGTGGCCCCGCACTGCGACGACGAAGTGCTCGGGTGCGGGGGGCTGCTCGCCAAGTACGCCCCCGAGTGCGGCGTCGTGGTGCTCGCCCGCCCCGACCCGCTGCGCCACAAGGAGTTCGAGGAGGCACGGGAATGCCTCGGGTACTCCCGGTCCTGGCTCCTGAACCTCACCGACGGAGCCGTGGGCGCCGACATGACGGTTCTCGTCGGGATGATCGACCACGTCATCGACACCTGCCGGCCCGAGGAGATCTACCTGCCGTTCCCCTCCCTGCACCAGGACCACGTGGCCGCCTACGAGGCGGGCATGAGGGCATCGCGCATGGCGATGGGGACACGCCACTGGTTCACACCGACGGTGATGGTCTACGACGTGGCCGCCTACGACCTGACGCTGTACCCGTCGAACCTGCGCTGGAACCACTTCGAGTCGCTGACGGAGGACCAGGTGGACCGCAAGGCCGAGGCGTTCGCCTGCTACCAGTCGCAGGTGGCCTCCGGACCGCACGCGTGCAACGAACTGAAGGCCACCGCGCGCTCCCTCGGGAGCCAGCGCCAGACCGCGTTCGCCGAGCAGTACGCCCTGGTGCGGACCATCCGGTGACCGACACCCGGGTCTGACGCAGGCGAGGGGGCGCGGGGGCACCCCGTCCTCGCCGGACGACCCGCCACGGCAGCGCGACCGTCGCGCTGCGCGTACCGGCGCGCACCAGCGCGCGCTCCACAGTGACACCCACGGGGGAACAGTGATCGTCGCAAGCCACCAGGCAGACCTCCTGCCCTACTCCGGTTTCTGGTACAAGATGGCCAAGGCCGACTTGTTCGACCTGAAGATCTTCGACCAGTTCGTCGACCGCGGCTACCAGCGCCGCGTGAAGATGCGCGGCACCTGGGCATCGCTGCCCGTGACGGGCAAGCACAAGTACGCACCCATCTGCGAGGTGCGCATCGACCCCGTGGAGTCCCCGAGGGCTCTGGCCCAGGTGATCCGCGGCCGCTACTGCGGGTCGAGGAACTGGGACAAGTACGGCCCCATGCTCGTGGACAGCATCCTCTCCATCCACACGGACCGGCTCTGGCACTTCAACACGGAACTCATCCTCCTGGTGCGGGACGTCCTCGGCATCCGCACGCCGCTGTCGGTCAGCGTGGCGACGGAAGGGGGCGGCAGCGTGGGCCTGGTGAGCGTCCTGAAGACCTACGGCGAGCCCACGTACCTGTCGGGGACCGGCGCGCGCGCCTACATGGGTGACTGCCGCGAGTTCGACGAGGCCGGGATCCCCGTGATCTGGTCCCCGCACGAACCCGTGACGGGAGACTCGATCCTGTCCGTCCTCATGGACTACGACGACCCGATGGAGATCGTCCTCGCCGAGCGCGAGGTGACGCCGGCGGAGATCGTCCTGCCCGGGTCCGAGGGGGCACCGGGAGAAGTCGTCCTCCCCGAGCGCGAAGGAGCGACGGCGTGAGCCGCGTCGTGGTGGTGGGCCTGGGCTACGTGGGGTTGCCGCTGGCCGTGCGGGCGGCGCAGGCCGGCCACCGGGTCTTCGGCCTCGACCTGGACCCCGCGAAGATCGAGGCGCTGCAGGCCGGGCGCACGTACGTGGAGGACGTCTCCAGCCAGGAGCTGCAGGACGTGCTGGCGGACGGCGCGTTCCACGTCTCGGCGAACCCGGCACCGGACATGCTGCACTTCGACGTGGGGATCATCGTGGTCCCCACTCCCCTGCGCGACGGCGAACCGGACCTCTCCTGCGTCGAAGCGGCGGGGCGCACGCTGGGGCGGTTCCTCCGCCGGGGCAGCACCGTCGTCCTGGAGAGCACGACGTACCCGGGGACGACGGAGGGCCTGCTGGCGGAGGTGCTGGAGGAGGAGAGCGGGCTGAAAGCCGGCCACGACTTCCACCTCGGTTTCTCCCCCGAGCGCATCGACCCGGGGAACAAGGTGAACACGCTGGTGAACACGCCCAAGCTCGTGTCCGCCACCACCCCGACGGGGCTGGCCGCCGTCCAGGCGTTCTACGACACCGTCGTGGAGCGGACCGTCCCGGTGAGCAACCCCCGGACGGCCGAGATCACCAAGCTCTTCGAGAACATCCAGGCCAACACGAACATCGCCCTCGTCAACGAGATGGCCGAGCTCTGCAGGCTGCTCGGCATCGACGTCTGGGAGGTTGTGGAGGCCTCGATGACGAAGGGGCACTCCATGGCCCGCTGGACCCCCGGTCCCGGCGTGGGCGGGCACTGCCTGCCCATCGACCCCATCTACCTGGCGTGGCTCGCCCGCGAGGAGCTCGGCCGGCCGTTCCGGTTCGCGGAACTGGCGCAGCAGGTCAACGAGGAGCGACCCGTCCTGGTGGCGGAACGCGCCGCGGAACTGGTCGAGAACGCCGGCGGCAGGAGCGTCCTGGTGCTGGGCACCGCGTACAAGCCGAACGTCGGCGACGTCCGCGAGAGCCCCGCCGTCGAGGTGGTCCGCCAGATGCAGGCCCGCGCGCTCGACGTGACGGTGGTGGACCCCCACGTCGACCGCTGGACGCTGAGCCCGGTGCTCTCCCTGGAGGAGATGATCCCCTCGCTGCCGAGCTTCGACCTCGTGGTGCTCGTCACGGACCACGACGACTTCGACTACGAGAAGATCGCCTCGGAGGCCCGCCTGGTGCTCGACTGCCGGCACGCCGTCCCGGCGTCGAGCAACGTCGTCCGGCTGTGAGGCTCCGCGACCGCGCGACCGTCCTCACCATCGCGCTCGCGGCAGCCGTCGTGGGCCCGCCCGCCGCGGCCCACGGCGCCCCGGCGGGCGGACCGGGCCGCGAACCGCTGACGCTCCCCGCCGGGGGCACGGTGGTGTCCCTGACGTTCGACGACGGGCTGAAGAGCCAGGAGGTCGCCGCCCAGGTGCTCGCCGACAGGGGGATGGCGGGGACCTTCTACGTCAACTCCTCGTCCATCGGCTACCCGGCCAACCTCACGGTGGAGCAGTTGCGGGGCCTGGCCGCCGCGGGGCACGAGATCGGCGGCCACGGTCTCGACCACGAGTCCCTCCCCGAGGTGCCCCTCGCGACCGCCAGGACGCAGGTCTGCGACGACCGGGCGACCCTCGCCGCGCTCGGCTTCGACCCGCGCAGCTTCGCGTACCCCTACGGCGCCACGAGCCCCGAGGTGCGGCGCGTGGTGCAGGAGTGCGGCTACAGCAGCGCCCGGGCCTCGTCCGGCCTCTACGCCTCACCGACGGAGTGCGACTCCTGCCCGCCCGCCGAGGACCCGGCGGCCACGGACAGCTGGCGGATCCGCACCAGCGGGACGGACGTGGCACCGGAACTGCTGCGCGAGCGGGTCCTGCAGGCGGAGCGCTCGGGCGGCGGCTGGGTACCCCTGGTCTTCCACCACGTCTGCACCTGCCCGGAGGAGGGCAGCGCGGCGATCTCCCCGCACGACTTCGCGGCGTTCGTGGAGTGGCTGGCGGCCAGGGGGCCCGCCACGCGCGTCGCGACGGTGTCCGAGGTCGCCGGGGGTTCGCCGCGGCCCGTGGTCGGCACACCGCTGGAACGGCTCGTCCCGGCGGCCGACGACGCGCGGAACCGCACGGTGGCGTTCACGGTGGCCGGGATCGGGATCAGCCAGTCGAACGTGATCGCGTCGGGGCTGCTGGTGGCCGTCGCCGCGATGGTCGCGTACCGCTACGGGACGAGGAGCAAGCGCTATGCGCGCCGCACGGGGTAAGCACGTCCGCACCCGCACCGCAGGCCCGGGCAGACCACCGGGGGCCTCTCCCCGCCGGTCCGGTGACCCGGCCGCCAGGCACACCGCTCGCGACGTCGTGCGGAGCAGCCGTGTGCCCGGCGCCCGGGACGTCGGCAGGAGCCGGCCGCTGCGGGGTCGCCGCCGGGCGCTCGCCCTCCTCGCCCCCGCGCTGTTCCTGGGGTACGTGCTGTGGAGCTACTTCGGCTGGGCGTCGACGGACGTGGCCTTCCTCATCACCTTCTTCGGGGTCAACGCGGTCCTGGTGACCTGCTTCCTGGTGTCCGGGACGTTCTGGCGCTCCTTCTCGCACCTGAACCCCGCGCACGGCAGGGTCCTGTGCATCGTCCCCGTGTACAACGAGGAGGACCACCTCGTGCACGCCGCCGTGCGCGCCCTGCTGCGGCAGACGATCCTGCCGGACGAGATCCACGTGGTCGACGACGGGTCGGTCGTCCCCGTGGGGACCTTCGACGACCCGCTCGTGCGCTGGCACCGGATCGCCAACTCCGGCAAGCGCCACGCGCAGGCGCACGTGCTGCGGATGTTCTCCGCCCGCGAGTTCGACTTCGTGCTGACGGTGGACTCGGACTCCGTACTCGACGACGACGCGCTGGAACGCATGCTGGAGGCGATGAGCGACGACCGGGTGCAGGCGTGCACCGGGATGATCCTCATGCGGAACTGGAACGTGAACCTCCTGACCCGGCTCACCGACATCAACGTGGTCACCAGCTGCCTCCTCTTCCGCATGGTCCGCTCGTGGCTCGGGATCGTGTCGCCGACGAGCGGGGCCCTGGCCCTGTACCGCTCCGCGGTGATCTACGACAACCTGGAGGACTACGTCACCTCGGGCACGGCGGGCGACGACAGGCGCCTGTCGTTCTACGCGCTGCTGCGCGGCCAGGTCGTGGGCGTCAGCGAGGCGGTCGTGGCGACGCAGCTGCCGACCACCTGGGACGGGGCCTTCCGGCAGCGCATGCGGTGGTCGAAGTCGGCGTGGCTCGGCACGGGCTTCGTGTGGACGAACCTGCGCTGGCTCGTGGTGGTCTTCTACACGTTCCCGCTGGTCTTCGCCCTGCTGTGGCCCCTCGCGGTCGCCGTGCTGATCACGCTCTCCGTCCGCTACGGCAGTCTCGCGCTGGGGTACGGGATCCTCTACTGGGTGGTGTGCGCGATCACGCAGACGGCCGTCTACGCCGTCTACCGGCCCGGCTTCACCCTCGCCGAGCGCCTGCAGCAGTGGGCGCTCTCCCCCGTCTACCCCGTCTTCGGGCTGGTGATCCTCCGGCCGGCCGCCTACGCCGCGCTCACCAAGCTCCGCTCCACGAGCTGGCACACCCGCGAGGTGATCCTGCCCGCCGCGGAGGCCGTCCCGGCCGCCGTGGCCGCCCCGGCCACGGGCACCCCGGCCCCGTGATCCCGCCGGACGGGGGCCGCGCAGGGCCCTGACCGATCGCACCGGGCGATCACCGGCAGTCCGGCGTGACGCCCGCGACACCGCTCAAGGTGGGGTACGGGCGCCCCGACACGTAGTCCATGACTACTTCGGGCCATGTTTCCTCGACTTCCTCCAGCGTGTCGCGCCGCGGCTTCCTGACCTTCCTGGGGCTCGGTGCGGCGGCGACCGCGTCGCTGACCTGCACGCCCTCCGCGAACGCAGCCACCGTGACCTTCCGCGACGTCATCACGAACATCCCCGGTCTGAAGCACTACTACCCGCTGGACCGCGCCAGCCAGGCGCGCGACGTGGTCGGCGGGACCCACGGCACCGCGCACGGGAACGTCGCCTTCGACACCCACGCGCGCTTCGACGGCAAGAGCTACATCGAGATCCCCGACCACAGCGACTTCTCCGTGGTCACCAGGGGCGCCCTGACGATCGTCGCCTTCAACACGATCGACGACTGGAGGGGCGCCGGCGCCTCCGAGTACGTGCACTGGATGGGCAAGGGGGCGGCGGGCTCGCACGAGTGGGTCTTCCGCCACTACGTCAAGGGCGGCACCGGTGAGGCGAGCAGCCGCCAGTACCGGACCAGCTTCTACCACTTCAACACCTCCGGCGGCCTCGGCGCCGGCTCCTACTTCCAGGACGCGGACGCCGCCGGCACCGAGCGCATGGTCACCGGCATGGCCGACATGAGCACCATCTCCATGTGGAAGAACGGCCAGCAGCGCGACTCCGACCCGATGTCCGGGTACAGCATCAAGCCGGGCAACGGCGGTGCACCGGTGCGCCTGGGCACCCGCGACATGTCCACCGGTTTCCTGGTGGGCCGCCTGCGGCGCGTGGCGTTCTTCGACCGGAAGCTGACGCAGGCCGAGCTGAAGAGGATCTACGACGCGCGCAACCTGCCGGAGTCCGGTTCCACCTCGGTGGCTCCCGTCGCCCCGGTGGCGCCCGTAGGTCCGGCGACCTCGTCGACGAGCGGTGCCCGGGTCGTCCGCTCCGGCACCGGCTCCACGTTCCCGCTGAAGGGCTTCAACGTCTCGCGGACGGCTGACGCGCTGGTGGCGTACACGAAGGCGGGCTCCAGCACGGGGACCAACCAGTACGGGACCGAGGTCGTCGTCCGCAGCGGCCGCGTGGTGAGCGTCTCGAGGAGCAAGCCGGGGATCCGGGTGCCGTCGGGTTCGATCGTGCTCAGCGGTCACGGCGAGGCCCGCCGGTGGCTGGAGGCGAACGCGAAGGTCGGCGCCACCCTGGCCGTCCCGAAGCAGTAGTTCCCCGCCGCCCGGGGGACCACGCCCGCGGTACGGTGGGGCGTGCGTGGTCTCCGGGCGGTCCTGGTCGCCGGGGCCGCTGCGCTCCTGGTGGCCGGCGGCGCGGTGGCGTGGGCTCCCGACAGCGGCGTCCGGGAGATCCACCCCACTCGTCCCGGCGGCATGCACTGGGAGTCCGCGTGGGACGAGCCGCGCAGCTTCGGCAGCGAGGACCCGCAGGACCCCTGGTTCGCCACGGACGGCTCGGGGTCCTACGCGGCCTCCGGTGGTGAGCTCGCCGTCAGCGGCAGGGCCCCCCGCATGTACGTGCGCGACCCGTCCCTGCAGGAGCAGTGGCGGGACGTGGAGATCACCACGTACTTCATGCGCCGTTCGGACGAGGGGGTCCCCTACGCGGGCATGACCGCGGTCGCCCGCTCGAACCACGGGGTGACCGGTCCCGTGGAGGAGGACCTCTGCGACAGCCGGGGCTACGGGGCTCGCATGCGCTACGACGGGCTGGTGGACTTCGAGAAGGAGACGGCCCACCCCGCCAACGAAGCGGCGGCCAGCGAGGTCCTGTGGCCCGACGGCATGCCCACGGACGTCTGGTTCGGCTACAAGTTCGTCGTGCACGACCTCCCGGACGGGAACGTCAAGCTGGAGCTGTGGCTCGACACGTCCGGCGGGGAGGACGGGGGCGACTGGCGCCTGGTGAACGAACTGGTGGACGACGGTGAGGTCTTCGGCGACGAGGCCTGCGCGGAGGGCATCGACCCTGCGATGCCCCTGACCGCTTCACCGGACCGGCCCGGCTCGGAGTCGGGCAAGCCCAACCTGAGCGTGTACTTCCGCAGCGACGGGGTGCACGAGGGGGGCCTGGTCTACCGGGACGCCAGCGTGCGGGAGATCGTGGCGCCCACCGGCGGGTGAGCCGCCGGGGCGGCGGCGCACCCGCCGCCCCGGGTCCAGCGGATCAGCCGCAGAACGCCTCGGCCAGCAGTTCCGCCTGACCGCGGAACTCCCCCGGGTCCGGGGCGGTGGTGAGGGAGACCACGAGGCGCCGCCCGGTGTCCTCCGTGCTCAGCGCGGTGCTGAGGTAGCCGGGGATGCCGCCGTCGTGGCCGTACACGGTCGTGACGGTGTCACCGCACGCCAGCGGTGCCACGGTGAGACCCAGCCCGTACGCCGGGGAGACCTCCGTGGTCCGCTTCATCTCCGCCAGCAGCTCCGGGGGCAGCAGCCGGCCGTCCAGCAGCGCGTCGAGGAACCGGTCCAGGTCGGCCGTGGTGGACACCAGCTCCCCCGCGGCCCCGGCGACCGAGGGGTTCAGGCGGGTGACGTTGACGACCTGCCCGCCGATGCGCGCGTACCCGTGGGCGTGCGGCGGGGGCAGGGCCACCCGGTCGCCGGGCAGGGACGTCCGGCGCAGGCCGAGGGGGTCGAGGACGCGCCGTTCGACGGCGCGGGCGTACGGCTCGCCGGTGACCTCCTCGACGAGCAGGCCCAGCACCAGGTACCCCGTGTTGGAGTAGCTCCAGCTCGTGCCGGGTTCGAAGTCCAGCGGGCGGTCGGTCGCGAGGGCGATGAGGTCCCGGGCCTCGTGGTGCTGGTAGCGCACCTGCTCGTAGGCGGCGGGCGTGGGCACCGCCTGCGGGTCCGTGGGGATCAGCTCGGTGTAGTTCGCCAGGCCGCTGGTGTGCTGCAGCAGCATCCGCACGGTGATCCGGTCCCCGTCGGGCAGCAGACCGGGGAGGTACCGGGACACGGGTTCGTCGAGCCCGACGCCCCCCTCGGCGACGAGCTGGAGCACCACCGTGGCGACGAACGTCTTGGTGATGCTGCCGGCGCGGAACCGGCCGTTCCGCGGCACGGGCGTGCTGCGCTCGTGGTGGGCGCTGCCGCTGGTCAGGACTGCCCGGTGGCGGCCGTCGGTGATCCGGGCCTGCGCGCCCTGCGCGCCGGTGGCGGCCAGCTCGTCCAGCGCCCGCTGGGCGACCGCGCGGTCGACGCCGCGGTCGACGACGCGGGCGTGAGCCGTGACCGGCGGGGCCGCGGCCGCGCTGAGCGCGGGAGCGGTGAGCAGCGCCGCGCACGTCAGCACCGCGGCGGCGCGACGGCGGTGGCTGGTGCGGGCGGTGCGGGACGGGGTCTGGGTCATCGTCGTGCCCTCCTGTGGACCGGCTGAGGGCACGAACCTCCCGCGCACGGCCCGCGCACGGCTACCGCCGGAGGTCGTTCGCGGGCCGGCGGGCGGTCACCCGAAGGTCGCGGGCCGTGCGCGACGTCCGGGTCCCGGCGGGGCGGCGGCGGGTGCGCGCACCGCTCAGACGGACTCCTCGAACCGCTTGCGCACCAGGCGCAGCACGTCGTCGGGGTCCTGTGCCCACCAGTGGGAGGAGAGGATCTCCACCTCGACGGGCCCGTCGAAGCCGGTGGCGGCGACCTGGGCGGACAAGCGGGGCAGGTCCATCAACCCGTCGCCCATCATCCCGCGGTCCAGCAGCAGGTCGGAGGTCCGGGGCAGCCAGTCGGAGACGTGGTAGCCGAGGACCTTGCCGGTGGCCCGCGCCAGCTGCTGCTCCAGGGCCGGGTCCCACCACACGTGGTAGGCGTCGACGACCACACCGAGGTGGCCGGGGTGCGCCGGTTCCAGCTCCTCGACGAGGTCGAGGGCCTGGGCGAGGGAGACGACCACGGAGCGGGCGCTGATCATCATGGGGTGCAGCGGTTCGATGCCGAGCGTGACGCCGGCGGCGGCGGCGTGCGGCAGCAGGGCGGCGATGCCGTCGCGCACGCGGGCGCGGGCGGCGGGCAGGTCCCCGTCCACCAGCGGACCGCAGACGAGGACGAGGGCGTCCGCGCCGAGCTCGGCCGCCTCCTCCACGGCGCGGCGGTTGTCGTCGAGGACGGCGCCCGGGTCAGCGGACGGGTCGGTGAACATGCCGCCGCGGCACACCGAGCTGACGTGCAGACCGGCGTCGCGCACCAGCTTCGCGGCGCGCGGCAGGCCCGCGTCGGCGATCTTGTCGCGCCAGAGGGCGATGGCGCCGATCTCGTGCCGCTCGCACCCGGCGACGGCCTGCTCCAGGGACCAGGAGTTGACGGTGATCTGGTTGAGGCTGAGGCGCCGGGGGTCCACGGGCTCGCTCCTTCGCGGGCTGGAATACGCTTTCCCGGCAGCGTGCCACACCCCCGACCACCGGTCAACGCCCCCTCGACGACGAACGCCCCGGCCCGCCGCGCGCAGGGCGCGGCGGACCGGGGCGCGGCGGTCGCCGGACGGGTCAGCCGCCGTGCTCGCCGGAGCGCTGCTCGCCACCCGCGTCGTCGCCGGTGCCCTCGTCGGCCTCCTCGGCCTCCTGCGCGAACCCGGTGTCGTTGCCGTAGCCGGGCTCGGTGGGCGCCTCGGCCGCCTCGGCGCTGCCGGGTTCCTGGCTGGGCTGGGTGCTCATGGTGTTCCTCTCCTCGGGGGTCGGGTCCTCGGGGCGGGGCTCAGGGGCGGAAGACCGCCCGCAGGCAACCGTCCTGCTTCTCCTTGAACATCTCGTACCCGCGCACGGCGTCCTCCAGCGGCATCTCGTGCGTGGCGAGGAAACCGGTGTCGAGCTCGCCGTCGGCGATGTGCTGCAGCAGCTTCGGCACGTACCGCTGACCGTGCTGCTGCGCCGAGCGGATCGTCAGGCCCTTGTTCAGGACGACCCCCGTGGGGAACTTGTCGGTGAGGCCGTAGACGCCGAGCACCGACACGACACCGCCCTTGCGGCAGGCCAGGATCGCCTCACGCAGGGGCGTGGCCCGGTCGGTCTCCATCCGCAGGGCCTGCTTGGCCCGGTCGTACACCTCCTGCACGCCGGTGCCGTGCCCCTCCATGCCGACGGCCTCGACGACCGCGTCCGGGCCGCGCCCTCCGGTGGACTCGCGCAGCGCCTCCTGGACGCTGTCGGTGTCGGAGTAGTCGATCGTCTCCGCGCCCAGGTGCGTGCGCGCCAGCTCGAGCCGCTCGTCCAGGCGGTCCACCACGATCACGCGCTCGGCACCCATGAGCTTCGCCCCGGCGGCCGCCATCAGCCCGACGGCGCCGGCACCGAACACCGCGACCGTGTCACCGGGGGTGATGTCGCAGAAGTCCGCACCCATGAATCCCGTCGGGGCGGCGTCCGAGGTGAAGAGGGCCTGCGCGTCCGAGATCCCCTCGGGGACCGGGAAGCAGTTCACGTCGGCGAACGGGACCCGGATGAACTCCGCGTGCGACCCCGCGTAGCCGCCGAAGGGGTGGGTGTACCCGTAGATGCCGCCGCTGGGGAAACCCAGCACCGGCTGCTGCAGCGGCGCGTTCGGGTTGGTCGTGTCGCACAGCGACCACATGTCGTTGCGGCAGTAGAAGCACTCGCCGCACCCGATGAACGAGGGCACCACGACGCGGTCGCCCACGCGGACGTTCCGCACCTCGGGGCCGGCCTCCACCACGACACCCATGAACTCGTGGCCGAACACGTCGCCGCGACGCATCCCGGGCAGGTACCCGTCGATGAAGTGCAGGTCCGAACCGCACGTGACGGTGAGCGTCACGTCCAGGACCACGTCGTGCGGGTTGACGATCGAGGGGTCGCGGACGGTCTCGACCGCCAGGTCGTTGACGCCGTTCCACACCAGCGCGCGCATCAGCGCTCCTCCTCCCGGGCCGAGGGGTTGGGTCGCAGGGTGGGGATCTCCCCCGTGAGCAGCAGGGCGCGCAGCCGGTACAGCAGCGTGAACGGCACCGCGCCCACGCCGGCGCTGAACTCGGGCGCCACCTCGCAGGTCACCTCGGTGCCCAGGTCGCGGGGGGCGGGACGCGTGCCCACCCGCAGCAGGACCGCCCCACCGGAGCCCTCGGGCCCGGTGCGCCCGCCCTCGGTGTCGTCCTCGGCGTCGCGCGCCTGCCCCTGCCCGGCACCCGGGCCCGGGCGGCGGAACTCCACGCCCGCGGTGGTGCTGACGGGTTCCGCCTCGACGGTGGCTCCCTGCCCCGCGGTGAGGGTGAAGGTCCACCGCTCGCCGTCGGCCTCGGCGCGACCGAGGTCGCCGAGCAGCCGGGAGACCACCAGCGGGTCGCGCCAGGCGGCCAGCACGTCCTCGGCGGACCGGGAGATCGTCAGGGTCTGCCGGGCCGCACCCGCGCCGCCCCGGTTCCCGGGCAGCACCCGGGAGGCGGCCCCCACGGCGGAGGAGACGACCTCCCGCGCCTTCTGCGTCACGTCCACGTTCCGCTCCGTCCTGCCCGCCGTGCGGCGGGCGCCTGTTGCGGTCGTTGCTGCACCGGCCGTCACGCTACGGCGACCACCCCCGGGCGGCACCTCGGCACCCTCTCCCTCCCCGGTGATCATGCGAGTTGCGACTTCCTTGATCACCGGGGGGGGTGGGGCGGGGCCGGCCCTAGGGTGGGCGGGGTGGAGGACCCCGCGCAGCGGCGCGTCGACTACGGCGCGCGCTCGTTCGAGCCGGACGACCTGGCCGGGCACCCGCTGGCGCAGTTCCAGCGGTGGTACTCCGAGGCCGTCGAGGCCGCGGTCCCCGAGCCGAACGCCGTGACGCTGGCCACCGCCGGACCGGACGGTCCCTCCGCCCGCACCGTGCTGCTCAAGGGCGTCGACGGGCGCGGCTTCGTCTTCTACACCAACCAGCGCTCCCGCAAGGCGCTGGCGATCGCCCACGACCCGCGCGTGGCCCTGCTGTTCACCTGGCACGGGCCCCACCGGCAGGTCGCCGTGCGCGGGAGGGCGGAGGCCGTCCCGCGCACCGAGACGGAGGCGTACTTCGCCTCGCGCCCCCACGGCTCACGCATCGGGGCGTGGGCCAGCGAGCAGTCCCGGCCGATCGCCTCCTCCGCCGAGCTGCGCGCGCGCGAGGAGGAGCTGCGCCGGCGCTTCCCCGACACCGGCTCGCCGGACGACGTGCCGGCGCCGCCGCACTGGGGCGGCTACCTCGTGCGGGCGCACGAGGTGGAGTTCTGGCAGGGCCGCACCTCGCGCCTGCACGACCGCCTCGTCCTGCTCAGCCGCGACGGCGCCCCCGCGGCCCTGGACGACCCGGCGGCCTGGCGCCTCGAGCGCCGCCAGCCCTGAGGCGGCCCCCGCGCTCCCGGGTACCGCCCGTCACCGGGCCCCGCCGCGCCGCTCACCGGGGTGCACCGGCGAGCCGAGGGGGCGGTCGGGGTCGCCGCGCGGTAGGCAGGGGTCGTGCACCAACCCGATGTGAGGACGCGCCTGCCGCGGGGGCGGTCGACGTCGCCGCTGCGCGCCATCGCCCGCCGCCTGGGCATCGCGCTGGCCCTCGTGCTCGTGGCGTGGGGCATGGTGGTGTTCGAGCGCGGCGACTACTCCGACAGCCTCGACGGCGAGGTCTCCGTCCTCGACGCGCTCTACTACACGACCGTCACGCTGACGACGACCGGCTACGGCGACATCGTCCCGGTCACGACGAGCGCCCGGCTGCTGAACACCTTCGTGGTGACGCCGATGCGGATCCTCTTCGTCATCGTGCTCGTCGGCACCACCATCCAGGCGCTCACCGAGCGCTCCCGCACCGAGATCCGCCTCGCCCGCTGGAGGTCCCGCATGCGTGAGCACGTCATCGTCCTCGGCTACGGCACGAAGGGCCGCAGCGCGGTGCGGCAGCTGTGCATGCACGGCCACCCGAAGGGCCGGGTGGTGGTGGTCGACAGCGACCCCCGGGCGACCGCGGACGCCGCCCAGGAGGGGTACGTCTCCGTCACCGGCGACGCCACCCGCTCGGCCACCTTCCGCGCCGCGCTCATCGACCGGGCGGCGCGGGTCGTGGTGGCCCTGGACCGCGACGACGCCGCGATCCTCGCCACCCTGGCGGTGCGCCGCCTGAACCCGCGCGTGACGGTGGTGGCCGCCGCCCGCGAGGCCGAGCACGCCGAGCTGCTGCGCGAGAGCGGGGCGAGCTCGGTGGTGGTCTCCTCCGAGACGGCCGGGCGCCTGCTCGGCATGGCCACCGACAGCCCCGCCGCGGTGGACGTGGTGGAGGACCTGGTCTCCTTCGGCACCGGCCTGGACCTGGCCGAGCGGGAGGTGCACGCCGGCGAGGTGGGCCGCTCCCCGGAGTCCTTCGACGTGCCGGTGCTGGCCGTCGTGCGCGACGGGCGCCCGTACCGGTACGGCGACCCGGACGTGGCGACGCTGCGGGCCGGGGACCGGCTGCTGTACGTCGTGGCGGGGTGAGACGTCGTAGCGGGGTGAGACGTCGTGGCGGGGTGAGCCCCGTGCCCCGCCCGGCGCTCAGAGGACGGCGCGCACCCCAGCGAGGAACTCGGTCAGCGCGGCGGGCTGCACGTGCACCGTGGTGCGCGTGAGCAGGCCGTCCACGTCCAGCACGACGGTGACGTCCGGCACGTGCACGCCGTTCAGCATGAGTTCCAGGGCGACCACCTCGGGGAGGGGGTCGCCGGGGGCGATGGCGAGGGCCTGGTGGCGCTGACCCTCGTCGAGGGACGCCCACCACTGCTCGAGGGCTGCGGTCGGGTTCACGTGCTGCTCATCGCGGCAGGGGCCCGCGGTGAAACGCGGTGTCCCCCGACCGGCCCAACGGGACGGGGGCGGGCGGGCGGCGGGGCGGGGCCTCGAGGTGCGTCCGGGCGCCGCGTCCGGTTGGATCAGCGGGATGTCTGCACAGCACCGGGACGCCACCACCCACGACGAGGTCGAGCTGAAGTACGCGGTCGACGAGGACTTCGTGCTGCCCGAGCTGGACGGTCTCGACGCCGAGGCCCGCACGGCACGGCTGGAGGCCCTCTACTTCGACACCCCCGGGCAGCGCCTGGCGGCGGCCCGCGTCACGCTGCGCCGGCGCACCGGTGGTGACGACGCCGGCTGGCACCTGAAGCTGCCGGTGGCGGGTGCGCGCCGCGAGGTCCGCTTGCCCCTGGGGCGCGCCACCCGCAAGGTGCCCGCCCAGCTGGCCGGCACGGTGCGGGCGCTCACCCGCGGTGAGCCGCTGGTGCCGGTGGCGCAGCTGACCACCGAGCGCACGGTGCGGCACGTCGTGGACGACGGCGGGCGGGTGATGGCGGAGGTCGCCGACGACCGCGTCCAGGCGCGCCGCCTGCTCGCCGAGGGCCCGGCCGCGGAGCCGGACACCTGGCGCGAGCTGGAGGTGGAGCTGGTCGAGGGCGGTGCGGGCCTGCTGCGGTCCCTGGACGCGCAGCTGCGCGCGCACGGCCTGAGCGAGGCCCCGCACGGCTCGAAGCTGGCCCGCGCCCTGGGCACCGGTGCGGAGGCGCCGGCTCCGGCGGCGCTGAAGCGCAGTTCGCCGGCCGGTGAGGTGGTGCGCGCGCACCTGGCCGCGCAGGTGCACCAGATCACCTCGAACGACCCGCTGGTGCGCCTGGACGTGCCCGACAGCGTCCACAAGGCGCGCGTGGCCACGCGCCGGCTGCGCAGCGCGCTGAAGACGTACCGGCCGCTGTTCGCCGAGGGGGTGCCCGAGCGGCTGCGCGAGGAGCTGTCCTGGCTGGCCGACGAGCTGGGCGGCGCCCGCGACGCGGAGGTCATGCGCGACCGCCTGGTGGCCGCCGTGGGCGAGCTGGAGCCCGTGGAGGGCGAGGACCCGGCCGCGGCCGCGACAGCGCTGCGCGAGGTGATGGAGGCCGACTACCGGGCCGCGCACGAGGAGCTGCTGCGCGCGCTGGACGGCGAGCGGTACGCGGCGCTGCTGAAGCAGCTGGACGAGCTGGTCGAGGCGCCCCTGGACGACGGGCCCTGGTCGCCGGTGGCGCTGGAGCGGGCGAAGGACGTGCTGCCGGCGATGGTGCGCGCCACCGACCGCAAGCTGCGCAAGCGCGTGCGCAGCGCGTACGCCGCCGACGCCGACCCGTCGGTGCCCGCCGCCGACGCCGACGAGCTGTTCCACGACGCCCGCAAGCGCGCCAAGGAGGCCCGCTACGCCGGGGAGTCGCTGGTGCCGCTGTGGGGCGAGGAGGCCAAGGCGTACGCGAAGGCGGTGGAGGGCCTGCAGGAGGTGCTGGGCGAGCACCAGGACTCCGTCGTGGTGCGCGAGGTGCTGCACCGCCTCGCCGGCCGCGACCCGCAGGCGCTGGCGTTCACCTGCGGGCGGTTGTTCGCCGCCGAGGTCGGGCACGCCGCCGCCAGCCGTGAGGCCGTGGACGCCGCCTGGGAGGCCGCGTCCTCGCGCAAGCTGCGGCGCTGGCTGCGCTGACGGCCGGGGTGCGGGCGGGCGGCCGGGGCGCTAGGCAGGGGGCGTGGACGCCAAGGACCTCCTCCTCGACGGCTTCGGCCGCATCCCGCCCGCCGTGCACGCCGTCCTCGGCGGCTGCGACCACACGGCCCTGACGGCCCGGCTGGACCGGGGCGCGAACACGATCGCCTGGCTGCTGTGGCACCTGGCGCGCGTGCAGGACGACCACGTCAGCGAGGTCGCCGGCCACGAGCAGGTGTGGACCGCGGACGGGTGGGCGCGGCGCTTCGACCTGCCCTTCGGCGACGAGGAGACCGGCTACGGCTTCAGCGCCGAGCAGGTCGGGCGGGTGCGGGCGAGCGCCGAGCTGCTCGGCGGGTACGTCGACGCGGTGCACGAGCGCACCGAGCGCTACCTGCGCACCCTCACGGACGCGGACCTCGACCGCGTGGTCGACGACTCCCACGACCCGCCGGTGACGCTGGGGGTCCGCCTGGTGAGCGTGCTGGACGACGACCTGGAGCACGCGGCGCAGGCGGCGTTCGTGGCCGGGGTGCTCGGCCGCCGCTGACCCCGGCGGGGGCGGTGCGCGGGCGGGTGACCGGCGTGTCCGTCGCGGCGGGCTCGGGCCTAGGCTCTCCGGGTCCGTGAACGAGGCACGCGCGTCAGGAGAGACCGCCGAGTGAGCCAGTCCACCGAGCGCCCCGACGGGCACGGGACCAGCGCAGCGAACGGCAGCGGCGCCGAGGAGCGCGCGGCCGAGGAGGTCGCGCGCGAGGACGCCCACGTCGGGCGGCTGTACGCGCGCCTGGACGAGCTGCGCGAGCAGACGGCCGTCCAGCTGGCCGAGGTGCGCCGCACCCGCGCCACCGGCACCCACCAGAACCGCTTCGAGCGCGACGCGTTCGCCACCCTGTACGAGGACCGCCTCTCGCAGCTGTGGTCGGTGGAGAACCGGTTGTGCTTCGGGCGCCTCGACCTGCGGGAGGGCACGGAGGACCCGCGGCGCTACGTGGGCCGCCTGGGCCTGGCCGACGAGCGCGGCGAGCAGCTGCTGGTGGACTGGCGCGCCCCCGCGGCGCAGGACTTCTACCAGGCCACCGCGGCCGCCCCGCGCGACGTGGTGCGCCGCCGGCACCTGCTCACGAAGGGCCGGCACGTCACGGCCGTCGACGACGAGGTCCTGGTGGCCGCGGACGGCGAGCGGACCACCGGCGACGCGGCGCTGCTGGCCGCGGTGACCGCGCCGCGCACGGGGCGCATGGGCGACATCGTCGCCACCATCCAGGCCGAGCAGGACCGCGTGATCCGCGCCTCCGAGCGCGGCGTGCTCGTCGTGCAGGGCGGCCCGGGCACCGGCAAGACGGCCGTGGCGCTGCACCGCACCGCCTACCTGCTCTACACGCACCGCGACCGGCTGGCGCGCAGCGGTGTGCTGCTGCTGGGCCCCAGCCCGGTGTTCCTGCGCTACGTCGAGCAGGTGCTGCCGGCGCTGGGCGAGACGGGCGTGGTGACGATGACGCTGGGTGAGCTGTTCCCGGGCGTCGTGGCGCGCGGGGCGGACTCCCCGCGCGCGGCGCGGGTGAAGGGCTCGGCCGTCATGGTGGACGTGCTGGCCGCGGCGGTCGCGGCGCGCCAGCGGGTGCCGGAGCGGGCGGTCCGCTTCGACCTGGACGGCACCGCGCTGCTGCTGCGCCCCGAGGCGGTCGTCTCGGCGCGCACCCGGGCCCGGCGCAGCCGCAAGCCGCACAACGCCGCGCGCGTGACCTTCGTCCGCGAGGTGCTGAACACGCTGGTGCAGCAGCTGGCGCGGGCGCGCGGGGTGGACCTGGGCGAGGAGCGCGACGACCTGCTGGCCGAGCTGCGCGAGTCGGTGGACGTGCGCCGCGAGGTGAACCTGTGCTGGATGCCGCTGACGCCGCAGAAGGTGCTGGCAGGGCTGTACCGCTACCCGGAGCAGCTGCGCCGGGCGGCGCCGCAGCTCTCGCGCGCGGACCGCGAGGCGCTGCACCGCGAGGACGCGCAGGCGTGGAGCGAGGCGGACGTGCCGCTGCTGGACGAGCTGGCCGAGCTGCTGGGCCCGCTGGAGGAGAACCGCGCCGCGGGGGCGCGCGAGGCCGAGCGCGAGGAGCAGCTGGCGCACGCCCGCGAGGTGCTGGAGGCCTTCGAGGCCTCCGGGGTGGGCGACACGCTGGTGACGCCGGAGCTGCTGGCCGACCGGTTCGCCAGTGACGGCCCGAGCGGCACGGTCGCCGAGCGGGCCGCCGCGGACCGCACGTGGGCGTACGGGCACGTGGTGGTCGACGAGGCGCAGGAGCTGTCGGCGATGGCGTGGCGGTTGGTGGAGCGGCGCTGCCCGGCGCGCTCGATGACGCTGGTGGGCGACGTGGCGCAGACGTCGAACCCGGCGGGCGCGCGCAGCTGGGCGGAGGCCCTGAAGCCGGTGGTGGACGACCGCTGGCGGCTGGAGGAGCTGACGGTGAACTACCGCACGCCCGCGAGGATCGCGCGGGTGGCGGCGGACGTCCTGCTGGCCGCGGGGATCGACGCGAAGCCGCCGACGCCGGTGCGCGAGGGGGAGGTGGACCCGGCGGCGGTGCGCCTGGCCGGCCCGGAGGACGCCGCGGGCGTGGTGGCGCAGGTGCGGCGGGTGCTGGGTGAGCTGGACGAGGGCCGGGTGGCGGTGCTGACCGCGCACGAGGGCGGTCCGCTGGGTTCGGACGCGCTGCGCGCCGCGGTGGCGCGGGTGCTGGAGCCGGGGGCGGTGGCCGCCTCCCCCGACGACCTGGACGCCGAGGTCAGCGTCCTGGACGTGCACCGGGCCAAGGGCCTGGAGTTCGACGTGGTGGTGCTGGTGGAGCCGGCGGCGGTGCTGCGCCGCCCGCGGGGCGCGAACGACCTGTACGTGGCGCTGACCCGGGCGACGCAGCGGCTGCTGGTGCTGCACGCCGAGGACCTGCCCGCGTCGATGGGCTCGGTGGCGCCGGCCGCCGGGGGCTGACGCGCGCACGGCCCGCCCCGGCGAGGGGCGGGCCGTGCGCGGGGCGGTTCAGCCCGCGGTGCCCCAGCGGGCCCGCAGCGACTCGCTGAACGCCCGGAACCCGGCGACCATCGCGGTGCCCTCCGGCTCACCGGAGTGCAGCCACTGCACCTGCAGGCCGTCCAGGACGGCGACGGTGGCGGCCGTGATCGCGTCCACGTCGGCCTCGGGCGAGACCTCCCCGGCGTCCACGCCGGCGCGCAGGGCCGCGGCGATCCACGAGGTGATGCCCGCGTAGTGCTCGCGGGCCCACTCGTGCGCGGGGTGCGCGGGGTCCACGGCCTCCGCGGAGATCGTCACGAACAGCTCCACCCACTCGCGGTCGCGGGCGTTGGCGACCACGAGGCGCTCCAGCCCCTCGAACGCCGCCCAGCCGACCGGCTCCTCCCGTCCGACGATCACCGGGGTGGTGCGGGCGTCGCGGTGCGCGAGGGCGGCGGTCAGCAGGGCCGCCTTGGTCGGGAAGTGGTGCAGCAGGCCGGACTGGCTCAGCCCGGCCCGCTGCGCCACCAGGGCGATGGAGGTGCCGCGGTAGCCGCGCGCGCCGAACAGCTCCAGCGCGACGTCGAGGGCGCGCTCGCGGGCGGCGGGGACGGCTGCGGTGCTCGGGGCGGTCGCGGCGGTGCTCACGGGGGCAGTCTGCACCGCCACGGCCCTCACCGGACCTTGCGGACGAAGAGGATCGCGACGGCGCCGAGCACGGTCACCGCACCCGCGCCCCAGAGCATGAGCTGGTAGTTCTGGTTCGCCGCGCTGCCCACGCCGAGCAGGACGAGGGCCGCGGCAGGCGCCAGGCTCTGCGGCAGGGCGTTGGCCATGTTGAAGACGCCGAGGTCCTTGCCGGCCTGCGCCTCCGACGGCAGGACGTCGATGACGAGGGCGGTGTCCACGGCGACGTACACGCCGTAGGCGACGCCGAGGACGACCTCGGCGACGTAGAAGGCACCGACCGACCCGGCGTGGGCGAGCACGACGAGCCCGGCGGCGAACAGGGCGGTGGACGCGAAGACGAAGGGCTTGCGCCGGCCGGTGCGGTCCGAGGCCCACCCGGCCGCGCGCGCGGCGACGACGAGGGCCGCGGTGTAGACGAGCACGCCCAGCAGGACGGCGCGGGCGGCCGCCGCGGCGTCCAGGCCGAAGCGGTGCTGCAGGTAGAGCAGCCGGTAGGTGGTGAACATGAAGGTGCCGAAGACGATGAAGAACCGCGACCACCAGGCGAGCGCGAAGTCGGGGTGCGCCACCGGGTTCGTGTAGAAGGTGCGGGCGAACGCCTTCAGGTCGAGCGGCTCACGGGCTTCGGGGTGCGGCTCGTCGCGCATGGTGAGGGCGAAGGCGGCGACGAGCACGAAGCTGATGCCCGCCGGGACCAGGAACAGCGGCAGCATGCTCGTGGGGAACAGCGCGCCGCACAGGGTGGCGAGCAGGATGGCGACGTTCTGGGCGATGCCCACCCAGGAGGAGACGCCGGCGCGCTGCTCGGCGGGCACCTGGTCGGCGATGACGGCGACGAGGCACGCGAGCACGGCGTTGGCGCCCATCTGGGCGAGCACCCAGGCGACGCCCAGCTGCAGCACGCTGTCGGTGAAGGCCACCCACACCAGCGCGAGGGTGAAGACGACCAGCCCGCCGAGGATCCACGGCCGGCGGCGGCCGAAGCGGCTGCGGGTGCGGTCGCTGAGCATCCCGAACAGCGGGTTGGCGATGAACGCGCCGAACGCCGCCCAGGCGCTGACGGTGCCGACCACGGAGGCGGGGTCGTCCGGACGCACCTGCTGGGCCTTGAGCGCCAGGCTCACCATGACGGGCGCCATGAGCGCCACGAAGAGCCCGAACTGGGCCAGGGTCAGCCGGACCACGAGGCCGCGCGCGCCGCGCGCACCTCCGGGTGGTGCGGCGGGGACGGCCGGCGTGCCCGGTGCGACCGGGACGCGGGGTTCGTTCGACAGGGCCACAGCGCCTCCTCGAGCTCACGGGCGACGGCTGCGTCACCCGACCGACCGAGCGCTCGGTCGGCTCGCAGACCGTAGACCTCGATCCTGTGCGAGCACCGGCGGGGAGGGGGTTTCGTGATCGACTTCACAGCGCACCCCCGACGTGTCGGTGCCCCGTGCTTGTCTGTGCGGCGTGACGATCCCCGCCCCCGCTCCGTCCGATCGCACCGTCGCCGCCCTCCGCACCGACGCTCCCGGGGTCGCGGCCGCCGACCTCGAACCGCTCCTCGCGCAGCACCGCCGCGAGCTGACCGGCTACTGCTACCGGATGCTCGGCTCCGCCTTCGACGCCGAGGACGCGGTGCAGGAGACGCTGCTGCGCGCCTGGAAGGGCGCCGGCGGCTTCCAGGGCCGCTCCTCGTTGCGCTCGTGGCTGTACCGCATCGCCACGAACGTGTGCCTGACGGCGATCGAGACGCGCGGCCGGCGTGCGCGCCCGATGGACCTGTCCGCCTCGGCGTGGGAGCCCGTGGAGGCCTCGCTGGCCGCCCGGCAGCCGGAGGACACCTGGCTGGAGCCGATGGTGGACAGCCGGGTGCTGCCGGCGGCCGGCGACCCCGCCGACGTGGCGGTGGCCCGCGAGTCGATCCGGCTGGCGTTCGTCGCCGCCCTCCAGCACCTGCCACCGCGCCAGCGGGCCGTGCTGATCCTGCGCGACGTGCTGCGCTGGCGGGCGGAGGAGGTCGCCGGGCTGCTGGAGACGTCCACCGCGTCGGTCAACAGCGCCCTGCAGCGCGCCCGCGCCACGCTGTCCTCGCGCCCCGACGTGGACCCGGAGGCGGTCACCGGCGCACGGGAGGCGGACCTGGACGCCGGCCACCGCGACCTGCTGGAGCGGTACGTGCGGGCCTTCGAGTCCTACGACATGGACGCCTTCGTGGCCCTGCTGGCCGAGGACGTGACGCAGAACATGCCGCCGTTCGAGATGTGGCTGTCGGGCCCGCGGGACGTGGTGCGCTGGATGGTGGGCCCCGGCCGCGCGTGCCGCGGCTCGCGCCTGGTGCGGGCCGACGTCAACGGCTCCCCCGCGTTCGCCCAGTACAAGCCGGGCGGGCCGGACGGGGCGCTGGCGCCGTGGGCGCTGCACGTGCTGGAGCTGCGCGACGGGCGGATCCGCCGCATCACCTCGTTCCTGGACACCCGGCTGTTCGCGCACTTCGGGCTGCCGCCGGAGCTGCCGCCCCACCCGCCGTCGTCGCCGCCCACGCGCTGAGGCGCGCGCCCCGGCCCCGACCTAGACTCGCGCGGATGGCCACCCCCGCCCGCAGCACCCCGCGCTCCCTCGCGGAGGACCTGCGCGCGCGCGGCGACGGCGAGCTCGAGGCGCTGCTCGCCGCCCGCCCCGACCTGGCCTCCCCGCTGCCCGGATCGACGACGGCGCTGGCCACCCGGGCCACCACCCGCGCCAGCGTGCAGCGGGCGCTGGACGCCCTCGACACCCCCGCGCTGCAGGTCGCGGAAGTGCTGGCCGTGCTGCCCTCCCCCACCAGCGCCACGGCGGTCGCGCGCACCTGGGGAGCCAGGGCGAACGGCGTCCTCGCGCAGCTGCGCGAGCGGGCGCTGCTGTGGGGGCCCGACCGCCGGCTGCACCTGGTGCACGCGGTGCGGGACCTGCTGGGCCCCCACCCGGCGGGCCTGGGACCGCCGCTGGCCGACGCGCTGGGGCGGCGCTCCCCGCAGCGCCTGGCCGAGCTGCTGGAGGACCTCGGCCTGCCGGTGACCCACGACCCCGAGGCGGCGCTGGGCCGGCTGGCCGCCCACCTGGGCGACGCCGCCGTGCTGGAACCCCTGCTGGGCGACGCGCCCGAGGGGGTGCGCGCGCTGCTGGAGAAGCTGACGTGGGGCCCGCCGACGGGGTCGGTGGAGCGCGCCGACCGGCAGGTGCGGGCGGCCGGCGCAACCGGCCCGGTGGACTGGCTGCTCGCGCACGGGCTGCTGGCGGTGTCCGGTCCGGGCACGGTCGTGCTGCCGCGCGAGGTGGGCCTGGCGCTGCGCGGCGGGCGGGTCCACCGGTCGCCCGACCGGGAGCCGCCCGCCCCGCGGGTGCAGCAGCGGCGCCCGGAGCAGGTGACCGCCGCGGCGGCGGAGGCCGCGGCCGAGGCGTGCCGCCTGGTGGAGGAGCTGGGCCTGCTGTGGGGCTCCGCTCCCCCGCCGGTGCTGCGCGCCGGCGGCGTGGGGGTGCGCGAGCTGCGCCGCACCGCCGCCGCGCTGGAGGTGGACGAGGCCACCGCGGCCCTGGTGGCCGAGGTCGCGCACCTGGCGGGCCTGGTCGCCGACGACGCCGAGGTGGAGCCGCGCTGGCTGCCCACGCCGGCCTTCGACGCCTGGCGCGAGGAGGACGTCCCCACCCGCTGGCTCGACCTGGCCCGGCCGTGGCTGGGCTCCACCCGGGTGCCCGCGCTGGTGGGCACCCGCGACGTGAAGGACGCCCTGCGCAACGCGCTGGGCCCGGACCTGGACCGCGGCGCCGCCCTCGCCGTGCGCCGCTCGGTGCTGGCCCAGCTGGCGGCCGCCGGCGAGGGCGGTGCGGTCGCCGCGGACGACCTCGCCGCGCGCCTGCGCTGGGACGCCCCCCGCCGCGCGGGGCGGCTGCGCGAGGAGCTGGTGCGCTCCGCCCTGCGCGACGCCGGCTGGCTGGGCGTGGTCGGCGCCGGGGCGCTGGCGCCGGCCGGGCGCGCGCTGCTGGACGGCGACGAGGACGCCGCGGCGGCGGCCCTGGCGCTGGCGCTGCCAGCGCCGGTCACCGAGGTGCTGCTGCAGGCGGACCTGACGGCCGTGGCGCCCGGCCCGCTGGAGAGCCACCTGGCGCAGCGGCTGGCCGCTCTGGCGCGGGTCGAGAGCCGCGGCGGGGCCACGGTGTACCGGTTCGACGCCGCCACCGTCCGGCACGGCCTGGACGAGGGGCTGACCGCCGACGACGCGCTGCGCTTCCTCGCGGACGTCTCCGCCACCGGTGTGCCGCAGCCGCTGGAGTACCTGGTGCGGGACGTGGCGCGCCGGCACGGGCGGGTGCGGGTGGGCCGGGCGGGCAGCTACGTGCGCGCCGAGGACCCGGCCGTGCTGGCCGAGCTGCTCACCGACCGCCGCTGCGCCCGCCTGGGGCTGCGGCCCCTGGCCCCGACCGTGCTGGCCGCGCAGGCCGAGCCCGAGGAGGTGCTGGCGGCGCTGCGCGCGGTGGGCCTGGCGCCCGCCGCCGAGGGCCCCGGCGGGGAGCTGCTGGTGCACCGGCCCCCGGTGCTGCGCAGCGGCCCGCGGACCCCGCCCCGCCCGGTCACCGGTGAGCCTCCCCCGCCGTCGCCGGCGCTGCTGACGGCGGCGGTGCGCTCGCTGCGCACCGGGGACGAGGACGCCGAGGCCGGTCAGCGGCGCCGCGCCGAGCACGCCGACGCACCGGCGCTGGACCACCTGGACCCCTCCACCTCCCTGGTGCTGCTGCGGCAGGCCGCCGCCGAGCGCCGCGCGGCGTGGATCGGGTACGCCGACGCCGACGGGGCACCGCGCCGGCACCTCGTGGAGCCGATCGAGGTGGCGGGCGGGCGGATCACCGCCCTGGACCGCGCGGACGGGGCGGTGCGCACCTTCTCGGTGCACCGCGTCACCGGTGTGGCGGTACGGGACGCGTGAGCACCGCCGGCGTCGGCTAGCGTCGACAGCCGCCCCACCGCGGCGGGCGGTGCGGTGCGACGGGCTGGAGGGAGCAGGCGATGGGTGAGCCGGACCGGGACGAGCAGCAGCGCTCGTGGTGGGTGGAGCCGGACGACGCAGCGCGCCCCACCGGGGACGCCCAGGAGCCCCGCCCCGGGCAGCCCGACCAGCGGGATCACGCGTCGGGCTACGACCAGAGCTACCCGCAGAGCTACGGGCAGAGCTACCCGCAGGGCTACGGGCAGAGCTACGGGCAGGGCTACGACCAGAGCTACCCGCCGGGCTACGGGCAGGGCCACGACCAGAGCCACGGGCAGGGCTACCCGCAGGGCTACGGCGAGCCGCCGGTGACGGGCACCGCGCACGCCGTGCTGTGGACGGCCGTCGGCGGCCTGGTGCTGCTGGGCACCGGGCTGGGCTGGATCGCCTCGATCGTGTCCCTGGCGCTGACCCCGGCCGCCCGCCGGGAGATCGTCGCCTCGCAGGGCGCCCGGCGCGGGCTGGGCTTCCTCCTCGCCGGCAAGATCATCTCCTGGGTGACGATCGCCCTGACGGTGCTGTTCGTCGTGGGCGTCGCGGTGTTCGTCGCCTGGGCCGCGCAGCAGGGCACGCAGTACGGCTACGACGGCCACGAGTACGACTTCGGTTCCGTGGCCCGGCAGGTCCGGGTGTGAGCGGCTCCACCGGCACCGCGGCGGCGCGGCGCGGAAGCACTCGGCGCTCCGCGGGGTTGAACGCCCCGTGACCGACGGCCCCCTCATCGTCCAGAGCGACAAGACGCTGCTCCTGGAGGTCGACCACCCGCGCGCGGGCGCCGCCCGCGCGGCGATCGCCCCGTTCGCGGAGCTGGAACGCGCCCCCGAGCACGTGCACACCTACCGGCTGACGCCGCTGGGGCTGTGGAACGCCCGCGCGGCCGGCCACGACGCCGAGCAGGTCGTCGACACGCTGCTGGAGTTCTCCCGCTACTCGGTCCCGCACTCGCTGCTGGTGGACGTCGCGGAGACGATGGCGCGCTACGGGCGCCTGCAGCTGGCGAACGACCCCGCGCACGGGCTGGTGCTGCGCGCCCTGGACACCCCGGTGCTGGAGGAGGTGCTGCGCAGCAAGAAGGTCGCGCCCATGATGGGTGAGCGCGTCGCCCCCGACACGGTGGCGGTGCACCCCAGCGAGCGCGGCAACCTCAAGCAGGCGCTGCTGAAGCTGGGCTGGCCGGCGGAGGACCTCGCCGGGTACGTCGACGGCGAGGCGCACCCGATCGACCTGGCGCAGGACGGCTGGTCGCTGCGCCCGTACCAGTCGGAGGCCGTGGACGGCTTCTGGCACGGCGGTTCCGGCGTGGTGGTGCTGCCCTGCGGGGCGGGCAAGACGATCGTGGGCGCCGGGGCGATGGCGAAGGCGCGCGCCACGACGCTGATCCTGGTGACGAACACCGTGTCGGCGCGGCAGTGGCGCGACGAGCTGCTCAAGCGCACCTCGCTGACCGAGGACGAGATCGGGGAGTACTCCGGGGCCCGCAAGGAGATCCGCCCGGTGACGATCGCCACCTACCAGGTGGTGACGGCGAAGCGGAAGGGCGTCTACCCGCACCTGGAGCTGTTCGACGCGCGCGACTGGGGCCTGATCCTCTACGACGAGGTGCACCTGCTGCCGGCGCCGATCTTCCGGATGACCGCGGACCTGCAGGCGCGCCGCCGCCTGGGCCTGACGGCGACGCTGGTGCGCGAGGACGGCCGGGAGGGCGACGTGTTCTCCCTGATCGGCCCGAAGCGCTACGACGCGCCGTGGAAGGACATCGAGGCGCAGGGCTACATCGCCCCGGCGGACTGCGTGGAGGTGCGCGTGACGCTGCCGGACGGCGAGCGCCTGGCGTACGCGACGGCGGAGGACGACGAGCGGTACCGGCTGTGCTCGACGTCGCCGGAGAAGTCCCGCGTGGTGGAGAGGCTCGTCGCCCAGCACGCCGGGGAGCCCACGCTCGTCATCGGCCAGTACATCGACCAGCTCGACGACCTCGCCGACCGGCTGGACGCACCCGTCATCAAGGGCGACACCTCGGTGAAGGAGCGCCAGCGGCTGTTCGACGCGTTCCGCCACGGGGAGGTCACCACGCTGGTGGTCTCGAAGGTGGCGAACTTCTCCATCGACCTGCCGGAGGCGAAGGTCGCCATCCAGGTCTCCGGTTCGTTCGGCTCGCGGCAGGAGGAGGCCCAGCGCCTCGGCCGGGTGCTGCGGCCGAAGGGCGACCACGGCACGGCCCGCTTCTACACGGTGGTGGCGCGGGACACGAAGGACCAGGACTTCGCCGCGCACCGGCAGCGGTTCCTCGCCGAGCAGGGCTACGCCTACCGCATCGTGGACGCCGACGACATCGACGGCGGCGTGCCGGACGCGGACGGGGTCCTGCCGGGCGAGTGAGCACCGGCGGTGCGCACCTCACCGGGTGGCGCCGCCGGGGTCCCGCCCGCGGTCCCGGCGGGCCGTCGGGGCCGATCGGGGCACCGGGCGCCCCTCAGCGGCCGCCGGCGCGCGCCGGCCGCGCGTCGGTGGCCGCGCGCGCCCGGCCGCCCTGGCTGGCCGCGGCCAGCACCAGGTCGGCGGGTTCGCCGGGCACGCCGGCGAGGGCCTCGGTCCAGCCGCGCAACCCGTCGGGGCGGTTGGTGATGACGCCGTCCACGCCCGCCTCGGTCAGCGCCCGCCACAGCACCGGTTCGTCCACGGTCCAGGACCACACCTGCAGACCGGCGGCGTGCAGCTCGGCGACGGCGCCGGGGCGCGCCACCAGGGACGCGACGGAGGGGTTGCAGGCCAGCACGCCGAGGTCGCGGCGCAGCGCACGGCCCTGCGCGAGGGCGTCGGGCGCGGGAGCGTCCAGCAGCACCGCGCGGCGCACCTCCGGAGCGACCTCCTGCACGTGCGCGAGGGTGCTGGTCTCGAAGCTCTGCACCACCACCTGCTCCACGGCGCCGGCGCGGCGCACGTCGGTCAGCGCCGCGGCGACCTGCGCCGCGCTCCAGCGGCCCTTCAGCTCCAGCAGCAGCTGGGCGCCGGCGTGCTCGGCGATCAGGTCCAGCAGGTCCGCCAGCAGCGGCACCCGCTGACCGCTGTACGCGGGCGAGAACCAGGAGCCGGCGTCCAGGCGGGCCAGCTCGCCGGCGGGCAGGTCGGCGACGCGGCCGCGACCGGCGGTGGTGGCGTCGACGACCTCGTCGTGGATGAGGACCGCGGAACCGTCGACGGTGGGGTGGGCGTCCGTCTCCACCATGTCGGCGCCGCAGCGCAGCGCGGCCTCGAAGGCGGCGAGCGTGTTCTCCGGCGCCACCGAGGAGTACCCCCGGTGGGCGATGACCAGGGGCGGGGTGAGCGGAGCTGCGCTGACCACACCCCCACCCTGCCCGGGCCCGGCGTCCGGGAGGTGGCCGCCGCGCGGAGCGGGCGTGACGAACCGCTGACCGTTGTCGTCCACCGAGTCCCCCACCGGTGCACCCGGACGCCGGCGACCGCCGCCGGTGCGTGCCTCCCGGGTGCTCCCCGACTGCTTCGGCACGCCGGGCGGGTCGCTGGAGGACCGGTCCCGGTGAGCCGAACGGGTCGTGGTGGTGGCCGACGGGTCAACCCGGTGCCGCCGGGTGTCGACCCTGCGGGGGTGAACGCTGACCGCTGGTCGTCCGTGGGCTCGGCGGACGCCGGCACCGACGTCGCCGCGTCCGCCGCGCTGGCCGTGGAACGCGCCCGCGCCGGGCGCCGCGCCGGGCTGCTGGTCGTGATGGCCCGCTGGGACCTGGACCTGGCCGCCGTCGCCGCCGGCGTGGGCGCCGCCGCGGGCGGGGCCGCAGTGGTCGGCACGAGCACGGTGACGACGTACGCGGGCGGCGACGAGGCGCCCGCCGGCGTGGTGGTCACGGCGATCGGGGGCCCGGGCGTGTCGGTGCGCACCGCCTCGGCGGCCCGGGACGACCCCCCGTACGAGCGCGGTGCGCGGGTCGCGGCCGCCTGCCGGGACACCTCCCGCGCGCACTCGACCGTGCTGCTGCTGCCCAACGGCACCGACCTGCAGCAGCAGGCGGTCGTGCGCGGGGCCTACTCGGAGCTGGGCCCCGCGGTGCCGATCGTGGGTGGCGGCTCCGGCGGGGACGTGGTGGCGCGGCGCAGCTGGCAGCTGCACGGCGCGCCCGACGCCGCGGGCCGCACCGCCGTGGACGTCGTCGAGAACGGGCTCGTGGGGGCCTGGCTCGGCACCGACCGCCCGCTGGGCGTGGGCACCGCCCACGGCCTGCAGCGGGTCGGCGAGCCGATGGTCGTCAGCGACTCCGACGGCTTCACCGTGCGGGCGCTGGACGGCCGGCCCGCGCTGGACGTGTACCTGGAGCACCTGGGCGTGGACGCCGGCGCGCTCGGCGAGGAGGCGCTGACCGGCCTGGGGTTCGCGCACCCGCTGGGCCTGGTGCGCCGCCGGCGCGAGGAGGTGCGCACCGTCGTGGGGCTGGACGTGCGCGAGCGGACGCTGACCTTCGTGTCCGAGGTGCCGCACGGCAGCCTCGTGCACGTCATGGCCGGCGACGAGGAGGCGGTGGTGGCCGGGGCGGGCCGCGCCTGCCGGGACGCCGCCGCCGCCCTGGGCGGTGCGACGCCCGCCGGGATGCTGGTCTTCAGCTGCGTCGCGCGGCGCGGGCTGCTCAGCCGCACCGGCCCGCTGCGCGAGGCCCGTGCCGCGCTGGAGGCGGCGGGGGGTGCCGACGTGGTGCTCAACTACAGCAACGGCGAGATCGCCCGCGTCTCGGGCGCCGCGGGCTGCCACAACCAGACCGTCGTCGCGCTGGCGCTGTGAGCACCGGGGAGCACGGGCAGCAGCAGGGGCTGCTGCTGGTGGAGCTGCTGACGACGCTCGCGCAGGTCGGCGAGACGCGCACCATGGCGGCCCGCGCCGTGCAGTGGGTGGCCGAGCAGCTGGACAGCGAGGTCGCCGCGGTGGTGCGCGGCGGGGAGCTGGTGGCCGCGGTCGGCCTGCTGCCCGGCGACGAGGCGGGCACGGCCGCGCTGCTCGCGGCGGTGGGCGACGGCGGCCCGGTCGACCTGCCCGGGCTGCCCGGCGCCGAGGTCGTCGACGCGGAGGTGCCCGACCCGGCGCTCCCCGCCGTGCTGGTGGTCGCGCGCGCCGAGGAGCCGTTCGACGCGGCCGAGCGCCTGCTGCTGCTGGGCACCGGGCGCCTGCTCGGCCAGGCGCTGCAGGCCGCCCGGGCGCTGCGGCGCGAGCGCGAGCAGCGTGAGCACGGCGAGCGGCTCGCGCGCGAGCGCGAGGAGCTGCTGCGGACGTTGCAGGAACGGGAGCTGGTGCTCAGCACGGTGCTGACGCTGCAGCGGGCGATCTCGCACCGCCGGCCGCTGGAGGAGGTGCTGGACCTCCTGTGCGACGGGGCGCAGCGCGTCCTGGGCGGCGACGAGGTCGTCGTGGTGCTGGAGAACCCGCTGCACCGGGACCGGCTGGAGGTGCGCGCGCACGGCACCGCCGGCGGGCCGCCGTCGTGCCCGGACCTCGCCGGGCACGGTGCCGAGGCGGTGCGGGCCGGGGCGGAGGTGCACGGCCGGCACGGGGACTGCACCTGGCGGGCCGCGCCGGTGCGCGCGCACGGGCGGTCCGTGGGGGCGCTGCTGGTCGTGGACGCCCCGGGCGGCGCGGTCCCGGCCACCCGCCACCTGCTGGCGACGTTCACCGAGCACGCGGGTGCCGCGCTCAACGACGCGTACACGGAGCAGACCCTGCGCGAGTCGTTCTACGACCAGCTGACGCGGCTGCCGAACCGCGCCCTGTTCCTGGACCGGCTCGGTGCCGCGCTGGAGGGCCACGAGCGCTGCGGGCGCCCCACCGCGCTGCTGTACCTGGACCTGGACGGGTTCAAGGCGGTGAACGACCGCTGCGGGCACGACGCCGGGGACGCGGTGCTGCAGGCGTGCGCGGAGCGGGTGCGCGAGTGCCTGCGCCCGCAGGACACCGCGGCCCGCCTGGGCGGCGACGAGTTCGCGGTGCTGCTCGACGGCGTGGACGTGCCCGCCGCGGTGCGCCTCGCCGAGCGGCTGCTGCGGCGGCTGCGCCTGCCCGTGGAGCACGACGGGCGCTCGCTCGCCGTGGGCTGCAGCATCGGCGTGGCCGCGCCCGGGCACCAGGGCACGACCGCGGCGACGCTGCTGCGCGACGCCGACACCGCCATGTACGCGGCCAAGGGCGCGGCCCGCCCGACGGTGGGCCCGACGGTGGCGGTGTTCGAGCGCGCGATGCACGAGGCGCGCGCGGACCGGCTGGAGCTCGAGTCGGACCTGGCGGTCGCGGCCGCCGAGGGGCAGTTGCGGTTGCACTACCAGCCGACGGTGCGCCTGGCCGACGGCGCGACGACCGGGGTGGAGGCGCTGGTGCGCTGGCAGCACCCGCGCCGCGGGCTGCTGTTCCCCGACGCGTTCATCGCGGTGGCGGAGGAGAGCGGTGCGGTGGAGGCCCTGGGCAGCTGGGTGCTGCGCCAGGCGTGCGCGCAGACCGCGGCCTGGCGCGCGGCGGGAGCGGGTGGGCTCACCGTGGCGGTGAACCTGTCGGTGGCGCAGCTGCGCCCCGAGCTGGTCGCCGAGGTGCTGGGGGTGCTGCGGGACACCGGCCTGCCGGCGTCGGCGCTGGTGCTGGAGGTCACCGAGACGGTGCTGGTGCGCGAGGGCGAGGTCGCCCGGGAGGTCCTGGCGCGGTTGCGGGAGCACGGCGTGCGCATCGCCGTCGACGACTTCGGCACGGGGTACTCCTCGCTGTCGTACCTGCGCCGGCTGCCGGTGGACGTGCTGAAGGTGGACCGGTCCTTCGTGCAGGGGATGAGTTGCGCGCAGGACGCGGCGCTGGTGCGCACCGTCGTCGGCCTCGCCCGGGCGCTGGGGCTGGAGACGGTCGCCGAGGGCGTCGAGAGCGGCGAGCACGCACGGGCCCTGCGGGAGCTGGGGTGCGACCGGGCGCAGGGGTACCACTGGTCCCGGCCGGTGCCGGCGCCGGAGCTGTCCGCGCGCTGGGCACCGCGGGCCGTGGCAGCCGCCTGCTGAACCGGTGCGCGGCGCCGCGCCGCGCACCGGTCAGGCCGCGGTCAGGCCGCGGCGGCGCAGCAGCGGTTCCATCTGCGCGTCCCGGCCGCGGAAGTCGCGGTACGCCCGCACCGGGTCCACGGCGCCGCCGCGCGAGAGCAGGGTCCGGCGGAAGTGCTCGCCGTTCTCCCGCCGCAGCCCGCCGTTCTCGCGGAACCACTCCACGGCGTCGGCGTCGAGGACCTCGCTCCACACGTAGGAGTAGTAGGCGGCGGCGTACCCGCCGCCGAAGACGTGGTGGAAGTAGCTGCTGCGGTACCGCGGCGGCACGGTCTCCAGCGCGACGCCCGCCTCGGCCAGCGCGGCGGCCTCGAACCGCTGCACGTCGTCGGGCCCGGCGCCGTCGAGGTCGCCGGGGGCCACCCGGTGCCAGGCGGCGTCGAGCAGGGCGGCGGCCAGGTACTCCAGGGTGGAGAAACCCTGCCCGAACGAGCGGGCGGCGCGCAGCGCCTCGGCCGCCCCGGCGGGCAGCGGCTCGCCGGTGACGTGGTGGCGGGCGTACCGCTGGAGCACCTCCGGCTCGAAACCCCAGAACTCGTTCACCTGGGAGGGGAACTCCACGAAGTCGCGGGGCACGTTCGTGCCGGAGAACCGCGGGTAGCGCACGTCGGAGAGCAGCCCGTGCAGGGTGTGCCCGAACTCGTGGAAGAGGGTCTCCACCTCGTCGACGGTGAGCAGCGCCGGCTCCCCCGCCGCGGGTTCGGGCACGTTCAGGCAGTTCACGACGACGGGGGCGGTGCCCAGCAGGCGGGACTGCTCGGCGAACGAGCTCATCCACGCGCCGCCCCGCTTGGAGGGCCGGGCGTACGGGTCGAACAGGTACAGCCCGAACGGGCCGTCGGGGCCGGCGACCTCGAACACCCGCACGCCGGTGGAGTACACCGGCAGGTCGTCGCGCTCGGTGAACGACAGCCCGTACAGCGCCGAGGCGGTGGCGAACACCCCGTCCACCAGGACGCGCTCCAGCTCGAACCAGGGCCGCAGCTGCTCGGCGTCCAGGGAGAACCGCTGCTGCCGCAGCAGGCCGGCGCACCACGCCCAGTCCCAGGCGCGCAGGGGGGCCTCCTCGCCGGCGGCGACGAGGACCTCGGTGAGCTCGGCCTCCTCGGCGCGGGCGTTGGCGGCGGCGGCCGGGGCCAACCGGCGCAGCAGGCCGGCGGCGGCCTCGGCGTCGCCGGCGGTCTCGTCGGCCACCACCCAGGAGGCGTGGTCGGCGAAGCCGAGCAGCTGCGCGCGCTCGGCGCGCAGGGCCGCGATGCGCTGCAGCAGGATGCGCGTGTCGTGCTCGCCGCCGCGGCCGCCGCGGGAGACGGACGCGCGGTGCACGCGCTCGCGGGAGTCGCGCCGGCGCAGCTGCTCCAGCACGGGCTGGCCGGTGGGCAGCGCCAGCGGCAGCAGGTAGCCGTCCAGGCCGCGGGCGCGGGCGGCCTGCCCGGCGCGGGCGAGGTCGGCCGGCGCCAGCCCCTCCAGCTCCGCGGCGTCGGTGAACCGCACCGCGAGGTCGTTGGTGTCGGCCAGCAGCTCCACGTCGAAGCGGGTGGTCAGGGCGCTCAGCTCGGCGTTCAGCTCGCGCAGCCGCTCGGCTCCGGCGGCGTCCAGCAGCGCCCCGGAGCGCACGGCGTCGGAGTGCAGCCGCTCCAGCAGGCGGCGCGCCTCGTCGTCCAGGTCGGCCGGCGGGTCCTCGTGCAGGGCCCGCACCCGCGCCACCACGCGCGGGTCCAGCCGCACGGCGTCGTGGTGGGCGGCCAGCCTGGGGGCGTACTCCTCCTGCACCGCGCGCAGGGCGTCGTCGGCGTCGGTGCCGGTGAGGTTCCAGAAGACCGCCTCGGCGCGGGCGAGGAGCCGCCCGCCGGCCTCCAGGCCGTCGAGGAACGCCGCGGCGGTCGGTTCGGCGGCCAGCAGCTCGTCCAGCTCGGCGCGGTGAGCGGCCATCCCCGCGTCGAAGGCGGGGGCGAAGTGCTCGCCGCGGATCTCCCCGAACGGCGGCAGCCCGAAGGGCAGGTCGCTGGGAGCGGCGAACGGGTTGTCCACGGGCAGGCCGTCGGCGGGGCTCATGGCGTGATCCTGCCGCAACACCCTGTAGCGCATCGAGGAAGGTGAGGCAAACCATGCTCGCGACTGGTCATCGACGGTTCACCTTCGCGCCACCCGCCGGTGGCCTCAACCGCCGCCCGGCATCCATAACGTCCACCCCGCACGACCGCCATCCGAGCGGTCGACGGCCGGGTGCCGCCCCGGCTGGACGCCCCGCCCGAGGAGATCCCCCCGTGACGACGGACGCCTGCCGCCCGACGCTGGAACTGCTGCCCTACGCCCCCGCCGGGCGTCGCAGCTCGATGACCTGCCACTACCGCTGCGCGACCTCGTGCGCGAAGCCCGTCCCCAACCGCACCGAGAACGCCTACTTCGGCGACGTCGTCCGCTCGGCCGTCTCGCGGCGCGGCGTCCTCGCCGGGCTCGTGGGCCTGGGCGTCGCCGGTGCCGCCGTGGCGCAGGCCCCCCAGGCCAGCGCCAGCGCCTTCGGCACCTCCGGCGACGTGAACCTGCTGGCCGACCCGTTCGACCCGGGCCACGCCGTGGACTTCGACGTCATCGCACCCGTCCCGGCGGACGTGGACTCCTTCGACGTGCCGGCCGGCTGGACCTGGGCGCCGCTGATCTCCTGGGGCGACCCGATCCTGCCCGGCGCACCGGACTTCGACTTCGAGAACCAGACCGCCGAGGCCCAGCTGGGCCAGTTCGGCTACAACAACGACTACACGACCATCGTCCCGATGCAGGACCCGAACCGGGCCCTGCTGGTGTGCAACAACGAGTACACCAACGAGGAACTGATGTTCCGCGACTGGACCGGCGCGGAGGACGCCACGGACGAGCAGCTGCTCATCTCGCTGGCCGCGCACGGCATGTCCGTCGTGGAGCTGCGCCGCGCGGACGAGAACTCCCCGTGGGCGTACGTGCGCGGCTCGGAGTTCAACCGCCGCATCACGCCGATGACCCAGTTCGAGTTCACCGGCCCGGCCGCCGGCGCGAAGGCGCTGCGCACCAACTCCGACCCGTCCGGCCGCAAGCCGATCGGCACCTTCGGCAACTGCGCCGGCGGCACCACGCCGTGGGGCACGGTCCTGTCCGGCGAGGAGAACTTCAACGGCTACTTCTTCTCCGCCGAGGAGCCCGGCGGCGAGGGCCCCGGCGAGAGCGACCGCTACGGCGTGGTCGGCAGCAGCGGCCGCGGCTGGGAGCGCATCGAGGAGCGGTTCGGCTCCGTGGCCGAGCCCAACGAGCCCAACCGGTTCGGCTGGGTCGTCGAGGTGGACCCGCACGACCCGACCTCCACGCCCCGCAAGCACACCGCGATGGGGCGCATGAAGCACGAGGGCGCCACCATCTCCATCGCCGCCGACGGGCGCGCGGTGTCCTACATGGGCGACGACGAGCGCTTCGAGTACCTGTACAAGTTCATCTCCAAGCGCAAGTACCGCGAGGGCGACCGCAAGCACAACATGCGCCTGCTGGAGGACGGCGACCTGTACGTGGCCGTCTTCGAGGGCGACGGCATCGAGGACGAGCGCTACGACGGCCGCGGCCGCTGGGTGCAGCTGACCCGCGACGGCCGCTCCCTCGTGCCGGGCATGTCGGTCGACGAGGTGCTGATCAACGCGCGCGCCGCCGGTGACGCCGTGGGCGCCACGAAGATGGACCGCCCCGAGGACGTCGAGCGCAACCCCGTCAACGGCCGCGTGTACCTGGCGTGCACCAACAACACCCAGCGCGGCACCCTGTACAAGCCCGCCGTCGACGAGGCGAACCCCCGCCCCATCAACAAGGACGGGCACGTCATCGAGATCGTCGAGGCCCGCGACGACGCCGCGGCGACGGAGTTCTTCTGGAACCTCGTGCTCGTCTGCGGCGACCCGGAGGACCAGAGCACCTACTTCGGCGGTTTCGACCCCGCGCAGGTCTCGCCGATCTCCTGCCCCGACAACGTGGCGTTCGACAGCACCGGCAACCTGTGGATCTCCACGGACGGCAGCACACTGGGCACCAACGACGGCCTGTTCGAGGTCGTCGTGGACGGCCCGAACCGCGGCCAGGTGCGGCAGTTCGCGTCCGTGCCGGTCGGCGCGGAGGCCTGCGGCCCGGTCATCGCCGAGGACGGCCGCACCGTGTTCCTGGCGGTGCAGCACCCCGGTGAGATCGACACCGCGACCATCGACGCGCCGGCGTCCACCTTCCCCTACGACGGCACCGGCCAGCCGCGCCCGTCGGTCTGCCAGATCTACCGCGCCTGATCGAGGCGGGACCGCCCGGGGGCGGTCGGGTGGGGCTTCGGCTCCCCCGGCCGCCCCCGGGCGCGTCCGGGGGCGGGTCGGCGGCGGGTCAGGGACCGGTGACGAGGGCGCGCAGCAGCCGGTCCAGCTCCGCGGCCGGGTCGGCGGTCAGCCCGCAGTGCACCGGCGAGGTCTGGACCACGGTGCTGCGCGGGGCCGTCAACCAGCGGAACCGCGCCCCGCGCGCCTCGGACGCGGCGGCACCGGCGGCCGGGTCGTCCGCGCACACCCGCTCCAGCGCGTCCAGGTGCCGGGCGACCGCCGCGGCGTCCACGTCCGGTGCCAGCGCCCGCAGGCGGGCGTCGTCCAGCGCGGTGCGGGCGGCCAGGTGCTCGCGCGCGCGGCACCACAGCACCACCCCGGCGTTGAGGAACTCCGCGCGCTCCACGCGCGGCACCACCCGCACCACCGCGTACTCGTAGACGTCCAGGCCCTCAGCCACGGCGCGCCTCCCCCTGCACGGCGGCCAGCTCGCCCACCCAGGGCCGTGGTGGCGCCAGCCGCGCGGTGAACCACTCCAGGTACGCCTCGCGCACCTCGTCCGCGGAACCGAACCCCGGCTCCGCGTCCAGCCACACGTCCGGCACGTCGCCGACCGCGGCCCGCAGCACGTCCGGCGTCAGCGCCGCCGCGCACGCCGCGTCCACGTCCGCCACGTCGGCCGCGGCCCGCAGCAGCAGGTGGTCCTCGGCGTGCCGCAGCGGCCGGGTCGCGCTCGCCGCGGCGCGCGCCCAGTCGTGGTGGAAGTACAGCGCCGCACCGTGGTCGATCAGCCAGGGGCGCCCGCCCCACCACAGCGCGTTGGGGTTGCGCCAGGAGCGGTCCACGTTGAGCACGAGGGCGTCGAACCACAGCACCCGCGCCGCCCAGCCGGGGTCCACCGGGTCCACCGCCGGGTCGAACGAGAGCGCCCCGGGCAGGAAGTCCGTGCCCAGGTTCGCGCCCGGCGAGCGCAGCAGCAGGTCCTGCACCTCCTCGTCCGGCTCGCCGCGGCCGATGACGGGGTCCACCTCGGCCACGACCAGCTCGGGCACCGCCAGCTCCAGGGCCGCGGCCAGGCGCGCGGCGAGCACCTCGGCGACGAGGACCCTGCGGCCCTGCCCGGCGCCGGAGAACTTCACGACGTAGGTGCCCAGGTCGTCGGCCTCGCACAGGCCCGGCATGCTGCCGCCCTCGCGCAGCGGCAGCACGTACCGGGTGGCGGTCACGGAGCGCAGCACGCCCGGGAGTCTGCCAGCCACCCCCGCACCCGTCCCCTCGCCCCAGCACCTCCCCAGGTGCTTCCCAGCCGTCGGGGGCAGGATCGGGGGGGTGAGGAGCGCGAACACACCCCCGGAGGCCCGGTTGCTCGTCGTGGACGACGAGCCGAGCATCCGCGAACTGCTCGCCACCAGCTTGCGCTTCGCGGGCTTCGAGGTGACCTCGGCCGCCGACGGCGCCCAGGCGCTGGAGCTCGCCGAGAAGGTGCGCCCGGACCTGGTGGTGCTGGACGTCATGCTGCCGGACCTGGACGGGTTCACCGTCACCCGCAAGCTGCGCGAGCGCGGTCGTCCGGTACCGGTGCTGTTCCTCACGGCCCGCGACGACACCGCGGACAAGGTGAACGGCCTGACCGTCGGCGGCGACGACTACGTGACCAAGCCGTTCAGCCTGGAGGAGGTCGTGGCGCGCATCCGCGCGGTGCTGCGGCGCACCGGCGGCCCGGCCGGGGCCGAGTCCGGCCACCTCGTCTTCCACGACCTGGAGATGGACGAGGACTCCCACGAGGTGCGCCGCGCGGGCCGGGCGGTGGAGCTGTCGCCCACCGAGTTCAAGCTGCTGCGCTACCTGATGCTCAACCCGAACCGGGTGCTGTCGAAGGCGCAGATCCTGGATCACGTGTGGGACTACGACTTCAACGGCGAGGCGGGCATCGTGGAGTCGTACATCTCCTACCTGCGCCGCAAGCTGGACACCGAGGGCCTGGTGCCGCTGATCCACACCAAGCGCGGCGTCGGCTACGTGCTGCGCGTGCCGTCGGACGCCGGGTGAGCCGGGCCGGGGCGGTGCCGGGCCGCTGGCGCGGGCGGGTGCGCGCCGCCGAGGAGCGGGTGCCGCTGCAGACGCGGCTGCTGGTCATCGCCGTGGCGCTGCTGCTGGTGGCGATGACCGTCTTCGGCGGGGTGTCGCTGACGCTGCTGCGCTCGAACCTGCTGCGGCAGGTGGACGAGGAGCTGAACGGCCGGGGGCGCGTCGCGGTGGAGGTGTCCCTGTCGCACCTGGCCCAGGGCTACCCCAGCGACGCGGTGCCCTTCTCCTCCTTCTACGTGCTCCTGACCGACGCGGACGGCGGCAGCCTGGACGAGCTGTGCCCACCCGCGGACGGCTCGCGCGGCTGCACGGCGCGCCCGGACCTGCCGGAGCTGACGAGCGAGGTGGTCGCCGAGCGGGCGGGCACCGCCTTCACCGTCGGCGGCGAGGACGACGGTGGTCAGTGGCGGGTGCTGCTCGTCACCTTCGACACCGTGCCCGTCAACGCGGCCGTGGCGCTGCCGCTGGCCGGCGTGCAGGAGACGCTCGCGCGCTACCGCACGGTCGCCCTGCTGGCGGGCGCGTCGGTGCTGCTGCTGGGCACGGGCCTGGCCGCGGTGGTGATCCGCCGCTCCTTCCGGCCGCTGGACGACATCGAGCGCACCGCCTCGGCCATCGCGGCCGGCGACCTGTCGCGCCGCGTGCGCAGCGCCCCGCCGACCACGGAGATCGGGCGGCTGGCCGCGGCGCTGAACGCGATGCTCGCGCGGATCGAGGACTCCTTCCGGGCCCGGCAGCGCTCCGAGGAGCAGATGCGCCGGTTCGTCGCCGACGCCAGCCACGAGCTGCGGACCCCGCTGGCGGCGATCCGCGGGTTCGCCGAGCTGTACCGGCAGGGCGCCGTGCGCGAACCGCAGGACGTGGTGCACGTCATGGGGCGCATCGAGGGCGAGTCCACCCGCCTGGGCCGCCTGGTGGAGGACCTGCTGGCGCTGGCCCGCCTGGACGAGGCGCAGCGCCGTCCCGACAGGCGCAGCGACCCGGTGGACCTGGTGGTCGTGGCCTCCGACGCGGTGCACGACGCGCGGGCGCTGGCGCCGGACCGGCAGGTGCGGCTGACCGGCGTGCAGGAGGGCACCGGCCCGGCCTCGGCGGTGGTGCTGGCCGACGAGGCGGGTGTGCGGCAGGTGGTGACGAACCTGCTGGGCAACGCCCTGCACCACACCCCGGCCGGCACCCCGGTGGAGGTCGCCGTCGGCCTGGTGGCCGGGCCGTCGGGTCCGGAGTCGGTGCTGGAGGTGCGCGACCACGGCCCGGGTCTGCCGCCCGAGGAGGCCGAGAGGGTGTTCGAGCGCTTCTACCGGCTGGACGCCTCCCGGCGGCGCGGCACGGGCGGCGGCTCGGGGCTGGGCCTGGCGATCGTGGCGAGCATCGTGGCCGGCCACGGCGGCACGGTGGCGGCCGTGCCCACGCCGGGCGGCGGCGCGACGTTCCGGGTGCGCTTCCGCGCCGCGCCGGCCCAGCTCGGCGGCGAGGACGGCGGGGGGAGCCACGGCGACGGGGGTGGTCCGGGCGGCGGCGAGCGCGTCGGTTCCCGGATTCACAGCTGACGTCCAGCCCGTTCCGGGCGCTCCTGCAGGGCGGGGACCGTCAATGGAGGGGAGACGGGGGCACGCCCCCGCAGGACGGGGGGCACCGGCTCCCCGTGCCCCACCGGCTCCCCGTGCCCACCGGCACCGCACACCAGAGGTGAACGAGGATGGACCGCACCGCCGACCAGCACCGCACCGCCGACGGCAGCGCCGCGCCGTTCGGCGGCTCCCCCTCCGCCGGCACCGCGGTCCAGGCCCGCGGGTACGGCCCCGACCCCGACGGCGGGGCCCCCACCGCGCCGCAGGCACCGGCCCAGCACGGCTACCCGGGCAGCCACCCCACCCAGCCCCTGCGGGGGGGCAGCCCCTACGGCCCCTCCCCCTACGGACCGCAGGGCGCTCAGCCCCACGACCCGTGGGCGACGCCCGGCGGCCCCACCCCTCCCGGGGGCGGTGACGGCGGCTCCGGCGGCGACGGTGGCGGCGGCCGGGGGCCGCGCCGGCGTCCCGGCTGGGCCGGGGTGGCGGGCGTGGCCGTCGCCGGCGCCGTGGCCGCCAGCGCCCTGACGGCCGGCCTGCTGGGCGCCTTCGGGCAGGAGGCGGGCACGGGCACCACGGTGTCCGCCCGCTCGGGCGGCACGATCCAGGGCGTCAGCGAGACGACCGTCAACTGGCAGGCCGTGGCGGACTCCGTCTCCCCCAGCGTCGTCGCGGTGGGCGTGAGCTCCGCGCAGGGTTCCGGCGTGGGCTCCGGCATCGTCTACGACGAGCAGGGCCACGTCGTGACGAACAACCACGTCGTCACCGGCGCCGGCGCGAACGCGCAGATCGTCGTCACCCTCAGCGACGGGCGTCGGTACGAGGCGACGATCGTGGGCACCGACCCGGCGACCGACCTGGCCGTGCTGCAGCTGCAGGACCCGCCCGCGGACCTGGCGCCGGCCACCTTCGCCGACTCCGACGAGGTCGTGCCCGGGCAGGCCGTCATGGCGCTGGGCAACCCGCTGGGCCTGGCCGGCAGCGCCACCACGGGCATCGTCTCGGCGGTGGACCGGCCGGTGCTGACGACCGCCGAGACGGAGGCGCAGAACCCCTACGGCGGCCCGTTCGGTCAGCAGACGACCACGGAGACCGTGGCGACGAACGCCATCCAGACCGACGCGGCGATCAACCCGGGCAACTCCGGCGGGGCGCTGCTGGACTCCAGCGGCCGCGTCATCGGCGTGAACTCCTCCATCGCCACGCTGAGCTCGTCGGCCTCCGCGCAGTCCGGCAGCATCGGCCTGGGCTTCGCGATCCCCGCGAACGAGGTGGGGATGATCGCCGACCAGCTCGTGGCCGACGGCACCGCCGACCACGCGTGGCTGGGCGTGAGCCTGACGCAGGACGACCCGGCGGTGACGGTGGGCGAGGTGACCCGCACGGGCGCGCAGGTCGCCGCGGTGAGCGAGGGCACCCCGGCCGCGCAGGCGGGTCTGCGGGCCGGCGACGTCATCACCGCGGTCGACGGCGAGTTCACCGCAGGCTACGAGGCGCTGACGGCGGCGGTCCGCGAGGTCGCGGTCGGCAGCGAGGTGGAGCTGACCGTCGTGCGCGACGGTTCCGAGGAGACGCTGACCGCCACCCTGACCGCGCGCCCGCCCCGTCACGGCTGCTCCGGCCGGGTCTCCCCCGCCCGGCCCCTGCGTGCGCCCCGGCGACGTGCCGATCCTCAGGGCTGGACGGCCGGACGGCCGGACGGCAGACCTCCAGGAGGACACGTGACGAACAGCAGCCGTTCCCGCCGCGAGCTCGGCGCCGCCCTGGTGCTGGCTCTGGCGCTCGGCACCGCGGGCACCCCGGCGCAGGCGGACGAGAGCGGCGAGGCCGCAGCGGACGTGCTGGAGGTGGAGGTCCGCCCGGCGATCGCCACGCCCAGCGGGGTCGTCACGGTCGCCGCCGAGTACGAGCTCGACGAGACGGACGAGGACGAGGACGACCCCGAGGACGAGGACGACCCCGAGGACGAGGACGACCCCGAGGACGAGGGCGAGGGCGACCCCGAGGACGAGGGCGAGGGCGAGGACACCACCGGGGAGGGCACCGACGGCGAGGAGACGACCGACGGCGAGGAGACGACCGACGGCGGTACCGCCACCCTCGCCGCGGGGCGCCCGGCCGCCGGCGTCGAGCTCGTGGTGGACTTCGGCGACGGGTCGGAGCCGCAGCCGATGCGCGTGGCGGGTCCCGGGCGCGACGAGGTGAAGGCGTTCGGCAAGCACGCGTACGCGCAGGCGGGCACCTACACGGTCACCGTCACCGCGACGCCTGACGGCGGCACCCCCGTCAGCGTGCCCGTCGAGGTCCAGGTCGGCGGCGGCAGCGCTCGCCTGGGCGGCGCGGACCGCTTCCAGACGGCCAACCGGCTCGCGCGTGAGGACTTCCCCGCCGACGGCGACGCCGGGGCCGTGCTGCTGGCCCGGGCCGACGCCTTCGCCGACGCGCTGGCCGCCGCCCCGGTGGCCGTGTGGGAGGAGGCCCCGGTGCTGCTGACCGACACCGCCACGCTGCCCGACAGCGTCGGGGCCGAGATCGCGCGCGCCCTGGGGGCCACGGGCACCGTCTACCTGCTGGGCGGCGAGAACGCCATCGCCCCCTCGGTGGCCGACGGCCTGCGCGCGGCCGGCTACGAGGTGGTCCGCATCGCCGGTGAGGACCGGGTGGGGACCGCGCTGCAGCTGGGGAGCTTCCTCGTGGACGCCGGCGTCGACGTCGACGAGGTGGTCCTCGCCGGCAGCACCGGCTTCGCCGACGCGCTGTCGGGGGCTGCGTTCGCGGCGAGCGCGCAGGCCCCGGTCCTGCTGACCGCGCCCGACGCGCTGGACCCGCGCGTCCTGGCGTTCCTCCAGGGGCTGGGCGACGTGGAGGTCCACGTCGCCGGTGGCGCCGCGTCGGTCGGCGACGCGGTCCTGGCGGAGCTGGCGGCCGGCGGCTTCGAGGCGGAGCGCCTGGCGGGCTCGGACCGGTACGAGACGTCCGCACGGATCGCCGGGACGCTCTTCCCGGACGCGACGACGGTCGTCCTGGCGACGGGATCGACCTTCCCGGACGCGCTGGCGGGCGCGGCGGCCGCGGGCCGGCGCGACGCGGCGGTGCTGCTGGTCGGCGACCGGCTGCCGGAGGCGGTGCGGGAGTACCTGGCGGCCGGGGCCGGGAGGGTCGAGGCGGTGTACGTGCTCGGCGGCGAGGGCGTCGTCCCGGCACCGGTGCTGGCGGAGGCGAAGGCGCTGCTGGGGCTGTGAGGGCCGGGGTGTGCGGGTGCGCACCCGCACACCCCGGGTCCGCTCAGGCGCGCGGGTGCGCTCGCACCAGGGGCCACCACCAGGCGGTCGCGACGGCGGGGTCGTCCAGCGGCACGGCACGCACCCCGGTCGCCGGTCGATCGCCGTCGGCGGGCAGCAGCAGGCCGTCGTGCACGACGGCGGTGCGCCCGCCGGCGCGCCGCCAGGTGCGGCGGAACCCGAGCACGGGCCGCTGCCCCGGCTCCGCCGCGGGGGGCAGCCGGCCGTCGGGCGCCAGGAGGACCGCGTCCCCGGTCACCACGAGCAGCCCGTGGGTGCCGTGCGGCGCCGGCACGCGCGCGGCGCGCACGACGTCCACGCGGGCGCCCGCGACGACGGCGGTGCCGAGGACCTTCTCCCCGCGCCGCTTGGGGGTGCGCAACCCGGCCGCGCGCACGCGGCGCAGCAGCTCACGGGTGGCGACGGGCTCGGCACCGCGGGCGACGGCCCGCTCGACGAGCTCGGCGGGCACGTCGTAGTGGTCGCCCTCGAAGGCGCCGCGCGGCACGTCGAGGGCGGCGGCGAAGGCGTGCAGCTCCTCCAGCGAGGAGTCGCTGGCCAGGTGCGCCCACCAGCGACCGTGGGCGGGGTAGCGGGGCGGGTCGACGAGCACGCTCACCGCGGGGCCCGCCCCCGGTCCTCGGCCCGGCAGGTGCGTCGCGGTGTCCACCGGCGCCCGGTGCGGGCGGGAGGGGACGCGGCTGTGGACGACCTCGGCACGGGGCTCCTCGTGCCGCCTAGCGTCGGGGTTCCCGGCGGGGAGGGACGGCTCTCCCCCACGCGGCGCGGGTGACCCGCGCGGAGGAGGATCCCATGAGCAGGTTCGAGGTCGACAGCGCGCGCGTGGAGCAGGCGAGCGCCGCCGTGTCCGCTTCCGCGGCCGCCCTGGCGGGTGAGGTGGACGGCATGATGCGCCACCTGCTGGACCTGGAGTCGTGCTGGAAGGGGCAGGCGGCAGCGGGGTTCCAGGCGCTGAGCGCGCAGTGGCGCGGCACGCAGGACCGGGTGCGGGCCTCCCTGGAGGAGATCCAGCGCGCCCTGGCGCAGGCGGGCCGTCAGTACGCGGACGTGGAGGCGGCCAACGCGCGCATGTTCGCCGGCTGACTCGGTTCTGACTCGGTTCGGGACGCGACGCGGGGCCGGNCCGGCCCCGCGTCGTGGATCATCCGGCGGCGGTGATCCTCAGGCGGCGCGGTGCAGGGGCGCCGGGCGCGACGTCGCGCTCGACACGTTCCACCGCATCTCGAGGTGGGGGCGACCCTTCGCGTCGCGCACCGTCACCCACTGAGCCTTCGGGCCGCGGGAAGTCCCCACCTTCTTGGCCTGGATGTCGTTCATGTGGCACCTCCCGTTCATCTTTCGTTCACCTTGACGGTACGCCTCCTATCGGCTGAAAGCCAGCCACGACCGAGTCGAAATCGCGCCACGGATCAGATCGTGACCAGTGCGTTACAGAGAGTCCCCGCAGTGGGGTGGGAGCACGCCCCGGCCGGAACAGCCGCCTAGGGTGGAGCCGTGACGAGCGTGGACCTCGGGTTGCCCGCCGTGCGGCCGCCGGGCCCTCGGTCCGTCGACACCGCCGACGAGCGGTTCCGCAGCGGTCCGCTGCGCGACCGGCACGGGCGGACCGCCCGCGACCTGCGCGTGTCCCTGACGGACCGCTGCAACCTGCGCTGCCACTACTGCATGCCTCCCGAGGGCCTGCCCTGGCTGGAGCGACCGGCGCTGCTGGACGACGCCGAGGTGGTCCGGCTGGTCGGTCTCGCCGTGCGCGAACTGGGCGTGCACGAGGTCCGCTTCACCGGCGGCGAGCCCCTGCTGCGCAAGGGCCTGGAGGACGTCGTCGCCGCCACCTCCGCGCTGCGCACCCCCGCCGGCGAGCGCGTGCGCACCTCCCTGACCACCAACGGCATCGGGCTGGCGCGGCGCGCCGGCGCCCTGGCCGCCGCCGGCCTGGACCGCGTCAACGTCTCGCTCGACACCCTCGACCCCGCGCGCTTCGCCTCCATCACCCGCCGCGACCGCCACGCCGACGTGCTGGCCGGTGCCCGCGCGGCCGCCGACGCCGGCCTGGCCCCCGTCAAGGTCAACGCGGTGCTGCTGCGCGGCACCAACGACGACGAGGCCCCCGCCCTGCTGCGCTGGGCGCTGCGGGAGGGGTACCGGCTGCGCTTCATCGAGCAGATGCCGCTGGACCCGCACGGCACCTGGCAGCGCAGCGACATGGTGACCGCCGACGAGATCCTCACCGCCCTGCAGGCCGAGTTCGAGCTGACCCCCCGCCCCGGCTCCGCCCGCGGCTCCGCCCCCGCCGAGACGTGGGACGTCACCGACGACGACGGGCGCACCGGCGACGTCGGGGTCATCGCCTCGGTCACCCGCCCCTTCTGCGGGGACTGCGACCGCACCCGCCTGACCGCCGACGGGCAGGTGCGCACCTGCCTGTTCTCCACCACCGAGACCGACCTGCGCGACGCGATGCGCGCCGGCGCGGGCGACGACGAGCTCGCCGTGACCTGGCGGGCCGCGATGTGGGGCAAGCTGCCCGGCCACGACATCGACGACCCCGCCTTCCTGCACCCCACCCGTCCCATGAGCTCGATCGGAGGCTGAGCGGTGACCCAGCAGACGACCGGCACCACCGTCGGCGTGCGCTACTTCGCCGGGGCCGCCGCGGCGGCCGGCGTGGAGGAGGAGAGCGTCGCCCTGCCGGCCGGCGCCACCGTCGGCGACCTCGTCGCGGCGGTGGGCACCGCCCGCGGCACCGACCTGACCCGCGTGCTGGCCGCGTGCAGCTTCCTGCTCGACGGCGTGGCCGCCGACCGCGCCGACCTCCTGCCCGCTGGGGCCGTGCTCGACGTGCTGCCCCCCTTCGCCGGCGGCTGAACCGGCCACCACCCGGACGGACGGCTCAGGTCGCGAACGGCGCCGGGTCGAAGGTGCCGTTGCGCTCGCGGAACGCCGTGGCGGTGTCCGGCCACAGCAGCGTCAGCCGCCCGCTGCGCGGGTCCACGTACCAGTTGGAGCAGCCGCCGCGCAGCCACACCGTGTCCGCCGCCGCCTCGTCCAGCCGGCGCGTGTAGCGCCGCTGGGCCTCGGCGGTGACCTCCAGCGGCCCGGGCGTGCCGGCCAGGTGGTCCAGCGCGCCGAGCAGGTAGCCGAGCTGGCTCTCGATGACGTGGACGGCGGAGTTGTGCCCCAGCGTGGCGTTCGGGCCGTCCAGCACGAACATGTTCGGGAAGCCGTGGACCACCGTGGAGGCGTGCGAGACCATCCCCGCCGACCACGCGGCGGCCAGGGTCCCGCGCCGGCCGGTGACGAGCTCGGCGTACGGCTGGGACGTGGTGGCGAACCCCGTCGCCAGCACCAGGGCGTCCAGCTCGGCGCGGGTGCCGTCGGCGGCCACCGCCGTGCGGCCCTCCAGGCGCCGCAGCGCCGAGGGCACCCACCGCACCCCGGGCCGCTGCAGCGCCGGGTAGAAGTCGTCCGAGAGCAGCACCCGCTTGCACCCCACCTCGTAGTCCGGGGTGAGCGCTGCCCGCAGCGCCTGGTCCGGCACCTGCGCGGCCAGGTGCGCCAGCGCGCGCTCGCGCAGCCGCGCCAGCTCCCCCGGTTCACGGTGCCGGGCCGCGATGCCGGTCTCCATCCGCTCGAAGACCTCCTCGCGCAACCGCTGCACCGCGCCCGGGTCGGCGGCGAAGGCGGCCCGCTCGGCCGGGGAGTAGGGCCGGTCCCCGCGCGGCACCACCCAGGGGGCGCTGCGTGCGAACACCGTCAGGTGCCCGGCCCGCCCCGCCAGCTCGGGGACGACCTGCACGGCGCTGGCCCCGGCGCCGACCACGCCGACGCGCGCGCCGTCCCAGCCGGCGTCCTCGCGCCAGCGCGCGGAGTGCACCACCGGCCCGTCGAAGGAGTCGAGCCCCGCCACGTCCGGCGGGCGCGGCTCGGTGAGCCGGCCGGCGGCCAGCACCAGCACCCGGGCGCGGAACCGGCCCGCGCTCGTGCCCACCTCCCAGCGGCCGGCGGTGGTGTCCCAGCGCGCCGAGCGGACCTCCGTGCGCAACCGCACCCGGTCGGCGACCTCGGCGGCCACGCCGCGCAGGTAGGCGTGGATCTCCGCACCGGGCGCGAACACCTGCGACCACGACGGGTTGGGCGCGAAGGAGAACGAGTACAGGTGGGCGGGCACGTCGCACGCCACTCCGGGGTAGGTGTTCTCGCGCCAGGTCCCGCCGACGTCACCGGCGCGCTCGAGGACCACGAAGGACTCCCGGCCCCGCCGCGCCAGGCGCACCGCGGCCCCGATGCCGGCGAACCCGGCACCCACCACGACGACGTCGACCTCCTCGGCGTCCCCACCACCGACGTCCCCGGCACCGGCGGGCCCGGCACCGGCGGGTCCCCGTCCCGCCCGCGCGGCGCTCACGCCGGGGTGGGCCGCGCGTCCGCCACCTCGCCGTAGCGGGTGGTGCGGCGGCGCACGCCCCGCCCCAGCGCGGCAGCGGTGCGCTCCACGTCGGTGCGGGTCCTCGTCAGCCCCTGCTCCTGCCCGGCGGCGGGGTCCAGCTCGCCGTCGACGAGGAGCCCACCGAGGTCGTCCGCTCCCCCGGCCAGCAGCTGCCGCACCAGCGCCTCGTCCAGCTTCGGCCACGGCGCCTGCACGTGGTCGATCCGCCCCGCCAGCAGCAGCCGCGCCACCGCGGTGACGGCCCGCACCTCCCGCGCGTCCGGGCCGGGCCGGCAGCCCGCCGGCAGCGCCGCGCCCGGCGGCGGGACGAACGGCATGGGGATGAACTCGGTGAAACCGCCGGTGCGCTCGGCGATCGAGGCCAGCAGCCGCAGGTGCGCCACCTGCTGGGCGGGGCTCTCCACGTGCCCGTGGACCATCGTGGCCGTCGACGTCAGGCCCACCTCGTGGGCGGTGGTGACCAGCTCCACCCACCGGGCCACGGGCAGGTCGGGGCCCCCGGCCAGGCGCTCGCGCACGCCGTCGTCGAGGATCCGCGCGGCGGTGCCCGGCACCGAGCCCAGGCCCGCCTCGCGCGCGGCCTCGAGGAACTCTCGCGGGCTGCTGCCGCGGCGGGCGGCGGCGTCGGCGACCTCGGGCGGCCGGAAGGCGTGCAGGTGGATCCCCGGGGCGCCGGCGGCGACGTCGCGCACGAGGTCCAGGTAGCCGTCGGCGGGCGCGCCGGGCGGCAGCGGGCCCTGCGCGCACACCTCGGTGGCGCCCAGGCGCTGCGCCTCGGCGGCCAGCTCGCGCACCCGCGCGCGGGCCGCCGGGGTGCCGGCACCCACCCGCTCGACGTCGAGGTTGCGGTTGACGACGTAGGTGACCTCGTCCCCGGCCCGCCGGGCGCGCAGCGCGTCGGCGGTGGCGCACAGCTCCGCCAGGGCGCCGCCGTCGGCGCCCAGCAGAGCCTCGGCCTGCGCGTCGCTCAGCCGGTCGGGGTCGGAGGCCGCGGTGCGCAGCGCGGCGCGGAGGTCGGCGGGGGGCACGGCGCGAGGCTAACCCGCCGGGGGCCGGCGGCACCCCCTGCGGGTGGGGGGCGGCGGGTCGGGGACGGCGGGTCAGGGGCAGTCGACCCACTCGGAGGTGCCGTCGCTGAACCGCTGGTGCTTCCACACCGGCAACTGGGCCTTCACCTCGTCGACCAGCCGGGCGCAGGCGGCGAACGCCTCGGCGCGGTGCGCGGCGGAGACCGCCACGGCCAGCGCGACCTCCCCGATCGCCAGGTCGCCGAGGCGGTGGCTGACGGCCACCGCGTCCACGTCCGAACCCCCGGCCACCTCCGCGACGACCCGGGCCAGCACGTCGCCGGCGCCGGGGTGGCCCACGTAGCGCAGGTCGCCCACGCCGCGGCCGCCGTCGTGGTCGCGCACGACCCCGGCGAACGTCACGACGGCGCCGGCGGCGGGCACCTCGACGAGGGCGGCGTGCTCGGCGACGTCCAGGACGTCCTCGGTGACCACGGCCCGCGCCACCCGCCGGGCGGGCGCGTCGAGCCGGGAGGTGTCGGGTGCGGTCGCCACGGGGCCAGCGTAGGCGCGGGGCCGCGGGCGCGGCGCACCGCGCCGTGGGGGAGACTCGCCGCGTGGTGGACTCCGGGACCTGGCGGGTCGTCGTGCCCGTCAAGGGCGGCGGCGACGCCAAGACGCGGCTGGCCCTGCCGCCGGGACCGCGCCTGGCCCTGGCGACGGCGATGGCCCTGGACTGCGTGGACGCCGCGCTGCGCTGCGCCGCGGTCGGGCGGGTGCTGTGCGTCAGCGACGACGAGGCGGTGCGGGCGGCGGCCGGCGAGCTGGGGGCACGGGCCGTGCCCGCGGGGGGTCCGGGCCTGGCCCGCGCCGTGGACGCCGGGCTGGCGGCCCTGCCGACCGGTCCCACCGCCGTGCTCGTCGCCGACCTGCCCGCCCTTCGCCCGGAGGACCTCGGTGCCGCCCTGGCCGAGGCCGAGCACCACCGCGGCCCGGTGCTGGTGGCCGACGCCGACGGCGACGGCAGCGTCCTCGTCGCTCGCCGCGACGGGCCGCCGCCGCACCGCTTCGGCCCCGGCTCGGCCGCCGCCCACCGCGCCGCCGGGGCGCGGGAGCTGACGGCCCCCCTGCCGGGCCTGCGCCGCGACGTCGACACCCTGGACGCGCTGCGCCGGGCCGCCGCCCTGGGCGTGGGGCCGCGCACGGCCGCCGCCCTGGGCCGGACCGCGCTCAGCGCGTCCTGCACCCCGTGAACGACCTTCCCCGGCCCCCGAAGACGCGGAGGACCCCGTGACCAGCACCTCGTTGCCCGCCCCGCGCCGGCGCGCGGCGCCGCCCTGCCCCGAGCCGGAGCCGGGGCGCGTGCGCGCCGCCCTGGCCGCCGCCCGCGCCGGGGAGCTGGACCGCGCGTCCGCCGAGGCGCTGCTGCACGCGCGCGGCACGGACCTGGCCGCCCTGTGCGAGCTGGCGGCGCCCGTGCGGGACGCGGCGATGGAGCGCGCCGGCCGTCCCGGGGTGGTCACCTACTCGCGCAAGGTGTTCGTGCCGGTGACGCGGCTGTGCCGCGACCGCTGCCACTACTGCACGTTCGCCACGGTCCCGGGGCGGTTGCCGGCGGCATACCTGGAGGCGGAGGAGGTGCTGGCGATCGCCCGCTCCGGCGCCGCCGCCGGGTGCAAGGAGGCCCTGTTCACCCTGGGCGACGCCCCCGAGGACCGCTGGGCGGCGGCGCGCCGCTGGCTGGACGAGCGGGGTTTCACCACCACGCTGGAGTACGTGCAGCACCTGGCGCGGCGGGTGCTGGACGAGACGGGCCTGCTGCCGCACCTGAACCCCGGGGTCATGACGTTCGAGGCGCTGCGCTCCTCGCGAGCGGTGGCGCCCTCGATGGGGATGATGCTGGAGACCACCGCGACGCGGCTGTGGAGCGAACCGGGCCAGGTGCACTACGGCTCCCCCGACAAGGACCCCGCGCTGCGCCTGCGCGTGCTGCACGACGCCGGCCGGGCGCGGGTGCCGTTCACCACGGGGATCCTCGTCGGGATCGGCGAGACCCCGGCGGAGCGGGTCGACTCGCTGCTGGCGATCCGCGACGTCGCCGCCGAGCACGACGGCGTGCAGGAGGTGATCGTGCAGAACTTCCGCGCCAAGGACGACACCGCGATGCGCGGCGCCGACGACCTGGGCCACGAGGAGTACCTGGCGGCGATCGCGGTGGCGCGGTTGCTCCTGGGGCCGGGGGTGTCGCTGCAGGCGCCGCCGAACCTGTCGGACCCCGGTCAGCGCGAGCAGCTGCTGGCCGCGGGCGTGGACGACTGGGGCGGGGTCTCCCCGCTGACACCGGACCACGTGAACCCCGAACGGCCCTGGCCGCAGCTGGACGACCTGGCGGCCACCACGCGCGGTGCGGGGTTCCGCCTGGCGGAGCGCCTGACGGCGCACCCGCGGTTCGTGCTCGACGCCCTGGGTGGCGGCGCCGCGTGGATCGACCCGGGTCTGCACGCACCGCTGGCGGCGCTGGCCGACCCCGCCACGGGGCTGGCCGTGGAGTCCGCCCGGCCGGTGGGGGCGGGGGTGGCCCGGTGAGCGCGGAACCCGCTCCCCCCTCCGACGCGGAGGTGCGCATGGCCCGGTTCGCGGCCCGTGAGCTGGGCCGGGACGTGGCGCCGGAGTTCTCCGAGTTCTCCGACAGCACCGGCCGGCGCTGGCTGGACGTGCTGACGGTGCGCGACGTCCCGCGCCCGGGGCACGTGTCGGTCTCCACGCTGTCGATGCACCGCTGGGTGAACCTCGTCGGTTCCGGCGCCGACCGCCACGACGAGCGGGTGGAGCTGGTGACGGTGCTGACCGGGGTGGACGCCGCCGACGCCGCCGCGCTGCTGGTCGCCTCGGCGTTCACCGCGGTCGCCGAGGCGTGGCCGGTGCAGGCGGGCACCGTGTTCCCCGGCGTCGCCGGGGAGCTGTTCGGCACGCCCGCCGAGCACCTGCTGCTCACCGCACCGGGGCTGTTCCCCCGGCTTGCGCGCTACCGGCTCGACGAGGCGGTGCAGGTGCGCTGGCTGCAGGCGGTGCCGATCCACGAGGCCGAGCGCGCGTTCCTGGACGAGCGGGGCCTGGAGGCGCTGGAGGACCGGTTCGCCGCGGCGGAGATCGCCGTCGCCGACCCGGCCCGCCCGCCCGTCGGACTCGGCTGAGGCCGGGCCGGGGTCTCAGCCGGTCAGCCCGATCCGGTCGGTGAACGCGTTGGCGAACGTGCCGTCCGGGTCGCGGCGGGCGACGAGCGCGCGGGCGTCGGCGAAGCGCGGGTAGAGCCCGGCCAGCGCGTCGGCACCGGCCGCGAACAGCTTGCCCCAGTGCGGGCGCGCACCCAGCGGCAGCAGCGCCTCCTCGATGCGGACCAGGGCCGCGATGACCTCGGGCTGGCGCTGCTTGAAGGTGAAGTGGAACGCCACCGCGTCGCGCTCGAACGTCGAGGACAGCCACAGGTCGTCGGCGGCCACGGTGCGCACCTCGCACATGTGCAGCAGCGGGGCGATCGACGGCCCCAGGCCGCGCAGCGCCTCGATCGCGGCGAGGGCGCGGGTGCGCTCCACGAAGTACTCCGCCTGCAGCTCCTCGCCGTTGCTGGGCTGGAAGCTGAACCGGAAGTGCGGCAGGCGCTCGTGCCAGGGACCGGGCACGCCGAGCTGCTCGGTGGCGTTGCGCACGTCCACCTCCGGCAGCGGGTGCAGGGGCTCGCTCGCGGGCCGCGCCCCGAACAGCTCCGCGGGCGCTGCGGCGGAGTCCGCCAGGCGCGTCTTCAGCCACACCTGGGCGGTGTCCTCGCCCACCCAGGTGGTGTAGACGCTGACGCTGTACGCCGCGGAGGTGACGGCGTCGAAGTTCTCCGTGAACGCGGCGAACGACAACCCGGAGTACACGTCCTGGCGCACCTCGTACGTGGGCACCACGTCCAGCTCGAGGGCGGTGACGACGCCGAGCGCACCGACGGCCACGACGCTGCCGGCGAACTCCTCCTCGCCGCGCTCGACGCGGCGCAGCCCGCCGTCGGCACCGACGAGCTCCAGCGCCCGCACGTCGGCGGCGAGGTTCTGCGTGCGGTCGCCGGAGCCGTGGGTGGCGGTGGCCACCGCGCCGGCGACGCTGATGTGCGGCAGGGACGCCATGGTGCGCAACGCCCAGCCGGCCTCGTGCAGCCGCTGGGCGAGCACGCCGTAGCTGGTGCCGGCCCCGACGCGCACCACCGCACGGTCACCGTCGACGTCCACGCCGGCCGGCAGGTCCCTCAGGGTCACCAGGTCGCCCGGGGAGTCGGCGACGTCGTTGAAGCAGTGCCGGGTGCCCAGGGCCCGCAGGCGCCGTGAACCGGCGACGAGTTCCCGGAGCTGCTCCACGCTGCGCGGCCGGTGCAGGCGGGCGGCGGCGTAGCGGTGGTTCCCCGCCCAGTTCAGGCCGGGTACGAGGGTGCGGGCGGACGACGTCGTCGGGCTGGTCACCCGCGCACGGTAATCGATGCACGGGCGGTGCCGGCCGGGAACGCCGCGAGGGCGGCCCCCCTGGTGGAGGACCGCCCTCGCGGGTGGTGCTGGTGGTGCGGCTGGACTCAGAAGTCCATGCCGCCCATGCCGCCGTCGGCGCCGGCAGCGGCCGGGGCCGCCTTCTCCGGCTTGTCGGCGATGACGGCCTCGGTGGTCAGGAACAGACCCGCGATGGACGCGGCGTTCTGCAGCGCGGAGCGCGTGACCTTGACCGGGTCGTTGATGCCCGCCTCGAGCAGGTCCACGTACTCGCCGGTGGCGGCGTTCAGGCCGTGACCGGTGGGCAGGTTGCGGACCTTCTCCGCCACGACGCCGCCCTCGAGGCCGGCGTTGATGGCGATCTGCTTCAGCGGGGCCTCGACGGCGACCTTGACGATGTTCGCGCCGGTCGCCTCGTCCCCGGTGAGGTCGAGCTTCTCGAAGGCCAGCACGCCGGCCTGGATGAGGGCCACGCCACCACCGGCGACGATGCCCTCCTCGACGGCCGCCTTCGCGTTGCGCACGGCGTCCTCGATGCGGTGCTTGCGCTCCTTGAGCTCGACCTCGGTCGCCGCGCCGGCCTTGATGACGGCCACGCCGCCGGCCAGCTTGGCGAGGCGCTCCTGGAGCTTCTCGCGGTCGTAGTCGGAGTCGCTGCGCTCGATCTCGGCGCGGATCTGGCCCACGCGGCCGGCGATGGCGTCGGCGTCGCCCGCACCCTCGACGATGGTGGTCTCGTCCTTGGTGACGACGACCTTGCGGGCGCGGCCCAGCAGGTCGAGGTCGGCGGTGTCGAGCTTGAGCCCGACCTCCTCGGAGATGACCTGGCCACCGGTGAGGATGGCGATGTCGCCCAGCATGGCCTTGCGGCGGTCGCCGAAGCCGGGGGCCTTGACGGCGACCGACTTGAAGGTGCCGCGGATCTTGTTCACGACCAGGGTCGCCAGGGCCTCGCCCTCGACGTCCTCGGCGATGATCACCAGCGGCTTGCCGGACTGCATGACCTTCTCCAGCAGCGGGAGCAGGTCCTTCACCGTGGAGATCTTGGAGTTGAGGATGAGGACGTACGGGTCCTCGAGCTCGGTCTCCTGACGCTCCGCGTCGGTGACGAAGTACGGGGAGATGTAGCCCTTGTCGAAGCGCATGCCCTCGGTGAGCTCGAGCTCCAGGCCGAAGGTCTGGCTCTCCTCGACGGTGATGACGCCTTCCTTGCCCACCTTGTCGAGGGCCTCGGCGATGAGCTCGCCGATGGAGGCGTCACCGGCGGAGATGCCGGCGGTCGCGGCGATCTGCTCCTTGGTGGTGACCTCCTTGGCGGCGCCGAGCAGCTGCTCGGTCACGGCCTCGACGGCCTTCTCGATGCCGCGCTTGAGGCCCATCGGGTTCGCACCGGCGGCCACGTTGCGCAGACCCTCGCGCACCAGCGCCTGGGCGAGGACGGTCGCGGTCGTCGTGCCGTCACCGGCGACGTCGTCCGTCTTCTTCGCGACCTCCTTGACCAGCTCGGCGCCGATCTTCTCGTAGGGGTCCTCGAGCTCGATCTCCTTGGCGATGCTCACACCGTCGTTGGTGATCGTGGGGGCGCCCCACTTCTTCTCCAGGACGACGTTGCGGCCCTTGGGGCCGAGCGTCACCTTGACAGCGTCGGCGAGCTGGTTCATCCCGCGCTCGAGACCGCGACGGGCCTCTTCGTCGAAGGCGATGATCTTGCTCATGCCTGGTGTTCCTCCCAGAAGACGGGCGGTGGGTGGCCGGAGCGGTGCCCGCGACGGACGACCGGCGACGACGGGGTCACGTCCCCCGCGCGACCGGCCTCACCGGTCCGGCCCGGAGCTTTCGCTCCCGGGTCGAGGTGCTGCTGGTGCTGTCACTCTCGACTCGAGAGTGCCAGCGCCAATGTTGGCACTCTCCCCCTCCGAGTGCAAACCCCCGCGCTCCGTTCCCGCGGAGGCGTCGGCGGGAACGCTCCGTGGTTGAAGGCTCACCCGTCCGGCGTCTGGTGGCCTTGGCGAACCGCTGCGACCCTGGTCACGACCACCCGGCCCCATCCCCGGGGACGACCTGAGGAGAGACGTGTCCGAGCTGCCGCTGCGGATCCAGGCGCTCAAGACGCGCCGCACCGACGACCTGTCGGGCGAGTACCTGCTGGACCCCACCCACAGCCGCATCGGCTTCGTCACCCGCCACGCGATGGTCACCAAGGTGCGCGGGCAGTTCACCCGCTTCGAGGGACGCGCCCACCTCGACTTCGCCCGGCCGGAGGCCTCGGGCGCGGAGGTCCTCATCGAGGTCGCGAGCATCGACACCCGGGAACCGCACCGCGACGAGCACCTGCGCACCAACGACTTCTTCGACGCCCCCGCGCACCCGAGCATCGGCTTCCGCTCCACGCACGTGCAACCGCTGGGCGGCGCCGACTACCGCGTCACCGGGGACCTGACGATCAAGAGCACGACGCGGCCGGTCTCCGTGGACTTCGAGTACACCGGCGCGGCGAGGGACCCCTTCGGCACGACGCGCCTCGGCTTCGAGGGCTCGACGAAGATCGACCGCCGCGACTGGGGCGTGGTCTGGAACGCGCCGCTGGAGACCGGCGGGGTGCTCCTGTCGGAGACCGTCCTGCTGGAGTTCGAGGTGTCCGCGGTGCCGGCGCCGGAGGGCTCAGAGGCCGTGGACGTTCTCGGCCTGCGGGCCCTTCTGCCCCTGCCCGATCTCGAACTCGACGCGCTGCCCCTCCTCGAGGGAGCGGTAGCCGTCGGCGGCGATCGACGAGTAGTGCACGAAGACGTCGGCGCCGCCGTCGTCGACGGTGATGAAGCCGTACCCCTTCTCGGCGTTGAACCACTTCACGGTGCCCTGAGCCATTGCCTTCTCCTGGGTGGTGCAGCGAGCGGGACGCCCCCGGCATCGTCCGGGGACGGGTCTCACGCTGCCCGCGGCGGTGAGGCCGTGGGCGACGCCCGACGTGCCGGCCCCGGAGAGGACGTGCTCATCGAACTGATCGACCGCTGCTCAGGGTAGTGGGCGGGGGGGCCGTTGGGGCAGGGTTCACCCACGCTGATCAGCGTGACGCGCGAGGCGGCTCAGAGCAGCCCGCTCACCCCGCTCAGCAGCCCGTCGAGCAGCCGGCGCACCGCCACCACGGCCCCGCCCACCACCACCGCGGCCACCAGCACCCAGGCCAGCACCACCAGCACCAGCCCGGCCGGCCCGCGGCGGGTGCGGTGCGCGCCCCTGCGCGCCGCCAGCTGCCGCGGCCGGCGCTGCCCCCCGCGGCTCAGGGCTGCACGCCCAGGCGGCGCGCGGAACGCGCGCGCTGGCGGCTGGAACGCATCCGGCGCAACCGCTTGACCAGCATGGGGTCGTGCTCCAGCGCCTCGGGGGTGTCGATGAGGGCGTTGAGCACCTGGTAGTAGCGCGTGGGCGTCAGGTCGAACAGCTCGCGCACCGCCTGCTCCTTGGCGCCGGCGTACTTCCACCAGCGCCGCTCGAACGCGAGGACCTCGGCGTCGCGGCGGCTGAGCCCGTTCGCCCGCCCGGCGCCCTCCTCGCGCGCCGCCGCGCCGACCTGCACCTGCGACCCGTCCACGACCTGCCCCTCTCTCACGACGCCGCCCACTGTAGGAGGAGCCTCCGACACCGGCCCCTCGCGGCGCGCGGGGCCCGGCACCGCGCGCTAGCGTCCGGCGGGTGCCCGAGGAGCCAGCCGCGACCGAGTCCGCCGACGCCCCCCTCCCGGACCCCGCCGGCCTGGGGATCGACGACCTCGAGGCCGGCTGGGCGCGCGCGCTGGCACCGGTGCGCCCGCAGCTGTCGGCCCTCTCGCAGCGCCTGGCCGCCGAACCCGGCCCCTGGCTGCCGAGCCCGGGGAACGTGCTGCGCGCCTTCCGGCAGCCCTTCGCCGACGTGCGGGTGCTGCTCGTCGGGCAGGACCCCTACCCCACCCCCGGTCACCCGATCGGCCTGTCGTTCGCCGTGGAGCCGCACGTGCGGCCCCTGCCGCGCAGCCTCGTGAACGTCTACCGCGAGCTGCGCGAGGACACCGGCGTGCAGCCGCCCGAGCACGGCGACCTGTCGGCGTGGACCCGCTCGGGGGTGCTGCTGCTGAACCGCGCGCTGACCGTGCGGGCCGGGGACGCCGGTTCGCACCGGCGCCTGGGCTGGCAGGCGGTCACCGACGCCGCGGTGCGCGCCCTCGCCGAGCGCGGTGGGCCGCTGGTGGCGCTGCTGTGGGGCCGCGACGCGCAGTCGGTGACGCCCCTGCTGGGCGACGTGCCCGTCGTGGCGGGCGTGCACCCCAGCCCGCTGTCGGCCAGGCGCGGGTTCTTCGGCTCGCGCCCCTTCAGCCGCGTCGACGCCCTGCTGCGCGAGGCCGGCGGCGAGGGCATCGACTGGCGGCTGGACCCGTAGCCGGACCCGCGACCGGACCCGCTGCGCCCCGGTGGCCGGCCAGGGCACCGGGCACGGCACGATGCCGACCATGACCGCCACCGGCACCGTCACCCGCTCCCCCTTCGGCCGCACCCGCCGCGGCGAGCCCGTGGAGCGCTGGGAGCTGCGCCTGCCCTCCGGGGCGAGCGCGCACGTCCTGACCCGGGGTGCGGCGCTGCACCGCGTCGTGGTGCCCGACACCACCGGGACGCTCGGCGACGTCGTGGTGGCCCTGCCGGACGTCGCCTCCTACGAGGCCGCCGAGGGCTACCCCGGCGCGGTCGTGGGCCGCGTCGCCAACCGGATCGGCGACGGGCGCTTCACCGTCGACGGCGTCGAGCACCGGGTGCCGGTCAACGACGGCCCGAACGCCCTGCACGGCGGCGCGGAGGGCTTCGACCAGCGCGTGTGGGCGGCGGAGGAGGTCACCGGCGGCGAGGGACCGGCGGTGCGGCTGGCGCTGGTCAGCCCCGACGGCGACATGGGCTTCCCCGGCGAGCTGACGGCGCAGGTCACCTACACCCTGACGGAGGGCGACGGCGAGGTGCGGCTGCGCCTGGACTACCGGGCCACGACGACCGCGCCGACGCCCGTGAACCTCACCAACCACGCCTACGTCAACCTCGACGGCCCCGGCACCGTGGAGGAGCACGTGCTGCGCCTGGCCGCGTCCCGGTACGTGCCGGTGGACGAGCGGCTGATCCCCACCGGTGAGCTGCGGGAGGTGGACGGCACGCCGTTCGACTTCCGCTCCCCCACCCGCCTCGGCGAGCGGCTGCGCGAGCCCGACGAGCAGCTGCTGCGCGCGCTCGGCTACGACCACTGCCTGGTGCTGGACGGGGCGGGCACCGGCGAGCGCGTCGTGGCCGAGCTGACCGGGCCGCGCAGCGGCCGGCGACTGCGGGTGCGCACCGACGCGCCGGGCGTGCAGCTGTACACGGGCAACTTCCTCGACGGCGCGTGGCGCACCCGCGAGGGCCGCCAGGTGCGGCAGGGCGACGCGCTGTGCCTGGAGACGCAGCTGCTGCCGGACGCGGTCAACCGGCCGGGGTTCACCGGCGGCGGGCTGGGCGAGGCGGTGCTGCGGCCCGGCGCGGAGCTCACCACCACCACGACGTTCGCCTTCGGCGCCTGAGCCCGTCGCGCCCGGCCCGGCGGGGCCGGGCGCGACGGGGCAGGGCGCGGAGCGCTCAGGCGCGGCGGACGGTGACCGTCGGCGGCACCTGCAGCGTCTGGGCGATGACGCAGTAGCGCTCGGCGAGGGAGACCATCTTCGCCTCGGTGGCCTCGTCGGCGTCGGAGGTGAAGTCGAAGGTGATGGTCACGTCGGTGATCCCGACGGGCACCGAGCGGTCCACCCCGAGGGTGCCGCGGGCGTCCCACGTGGCCTCGGCGGTCACGCTGGCGCCGCGCAGCTGCACGCCCATCGCGGTGGCCACGCTGCGCAGCGTCACGCCGGCGCAGGCCGCCACCGCCTCGCAGAGCATGTCGGCGGAGCACGCCTCGGTGCCGTCGCCGCCGGCGGCCGGGTGCAGCCCGGCGCGGGTGGTGCCGGCGAAGCCGTCGACGGAGACGCCGATGGACTGCCCGTCCAGCACGGCCACGGCCCGCGCGGGCACGGCCGCGGCGGCGGGGTCCTCGCGGTACCTGTCCTTCAGCGGCTTCTGCAGGGCCCTCAGCTCGGTCGCGTCCACCGGGGCACCTTAGGCCCCCGCGCGACGGCGGCGGCAACCCGCACGGCGCTCCCCCGCGCCGCCCCGGCGGTGCGTGCACCGGCGGGGCGGGGAGACTGGCCCGGTGAAGTGGGCGACGGCGGTGCGGACCGTGGAGCAGGTGGCCGAGCGCTGCGGGCACGTCGCGGCCCAGCCGCCGGGCATCGTGCGGCTGCGGGTGACGGAGGCGTGGCTGTGGGGACCGCTGCTGGGACCGGCGGCCGACGAGGTGCCCGACGCCGGCGGGGTGGGCGCGGCGCTGGTGTGCGACGCGACCGCCGAGGACTGCGCGTGGGGCACCGCACCGCCGGGCGCTGGGCAGTGGCTGGCCGCCTCCGGCCTGGCCAAGCGGCCGGTGCGGCTGGTCTTCCGCCCCGCGGGGCAGCCGGTGTGGAACCACGCCGTCGTGCGGCCGGTGCGGTTCTGGAGCCTGGACGAGGGGCCTGACGAGGCCGTGGTGGCGGCCGTGCGCGCCGGGGAGGGTGGGGCCCTGCGCCCGCCGGCCCCCGCGCCGGTCGAGCTGGCGCAGCGGCTGGAGCAGGAGCTGGCCGCGAGCCTGGCCGCGGTGCGCCGCACCAGCGCCGACCACGACGCGCACCGCTGGTCCCCGGGCTCGCCGCTGGCGCGCGCCGACGCCCTGGCCGACGCGGTGCGCGGCCACCTGGAACTGCTGGACGCGTCGGCGGCCGCGGCGCGCGGGTGAGGGACGCCCGGGGCGCTCAGGGGCAGACGACCTGCCACACGTCCGGCAGCATCTCGAAGCGCTCGTGCTGCTGCGGGTCGCTGACCTCGCCGTCGGAGTTGAGCCGGAAGGTGCCCTCCACCGCCGTGATCTCCACGACCTTCCCGGCGCTGGTGACGACGTCCTGGCGCTCCACGTGCACGCCGCGGCGCAGCCCGGCGGCGAAGCCGATGCGGGCCAGCGGCCCGGTGGAGGCGGAGACCACGACGTCGGCGACGCCGTCGTGGGGGTCGGCCCCCGGCACCAGCGGGGCACCGCCGCCGATGGTGCCGCCGATGCCGATGCCGACGACGAGCACGGGCCGGTCCCCGGGGGTGACGACCTCGCCGTCGACCTCCACGCGCAGCCGGAAGCCGCGCCCGGCGCTGAAGCCCGCCCACACGGCCCCGACCGGGTAGGCGCCGGCCCCCAGGTGCCGCTTGAGGCGGCGGGCCTTCTCCGTGGCGGAGGCGCCGATGCCGGCGTGCACGGTGTTGACGGTGATGCGCTCGCTGCCGTCGACGAGCAGCTCCAGGCCGCGCGGGCGGCCGTGCAGGGCCACCCGGGCGGCGGCCACCGGGTCCAGCGGCAGGTGCAGGGAGCGGGCGAGGTCGTTGCCGGTGCCGAGGGGCACCACGCCGAGGGGGCCGACCTCGCGGGTGGCGCCGGCGTCCCACAGCAGCTGCAGGGCGGCGTGCAGGCTGCCGTCGCCGCCGAACAGGACGAGCCGGCGGCCCTGCGCGCTCAGCAGGGCGTCGCGCAGGTCGTCGAGGTCGCGGGTGGGTCGCAGCTCGACGTCGGCGTCCCTGCCCATCTCCCCGACGGCCGCCTCGACCGCGGGTGCGCACGCGGTCCCCGCGGTGGCGTTGACGACGGCGAGGACCCCACCGGGCTGCTCCAGCTGCTGCTCTCCCACGGCGGGTGCAACGCGGGGCGGGTACCCGGCGTGCCCGGTGGGCTCCCGCTCACGGGGTGTTCACAGCACGCGCGCCCCGCACGGTCGGCTGGGGGCGGCGCGGGGGACCAGCCGGTCCAGCAGCCGCTCGAGGGCGGGGACGTCGGCGACCACGTCGGCCTCGTTGTCGAGGAAGGCCAGCGGTCGCGGCAGGGCGGGCTCGGTGCCGCGCAGGACGTGGTGGTGCAGGCCGGCGACCGCAGCCAGCTTGTGGAACGTGGGGTACGTCAGCCCCCCCGGCGTGATCTCGACCAGGTGGGAGCCGGGCGCGCAGTGGACGGCGTTGGTGAGGCCGGCGCCGTGGACGCCGACGACGACGCGGGCGGCCGAGAACAGCGCCACCTCGTCGGCGAGGTGCGCCTCGTCGAGGTCCACCACGGTGAAACCGCGCTCGCGCACCAGGCGCAGCACCTCCTCGCGGTTGAGCAGCCGCCGCCGGCCGGTGTCCGGCCGGTCGACGAACAGCAGCTCGGGGCCGTCCGCGCGCTGCAGCGACCGCGCCCGCTCGCGCACGTCGCGCACGACCCAGCGCGGGACGTCGTAGCCCGCCGACGGCACGGAGCTGACGAGCAGCCGCTCGGTGGTGAAGCGGCTCTCGACGCCGGAGACCTCGATGCGGGCGGCGCGCGGGACGCCCAGGTGGTCGAGCCACTCCCCGAGGTAGCCGCGGTCGAGCCGCGGGACGAGCCAGTGGTCGATCCCCGAGAGGTCGGTCGCGGCGGCGAGCATGCTCACGCGCGGCACCCCCTGCACCGTCCAGTGGTAGTAGTTGCGCACCCAGGGCGCCAGGAGGGAGGCGGTGGTGCCCGTCAGGTGCACGGCGGGGCCGGTCGGGCGCACGTGCGCGGCCATGCGCGTGGCGGAGTGCTCCCGCTCCTGCCACAGGTCCGCGACGAGGCGCCCGGAGGCGAAGACCCACCCGAAGCCGCTGACGACGGTGGCGCCGGTGAGGTCGAGGACGACCTGCTCGGCGACGTGGCCGGTGTGCGTCGCCCGCCACTGCCGCCACACGGGGCCCGGCACGTCCGCGGGGCGGTGCAGGGGCGCCACGGTGGCGCGGTGCAGGACGAGCCGCCGGGCGACCCCCTCGGCGGCGAGCTCGGCGGTGGTCGTCGACGGGTGCCTGACGCGCCGGCCGCTGGCGTGCTGCCACCGCTCGCGCACCCGGTCCCGCACGTGGTGGCCTGCCACCCGCCTCAGGAGGTACGGCCACCCGGTGTTCCCCGCTCGCACCGCGCCATGGTGTCCGTTCAACCAGCTCAAGGCCAGTCCCCGCCCGCTCCCCGGTCCCGGACGGCTTCCGGAAGGGTGCCCGGACCTTCCGGGAACGGTCCCGGCGTTGCGCGAGCGCGGCGGCAGCCGCCCCCACTACCGTGACCGTCCTCACGACCCGGGGAACGGTCCCCGGGAGGACGAGGAGGTTCTGGTGAGCACGACGGACCACGGATCGAGCGGCCCGCCGCCCGGTGCGGGCGAGGGCCGCACCCCCTACGAGGAAGCGCTCGACTCCCCCGAGTTCCAGGCGCTGCGGCGGAGGTTCCGCCGCTTCGTCCTGCCCCTGTCGGCGTTCTTCCTGGTGTGGTACGCGACGTACGTCCTGCTGGCGGGCTACGCGCCCGGCTTCATGAGCACCCGGGTGGGCGACAGCAACATCACGATCGGCCTGCTGTTCGGCCTGGGGCAGTTCGTCTCCACGTTCGTCATCACCACCGCGTACGTGCGGTGGGCGAACAGGCACTTCGACCCGGCCGCCGAGGAGCTGCGCCACCGCGTCGAGGGGGGCGCCCGGTGACCACCTCCCTCACCACCGCGCTGCCCACCGCCAGCGCCGCGAGCACCGACATCGGCAACCCCGCGGTCAACATCGCCATCTTCGTGGCCTTCGTCGCCGTGACCCTGACCGTGGTGCTGCGGGCCAGCCGCAACAACCGCACCGCCGCGGACTTCTACGCCGGCGGCCGCTCGTTCACCGGTGGCCAGAACGGCGTCGCCATCGCCGGGGACTACCTGTCGGCGGCCAGCTTCCTGGGCATCGCCGGGGCCATCGCCCTGTACGGCTACGACGGCTTCCTGTACTCCATCGGGTTCCTCGTGGCGTGGCTGGTGGCCCTGCTGCTCGTGGCCGAGCTGCTGCGCAACACCGGCCGCTTCACGATGGCCGACGTCCTCAGCTTCCGGCTGCGCGAGCGGCCGGTGCGCACGGCCGCGGCCATCTCGACCCTGGCGGTGTCGTTCTTCTACCTGCTGGCGCAGATGGCCGGCGCCGGTGGCCTGGTGGCGCTGCTGCTGGGCATCGACTCGCGCGCCGGGCAGAACCTCGTCATCGCCGTCGTCGGCGCCCTGATGATCCTCTACGTCCTCATCGGCGGCATGAAGGGCACCACCTGGGTGCAGATCATCAAGGCGTGCCTGCTGGTGGCGGGTGCGGCCGTGATGACCGTCTGGGTGCTGGCCCGCTACGGGTTCAACCTGTCCGACCTGCTCGGGGCGGCGGTCTCGGCCCCCGGCTCAGCCGGCGAGACGCTGCTGGGGCCCGGCGCGCAGTACGGCGGCAGCGAGATCTCCAAGCTGAACTTCCTGTCGCTGTCGCTGGCGCTGGTCCTGGGCACCGCGGGCCTGCCGCACGTGCTGATGCGCTTCTACACGGTGCCCAGCTCGCAGGAGGCCCGCAAGAGCGTCGTGTGGGCGATCTGGATCATCGGGATCTTCTACCTGTTCACCCTGGTCATCGGCTACGGCGCCGGCGCCCTCGTCGGGCCGGACGTCATCCGGGCGGCACCGGGCCGGGCGAACTCCGCGGCCCCGCTGCTGGCCTACGAGCTGGGCGGGACGATCCTGCTGGGCGTCATCGCCGCGGTCGCGTTCGCCACCATCCTCGCGGTCGTCGCGGGCCTGGCGATCACCGCCAGCGCCTCCTTCGCCCACGACATCTACGCCAGCGTCCTGAAGAAGGGCGACGTCTCCCCCGAGCGCGAGGTCCGCGTGGCCCGCGCGACGGTCGTCGTCATCGGCGCCGTGGCCATCGTCGGCGGCATCTTCGCCAACGGGCAGAACGTGGCGTTCCTGGTGGCGCTGGCGTTCGCGGTGGCGGCCAGCGCGAACCTGCCGACCATCCTGTACTCGCTGTTCTGGCGGCGCTTCACCACCCGCGGCGCACTGTGGAGCACCTACGGCGGGCTGATCTCCTGCCTGGTGCTCATCGCGTTCTCCCCCGTCGTCTCCGGCAAGGTGGACGAGAACGGCGTGAGCCTGTCCATGATCCGCGACACGGGCGTGGACTTCTCCTGGTTCCCCCTGGAGAACCCCGGCCTGGTGACCATCCCGCTGGCGTTCTTCCTCGGCTGGCTCGGCTCGGTCACCGGCCGCGAGAGCGGCAACGAGAAGCGCGCCGCCGAGATGGAGGTGCGTTCCCTGACGGGCGCGGGCGCGGAGAAGGCCGTGCAGCACTGATCGCCGCCACCCGGCAGCGACGAGCCGNCCAGCGGGTCACGGCTCGTCGTGCGCCGGGGTGCGCCGGGGTCCGCCGCGGTCCCGCCCTCGGCGGGCGAGCGGCGCGGAGCCGTCAGCGCGCACGGTGCTCGCGGCGGCGGCGCGCCAGGTCCGCCAGCGCCGCCCGGGCCGCGTGGTACCCGCACATGCCGTGCACGCCACCACCGGGCGGCGTGGCCGCCGAGCACAGGAACACGCCGTCGAGCGGGGTGGCGTAGGGGTTCGCGGACACGACGGGCCGGAACACCTGCTGGCGGATCGTGAGCGCCCCGCCGCCGACGTCCCCACCCACGAGGTTGGCGTTGCCGGCCTCCAGGCCGGCCGGCGGCGTGGCGACCCGGTGCAGGACGCGGTCGCGGAAGCCCGGCGCGAACCGCTCGATCTGCGCGTCGACCCGCTCGGCGGTCGAGGCGTCGTCCGAGGAGTTCGGGGTGTGCGCGTAGGCCCACACGACGCGCTGCCCGTCCGGTGCGCGGCCGGGGTCGGCGACGTCCTGCTGGGCGAGCAGCACGAAGGGGCGGTCGGGGTGCCGCCCGCGCACCACGGCGTCCTCGGCCGCGGCGATCTCGGCCGCCGTCCCGCCCAGGTGCACCGTCACCGCCCCGGCGAGGCGTTCGTCCCGCCAGGGGACGGGACCGTCCAGGAGGTAGTCGACCTTGTGGGCGGCCGGGCCGTAGCGCCAGCGCCGCAGGGCGCTCGCGTACGCCGGGGGCAGCGCGTCACCTGCCACGGCCAGCAACTGCCGCGGCGTGAGGTCCAGCAGGGTCACGTCCGCCTCCCCCGCCACCGCGAGGTCGCCCAGGTCCCGGACGGGGTGCCCGGTCAGGACCCGCCCGCCGTGGTGCTCCAGCTCCGCGGCGAGGGCGCGGGTCACGGCGCCGGCGCCGCCTGCCGGGACGGGCCAGCCGGTGGCGTGGCCCGCGGCCCCGAACAGCACCCCGAACGCCGCGGTGAGGGGGTGGTGCTGCGGCTGCAGCGCGTGCGCGGCGAGCCCGGCGAACAGCGCCCGGGTCGGCTCCCCGCGGAAGACGGCGCGGGAGAAGGCGCTCGCGGGCCACGCCGCGCGCAGACCGAACGACGCCAGCGCCAGCGGCGAGGACGGCACGCGCAGCAGCGGGCCGAGCAGGTCCGGCACGAGGGCCTCCCAGCGCCGCACCGGTCCCGCGAACACCGCCCGCCAGGCCGCGGCGTCGCGCCCCAGCCCGGCCGCGGTCCCCTCCAGGTCACCGGTGAGCAGCGCGGCGGGTCCGTCGTCGAGGGGGTGCCCGAGCACCACCGGCCCGTGGCGCCAGCGCAGGCCGTGCCGCTCCAGCGGCAGCGCGGTGAACAGCGGGCTGGCCACGCCGAAGGGGTGCACCGCGGAGCCGACGTCGGTGACCACGCCGGCCCCGAGCAAGTCGGTGCTGGCGGCGCCACCGCCGATCCCGCCGCGGGCTTCGAGGACGGTCACCTCCAGGCCGGCCCGGGCGAGCACGACCGCGGCCGACAGCCCGTTGGGCCCGGCTCCCACCACCGTGGCGCGGCCGATCACCGCACCGCCGCCCGTCTCACCGGGCAGCTGCCGCCTCGTCGTGCGCCGGCTGCGGGGAGCGGGCACCGGGACGGCCGCGCCGCAGCAGCACCCGCACCTGCCGCAGCAGGTACCAGGTGCTCACGAGCGCACCGAGGACGACGATCAGCTGCCCCTGCCGCGGGACGACCCACTCCTCGGGGCGGAACGCCGCGAACAGCCCGACGGCGACGGCGACGGTCCAGCCGTACCGGGCGAGCCAGCGGCGCGGCAGCACCCGCACCGCGGGCAGTCGCAGCGACCCCCACGCCACGAACGCGGCGTAGGTGAAGACGTTCGCGGCGAAACCGATGTTCATCATGAGCAGCACGCCGAAGTGGAACAGCGAGGCGACGGCGATGCCGATCCGCCACGCCCGCCAGTTCAGCACCGCCAGGACGAGCAACCCCTCCAGCAGGACGGTGGCGACGTCGACGGACTCCCAGAAGAGGGCGCTGCGCACGTCGAGGAGGGTTCCCGCCAGGAACTCGGTGCGCCCGTTGACGTGGTACTGGGTGTGCATGACGCCCTGCACGGCCTGCGTGGCCGGCGACAGCCAGCCGCTGAGCAGCTTGGGCGCCGCAGCGGTGAGGAACCCCAGGCCCACCAGCAGGGCGAGGAGCCGCAGGGGCCACTGGGGCGGTGCCGCCGCCGGTCCCGCGGCGGGACCGCCCTGCCGGTACCGCCGCCGCAGGGAGTCCACCGACACGGCGTCGCCCCACCGGGCGAACACCAGCACCAGCGGTACGAGCACGAGGAAGATGCTGTGGTCGATCTTGCCGAAGCTGTAGGAGATCCCGTTCCCCGTCAGCATGGTCAGGCCCGCGACCACGGAGGCCGTGCGGGTGAAGAGCCCCAGCAGCAGGAAACCGGCGGCCAGGAGGACGAGCACGTCGAGCCCCAGGAGCACCTCGCGCGGCGGGACGGCCCGCAGCAGCATGAACGGCCCCGGCGGGCCGTTGACGAAGGAGTCGGGGAACTGCCCGGCCCACGCGTAGCGGGAGGGCGTCAGGAGCAGCAGCAGGGCGAACAGCACCCGGTAGCGCCCCAGGTCCGTGGCGGTGAACGGCCCGCGCGCCACCCAGCGGTCGAACGCGCTCCACGCGCCGTTCACCGCGCCGTTCACCGCGCCGCCCCCAGGTCGACCCGCACGTGCGAGGTCTCCTCCACCACTCGCCGGGAACCGTCGTCGAGCGAGTACCCCACGCGCTGCCAGCGCACGTCCACCGCGGTGGCGGTGCGCTCGTCGAGCGCGGCGACCCGCTCCCGCAGCCACGCCACCGTGCGCGGGTCGTCGGCGCGCTCCTGGGTGCCGAAGCCGCGGGTGAAGACGAAGCGCGGCAGGACCCTGGTGGGCGGCAGGACCTCCTCCACGCCGACGGCGCGCGTGGCCCCGCCGGCGAACTCGAGGGTCACCTCGGCCTCGGTGGTCACCGCCTCGCGCCCGGCCAGCGGAACGCCGCCGAAGGAGGGCTGGTAGAGGCCCGGGTACGGCTCGGAGGCGACGTGCCGGATCGCCACCTGGGCGGGCAGCGCCAGCACGGCGAGCGCGAAGACCAGTCGGACGGCTTTGATCGGGGCGTCGGCTCGTGCGGTGGGAGTCGGCACACGAGCACTCTAGAGCGACCGACCGGTCGCGCAGCGTACTCACCTCGGGTTCTCCCGCCCCCTCTTCGAGGGGCGCGAGAGGTCAGCAGGCGGGCTCGACCGGGACCTCGGCACCGGTGTCGACCCACGTGTTGCCGGTGAACGTCACACCGGCGGGCGCGATGACCGGACCGTACTTGCTGCCGTGGCCGAACCTGTTGCCGCGGAACACCACGCTGCCGGTGAACCGGGCGTCGCAGCTGACGTTGACCGAGAAGGTGCCGCCGTTGAAGTAGTTGTTCTCGAACAGCACGCTGCGCAGCTCGTGGTTGCCGGTCTCCGTGCCGAGCTGGACGGCCGCGTTGAGGAAGTCGTCGACGCCCGGGGTGCGCGGGTCCAGGGTGTTGTGCCGGACGGTGATGCGGGCGCCGGTGGTGGACTGCATCGCGTCGGTGTGCACGTCGGGGTCGCGGACCAGGCCGTGGACCCAGCTGTCGACGACGGTCACGTCGTAACCGAGGCGGGGGCCGTCCTGGGTGCCGCGCACCTCCACCCGGCGCAGGGTGTACCCGCCCCAGCCGATGGCGGTCTCGGCCGCACCGTTCCCGCCGTCGATCTCGGAGTCCTCCATGACGAAGCCCTTGGCGCCCTGCAGGGCGACGGCCAGCATCCGCCCGTCGGTGCACGTCACCCGCGAGTTGCGCACGACGACGTCGGTAGCGCGCACCGTCAGGCAGCCGATGTCCAGGCCGTCGAGGACCGTGCCGGGAGTGGTGACGACGAGGTCGCCGACCGGCTGCAGGACCTTGCCCGCGGGAACCCCGGTGGTGTCGGCGTTCGGCCAGCCGGCCGGGATGCCCAGCGGGACCGGCGGGACCAGGCGCAGCACCTTGTACACCTTCTGCACCATGTACTTGCCCTTGTAGAGCCTGGCGACCAGGGTGACCGATCCGGTGCGTCCCGCCAGGTCCACGGTGCCGGTCCCCCGGAACACGGTGCCGTCGGAGGCCACCGAGTCGATGGTGCCGACCTGCGTGGAACCGATCCAGTAGGTGCCGCGGTCGAACTCCACCGCGGTGGCGGTCTCGATGCTGATGGCCTCGGCGGGGATGCGGGCGTTGTTCACGCTGGCGCCGTCGTAGGACATGACGGGCGAGATCGCGGCCTGGGCCACCGGTGCGACGCCGGTTCCCGTGCCGAGCGTCGCGACGATCGCGGCGGCGGCCAGCAGGGCGCGGGCGCGACGGCGGGCGGGGCGAGGGGCGGTGCTGGGGCGCATCGGGGGCTCCGGTGGTTCGAGGGTTTCGTGCTGCCCTCTCTGCATCGGGGTTCCTCGGCGCCTACTCTCTCCCCCCGCAGTGTGCTGGCGAACGGGTGAGGCCCGGTTACGGAACTCGCGTCGGGGGGTAGGGGCGTCAGCCGCGAGCGGCGCGCTGCGCGGCCGCGGCGGCGTCGTACAGCTCCCGCGAGGAGGCGCCGTGGGCCTTCGCCACCTCGCGCACCGCGTCCTTGAGGCGCTCGCCCCCACCCACCCGGCCGAGCACCCGCGCGACCAGTTCGGCCTCGTCGAGGGCGCCGGCGCCGGGCTCGGCGCCCGCGACGACCACGCACACCTCGCCGCGCACCTCGCGCCCGCCCGCCCAGTCGGCCAGCTCCCCCAGCGGTGCGCGCACGACCTCCTCGTAGGTCTTGGTCAGCTCCCGGCACACGGCGGCGGGACGCTCGGCGCCGAAGGCGGCGGCCATCGCCGCCAGCGTGGCGGCGGTGCGGTGCGGGGACTCGAAGAAGATCAGCGTCCGCTCCTCGGCGGCCAGCTCCTGCAGCGCGCGCTCGCGCTGCCCGGGCCGGCGGGGCGGGAACCCCTCGAAGGCGAACCGGTCGCTCGGCAGGCCGGACAGGGCCAGGGCGGTGAGCGCCGCCGACGGACCCGGCAGCGCGGTGACGAGCAGGCCGGCGTCGGCGCAGGCGCGCACCAGGCGGTAGCCGGGGTCGGAGACCGATGGCATGCCGGCGTCGGTGACGAGCAGGACGGTGGAACCGCCGGCGATCTCCTCCACGAGCTGCGGGGTGCGGGCCGCCTCGTTGTGCTCGTGGTAGCTCAGGACCCGGCCGCCGGTCGCCACCCCCAGGGCGGCGCACAGCCGGTGCAGCCGGCGGGTGTCCTCGGCGGCGACGACGTCGGCGCCGGCGAGGTGCTCGCGCAGGCGCACCGAGGCGTCGCCCGGGTTGCCGATGGGGGTCGCGGCCAGCACGAGGCGGCCGTCGCCGGGCGCGGCCGGGGTCGGCTGGTCTTCCACCCCCCGATGGTCGCGCACGCCGTGCCGCGCGCGGCACCACCCCCGGCGCGCCGCGGCGCGCACCTACGATGAACCGCGTGATCGAGCGCTGCGGGGACCACGCGTGAGGCCGCTGCCGGGGAGGGGGCGGTGAGCGCGGCGACGACGGAGCGGCCCGCCCGGTGGGGCGTGGAGCAGGCCCGCGAGCGCCTGCTCGGCGGCCCCTCGGAGATCACCGGGGAGTCGTGGCGGCGCGCCTGGCTGCCGCTGCTGGTGGTGACGGCGATCGGCGGCTTCCTGCGCTTCTGGCGCCTGGGTGAGCCGCACCAGCTCGTCTTCGACGAGACGTACTACGTCAAGCAGGGCTGGTCGCTGCTGCAGCACGGCGTGGAGCTGCGCAACGACGCCTCGATCCCCACCCCCGACGCCCTCTTCACCGCGGGCACGCCGGACGTGTTCGGCACCGAGGGCGACTTCGTGGTCCACCCGCCGGTGGGCAAGTGGATGATCGCGCTCGGGCAGTGGCTGTTCGGGGTGGACTCCTCCTTCGGGTGGCGCTTCGCCGCGGCCCTGGTGGGCACGCTGTCGATCCTGCTGGTCGGCCGGGTGGCGAGGCGGGTGTTCCGCTCCACGGTGCTGGGGGTGACCGCCGCGGTGCTGCTGGCCACGGACGGCCTGCACTTCGTCCAGAGCCGCACCAGCCTGCTGGACGTCTTCCTGTCCTGGTGGGTGCTGGTGGCGTTCGCGTGCCTGCTGGTGGACCGCGACCACGCCCGCGAGCGGCTGGCCCGGTCGGTGGCCGAGCGCGGTGCGGGCGGGCTGGGCCCGCGGCTGGGGTGGCGGCCGTGGCGGCTGGCGGCCGGGGTGAGCCTCGGCCTGGCGTGCGGGGTGAAGTGGTCCGGCATCTACGTGCTCGCGGTCTTCGGCCTGATGACGGTGCTGTGGGACGCCGGCGCCCGGCGGGCGGTGGGGGTGCGCTCCTGGCTGCCGGCGGCGGCCTGGCGCGACGGCGTGCCCGCCTTCCTGACGATGGTGCCGGTGGCGGTGGCCGTCTACGTCGCCACCTGGGCGGGCTGGTTCGCCTCCGACGACGGCTGGGACCGGCAGTGGGGCGCGCAGCACCCGTCGTCCGGTCCCGGCGACCTGGTGCCGGACGCGCTGCGCTCGCTGTGGCACTACCACCAGCAGGCGTACGACTTCCACGTCGGTCTGGACAGCCCGCACCCGTACTCGGCGAACCCGTGGTCGTGGCTCGTGCAGGGCCGGCCGACGTCCTTCTTCTACGAGGCGCCGGAGCTGGGCCAGCAGGGCTGCGAGGTGGCGGAGTGCTCGAAGGCGATCACCTCGCTGGGCACGCCGGTGCTGTGGTGGGCCGGGGTGGTGGCCCTGGTGGTGCTGCTGTGGTGGTGGGCGCTGCGCCGCGACTGGCGCGCCGGGGCCGTGCTGGCCGGGTACGCCGCGACGTACCTGCCGTGGTTCCAGTACCAGCACCGCACGATCTTCACCTTCTACGCGGTGGTCCTCGTGCCGTTCGTGGTGCTCGGCGTGGTCTTCGCGCTGGGGCTGCTGCTGGGGCCGGACCCGGGCGCGGCGGTGCTGCGCGGCGGCGTGGGCGTGGAGGCCGCGCTGCGGCGCCGCCGCAGGGGGGCGCTGGCCGCGGGGGTCGTGGTGGTGGCGTGCGTGGCGTGCTTCGCCTTCTTCTGGCCCGTGTACACGGGCCAGGTCGTCCCGTACGAGGCGTGGCAGGACCGCATGTGGCTGCCCAGCTGGGTGTGATCCGGGCGAGAACCGGGGGTGGACGCGGAGCACGCCGCGGCGTGCGTGTGGTGATCGTCATGTGACAGTCACATTGGGAGATGGTTACAGTGCGCGCTGTCACAGGCTGCTCCGACCGGGTGGCCGCGATCCGGACGAGGTCTCGCTCATGACAGCACTGCTCGTCGCCAACGACGGCGGACACCTCATGCAACTGAAGACCCTCGCGAGGAGGCTGCCCCTCCACGACACCTTCCACTGGGTGACGGTCCCCACCCCCCAGTCGCTGTCGCTGCTGGAGGGCGAGGACGTCACCTGGGTCAAGCCCGGGCCCACCCGCGACGTCAGGGCCGCCGTGCACAACGCGCTGCTCGCCTCGCCGCTGTTCAAGCGCCGGAAGGTCTCCGCCGTGGTGAGCACCGGCTCCAGCCTCGCCGTCTCCGTCCTGCCGCAGGCGCGCCTGCACGGGGCGCCCGCCTACTACATCGAGAGCGCCACCCGCACGGACGGGCCGTCCCTGAGCGGCCGGCTGCTGTCCCGGGTGCCCGGCGTGGAGCTGTACACCCAGAACTCCTCCTGGGCCTCGCGGCGCTGGAAGTACGCCGGTTCCGTCTTCGACGGGTGGCAGGTGCGACCGGTCGAGCAGGCCCGGAAGGTCTCCAAGGTGGTGGTGTCCCTGGGCACCTCGCGCACCTACGGCTTCCGCCGGCTCCTGGAGCACCTGGCGCCCATGCTCCAGGAGGCGGGCGCCGAGGTGCTGTGGCAGACCGGCACGACCGACACCAGCGGGCTGCCGGTGGTCGACCCCCGTCCCGCCGTGCCCGCCGCCGAGCTCGGGGCGGCCATGCGCGAGGCCGACCTGGTGGTCGCGCACGCGGGCACCGGCGTGGCGCTGGAGGCGCTGCAGGCCGGCAAGCTGCCGATCCTCGTGCCGCGGCGCGCGGAGTTCGCCGAGCACATCGACGACCACCAGGAGCAGATCGCCGGGATGCTCCGCTCGCGCGGCCTCGCCGTGGTCCGGGAGGCCGACGCGCTCGGCCACGACGACTTCCTCGCCGCGGCCTCCAGCGCCGTGGACCTGCGCGGCGACGCCCAGCCCCTGGCGCTCTGAGGCGGCCGGCCGGGGCACCTGGCCCCGGGCCGCCCGCCCGGGGTCAGCGCACCACGGACAGGTGCTTCAGCAGCGGCTGCCACCACTGCTCGTTCTCGCGGTACCAGGCGATCGTCGCGGCCAGCCCCTCGTCGAAGCTGTGGCGGGGTTCGTACCCCAGCTCGGTGCGGATCCTGGAGATGTCCACCGAGTAGCGCCGGTCGTGCCCCTTGCGGTCCTCGACCTCGCGCACCCGGTCCCAGCCGGCGCCGAAGGCGTCCAGGATCCGCTCGGTGAGCTCGCGGTTGGTCAGCTCCGTGCCGCCGCCGATGTTGTACACCTCACCCGCGCGACCCCCCTCGAGGACGAGCTGGATGCCGCGGCAGTGGTCGTCCACGTGCAGCCAGTCGCGCACGTTCAGCCCGTCGCCGTACAGCGGCACCGTGCCACCGCGCATCAACGAGGTGATGAACAGCGGGACGACCTTCTCCGGGAACTGGTAGGGCCCGTAGTTGTTCGAGCAGCGGGTGACCACGGTGGGCACGCCGTGCGTGCGGTGGTAGGCGCGCGCCAGCAGGTCGCTGGACGCCTTCGAGGCCGAGTACGGGCTGTTCGGCTCCAGCGCGTGGTCCTCGGACCAGGAGCCGGAGTCGATGCTGCCGTAGACCTCGTCGGTGGACACGTGCACGAACTTGTCCACGCCGTGGCGCAGCGCCGCGTCCAGCAGCGTCTGGGTGCCCACCACGTTGGTGTGCACGAAACCCGCCGCGCCCGTGATGGAGCGGTCGACGTGGCTTTCGGCGGCGAAGTGCACCACGACGTCGGTGCGGGCGATCAGCGCGTCCACCGTGGCGGCGTCGGTGATGTCGCCCTCGACGACCTCCAGGCGCCGGTCGTCCGCCACCGGGTCGAGGTTCGCGAGGTTGCCCGCGTAGGTGAGCTTGTCGAGCACCACCAGGGACTCCACCCCGCTCGCGCCGTGCACCCCGGTCAGGGCCGAGCGCACGTAGTGGCTCCCGATGAAACCTGCACCGCCGGTGACCAGGAGTCTCATGAGCGTCATACTACGGTGCCATGCGCGGAATCATCCTCGCCGGTGGATCCGGCACCCGGCTGCACCCCATCACGCAGGGGATCAGCAAGCAGCTCGTGCCCGTCTACGACAAGCCGATGGTCTACTACCCGCTGTCCACGCTCATGCTGGCCGGCGTCCGCGAGGTCCTGGTCATCACCACCCCGCACGACGCCGACGGTTTCCGGCGGTTGCTCGGCGACGGTTCGCAGTTCGGCATCTCGATCAGCTGGGCGGTGCAGCCCTCCCCCGACGGCCTGGCGCAGGCGTTCGTCATCGGCGAGGAGTTCATCGGCGGCGAGTCCGTCGCGCTCGTGCTGGGGGACAACATCTTCTACGGTCCCGGTCTGGGCACCCAGCTGCGGAGGTTCGACGGCCTGACCGGCGGGGCCGTCTTCGCGTACTGGGTCAGCGATCCCGGCGCCTACGGCGTGGTGTCCTTCGACGCCGAGGGCAACGCCCTGTCGCTGGAGGAGAAGCCGTCGAACCCGGCCAGCAACTACGCCGTGCCCGGCCTGTACTTCTACGACAACGACGTCGTGGGCATCGCCAAGCAGCTGCGCCCCTCGGCGCGCGGGGAGCTGGAGATCACCGACGTGAACCGCACCTACCTCCAGCGCGGCGCGCTGCGGGTGGAGGTGCTGCCGCGCGGCACGGCGTGGCTGGACACCGGCACGTTCGACCAGATGCTCGCCGCCGGGAACTACGTCAGCACCCTGGAGGCGCGGCAGGGGCTGAAGATCGGCTGCCCGGAGGAGATCGCCTGGCGCAACGGGTGGCTGGACGACGGCGCCCTGCGCGAGCGCGGGGAGCGCCTCGCCAAGAGCGGCTACGGGGCCTACCTGCTGGAGCTGCTCGCGCGCGGGGTCCGCTGAGGGCTCCGTTCAGCCCAGGACCGCGGCGGCGGCCACCTCCCACCGCTCGCGCCAGTCACCGACGGGCTGCACGCCCACCGCAGCCAGGTTCGAGGTGTCCAGCACGGAGAACGCCGGCCGCGGCGCGGGCCGCACGAACTCCGCGCTGGTGACGGGTTCCAGCGACACCCGCTCCAGCCCGGCCGAGGCCAGCACGGCGGCGGCGAACCCGAACCAGGAGCAGCGGCCCGCGGAGACCGCGTGGTAGGCGCCCGCCGGGGCGCCGGCGGCCACGAGGTCCAGCGCGAGGCGCGCCACGTCCCGCGTCCAGGTGGGCTGGCCGACCTGGTCGTCGACGACGGACAGCGCGCCGCGCTCGGCGCCGACACGGGCCATCGTCTTCGGGAAGCAGGCGCCGTGCTCGCCGTACAGCCACGCGGTGCGCAGCACGAGCGCGTCGGTACCGCTGGCCGCGACCGCCCACTCCCCCGCGGCCTTGGTGCGCCCGTAGGCGCTGCGCGGCGCCTGCGGGGCGTCCGGCGCGTACGGCTCGGTGGCATCGCCGTCGAACACGTAGTCGGTGGACACGTGCACCAGTCGTGCCCCGGCGCCCGCGGCGGCGAGGGCGAGGTTGCGCGCGCCGACGGCGTTCACGGCGAACGCCGCGGCCTCCTCCGTCTCCGCGGCGTCCACCGCGGTGTGCGCGGCGCAGTTCACGACGACGTCCGCACCGGCCGCCGCGCGCCGGCAGGCGGCGAGGTCGGTGACGTCCAGGTCCGCGCGCCCGAGGGGTGCGACGTCCTCCCCGCGCTCGCGCAGCGCCGCCACGACGTCCGTCCCCAGCATCCCGGTGGCCCCGGTCACGACCCAGCGCACACGTCCCCCTCGTCCTCCTCCGGCACGACGCGCCGCAGCCTACGGTGACCGGTTCCTCACCGACAGCCCGCACCGCCGCCGGTCGCCCTCGGTAGGGTCGCGGCCGGAGGGCCCCGCCCGGGGCCGTGGCCGGCGGAGAGGAACAGCACCGTGCAGACGCGCGAGTTGAGCGTGCCCGGAGCCTGGGAGTTCACCCCCCGGCAGTTCGGCGACGACCGCGGGACGTTCCTGGAGTGGTTCAAGGAGGCGGAGTTCACCGGTGCCGCCGGGCACGGCCTGGCGCTGGCGCAGGCGAACTGCTCGGTCTCGGCGGCCGGCGTGCTGCGCGGGGTGCACTACGCCGACGTGCCGCCGGGGCAGGCGAAGTACGTGTTCTGCGCCGCCGGCGCCGTCCTGGACGTCGTGGTGGACCTGCGGGTCGGCTCGCCCACGTTCGGCCGCTGGGACTCCGTGCTCCTCGACGACGTCGACCGCCGCGCCGTGTACCTGTCGGAGGGGCTGGGGCACGCGTTCCTGTCCCTGGCCGACGGCTCCACCGTCGTCTACCTGTGCTCGACCGGGTACGCCCCCGAGCGCGAGCACGGCGTGCACCCGCTGGACGCCGACCTGGGCATCGAGTGGCCGCGCACCGGTCGCGACGGGCGGGAGCTGGAGTTCACGCTGTCCGGCAAGGACGAGCAGGCGCCGACGCTGGCGCAGGCGCGCGAGGCGGGGGCGCTGCCGGAACTGGCCGTGGTGGACGAGTTCCGCTCCGCGCTGCGCAGGACCGCCCGCGACGCCTCCTGACGCCGGATCGGCGACCCTGCGTGATCGATGGCCTACCCTGACGCCATGCCGGACGACCGCACTTCCCTCCGTCTGCGCCTGGCGGTGCTGTTCCCCGGGGACGCCACCGACCCCACCGTCCGCTCCGGCACCCCCTACGGGGTCCTGCAGGGCCTGAAGCACTGGGGCGTCGAGGTCGTACCGGTCGACGTGCGGCCCGACCCCCGGCTGGAACGTGCCCTCGCCCTGGCCATGAGCCCCCTGCACCGCCGCGGCGGTGGCGGCCTGCCGCCGCGCGAACGCCTGCGGCGCGGCTACAGCGCAGCGCTCGTCGGCGCGCACCTGGCCGCGCTGCGCAGCCGGACCGGCCAGCGGCGCCTGGACGCGCTGCGCGGCCTCGACGGCGTCGTCCAGCTGGGCGCCGGGTACCTCGTGCGCACCGGGCTGCCGCGCGTGGTCTACGACGACATGACCGTCGCGCAGGCCCTGCGCTACCCGTACGCCAACTGGGACGCGATGCGCCGCCGGGACGTCGAGGCGCGGCTGCGCGTGCAGGCCGAGGCGTACGTCTCCGCCACGACGTGCTGCATGACGAGCAGCTGGGCGGCCGACTCCGCCGAGTCCGACTACGGCGTGCCCGCCGCGCGCGTCCGCGTCGTGGGGGCCGGCACGCACGAGGTGCCCCGCAGCCCCGAACGGGACTTCTCCGTCCCGAGGTTCCTGTTCGTGGGCCTGGACTTCACCCGCAAGAACGGTCCCCGCGTGCTGGAGGCGTTCTCCCGGCTGCGCGCCGAGCACCCCGGCGCGACCCTCGACGTCGTGGGCGGGCACCCGGAGATCTCCGCGCCCGGGGTCCGCACGCACGGGCGGATCCCGCGCGGCACCCCGCAGGGGCGCGCACGCCTGCAGGGGCTCTTCGACGCCGCCACGTGCTTCGTCATGCCCTCGCTGTACGAACCCGCGGGCGTGGTGTTCACCGAGGCCGCCGCCGCCGGCCTGCCCAGCATCGGCGGCACGAACGGCGGCTCGGCGGACTTCATCGGCGACGGGGGTGTCGTGGTGGACCCGACCGACACCGGTGCGGTGCTGGAGGCCATGCGCAGGTTCAGCGACCCCGCGACGGCGGCGGAGACCGGGGCCCGCGCAGCGTCGAGGTCGCCGCTGTTCACGTGGCCGGCGCTGGCGGGCCGCCTCGTGCGGGGGCTCGGCGTGGACGTGGGCGCCGCCGAGCTGCCGGAGTTCCTGCCCCGCCGCCCCGGCGCCGCCGCCCTCAGCTGAGCGGGCGGCGCGACGCGGCGAGCTCCAGCAACCGCCCGGCGCGGTCGTCCCACGTGTTCGCGGCGGCGAACCCCGTGCGGAGCCGGCGGTTCTCCGCGGGCTCGGCGAGCGCCTCGCGCACCAGCCGCGGCAGTTCGCGCGACGGCAGGGCGAAGTGGACGAGCCCGTCGGGGAACTCCCCCAGCGCCGGGCAGCCCGTCGCCGCGGTCGGCGTCCCCGCGCGCAGGTAGTCCCAGATCTTCAGCGGGGAGGCGTAGCGCTGCCACGGGTCGTCGACGTAGGGCACCGTGGCGCAGTCCAGGGCCTCGACCCAGGCGGGCAGCTGCACGTTCGGCACCGCGGGCAGCAGGTGGACGTTCGGCAGCCGCCGCAACCGCTCGAGCGCGCCGCGGTCGGCGCGCGGGCTGACCGGGCCGATGAGCAGGACGGAACCACCGGGGTTCTCCTCGGCCACCGCCGCCAGCGCTGCGTGGTCCCAGCGGGCGTCGATGCGGCCGACCGCACCGATGAGCGGCCGCGGCAGCGCGCTCAGCGCCGCCGGCACCGGCTGGCCGGAGACCGGGGCCGTGCGGGCGGGCAGCGCACCGTGCCGCAGCAGCTCGGACTCCACGCCCTCCTCGCGCAGCCGGTCCTGCAACCGCGTGGAGATGGCGCAGACGAGGTCCGCCGTGCGCCAGGTGCGCTGCTGCCGCTCGCGCACCACCTCGGCCGGCAGCCCCGTCAGGTGGGCGCCGGCCTCGAGCCAGTCCTTGACGATCGAGACGGAGACGGCGCCGTCGGGGATCCAGGTGCTGTCGTCGAACGCGGCGGCCGTCACCACGAGGCCGACGTCCAGCCCCGCCGCTCGCACCGCCCGCTGCACCTGCGCGCGCCGCCACGGCGCGGACGCCGCGCGCGCCCACGGGTTCTCCTTGGGAGGCAGCGCCGTCGTGCGCAGGACGTGGACGTCGCCCTCGCGGCGCCTGGGGCGGGCGAGCAGCCCGGCGACCCGGCGGGTCCCCGCCACGGCGCCGTGGCGGCGCAGCGGGGTGAGGACGCTGAAGGCCGGGTCCACGAACAGGACCCGGACCCGCTGCGACAGCGCCTCCGACAGGTAGTGCTCGGTGAGCCAGGTCTCGTCCCAGGGACTGCTGCCGTAGAACAGGACGTCCGTCACGCCGGTCATCTGATCGTCCCGCGCAGCCGGTGTCAAAGACCCGGCCGCACGCCGGTGGCGAGGTTCACCGCGACGTACAGCACCCTGGCGGTGGAGTAGGCGGCCACGTACCGGGCCGTGGCCGAGCGCGTGGTGCGCAGGTGCGCCGGTGCGGCGGGCCGGACCACGCCCACCACGCCGAGCCGCACGTGGGCCGCGGCGACCCCGAGGAAGTGCCGCCGGCCGCGTCCCCGGGCCAGGTCGACGTCGCGGCGCCCGCGCGCCACCCGCAGCGTCTTGGTGCACATCGACGACCACGTGGAGCGGGCCGGGTGGTGCACGACCGCGTCCGGGGCGTACCCCTGCGCCCCACCGCGGGCGGCGAGGCGCTGGCCCCACTCGGCGTCCCCGCGCGAGGCCAGCGAGGCGTCGAACGGGCCGATCTCCTCCAGCGCGGAGCGCCAGGTGAACAGGTTCGCGGTGACGGCGAAGCGCTGCTTCGCCAGGTACTCGCTCTGCGGGAACGCGTGCGCCGCCTCGTACAGCTCCCACGCGGTGCGCGGGCGGCCCGCCGGGAACGTCAGCTCGACCGCGCCGCCCACCATGGCCAGGTGGTCCCCCGTGCGCCGCAGCGCCTCCACGCCGCGGCGCAGCCAGTCCGGTTCCGGCGTGCAGTCGGCGTCGGTGAAGGCCACCACCTCGCCGTCGGCCTCGGTCAGCGCACGGTTGCGGGCGCGGTAGGAACCCGGCACCGGCTCGGACAGCAGGACGAACCGCTCGTCGTCGGGCAGGGCCGCCGAGACGTCCTCGCGGGAGGCGTTGTCCACGACGACCACCCGGAACCTGCCGGCGGGGTAGTCCTGGTGCAGCAGGGCGGTCAGGCACCGGCGCAGGTCGTCCACGCCGTCGTGCACGGGTACCACGACGCTGGCGGTGGGCGGCGGGGAAGGCGCCGCGGCCTCCGGCTCGGCGGTCTCGCTGGGGGCGCTCACGCAGCGGCATCCTGCTACGCGTGGTCGCCGGGACGCAACGCCAGGTGTGCGACGATGCGCCCGCCACCCCAGGCCGCCCGCCCCCGGAAGGACGCCCGTCCCCATGCCGAGCGCCGCCCCGACCAGCGCGCCCACCGTCGACGTCGTCGTCCCCGTGAAGGACGACCCGCGCCTGGAGGCGTGCGTGCGCGCCCTGCTGGCGCAGGACCACCCGGCCGGGAAGCTGCGGATCCTCGTGGCCGACAACGGCTCGCGGCACCCGCGCACCGACCTCGCCGGGCTGGACCCGCGCATCGAGTTCCTCAGCGAGCCGCGCCCGGGTTCCTACGCGGCCCGCAACGCCGCCGTCGCGCGCGCGAGCGGGGACGTGCTGGCGTTCACCGACTCCGACACCCTGCCGGACCCCTCGTGGGTCTCGGCGGCGGTGCGGGCCCTGGACGCCGGCGCGCGCGTCGTCGCCGGCCGGGTGCGGGTGTACCCGCGCGACGCGCGCCGCCCGCACCCGGTCGAGGCGTTCGAGGTGGTCAACGCGTTCCGGCAGGACCGCACCGTGCCGCGGGGTTTCGCCGTCACCGCGAACCTCGTCGTGCCGCGCGAGGTGTTCGACGCGGTGGGCCCCTTCGACGACGGCCTGCTCTCCGGCGGGGACGCGCAGTGGTGCGCCCGCGCCGTGGCCGCCGGGTACCCGCTGACGTACGTGCCCGACGCCGTCGTCCGCCACCCCGCGCGCGAGTCCTACGCCGAGGCGTGGAAGAAGCTGTGCCGCGTGCAGGAGGGCCGGCAGCGGCGCGTGCGCGACGGCGAGCAGCCCCCGGGGGCGCTGACGGCGAAGGCGTTCGCCCCTCCGGTCGGCGCGCTGGCCCGCGCGGTGCGCGCACCCGAGCTGAGCGGTGCGCGCAGCCGGGCGGCGTACGTCGTGGGGGCCTTCTACATGCGCTACGGACGGGCGGCCGCGGCGCTGAAGCACCGCTGAGCGGCGGCCGTTCAGGCCCCGCGCAGGTAGCGGCGCCGGCCCTGCTCCCGGCCGTGCAGGCGCGCCGCCCGGCACACCCAGCGGCCGCGGCGGCCCGGCCCCTGCAGGACGTGGTAGCAGTGCCGCAGCAGCCACTTCAGGTCCGCGCGGGAGACCCCGTCGGGCGCGACGGCGCCGTGCTCGCGGTACTGCGCCAGCAGCCGCGCCTCGTTGCGGGCGTAGTCGCGGAACTGCCGCGCCGTGCCCCTCAGGTCCGTGCGGTAGCGGTAGCGGACGACGGCGTCCTCGGCCAGGGCGATGCGGTGCCCGGCCAGCTGCACGCGCCAGCTGAAGTCGACGTCGTCACCACCGGCGACGTACGACTCGTCCCAGCCGCCGACCGCCAGGGCCACGTCGCGGCGCACGGCCACGTTGCAGCCCATCGCGAACGGCAGGAACCCGAAGCGGGTCTGCAGCTGTCCCGGGGTGGGCCCCGGGCGCCACTCGCGGCGCACCGCGTCGTTGGGCGTGACCACGTCCATGGTGCCGGCCACGAGGTCGGCGTCGCGGGCGGCGTCGGTGAGGGCGCGCAACCAGCCGGGGACCACCACGTCGTCGGCGTCGCAGACGGCGACGAGGTCGGCGCGCGCGGCGCGCAGCCCGGCGTTGCGGGCGTGGCTGACGCCGCGCACGGCGGAGGCGTCGACGTGCCGCAGGTCCAGCCCGTACCGCTGGGCCCACCCGGGCACGTGGTCGGCCAGGCCGTCGGTGCTGCCGTTGTCGGCGAGGACCACCTCGAAGGTGCCGTCGTAGTCCTGCGCGGCGAGGGCGGCGAGCTGCTCCTCGACCACGCCGACCACGTTCAGGCAGGGCACGACGACGGACACGTCGACGGCCCGGCCGGCCGGGCCGTCGGCGGGCGAGGGGGCGGTGGTGGGCTCAGCGCTCACGGCGGGTGTCAGCTCCTGGGGTGGGGGTGACGGTGGGGAGGACGTCCGGGGTGACGGCGGCGCCGGGTGCGGCACCGACGGCGACGGCGTCCTCAGCCGGCGCCTGGGCCGGCGGGCCGGCCGGCCGCCGGCGGCGGCGCAGGCCGCGCAGGTCCGCGAGGACGGCGCGCACGACCGGGCGCGCCACCAGCCACAGCGCCACCGGGTAGGTGACGGCGGCGACCGCGACGGCGACGACCACGCGCAACCACGCCGCGGCGTCGTCCAGCAGGACGGAGGAGACCTGCACGAGCAGGGCCATCACCACCGCGGCGAGGAACACGCGCCAGGCCTTCAGGGAGCTGCGCAGCGGCAGCCCGACGGTGCGGTGCAGCACCACCTGGCGCACCGGGACGACCAGCGCGATCCGCACCAGCAGCCCGACGGCCACCCAGAGGAGCCCGTGCGGGATCAGGACCACCACGAGGGTCAGGTGGACGGCGACGATGGCGCTCACCATGACGATCTCCGGCCGCAGCCGGCCGACGGCCACGAACACGGCCCGGTCGAACTGGCTGAACACGCCCAGCGCGGCCCCCAGGGAGACGACCTGCGCGACGCGGGAGGTGACGGCCCACTGCTCGCCCAGCAGCAGCGGCACCAGGTCGGTGCTGGTGACGGCGAGGAACAGCATGGCGGGGAACATGACGAGCCCGGCCGTGGACATCGCGGACTCGTAGGCGCGGAACAACCTCGGCCGGTCGTCCTGCAGCTTGGCGAACGCCGGGGTGGCCACGGTGCTCACGACGGAACTGCCGGTCTCCTGGATGATCCTCACCAGCCGGCTCGCCAGCGACCAGAACCCCAGCGTCGTGGCGCCGGCCACCCCGGCGATCACGAACTCCTCGCCGCGCGTGCGGGCCTGCAGCAGCAGGTCGATGCCCAGCAGCTTGCTCCCGAACGCGAGCATCGCGCGGGCCTCGCGCAGGTCCAGCAGGAACCGCGGCCACCAGTGCACCACCGACCAGGTGATGGCGACGTTGACGACACCGCGCACCAGGGTCTGGGCGACGAGCGCCCACACCCCCGCACCGAGCAGGGCCAGGACGATGGCGACCACGGACCCGAGGAGGGTGGCGACGGTGCCGCGCAGGGCCAGCTGCTTGAACCGCATGTCGCGGCGCAGCAGCGCGCTGGGGACGCTGCCCAGGCCGGTGAGCACGAGGGCGAGGCTGAGCCAGCGCAGCACCGGCGCCAGGCCGGGTTCGCCGAACAGCGCGGACACCGGCCCGGCGAGCGCGGCGAGCGCCCCGGCGAGGAGGGTGGCGAGCAGGAGGCTCGTCCAGAACGCGGTGCTGCGGTGCCGCTCGGCGAGCTCGGGGGTCCGGATCAGGTAGGTCGCCATGCCGCTGTCGCCGAGCAGTTGCAGGACGGCGATGACGGACATGGCCAGCGCGACCAGGCCGAACTCGGCGGGCTGGAGCTGGCGGCTGATGACGATGAACGCGCCGGCGGTCGTGGCGCGCACCAGCCACATCTGGGCCGCGCTCCACAGCACACCGGACGCTGCGCGCGCGCGCAGCGAGGACGTCACCGCACCACCCGCGGGGGCGCGACAGGACGGGACGACACGGGCACGGGACACCTCTCTCCGCCCAGCGCCGAGGCCGGGTCGACCACACTCGACTGGACCCCACCGTCACACGCGGGCCCAGGGTACTGACGGGCGTCTCCGCGCCACAAGGAACGGGGAGCCGGCGCCGGTGGGGACGGGGTCAGCGCCCCAGCCGCGCCAGCGCTTCGGGGACGTCGGACCAGGAGGCCGCGAACGAGGTCCCCGGGTCGTCGGCCGTCCAGGTCTCGTGCAGCGCCCGCACCTTGCCGAACCTGTCGTTGACCACCACGTGCGGGATGCCCAGCAGGGTGCTGATGACGTGCCCGTGCAGCCGGTCGGTGACGACCCGCTCCCCCACCGACAGCATCGAGCAGGCCCGCTGCAGGTTGGCCCGGGCCAGCGCGCGCATGGCGGCCCGGGCGGCGACCGCGACCGGCCGGGAGGCGCTGCGGCGCTGCTGGGCGTTGGCCCTCCTCGCCGCCCGCAGCAGCAGCGCGGAGCGCGAGCGGGGCGGGGCGGTGATCCAGTCGAAGGTCTCCTCGAAACCCTCCACGCCCCCGGCTTCGCGGTCGGTGCGGGCCTGCACGGCCAGCGGCCGGGTGGCGGTGCCGCGCGGCAGGGGGCCGAGCGCGAACGCCAGGTCGGGCACGAGGCGGACCTCGCAGTCGTAGTCGCGCACCGCGATGTCGTAGCTGCGCCGGTCGCGCACGAGGAAGGTGAAGCGCCCGTGCTCGCCGACGGCCCGGCGCAGCTCCTCGCGGTGCCGCTCGTCCACGTGCTCGATGGACTGGGGCATCTGGACCGCGTCGCGGCCGCGGGTGTCGCGCAGGAACCGCAGCCGCAGCTCGTGGTGGGTGGGGTAGAGCCCGCCCCAGGTGCCGCCGGCCATGGACACGGGCAGCGAGCCGGGGTCCAGCAGCTCCGGGCGGTACGAGCGGCGGTCCAGGATCCGGGTGACCCGTGCCCCGCGCTGGGCCGCGGCAGCCTCCAGCCCGAGGTGCAGGGCGGAGTCGCCGCAGTTCAGGTGCATGGGGAAGTCCAGGGCGGTCCAGGACCGGTGCGCCGGCAGGACCTCCGCCAGGTCGTCCAGCAACCGCGCGCGCAGCGCCTGCACGACCGGGGGGCCGGAACCCACCGTGCCGCCGTCCCGCACGTCCGTCCCGTCCTGCACGCTCGTCCCGTCCCTCTCGCTCGACCCGTCGCCACCCGCCACCCGGTCCACCGCCCCGCTCACCGCGCCACCACGGCGGGTCGGGGCGCACCCGGCCCGCTCGCGCCGTCCTCGACCCGCGTCCGGAGGACGCCCGCCCGGGACGCCAGCACCCCCAGCGCCACCACGAGCAGGACCCGCGGGTGCTGGAAGGACATCACGTCGCTGGTCGCCGCCCCCATGGCCACGACGACGAGGACCGCCAGCAGCGAGCGGTTCAGGCTGCGGTCGGCGGCGTCGGGAGCCAGCACGCTGCGGTCCCACGCCACGGCGCCGCCGACGAGGAACAGCAGCGCGAACACGGCCACGCCGATCGCACCGCCGCCCACGAGGGTGCCCAGGAAGGTGTTGTCCAGGAAGACCCCGCCGGTCTCGGGGCGGTACACGCCGGCGCCCATCCCGAGCCAGGGGTTCTCGCGGAACATCTGCTCGACGAGGACGTAGTCGTCCAGCCGCCCGGTGACGCTGTTGTCCTCCTCCGCCAGCAGGAAGATCTGCGCGAGGGAGCGCGACAGCTCCGGCACGAGGACGAACATGAGCACGGCACCGGCGGCGCCGGTGACGAGCGCGGCGAGCTTCTGCCGCGCCGGCCACACCGACACGGCGACAGCGAGGCCGAGGACCAGGCCGAGCACGGCGGTGCGCGAGACCGACAGGGGGACGCCGACGACGATGACGACGGAGGCCAGCGAGGCCCAGCGGCGGGCGCGGGAGGTGAGGGCGTGCCGCGCGAGGTGCAGGGCGATCGGCAGGGCCGCGGTCAGGCCCAGGGAGTACTCGATGGGGTGCTCCCCGGTGCCCCGGGCGCGCAGGAAGTCCAGGCGGCTGACGGTGCCGAGGGTGGGGGTGTTCTCCACCAGGCCCACCGCCCGCGCGAGCGACGCCCAGCTCGGCAGCAGCCCAGCCCAGCTGGCGGCGGCCACGAGGGCGGAGAACGCCGCGCAGCCGACGATCCAGCCGAGGACCCGGTCGAGGTCGTCGCGGCGGCGCAGCGCCAGCCACAGGTAGAAGCCGACACCGGTCACGCTGAGCGAGCCCGTGAGGGAGCGCAGCGCCCCGGCGGCCTCGGCGCTGTCGAGGGGGCTGGTCAGCGCGACGCCGTAGGTCCAGAAGGCCTCGGCGAGGTTGAGCACCAGGACGGCGCCCACGAGGGACCAGCGCGGGTCCTCGCCGTCGGCGCGACGGCGTCGCGCGGCGAGGACGGTGAGGACCGCCAGGACGAGGCAGGCCAGGGAGAACAGCCCGGCGGGGGCGCCGTTGGACTTCAGGGGGCCGGGCAGCACGAAGTTGCCGGGCAGCGTGAAGGCGCACACGACCACCGCGATCGGCAGCCAGGAGATCCGCAGCGGCCGCGGGCGAGCCGCGACGGACCGCAGCGGGTCCGCGATGGCGCGACCGATCGACGCGGCCGCCGAGGAGGCGCTCAGGAGGACCGGGCGGAGCTGCCCGCCCGCTCCCGCACCGGGTCCGCGCGGTGCCCGGCAGCGCGCTGCCCGCCGCGCTGCCCGTCGCGCAGGTCGGGGCCACCGGCGCCCTCGCCGGTGGCAGCACGGCCGGACGTGCGGCCGGACGTGGTGCCGGACGTGGCGGGCGTGGACCCGGCCGCGCGGCGACGGCGGCGCTCGCTCAGCGAGGTGAGCGCGAGGTCGACCAGCACGATCAGCACGATCCCGGCGGCGAGCCCGCCCAGGGCGATCGCACCGACGGCGCGGGCCCGGTCCGGGTACAGCTCGCGGGGGCCGTCGGTCGGCGTGGACTGGATGACGATGAACAGCCCGTCCGCGGGGGCCTGCACGCGCTGCTGGACCTCCAGCAGCTGCTGGCTCGCCGCCTGCAGGGCGGCGTCGACCAGGGCGGGGCCGGCCTCGGGGGTGGTCGTCGTCACCACGACGGGGAAGTAGGTGCGGTTGCCGGAACTGCTGCTCGCCTCGCCGGCGGCGAAGCCCGCCTCGGGGAAGGCCGCCAGCACCCCGGCCTGCACGGGCGCGGTGTTCAGGGCCGTCGAGACGGTCGCGGCGAGCGTGCTGGCGCCGCCGGACAGCGAGAAGGGGTTGCTGGGTCCGGGCTGCGTGCCCTGCTCCTGCTCCGGCCGGGGCGTGGAGAGGGAGACGCTGGGCGTCACCAGGAAGGTCGCGGAGGTCTCGTACTCCGGCTCCGCCTGGTTCCACACCCCGCGCGCGGCCCAGGCCACGAGGGCGACGACCACGAGGGTGAGGTACCAGCGGTGCACGAGCACCCGCATCAGCGATCCGATGGTCATGGCTTCTCCTCGGCTTCGTCGTCCCTCGCGCACCCGGGACGGGAGAGGGCGCGTCCTCGGGCCTCGTCAGGCCGGGCGACACCCGTCCGGCCCTCGGTTGACGACGCAGAGCATTGCACAATGACCGGAGGTAGCAGGAACGTGCATCTCGGGGATCTCTCCGCCGCTCCGGCTCGTCGTGACCCTGCGTGCACGGCCGTGCGCGCGGCACCCGCCCGTATGCTGGCCGCGCCGCCAGCACCGACTGGCTCCCGACCGCCCGGCCACGGTGTCCTCGAGGGCGAGCACGCCGGACGACCCCCGAGAGGTGCCCGTGCCCCGGCTGCCCCGCTCCACCGCCCCCGTCGCCCTGCTCACCCTCGTGGCCCTCTCGACCGGCGCCTGCAGCGGCGGGCAGGAGCAGGAGCAGGAGCAGGACCGCTTCGCCGCCCAGCGCGCGCGCCTGGAGCAGCAGGCCCGCGTCCTCGGCATCCCCGAGGGCTTCCCCGGACCGCACGACACCGGCGTCCCGCTCGGCGCGGTGCTGCAGCCGTCGGGGTCGCTGACGATCACCGAGGACGGCCGGGTGGTCGAGAACCTCGACATCGAGGGGTGCGTGTCCGTCCAGGCCGACGACGTGGTCCTCCGCAACGTCCGGATCCGCTGTGGCCACCAGCAGCGCGCCGTGGTGATCGAGGGGTCCGACCGCGACCTGCTCATCGAGGACTCCGAGATCGACGGGCTGGGCAGCACCGAGGTCGCCGTGGGCTGGAGCGGTTACACGCTGCGCGGTGTGGAGGTGCACGACGTGATCGACGGGCCGCGCCTGGGCAGCGACGTCACCGTCGAGGACAGCTGGGTCCACGACATGGTGCGGGTCGGCGACTCCCACAGCGACGCCCTGCAGTCCAACGGCGGCACGGGCATCGTCGTGCGGGGCAACACCCTGGTGCCGACGGACACCTCCGACGGCGACGTCCTCAACGCCGCCGTGCAGCTGGGGGCGGAGAACGACTCCGGCGAGCTGTCCGACGTGCTCATCGAGGGCAACTACCTCGACGGCGGCAACTACAGCGTGAACGTCCGCGACGACGACGGCATCTCCGGGGTCGTCCTGCGCGACAACGTGTTCGGCAGCGGCGCCCGCTACGGGCCGGTCCTCGCCCCGGAGGAGCGCGTGCAGGTGGCGGACACGAACACGGGCAAGCGCTCCGAAGCGAGGGTGCGCGTGGTGGAGCCGTGAGCAGCGACCCCGCCGACCGGCTCAGCGTGACTGCTACGGTGCGCTCCGTGAGCACGCCGAGCCCTGGGGGGGCGCTGCGCGGCAGCGTCGTCGTCCCCGCGCACGACGAGGGCGCCGTCATCGACCGGTGCCTGGGCGCCCTGCGCCCGGGGGACGACCTGGAGGTCGTGGTCGTCGCCAACGCGTGCACCGACGACACCGCCGCACGAGCCCGCGCCCGCGGTGCGCGCGTGGTGGAGACGGCCGTCCCGGGCAAGGCGAACGCCCTGAACCTCGGCGACGACGCGTGCACCACCTTCCCGCGCGCGTACCTCGACGCCGACGTCACCGTCGACGGCGACGACCTGCGCCGCGTGCTGGACGTCCTGCGCCGGGGCCCCGCCCTCGCGGCGGCCCCGCGGCTGCACGTGGACGTCAGCCGCTCCTCCTGGCCGGTGCGCGCCTACTACCGGGTGTGGACGGCCCTGCCGTACGTCACCGACGACCTGATCGGCTCCGGGCTGTACGCCCTGTCCCGCGAGGGCCGGGCCCGCTTCGGCCGCTTCCCCGACGCCACCGGCGACGACACCTTCGTGCGGGCGCTGTTCGCGCCCGGTGAGCGGGTCTCGGTGCCGGGCACCACCTTCACGGTGCACCCGCCGCGCACCCTGGGCGCCCTGCTGGCGATCAAGACGCGCGCCCGCTTCAGCGTCGCCGAGCACGTCGCCTCCACCGCCCCCGCGGCCTCCGGGGCCGGACCGCGCCCCGCCTCCGCCGCCCGCCGGCTGGCCCGCCGGCCCGGGCTGTGGCCGTCACTGCCCGTGTACGCCGCCGTCGGGGTGCTGACCCGGCTGCGCGCGCGGCAGCGCCTGAGCGCGGGCGCCCCGGTCGCCTGGGACCGCGACACCACCTCCCGCACCGCCCCCGCCGCCTGACCGCCGACGCCCCGAGGAGAAACCGCCGATGCCGAGGTCGCTGAACCAGCTGCGCTGGCTGCGCAAGGGGATCGTCGGGGTCAAGAGGGCGGTCAACGTGCACGTGTGGGGCATGGACATCCACCCCACGGCGACGTTCAGCCTGTCCGCCCGCTTCGACCGCACCCACCCGCAGGGCATCCACATCGGCGAGCGCAGCTACGTGGCGCTGGAGGCGATCGTCCTCGCGCACGACATGACGCGGGCGAAGAAGACGCACACCCGCATCGGCAGGCACTGCTTCGTCGGCGCCGGCAGCATCGTGCTGCCCGGCGTGACGATCGGGGACGGGTCCATCGTGGCGGCCGGCGCCGTGGTCACCAAGGACGTCCCACCGGCGTCGATCGTGGCCGGCTCCCCCGCCCGCGTGATCCGCAGCGACATCGTCGTCGGGCCCTACGGCAGGCTCGTGCGCACCGAGCACCCCTCCGTCGCGCCGCAGGTCTGACCCGGCCCGGCACCCGCCCGGAGCACCGGCGCCCGGCGGCTCCCCCGTCCCGCCACGCAGCGTGACGATTCGGCCGGGGAACGGCCCCGTTCGCCTCACACGACGGGGGGATGGCGCTCACACCCGCTCCGACCCGATGTCTCAAGGGACAGCACGTCCCCTTCAGACAGTCGAGCGGAGGCTCCCGTGGCCGGCACGAAGCGCACCTGGAAAGCCGTCGTGGCCGCCGTGGGCACGAGCGTCGTGCTCGCCGCGAGCACCCTGCCCGCGCAGGCGGCGAGCAGCTCGCCGTGGATCGCCTACTCCGGCACCAGCGTGAACAACGCCCGCGTGCCCGCCACCACGGTGGCGCTCACCACCCGTTCGCCGAAGGCGTTCGACACCCTGACCTACCTGGTCGCTGGCGAGGCCGTCAGCGCCACCGTGGCCGCCGCGCCGCCCGCCACCGCGAACGGGGACTGGACCGCCACCGCCGACGTGGACCTGTCCGCGTTCTCGGGGCGCATCAGCCTCACCGCACGGATGGTCAGCGGCAGGAGCAGCAGCAGCGTCGCGAAGACGCTGCGCGTGGTGGACCCGGCCGCCGGCCTCGGCGCCGGTGGGAGCACGTCCGGCGGCGCGGTGGACGTGCAGCGCCCCAGCCGCAAGGTGCGCGCGCAGGTCACCGACGGCCGCCCCGGCCCGCTCACCACGGGCCTGCGGGGGAAGGGCACGCAGCGCACCCTGACCGGCGACCAGACCATCACCCGGGACGGCACCGTGCTGGACGGCGTGCGGATCGTCGGGTGCGTCGTCGTCGACGCCGACGACGTCGTGATCCGCAACAGCGAGGTCGTGTGCCGGAAGAAGGGCCGTCAGGTGGCGGTGAAGGTCGCCGAGGGCAAGCGGAACCTGCTGATCGAGGACAGCGAGATCGACGCCACCGGCGCCGACGTCGGCGTCGGCTGGGGCCACTACACGCTGCGCCGGGTGAACCTGCACGGCTCCGCCGACGGCGCCCGCTTCGGCCACGACGTCGTCATCGAGGACAGCTGGATCCACGGCATGACCCGCGTCGAGGGGCTGCACAGCGACGCGGTGCAGACCACGTCCGGCTCGAACGTCGTCGTGCGCGGCAACGTGCTCGACCCCTCCAACGGGAAGGACCCCCTCAACGCGGCCGTCATGATCGGCACCGAGCTGGGGACGAGGAAGCTGTCGAACGTCCTCATCGAGGGCAACCGCCTCGGCGGCGGCTCCTACACGATCAACGTGCGCGGCGACGCGAGCATCACCGGCCTGGTCGTCCGGGGCAACACCTTCGAGGACAACAGCCGCTACGGGGCGATGATCATGCCGAACGGCAAGGACATCACCGTGTCGGGGAACGTCCTGGGGTGGACCGGCCAGGAGGTCACGGGCGACCGTTGGTGACCGCTGATGACGTGGCCGGAACCGGCCGGCCCGCCGTCAGCGGCGGGTCAGCCGGTGCCGGATCCGCCGGCTCGTCCTGCCCACGACCCGTCGGGCGGGGCCCAGCCGCAACTGCCACCGCAGCGCGGACTCGAGCTCCGGGTCGGCCCCGGTGCTCTCGAGCTGCCGCAGGGTCTGGCGGGTGAACGCCTCCTGAGCGCGGGCCCGCGGGGTGCTGGAACGCAACCGGCGCAGGTCGAGCTCCCCGCTGAAGGTCGTGAACCGGTCCAGGACCCCGTGGGCGCGCAGCGCGACCATGGTGCGGGTGCACTTCTCGCACTGCGAGCAGTTGAAGCGCCCGTCACGGTTCTCCCAGCACACCCGCAGGTGCCGGGCGGCGACGTCCTCGCGGGCGAGGAAACCGATCTTCTCCACCCGGGTGGCGTCCGCGCCGTCGTGCACGAGGTCCACGGCGTCACCGCTCCACAAGGGGTCGGTGAGCGGGTGGGAGCCCCACGGGCGGGCGTCGTTGTACGTGCGGGACGCCGGGACGTAGACCTTGCCGACGACACCGGAGAGGGAGTGCGCCACCGCGGCGAGCGCGGCACCGTGGGTGAACTCCCACTTCTTGTCCAGCAGCGGGTAGCGGCGCAGGTCGGTGGTGACCTCGACGAGCTCCTTGCCCAGCGCGTCGGCGGCCTCCCGCGCGTGCTGCGCGGCCTGGGCACCCAGGACGTCGTCGTCGACGGGGATGTCGAAACCCCGCACGAAGATCAGGTGGGTGATCTCGTCCCGGCGCCGCAGGGCGCTGTGGAAGCTGTCCACCCCGCCGCTGAAGAAGCAGCCCACCCCCGCGACGCGCCCCCCGGGCGGTTCGGCGGTGTCCGCGTGGACGGGCACGGGCGGCAGGTCCAGCCACGTGGCGAGGACCTCCTGCAACCGCCCGACGCCCTGCCCGAGCCGAGGGCTGATCCCCAGGTCGACCGAGAGGGGACGTCCCGTCTTCAGGGCGGGGAGGAGACCCAGCGCCACCTCCGCGTCCCCCGAGGCCGTCAGCGGCACCGCTGGGGCCGCGACGGACACCTCGTGCCCGTCGACGCGGTACGCGACCCGGCCGGGCGTCGTCCCGAGGAGTTCCACCCGGAAGAGGTCGCCGGAGGGCTCCGGTGACGAGGCTCCCCCCGCCGTCGCGTGACCGGCACCGTCGTTGGTCCCCGTGAGCACTGGCGTGACTCTCCCTCGCCCTCGAACGCCGGCCGGAACTGGCCGTGACGGAGGCTACACGCCACGCTGATCGTCACGGTCGTCCCGGTGGTGAACTCCGGGCGCCGGACCGGGGAGCGGGCAGAGGGGCTCAGTACGCCCCGCGCCCACCCAGCACGGCCTTGACCGTCTTGGCCAGGATCATCGCGTCGAACGCCGGGGACCAGTTCTCCACGTACTGCAGGTCCAGCCGCGTCGACTCGTCCAGGTCCAGGTCGGAACGCCCGCTGACCTGCCACAGCCCCGTGAGGCCGGGCTTCACGAGCAGCCGCCGGTGCAGGTCGGCGCCGTACTCGGCGACCTCCTTCGGCAACGGCGGCCGCGGGCCCACCAGGGACATCGACCCGGTCAGCACGTTGAACAGCTGCGGCAGCTCGTCCAGGGAGTAGCGGCGCAGGAACCCGCCGACGCGGGTGATCCGCGGGTCGCGCTTCATCTTGAACAGCAGCCCGTTGCCCTCGGACTTCTCACGCAGGTCGATCAGCAGCTTCTCCGCGTCGGTGACCATCGAGCGGAACTTCACCATGGTGAACTCGCGGCCGTCGCGACCCACGCGGGTCTGCAGGAAGAACGCCGGGCCCTTGGAGTCCAGCCTGATCATCGCGGCGATCAGCAGGAACACCGGGCTGAGCAGCAGCAGCGCGAGGGCCGCGGAGCCGCGGTCCAGCAGCGCCTTGCCGACGTGGCGCAGCCCGCGCAGCTCGGGGCGCTCCACGTGCAGCAGCGGCAGCCCGGACACGGGCCGGATGACCACGCGCGGGCCCACCACGTCCGTCAGCGCCGGGGCGACGACGAGGTCGGCGCGGGTGTCCTCCAGCTGCCAGCCGAGCCGTCGCAGCACCGGCCCGTCCAGCTCCGGGCAGGTGAGGGTGGCGACCACGTCGACGTCGGTGCGGCGGGCCACCGCGGCGACGTCGTCGAGCGTCCCGCACACCGGCACGCCCAGCGCCTCCAGCTCGGCGCTGCTCCGACCGCCGGGGGTGCAGGCGCCGTCGATGCGCAGGCCGTGGTCGGTGTCGCGGCGCACCTGCCGCACCAGGGCGGCCACCGCCTGCGGGTGCCCGGCCACCAGCGTGGACTGCACGCACTCCCCCGCCGCGCGACGGCGGTGCAGGTAGCGGCGGGCCACCAGGCGGCCCGCCAGCGTCAGCAGGCCCGCCGCCGGCAGCGCCACGACCACGAAGCCGCGCGCCAGGTCGAGCTTGAACGCCCACGACAGGGTGCCCACGAGCGCCACGACGGTGGTGCCGGCGGTGAGGACCCGCTGGAACTCCTCCGAGCCCACCCCGAGGAAGCGCGGCTCGTAGGCGCGCATCAAGCCCATCGCGGCCACCCAGATCGGCGGCAGCAGCGCCATCAGCCACAGCACCGACGCACCGCTGACGGTGCCCAGGTGCAGCGGGGAGCCGCCGAAGCGGGCTGCCCAGCCCAGCAGGGCGCCCATCACCGCGGCCACGGCGTCGCTCGCGACGAGGGTGCGCACGTACTCGTGCTGCCACACGGCGCGGCGGGAGGCGCGGTGCGCACCCGTCGGTGCGGGTCGCCGCCGTGAGACGGGGAGGAAGGGAGCGGTCGCCGTGGGAGCGGTGGAGCCGTCGATGACCCTCCGCTGCTGGTGCGGGAAGACCCGCACCTGTCCTGCCGCCAGTTCCTCCGCCGCCATGCCTCTCCCCCCGTCGAGGTCCTGCGAATGATCGAGACCACGACGGTGTGGCACCGGGCCACTCGACCGCCGCGAAGTGCGTGCGTACGTTCGGGTGACCCTCTGCCACGGATGGTAGCTGGGCATCACCTGTTCTCCGCAACCCTCCCACAGGGATCGTTGAGCGCAACACGAGCAGCGATCACTCTCGGCGACCAAGCGCGCCGGCACTGCCAACGACGAAGAGGCCCCCGCCGAACCCGGCGGGGGCCTCTTCCGTGATGTGGAGCTGAGGGGACTCGAACCCCTGACCCCCTCGTTGCGAACGAGGTGCGCTACCAGCTGCGCCACAGCCCCTTGCTCGCTCCCCGTTGCCGCGGGAGCGAGAAGAACACTACCAGGCCCGGGGCACCACCCCGGACGCCGGTGCTCAGCCGTTGACGACGCGGGAGTGCTCGCGCACGTCGATCACCCGGTGCCCGCGCACCGACCGCGCCGGGGTGACCTCCACGTCGACCTCCACCGGGCCGGCGACCGGCGCACCGGCGCGGGCGGGACGCACCAGGCGGGCGCGCGGCTTGAGCAGGTACGTCGGCAGCGGGACCTCCGCGGGCTCCCAGCCGGCGCCGTCCGCAGCCGCGGCGGGCGCCTCCGGCTGCGTCCGGGGCGCCGGGACCGCGCCGTCGGCGGCCGCCCGCGCGGCAGCCAGCTCCTCGGCGAGCTCGCGCTCCAGCTGCGCGGTCAGGTCGTCCAGCACCGTGCCGCCCGCGCGGCCGGCGTCCTCGGCGGGGGCCGCGGGTGCGGGCACCACCGCGGTGGGCACCAGCACCGGCGCCGGCGCGGCGGCGGCGTGCCGGCGCAGCGCCACCACCACCAGGGCCAGGGCGGCGGTCGGCAGCAGGGCCGCCCACGCGGGCGCCACCGACGCCAGCACCAGCGCCCACGTCACCGCCGCAGCGCCCAGCACGGCCCCCAGCAGACGGCGGCGCCGGCGCACCACCCGGCTCGTGCGGGTCTGCTGCACCAGCACGCGCGGCTCGGCCGGCGCGGCAGCGGGTGCGGCGGCCGGCGCCGCCGGAGCGGCCGGCTGCGGCCGCGGCGCCGGCCCGGCGAGCACGGGACGGCTGGAGGAGGCGGCGAGGGCCCCGGGGCGCTCCGCGGGGGCGGAGCCCTGGCGCACCACCACGCGCAGCGCCTCGGAGTCGCGGTCGCCGACGCGGGCCTCCCCGGCGTGCCGGCGCCGCCGGATGGCCGAGGGCACCAGGTAGGCAGCCCACAGGACGACGATGGTGAGGAAGATCAGGCTGCTCGCGGGCACGGGCGAAACGCTAGGGCTCGCCGTCCACGACACCGTGGACCTCGACGGTGTGTCGCCGCACCGCTTTCCCACCCCGCCACCGTCCGGTTACCCCTCGTGCCCACGGTGAAACCACCTCCCGGGGATCCGTTCAGGACCGGGTGGAGTTCCGGTACCGGGTCACCATCCCCTCCGGCACCTCCTCCGCCGTCACCGCGAACGTGCGGTGGTCGCGCCACGCCCCGTCGATGTGCAGGTACCGCTCGCGCAACCCCTCGTCGCGCAGGCCCAGCTTGGCCGCCACCCGCAGCGACGCCGCGTTCTCCGGGCGGATGTTCACCTCGATCCGGTGCAGGCGCAGCACGCGGAAGCAGTGGTCGACCACCATCGCCAGCGCCAGCGGGATCGTGCCGCGGCCGGCGACCCGCTGGTCGATCCAGTACCCCACGTGCGCCGAGCGCAGCGAACCCCACGTCACGCCCGAGACGGTCACCTGCCCCACCAGGCGCCCGTCGAGCTCCACCACGAACGGCAGCATCCGGCCCGCGCGCGCCTCGCGCGAGAAACCCCGCACCATCTGCGCGAACGTCGGCACCGGCCCGGCCGGGTCCGGGCTCGTCGCCTCCCACGGCCGCAACCAGGACGCGTTCGCGGCGCGCACCGCCCGCCACTGCGCGGCGTCGCGCCTGCGCAGCGGCCGCAGCCGCACCGAGCCCTCGACCAGTTCCGCCGGCCAGAACGGCACCGTCACGCCCGGCTCACGGGGTACCGCCACCACGGCGGTGGTCGCCGCCGTGCACCTGCTCGACGGCGTGCGGCAGGAAACCCGACAGGACCTCCACGCCGTCGCGCACCGCACCGGGGGAACCCGGCAGGTTCACCACGAACGTGCGCCCCGCGACGCCGGCCAACCCGCGCGAGAGCACCGCGGTGGGAACCCCCTTCGCGGCACCGGCGGCGCGGATCGCCTCGGGCACACCGGGGACCTCGTAGTCGAGGACGCGCCGGGTGCGCTCCGGCGTCAGGTCCAGCGGGCTCAGCCCCGTCCCGCCGTTGGTCACCACCACGTCGTACCCGGCGGCGACCGCGTCGCGCAGCGCCTCCTCCACCGGGTCGCCGTCGGGCACCACGACCGGGCCGTCCACGGCGAAGCCCATGGAGCCCAGGCCGTCCACGAGGACGGGCCCGGAGTCGTCCGCGTACACGCCGGCGGAGGCGCGGTTCGAGACCGTCACCACCAGGGCGCTGCGCCGCACCCCACCGGCCGTCGCGTCAGTCATCCACGCTCCAGTCCCCCGAGCGCCCACCGCTCTTGGCGGTCACCCGCACCCCGGTGACGACCGTGCGCTTGTCCACGGCCTTGACCATGTCCACGAACGTCAGCGCCGCCACGACCACGCACGTCAGCGCCTCCATCTCGATGCCCGTGCGGTCCGCGGTGCGCACGGCGGAGCGGATCAGCACACCCGGCCGCTCGGCGTCCGGTTCCACGTCGATCTCGACCTCGACGGCGTGCACGGCCACCGGGTGCGCCAGCGGCACCAGGTCCGGGGTGCGCTTGGCGGCCTGCAGCCCCGCGATGCGCGCCACGGCCAGCGCGTCGCCCTTGGGCAGCCCGCCGGAGGCGATCAGCTCCAGCACCCGCGGCGAGCACTCGACCCGCCCCTCGGCGCGCGCCTCGCGCACCGTGACGGGTTTGGCGGACACGTCCACCACTCGGGCGTGCCCGCGCTCGTCCAGGTGCGTCAGCCGCTCCCCGGCCGCCGCGTCCCCGCTCACGGCTGCCCCACCGGCAGCGGTCCCAGCAGCACGCACTCCACCTCGTCGCCCACCTCCACCTCGGACGTGCCCACGGGTACCACGGCCAGGCACGTCGTGCGCGCCAGGGCGGTCACCAGGTGCGAGCCGTGCCCGGACACCGGCGCCACGTGCAGGCGGCCGTCCTCGCCGCGCGTCCACGCGCACCGCACGTACTGCTCCTTCGCCGACGGCGACGTCCAGCCCCGGGCGACCACGCACCGCACCCGCGGGCGCTCGGGGTCGGGGCCCTCCGCGCCGAGCATCCGGCGCAGCGCGGGGCGCACGAACACCTCGAAGGACACGAACGAGCTGACCGGGTTGCCCGGCAGCGTGAACACCGGCACCCGCTGCTCGCCCAGGGTGCCCGCGCCCTGCGGCATCCCCGGCTGCACCGCCACGCGCCCGAAGCGCACCCGGTGCCCGGCGCGCTCGCCCAGCGGCCCGGACAGCACCTCCTTGACCGTGTCGTAGGCGCCCTCGCTGACCCCGCCGGAGGTCACCACCACGTCGGCGCGCACCAGCTGGTCGTCCAGCACCGCCGCCAGCGCGGCGGCGTCGTCGTCGACCACGCCCACCCGGTAGGCCAGCGCACCCACGTCCTCCGCGGCGGCCGTCAGCAGGTAGCCGTTGGTGTCGTGCAGCTGCCCCGGCGCCAGCACGGCGCCCGGCTCGACGACCTCCGCGCCGGTGGAGACCACCACCACGCGCGGGCGCGGGCGCACCCGCACCCGGGCGCGACCCACCGCCGCCAGGACGCCGACGTGCCGGGGCTGCAGGCGGGTGCCGGCCTCCACCACCACCACGCCGGCGGCGACGTCCTCGCCGGCGCGGCGCACGTGCTGACCCGGGCGCGGGGCGCGCCGGACCGTCACGTGCGCCACCCCGCGGTCGGTCCACTCCACCGGCACCACGGCCTCCGCGCCCGCCGGCACCGGCGCGCCGGTCATGATGCGCGCGCACGCACCGCCCGGCAGGCGCATCGGGTCGCCGCTGCCGGCCGCGATGTCCGCCACCACCGGCAACCCCACCGGGGACTCCTCCGAGGCGCCCTCCACGTCGCGCACCCGCACCGCGTAGCCGTCCATGCCGGAGTTGTCGAACGCCGGCAGCGGGCGCGGGCTGACCACGTCCTCGGCCAGCACGCACCCCAGCGCGTCGCGCAGCGCCACGTCCAGCGGCGGCAGCGGGCGCACCAGGTCCAGGCAGGCGGCGGCGTGCTCGGAGACCGGGGTGAACGGCCCGTCCCCGTGCGAGGAGGGGTGGGGGGCGGCGCTCACGAGGACGCGCCGGCCCCCGCCGCGACGTACTCGCCCAGCCACTCGCGCAGCTCCGGGCCGATGTCCTCGCGCTCGCTGGCCAGGCGCACCACGGCCTTGATGTAGTCCAGCTTGTCGCCGGTGTCGTAGCGGCGGCCGCGGAAGACCACCCCGTGCACGCCGCCGCCCGGGGCGTCGGAGCGCGCCAGCACCTGCAGGGCGTCGGTGAGCTGGATCTCCCCGCCCTTGCCGGGCGGCGTCTCGTGCAGCACCGCGAACACGGCCGGGTCCAGCAGGTAGCGGCCGATGATGGCGAGGTTGCTGGGGGCCTCCTCGCGCTTGGGCTTCTCCACCAGGCCGGAGACCTTCACGACGTCCTCGACGTCCGTGGGCTCGGCCACCGCGCACCCGTACAGGTGGATCTGGTCCTCGGGGACCTCCATGAACGCCACGACGCTGCCGCCGCGCTGCTCGCGCACCTCGATCATCTTGTCCAGCAGGGGGTCGCGGGAGTCGACGATGTCGTCGCCCAGCAGCACCACGAACGGCTCGTCGCCCACGTGCTGCTCGGCGACCAGCACCGCGTGCCCCAGGCCCTTGGGGTCGCCCTGGCGCACGTAGTGCACCTGCGCCAGGTCCGTGGACTCCTGCACGCGGGCGAGCTTGGCGTCGTCCCCCTTGGCCCGCAGGCCCACCTCCAGCTCGACGTTGCGGTCGAAGTGGTCCTCCAGCGACCGCTTGTTGCGGCCGGTGATCATGAGGACGTCCGTCAGGCCGGCACGCACCGCCTCCTCGACGATGTACTGGATGGCCGGGGTGTCCACCACCGGCAGCATCTCCTTGGGCATGGCCTTCGTGGCGGGCAGGAACCGGGTGCCCTGGCCCGCAGCCGGGATGACGGCCTTGCGGACCGTGCGGCCGGGACGCTCGTCGCGTTCGCTCATGGGGCCGGAGGCTACCGCCCGGCTCAACCGGGACACCGAGAGCAGCCAAGCGGTCACGGCGGGCATGGCTTTCCGGGCGTCGCGGGGGCAGACTGGACGCGGTGACGTCCCGCGTGCAACCGCGCGCGCGGCACGTCCGAGAGCCTCAGGAGCCGCCGTGCCCCCCACCCGCGACGACGCGCGGTCCACCACCGGCACCACGTCGCGCACGACGCCGCACGCGGCGTCACGCGCGACCTCGCACCCGGGGCGCCTGCACGTCGCCCACGACCCCGTCGAGGTGGGCGCGCGCAAGCTGGGCCTGCGCACCGCGGTGCGCGCCCGCCGCCGCACCCGCGGCGCCGCCGAGGCCGCCGAGGTCGACGCCGCCGTGGCCCGCACCCTGCTGGCCTGCCCGCTCGTCGCCGGTGCCCACCGCGTCGCCTGCTACTCCTCCCTGCCCGGCGAACCCGGCACCCGCTCGGCCCTGAGCGAGCTGCGCCGGCACGGCGTGGAGGTCCTGCTGCCCGTGCTGCTGCCCGACGCCGACCTCGACTGGGAGGTGCGCGCGGTGCGCAGCGACGCCACCGGCGGGCACGGCCACGGCCCCCTGGGGCCGCACGCCATCGCCACCGCCGACGTCGTCGTCGTGCCCGCGCTGGCCGTGGACACCGCCGGACGCCGCCTCGGCCAGGGCGGCGGCAGCTACGACCGGGCGCTGCGCAGGGTGCCGGCCCGGGTGCCGGTGGTGGCGCTCGTGCACGACGACGAGCTGTTCGACGCCGCCGTCAGCCCCCTGCCGGTGCTGCCGCACGACCGCCCGGTGCAGGCCGTGGTCACCCCCACCCGCTGGATGCCGTTCACCGCCTGACCGCCGCCCGCCCCGCCCCCGCGCGCACGCACCTCCCCCGCGCTCCGGGCCCGCGCCCCGGCCGGGGACCGGCACCGGCGTGGTTCACTGTGCCCCGCCGATGGTGACTGCGAGCTGTGCCCAGATCGACTCCGAGTGCTGACCGGTGTTCCCGGCGGCGCCGGCGAGGAGGAGCCCCCGTGACCGTGGACGTGTCCGTCGTCGTCGTGACCTACAACGCGCCCGAGTGGACCGCCCAGTGCCTGGACGCGCTGGCCGGCGAGGGGCGCCCCGCCGCCTCCCACGAGGTCGTCGTGCTGGACAACGCCTCCGACGAGCCCACCCGGACCCTGCTCGCCGAGCGCGCCGCCGCCGACCCGGACCTGGTCGTGCGCTTCTCGCCGCAGAACCTCGGCTTCGCCGCCGCCTGCAACCGCGCCGCCGAGATCAGCAGCGGCCGGCACGTGCTGCTGCTCAACCCCGACGCCGTCGTGCTGCCCGGGGCGATCGACGCCCTGCTGGCCTTCCTCGAGCAGGACCCCACGCGCGGCGTCGTCGGCGGGCGCGTCCTCTACCCCGACGGCACGGTGTCCCTGACGTCCTGCTTCGCCCAGCCGACGCTGTGGAGCTGGTTCTGCTACGCCACCGGCCTGTCCACGGCGTTCAAGCGCTCCCCCGTCTTCGACCCCGAGTCGCTCGGGCGCTGGGACCGCGACAGCGTGCGCGACGTCGGCGTCGTCAGCGGCGCCTTCCTGCTGGCCACCCGCCAGACGTGGGAGGCGCTCGGCGGGTTCGACGAGGCGTTCTTCATGTACAGCGAGGACGCCGACCTCAGCGCGCGCGCCATCGCCCGCGGCATGCACCCCTCCGTCACCCCCGACGCGGTCGTCGTGCACGCCGGCGGCAAGTCCTCCGCCTCGCGCACCGGCAAGCTGCGGATGGTGCTGCGCGGCAAGGCCGAGTTCGCCCGCAAGCGCTGGAGCCCCGCGCGCGCCGCGGCCGGCACCGCGCTGCTGGCCGGCGGGGTGGGGCTGCGCACCGTCGGGGAGCGCGCGCTGGCGCTGGCCGGGCGCGGCGGGGGCGAGGAGACCTGGGCGCCGCTGTGGCGCGAGCGCCGCGACTGGGGCGCCGGCTGGACCACCGACGCCGTCGCCGCCGTGCGCGGGCCCGCGCCCGCCGAGGTGGACCTGCGCGAGCCGCGCGCCGTCGCGCCCTGACGCCGGCGGCGGCTGAGGCCACGGCCGTCCGCGCGGGCCCCGGCCGGTACGGTGCCGCATGACCGTCGAGGAGCTCAGCGCCGTCTTGCTGCTCTCCTCCGCCGTGCTGCTCCTGGCGGTCCTGGCGGTGCGGCTGTCGGCCCGGACCGGGCTGCCGTCGCTGCTGCTGTACCTGGGGCTGGGGCTGCTCGTCGGCGAGGGCGGCCTGGGGGTGCTCTTCTCCGACGCCGAGCTGGCGCAGGTGCTCGGCTACGGCGCGCTCATCCTCATCCTCGCCGAGGGCGGCCTGACCACCAGCTGGGGCACGATCCGCGGGGTCCTGGCGCCGGCGGCGGTCCTCTCGACCGTCGGCACCGCCGTGTCCACGGCCGTGGTGGGCGTGGGGGCGCACCTGCTTCTGGGCACGTCGTGGCCGGTGTCGCTGCTGATCGGGGCGGTGGTCTCCTCCACCGACGCGGCCGCGGTCTTCTCGGTGCTGCGCTCGGTGCCGCTGCCGCGGCGGCTGACGGGGGTGCTGGAGGCGGAGTCGGGTCTGAACGACGCGCCCGTCGTCATCGCCGTGCTGACGCTGACGGAGGTCGCCGGCGGTGGTGCCGCGCCGACGTGGTGGGCCGCGGTCGGGCAGGCGGTGCTGCAGCTGGCCGTCGGCACCGCCGTCGGCGTCGGCGGCGGCTTCGCCGGGGCGTGGCTGCTGCGCCGGACCGCGCTGCCGAGCTCCGGGCTGTACCCGGTGGCGGTCCTCGCCCTGACCGTGGGCGCCTACGCCGGCGCCGACCTGCTGCGCGGCTCCGGCTTCCTGGCGACGTACCTGTGCGCCCTGGTGCTGGGCAACTCCCGGCTGCCGCACCGGCACACCACGCGGGGCGTGGCCGAGTCCGCCGGGTGGCTGGCGCAGATCGGGCTGTTCGTGGCGCTCGGGCTGCTGGCGAGCCCGTCGCGGCTGCCGGGCGTGGTGCTGGACGCGCTCCTCGTCGGGCTGGTGCTGACGGTGCTGGCGCGGCCGCTGTCCGTGCTGGTGAGCCTGCTGCCGTTCCGGGGCTCGCAGCGCTCCAGCGCGGCGGAGCTCGCCTTCCTGTCGTGGGCGGGGCTGCGGGGCGCGGTGCCGGTCGTGCTGGCGACCGTGCCGGCGGTGGCGGGGGTGCCCGGCACGGAGCAGCTCTTCGACGTGGTGCTCGTCCTGGTCGTCGTGTTCACGCTGCTGCAGGCGCCCACCCTGCGGCCGCTGGCGCGGGTGCTGCGGCTGGTGCCGACGACCACCACGGCCGAGCTGGACGTGGAGGTCTCCCCGCTGGGGACGCTGTCGGCGGACGTGGTGCGGGTGCGGGTGGGGGACGGCTCGCGGCTGCACGGGGTGGAGGTGTTCGAGCTGCGGCTGCCGCCGGGCGCGAACGTGACGCTGGTGGCGCGCGACGGGGCGACGTTCGTGCCGGGGACGCGCACCGCCCTGCGCCGCGGTGACGAGGTGCTGGTGGTCACGGGCACCGCGGAGCGCTCGGTGGTGGAGGAGCGGCTGCAGCAGGTCAGCCGGCACGGCAAGCTGGCGGACTGGCGCCACCCCCCAAGCCGGTAACTCCGCGTGCCCCAGCGGATACCTTTCGTGCATGCGCCGTCGCACGGTCCTCACCGGGGGCCTCGCCAGCCTGCTCGTCCCCGCCGCCTCGCCCGCCACCCGCGCGGACGCCGCCGGCAGCGCCGCCGGCCTGCCGGACCCGCGGGCGCTGGCCGCCGCCCCCGGCCGCGTCGAGCTGGAGCGCACGCTGACGACCGTCGCCCCCGGCCTGACCCTGGAGCGGCTCGCCACCCTCGACGCCGCCGGCTCCCAGCGCACTTCGCTGCTGCGCCTGGCCCCCGGCACCGGCACCCGGCCCGCGCTGCTGCAGCGCAGCCTGTCCGAACCGCGCACCCCCGCCGAGCTGGCCACCGCCGCCGGCGCGGTCGCCGCCGTCAACGGCGACTTCTACGACATCGACCGCACCGGCACGCCCGACGGCCCCGTCGTCGTCGACGGCCACGCCCTCAAGGCCGACGCCGCGGTGCAGCGCGCCGTCGGCGTCGACGACACCCCCACCGGCTGGGCCGGTCGCCTCGGCGACGTGCGGCTGACCGGCACCGCCACCGTCGGCGAGCGCACCTGGCCGCTGGCCGCCCTCGCCACCCGCACCGTCCCCGCCGACGCGGTGGCGCTGTTCACCCCCGCCTGGGGTCCCGGGGACCGGACCCCGACCGCCCCCGGCGGCCTGGAGGTCGAGGTGCGCGCCGGCCGCGTCAGCGCCGTGCGCTCCCCCGGGCGCACCCCCGTGCCCGCGGACGGCCTCGTCCTCGTCGCCACCGGCACCGTCGCCACCGCCCTGGCCGGCACCGCCGTCGGCACCCCCGCGAGCACCGCCGTCGACGTGCGCGTCGGCGCCCTCGACCCCGGTTCGGACGGCTTCGCCCTGGGCGCCCGTCTGGAGCTCGTGCGCGACGGCGCCGTCGCCGCCATCGACACCGCCGACCCCACCTGGGCCGCCCTGCGCGCGCGCACCGCGCTCGGGTGGACCCGCGCCGGGGAGCTGCTGCTGCTGACCGCCGACGGCGGCACCGCCCGCTCGCGCGGGCTGACCGCCGTTGAGACCGCGCAGCGGATGGTCGAGGCCGGTGCGGCCGGTGCCGTGGTGCTCGACGGCGGCGGCTCCGCGCAGCTCGTGGCACGTCCCGCCGGCGAGGCGCACGTCGCAGTCGTCGGTGAACCGTCCGACGGCGCCCCGCGGGCCGTCGCCCACGCCGTCGGGCTGCTGCCACCGGCCGCGGACGGGCGCGCCACCGGGATCGTCTGGCGCGGACCGGGCGGCCGGGTCCTGCCCGGCCTGCTGCTGGCCGTGGAGGCCGCGGGCACCGACGCCGCGCTGGCACCCGCACCGCTGGAGGCACCGGCGTTCAGCACCGACGCCCCCGCCACGGCGGCCGTCGAGTCCGTCGAGCCCGGCGACGGCGGGACCCGCGTGCTGGTGCGGGGCAGCTCACCCGGGCGCACGGTGCTGCGCGTCCGGGCCGGGGCCGCCTCGGGCGAGCTGGCGCTGGAGGTGCTCGGCCCGCTCGCCTCCCTGGAGCTCGACCCCTCCCCGCAGCTGACCACCGCGGGCGCGGTCGCCGACGTGCAGATCACCGGCCGCGACGGCGAGGGCCGGCGCGCCCGCGTCGACGCCGCCGACGTCACCGTCACCACCGACCCCGCCCTGCTGAGCGTCGCCGCCCTGCCCGACGGCCGCCTCCGGCTGACCGCCGCCGGCACGGGCCCTGCCGCGGTGCCCGTCGTCCTGCGCGCCGGGGCGGTGAGCACCACCACCGCCGTCGCCGTCGGCCTGAGCACGGTGCTCGCCGACCCCGTCACCGACCCCGGCCGCTGGCGAGCCGCCGCCACGCGCGCGACCGCCGCCCTCGCCCCCGTCACCGTGGACGACCTGGCCGGCGTCCGGGCGGCGCTGCGGCTCACCCACGACACGCACGAGCAACCGACCGGCACGTCCGTGGCCGCCGCCGTCGCCGACCCGCCCGTCGCGCTGCCCGCCGGCACCCGCGAGGTCGCTCTGCGGGTGCGCGGCGACGGAGCCGGCGGCTGGCTGCGGGCGGTGCTGCGCGTGGACGGCGCCGCCCGGCCGGTGACGTTCGCCGAGCGGGTCGACTTCACCGGCTGGCGCCGCCTGACGGCCGCCGTGCCCGCCGGGGCGCGCGAGGTGGCCGTGGAGCGGGTGTACGTGGCGCAGACCGACGCCGCCCGCCGCACCGCGGGCCGGCTGGACCTCGCCGCCCTGGAGGCCGGCACGGCACCGGCCGCTCCCGGGGCGGTGGACGCACCGCGCGACCCAGCCCTCGGCCCGGGCACCGCCACCGGCCCGCGCACCGGCCGCGTCGCGCTCGTGGCCGCCACCCACGTCCGCGCCGCGCACCCCGGCACCGAGACGCCGCTGCGCGAGGCCCTGCGGGGCGCGGCCGCCGCCGGAGCGCAGCACGTGCTGCTCTCCGGGGACGTCGTCGGCACCCCGGGGCGGGCCGGCACCGACGCCGACGTGGCGCTGGCCCGTGAGGTGCTGGCGCAGGAGCTGCCCGCCGCCACCTCCTGGTCGTGGCTGCCCGGCGACGGTGAGGCGGGAACGGCCGCCGCCGCGGGGCCGGCGTCCAGCGGCGCCGCGGCGCCGCACCGGCGGCTCGACCTGGCCGGCACCCGCTACGTGCTGCTGGACGCCACCGGCGGCTCGCTGCGCACCGCCGGCTTCACCCAGCTGCCGTGGCTGCGCGCCGAGCTGGACGCGGCGGCCGCCGACGGCGCCGTCACGGGGGTCGTGGTCGTCGCCGCGCGAGGCCCGGGCAGCGGGGCCGGCGACCTGGTGGACCCGGACGAGTCGGCCCTGCTGCGCGGGTGGGCGGCGCGCTGGCGCACCGCGACCGGCGGGCGGATCGCCCTGGTGGGCCGGGCGGACGGGGCCACCCCGGCGGTCACCCGGCGCGAGGGGGTGCTGGAGGTGGGGGCCGCCCGGGCCCTCGCCCCCGGCGGCGGCAGCGGCTGCTGGACCCTGCTCACCGTCGACGCCGCCGCGCCGAGCCCGCCGGAGGTCGCCGGTGCGCTGCCGGCCGGTGCCGACGACGGCTGGCTCCGGGTGCACGCCCGGCCGCTGGGTCAGGCCGTGGTGCGCCGGGGGCGCGCGGCGCGCTGAGGGCCGCGCGGGGTCCGCGCGGCGAGTAGGATTGGCACTCGAACTCCCCGAGTGCCAGTCGGGGTCTCGACCTCCCTGGAGACGACGTGCCCACCTACGCCTACGCGTGCCAGCAGTGCGACCACAGCTTCGAGGTCCGCCAGTCCTTCAGCGACGACGCCCTCACCACCTGCCCCGAGTGCTCGGGGCAGCTGCGCAAGCTGTTCAACAACGTCGGCATCGTCTTCAAGGGCTCCGGCTTCTACCGCACCGACTCGCGCAGCGGCTCCGGCAACGGGTCCGGCGGCTCGGACGCCAAGAGCGGGTCCAAGGACTCCGGCGGCTCGGCGGCCAAGAGTTCGGACTCGTCGTCCTCGACGAGCTCGTCCTCGTCCAAGTCGTCCACCTCGTCCTCGTCCTCCTCCGCGTCGGGCGGCTCGACCTCCGCCGCCTGAGTGGACGGCTCACCCGGTCTCCACACCGGCCGCACCGCCGCGGCGGTCCACAGCCGGGCACGGACGCGACCGGCTGGGCGGCCGCGCCTCCCTAGCGTCCGGGTGTGCTGCGCGAGACGACACCCCGCCCCGCCGGGCCCCGCGACCGGCGGCGGCGCAGGCTGGCCCGGCGCTGGCTCAGCGCCGGGCTGACCGCCGCCGCCGCCGGGGTGGCGGTGTCCGCGCTGGCGCCGCCGCAGCCGGCGACGCGGCCGGTGCTCGTCGCGACGCGCGACCTGCCGGCCGGGGCGGCCCTGACGGTGGGCGACGTGCGCAGCGACGAGCGCCCGTCGGGCACCGTGCCCGACGGCGCCCTGGACGACGCCGGCGCGCGGGGTGCCGTGCTCTCCGGCGCGGTGCGCCGCGGTGAGGTCCTCACGGACGCGCGCACCACCGGCGCCGGCCTGCTGGCCGGGCAGCCGCCGGGCACGCTGGCCACCACCGTCGCCGTGGGCGACCCGGCGGTCCTCGACGGGCTGCGGTCCGGTGCCCGCGTCGACGTCCTGGCCCGCACCGACGACCCCGTCACGGGCCTGCCCACCGGCGCCGAGCGCGTCGCCTCCGACGTCGTGGTCCTCGCGGTGCCCACCACGGCCACCGGCAGCGGGTTCCTCGGCGCGGCACCGGGCGGGCCGGGCAGCGTGCTGGTGGCGGTGGACCCGCCCACGGCCGCGCGCCTGGCAGCGGCGTCCGGGCGCACGGTGCTCGCCCTGCGCGCGCCGTGACGCCGGGTGGGACGCCGGGTGGGACGCCGGGTGGGACGCCGGGTGGGACGCCGGGTGGGACGGGGTCAGAGCGCGCCGGAAGGGCGGCGCCGCACCACGAGCCGTGGTGCGGCGCCGAGGTGCGCCGCACCGCCGCGCGTGGCCAGCGACCACAGCAGGTCCCCCGCCGCCGCGGGCTCACCCACGTGGGTGCCCTGCACGAGGTGGCAGCCCAGTGCGGCGAGGGCCCGCAGCGTGCCGGCGTCCTCCACGCCCTCGGCCACCACCCGCAGCCCCAGGTCCCGGGCCATCTGCACGGTGGAGCGCACGATCACCTCCCGGGCGCGGTCGGTGGTCATCGCGGTCACGAAGGAGCGGTCGATCTTGAGCTCGTCGACGTCCAGGCCCGTCAAGCGGCGCAGCGACGACTGCCCGGTGCCGTAGTCGTCAACCGCCACGGAGCACCCCAGGGCGCGGAGCTCGCCGACGACGGTGCGGGCCCGCTGCGGGTCCGCCACCAGAGCCGTCTCGGTGACCTCCAGCACGAGGGCCCGAGCAGGCACCCCGTGGCGATCCAGCTCGCGGGCCACCAGCGCGGGCAGACCGGTCTCGGCGAGCGAGCGCGCGGAGAGGTTGACGGAGACCGTCACGTCGCACCCGCACGCCCGCCAGCCCGCCAGGTCGGCCAGGGCGTGCCCCAGCACCACGCCGGTCAGGGCGTGGACCAGGCCGGAGCCCTCCGCCAGCGGCACGAAGCGGTCCGGTGCGACGGTGCCGAGGTCGGGGTGGCGCCAGCGCACCAGGGCCTCCGCACCCGCGAGCGCGCCGGTCGCCGGGTCGACCTGCGGCTGGTAGTGCACGAACAGCTCACCGCGCTCCACCGCCCGGCTCAACTCGCCCAGCAACCGCAGGCGCTCGGCGCCGGGGGCTCCGGTGGCAGCGTGCTCGCCGCCGTAGGTGCAGGCGCACCCGCGCACCCGCTTGGCCTCGTGCAGAGCGGCCTCGGCGCTGCGCAGCAGGGCCGCCGCCACCGACCCGTGCCGGGGTGCCAGCGCCACCCCCACGCTCGCCGGCAGCAGCACCCGCAGCCCGCCGGCGTCCAGCGGCCGCCCGGCGCTGTGCACGACGCGCCGTGCGAGGTCCTCCGCGCCGGCACCGTCCGGGACGAGGACGGCGAACTCGTCGCCGCCGAGCCTGCCGACCACCGCGTCGGCCGGCGCCAGCGCGCGCAGCCGACCGGCGAGGGCGCGCAGCACGTCGTCGCCCCCGTCGTGCCCCAGCGCGTCGTTGACGTCCCGGAACCGGTCGAGGTCCACCACGAGCAGGCCAGGGGCCGGTCCTCCCGGGGCCGCCGCGACCAGGGCGCGGTCCACGGCCGCCAGCAGCGCCTCCCGCTCGGGCAGCCCGGTCAGCCGGTCGCGCGGCGCCGCGCGCCCGCGGCGCCCCGCCCGCGCACAGTCCGGACCGGGGAACCGGCGAGTGCGGGCCGCCGGGCGCCCCGGGAGGGCACCGACCACCGCACCGGCCGAGGCACCGGCCAGCACGCCCACCCCCACGGCGAGCTCCCCGGGCAGCGGCGCGAATGCCGTCAGGGTGATGCCGACCAGGGCGGCGGCGAGGAGCACCAACGGGGTGCGTCCCACCCGCGGGGGCCGGCGCGGCGGGTGCCGGGCGAGGGACCCGGCGCCGGTGGGGGTCGCGCCCGGCCGGGGCACGCTCACCGGTGCCGCGGCGGGGCCGGTCGCAGCGCGGTACCCGTGCACACCCCACCTCCCGACCGTCGTCTCGACCGCTGTCCCGGCCGGACCGGGTGGGGTCGCGGCCGCTGATCGGCGCCCATCATGTGGGCCCGCGACCGCACGAGGAACCCCTGCGACAGCGGAGACCGCGAGATCTCGACCTACCGTCACGCGCGGTCCACGAGACGTCATCAGGGTCTCGCTGAGAGCGATGCACCAGAACGCTGCGTGAGGTGCGGTGCGGTGCGCCCCGCACCTGGCGCACCGAGCGCTTCAGTCCCAGTGGGGCGGCCGCTGCGACAGGTACCAGTCGTCGTCCAGCCCGCCGGCCCGCTCACCCCAGCCCTCGTCGCGGTCGTCGGCCGAGCGCTCGTCCTCCACGGAGCTGCCGGTCCCCGCCGGCTCCTCGCGCCGCTGCCCGGCGCCTCCTCGCGGCTGCCCGCCCGGCACGCTCACGACGCCTCCTCGCGCGGCACCGGCACCGGCCGGGACCGGACCACCGGCCGAGGCTCCCCCGGCTCGCCGGGCCGGTCCGGCGCCTCGCGCTCGACGTCCCCCTCGAGGTCCTGCACGGCGTCCTGCCCGGCGTCCTGCCCGGCGCGGTGCCGCTCGTCGCGTCCGCTCACCCGCGGGTCCCGCGGCGGCGGGCCCACCGGGGCGTCCGCGCGCAGGTCCAGCACGAGGTCCGCCGGCTCGCCCAGCTCCGCCACCGCCTCGCGCCAGCGCCGCGCGAGCCGGTGCGCCTCGGCGGCGGGGTCGGCCAGCACGTCAGCCTCCAGGGAGCGCACGCACCACCAGCCGCGCCGCTCCAGGCGCGCGGGAGCGACGACCTCCCGCTCCAGCACGCCGACGGCGGCCCACCCCGGGCCGTCCAGCTCCACCGCGAGCGCCGGTCCCGTCCCGTCCGGGCGGCGCACCGCGATCGGCACGGCTCCGGACCGCCCGGCGCCGAGCGTCACGGGCAGCCCCAGGTCCCGGCACGCGGCGGCCAGGCGGCGCTGCAGCGCGCTGGTGGTGCGCTCGCCGTGCGGGGCGGGCGACTCCCACGCCACCGCGGTCCGCAGCAGCAGCGGGCGGCCGTCCACGGCCGAGCCGCCCGGCTCACCGTGCCCCGCCGCCTCCCACCGGGCGTCGTCGAGCACGAGGGTGGTGCGCAGCCGCGAGCGCGTCAGCGCCAGGACGACCTCCTGCGGGGGTGCGTGCCCGGCGCCCAGGCCGGCCCCTCCGGTCACGGGGTCGGCGAGCACCACGACGTGGTCGCGCCGCTCACCGGCCCAGCGCGGCGGTTCGGCGACCAGCAGCTCCCCGGCCGCGTGCCCCAGCCCCCGCTCGGCGAGGCGCCGGCGCAGGACGTCGCCCAGCAGGTCGGCACCGGCCGCGTCGGGCACGAGGACGCCCAGCGACTCCCCCGGGCACCGGTGCAGCGCGTCGGCGACGACGCCCAGGGTCAGCTCCACCAACGCGTCCGGCCCGCGCCGGGCACCGGTGCGCGCCGAGGTGCGGTGCACGGCGCGCGGGTCGGGGCCGGAACCGGGCAGCACGTCCTGCGCGTCGTCGCCGGTGACCGGCACGACCCCCTCGAGCAGCCGGTCGTCGAGGCAGGCGTGCTGACGCTCCAGCCGCAGGCCGGGCAGCACGCCGGCGGCGTCGTCCAGCAGGCTGCGGGGCGGCGGGGCGGCCTCGCCGGTGCCGTCACGCCCCGTGAGGTCGGCGAGGTCGGCGAGGTCGCGGGGCCCGGGCAGGGCGGGGTCGCCCACCACCACGAGGCGGCGGCCGCGGGCCAGCGCCGGCAGCGCCCAGGAGGTGGCGGTCGAGCGCGCCCCCAGCACCACCACCAGGTCGGCCTGCGGCAGGTCCGCGGCCAGGGCGGCGGCACCGGCCGCGGACAGCGCCGTGCACGGCAGCAGCGCGGCCGCCGCCGTCAGCTCCGGGCCCAGGGGCTCGGCGGGCCGGCCGGGACCGCGCAGGGCGGGCAGTGCGGCCCGGACGGGTGCGGCGGGCGCCACCGGCACGCGCGCGTCCACGGCGCGGCGCACCCGCCGCGCGTCGTGGGTGCGGGCGGCGGCCTCCGCCAGCTGCAGCCCGGCGCGCGCGCTGCGCAGCGCCGGGGCGTCGGGCGCACCGACGAGGTGGTCCTCCAGGCAGACGGCGTCCAGGACGCCGGCCCACCAGGCGCGCTCCACCTCCGCGGTCAGGTCCAGGCTGCCCGCGCCGCCCCAGCGGGCGCCCAGGTCCTCCAGGAGGGGCTGCCAGCCGGCGGCGGCGAGCTCGTCGAGGAGCACGGTGCGCTCGGGCAGGTCGTCCAGGGCGGCGGCGTCGGCGGCCAGGGAGCGCAGCAGCGCGGTCAGCTCCGGCAGGGGCACGGCCAGCAGCGAGCCGTCCTCGACGCGGTCCGCGCTGACGTCGCCGAGCAGGCGCCCCGGCAGGACGCGCTCGAGGTCGAGCAGGTCGGCGCGCAGGGCGGCGACGGCGGTGCACAGCTCGTCCAGGCCGTCGGGGACGTGGGGTGCGGTCTCGCGCACGGCGACGCGCTGCCAGGCCAGCCGTTGGGCGCGCGCCCGCTGCAGCCAGTCGTGCAGCTCGGCGGTGCTCTCGGGCGCCGCGGAGGGCAGCAGCAGGGCGCGCGCCCGGCGGCGCAGCCGCCAGCGCGCCAGCGCGCCCATGCGCACGCCGTTCTCGCGCCGCCACTGGGCGGTCGCGGTGGCGGCGGCCGGGTCGCCGAGGGGGACGGTGAACACGTCGGCCCCGAAGCGGTCGACGCTGGCGCGCACCCCCTCCAGCAGTTCCACCCGCGCGTTCGCCTCGGCCACGGAGGCGGCCCCGCGCAGCCCGGCGGCGTCGCAGACGGTGGCCATCAGGGCCCGGGCGGCGGGCAGGGTGCGCTCCAGCGCCGAGCGCACCCGCGCCAGGGCGTCCTCGGCCGCGCGGGGGCTGCGCAGCGGCGCGTCCGCCCACGGGGTGCTCGCCCCGCTGACCTCGAAGGCGCCCAGCTCGACGGCGCGGCGCAGCCGCGCCGCCCACACCGGCAGGTCCTCGCGGCGGCACTCGGCGAGCGCCCGGCCGCGCAGGCGCCGGGTCGTGGTGGCCGGCACGTCGCGCTCGGCGAGCGCGGCCAGCGCCTCCATCGCGTCGTGGGCGCTGACGCCCCACGGCTCGCGCGGGCGGTGCAGGGCGCGGGCGTGCTCGTCCAGGACCGCGGCGGCGCCGGCGGCCTCCGGTCGGGGGGACCCCGGGTCCGCGCCGCCGCCGCGGGCGGCGGCCTCGGCGCTGGCGGCGCGGGTCTGCTCGCGCACGGCGGCGAGCACGGCGGCGGCGTCGAGCTCGGCGGTCACGTGCAGCACGAGGCGCCCCAGGCCGTGCTCGCGCAGGCGCTCATCGACGGCGCGGCGCTCGGCGGCGGAGTCGGCCACGAGCAGGGTGGTGCGCCCCGCCGCGGCGCCGGCGGCCACGATCGCGGCGGCGACCTGGGTGGCGCCGGTGCCGGCGGATGCCTCCAGGCGCAGGTCGCCGCCGGCCAGGACGTGCTCCACGGCGCGGTGCTGCCACGGGTCCAGCGCCAGCCCGGTGCGGTCCGCGACCGGGGCGTCACCACCGGCCGGCAGCGCGCCGGCGGGGGCGACGGGCACCTGCTCGGCCAGGGCCCGCACCACCCGGTGGCCGCGCACGTCCGCGCCGTGGTCGCGCAGGTGCGCGAGCAGGTCGGAGCCGGGGTCGGTGAAGGTGCTCAGCAGCAGGCGGCGCTCCACCCTCAGCCCCGGGGCGCCGGACAGCTGGCGGCGCACCTCCTCCAGGGCGGGGTCGGGGTCGAAACCGCGGTGGCTGCCCACGGCGCGCGCCACGCGGGGGGCGTCCAGCTCCACGCCCAGCTCGGCGCGCGCGGTGCGCACCAGCACGGGGTTGACGAGGACGCCGGCGTCGAGCTGCACGACGAAGTCGTCCTGCGTGCCGTCCACCGGTGTCAGGGAGCAGCGGCGCAGCAGCAGGGGGGTGCGGCGCGCCGGGCCGTGCGGCGGGACCCACGTGACGGTGCCCACGGCCACGGCCAGGGCGCGGGTGCCGCGCTGGGCGAGCAGGACGGCGGCGCGGCGGTGGGTGGTGCGGGCGCGGCGGCGGGCGTCGGCGAAGGCTCCGGACTCGCGCACGAGGCTGGACAGCGGTGCCGGCCCGCCGGCCAGCAGCTGCGCCAGCCCGGAGGGGTGCGCGGTCGTCAGGTCCAGGCCCGCGTCGGGCCCGTCGGGGTGGTCCAGCAGGGTGGACGTGCCGCCGAGCGCCTCCGCCTCGGCCCACCACCGCCGTCGGGTCGTGTCGGCGGTGGGGCGTGCGGCGTCGTTCACGCCCTCCACAGTAGGCGCGCGGGCGGGCCGCTCCAGGACCTCGCCGCGCCGGGGTGCTCAGCCGGCCGGGAGGGGCGAGCCGCCCGGGGCGGAGGGGGCGGCGGGCGGGGCGCTCGGGGCCGGGGTGGTGCTGCGGGCGAGGACGACGAGGGTGACGTCGTCGCGGGCCCGCCCGCCGCTGAAGCGGCGGGCGACGTCGAGGGCCTCGTCGACGAGGGTCTGGGGGGTCAGCTCGGGCAGGCCGGAGAGCGCCTCGAGGACGCCCTCGACGCCCAGCTCGTCGGTGCTGCCGCTGGGGCGGGCCTCGGTGAGCCCGTCGGTGTAGACGACGAGCATCGAACCGGGCGCCAGGGAGACCGTGCCGGTGCTCCAGGCGCCGGGCACGTCCAGGTGCAGCCACGACAGCAGCGGGCCGGTGGCCTCCAGCTCCGCGACGAGGCGCACGGCCCCGCCGTCGGAGCGCAGCACCAGCGGGGCGGGGTGCCCGGCGTTGGCGTACCGCACCAGCCCGGAGTCGGGGTCGACGACGGCGACCACGCAGCTGGCGAAGCGCTCGGCCTCGTCGGTGAAGACGCGCGCGGCCATGGCCAGCGCCAGGTCCGGCTCGGGCGCCAGGTGCAGCGCGGCCTCCAGGAGGCGCTTGAGCTGGATGGCGACGATGCCGGCGCGCGCCCCGTGCCCGGAGACGTCGGCGACGACGACGGCGTAGCGGCCGTCCTGCAGCGGCAGCACGTCGTACCAGTCGCCGGCGAGCAGGCCCTCGGCGGGGCGCAGCGCGGCGGCGGCGGACCACCCGGCGAGGACGGGCAGCTCGTGGGCGGCGAGCTGGTCGCGCACCTCGGCGACGAGGGGCTGGCCCTGGGCCAGGGCCTCGCGGGCGGAGACGGCGTCGGCGAGCTCGTCGAGGATGCGCCGGCGCATCGTCTCGGCCGAGTGGGCCACGGCGGCCAGCTCCGGGGGCCCGGCCAGCCCCACGGGGGTCTGCAGGTCGCCGCCGCCGACGCCCAGCATCTGGTGGGAGAGCTGGTCGAGGGGGCGCAGGACCCAGCGGCGCACGAGGTGCAGCACGGTGGGGACCATCAGCAGGGCGATGCCCAGGACGAGGACCTGCACGAGCCGGAAGCGGTTCAGGTCCTCCTCGGCCAGCTCGGCGTCGGCTGTGCGTTCCTGGTGCAGCTCCCGCGCCAGGGACTCCATGTCGAGGTAGGCGGTGCGGAACTCCCGGCTGGCGGGGGCGTTGGCGAGGGCCCTGCGCAGGCCGTCCTCGTCCCCGGTGGCCTTGACGTCCGCCTGGCTGTCGGCGACGGTCCGCCACTCCTCGACGTCCCGCAGCGCCTCCTCCAGCCGGCCGGTGAGCGCGGTCGGCTCCAGGACGGCGAACTCCTCGCGCAGCTGGTCCTCGCGCTGCGTGAGCTGCTCGGCCAGCTGCTCGCGCTCGCGGGCGAGGCGGGGGGTCTGGGTGGGGTCGGTCGACAGCACGTACTGCTGGTGGACGGCGTGCAGCTCGACGAAGTCGCCGCGCAGGTCGCGCAGCCCCTCGCCGGCGGCCTCCCACTGCCGCTGCTCGGCGCGGTGCTGATCGCCGTCCCGCTCCGGACCCAGCAGGCTCTGGGCGAGCACGACGGTCAGGGCGAGGGAGATGAGCAGGAAGACGCCCGCCATCACGGAGACGCGCCGCTGCAGGGTGGTGCGCAGCATGAGGTGGTGCCAGCGCCGCACGAGCCGCTTCAGCGTGCACCTCCTCCTCCGGCGGCGGGACCTGCGCCCGCCGGGACCGCATCGTCACACCTTGTCACCTCCCGGTGGGGACGGGCACGGCTCACCGCGCACGGGCCGGGCCGCTGCGATAGACGTAGGCGGGTGGCCGACTCCCCCGATCCCCTGGACTCCCCCGGATCACCCGGACTGCGCTGGCCCGCCTCCCTGGTGCTGGTCCGTCACGGGCAGAGCACCGGCAACGTGGCCGACGCGCGGGCGCGAGCCGCGCAGGCCGAGGTGGTGGACGTCGGCGAGCGGGACGCGGACGTGCCGCTGTCGGACCTGGGCCGGCGGCAGGCGGCGGCCGTGGGGACGTGGCTGGCGGGCGGGGCGGGTGCTCCGCCGGCACCGCAGGTGGTGCTGAGCTCCCCGTACCGCCGAGCGCTGCGGACCGCGCAGGAGGTGGTGCGCGGGGCGCGCGCGGCGGGGCTGGACGTGCCGGACGTCCGCACGGACGAGCGGCTGCGCGAGCGCGACCTGGGCTGGTGGGACGGGCTGACGGGCGCCGGGGTGCGAGCGCGCTTCCCGGAGGAGTCGGAGCGGCGCGCGCGGCTGGGGAAGTTCTACTACCGCCCGCCGGGCGGTGAGAGCTGGTGCGACGTGGCGCTGCGGGTGCGCAGCGTGCTGGCGTCGCTGCGCGAGGAGCACGCCGACCGGCACGTGCTGGTGGTCTCCCACCAGGCGGTGGTCATGAACTTCCGGCTGGTGCTCGAGGGCCTGGACGAGCGGGCGGTGCTGGAGCTGGACGACCGCGAGCCGCTGGCGAACTGCTCGGTGACCTCCTACGAGCGCGACGGCGGTGCGCTGCGGCTGCGGCTGGCCGGGGACGCGCGGGCGGTCGCGGACGTGCGGGTCACGGACGACCCCGGCGACGACCCCGGTGACGAGGACCCCGGTGGCGACGGCTCCGGCGACGGCTCCGGCGACGGCTCCGACGACGCGGCCCACGACCCGGGGGACGGCGCGCGGGCCGGGACGGCGCGGGTGGCGCGGTGAGCCCGCGGGACGCGGCGGCGGACGCGGTGACGGTCACGTCGGCGGTGCTGCGGGAGTGGCCGCTGCCGCCGCCGGGCGTGGGCAAGGAGTCGCGCGGGCGCACGTGCGTGGTGGGTGGCAGCGAGCGCACGCCGGGCGCGGTGCTGCTGGCGGCGGAGGCGGCGCTGCGCTGCGGCGCGGGCAAGCTGCAGGTGGCGACGACGGCCTCGACGGCACCGACGCTGGGGGTGGCGCTGCCCGAGGCGCTGGTGCTGGCCCTGCCCGCGAACGACGAGGGCGGCATCGACCCCTCGTGCGGCGCGGAGGGCTCGGAGCTCGCGGAGCTGGCGCAGGGCGCGCACGCGGTGTGCCTGGGGGTGGGCACGGTCGGCGAGGCGGCGGTGGTGGAGCTGCTGGAGGTGCTGGTGCCGCCGCTGCGGCAGACGGTGGTGCTGGACGCGCTGGGCCTGGCGCCGGTCACGCGGGACGCGTCGTTCCTGCACCACCTCGACGGCCGGGCCGTGCTCACCCCCAACCCCCAGGAGCTGGCGATCGTGCTGGGCGTGGACGAGGAGGAGGTGGAGCGGGACGCGGCCGCCGCGGCGCGCGAGCTGGCCCGCCGCAGCCGGTGCGTGGTCGCCGCCGGCGGGGGCGAGTCGTGGATCGCGGCGCCGGACGGGCGGCTGTGGCTGGACGTGTCCGGCGGCGCCGGGCTGGGGGTGTCGGGTTCCGGCGACGTGCTCGCCGGGATCGTCACGGGGCTGTGCGCGCGGGGCGCGGACCCGGTGCAGGCGGCGGTGTGGGCGTGCCACCTGCACGGGCGGGCCGGGGACCGCCTGGCCAGCTCGGTGGGCCGGCTGGGGTTCCTCGCCCGGGAGCTGCCCGCGGAGGTGCCGCGGGTGCTCGCCGAGATCGAGGTGTGAGCGGCCGGCGCCCCCGGTGCCGCGTCAGGCCAGGTGCCGCGTCAGGCCAGGAGCGCGGCGGCGGCGGGCACCACGTCGGACTGCGGCACCTGGAGGTTCCAGGTGGTGGAGGAGCGCTGCCCGGCGGTGTGCGGGTCGCCGTCGGGGCCGGACCAGGCCTGCGGCTCGGCGGTGACCTTCCAGGCGCCGGCGCCGCGCTGACGGGCGCGGGCGGCGAGCGCGTCGTCCCCGCAGCGGGTGGCCGCGGAGGCGATGACGTCGACGGCGCGGCTGAGGGAGCGGGCGTCGTAGAAGGCGATGCTGCAGCCGGCCTCGGTGGCGGAGGTGGCCACGAGGATGCAGCCGGTCTCGGCCAGGGCCGCGTCGATGGCTGCGAGGGCGGCGCTCTCGCGGGGAGCACGGCGGGGCGCGGGGACGCTCGCGCGGGCTTCGGTGCGGACGGTCTGAACGGACATCCGGGATTCTCCTCGGGAGACGACGTCGGCCGGGTGTCGGAGTCCCCCTCGACTCGGCCCGACACCCAGGAGACGGCATCGGTCGGCGTGTCTTGCGACTTGAGTGTAGGCACCCGGACGGCCCCCTCCGGACACGGGGGCCGGGTGTTCGCCTGCGGCGCAACGCGAGTCAACGACACGGCGTCGTAGGTCCCGCGGCACCCCTCCCCGCTCCCCCGTCGCGCCCGGTGGGGGGTCGTCGCGGTCGGCGAGGACGGGGGTCCGGCCCCTCAACCCTCCTGTCACGTGAGGGTAGGGTCCTGCGGGACGGTCTCCCCGGGCGGCGCGCTGCACCCGGGAGGACCGGCGGCGGACGGCGCGGGGGGCTGCGCCGACCGCCGGCCGAGCAGACGGGGCACGGATCCGGGGGCGCGCGTGGGGCGGGGCAGGACCATCGGCGGCGGAGGTGCGAGCACCGGGGAGCGGGACGACCCTCGGGTCGTCGCACCCCCTCGCGGGGGGCGGGTGCCCGGGAGGTACCCGACCCTGGCGGCGCTGTTCGACCCGCGCAGCAACTCGCTGAACGTCCTGCGGCTGACGCTGGCCGTGACCGTGGCGGTCGTGCACGGGATGGAGAACGGCTTCGGCCACCAGCCCCAGGTCGGCTCCACCGACCTGGGCAGCCTGGCCGTCGACGGCTTCTTCGTCATCAGCGGCTTCCTCGTGGCCCGCAGCTTCCTGCGGCTGGGTTCGCTGCGCCGCTACGCCTGGCACCGCTTCCTGCGCATCGCGCCCGGCTTCTGGGTGTGCCTGCTGGTCACCGCGGCCGTCGTGGCGCCGCTGGCCGCGGTCCTGTCGGGCAGGCCGGCCACCGCGGTGCTGGAGGGGCCGGAGACCGCGGTGTCGTACGTGACCGCCAACGCCGCGCTGCTCATGCGCCAGTTCGGCGTCAGCGCCGTGACCGACCCCGTCGAGGGCGGGCAGGCGGTCCTCGACGGGTCGCTGTGGACGCTGTTCTTCGAGGCCTGCTGCTACGGGGCCGTGGCCGCGCTGGGGGTGCTGGGCGTGCTGCGCCGGCGCCGCTGGCTGCTCCTGGCCTGCGGGCTGCTGTGGGCCGCGACGATCGCCTCGGCCGCCGGGGTGGACCTGGGCACGGAGCTGATGCTGCGGTTCCTGTTCGTCTTCCTGCTGGGGGCGGCCGGGCACGTCTTCGCCGACCGGGTCCCGGTCAGCGGCCTGCTGGCCGCCGCGTGCGTGCCGCTGGTCGTCGCGGGCCTGCACCTGCTGCCGGACCACCGCGCCCTGGCCGGCCCGGCGTTCGCCTACCTGTTCCTGTGGGCGGCGGTGCGCCTGCCGCTGCGGCAGGACCCCCGCTGGGACCTCTCCTACGGCCTGTACGTCTACCACTGGCCGATCCAGCTGCTGCTGGCCCTGGCGGGGGCCGCCGCGCTCGGCACCGCCGGCTTCGTCGCGCTCAGCCTGCTGCTGGCCTGCGCCGCCGCAGCGGCCTCGTGGTTGCTGGTGGAGAGCCCCGCCCTGCGGCTGAAGGACGCCGCGTGGGTCGAGGCGCCGCTGCCGCGACGGCGGACCGCGTAGGCCGGCGGCTCGGCGGGTCCGGTTAGACTCCCAGGGCCCGCGGCGAGCGCCGGCGGGCGGGCCCCCGTAGCTCAGGGGATAGAGCATCGGTTTCCTAAACCGTGTGTCGCAGGTTCGAATCCTGCCGGGGGCACCCAGCACAGCCGCGGACGGGGACGGGCGGGCGAACCGCCCGTGAACACCCCGCCGCCCGCGCCGAGGACTTGGCCCGCGTGCGCCGCGGGCCCGTAGCGTGGCGGCATGCGCTGGCTGAGCACCGCGATCGGCGGGACGGCCCTGGTGGGCGGGGCGGTGTCCTGGGCGCTGGCGGCCACGGCCATGTCGGCGGTGCACGCCGCGGAGGCGCGGGCCCTGGGCCCCGGGCACACCGCGCAGGTGCCCGGTGAGGACGAGCTCGCGCTGATCGCCCACGACGTGCGCCTGGCCGCGGTGGCCGCGATGTGGTGCGCCCTGCCGCTGCTGCCGGCCCGCCCCGCGCACCGGGCCGCGGGCCGGGCTGCGGGCCGGGCGACGTGGCGCGGCGCCCCGCCGGTGCCGGTCGCGTCCTGGCTGGGGGCCGGTGCCGCGGTCGTGCTCGCCAACGCGGTCCTCGGCCGGGCCGTGGACGGCCGCTCCCCCGCCCTGGCCGCGGTGCTCGTGCTCGCGGCGGTCGGTGCCGGAGCGGCGGTGGGTGCGGCGGCGGGCACCGCGATCTCGCGGGGCTGGCGCACGGGGCGTCCCGCTCCGCCGGCGGGCGGGGCACGCTGGTGGTGGCTGGCGGGAGCGGGCTCGCTGGCGGCGGGCACCGCGTGCGCGGTAGCGGTGCAGGACCTGGGCGGCGAGCGCTACGCCACCTTCACCCCCGGGGACCTGTCCACCGCCGACGCGCTGGTGACGCTGACGCTGCTGCTGGTCTCGGGTGCGTGCGCCGGCGCGCTGCGCCCGGCCGCCGCCCCGCCCGCCGGCGCGGGGAGCGGCCCGGCGCCCCGCGCCGTCGGCGCGCCCACCCGTGCGGTCCTCGTGGTCCTGCCGACCGCGCTGGCGGTGGTGCTGCTGCTGGACCCGGCCGGGTTCGTGCCGGGACCGCGGGACCTGTCCCGGGCGGTGGGCCCGGCACTGGTCGCGGCCCTGGCCCCGTTCCTCCTGGCGGCGGGGCCGGGCCTGCGGGCCCCGTCCCGGCGGCGGGTGCTGACCACCGCGCTCGTGCTGACCGGGGCGGCGGCCGTCTCGACGGCGGCGCTGCCGCTGCTGGTGCCGGTGGTCGTCGTCGGCGGGATGCTCGGCCTCGCCCTCACCGCACCCGCGGGGGCGTACGTCAACTACGACGGCCTCCCGACGACCGGCGCCGGGGGGCTGCTGGCGCTCGGCGCGCTGGGCGTCCTCCTGGTCCTGACCGGGGAGCACGGCGCGCGGAGCACCCCCGCGGTGGAGCGTTCGCCGGCGTGAGCCGCCGCGCGCCCGCCCTGCTGCCCGGCCCGCCCCCTGCGATGCTGGGGGGATGGGTGCTGTGAACCGCGTACCGCAGTCCGGAACCCCGGCGGCAACGCCCGGTGGCAGGAGCGCCGCGCACCGGCCCGGCAGGGCGGGAGCGGCGGGCACGGCCCTGGCCGCCGCCCTGCTGCTGAGCGCGTGCGGCTCGGCCGAGGCCCCCGCCGGTCCCGCGGCCGCCACCTCCACGGCCACGACCACCGGCACGCCCACCGGCTCCGGCACGAGCACCTCCCCCGCCGGGACGATCACCGTCCCCGCGTACTACGCCGGCCGCACCGGCATGGAGGGCGGTCTGGAGGTCGCGCTCTACCGGGAGTTCCACGACGTGCCCTCGGCGGGCGACCCGGTCTCCACGGCGCTGCGCGAGATGCTGCAGCCGCCGCGCGACCCGGACTACTTCGTGCCGTGGCCGGAGGGCACGGAGGTGCTCGGCGTGGAGCGGATGCAGGACCTGGTCACGGTGGAGCTGTCCGCGGAGGCCGCCACGGCACCACCGGGTGCCGGCGAGGACCAGGCGCAGGCGGCGCTGCAGCAGGTCGTGCACACGGTCACGGCGGCGGACCCGTCCGTGGCCGGGGTGCAGCTGATGATCGACGGCTCGCGCGTGCCGGACCTGTGGGGCCTGGGCGCTCACGCCGGGGAGGCGCTGGCGCGGGCGGAGGCGTCCTCGGTGCTGGGCCCGGTGTGGGTGCTGGGCCCCGCGCAGGGCGCCGAGGTGACCTCCCCGGTGACGCTGGGCGGGGAGGCGTCGGTGTTCGAGGCCACCGTGGGCTGGGAGGTGCTGGACGCCTCCGGCGCCGTGGTGGCCGACGGGTTCACCACCGCGGCCGAGGGCGCCCCCGGCCGCGGTGCGTGGTCGGTCGAGGTGCCGCTGGGGCCGGGCGAGCACACCGTCCGCGCGTTCAGCGTCTCCGCCCGCGACGGGTCCGTGGTCGCCGTGGACTCCAAGGACGTCACCGTCGCCGGTTGACGCGTCGCCGGCTGACGCCGCGGGCCGGGGTCAGCCGGAGAACACCCCCACGGCCCGCTGGAGCTGCGCGGACGTCTCGGCGATCCCGCGGGCGGCCTCCCGCACGGTCACCAGGTCGCGGGAGGTGCGCTCGGCGGCCTGCACCACCCCTTCCAGGGTGGTGCCGATGACGCGCCCGGACTCACCGGCGGCGGCGACCTGACCGGCGACCTCACCGGTGGCGCTGCTCTGCTCGTCGACGGCGGCGGCGATGGTGCCCTGGTAGTCGTCGATGCGGGCGACGATGTCGCTGATCTCGGCGATGCGGGTGGCGGCTGCGGCCACGGCCTGCTGGACGTCGCTGATGCGCCCGGTGATGTCCTCGGTGGCGGTGGCGGTCTGCTGCGCCAGCTCCTTGACCTCCCCGGCGACGACGGCGAACCCCTTGCCCATCTCCCCCGCCCGCGCGGCCTCGATGGTGGCGTTCAGCGCCAGCAGGTTCGTCTGCTCGGCGATGGCGGTGATGACCTTCACGACGCTGCCGATCTCGGAGGAGGAGCGGCCCAGCTCGGCGACGGCCCGACTGGTCTCCGAGGCGACGCCGACGGCCTCCTGCGCGATCCGGGCGACGGCCTGCGCGTTGCGGCTGATCTCGCCGGTGGCCTCGCCGGTGCGGCGGGCGCCGTCGGCGACCTCGGCGATGCGGCTGGTCACCTCCTGCGCGGTGCCGCCCGCCTCGACGGCGCGGGCGCTGGTGCCGGCGGCGTGCTCGGCGATCTGGTCGCTGGAGGTGACGAGCCGGGTGGCGGCCGCGTCCAGGTCCCCGGCGGCGTCGGTGACGTCGCGCACGACGCCGGCGGCGCGGTCCAGGGTGGCGTTCAGCGCGACCGCCAGCTGCTCCAGCTCGGTGCGGCCGTGGCCCGGGTCCAGGCGCGCGGACAGGTCGCCGCGGGCCAGGACGTCGGTGGCGCGCCGGACGGGGCGCACGATGCTGCGGCCGACCACGAGGGACAGCGCGACGCAGGCGAGCAGGAGGGCGCCGGCGCCCAGGGCCAGGCGGCGGGCGTCGGCCAGGGCCGTGGCGGAGACGGAGTCCACGTAGACGCCGGAGCCGACGACCCAGCCCCACGGCTCGTAGCCGGCCACGTAGGACGTCTTCGGCTGCGGGTCCTCCTCGCCCGGCTTGGGCCACTGGTAGTCGACGAACCCGGCGCCGTCGCGGCGCACGACGTCGACCATCTCCACGAACAGCTCCTTGCCGTCGGGGTCGGTGTTCGCGGACAGGTCCGTGCCGTTCAGCTCGGGCTTGACGGGGTGCATGAGCATGGTGGGGCCCATGTCGTTGACCCAGAAGTACTCCTGGCCGGAGTAGCGCAGGGAGGCGAGCGCCGCCAGGGCCTGCGCCTGGGCGTCGGCCTCGGTGAGGCGCCCGGCCTCGGCCTCGGCGGCGTGGTGCTCGACGACGCCCAGGGCGGTCTGGACGACGGCTCGCGTGGCGGCCTGGCGCTCGGCGAGGATCCGGTCGCGCGTCTGCAGGCCGGCCATGACGGTGATGCCGGCCATGGCGATCGCGGCGACCACGACGATGACCAGCAGGCGCGCGGCGATCGACCTGACGTTGATGCCCTTCACGGTGCAGCTCCCTCGCTGGGGCAGCCTCCTGCGGACTGCTCCCGGTGTCATCGGCAGCCGGGAGCGGCGGCTGGAGGGGGTCGTCAGCCGTCCGGCGGAGCCGGCCGCCGGCGGCGCGGCGGGCACAGCCCCCCACCGGCGCCGCCCTGTCGTCACCGGCTGTTCGCTGAGGGTTCGTTGAGAGCGCGTGGAGCCGTCGACAGACTCCGCCGGGTGAGATCGCGTACCGTCGCCGCCGCCACCCTGGCCGCCGCCACCGTCCTGACCCCCCTGACCGCCGCCTCCGCCGCGCCGGACACCCACCCCGGCCACGGCCACGGCCACGAGCAGGCCGCCCCGCTGATCGTGGGCCACCGCGGCGCCTCCGCCTACCGGCCGGAGCACACCCTGGCCGCCTACGAGCTGGCCGCCGAGCTCGGCGCCGACGTCATCGAGCCCGACCTGGTCGCCACCAAGGACGGCGTCCTCGTGGTGCGCCACGAGAACGAGATCTCCGGCACCACCGACGTCGAGGAGCGCCCCGAGTTCGCCGACCGCCAGGCGACCAAGACGATCGACGGCGTCGAGCTGACCGGCTGGTTCACCGAGGACTTCACCCTGGCGGAGCTGAAGACGCTGCGCGCCGAGGAGCGCCTGCCGGAGCTGCGCCAGGAGAGCACGATCTTCGACGGCGCCTACGAGGTGCCCACCTTCGAGGAGGTCCTCGACGAGCGCGAGCGCCTCTCGGAGGAGCTGGACCGCGAGATCGGGATCATCCCGGAGATCAAGCACTCCACGTACTTCCAGTCCATCGGGCTGCCGATGGAGGAGGAGGTCGTCGAGGCGCTGACCGAGCACGGCCTGAACCGTCCCGGCTCGGGCGCGACCGTGCAGTCGTTCGAGCTGACGAACCTCGTCGAGCTGCGCACGGAGCTGGGCCTGCGCGCCGACTCGGTGTTCCTCACCTCCGCCTCCGGCGCCCCGGCGGACCTGGTGGCGGCCGGTGACCCGCGCCAGTACGCGGACCTGCTGCTGCCCTCCACGCTGCGCGACATCGCCCGCTACGTGGACGCCATCGGCCCGTCGCTGACCCAGGTGGTGGCGCTGGAGGAGGACGGCACGCTGGGCGAGGAGACCCGTCTGGTGGCCGACGCGCACGCCGCCGGTCTCGAGGTCGTGCCCTACACGCTGCGCCCGGAGAACGAGTTCCTGCCGGTGGACTACCGCAGCAGCGAGGACCCGGCGGAGTTCGGCCGCGTGCTGGACCTGGCCCAGGTGTACTTCGAGGCCGGCATCGACGGCATCTTCACCGACTCCCCCGACCTGGGTGTCGTGGCCCGCGACCGCTTCCTGGCCCAGCAGGACGGCGAGCACCACGCCGGCTGAGCGGACCGCCTGAACGGACCGGCTGGGGGACGGGAGCGCGGCGGGCGGTGGCAGAGTCACCACCGTGCACGCCGCGCCCCGCTCCCCGTCCCACCCCTGGTCCCCGCAGCTCCTCTCGCCCGCGACGCTCGCCGGCGCGCAGGAGGTGATGCGCACCTGCATCGCCCGCGACTTCGGCGACGCCCACGACCCGGTGGTGCACGCCGACGTCGACGACCCGCTGCGCCGCTACCCGGGCACCGCGGAGGCGTTCCTGCTCGTCGCGGTCGACGACGCCACCGGCGAGGTGCTCGGCACCGCGGGGCTGCGCGAGGGGCGGCTGCGGCCGGGCGCGAGCCCGCAGCACCTGGTCGAGCGCTACGCCGACGACCGCACCGGACAGCTCGTGCGGGTGTACGTGGCGGCCGGCGCCCGCCGGCGGGGCATCGCCCGCGGCCTGGTGGCGGCGGTGCGCGAGCGCGCCGCGGCGGACGGCAGCTACGAGCGCCTGGCCCTGCACACCTACCGCCACTCCCCCGGCGCGGTGGCGTTCTGGGAGGCGCTGGGCGCCCGCGTCGTCGCGGACGACTCCGCGGGCGCCTCGCGCAGCGTGTTCTACGAGTTCGAGGGCTCCCCCGCGCCCGGCGGGCCGTCGCAGACCAGCCCGGAGGTGAGGGCGTCGAGGTTGCGGCGCACCAGCGAGGGGTAGTCCTCGTCCTCTCCGGCGCGCTCGATCGGGTTCAGCACGCCGGTGCCCACGCCGAGCTCGCGCGCCAGTGCCTCGGTGACCTCCGGGCTGGTGGAGACCTCGAAGAAGACGGTGCGCACCCCGGCGTCGCGGACGACGTCGACGACGCGGCGCACGCGGGCGGGGGTGGGTTCCACGTGCGGGTCGATGCCGGCGATCCCGACCTGCCGCAGCCCGTAGCGGCCGGCCAGGTACCCGAACGCCTCGTGGGAGGTGACGAGGGTGGCCCCGCGGCAGGGTGCCAGAGCCCGGGCGTGCTCGGCGTCCAGGGCGGCGGCCTGCTCCGCGAGCGCCTCCGCGCCCGCCGCGTAGTCGGCGGCGGCGGCCGGGTCGAGCTCGGCGAGGGCGTCGGCGACGAGTTCGCCCGCCTCGGCCAGGCGCAGCGGGTCGAGCCAGAAGTGCGGGTCGGCGTCCAGGTCGGCGAGCCCGGCGGTGTCGACGACCCGCCCCGGGGGCGAGACCTCCAGCGCGTCGTCGGTGGACGGCTGCAGGCCGGACTGGTGCACGAGCAGGTCGGCCTCGCCGAGGGCGCCGACCTGCGCGGCGGTCAGCTCCACGTCGTGGCTGTCGCCGCCCGGCGGCACCAGGCCCGTCACGTCGACGTGCTCGCCGCCGACGACCTCGGCGACGTGCTGCAGCGGGGGCGAGGAGGCCAGGACGTCGAGGCGGCCGTCGCCGCCCTCGCCCCCCGCCGCCCCGGTGGAGCAGGCGGCGGGGGTCAGGGCCGTGAGCGCGAGGGCGGCGGCGGCCCAGCGGCGCGCGGGGCTCACGCGGTCCCGGCCTCCTCGTGCTCGTGCTCGCCCTCGTGGGCGTGCTCGTGCCCGGCGTCGCCGGTCACGCCGTTCAGCTCGTTGGGCACGACGTCCAGCTGCGCGGTCTCGAACACCTCGCCGGTGGCGACGTCGACGGCGTGCAGCTCCTTCGTGGCCGGCTCGGTGACGTAGGCGGTCCCGTCGAGGACGTGCAGGGTCGGGCGCGGCTCCTGCCACTCCATCGGCTCCTCCCACGGCTCGACGACGGGGATCGAGCGCACGAGCGCCCCCGCCTCGGGGTCGATCACGTGCAGGGCGCCGTCGGTGCCCAGGACGAGGGCCTCGCCGTCCTCGCCGCGCCCCAGGGAGCGGAAGGAGTAGGAGGCGGGCAGGTCCACCAGGCGCAGGGAGGCGTCGCGGGTGTCGATGAGGGAGACGCGGGTGGGGCGCTCCAGCTCGGCGTCGGGGTCGGTCTTGTAGTCGCCCAGGACGATCGGGGAGACCTCGGAACCGGCCTGGTTGCCGATGCGGCCGTAGGGGTCGGGGGCGGTGACCTCGGTGATGGTGCCGTCGCGGTGGACGAGGGCGCCGTCCTCGCAGCCGATGACGACGGCCTCACCGGCGGCGACGGCCTCACCGTGCACGCCGGGGCAGCCGGAGTTCGCGGCGATCTCGGTGCCGTCGGCGTCGAGCCAGCGGGTGCCGGTGCGCTCCTCCTCGGTGCCCTCGGAGACGACCAGGCTGCCGTCGGAGAGCTCGACGGCGACGCCGTGGTGGGCGGCGGGCGTGGTCAGCTCGCGCTGGGCGCGGTCGGGGTCCTCCACGTCGGCGGAGTCGAAGACGGTGACGTCCCCGGTGCCGTCGTCGAACAGGGCGGTGCGGCCCTCGTGGACGACGACGTGGCCGGGCTTGACGGCGTCGAAGCGCACGTCGGTCAGCTCCGGTTCGGCGGTGTAGTAGTGCGAGTGGTCGCCGTGCGGCTCGGCCCAGGTGCCGGCGTCGAGCACCTGGAAGGCGCCGGTGGTGGACAGCAGCAGGTGGCGGCCGTCGCCGGCGGCGTTGAGGCGGTTGAAGCCCTCGACGGGCAGGTCGGCGAGGAGCTCGAAGGTGGAGGCGTCGAGCACCTGGACCCCGCCGTCGTGGGTCAGGGCCAGGCGCGGGGTGCCGGCGGCGACCTCGGTGGCGGCCGCGGCGGGTTCGGGGGTGTCCTCGGCGCTGGCGGCGGGCTCGGAGGTCCCGGAACCGCAGCCGGTGAGCAGCAGGAGCGAGAGCAGCGAGCCGGCGGCGAGCGGGCGGGTGGGCAGGTGGGCGAGCGGGTGGTGCACGGCGGTCCTCGGTTCCGTGGGGGGTCGCGCCCCGAGCGGGGCGGTCCGGAAGCTAGCAAACGATTGTGATTATCATCAACACCGTGTCAGCGCCTCCCCACCGCTCCCCCGCCCTCGCCTACCGCGGCTGCTGCGCCGGCTACGCCGACGGCCCCGTCGTGCGCGACGTCGACCTGGAGGTCGCCCCCGGCGAGTGCGTCGCCCTGCTCGGGCCGAACGGTGCCGGCAAGACCACCCTGGTGCGCGCCGCCCTGGGCCTGGCCCGGGTGCACTCCGGGCACCTCGAGGTGCTCGGCCACCGGCACGACCGGCTGCCCGCCGGCGCGGGTCTCGGCTACGTCCCGCAGCGGCACACGGTGGCCACCGCCGTGCCCGCCACCGCCGCCGAGGTCGTCGCCGGCGGGCGCCTGGGGGGCACCGGCCCCCTGCGGCGCCTGCTGCCGGCGCAGCGCCGCCGCGACCGGGCCGCCGTGCTCGACGCCCTCGACCTGGTGGGGCTGCGCGCACGCGCCCGCGCCCCCCTGGCCGAGCTCTCCGGCGGCCAGCAGCGCCGGGTGCTGCTGGCCCGCGCCCTGGCCGGCGCACCGCGCCTGCTGCTGCTGGACGAGCCCACCGCCGGCGTCGACGCCGCCGCGGCCCGCACCGTCGCCGCCGTCCTGCGCCGGCAGCTCGACGCCGGCACCGCCGTGGTCCTCGTCACCCACGAGACCGCCGCCCTCGCCCCCGTGCTGCACCGCGTCGTGCGGGTCGAGGGCGGCTGCGCCTGCGAGCAGCGGGGGCGGGTGGCGGCCGGTGCCTGAGCTGCTGCAGCTCCTGGACTACGCGTTCCTGCGCCGCGCCCTGCTGGCCGCCGCGATGGTCGGCCTGGCCGCCCCGCTCGTCGGCGCGTTCCTCGTCCAGCGCGGGCTGTCCCTGGTGGGCGACGGGCTGGGTCACGTCGCCCTCGCCGGCGTGGGGGTCGGGGTGCTCACGGGGCGCAGCCCGGTGTGGGCCGCGCTGGTCGCCGCCGTGGGCGCGGCCCTGCTGATCGAGCTGGTCCGCCACCGCGGCCGCACCGGCGGCGACGTCGCGCTCGCGCTGCTGTTCTACGGCGGCATCGCCGGCGGGGCGGTCCTGCTGAGCCTGGCGCCGGCTGGCGGGGCGAACCTCGAGAGCTACCTGTTCGGGGCGATCACCACGACCAGCGCCGCGGACGTGCGCGCCTTCGCCGCGCTCACCGTCGTCGTCGTCGCGGCGGTGCTGGTGCTGCGGCCGTGGTTCTTCGCCGCGGGCAGCGACGAGGAGCACGCCCGCGCCGTGCGCCTGCCGGTGTTCCGGCTGAACTGCGCCCTGGCCGTCCTGACCGCCGTGACGGTCGTGCTCTCGATGCGCACCGTGGGGCTGCTGCTGGTCAGCGCCCTGCTCGTCGTGCCCGTCGCCACCGCCCAGCGGCTGTGCCGGGGTTTCGGGGCCCTGCTGCTCACCGCGAGCGCCCTGGGCGCCGCCGTCGGCGTGGGCGGGGTGGCGGCCTCCGCCGTGGTGGGCACGCCCTCCGGCGGCACGATCGTCCTGCTGGCGCTGGCGGTGTTCGCGCTCGTGGCCGCGGTCCGGGCCGGGTCCGGGCGCGTGCGCCGGGCCCGGGTGGTCGCGGCGTCCTGAGCGGCGCCCCGACGCGACGACGCCGCCGCGACCGGTCGGTCGCAGCGGCGTCGCGGGCGCGCGGGACGCTCAGGCGGTGCCGCCGCCCGGCTGCAGCACGCCGTTCACGCACAGCTCGTACGTGGCGTACGAGGTGATGCTCTCGCTCGGGTCGTCGGCGGTGACCAGGACGGCGGCCACCTCCGGGGTGAACCCGAGCGCGTGCTTGACGCTGGTCACCGTGGTGAAGCCCCACGGGGTGCGCACCACGGGCAGCTCCACGACGGAGACCCTCTTCCCGGAGGTGCCCACCACCTGCACGGTCCAGCCGGCCACCTCGGTCGGGTGCGCCTCGCTCAGCGAGCTCCAGGTCGACAGGTCGGTGGCGTCGGCCACCGGCTGCCCACCCACCGAGACCCCGCTGACCCGCACGCCGGGCTCGGCCACGCCGCCGTCGGTGAGGTAGCGGATCGCGACGTCGACGGTCTGCCCGGCGTAGGCGGAGGCGTCGAAGGTCTGCGTGCCGGAGACCTCACCGGTCAGGCCGGGCAGTTCCGCGGTGATGCGCGGGTCGGCGCCGGGGTCGGCCTCGGTGGTCGTGGCCTCGCTGGACAGCGACACCCAGTCGCCGGCGGCCTCGTCCCACACCTGCACGACCGCGAAGTCCCAGCCCTCCTCGGTGTCCACCTGCAGGTCCACGCCGATCGTCGGGTCCTGCGCCGGGATCGTGAACTCGCGCACGACGCCGCGGTCGAGGTTGTCGCCGCTGCCGGAGTACAGCTCCTCGCCGTCCTGCTCCCACTCCACCGGGGTGGTCGGGTAGGTGTTCGAGCCCTTGAAGGTGATCAGCCCGCGGTCGACGTAACCGGCGGGGTCGCGCAGCCGCACGAAGTCGGCGCCGTTGACCGGGGCCCCCGGGGAGTCGTAGGACTGCGGCGAGTCCCAGTTCACGCGCGCGGTCATCGCCTCCACCTGCAGCGCCCCGGCGTCCCCGCGCTTGACCTTCGCACCGGCGTCGAGGGCCGCGTCCACGGCCATCGCGGCGAGGAAGTCGTGCAGCACGTCCTGCGAGCGGACGTCGTACCCGCGCTCGCGCAGCACCGCGTCGAGGCCGGCCAGGCCGCCCTCGGGCTCGTTGTGCAGGGCCGTCATGAACTCGTCGCCACCGAACCGGCCGTGCAGGTAGAGCATGAACGCGTAGGCGCTGCCGTAGTCGGCGAGGATCTCCGGGTCGCCCTGGTCGCCCCACAGGGTGACGGACTGCTCGGGGCCGCCGTACTCCGGCTGGTCGTTGAACCCGAGGAACGTGGCGAGGTAGCTGTCCGCCTCGTCGGTGTTCGGCGCGGGCGCGGGGTCGGAGAACCCGAGCAGGGCCTCGGACCACATCGACAGGCCCTCGTTCACCCACGACAGCTCGTCGGGGTCGGCGTAGTGCTCCAGCAGGTGCTGGTACTCGTGCGCGAACGTCCCCTCGTAGGTGCGCGCCGCCGGCTCACCGAGGCCGGAGCGCTGCAGGTAGTCGGCGCACTCCAGGTAGTCCGGCTCCTGCGAGTCGTCCGGCGGGTTCTCGCCGGTGCGGTGCACCCAGTCGAACCCGTCGATCGTCATGACGTTGCGGTCGACGAGGTCGTTGAACAGCGAGTAGAAGAACCCCGCGATGTAGGTGCGGCCGTTCTCGTCCGTCGGGTCGAAGTAGTTCTGGTCGCGGACGTTGTCGACGAGCACGACGGTGCGGTCGCCCTGGCCGGTCCAGTACCCCTCGGGGTAGGTGCCGCCGTCGGGCTGCTCGACCAGTTCGCCGAGCACCGCACCGGAACCGTCGCGCAGCGGGGCGACGGAGAACACCTCGGACTCCACCGGGTAGATCGTCTCGTCGAACTCCTGCACGAAGCCCGCGACCTGCTCGTCGGTGACGACGACCAGCTCGCCGCCGCCGGTGGTGTTGCGGCAGTCGCCCTCGGGGAAGGAGAGGTCGTCGGCGACCCACACCTCGATGTTGTCGCCGAGGCCGCGCAGCGTGTAGCCCTGCACGGTGACCGCGCTCTCGACGACCTCGCCGTCGGGCGTGACGCCGCCGTCGACGAGGGACGGCCAGTCCCGCTGGTCGCCGACCTGCACCGGGCCGTCGCCGGCACCGCCGTCGGTGGGCGCCGCCAGGGTGGTGCGTGCTCCCGCGGCGCTCGACCCGGCGGCGTCGGGGGCCAGCACGGGCAGCGGCGCGCCGTCGCGGTACTCGCCGTCGAGGAGGCGGACGTCGGGGGCGGGGGCCTGCTGAGGGGTGGCGGCGGGCGATGCCGCCGCAGCCGCCGGGACGGCCAGAGCCGTCGCCGAGAGCGCGGCGACCGCGATGCGACCGCCGCGCGAGGGGTCCAGACCCATGCGTGTCCTCCTGGGGATCTCCGGCGCCTGCTCCGACACCGGTGCGCTGAAGCATCCACTGCGTCACAGTCCGTGCACAAGGCCCCACGCGCGACCATCGGACGGGGGCGGCAGGATGAACCCCGTGCCCTACCGCGTGATGACCGTGTGCACCGGGAACATCTGCCGCTCCCCCATGGCCGAGTCCGTGCTGCGCCGCCGGTTCGCCGAGGCGGGCCTGGACGGGCAGGTGGTCGTGGACTCCTCCGGGATCAGCGACGAGGAGGACGGCAACCCCGTGGACCGGCGCGCCCGCGCGGTCCTGGCCGAGGCCGGCTACGACGTGCCGGACCACCGCGCCCACCGGGTCACCGTCGAGGAGATCGCCTCCCGCGACCTGCTGCTGGCCATGACGTCGCGGCACGCTCGCTGGCTGCGCACCCAGGCGCCCGACGAGGCCTCGGCGGCGAGGGTCGCGATGTACCGCTCCTTCGACCCGGCGGCGCCCGACGTGGGCGGGCCGGGTGCGGTGGCCGACGAGTCGGCCCTCGACATCGCCGACCCCTGGTACGGCGACCGCGGCGACTTCGAGGAGGCCCTGGCGCAGGTCGAGGCGGCCGCCGACGGGATCGTCGAGCACGTGCGCCGCGAACTCGCCTCCCGCCCCTGAGGCCCCCCTCCCCTCCCGCGCCCACCCGCTCCCCCTCGGCGATCTCGCGCGGTTCAACGTTCAACCGCGCAAGATCACGGCGGGAGGGAGCGGGTGGGTGCGGGAGGCCGAGCGGGGCGGGGGTTCAGAACAGGCGACCGGCCGCGTCGGCGGCGGGTTCCTCCAGGGACAGCAGGAACCGCTTGCGCCACAGCCCGCCCGCGTAGCCCGTCAGGGCGCCGTCCGCGCCGACGACCCGGTGGCAGGGCACCACCACCGACAGCGGGTTGCGCCCGTTGGCGGCGCCCACGGCCTGCGCGTACCCCGGCCCGCCCAGGGCGCGGGCCAGCTCGCCGTAGGTGCGCGTGGCGCCGTACGGGATCTCGAGCAGCGCCGCCCGCACGCGCGCCTCGAAGGCGTCCCCGCGCGGGGCGAGCGGCAGGTCGAACGCGGTGCGCTCGCCGGCGAAGTACTCCGCCAGCTGGGCGGCGACGTCACCGAACGCGGCGTCGTCGCGCGCACCGAGGTCCGCGGGCGCACCGCCGCGGTGGTCCTCGTACCAGATGCCCACCAGGCCGCGCTCGTCGCGCGCGAGCGTGAGCTCCCCCAGCGGGGACGGCAGCACCCCGTGGCGCACGGGCGGGCCGGTCAGGCGGCCAGGTGCAGGGCGCCGCGGGTGCGCGCCAGCGTCTTCGCGAGCAGGTCCGGCTCGTCGGAGAGCTTGCGCCCGTACGAGGGGACCATGCCGACGAGGCGCTCGCGCCAGGCGTCCTGGTGGGCGGGGAAGCACTGCGCGAGCAGCCGCAGCACGACGTCCACGGCCGTGGAGGCGCCCGGGGAGGCACCCAGCAGCGCCGCCACGGAGCCGTCCGCGGCGTGCACGAGCTCGGTGCCGAACTGCAGCACCCCGCCGCGCGGGCCCTTCTTGATGACCTGCACGCGCTGACCGGCGGTCAGCAGCTCCCAGTCCTCGCGGCGCGCCTGCGGGTAGAACACCCGCAGCGCCTCGATCCGCTGCTCCGTCGACTGCGTCAGCTGCTTGGCCAGGTACGTCATCAGCGGGACGTTGTCGCGGGCCACCGCGAGCATCGGCAGCAGGTTGTCCGGCTTCACGGACAGCGGCAGGTCCAGCAGCGAGCCCTTCTTCAGGAACCGCGGCGAGAAACCGGCGTAGGGACCGAACATCAACGAGCGGCGGCCGTCCATGACGCGGGTGTCCAGGTGCGGCACGGACATCGGCGGGGCGCCGACCTCGGCCTGCCCGTACACCTTCGCGGCGTGCTGCTCGACGATCTCCGGGCGGGTGCAGCGCAGCCACTGGCCGCTGACGGGGAAGCCGCCGAACCCCTTGCCCTCGGGCACGCCGCTGCGCTGCAGCAGGTGCAGCGCACCGCCGCCTGCGCCGACGAACACGAACGGGGTGGACACCTCGAAGGAGCCGCCGCCGGCGGCGGTGCCCTTCACCGTCCACCCGGAGCCGCGCCGGGTGAGGTCGGTGACGGCGTGCCCGGTGAGCAGCTCCACGCCGCGGCCGGCGGCGCCGGTCAGCAGCGCGCGGGTCAGCGCCCCGAAGTCGACGTCGGTGCCCGCGGTGGACCGGGTCGCGGCGACCCGCTCGCCCGGGTCGCGGCCGGCGACCAGCAGCGGCGCCCACTCCCCGATCTCGGCGTGGTCGGTGGACCACTGCATGCCCGCGAACAGCGGGTGCTGCGAGAGCGCCTCGTGGCGGGTGCGCAGGTACTCCACGTCGCGCGAGCGCACGAAGCTCATGTGGGCGACGGGGTTGATGAACCCGCCCGGGTCGCCGAGCACGCCCTGCTCCACCAGGTGCGCCCAGAACTGCCGGCTGACCTGGAACTGCTCGTTGATCGCGACGGCCTTGGCGATGTCGACGGTGCCGTCGGGCCTGGCGGGCGTGTAGTTCAGCTCGCACAGCGCGGAGTGGCCCGTGCCGGCGTTGTTCCACGCGTCGGAGCTCTCGGCGCCGATGGTGTCCAGCTTCTCCAGGACCAGCACCGACCAGTCCGGTTCCAGCTCGGTGAGGGCGGTGGCGAGGGTGGCGCTCATCACACCGCCCCCGACGAGGACGGCGTCGTACCTGTCAGCAGCGGGCAACGGGCTCACCCTCGTCTCTCGTGCGGCTCCATCGACCACGGCGTCGACCGTGGACATCGACCAGGGAAGGCTACGGCCTCGCGGGCGGCGGTCGTCGCCGGGGAGGCGCCACGGTGTCCCGCGTCACACGTGAGACGCCTCTCACCGCTCCGGCACCAGCGTCACCACCCGGGAGCGCTCGGCGGACAGGCGCCGCAGCAGCGCCAGCTCCTCCTCCGGCGAGCCGGGGTCGGTGCCGCGGCGCACGCGCTCGCGCCGGAACGCCAGCGCGGTGGCCGCCTCCTGGAAGTCGCGCACCGCGCGGGCGGCCTCGCGCCCGCCGGCGTCCCGGGCGCCGGCGCGGGCCCAGCGCCGCGCGGACGGCGACGCCAGGACGCGCACCTCCTCCTCGCGCAGCCAGCCGGTGCGCACGTACACCTCCAGGTAGCGGCCCACCAGCCGCGCCTCGCGCGCCCGCGCGGCCAGCGCCACGCCCAGCGCCGCGACGAACACCGGGACCTGCAGCAGCAGGTACACCTCCACGAACGCCGCCGTGCCCGCCCCGGCGCTGGCGTTCCACAGCGAGTGCAGCCCCACGCCCAGCAGGAGCCCGAGCAGCGGCGCCGCCACCCGCACGCGCACCGGCCGGCGCTCGGCCGCCAGGCCCAGCCCGACGCCGACGGCCATGGTGAACAGCGGGTGCGCGAACGGGGAGACCACGCAGCGCAGCACGAACACCGTCACGAGCGCCGCCGGTTCCTCGTCGCCCAGGGCGCGCCCCAGGTACAGGACGTTCTCCAGGTAGGCGAAACCCACGCCGACGAACGCCGCGTACACGATGCCGTCGACGACGCCGTCGAACTGGCGGCGCTGCTTGAGCAGCAGCAGCAGGACGCCCAGGCCCTTGAGGACCTCCTCGACCACGGGCGCGACGAGCACGGAGGAGCTGGTCACGTCCCCGACGGCGCGCTCCAGCAGGCGGGAGGACAGCGAGTTCAGCACCAGGGCGCCCAGGCTGGCCACGCACGCGCCCCAGCCGAAGGCGAAGGCCAGCAGGTGCGGCGGCTCGGCCTCGTGGCGGTCCAGCCACACCACGGCCGCCAGCACGGGCCCCACCGGAACCGCCGCCAGGGCCAGCGCGGGCAGCGCGCCCGACAGGCCCACCTCCATCGCCACGGCCCCCAGGCTCAGCGTCCCGCAGACCGCCAGGACGGCCACGGTGAGCACCAGCAGCGAGCGCCGGGGCGCGGCCGCGGGGGCGGCGCAGGTGGTGGGGTCCGCCGGCACCCCGCGNGCGGGGTGCCGGCGGCGCTGACTACGCTGGACGGGTGAGCACCCCCACGCCGGCCGGGCCCGGCGACCGCGTCCAGGACCGCATCGTGTGGATCGACTGCGAGATGACCGGGCTGGACCTGACCCGCGACGCGCTGGTCGAGGTGGCCGTCCTCGTCACCGACGCCGACCTCAACGTGCTCGGCGACGGCGTGGACGTGGTCGTCAAGCCGCCGCCGGAGGCGCTGGAGGACATGGACCGGGTGGTGGTCGACATGCACACCTCCTCCGGGCTGCTGGCCGAGCTGCCGGCCGGGCGCACCCTGGCCGAGGCGGAGGAGATCGTCCTGGAGTACGTGCGGCGGTGGGTGCCCGAGCCGCGCAAGGCGCCCCTGGCGGGCAGTTCCGTGCACACCGACCGGGCGTTCCTGGCGCGCGACATGCCGGAGCTGACCGAGCACCTGCACTACCGGCTCATCGACGTCTCCTCCGTCAAGGAGCTGGCGCGCCGCTGGTTCCCGCGCGTGTACTTCCACACCCCCCGCAAGCACGGCGGGCACCGGGCTCTGGCGGACATCCGCGAGAGCATCCAGGAGCTGAAGTACTACCGGGAGGTGCTGTTCGTGCCGCAGCCCGGCCCGGACTCGGAGACCGCCAAGGCCGCCGGGCAGCGGCTGGAGCTGAAGGCGGAGCCGGCCGGGGAGGGCACCCCGGGGAGCTGACGTCCGCTCCACCCGTCCGCGCCCCGGGGCCCGTGCACGCGTTCGGGGACGCGGCCGCGCGGCGTGTATGCTCACCGCGTCACGTCGTGCCCCGCACGTCGTCACGTGGTGGGTGTAGCTCAGCTGGTAGAGCACCTGGTTGTGGTCCAGGAAGTCGCGGGTTCAAGTCCCGTCACTCACCCCACGTCGGAGGGCCCCGGCTNGCGCGAGCCGGGGCCCTCCGTGCGTCCCGGGGCCGCCCGGGTCAGAAGCTGTGGATCTGCGCGACCTCGCAGGTGAGCTGGGCCGGCGCGCCGGCGACGGGGGCGGTGGCCCGCACCTGCGCCGACCCTCCCGCGGCGATCTCGGGCGCGGCGACGTGCGCCTGGGTCAGGCGCTCGCCGTCCGGGCCGGCGACCGAGACCGTCACGAGGTAGCTGCGGGGCTCGTCGGCGGTGTTGGTGACCGTCAGGTCCGCGGCGACCTGCCCGGAGCCGTCGGCCGCGCAGGAGCCCAGGACGACGTCCTCGGGGGCCGGGGTCACCGAGGGGGTGGGCGTCGACCGGGACTCGACGAGCGCGCCGGGCTGGGCGGGTGAGTCGAACGCCGGCGCACCGCCGCAGGCCGTCAGGGTCAGCAGACCGGCGGTGGACAGGACCAGCACTACCTCGCGCACGTCGCACTCCTCGTTCTCGGCGTCCTCCCACCATGCCCGTCCGCTCACCGCCCCGCCAGGCGTGACCCGCCGGGAGCGCGCCGGGCGGCGGCCCCGCGAGGGCGATCACCCGGTGACGGCGGGGCCGGCCCCCTCCGGCGGCGGGGTGCGCGTGCGCCCCGCGGTCCCGCCGGCGCGCAGCAGCTGCTCGCGCAGCCACGCCAGGTAGGCGTCCCGGTCGGCGCGCAGCGCCAGGGAGATCACCGGGCCGGCGGGGGTCTCCCAGGCACCGGCGCCCCGCACCGGCAGCACCACCACGTCGAGGGTGAACGAGCGCAGGCGCCGCCCCAGCTCGCGCTCCACCCGCGTCAGCAGGGTCGTCTCGAACAGGGCGACCGGCACGTCGGCGAGCACCCGCCGCTCCAGGTGGCGCGCCCGCTCGGTCCAGGCGACGGCCTCGTCGATGCCGAGCTCGGCCACCCCGCGCAGCTCGGGCATGCCCCGCAGACCGGGGAAGGTCGGCGGCAGCAGGGAGGTCAGCGACTCGGGGCCGCCGGGGAACGCGCCGGCCCACCAGCGCGCCCACTGCCGCCCGGCCTCCTCGGCGCCCGGCAGCGTCGCCGCGGGGCGCACCGGCGGGTCGAGGGGCGGCAGGTCGGGCACGGCGGGCGAGGTGGGCGGGTGCAGGCCCGCGGCGTCGCGCAGGTGCAGGGCCAGCAGCAGCGCCTGCGGCATGACGGGGCGCACCCCCCACCGCCCGACGCCGCGCACCGCACCACTGTGCGCGCGCTCCCGGCGCGCGTCCAGGCGAACGCCGGGAGCCGCCGCGCCGCCCGGGGGGCGCCGGGTCGTCCTCCCGTCGGGGCCCGGTCCACCCG
>NZ_JALBVB010000056.1:215656-219770 GCF_022669155.1 Kineococcus sp. TRM81007 | reverse complement strand
GGGTGGACCGGCGGGTGCTGCCGCGGGCCGATGCGCGCCGTGATCGCGCGCGCCTAGCGTTCCCGGCGTGACCACAGCTCCCGCGACCGCCACCTCCGCGCGGGCCGCGCACCTGCGCTCCGGCCCGCCGCCCGCCACGTCCGCCGCCCGGCGGCGGCGCCGGCGCCTGGCGGCTGCCGTGGCGATGCGGCGGGGGCTGCTCACGCCGCCGCGCCGGCCCTCGGGCCCGGCGGACGCGGGGCCCGTCCCCGCCGGCGGCCACGGGAGCGGGGCCGCGCGCCGCTGACGCTGCGCGACCGGCGCGGCCCCGCCGCTGCTCCGGACGTGTCCTCCGCGCGCGCCCGGCTCAAGGGCCGGTGCCGGGACGACGACGACGTGGGGGTCACCGCCCGGACCCCCGGGCACGTCACCCCCTGGAGGACCCATGCCGCACGAGGGCTCCCGCTCGCCCGGCACCGAACCCGTCATGGAGATGCTCTCCGAGCACATCCCCTTGTCGCTCATCATGGACATCGCCGCCCCGGACGGGCCGCGCTCGGAGGAACTGCTGGCCAGCGAGGGCCTGCCCGACGGGGAGTGGTGGGAACCGTCGCCGCGCGGCTGACGCGGTCCTGACGGGCGGGGAAACCCCCTCCCGCCGGCCGGGGGTGCGTCCCCCCGCTCCCCCGGCCGGCGGATTTCACTGCACCCCCGCCAGGCTGCTAGAGTCCTCTCTCGTTGCGCCGTTAGCTCAATTGGCAGAGCAGCTGACTCTTAATCAGCGGGTTCGGGGTTCGAGTCCCTGACGGCGCACTCCAGGAGTTTCGGGCCGGTCACCGTCGAGGTGACCGGCCCGAAACCGTTGCAGCGCTCTCACTCCCAGCGGGCGAGCCCCACGTTGTACCGCTCGCGCGGCTGCCCGTGCGCGTCCACGTCCAGCCAGCCGTCGCGGTCGGTGTCGTCGAAGACCACGGGCACCGCGCAGTCCGCCCCGGGTGAGGCCAGCCGAAACGTGAGCACCCCGTCGACGTCCGGTCCCACGACCAGGGCGTCCGCGTCGGGCACGTCCCGGCCGTTCAGGACGGCGATCGCGGCGGACCCGCCCTCGGTGGTGGCGTACCCGTCGGCGTGACCGTCCCCGTCGGCGTCGGTGAACGACCGCTCCGGCCCGGTGGCGGTGGTGAGGCGGCAGTCGAACAGCGCCAGGTGCAGTTCCAGCGGCAGCGCCTCCCCGTCCGGCTGCGGGCGCACCTCGAAGTCGGCGACGCCGCCGGGTGGCGGGGTGAGGGGTTCCTGCGGGCTCATGAGCCACGACTGCGGCACGGTGCTCTCCCCCGCCGCCTCGGCGATCGACTCCGCCTCCCCGAGGGCGGAGGCGGTCAGCGCCTCCTGACCGCCCATCGCGCGCACGACGTCGACCACGGCGGCCGGTGCGGCCAGGTAGTCGCGGGTGGCGGCACCCAGGTCGTCCGGGGACCGCGTCAGCAGGACGGGACCGTCGGTGGCCGCCGCCGTGACCCCGCCGACGAGGGCGTCGGGGAACGCGTCGCCGCGCGCCAGCGTCACCGTGCTCCCCGCGAGGTCGCCGCCGTCGACGAAGGTCCGGGCGACGGCGGCCGCGGTGGCCCACCGGTCGGGGCCGGAGATGCGCCGGCTGCCGATGCCCCGGCTCTCCAGCGTCGCCTGCACGGTCGGGTCGACGGCCTCGTCCCCGCCGATCAGCCACACGTGCCCGATCCCGAGGTCCTCCAGCGCCGACGCGGTCACCTCGGGCAGCCCGTCGGAGCGGGTGAGCAGCACGGGGGTCGCGGCGCTGCCGGCGGCCGCGGGCGCGGCCGCGGCCAGCGCGTCGGCGTGGTCCTCCCCCGTGGCGAGGAAGGCCGCGGGCCGGCCGGCGACCTCGGCCAGCGGCCCCAGCCGGGCGACCTCCCGGGCGACCAGCGCCGCGGTCTCGTACCTGTCGGCGCCCCCGAGGCGCACCACCTCGCGGTCGGGGCCGCCGTAGGCGTCGGCCACCTCCCGGCTGACCGCGCCCTCGCCGCCGAGCACGTGGACGTCCCGCACGCCCAGGTCCTCCAGGGCGGCACCGGTGGTCTGCAGGGGCTCGTCGGGGTCCGTCAGCAGCAGCGCGGCGTCCGCTTGCCCGGCGAGCCCGGCGGCGGCCAGCGCGTCGGGGAAGTCCTCCCCGGTCGCCACCACGGCCGTGCCGGTGCCCTGCGGGAAGGCGACCTGCCCCATGGCGATCGAGGCGGTGGCGTAGCGGTCGACGCCGCCGGCGCGGGCGGGTGCCACCGGCGCCGCCGCGGCGCCGGCCGCGGTGCCGGCCGCGGTGCCGGCGCAGGCCACCGCCGTCGCCAGGGTGAGCGCCGCCACCCTCCGGGTCGTGCTCCTGCGGTCCTCCACAGGTCTCCTCCTCCGCTCGCCGGACGTCCTCGGGAGCGGTGCGCGGGCCGGGCGCCGATCGCGCCGGTCGGCGCGGGCCAGGTCCGCCACGACGCGCACCGTTCCGACCACCGTAGGCGGCGGCGGAGCGACCCGCACCGTTCGAGGAGGGAGCGCGCTCGTCCCGTCACGAGATCGTCACGCGCCCACGCCGGCGGGTGGGCGCGGTCCGCCGGCGTGGGCGCCTCAGCCGACCCGCGAGCCCGCTGCCGCGCAGAGCTCGACGAAGCGGGCCACGAGCTCCTCGCGGTCCAGCGGGGCCGCGAACTCCTCGCGGGTGCCGTCGGGCAGGGTCCAGCCGTCGAAGAGGTCGGGTGCGTCGGTGGGGTCGTGCGGGGCGTCGAGGTCCATGCGGGCTCTCTCGGCGCACCGCGCACGGCGCTTGAGCCCCCGTCCCGGTACGGGGCGGTGGTGTGTACGTTCGCGGGGAGCGAGGCCGCCGGGCAGCGCGGGGAGGGACGACGATGCCACCGACCAGCACCACCACCGGCGCGGCACGAGCCGCCGCGGGCGACGACGCAGGAGGCGCGGGCGCGGCGGGCCGGGTGCTCGCGCACGCCTACCCGTGGGACGTCCTGGGTGACGACGCGTTCTGCGAGCGCGCCGTGGCGATGGGCCTGGACGCGGTGGCGCTGGCCGCCAGCTACCACTCCACCCGCGCGGCCACGCCGTGGCACCCGGCGCACCAGCTCGTGGAGGCCCCGCACGCCGCGCTGTACCGGCCGGTGCGCGAGGAGGCGTGGGCGGGGGCGCCGCTGCGGCCGGTGGCCGGGGAGGTGCCCGACGGCACCGCCGACGCGTTCGCCGAGGCGGCGGCGCGGTTGCGCGCGGCCGGCCTGGAGGTGGACGCCTGGACGGTCCTGGCGCACTCCACCCGCCTGGGCACCGCCCACCCCGAGGTGGCCGTCGTCAACTGCTTCGGTGACCGGTACTCCTACGCGCTGTGTCCCAGCGCCCCCGAAGTGCGGGCGTACTGCGCGACGCTGGCGGCCGAGGCGGTGCGTGGCGCCGAGGTCACGGGCGTGTCGCTGGAGGCGATGGGCACCCTGGGCGTGACGCACAACGCGGCGCACGAGAAGACGGCCGGGGCGTTCGGCCCCGCCCTGGAACGGCTGCTGTCGGTGTGCTGCTGCGCCGGCTGCCGCGCGGCGTGGTCGGAGGAGGGCACCGACCCCGCGCGGGTGGTCGCCGGGCTGCGGCGCGGGGTGCGCGAGGTGCAGGACGGCGACCCCGGTGACGCCGGTGAGGTCGCCGAGTTCCTGGGCGACGACGACGCCCGCGCCGTGCTGGGGGTGCGGCACGCCCTGGCCGACGAGCTGCGCGCGCAGGTGCTGGCGGCCGTGGCGGCCGCCGCGCCGGGCCCGCTGCGCGTGACGGTGCACGCGGCGGCCGACCCGTGGGCCACCGGGCCGAACACGGGGCTGGGCGAGCGGGCCCTGGCGGACCCGGCGGTCGACGCGCAACTGCTGCACTCGTGGGTCCCGGGGGCCGCCGCGACGGAGGCGGTCGCGGCGGTGCGCGCCGCGGCGCGGCCGGGCGCGGCCGTCGGCGCCTACGTGACCGTGCTGGGCGCCGACCGCGACGAGGACCTGCTCGCGCACGCGGCGGCGCTGCGCGCGGCGGGGGCCTCCGAGCTGCACCTGTACCACCTGGGCCTGGCGGGGCGCCGCGGGCACGAGCGGATGGCGGCGGC
>NZ_JALBVB010000056.1:175033-215614 GCF_022669155.1 Kineococcus sp. TRM81007 | reverse complement strand
ACCCGCCGCGTCGGGGCGTGGTCCCGGCGGGCGGGGGGTCAGTTGCGCCGCCCCAGGGCGTTGTCCAGGAACGACGCGCCACCCACGTGGAACAGGTCCGTCGAGCGCACGTCGGGCTCCTCGCCCGCCGTCAGCACGAGCCCGGCGTGCTCCTCGGAGTCGTCCCGCGGGTGGTAGCCGATCGCCTCGCCCTCGGCGAGGCTGAACCAGCCGCGGGTGTTGCGGGAGACGCCCCACACGACGGTGTACCCGGCGGTGGTGTCGGTGACGGAGGCCTCCAGCAGCCGGACGCAGTCGTCGGGCGACAGCCACGTCGACAGCCCCCGCACTCCGAGGCGGCCCGGGTCGGGGAAGCAGCTGCCGATGCGCAGCGCGCACACCTGCAACCCGTGGTGGTCGCTGTAGAGCCGCCCCAGCGCCTCGATCGCCGCCTTGCTCCAGCCGTAGTAGCTGTCGGGGCGCACCGGCGCGTCGGCGGGCAGGTACCCGTCCACCGCCTCGTCGCGGCTGCGGTACCCGACGGCGTGGTTGCTGGAGGCGAGGACGACGCGGCGCACGCCGCGGCGCACGGCGGCCTCGAGGAGGTTGCGGGTGCCGTCGACGTTGACCGACAGCACCTCCTGCCACGGCGCCTCGCGGCTGATGCCGCCGAGGTGGACGACGGCGTCCACGCCCTCCAAGGCGGCTTCGAGCGCGTCCGGGTCGGTGACCGACAGCGTCGCCCACCGCACCTCACCCGCACCGGCGGGGGCTGCGGGCGGCGGGTCGGGCACGTGCAGGTCGGTCAGGGTGAGGACGCGGCCCGGGGCGGCGAGCCGGGGGGCCACGAGGGTGCCCACGGTGCCGGCGGCTCCGGTGACCAGGACGTGCTGCGGGGCGGCGCTCACGCGGGACCCTCCGGCGGCGGGGTGGGCATCGACGACCTCCTCGGCGGGGAAACGGTTGCCCGGCAGCCTAGCGGCGGCCACCGCCCCGCCCCGGGACGCCCGGTTGCGGGGCGCGGGGGCCCCACCTAGCGTGCGCGAGGGGTCGAGACCGGGCCCGCCCGCGCGGTCCACGCCGCCGACCGGAGGGACGGATGACGGGACCGAGGACGTGCCCCGCGGCGCCGGTGGGTGCGGCTCCCTCAGCCGTGGCCGGCAGCGCCGTCCACGGGCGGGCGGCGGGTGCGCCGCTTGTGCGAGCCGTCGCAGAACGGCGCTTCGGCGCTGCGACCGCAGCGGCACAGCGCCACCGTCTTCCGGCCCGGCTCCAGCGGGGAGCCGTCGCCGTCCAGCAGCGTCACCGGCCCGCGCAGCAGCAGCGGCCCACCGGGGCAGACGGTGACCGTGACGTCGTCGGCCCGGCCGGCGGCGGGTGCGGCGGCGGGAGCGCTCTGGGGTTCCACACCGGCCTTCCTACCCATCGGCACGGCCCGGCGCACGTGCGCGCCGGCGCCGCCCCCGCGGCAGGCGCCTGGGGCCCTCCGCGCACCCGCACCCCCCGAGACGAGGACAGGACGCCCCGATGACCGCGACCACCCCCACCGACGGCCTGGCCGTGACCACCACCGGAACCCCCACCGGCACCCCCGCGGCTCGGTCCGCGGTGGACCCCTCCGGCGCCCCCGGCCGCCTGCCGCTTCCGCCCGCGCGCGGTGAGCTCAGCGCGGCGCTGCTGCGCCACCTGCGCGCCGAGCCCGCCGCCCCCACCGCGGCGGACCTGCGCGACCTGGCCGCCCGCGCGGCCGGCGGGGACGTCCTGCGCGACGAGGACGCGCAGCTGGCGCTGTTCCTGATGTACGAGCTGCACTACCGCGGCCTGGAGGGCGTCGACGACGCCCTGGAGTGGGACCTGGGTCTGCTCGGCGTGCGCGAGGTGCTGGAGGGCCCGTTCGAGGCGGCGGTGCGCGCCCTCGTCGAGGTGCCGGAGGTCCCGGTGGAGGACGTCGCCGAGACGCTGTTCGCGATGGCGGCGGCCGACGACGGCCCGGGCGTCAGCGCGTTCCTGCAGCGGCACGCCACCCTGGAGCAGGTGCGCGAGTTCCTCGTGCACCGCTCGATCTACCACTTGAAGGAGGCCGACCCGCACACGTGGGCCGTGCCGCGGCTGGCGGGCGGGCCGAAGGCGGCGCTGGTGGAGGTGCAGGCCGACGAGTACGGCGGCGGCCGCCCGGAGCGGATGCACTCGGCGCTGTTCGCCCGCACGATGCGCGCCGCCGGGCTGGACGACGCCTACGGCCGCTACCTGCCGTCGGTGCCCGCCACCACCCTGGTGGGCACGAACGCGATGTCCCTGTTCGGGCTGCACCGCCGCCTGCGCGGGGCGATCGTCGGGCACCTGGCGGTGTTCGAGATGACGTCGTCGCTGCCGAACAAGGCCTACGGCAACGGGCTGCGCCGGCTGGGTTTCGACGCCGACGCCACCTGGTTCTTCGACGAGCACGTGCAGGCCGACGCCGTCCACGAGCAGATCGCCGGCCGGGACCTGGCCGGGGCGCTGGCCCGGCGCGAACCGGAGCTCGCGGCCGACGTGCTGTTCGGCGCGGCGGCGTGCCTGGCGCTGGACGCGCTGGCCGGCGAGCAGCAGCTGGCCTCCTGGGAGCGGGGGCGGACCTCGCTGCTGGTGCCGTGGGCGTGAGCGCGCCCCGGGGTCCCGCGATCGCCCCCGCGGGAACCCGGCACACCGCCGAGCACGGCGCCGAGTACGTGGTGCCGCTGCGCTGGGACGGGCGCCCGGACGGCGAGGTGGCGGAGATGGGCTCGTACCTGCGTTCCCTGACCCGTCTGCTCGACGTCACGGTCGTCGACGGTTCCGGCGAGGAGGACTTCGCCCGCCACGCGCGCGCATGGCGGGGCACCGGCGCCCGGCACGTGCGTCCGCAGCCGTGGCCGGGCCGCAACGGCAAGGTCGCCGGGGTCGTCACCGGGGTCCTCGCGTCGCGCCACGAGCTCGTCGTCGTGGCCGACGACGACGTGCGCTACGGGCCGGCGGAGCTGCGCGCGGTGCTGGGCGCGCTGGCCGCCGCGGACGCCGTGCGCCCCCAGAACGTGTTCTCCCCCGCACCCTGGCACGCGCGCTGGGACACCGCCCGCTCCCTGGTGAACCGTGCGTTCGGCGCGGACTACCCGGGCACGATCGCGGTGCGCCGCAGCACCTTCGAGGCGATGGGCGGTTACGACGGGGACGTGCTCTTCGAGAACCTGCAGATGCTGCGCACCGTGGAGGCGGCCGGGGGCCGCGTCGTCGCGGCGTCGGGCGTGTACGTGCGCAGGCTGCCCCCGACGGCTCGGCACTTCGCCGGGCAGCGGGTCCGGCAGGCGTACGACGACTTCGCCCAGCCGTGGCGGCTGGCGGTGGAGGCGTCCTGGCTGCCGCTGCTGGCGCTGGCCGCGGTGCGCGGGCGGGGACGGGCGGCCGTGGGCCTGGGTGCTCTGACCGCGGTGGCGGTGGCGGAGGTGGGGCGGCGCCGGCACGGCGGGCGGGCGCACTACCCGCCCACCGCGGCGCTGTGGGCGCCGCTGTGGGCGGCCGAGCGCGCGGTGTGCGTCTGGGCGGCCATCGGGGCCCGGGCGCGCGGCGGCGTGCGGTACGCCGGGGGCCGGGTACCGCACGCCGCGAAGCCGGCCGTGCCGGCGGGGGTGGGCCGCGTCAGCGGCGCGGCTGCGCCGGGTTCGTCGGCACGCCCTGCGACGGCGGGTTGATCGGCGGGGCGTCGGTGCCGCCCAGCGACGGCCCCTGCGGTGCGGGGGCGTGCTCGGGCTGGGTACCGGCGGGGTTCCCGCCGGACGGCTCGGCGCCGGCCGCGAGCTGGTCCGCCCGGGCCCGCAGGACCGTCAGCACCGGTTCCCGCGCCCCGTGGGCCTCCTCGTAGACGATGAGGTCGCCCAGGGCGGCCGCGTCCAAGGAGCGGATGCGGTCGGTGAGGGTCGCCAGCGGCAGGTGGTCGTAGTCCGGCACGGGCAGCGTCGCACGCTCGTCGGTGCTCACGGTGTTCCCTTCGTCGAGTTCCCGGGAGCGGTGCCCCGGGGTTGCGGCCGCGGTCGCCGGTCAGCGCTCCGAGGCGGGCAGTTCCACGCGGCGCGGCAGGATCAGGCCGAGCAGGATCATCCCCACGGCGAGGACCAGGTGCAGCCAGTCGTCGGCGTCGTTCAGCGGCACGAAGTTGGCCTGGCTCTCCTCGGCGACGACGAGGCCGTAGATCCACAGCACGGCGTACACGAGGCCGCCGGCGATGAGGTAGCTGCGCGCGGCGCCGGCCGCCTTGGCCGCGATGAGCCCGACGACGCCGAGCCCGAGGTGCAGCAGGTTGTGCAGGATCGAGACCATGAAGATGCCCAGCAGCATGGCCTCGGAGTCGGGGCCGGCCCACTCGAGCTGGTCGTAGTTCGTCGTGATCCCGGGGATGAACCCCATGATCCCGACGAGGACGAACACCGCTCCGACGACGAGCGCACCGGTCTGCACCGGGGATCGGCGCGTGGTGCGGTTGGCGTCCACGCTGTTCTTGGTTCTCGTAGCCATGTCGAGCTCCTCCGGTTCGCGGGCCCCGCGCTTCCGCGGGGCGTACGAGGCGCGTTCTGGACCTCCCTCTCCACGGTAGGCAGCCGTGCACCGGCGGCAACTCGGGCGGGATCACAGTCGGGTCACGGCAGCGACGGGGCGGTGTCGCAGGGTGCTGGGAGGGTGGGGGCGTGAGCAGCTCCTCCCGGACCACCGACCCCGCCGTCCTGACGCGCACCCTGACGAGCGCCGTGCGGGCGCTCGCCGCCGACGACGGCGGGGCCTTCGAGGACGCGGGTGCCGCGCTGGCGGCCTTCGACGCCGAGGCGGCCCGCACGGTGCTGGGGTGGCTGCTGCGGGGGGCGCTGGAGGAGCTGCACCCGGACGGCCTGGACGCGGACGACCTGCGCGCGGTGGTGGAGCGCTGCGCGCGCTCGGCCCCGGCCTGGTTCACCGGTCTGGACCCGCACCTGCTGGTGCTGGCGCTGACCGGGGCGCTCGGTGAGCACCCGGAGGTCGCGGAGACGCCCCGGGCGCCGCACGAGGCGGTGCTGCGGCACGCGCTGCTGCTCGTGGCCGACCTCGTGGCCGCCACCCGCCGGCCGCTGTCGCGCCACGTGGAGGCGGCGCTGGCGGAGGTGCGCCGCGCGGAGACCGTGGAGATGCCCTGAGGCGGCGCCTCGCGCGGGCGCACCCGGGCGGAGGGGGGACCACGTCGCGGCGCGAGGGGCGTTGACGCGGCCCCCCCGGTGGTGGTGCACTTCTCTCATACGTACTACTAGTACGTATGAGGCCACGACGACGTGGAGGACCCTTGCCCAGCAGCACCCGGCCCAGCCAGCGGGACATCGCCCGCGTGGCACAGGTCTCCCAGGCCGCGGTCTCCCTCGTCCTCAACGGCAAGGCCGGCGAGAAGGGCATCGCCCCGGCCACCCAGGAGAAGATCCGCGCGGCGATGGCCTCGCTGGGCTACGTGCCCAACGCCGCGGCCCGCTCCCTGCGCGGCGGGCGCAACGGGCTCATCGGGGTGCACACCTTCGAGAGCGTCTTCCCCGTCGCGGCCGACGACTACTACCACGAGTTCCTCGTCGGCATCGAGGAGCAGGCCGTCGCGCAGGGCCAGGACCTCGTGCTCTTCGCCTCGACGCAACTGCCCGACGGCACCCGCAGCGTCTACGGCAGGGGCTCGAACCGCCTGCGCCTGACCGACGGCGCCGTCGTGCTGGGCCGTGAGCGCAACGAGGACGAGATGGAGCGCCTGGCGCTGGAGGGGTTCCCCTTCGTCCTGATCGGCAACCGCGCGGGTGCCGTCACGCCCGTGCCGTACGTGGCGGCGGACTACACCGCCGCCGTCGCGGAGGTCCTGCGCGCCCTGGCCGCGGCCGGGCACCGGCGCACCGCCTACCTCGGCATGGCGGCGCGCCGCAGGCCGCAGGAGGAGCGCCTGCGCGCCTTCCTCGCCCTCGTGCCGGGCGCCGCGCTGGCCTCCTCCACCCCCCACCTCGTCGAGGCGGGAACCGTCACGGGCGAGTGGGTGGACCAGCAGCTCGCGCTCGGGACCACGGCGTTCGTCGTGGAGACGCCCGAGCACGCCGGCGAGCTGGCCGACCTCCTGAGCGCCCGGGGCCTGCGCGTGCCGGCGGACGTCTCGGTGGCCTGCCTGGACGTGCCGGCCCCCGGTTCGGCGGCGCTGGGCTGGAGCCACGTGGCCGTGGCCCGGCGCGCCATGGGTGCGCGCGCCGTGCGGGTGCTGCTGGGCCTGCTCGAGGGCGACGTGCCGCCCACCCACGTCGACGTCGTGCCGTGCCTGCCCCTGCGCGGCAGCAGCATCGGCGCCCCGCCCGGTCGCTGACCACGCCCCCCGGCCGAGCACCGTCCCTCCCCCTCCCGTCCTCCGCTCGCGACGACGCAAGCCTCATACGAATCAGGAGGAACCATGACCACCAACCACCGCCACACCCCCGGCCGCCGGGCCGTCCTCGGCGGCGCGCTCGGCGGCGCGCTCACCGGCCTGTCCGCCTGCGCCTTCACCGGCGACGGCTCGGCCGCGTCGGGCGGCGCAGGGCCCTCGGGCCCGGCCGACCACCTCGTCGTGTGGTTCCCCGGGACGAACCAGACCGAGATCGACCTGGTCACCGGCGAGATCGTGCCCGCGTTCGAGGAGCGCACCGGCGCCACCGTCGACGTCACCTACCTCGACTGGGGTGACATGTCCACCAAGCTCAACGCGGCGTTCGCCGCCGGCACCGCACCGGACGTCTTCGGGCACGGCCCGGCCGCCGTGGCGGACTTCGCCGTCAACGACCGCCTGGAGGACCTGGGCCCCTACCTGGAGCTGCTGGAGCCCGCCGACCTGGAGGACATGGACGCGGCGCTGCCCGGCGGGCGCGTCGACGGCACCCAGTACCTCGTCCCCCTGTCCATCCAGGGCAGCCTCATCGCCTACCGCGCGGGCGACTTCCGGGAGGCCGGCCTGGACCCGGACGACCCGCCGCGGACCTGGGAGGACCTGCTGGAGGTGGCGCGGCGGCTGACGGTGCGGGACGGCGCGGGCACGATCACGCGCAGCGGGCTGCTGCTCATGAGCGACGCCATCGGCCGGCAGCAGTCCTTCGCCGCGCTGCTCGCCTCCGCCGGGGGCCGCCAGGTGGACGGCACCTCGCCCGCCACGGCCGCCTTCGACTCACCGGCCGGCGCCACCGCGCTGGACTACCTCGTGACGCTCTTCGCCGGGGACCCCGCCGTGGCGGCCGACCTGGGCCAGAACTACTCCGACCTCCCCCCGGAGCAGCAGCCCCTGGTCACGGGCCGGGCCTCCATGACGATGAGCACCGCGGTCAGGGCGCAGTCCATGCACGACGCGCACCCGGAGCTGGACCTGCGCGTGATGCAGCCGCTGGCGTTCAGCGGCGGTGAACCCGGTGTGCTCGGCGGCGCCGGCCCGGGCCTGATGATCAACAAGGACTCCGCGGCCAAGGAGCTCGCCTGGGAGTTCATCAGCCACCTGCTGCAGCCGGAGGTCTCCGGCGAGTACACCCGGGGCATCGGCGCCATCCCCGTGCGCGCGTCCTCCGTCGACGACCCGTACGTGCAGGGATCGCCCGTCATGACGGCGTTCGTCCAGGCGGCGGACGCCTGGGTGCCCAACCCCAACGTCCCCGGGTGGGTGCAGGCGCGCGACACCCTCTCGGGCTTCCTCGAGCAGGCGCTCAACGAGCGGCTCACCCCCGAGGAGGCGCTCGCGCAGGCCGCCCCGGCCGTCGACGAGGTCCTGGCCAAGGCCGCCCGGGCCGGTGGCGCCTGATGGCGGCCGTCACCGCCCCCGCCGCGGGGACGGCGTCCGCCGCCGCGGAGGGGCGGCGCGACCGGAGGAGCCGGCGGAACCGGACCCGGTGGATCGGCGTGGCGTTCGTCGCACCGGCCGCCCTGTACCTGCTCGTCTTCCAACTGGTGCCGGTGCTGTACGGGGTGGCGCTGAGCCTCACCGAGTACTCCCCGCTCAGCCGCGGGGCACCGCGGCCGGTCGGGCTGGCGAACTACGCCGCGCTGCTGGACGACCCCGAGTTCGGGCAGGCGCTGCTCGTGACCGGGCGGTACGTGCTGATGGTGCTGCCGCTCACCGTGGCGATCGCGCTCGGCCTGGCACTGCTGGCCAACCGCCCGTTCCGGGGCGTCGGTGCCTTCCGCTCGGCGCTGTACGTGCCGCACATCGTCTCCCTGACCGTCGTCAGCATGGTCTGGCTGTGGATGTACAGCCCCGACGGGCTGTTCAACGAGTGGCTCACCGGGCTCGGGCTGCCGGAGCAGCGCTGGCTGCTGCAGGAGGACAGCGCCCTGGCGGCCGCGTCCGCGATGCGCGTGTGGAAGGCGCTGGGGAGCAACATGGTCCTGCTGCTGGCGGGCCTGCAGGGAATCCCGCGGGAGCTGTACGAGGCGGCGTCGATGGACGGCGCCGGCGCGTGGAACAGGTTCCGCTACGTGACGCTCCCGGGCCTGCGCCCGATGCTGACCTACGTGGTGGCGATGGACATCGTCTACCTGGCTCAGGGGTTCGCCGAGATCTACGTCCTCACCCAGGGCGGCCCGCTCGGCTCCACCACGACGGTCAACTACCTCATCTACACCGAGGCGTTCCAGTACAACAGCTTCGGGTCGGCCTCCGCCATGGCGTTCGTCCTGTTCGCCCTCATCGTCTCCTTCTCGGGACTGGCCGTCAGGGGCATCTCCGGGAGGAAGTCGTGAGCACCACGAGCACACCGGCCCGCACCGCCCCCCGCGCAGCGGCCGCCGGCCGAGGGCCGGGCAGGCGCGGTGCGGGGGTGACGAACGTCGTCCTGCTGGCGACGGCCACCGTCCTCGTCCTGATCCCCTTCCTGTGGGTGGTCAGCCTCGCGTTCACACCCACCGAGGACGCCTTCGGCGCCCCGCAGCTGATCCCCGAGGACCCCACGCTGGGCAACTTCGGCACCGCGTGGGACGCGAACCTCGGGCAGGCTCTGTGGAACACCTCCGTGGTCACGGTCGTCGCCGTGCTGACGAACGTCGTGTTCGCCACGGCCGCCGGGTACGCGTTCGCGATGCTCCCGTTCCGGGGCAGCACCGCGCTGTTCTACGGCCTCGTCTCGACCGCCGCGATCCCGGTGTCGGTGACGCTCATCCCGCTCTTCCTCATGGCCAAGCAGTTCCCCCTCGCCGGTGGCAACGACCTGCTCGGCCACGGCGGCAGCGGCCTGCTGGACTCCCTCGGCGGCGTGGTCCTGCCGTACGTCATCGGACCGATGAACATCTTCCTGGCGCGGCAGTACTTCTCCGCGGCGAACTCCGACCTCGCCGAGGCCGCCCGCATCGACGGGGCCGGCGAGGTGCGCATCTTCACCCGCATCTACCTGCCGCTGGCGAAACCGCTGCTGGCCGTCGTCTCGATCTTCGCCTTCACCGGGGTGTGGGACGACTTCCTGTGGCCGCTGGTCGTTACCAGCTCCGCCGAGACGCAGACCGTCCAGCTCGCTCTCGCACGCTTCCTGACGAGCGGCAACGTGCAGTACGGCCCGCTGATGGCCGGGGCCGTGCTCATCACCCTGCCGGTGCTCGCGGTGTTCCTCTTCAACCAGCGGGCGTTCGTCTCCGGCCTGACCGACGGGAGCGTGAAGGGGTGAGGACGCTCGAAGCCGACCTCCTCGTCCTCGGCGGCGGCCTGGGCGGCGTCGCCGCCGCGCTGACCGCCGCCCGGCTCGGGCACCGCGTCGTCCTCGTCGAGCGCTCGGGCTGGCTGGGGGGCCAGCTGACCACCCAGGCCGTGCCGCCGGACGAGCACCAGTGGATCGAGGGTGAGCACTCCTCCCCCGCCTACCGCCGGCTCCGCGAGCTCGTGCGCGAGCACTACCGGCGCACCTACCCGCTGCTGCCCCGGGCCGCGGCCGACCCGACGCTCAACCCCGGCCTGGGGTACGTCTCCCGGCTGTGCTGCGAACCGCGCGTCGCGGCGCTGGCCGTGGAGGAGCTGCTGTCTCCGGCGCAGGGCGCGGGGCTGCTCACGGTGCTGCGACGCACCGCCCTCACCGCCGTGCAGCGCGACGGGGAGCGCATCGGCGAGGTGCTCGTGCACGACCTCGCCGACGGCCGGCCGACCCGCCTGCTCGCCCCCCTCGTCGCCGACGCGACCGAGCTCGGCGACGTGCTGGAGCTGGCCGGGGTCGAGCACGTCGTCGGGGCCGAGGCGCGCTCGCGGACCGGCGAGCCGCACGCGCCCGAGGTCGCCGACCCGATGGACCAGCAGGCGGTCACCTGGTGCTGCGCGCTGGAGTTCCGCGCCGGCGAGGACCACACCGTGGAGCGCCCGGCCGGGTACGAGCACTGGCGCACCGCGCACGACCCGCGCTGGCCGGGACCGCAGCTGTCCTTCGACGACGTGGTCCCGGAGACCCTCGCCCGCCGCACCAGGCCGTTGTTCGCCGCTGACCCGATCCTGGGCGAGCAGCGCCCGCAGCGCGACCTGTGGCAGTACCGTCGCCTGCTCGCCAGGACCCACCTCGACCCCTCCTTCGCCGGTGGCGAGGTGACGTGCGTGAACTGGCCGCAGACCGACTACTGGGAACTGCCCCTGCTGGGCGTGGACGCGGCAACGCGCGAACGCGCCCTGGCCGGCGCGCGCGAGCTCACCCTGAGCTTCGTGCACTGGCTGCAGACGGAGGCGCCGCGCCACGACGGCGGCACCGGTTACCCCGAGCTGCGGCTGCGCGGGGACGTCACCGGCACCGCGGACGGTCTGGCCCAGGAGGTGTACGTCCGCGAGTCCCGGCGCGTCCTCGCGGAACGGACCGTCACCGAGCTGGACGTCGGCCGCCTGGCGCGCGGCGACGGCGCCGGGTCCGCGGAGTTCACCGACTCCGTGGGCATCGGCTACTACCGCATCGACCTGCACCCGTCGACGTCCGGGCGCACCTACGTGGACATCGACTGCTTCCCCTTCCAGGTGCCCCTGGGGGCCCTGCTGCCGCGCGACGTGGTCAACCTGCTGGCGGCGGCCAAGAACATCGGAACCACGCACGTCACCAACGGCGCCTACCGCCTGCACCCCGTGGAGTTCACGATCGGCGAGGCCGTCGGGGCGCTCGCCGCCTACTGCGCGGAGCACGGTGCAGCACCGTCGCAGGTGCGTGCCGACCCCGCCCACCTGGAGCGGTACCAGGGGTTGTTGTCCGGCACGCTCGGCGTCCCGCTCGCCTGGCCCGAGGAGATCCGCCGGTTCTCCGCCACCCACGACGTCGCCCACGTCACCGTCCCCTCCTGAGGAGAGCCAGTGCACCGCAGCACCGATCGACAGGTCCGCCAGCCGGACGTCCTCGTCGTCGGCGGTGGGACCGGGGGCGTCGCCGCCGCCCTGGCCGCCGCCGGCGCCGGCGCCCGCGTCCTGCTCACCGAGGAGACCACCTGGGTCGGCGGGCAGTTCACCAGCCAGGCCGTCCCGCCCGACGAGCACCCGTGGATCGAGCAGTTCGGCTGCACCCGCAGCTACCGGCGGCTGCGCGAGGGGATCCGGCAGCACTACCGCACCTGGTACCCGCTGCGGGCCGACGCCGCCCGCCGTCCCGACCTCAACCCGGGTGCCGGGCGCGTCAGCAAGCTGTGCCACGAGCCGAGGGTCGCGCTCGCCGTCCTGCACGCGATGCTGGGCCCGCTCGTGGCCGCGGGGCGCCTGGAGGTCGCCCACCGCACCCGGGCCCGCGCGGTGCACGTCGACGGCGACCGCGTCACCGCCGTCACGCTCACCGACCTCGACACCGGCGCCGAGCGCACCGTCGAGGCCGCCTACGTCCTGGACGCCACCGAGGGCGGCGACCTGCTGGCCCTGGGCGGTGTCGAGCACGTCAGCGGTGCCGAGGCGCGCTCCGAGCACGGCGAGCCGCACGCCCCGGACGTCGCCGACCCGGCGGACCAGCAGGGCATCACGGTGACGTTCGCGGTCTCCCACCACGCCGGGGAGGACCACACCGTCGAACGCCCGCGCGACTACGGGACCTGGCGCAGCTACGCCCCCGCGCACTGGGGCGGGCCGCTGCTGTCGATGACCGCACCGGACCCGCGGACCCTGGAGCGGGTGCAGCGCACCTTCGCGCCCAACCCCGACGGGGACCCGCTGACCGAGCGGGCGGACCAGTCCAAGGACCCCGGCGACAAGGACCTGTGGCGCTTCCGGCGGCTGCTCGCCCGCGGCATGCACGAGCCCGGCGCCTTCGACTCCGACGTGGTGCTCGTCAACTGGCCGATGAACGACTACTGGGAGCTGCCGTGGGCCGTCGACGACCCGGCGGCGCGCGCGGCGGCCGAGGACGGCGCCCGCCAGCTGTCGCTGTCGCTGCTGCACTGGCTGCAGACGGAGCTGCCCAACCCCGACGGGTCCACGGGGCTGCCGGGCCTGCGGATCCGCCCCGACGTGACGGGGACCCCCGACGGCCTGGCGATGGCGCCCTACGTGCGCGAGTCGCGCCGGATCCGGGCGGTGCGCACCGTCACCGAGAACGACGTCGCCCTGGACGTCGTCGGACCCGGCGGCGGCACCCGCCACGAGCAGCCGGTGGGGGTGGGCAGCTACCGCATCGACCTGCACCCCTCCACCGGCGGGCGCGGCTACGTCGACGTCGCCAGCGTGCCGTTCGAGATCCCGCTCGGCGCGCTCCTGCCGGTCCGGGTGGAGAACCTGCTGCCCGCGGCGAAGGACCTGGGGACCACGCACGTGACCAACGGGTGCTTCCGGCTGCACCCGGTGGAGTGGAACGTCGGGGAGGTCGCCGGGCACCTCGCGGCGTTCGCCGTGCGCACCGGCCGCACGCCGCGGCAGGTGCAGGCGTCCTCGGAGGCGTTCGAGGAGTTCGCGGCCGTCCTGGACCGGGCCGGCGTCGAACGGCGCTGGCCCGACCTGAGCGGCTACTGACGGGGCTCGACGAACAGCTCCAGCCCGCCGCGCGGGCGCAGGGAGACCAGCGCCTCGACCTGCGCGCGCCGGCCGGGCACCGGACGCACCGCGCGGTCGCGCAGCAGAGCCGCCAGCACGAGCACCTCCTCCACGAGTGCCAGGTCGCGGCCGATGCACTGGCGCGGCCCCGCCCCGAAGGGCACGTAGGCGTCCCGGCGCGGGGCGTCGAGGAACCGCTCGGGGCGGAACTGCTCCGGGCTCGGCCACACCTGCGGGTGCCGGTGCAGCGCCCAGGTGCTGACGACGACGAGCGTGCCGGCGGGCACGGGCACCCCGGCGAGCACGTCGTCGGCCAGCGCCCGCCGGGTGATCACCCACGCCGGCGGGTACAGCCGCAGCGCCTCGTCGACCACGGCGCGCGCGTACCGCAACCGGGGCAGGTCGTCCCAGCCCGGTTCGCGGGCCGCCCCGGGCGAGCCCAGCACGGCCGCCAGCTCCGCCTGCAGGCGGCGCTGCACGGACGGCTCGCGCGCCAGCAGGTCCAGCGTCCACGTCAGGGAGGACGCCACCGTCTCGTGGCCGGCGACGACGAACGTGACCAGCTCGTCGCGCACCTCCTGCGCGTCCATCCCGGCGTTGAGCATGAGGCCGACGACGTCCGCGGCGTCCGGCGCGACGCCCCGCTCCCGCCGCTCGGTGAGGACCCGCCCGCACACCTCGTCGATCTCGGCCACCCGCGCGGCCAGCGCCCGCCGCGAGCGCGTGGGCCAGCTCGACGGCACCGGGGAGGCGGCGCGCGCCACCACCAGCTCCAGCGCCTCCCCCACCGCGTCCACCAGGCGCGGGGCGACGCCGGAGAGGTCCGCGTCGGCCAGGGTGCGGCCCACGACCTCCAGGGAGGCGCGTGAGACGGCGCCGACGACGTCCAGCGGCCGGCCGGGCGCCAGCGCGTCCACCTCGGCGCGCAGCGACCGGGCGGCGGCGACGGCGTGGCCGGCCACGGAGTCCAGGGAGCCGTGGTGGAACGCCGGCTGCACCGTGCGCCGGTGCCGCCGCCACGTCGGCCCGTCCCCGGCGAGCAGCCCGGGACCGGTCACCGAGGCCAGGGCGGTGTACTGCACGGTCGCCTTGCCGTAGCCGCGGGCGTTGTCGACGAGCACGCGGCGCACGCCCGCCGGGTCGTTGAGGACCAGCACGGGCGTGCGCGGCAGCGGGATCGCCGCGGTGTCGCCGTGGCGGCGCACCACGCCGGCGAGGAACTCGTGCGGGGCGCGCATGATGCCGGGCACGGCGCGCACCATGTCCCACGGCAGCGGCCCGCCGGTGGCCAGCGGCGTGTACCGGGCGTTGCGGCGCGGCGGCGCGGGTCGCTCCGGCGGTCCGGCGGTGGCTGCGCCCGGGGGCTCGGGGTTCAGAGGTACAGCCCGGTCTGGCCGTCCTCCACGCGGGGGGCGGCGACGGCGTGCAGGTCGCGCTCGCGCAGCAGGACGTACCCCTTGCCGGTCAGCTCCACCTCGGCCTTGTCCTCCGGGTCGAACAGGACGCGGTCGCCGGTCTGCACCTGCCGCACGTGCGGGCCCACCGCCATCACCGACGCCCACGCCAGGCGGCGCCCCACGGCGGCGGTGGCGGGGATGACGATGCCCGCCGAGGACTTCCGCTCGCCGCTGTCGTCGGCGGCCACCAGCACGCGGTCGTGCAGCATGCGGACGGGCAGTCGGGAGGCGTCGGCGGGCGTGCTCACGGGCCGAACGGTAGCGCCCCCGCAGCCGGGTCGGCTCGGGGGCGCTGGGCGGTGCGGGACCGCCGGGGCGGGGTGCGTCAGCGGCGCCGGCTGCGCACCGCCCGCACCACCAGCAGGGTCGTCACGCCCAGCACCACCGCACCCACGGCCGCCAGGCGGCCGGTGCGCGGCGAGCCGTCGGGCGCCGTGGCGAACCCCAGCGCCTTCTCGCGGGCGGAGGCCAGTGCCCGCGCCTTGATCGCATCGGGCTGGAGCCGGTCGTTCAGCTCGTCGAGCGTGCCCGCGAGCTGCGCGCGCCGCAGCTCGATCTCGCGCTCCAGGGCGCGCGGGTCGCTCGTGGTGATCTCGGCCTTGCCGTCGCTGGCCGTCACGGCCACCTCCTGCCCGTCGCACGGGTCTGTCCAGCCGGGGACGCGTGCCGCCCCGGCGCCGGTTGTGCGCCGGCCCCGAAGGGGTCCGGCCGTCCGCCGAACCGTACCGGAGGTGCCCGCCGCGGACCCCCCGGGCGCACCCCTCGGCTCACCCGGTGCGCGCGGTCGCCGTTAGCGTGCGCGCATGAGCGCCCGACTCGCCGCCGGCGACCCCGCCCCCGACTTCACCCTCCCCGCCCACGACGGCAGCACCGTGACGCTGTCGCAGCTGCGCGGCGAGCACGTGGTCGTGTACTTCTACCCGGCCGCGATGACGCCCGGCTGCACGACGCAGGCGTGCGACTTCCGCGATTCCCTCGACGCGCTGAACGCCTCCGGCCACCGGGTGCTGGGCGTCTCGCCCGACCCGGTGGCGAAGCTGGCGGCGTTCGCCGAGCGCGACGGCCTGACGTTCCCGCTGCTGTCCGACACCGGCCACCAGGTGCTCGAGGCCTACGGGGCGTGGGGGGAGAAGACGAACTACGGCCGCACGTCGGTGGGGGTGATCCGCTCCACGGTCGTGGTGGGCCCCGCAGGTCGCGTCGCGCTGGCGCAGTACAACGTCCGCGCGGCGGGTCACGTGGCGAAGCTGCGCCGCGACCTGGGCCTGGACGCGACCTGAGCGGCTGCGGGGGCCGGTCGCTGGGCTAGGCTCTCCGGGTCGCGAGCGGGAGTGGTGTAACTGGCAGCCACGCAGGATTTAGGTTCCTGTGCCTCCGGGCGTGCGGGTTCGAGTCCCGCCTCCCGCACCGTCGTCGCCGCGCAGGGGTGCGCGGTGCCGCCACCCCCGCCCCCGCCCCGTGGTCACCCGGCGCTCAGGCGACCGACCCGGCCCGCTCCAGCAGCCGCCCGGTGTAGCGGGCGATCTCCCGCGGCCCCGAGCGGGGTGCGGCGGCGTCCACGGCGGCGTTGTAGTTGGTGTTCGTGTTGACGTCGTAGGTGACGACCCGGCCGTCGGCGGTGGTGATCGACTCGATGCCGGCGACCTCGATGCCGTTGCGCCGCAGGAACTGCGCGTAGCGCTCCAGCACGGGGTGGTCGAAGCCCTCGTGCAGGGAGAAGATCGTCTCCCCCGGTTCCTGGGCGACGGTCGCGCCCGGCGGCAGCACGGGCCGGCCGGTGTCGGGGTCGACGGCGCACGCGTCGGCCGGGCACAGCTGGAACCCGCCGCGCGCGGTGTCGGCGCGCAGCGCGTACAGGAACTCCCCGCCCACGAACTCCGCACGGGTGACGCTGTCGTCGGCGGAGGCGATGAACTCCTGCAGCAGCCACACCCCGTCGAACGGCTCCTCCAGCGCCCCGGAGGCGAGGGTGTCGGCGAACTCCTCGTAGCCGGAGAACCGCGCCACCCCCAGGCCCTTGCCGCCCTGGGAGTGCTTGGTGACGAACGGGCCGCCGAGGTCGGCGGCGAACCGCCGGGCCGCCGCGGCCAGGTCCGCCCCGACCACGGCGACGGTCCGGGGCACGTCGATCCCGGCCGCCGCCAGCGCCGTCAGCTGCGCGACCTTGCTGAGCTCCAGCTCCAGCACGGCCCGCCCGTTGACGGTGCGCGCCCCCGAGGCCTCCAGCCACGACAGCACCGCGCGGGTGTGGGCCACCGAGCTCGCGTGCCCACGGGTGTGCGCCGACGCGGACATGCGCGACCACCACACGCCCGGCGCGGGCGGCTCGGCGAGGTCGAGCACCCCGCCGTCCAGGACGTGCTCGACCAGCGGCACGCCCTCGGCGGCGAACGCCGCCGCGAACGGGGGCATCCACTCGGGGTTCTCGTGCAGGACGTGGACGGCGGGTTCACGGGAGGCGCTCACGCCCCGATCCTGCCCCCGCGGCGCGGAGACGGGCGACCCGCCCCCTCAGGCCGGCAGCGGGGCCACCACGACGGGCGTCGTGGTGGGCTGCTGCGACCCGCCGGCGGGTTCCACCGACAGCCCCAGGCCGGTCGCCGAGCCGAGGTCCTCGACCAGCGCCACGGCCGGGCCGTCCTGCCCGCCGGCCTGCGGCATCACCGCGCCGGGGGTGACGCCGTGGTCGTGCACCAGCCACAGCTGGTAGGCGTGCCCCTCCCCGGCCGCGGGCAGGCCCGCGGCGATCACCGCGGCCCGGTCCCCGGCCCGCACGACGGTCGCCGTGCCGCCGGAGGAGACCTGCACGGTGACGCTGTCCCCCGAGGCCAGCAGGGCCGCCACCTGCTCCAGCGTGCTCTCGGCGGTGCGCTGCTGCTCGCGCCGGGCCTCGGCGACCTGCCGGGCCCGTTCCGCGTCGCCGCGGGCGTCCAGCGCGACCCCGGCACCGGCGGCCGCGACGAGGACGCCGGCGGCCGCCACCAGCGCGCTCCACCGCGACGGCCCGCCGCGACGACGGCGCCGCACCGCCAGGTCGGCCACCGGCGCGGTGCCGGCGGGGGGTTCCTGCGGTGTGGCCGCGACCGCCGCGAGCACGTCGGCGCGCAGCCGCGCGGGCGGCGGCACGGCGGCGGCCGCCCCCAGCAGGGAGGCGGTCTCGCGCAGCTCGTCCGCGGCCCGGCGCTCGGCGGGCTCGCGGCGCAGGCGCTCCTCGTAGGCGGCGCGCTCGTCGTCGTCCAGGGCGTCCAGCGCCCAGGCACCGGCCAGCGCCTCGTCGTCGCCGGGACGCTGCTGCCGCTCGTCCCGCCCGTTCACGACCGCACCCCCACCGCGTCCCGGAGCTTCAGCAGGGCGTCGCGCAGGCGCGTCTTCACCGTGCCCAGCGGCAGGTCCAGGTCCTCGGCGATCTGCCGGTGCGTGCGCCCGCCGTAGTACGCCAGGTCCACGGCCTGGCGCTGGACGGGGCTGAGGACGTCGAGGGCGCGCTGGACGTCCTCGTGCTCGAGCAGCACCTCGACCTCCTCGCTGACGCTGTCGTAGGGGGCGTCCTCACGGACGCCGTAGCGCTCCTCGCGCGAGGAGCCTGCCTGGCTGGAACGCACCCGGTCCACCGCGCGCCGGTGGGCCATCGTCACCACCCAGCCGCGGGCGCTGCCGCGCCCCGGGTCGAAGCGGGCGGCGGTCCGCCACGCCTCCAGGAACACCTCCTGCACGACCTCCTCGGACTGCGCCGGGTCGCGCAGCACCCGCAGGACCGTGCCGTGCACGGCCGCCGCCGTCGCGTCGTAGAACGCGGCGAAGGCGGCCTGGTCGCCGCGGGCGGCCGCGGCCAGCGCGGCGTCCGCGTCGCCGGGTTCCGCGGCGCCGGCGGCGCGGGGACGGGAGGTGGTCATCGCGCCCACTGTCCCACCTCCCCTCCCCGCGGACGAACCGGTGCCGTGACCGTCAGGCCAGGGGCATCAGGACGGGGGCATCAGGACGGAGTCGACCAGGTAGACGGTCGCGTTGGCGGTCTGCACGCCGCCGCAGACGACGCTCGCGCCGTCGTTCACGGTCAGCGACTCCGGCTCACCGGAGACGGTGACCTCCGCGCCCTGCAGGGTCGTGTGGGTGCCGACGACCTCCTCGGGCGTCAGCTGCCCCTGCACCACGTGGTAGGTGAGGATCGACTGCAGCATCGCGCTGTCCGTCTTCAGGGTCTCCAGCGTCTCGGCCGGGACCTGGGCGAACGCGTCGTCGACGGGGGCGAACACGGTGTACTCGCCGTTGTTGAGGTCGTTGACGAGGTTCACGTCCGGGTTCAGCTGACCCGAGACCGCCGCGGTCAGCGTGGTCAGCAGCGGGTTGTTCGACGCGGCGGTGGCGACCGGGTCGGCGGCCATGCCGTCCACCGAGGCGGGGCCGGACGCGTTCGCCGCCGCGTAGTCGGCGCAGCCCGGGCCGACGGGCCCGGTCATCGCCGCGGCGTCCATCGACTCCGACGCGCTGGGCATCGCCGAGCTCGACGACGAACTGCTCGACGAGCCGGCCATCGCCTCCTCGCCTGCGGTGGTGGCGGTGTCGCTGCTGCCGCAGGCCGCCAGTCCCAGCGTCGCGGTCGCCACGAGGGCCATCAGGGTTCCTGAGCGCTTCACGGGGGTTCCTCCCTCAGAGGTTCCCGGCCGGAGTTCCCGGCCGGTCGTTCACCAGGGGTTCGGAACCGCGACGCCCGTGGATTGGAGGAGCTTCCGTCGTCCCCCGATCGGACCATCGGGAATCTCGTGGCCGGCTGGCCGACCGGTCACGGTGGTCAGGTGGCGGTGGTGGGGGTTTCCCGGCCTGGCTCTCCGCCCGCGCCGTCACCAGCCTGCACCACGGACGGTCCTCGCCAGCGCGGGCTCCGGACGCCCGGCCGGGAAACCCCCACCACCGTCTGCGCGGCCCGTCACCTGCGCGTCCGGGCTCGAACGACCCCGCTGGTTCCGCGATCGTGCGCGCCGGGCCGGACGAGAGCAGGGCAGGAGGTGGGCCTGGGCAGTCCTTCCACCATCGAACTCACGGTGGTCTTGCGAACGTGAACGCGAAACCGCGCAAGATCACGGTGAGTGGAGAGGGGGCGGGCAACCGGCGCCGGGGAGCGGCGAGGGTGGAGGTCGGCGGGGCGGTCCGGGTGCGGGGCGTCCGGGGCCCGCCCCTCGCTGGGACGGGGGTTCCGGGCTCGGCAGCGGGCGGAGGGCCCGGCACCCGGGCCACCCCACCGGTCGGCCGAGGCCCCGGCCACGGCAACGCGAGAACCGAAGAACCCGGGAACTACTCGACCGTGACCGTCACGGAGTCGTACCCGCTGGCCCCGTTCGGGATCGGCGCCACCACCTCGGCGGTCTGCGGCGTCCCCGTCGCGTCGGTGGCCCGCACCTCCAGCACGTGCCCGCCGGGTTCGGCGTCCCAGTCGAAGACCCACTGGCGCCAGGTGTCCTCCGACACCGACGGCAGCACCTTCGCCGGTGCCCACTCCCCCTGGTCGACGCGCACCTCGACGGCGCTGATCCCGCGGTCCTGCGCCCACGCGACGCCGGCGACGGGAACGCGACCGGCGCGCAGCGTGGCGAAGGAGCGGGGCACGTCGATGCGGGAGGCGGTCTTGATCGGGGCGCGCTCGGCCCAGCCGCGCTCGGTCCAGTACGCGGTCCTGTCCACGAGCCGGGTGACCTCGATGTCGGTGACCCACTTGCAGGCGGAGACGAACCCGTACAGGCCGGAGATCACCATGCGGGCGGGGAAACCGTGCTCGCGGGGCAGCGGTTCGCCGTTCATGCCGACGGCGAGCAGCGCGTCGCGGCCGTCAGCGGCCTCGGCGAGCGGGGCGGAGAGGGTGAAGCCGTCGGTGCTGGTGGCGAACAGGGTGTCGGCGCCGTCGCGGACGCCGGCGCGACGCAGCAGTTCCGCCAGCGGGTACCCCAGCCACTTCGCGTTGCCGGCGTAGTCGCCGCCGACCTCGTTGCTGACGCACGTCAGGGTGATCCACCGCTCCGTCAGCGGCAGCGCGAGCAGTTCGTCGTAGGTGAGGGTGATCTCCCGCTCGACCATGCCGTGCAGGCGCAGGGTCCAGTCCTCGGCGCGCACGTCGGGCACCACGAGGGCGGTGTCGATGCGGTAGAAGTCGCGGTTGCCCGTGACGTACGGCGTCAGGCCCGTGGCGACCAGCTGTGCGGGGTCGGCGCCGGGCGGCACGGGCGGTGCGGGGTCGGCGGGGACGGGCAGCACGACGCGGGCCCGGGACTCCTCGGCGCTGCGGGCGCCGGAGAGCACCCTGCCGGTCCCCCCGGCGGCGAGGCCTGCGGCGGCGACCCCGCCGAGGAGCACGGCGCGGCGCCGCGGCCCGCTGGTGCGGCCGCCGGGGGCGAGGCGGCGCGTGAGCAGGGTGAGGGCGTACGCGCCGGCGGCGGCGCCGAGGGCGGACGGCAGCGGCCACAGCGCGGTGGCGTCGGGACGGGTGACGGCGGCGAGGACACCCGCGGCGCCGAGCACGGCGACGACGGCGATCCCCAGGGCGAGCCGGCGGCGGGCGAGGACACCGGCCGCGGCGGCGAGGAGGGTGACGAGGACGGCGATGGTGGCCAGCAGCACCGGTTTGTCGGCGGTGCCGAACGCGCTGATCGCGGCGTCCTTCACGGCGGCGGGCACGCGGTCGACGACGGCGTCGCCCACGACGAGGAGGGGGGCCGCGGACGGCGAGAGCCCGCCGAGCGGCAGGCCCGCCACCAGCCGCCCCACCCCGACCGTCACGCCGGCGGCGAGGACCCCGGACAGCGCAGCCGTCCCGGCCGCGCGGGGCGGTGGCCCCGCGCTCCCCTCCGGCGCCGAGGTGTCCGCTGCGCTGCCCGGTGTCCTCACACCAGGGGTTCGGAGCCGGTCGCCTCGTGGATGGGGCGACCGTCGAGAACGGCGGCCAGCACGGGTGCGAGCGCCCCGAAGGCCCGCCCGCGGTGGCTGATCGCGTTCTTCTCCTCCGCGCTGTGCTCGGCGAGGGTCCGCTGGGACCCGGCCGGCACGAAGATCGGATCGTAGCCGAAGCCCCCGCCACCGGCGGCGGCGGTGGTGATCCGCCCGCGCAGCTCACCGCGCACCACGTGCTCCTCGCCGGCGGGGGTGGCCACGGCGGCCGCGCACACGAACGCGCCGCTGCGGTGCTGCACCGGCACGTCGGCGACCTGCGCGAGCAGCAGCTCGAGGTTGGCCGCGTCGTCGCCGTGCCGGCCGGCCCAGCGGGCGGAGAAGACGCCCGGGGAGCCGCCGAGCACGTCCACCGCGATGCCCGAGTCGTCGGCGACGGCCACCACACCGGTGGCGACGGCCACGGCGCGGGCCTTCAGCAGCGCGTTCTCCTCGAACGTCACGCCGGTCTCGGCGACCTCGGGCACGTCGTCGAAGGCGTCGACACCGAGGACCTCCACGCCGGGCAGGAGGGGTTCGAGGACGGCGCGCAGCTCGCCGACCTTGTGGGCGTTGCGGGTGGCCAGCACCACCCGGCGCGCACCGGCCGCCGGGCCGCTCACGCGGACGCCCCGGGCAGCGGCGCGGCCAGCGCCTCGGCCTGCAGCGCGGCCAGGCGCGCGCAGCCGCCCACCGCCAGGTCGAGCAGGGCGTCCAGCTCGGAGCGGTCGAAGGGCGCGCCCTCGGCGGTGCCCTGCACCTCCACGAACCGGCCGTCACCGGTGACGACGACGTTCATGTCGGTCTCGGCCTTGACGTCCTCCACGTACGGCAGGTCCAGGACGGGGCGCCCGCCGACGACGCCGACGCTGACGGCGCTGACCGAGCCGGTGAGCGGCTGCTTGGACTGCCGGACCAGTCCCTTCGCCCTGCCCCAGGCGATCGCGTCGGCCAGGGCCACGTAGGCGCCGGTGATCGCGGCGGTGCGGGTGCCGCCGTCGGCCTGCAGGACGTCGCAGTCCAGCACGACGGTGTTCTCGCCCAGCGCCCTGGTGTCGACGACGGCGCGCAGGCTGCGGCCGATGAGACGGCTGATCTCGTGGGTGCGCCCGCCGATCTTGCCCTTGACGGACTCGCGGTCGCCGCGGGTGTTCGTGGCGCGCGGCAGCATGGCGTACTCGGCGGTGACCCAGCCCTGCCCGGAACCCTTGCGCCAGCGCGGCACGCCCTCGGTGAAGGACGCCGCGCACAGCACGCGGGTGCGGCCGAACTCGACCAGGACGCTGCCCTCGGCGTGGTCGAGCCAGCCGCGGGTGATGCGCACGTCGCGCAGCTCGTCGGGGGCGCGGCCGTCGGCGCGGGCGGCGGGGGTGCTGGGCTCGGTGCTCACCGGCCCACCTTCTCACCGGCGCCGCGCAGGGCCCCGCGCAGCGCCCCCAGCTGCAGCGGGCCGGTCTCCTCCACCGAGACGATCTGCGGGCCGAGGAAGCGCTGCGCCAGCTGCCGGAACGGGGTGGGGTCGCCGGTGGCGGTGAAGCGGTGCCGCGGGGCGGGGCGGTCGTCGGGGCGCAGCAGGTCGCGCGCGGACAGCTCCCGGTAGACGTCCAGGGCGGTCTCCTCGGCGCTGGAGACCAGCGTCACCCCGTCGCCGACGACGGTGCGCAGCACGCCGGTCAGCATCGGGTAGTGGGTGCAGCCCAGCACCAGGGTGTCCACACCGGCGGCCATGACGGGGGCCAGGTACTCGCGGGCGGCGTCGAGCAGCTCCGGGCCGCCGGTGACGCCGCGCTCGACGAACTCCACGAACCGCGGGCACGCCGCGCTGGTCAGGTGCACGTCCAGCGCGCCGGCGAAGGCGTCGTCGTAGGCGCGCGAGGAGATCGTGGCGCGGGTGCCGATGACGCCGACGCGGTTGTTGCGGGTGGCGCGCACCGCCCGGCGCATCGCCGGGAGGATGACCTCCACGACGGGCACGTCGTAGCGCTCGCGGGCGTCGCGCAGCACGGCGGCGGAGGCGGAGTTGCAGGCGATGACGAGCATCTTCACGCCGGAGTCGACGAGGTCGTCGAGCACGTCCAGGGCGTAGCGGCGCACCTCGGCGATGGGCTTGGGCCCGTACGGGCTGTGGGCGGTGTCGCCGATGTAGTGGATCGCCTCGTGCGGCAGCTGGTCGAGGACGGCGCGGGCGACGGTCAGGCCGCCCACCCCGGAGTCGAAGATGCCGATGGGGTCGTCCCGGTCCAGGCTCGCGCTCACCGGAGCAGGTTACGCGGCGGGTCGCGCCGCGCCCGGGATCAGCCCAGGGAGCGCACCAGCGTCTCCTGCAGGTGGGTGGTGAAGTCGTACACCGCCCACGCGTAGCGGGCCGGGTCGTCCTCGTCGAGCAGCTCGGGCCCGTCGTCGTCGCGCACGCCCAGGCGGGTGCCCAGGGCCAGGCGCACGTCGTTGAGGGCGGCCAGCCAGGTGCGGGCGCCGTCGGCGTCCAGCTGCACGCGGCCGCCCTGGCCCTCCACGGGAGCCAGGGAGGCCAGGACGGTGCGCGCGGCGGCGGCCTTGCGCTCGCGCAGCCCGTGCTCGGTGAAGCGGCGGAACTCGGCGGCGGCGTCGGGGTCCTCCGGGTAGGCGTCCGGCAGGAGCCGGCGCAGCACCTCGTCCTGCGGCGGGGAGGTGCTCCCGGTGCTGCCCGTCGACCCGTCCTCGTCCAGGGGCCCGAAGGCGGGCAGGTCGCCCAGGCCGAGCTCGGCGGCCAGCGGGTCGACGCGGCGCTCGGGCACGTCGAGCAGCTCGAGGACCTCGCGGGTCACGGAGGCCAGCACGTCGGCCTCGACGGGTTGCAGGGTCAGGGAGAACAGCCCGTTGCGGGAACGGCGGAAGGTGGCCATGGCGCGTCGTCGGATCCTCAGGGGGCTCAGTCGTCCTTCTGCAGGGTGGCCCACAACCCGTAGCCGTGCATGGCCTCCACGTCGCGCTCCATCTGCTCGCGGCTGCCGGAGCTGACCGCGGCGCGGCCCTTGGTGTGCACGTCCAGCATGAGGGCCTGCGCCTTGGCCTCCGAGTACCCGAAGTGGGTGCGGAAGACGTACGAGACGTACGACATGAGGTTCACGGGGTCGTTCCAGACCAGCGTGACCCACGGGGTGTCGGGGGCGGCGGTCAGGTCCGCCTCGGGGCGCTCGAGCTCCACGGGAGCGGTGAGGACGGTCGAGGGCACGGGCCGCAGTCTACGGAACCCGGTCGGCGGGGCCCCGCGCGCTGGCGAGACCCGCGTCGTCGCGGCGCGCTAGGTTCGCCCGGGTGAGCGTGAGCACGGCGAGGGGCGGCGCGACGACGGCGCTGCTGACCGACCACTACGAGCTGACGATGCTGCAGGCCGCGCTGGCCGACGGCACCGCCGAGCGCCGCTGCACCTTCGAGGTGTTCGGCCGCCGCCTGCCGGAGGGGCGCCGGTACGGCGTCGTGGCGGGCGTGCCGCGGGTGCTGGACGCGGTGCGCGACTTCCGCTTCGAGCCGGCGGCCCTGGAGCGGCTGCGGGGGGTGCTGGACGAGCGCACCCTGCAGTGGCTGGCGGCGTACCGCTTCACCGGCTCGATCGAGGGCTACGCCGAGGGCGAGCTGTGGTTCCCCGGCTCCCCCCTGCTGACCGTGACCGGCACCTTCGCCGAGGCCGTGGTGCTGGAGACGGTGGTGCTGTCCATCCTCAACCACGACTGCGCGATCGCCGCGGCGGCGGCCCGCATGAGCACCGCCGCGCGCGGGCGCCCGCTCATCGAGATGGGGTCGCGGCGCACCCACGAGGAGGCCGCGGTCACCGCCGCGCGGGCGGCGTACCTGTGCGGGTTCACCGCCACCTCCAACCTGGCCGCCGGCGAGCGCTACGGCATCCCCACCGCGGGCACCAGCGCGCACGCCTTCACGCTGCTGCACGACACCGAGGAGGACGCCTTCCGCGCCCAGGTCGCCGCCCTCGGCACCGGCACCACCCTGCTGGTGGACACCTACGACATCACCCGAGGCATCGAGACGGCGATCGAGGTCGCCGGCCCGGAGCTGGGCGCGGTGCGCATCGACTCCGGGGACCTGGCGGTCCTGGCGGTGAAGGCGCGCGAGCAGCTGGACTCCCTGGGCGCCACGGCCACCCGCGTCGTCGTCTCCGGCGACCTGGACGAGTACGCGCTGGCGGCGCTGGCCGCCGCGCCGGTGGACGGCTACGGCGTGGGCACCTCCCTGGTGACCGGTTCCGGTGCCCCCACCGCCGGGCTGGTCTACAAGCTGGTGGAGGTCGAGGGTCGCCCCGTCGCCAAGCGCTCGACCTCCAAGGTCACCCAGGGCGGGCGCAAGGTCGCGGTGCGTCGGCACCGCGCCACCGGCACCGCCACCGACGAGGTCCTCGGCGTCGGGCGCACCCCGCCGCGCGAGCCGAACGACCGCCCGCTGCAGGTGCCGTACGTCGTCGACGGCGAGCGGGTGCCGGACCTGCCGCCGCTGGCGGACTCCCGCGAGCACCTGCGCCGCGCGCTGGTGACGTTGCCGTGGGACGGCCTGGCGCTGTCCAAGGGCGACCCGGCGATCCCCACCACCGTGCTGCCACCGCCCACCCCCGGCACCGGCACCGGCACCGGCACCGAAGAGGCCCGATGACCCGCGCCCTCGTCGTCGTCGACGTCCAGAACGACTTCTGCCCCGGCGGGGCGCTGGGGGTGGCCGGCGGCGACGAGGTCGCCGCCGGCACCAGCCACCTGCTGGCCCGCGGGAACCTGCGCTACGACCACGTGGTCGCCACGCAGGACTTCCACGTCGACCCCGGTGCCCACTTCTCCGACACCCCGGACTTCGTGGACTCCTGGCCGCCGCACTGCCGCGCGGGCACCTACGGGGCGCTGCTGCACGACGCCCTGGACACCAGCCGCGTGGAGGCGGTCTTCCGCAAGGGCCAGTACTCGGCGGCCTACTCCGGCTTCGAGGGGACGACCTCCACCGTCACCGCCGAGGGCGGGGAGCTGGTCACCGGGCTGGCGGACTGGCTGCGCGAACGGGGCGTGGACGAGGTGCACGTGGTGGGCATCGCCACCGACCACTGCGTGCGGGCCACCGCCCTGGACGCGGTGCGCGAGGGGTTCCGCACCACGGTGCTGCTGGGCCTGACGGCGGGCATCTCCGCGGCCACCGTGGAGCCGGCGCTGGAGCGGATGCGCGCGGCGGGGGTCTCGCTCGTCGGCGAGCCCGTCGTCGCCTGAACCGCCCAGGGGCGGCGCGCGCGGTGCCGCCCCGGAACACCCGGGCGCGCGCCGGGGTTGCCGATCACCGTCACGGACACCCGAGAAGGCAGGAGCACCACGTGCGCATCGGCGTCATCGGAGCGGGCAACATCGGCGGCAACCTCACCCGGGCGTTCACCCGGCTGGGGCACGAGGTGCGGGTGGCGAACTCCCGCGGACCCGAGACCCTGGCGGACCTGGCCGCCGAGACCGGGGCGAGCGCGGTGACCGCCGCCGAGGCGGCGCGCGAGGCGGACCTGGTCGTGGTGACCGTGCCGGAGAAGAACGTGCCCGACCTGGCGGGGGCGCTGGACGGCGCCGCGGACGGCACCGTCGTCGTCGACACCGGCAACTACTACCCGCGCGAGCGCGACGGGCGCATCGACGCGATCGAGGCGGGCACCCCGGAGACCGCGTGGGTCGCCCAGCAGCTGGACCCGGCGGGCCGGCTGCGCTGGGTGAAGGCGTTCAACGGCATCCAGGCCGAGCACCTGCTGAGCGCCGCCCGCCCCGCGGGTGACCCGGAGCGCCGCGGCCTGCCGCTGGCCGGTGACGACGCGGCCGCGAAGGCCGTGGTGGCCGACCTCGTCTTCACGATGGGGTTCGACGCCGTGGACGCCGGGCCGTTGGCCGAGTCCTGGCGCCAGCAGCCCGGCACCCCCGTCTACGGCGCCGAGCTGGACGCCGACGGGGTGGCCCGGGCGCTCGGCGAGGCGCCGCGCGAGCGGCCCGCCGACTTCACCGCCTGACCCGCGCCGGGCCGGCCGGCCCGGCGCTCCGGGCCCCGTGGCGACGCGGGGTCCGGGCGCCGGTCAGCGCCGGCGCACCACCACGGTGCCGGCCGGCTTGTCGTGCAGGGCCTGCTTGCGCCGGTCCCACGTCGGCCACAGGTAGTCGAGCACCGCGTACGGCCAGAAGAGCTGGACGGCGAGGTCGCTCGTCAGCCAGCGCAGGATCGACTGCCCCCAGGTGGGGTGCCCGGGCCGTTCCCAGTGCCGCACCCGCAGCCCGAACAGCGCCTTGCCAGGGGTGGCGCCGTAGAAGCGCAGCGGCAGCACCGTGTAGACGGCGCTGACGGCGATCAGCACGAACGTGAAGCTGGACAGGGCGGCGTTGAAGCCGGGGTCCTCCAGCAGCCGCAGCGATGCGGTGGGGTCACCGGCGACGGCCGCGGTGAGCGTGTCGTCCATCGCCCGCACCATCCGCTCGACCAGCGACCAACCGGCGAGGGTGGCGATGACGGAGACGAGGATCCAGTCCACGACCCGGGCCAGCAGCCGCAGCCCCAGGTTGCCCAGCGGTCGCCCGTCCGGGGTGGCCAGGGCCCGGGCGGACGAGCGGCCGGCGGCCGGGTCGCCGTAGGCGCCGTACGTGGGGTACGGGCGGTGCTGCTGCCCGTGCTGTCGCGGGTCGCCGCTGCCGGGGGTGTCCTTGCGCAGGTCCAGGCCCGGGCCGTGCGTCGGTGCGGCGGTGTGCGTGTGCTCGGTCCAGCGTTCACCGTCCCACCAGCGCAGCTGCGCCTGGTGGGACGGGTCGGGGTACCAGCCGGCGGGGGTGCTCACAGCGGGCGAGCCTGCCAGGCGGGGCGGGCCGCTCCCCGCCCGGCCCGGCGCGTCGTGGGCGTGGGGGGCATCAGACGCCGAACTCCGCGGGGTCCAGGCCGACGGCGTTGCAGACGTCGCGCACCGCGCGGCGCTCGTCGTCGTCGAAGTCGCCGTCGGCGCCACCCACCAGGACGCCCACCTGGACGACCGCGCGCGCCTGGTCCGGCTTGGAGCGCAGCTTGCCGACGGCCTGCAGCGCCTCGATCTTCCCGAAGTCGTAGTCGCTGGACAGCTTGCCGCAGTAGCGCTCGAAGGAGTCGCGCAGCTGCCCGGCGTCGAAGGCCGCCAGGACGTCGTGCGAGCCGATGAAGGCCGCGGTCTTCTGCCGCTCGGAGGGCTCGATCTTGCCGTCGGAGGCGGCGATGAGCGCGCACGTCGCCATGCTCGCCTCGGCGAAGTCCTTGCTCTTGAACTGGGCGACCCGCGTCTTCAGCTGGTCGCCGGCGAGCAGGCCCTTGCTCCTGAGGTTGTCGAGAAAACCCACGTCGTCCTCCTCCGCCGGGGCGTTCCCGGCCACGCCGGTCGAACGGGCGCGGGCGGCGACGGGTTCCACCGGCGCCGCCGGGGTGGCGCGCGGGATCAGCTGAAGCGGCGCACGATCTCGGAGTTCCGGTCGGCGAGCAACCGGCGCAGGGTGCGCCGCACGAACAGCACGTCGGCGACGCGGCCGAGCAGCCCGGCGGGGCTGCGCCACGCCATGCGGTCCGTCACGATCGTCATCCCCGGCCCCTCGGGCTCGAAGACGTGCTCGTGGTGGAACTCCGCGAACAGCCCGTCGTCCATGCGGTCCACGAAGCGGCGCGGGCGCTCCAGCTCCACGATGTTCGAGGTGTGGGTGACGGGGACCAGCCCGAACAGCCGCAGCCGCCAGCGCACCCGCTCCCCCAGCTCGATGCGGCCCTTCGTGCGCCCGGCCCCCTCGACCGCGCGCACCCTGAACCGCCGGCCCGCGACGCGCTCGACGTCGAGGTCCAGGGACACGTCGAACACCTCGTCGACGGTTCCCCGCACCATGGTCCGCTGGACGATCTCGGGCACCGTCCGAACCTACCCGTTCAGACCAGCGACAGCAGGTGGTCCCGCCGGCGGCGCAGCACGTCCACCCCCGCGGACGCCGACGGCGGGCCCGGCACGGCGGCTCGCACCTTCGCGTAGACGGTGGCGTGCGGCATCTGCCGACCGGCCGCCACCCGCCCCACGAGGCCGTGGATCTCCTTGCGCAGCAACGCGGCCGTGTGCCAGGTCGCCTCCTCGGCCTCCTCCGCCGGTGCCGCCGCCGCGGGCTCGGCGTCCTCGTCCGCGCCGCGCGGGGCGGCGGTGCGCTTGCGGATCTCCGCGTCGCGCTGGGCGAGCAGGGCCGCGGTCTGCTCCGGCGAGAGCAGCCCGGGCAGGCCGAGGAACTCCTCGTCCTCCGCGGTGACCTCCAGCGGTGCCGTCTCGGTGCCCAGCAGCGCCTTGCCGCCGTGCAGGACGTGCGCGAACTCCGCCTGCGCGTCCAGCGCCTCGTACTCCTTCGCCTCGCCCGGCTCGCGCTCCGGCGCGGGCAGCAGGTCCAGCCCGCCCTCGTCGACCTCGTCGGAGGTGACGCTGGGCGGCGGCGGGATGACGTGGTCGCGGTCGGTCTCCATCTCCGCGGCCAGCGCCAGCAGCGGGCGCACCGCGGGCAGGAACACCGTCGCCGACTCCCCGCGGCGCCGCGCGCGCACCACGCGCCCGACGGCCTGGGCGAAGAACAGCGGCGTGCGGTAGCTGGTCATCCACGCCAGGCACGCCGCGCGGGGGACGTCCACGCCCTCGGAGACCATGCGCACGCACACCGCGAAGCGCTGGTCGCCGTCGGCGAAGTCGGTGATCTTCTGCGACGCCTTGGGGTCGTCGGACAGGATCAGCACGGGCTTCTCACCGGTGACGCGCTGCACGATCTTCGCGTAGGCGCGGGCGTCGTCCTGGTCGCTGGCCAGCACCAGGCCGCCGGCGTCGTGCATGCCGTGCTCGCGCAGGTGCTCCAGGCGCTCGTCCATCGCGGCGATCACGTGCGGAACCCAGTCCCCGCGCGGGTCCAGGGCCGTCTTCCACGCCAGCGCCTCCACCGACTTCGTCGACGGGTCGCTGAGGGACGCCGCCACGACCTCCCCGGCGGAGTTCCGCCAGCGGGAGGTGCCGGTGTAGGCGGCGAACACCACGGGGCGCACGACGTCGTCGGCGAGGGCCTGCCGGTAGCCGTAGGTGTAGTCCGCCAGGCTGCGCAGGCCGCCCTCGGACTCCGCCGAGTCGTCCTCGACGTACCTGACGAACGGGATGCGCTCGTCGGCCTTGGTGCGGAACGGGGTCCCGGTCAGCGACAGGCGGCGGCGGGCGTCGGAGAACGCCTCCTGCACCGCCTCGCCCCAGCTGAGGCCGTCGCCGGCGTGGTGGATCTCGTCGAGCACCACGAGGGAGCGCTTGGCGGTGGCACGGGCGCGGTGCAGCATCGGGTGGCCGGCGACCTGTGCGTACGTGGTGACGTAGCCGCGCACGTCCGGGCGCACCGGGCCGACCGCGTTGGACATCGTCGGGTCCAGCTCGATGCCTGCGCGGTGGGCGGCCTCGGCCCACTGGGTGCGCAGGTGGTCGGTGGGGGCCACGACGACGACCCGGTCCACCCGGCGGGCGTCCAGCAGCCGCCGCGCCAGGGCCAGGGCGAACGTCGTCTTGCCCGCGCCCGGCGTCGCGGTGACCAGGAAGTCCTCGGGGGCCTCGCGCTCGGGGTCGAAGTACTGCTCGATCGCGGCCCGCTGCCACGCGCGCAGCGGCCGGCCCGGCGAGGCCGCCTCCCCCGTGGGGGTGCTGGTGGGCCCGGCGGGCGCGGTGGGTGCGGTGGAGAACAGGTCCGGCGGGGTGTTCTGCGCTGTCGTGCTCACGGTCCTCCCACCGTAGACGACCCCGGCACGGGCGCCGGGCGGGACACCGCCGGACGGGTCGCCCGGGCGCGGGTGCCGGCCAGCGCGGCCGCCAGCGCGATCAGCGCCAGGCCCGCGTACAGGCCGCCGAACAGGCCCTGGTCGCGGCCGGCGCCGGCGTGCAGGGCGGCGAAGACCCCGCCGGCCACGGCGATCCCCAGCACGCAGCCGAGGTTGTCGGACAGCTGCAGGGCGGAGGAGGCCAGGCCCCGCTCCGCCGGTGCGGCCAGGCGCAGGGTCAGCACGCTGGTGGTGGCGATGCCCAGCCCCATGCCGCACCCGGCGAGCAGCCACGCCGCCAGCACCCACCAGCCGCTGGCGCCGGTGAGCGTCACGGCGGCCAGCACCGCGCCGGCGACGGCCAGCACCGCGCCCCCCGCGGCCAGCAGCACCGCGCGCGGCACCCGGTCCAGGGCCCGGGCCTGGGCCGTGGTGCCGCTGAACCACCCGATCGTGCCGCCGGTCAGCGCCAGCCCGGCCTGGGCGGGGCTGAAACCGCGCTCGGACTGCAGCATGAGCGGCACGAACGTCTCGGTGCCGAAGAAGGCGGCGGTGAACAGCCCGCGCACGACGACGACGCTGGGCAGCCCGCGCGCCAGGCGCAGCGCCCCGGCGGGCAGCAGCGCGGGCAGGGCGGCCAGGACCGCCACCGCCCCGCCGGCGGTGAGCACGAGCGGCAGCGCCCCGCCGTCGCCCAGGCCCTCGGCACCCGCCTGCAGGGCCCCGGCGCCGACGGCGACGACCAGCCCGCGGGCGGCGCGCCCGCGCGGCGACGGCCCGGCACCGGGCGGGCCGCCGGCCGCGGGGGCGTGCGCGGCAGCGGCCGCAGCGACCCGCGGCAGGATGACCGCCGCGACGAGGACCGCCAGGGGGACGACGACGCCGAAGACGAGCCGCCAACCGACCGCCTGGGCCATCCAGCCCGCCAGCGCGGGGCCGGCCACCCCCGGCAGCACCCAGCAGGCCGACATCCAGCCGAACACCCGCGGGCGCACCTCGTCCGGGTACGCCGAGCCCACGACGACGTAGATCGAGACGACCAGCAGGCCGCCGCCCAGCCCGGCCAGCACGCGCCCGGCCAGCAGCACCCCGAAGGTCGGCGCCAGCGCGCACACGCTCTGCCCGACGACGAACAGCGCGGCGCCGGCGGCCATCGGTGCCCGCGGCCCGCGGGAGTCGGCCCAGCCGCCGGCCAGGACGGTGCCCAGCAGGCTGGCGGTCAGGAACGAGGAGAACGCCAGGCCGTAGGAACGCACCGCCCCCAGGTCGGNGGCCACCGGCATGGCGGTGGCCACGGCGATCGACTCGAAGGCGACCAGGCAGATGAGGGCGAGGACGGGCAGCGTGGTGGCCCGGTGCTCGCGCGAGAGCGGCCCGGCCGGGACGGCCGCACCCCCGCCGAGGGCGGGAGCGCTCATCAGCGGCCGGAGTCGTCCCCGTCGCCCTTGCCGTCGCCCTTGCCGGACAGGCCCTCGTAGATCTCCTTGCAGGTGGGGCACACCGGGAACCGCTTCGGGTCCCGGCCGGGCACCCACACCTTGCCGCACAGCGCGATCACGGGGTCGCCCGAGAGGGCGGACTCCATGATCTTCTCCTTCTTCACGTAGTGCGCGAAGCGCTCGTGGTCGCCCGGCTCGACCTTCTCCTCGACCTGCTCGTCGCGGTCCAGGACGGCCGTGCGCGAGGGCGTCGACGACGGCGCCTCCTGCGGAGCGGGGCTGAACGGGTCGTCGGTCGGCGAGCTCATGCCGCGATGGTACGTGCCCGCCCGGCCGCGGCGGCGGGCGCGCGCGGGTCAGTTCAGCGACACGTCCGCGGGGAAGCTGGCCACCAGGGCCAGGTCGCCGCCCTGGCGGCGCAGCACGTCCCCCCAGAGCCGCCCGGGGTCGTCGGAGAAGGGGTCGCGCGCCTCGGCGGGCAGGACGAACCAGGCGTCCTCGGCGATCTCCCCCTCCAGCTGCCCGGCGCCCCAGCCCGCGTAGCCGGCGAAGATGCGCAAGCCGGCCAGGTCGTCGACGACCGCCTCCGGCGGGGTGTCCAGGTCCACCAGGCCCACCGAGCCCAGGCCCACCGAACCGAAGACGCGCCGCACCCCGGCGGGGTCGGGCCGGTCACCGGGCACGGCCACCAGCCCCAGCGCGGAGTCCAGCGCCACCGGGCCGCCCTGGAACAGCTTGCCCGGCGCGGTGGCGAACTCCTGCCACCCCGGCAGCACCGCGTCCACGTCCACCTCCAGGGGCCGGTTGACGACGACGCCCAGCGCGCCGTCCTCGTCGTGGTTGAGCACGAGGACGACGGCGCGCTGGAAGTTGGGGTCGGTCAGCGACGGGCTCGCCAGCAGCAGGCGGCCCGTCAGCGCGGTGGGGGGCATCAGGCTCACGGCTCTCGCCCCGTTCCGGTCTGCAGGAGCACACCCCCATCATGGCGTCTCCGGCGCCGGCCGCACCCGGCCGGCGACCCGCGGCCCGACCCGCTGCCCGGGCCCGGTCAGCGCGGCGCGCTCAGCGGGACGTCCTCGCGGGTGGCGCGCACGTACTGCGCCGGCCACGGCACGGCGCGGGTGTCGTGCAGGGCGAGCGCTGCGCGCTGCGGCCAGCGCGGGTCGGCCAGCAGCGGCCGGGCCAGCAGGACCGCGTCGGCGTCGCCGCCGACGAGGACCTGCTCGGCCTGCAGCGGGTCGAGGATGAGGCCGACCGCCCCCACCGGCACACCCGCCTCCCTCTTGAGCCGGCCCGCGTTGGGCACCTGGTACCCGGGGCCCACGGGGATGGACTGCTCGGGCACGTTGCCGCCGGAGGAGGCGTCGACCAGGTCCGCGCCGTGCTCGTCGAGCCACCGGGCCAGCTGCACGCACTCGTCCACGTCCCAGCCGCCGGGCGCCCAGTCGGAGGTGGACACCCGCACGAACACCGGCTTCTCCGCCGGCCACACCGCGCGCACGGCATCCAGGACCTCCAGCAGCAGCCGGGCGCGGCCGGCCAGGTCGCCGCCGTAGCCGTCGGCGCGCCTGTTGGACAGCGGCGACAGGAACTGGTGCAGCAGGTAGCCGTGGGCGGCGTGCAGCTCCACCACGTCGAAGCCGGCGCGCTCGGCGCGGCGTGCCGCGCCGGCGAACGCGGCCACCACGCGGGCGATGCCGTCGACGTCCAGGGCGGTGGGCACGGCCAGGTCGCCGTGGGCGATCGTGCTGGGCGCGACGGTGGGCCAGCCGCCCTCCCCCGGCGGCACGCTGCCCTGCACGGGCGCCCAGGGGCGGTGGGTGCTCGCCTTGCGGCCGGCGTGGGCGAGCTGGACGCCGGCGGCGGCGCCCTGGGAGTGCACGAAGGCGACGATCCGCGCCCAGGCCCGCTCCTGCTCCTCGTCCCACAGGCCCGCGTCGTGCGGGGAGATGCGCCCCTCGGGCACGACGGCGGCGGCCTCGGTGAGGACGAGGGCGGCACCGCCGACGGCGAGGGAGCCGTAGTGGACCAGGTGCCAGTCCCCCGGCACGCCGGGGGCGGCGACGGGGTCGCAGGAGTACTGGCACATCGGGGAGACCCACACGCGGTGCCCGAAGGTGGTGCCGCGCAGGGTCAGGGGCTGGAGCAGTCGACTCACCGCCGCACCGTACGACCGCCCCGGCACCCGCCCGCGCGCACCCTCAGGGGCGGCGGGCGCGCTTGTCCCGGTACATCCGCGCGTCGGCGCGCGCCAGCACCTCGGCGGGCGGCACGGCCGGGTCGTCCACCACGAGGCCGACGCTGCACGTCAGGGACACGCCGCCGGCTCCGCCGGGCAGCTCCACGGCGACGTCGGTGACGGCCCGGCGGAAGCGCTCCTCCAGCGCGGCGGGTTCCACCTCGACCGGCCCCTCCACGAGGACGACGAACTCGTCGCCGCCGTAGCGGGCCACGGTGTCCTCCTCGCGCGCCACGGCCGCCAGCCGGCGCGCCACCGCCACCAGCACGGCGTCGCCGGCGAGGTGGCCGTACCGGTCGTTGAACCGCTTGAGCTCGTCGACGTCGCAGAAGGCCACCACGGGAGCCCGCCCGGTGCGGCGGGTGCGGGAGCGGGCCTGGGACCAGCGGTCCTCGAACAGGGAGCGGTTCGGCAGCCCGGTCAGGCGGTCGTGGGTGGCGCGGTGCGCGAGGTCGCGCTGCCGCTCGACGTGCTGGGACACGTCCCAGCAGGCCAGGGCGAGCGCCGGCGCCCCCTCGAAGCGCACGGGCGCGACGCGCACCTCCACGGTCGTCGCGGCGGCACCGGCGCACAGGAAGCGCCACTCGGCCGGCGGGGCCGGCTGCGCCGGGACGGTGCGCTCGCCGGCGGCGAGACCGGCCGCGAGCGCGTCGTGGTCGTCGGGGTGGACGAGGCCGGCCAGCGGCGAGCCCACCGGTCCGGGACCGTCGACCTCCTCGCCGACCAGCAGCCGCGCGGCCCGGTTGGCCCACAGCACCGCACCGTCGCGCACGACGAAGGTGGGCAGGGGCGAGTCCTCCACCAGCTCCCGGTAGTCGACGTCCTGCACGGCACCCTCCTCGTCCGGCGGCCGCGGCGGGCCGTCTGGAGGGCGACGGTAGGTGCGCTGCACCCGGCTCTCCGAAGCGATCACGGATAAACCCCCGGCACGGCGGAACGCTTGCGACGCAGCGTGTTCTCGGTGACACGGCAGACGCCGGACCGCGCCCGGAGAGTCGCGTACCGGTGACGCGACCGCCCGTCACCGCACGGGGCGGGAGGGGCCGGCCGGCCGCACCGGCAGGGGCCTGCCCGCGCCCGCACGACCGCGGGGTGAGCGACCGGGGGGACGGCCGCCCGGGGACGCCGAAGGGCCGCTNGCTCCCCGAGCGGGGAGCGGCCCTTCGACAGGGTGTGGAGATGGCGGGAATCGAACCCGCGTCCGTCAGCGTGGTACCAGGGCTTCTCCGGGTGCAGCCTGTTCAGCGGTCTGCTCGGCCCCGATGCTCACACAGGCATGTCATCGCCGGGCCCAGCCGCGTTGCGTGTCCCTCTCACCTACGCGACCTCGGTGAGAGGTGAGCCCCCTAGTCGATGCCAGGACCCGGGGCGGGAGCACACCCGGGCTGACAGAGTCGCACTCGCTCAGGCGGCGAGGGCGAACTCGGTGCGCTTGGAATCGGCACCTATTGGTTTGCACGGAGCGTTGACGAGATGACCGTGCATCCTCGACCCGCTTCCCCTGGCTCGACGACCGACGTCGAAACCTGTCATCCCCTTGTTGAGTTGTGGTGCTGCCGGCCCCGTCGTGGCGACCGGTGACCATCATACGTCCCAACGGCCCGCCGGGCGCGCCCATTCCCGCCGGGCGGGCGCGGACCGACGGACCGGGCGCCTCACTCGCGGTTCCGCCGCAGCGACATCGCGCGCTCGGCCTCGCGGCGGTCCTGGCGCTCGCGCAGCGCGTGCCGCTTGTCGTAGTTCTTCTTGCCCCGCGCCAGGCCGATCTCGACCTTCACGCGGCCGTCGACGAAGTACAGCGACAGCGGCACGATCGTCAGGCCGGACTCGCGGACCTTGCCGGCCCACTTGTCGATCTCCGCGCGGTGCAGCAGCAGCTTGCGGCGGCGGCGGGGCGCGTGGTTGGTCCACGTGCCCTGGACGTACTCGGGGATGTGGACGTGCTCCAGCCACATCTCGCCGCCGTCGATCTGCGCGAAGCCGTCGACCAGGGAGGCGCGGCCCATGCGCAGGGCCTTCACCTCGGTGCCCATCAGGGACAGGCCCGCCTCGTAGGTGTCCTCGATGTGGTAGTCGTGACGCGCCTTGCGGTTGCTGGCGATCACCTTGCGCCCGGTCTCGCGCGGCACGTCGGCCCTCCCCGTGGTGGTCTGGACCGTCGAGTCTAGGCGGCGCGGGCACCTGCGCGCACGGCCGTTCCCCCGGGGCGCCCGCCCCGGGCACCCGCCCGGCCCGCACGCCCGGCGGGCCGGGGCGCGGACGCGCTCAGACCCGCAGCCAGCGCCGCAGGCTCAGCAGCGAGGCGACCACGGAGAAGACGAGCCCGACACCCACCAGCACCGGCGCGGTGGGCCACAGCACGTCGGCGGTCTCCACGAGGCGGGTGGTGAAGTCCGGTCGGTCGTTCAGCCGGCCCACGCCGAACTCCACCAGCGCGTACAGCGCCCCGGAGGCCAGGACCGCGCCGACGAAGCTGGCCACGACGCCCTCCAGCACGAACGGCAGCTGGATCAGCGCCCGCGAGGCGCCCACCAGCCGCATGATGCTCGTCTCCCGACGGCGGCTGAACGCCGTCAGGCGGATCGTGGTGGACACCAGCAGCACCGAGCACAGCAGCATCAGGGCGGCCAGGCCGATCGCCACGCGGGTGGCGCCGTCCATCGCGGCGAACAGGGGCCCGAGGATGGCCCGCTGGTCCGGGACGTCCTCCACGCCGGGCTGCCCGGCGAACTGCTCGCGGATCTCCTCGTAGCGGTCCGGCTCGGTCAGCCGCACGCGGAACGACTCCGGCAGCTGGTCCGGGGTGACGTTCTCGGTCAGCGCGTCGTCGTACTGCTCCAGGAAGTTGTCGTACGCCTCCTGCTGGGACTCGTAGAAGACCCGGTCCACCAGCGGCGAGGCCTCCAGCTGCGCGCGCAGCGCGTCGCGCTGCTCGGTGGTGACCGGACCGGTGGGGCAGCGCTCCTCGCCGCTGACCTCCCCGCACAGGAAGATCGACACCTGGACGCGGTCGTACCAGTCGCCCTTGAGGATGGAGACCTGCTGCTGCACCAGCAGGCCCAGCCCCAGGAAGAACAGCGAGACCATCGTCACCAGGACGACGGAGAGCGTCATGGTGAAGTTGCGGCGCAGCCCGGCGCCCATCTCCCGCAGGACGAAGCCGAGGCGCATCAGCGGGCCGAGCCGTACACGCCGCGGTCCTCGTCGCGCACGACGCGGCCGTCGCGCAGCTCCACGACGCGCTTGCGCATCTGGTCGACGATGTCGTCGTCGTGCGTGGCCATGACGATCGTGGTCCCCGTGCGGTTGATGCGGTCCAGCAGCTTCATGATGCCCACGCTGGTCTCCGGGTCGAGGTTGCCGGTGGGTTCGTCCGCCAGCAGGAGCGAGGGCCGGTTGACGAACGCGCGGGCGATCGCCACCCGCTGCTGCTCACCGCCGGACAGCTCGTGCGGGCGGCGCTTCTCCTTGCCCTGCAGCCCCACCAGGGCCAGCGTCTCCGGCACCGACTGCGCGATGACGTGCCGCGGCCGGCCCAGCACCTGCAGGGCGAAGGCGACGTTCTCGAAGACGGACTTGTCGGTCAGCAACCGGAAGTCCTGGAAGACCACCCCGATCTCGCGGCGCAGCGCCGGCACCTTCCAGCTGCGCAGCCGGCCCACGTCGCGCCCGGCGACCTGCACGGTCCCCGAGGACGCCTTCTCCTCCTTCAGCACCAGCCGCAGGAACGTGGACTTGCCCGACCCGGACGGGCCGACGAGGAAGACGAAGTCCCCCTTGTCGATCTGCAGGGTCACCTCGGCGAGCGCGGGGCGGTACCCCTCGCCGTAGACCTTGCTGACGTGCTCGAAGGTGATCACTCGCGGGGTGGCCGGTCTCGGGGACGGGAGGTGCGGGACGTGCTCCAGCCGCCGACCACTCTACGGGCGGGCACGGCGCGTGAGCTCCGCCCCCCGTCCGGGTGAGTCGCGCGCGCTCAGCTCGCGGCGCCGGCCGCCCGCTCGCCCTGGCGGCGCCAGCGAATGCCGGACTCCAGGAAGGCGTCGATCTCGCCGTCGAAGACGGCCTCGGCGTTGCCGACCTCGTGGTTGGTGCGCAGGTCCTTGACCATGCGGTACGGCTGCAGCACGTAGGAGCGCATCTGGTTGCCCCAGGAGCCGGAGTCGTCGCCCTTGAGGGCGTCCAGCTCCGCCTGGCGGTCCCGGCGGGCCTTCTCCAGCAGCTTCGCCTGCAGCACGCGCATCGCGGCGGCCTTGTTCTGCAGCTGGGACTTCTCGTTCTGGCAGGTGACGACGATGCCGGTGGGCACGTGCGTCAGCCGCACCGCGGAGTCCGTGGTGTTGACGGACTGCCCGCCCGGCCCCGAGGAGCGGTACACGTCCACCCGGACGTCGTTCTCCGGGACCTCGATGTGGTCGGTCTCGGCCACCACCGGCAGCACCTCCACCCCCGCGAAGGACGTCTGGCGCCGGCCCTGGTTGTCGAACGGGGAGATGCGCACCAGGCGGTGGGTGCCCTGCTCGACGGAGAGGGTGCCGTAGGCGTACGGGGCGGCGACCTTGAAGGTGGCGGACTTGATGCCCGCCTCCTCCGCGTAGGAGGTGTCGTACACCTCGGTCTTGTACCCCTTGCGCTCCGCCCAGCGCAGGTACATGCGCACGAGCATCTCGGCGAAGTCCGCCGCGTCCACGCCACCGGCCTCGGAGCGGATCGTCACCAGCGCCTCGCGCTGGTCGTACTCCCCGCTCAGCAGGGTGCGGACCTCCAGCTCGTCGAGCTGCTTCTTGATCGTCACCAGCTCCCGCTCCGCCTCCGCCTGGGAGTCGGCGTCGTCCTCGGACTCGGCGAGCTCCACGAGGACCTCGAGGTCGTCGATGCGCGAGCCCATCCGCTCGATGCGCTCCAGCTCGGCCTGCACCGTGGACAGGCGGCTGGTGACGGACTGGGCGTGCTCGACGTCGTCCCACAGGTCCGGGGCGGCGGCCTGCTCGTTGAGCCGGGTCAGCTCCTCGCGCAGCGCGTCGAGGTCCGACACCTGGCGGATCGACGCGTACGTCTGGCGGAGGGCGGAGATCTCGGCGGGGAAGTCGGTGGCCACGGCGCACGAGCTTACGCGCGCACCGGGACACGGGGGTGCGCGCGGCGAGGCGCAGCACCACCGGCACGCGCACCGCACCGGCCGGCGCCCGCCGCCTCAGCCGCCGCCCGACGCGTCGGCCGGCGGCCCGCCGAGCCGGGCCGCCGCCTCCCGGGCCACCTCCGGCGGGACGACGTGCGGGCCGTCGAACTCCCGGTACGTCACGTCGTACCCGGCCTCGCGCAACGCCGGCACGATCCGCCGGCTCGTCCGGTCGACGGGCAGGACCTCGTCGTCGTCCCCGTGGGAGACGTAGACCTCCGGCCGACCGACGCGCGGCCCGTCCGGCACGAAGCCCGGGGAGAAGGCGACGACGCGGCGGAACAGCTCGCCGTTGGCCAGGCCCAGCCCCAGGGCGTACGAGGCGCCGTCGGAGAAGCCCGCGACCGCCACCCGCCCCGGGTCCACCGCCACGGTCCCGAACACCCGCGTCAGCGCCCGGTCCACCAGCTCGGCGTCCTCGCCGTGCGCGCCCCCGACCGCGTCCCACGTCGAACCCCGCGAGGCCGGTGCGAGCAGCACCAGGCCGTGCTCCTCGGCCAGCGGCCGCAGCGGCGCCAGACCGCCGACCGCGTCACCGCCGGCGCCGTGCAGGGTCAGGACCAACGCGACCGGCTCGCCCGGCGGCAGCCCGGGCGGCACGAGCAGCAGGGCGTCGCGGACGT